>NC_016943.1:0-1218835 GCF_000284015.1 Blastococcus saxobsidens DD2
AGCCGCCCGATCCGTGCTGTGACCAGCAGAGATGCTGTCGCGGCCGCAGCCATGCGCGGGGCCGGCGCACCATCCTGCCGGCCGTGCACAGCCTGTGGACACCGATGTGGAACACATGCGTGCGTGTGTCCACAACCGGGGCATCCACCGGTGGATGGCCCGTGGTCCACGGGAAGGCCGGTACGAAGGTGCCGGGAGCGGCCGCGGGGTCGACTGCATGGGGAGGACGACACGGCATGGCCGATGCCACGCTGGACCTGGCGACGGTCTGGGACCAGATCCGCGAGCGGCTGGCGACCAGCCTCTCCCCGCAGCAGAACGCGATGCTGAACCTCACCCGGCCGCTGGGCCTGGTCGAGGACACCGCGGTGCTCGCCGCGCCCAACGAGTTCACCCAGACCGTGCTCGAGTCCCGGATGCGCCGGGTGCTGGCCGAGGCGCTGTCGGAGCAGTTCGGCCGGGACATCCGCGTCGCCGTGCAGCTCGAGGACGCACCGGTCGCACCGCCGGCGGATTCCCGCGACGACGAGCCGGTCCGCCGGCCGTGGTCGGCAGCCGAGGCGCAGCGCGCCGAGGAGGACCGCGCCACCCGGGACCGGGCCGACGACGGCCGCAGCGCCTTCGGGGTGCGCACCGACGTCGTGGGAACCGCCGCGCCCTGGGACCGCCATGCCACCGCGGAGCGGCCGGCACCCGCGGACTTCCCCCCGGTGCGCGAGCTGCACCCGGCCGACGGGCCGCAGCGTCCGCCCGTGGACCGGGGCGCCCCCGAGGACTGGAGCACCACGTGGGGGAGCGGCACCAGCGACTTCGGCGCCGGCTCCGGTGGCCGCGACTGGGGTGGCGGGGACGACCGCAGCGCCGACGTGCTGCCCTTCGACGTCGACGCGTCGGCGAGCGAACAGCGCCGATCCGGTGGTGGCTCCGGCGCCCGTCCCCGCCGACCGGAGTCCGGCCGGCCGGCCGGGCTGGACCCCGGCCTGAACTCCAAGTACGTCTTCGACTCCTTCGTCATCGGCAACAGCAACCGGTTCGCCCACGCCGCGGCCGTGGCCGTGGCCGAGGCGCCGGCCCGCGCCTACAACCCGCTGTTCATCTACGGGGAGTCCGGGCTGGGCAAGACACACCTGCTGCACGCGATCGGCCACTACGCCGCGCGGATGTTCCCCAACGTGCGGGTGCGGTACGTGAGCACCGAGGAGTTCACCAACGAGTTCATCAACCTGGTGCACTCCGGCCGGGCCGAGGACTTCCGCCGGCGCTACCGGGACATCGACTTCCTGCTGATCGACGACATCCAGTTCCTCGAGCGCGCCGAGCGCACGCAGGAGGAGTTCTTCCACACCTTCAACACGCTGCACAACGCCAGCAAGCAGATCGTGATCACCTCCGACCGTCCGCCGAAGAAGCTGACGACGCTGGAGGACCGGCTGCGCACCCGGTTCGAGTGGGGTCTCATCACCGACGTCCAGGCGCCGGACCTGGAGACCCGCATCGCGATCCTGCGGAAGAAGGCCTGGGGCGAGCGGCTGCAGGTGCCCGACCCGGTGCTGGAGTTCATCGCCAGCAAGGTGCAGACGAACATCCGCGAGCTGGAAGGTGCGCTCATCCGGGTCACCGCGTTCGCCAGCCTCAACAAGCAGCAGGTTGACCTGCCCCTCGCCGAGCTGGTGCTCAAGGACCTGATCAGCGACGAGCAGGGCCCGCAGATCACCGCCGCGATCATCATGGCCGCCACGGCGGAGTACTTCTCCGTGACGATGGAGGAGCTGCAGGGCACCAACCGCAGCCGGACGCTGGTCAACGCCCGGCAGATCGCGATGTACCTGTGCCGGGAGCTCACCGAGCTGTCCCTGCCGCGGATCGGGGCCTCCTTCGGCGGCAAGGACCACACCACGGTCATGCACGCCGTCAAGAAGATCACCAACCTGATGAGCGAGCGACGGGCCACGTACACGCAGGTCACCGAGCTGACCGCACGGATCAAGAGCCGCGCCCGGCAGTGACATTGCGGTCCTCCGGACCGCCCCGCGGCCACGTGCCGTTCCCCTGGTGCATTGAGCCGCTGCCCATGTCCCGATCGGGAGCCCTCCGGGCCCCGCGATCGGTCCACCGCGGCTCGCTGCCGTCCCGGCTCCTCCTGCGCCGTCGCCACGGCCCTGCCGGGGCCATGCGCCCTCCCTCGGTCTTCTGCGCGCCCTTTCCGACCCTCTTCGGAAGCCTCCGGGATGGCGGGGTTGCCGTGACGGTGCGCAGCCGGGCCGATCACCGTCCGGACGGGCGCCGGCCGACGCCCCGCACCGGTCGACAAGTCGTTGTCCACACCTGTGTGGATCCCTGGGGACGACGGAATCGCCGGTTCTGCGCCCGCCGCCCGCCGGGGCGGGGACGGTCGACGTCGACAGATCGAGAAGTTGTCCCCAGGAATGTGCACAGCTTGGGGGAAAGTCGCGTGCGACCGATCGGCGGCCACCACATCCGGGACGCCGCCCGCTGCACCCACCCGCGCCGGAACAGCCGCGCCTCCCGGCTGACCTGCGCGAACACCATCGGACCACGCCCCCGGTCGAGCACCGGGCCGCCGGGCACGGCGCACGGCCGGCGCCCCTGGGGACGCCACGGGGAGAGACAGGGGACAGCAGGTGGACCGACGCGCGCTCCGGTGCACAACCGTCGATCTGTCCACGTGTCGACAACAGGAGGACGCTGACCGCCCACAACGGGCCAACAGCCCCACTCGGCCGCTGACCTGCGGAAAGGAGCTCGTTCCCCACCTTCCACACGTGTGATGACGAGGATGAGGGAGTTATCTCGAGAGATTCTTGAACCACACCCTGGGTGGGGACGCTGCGCCGGCAGGGCTTCCGAACGGTCGGCAGCAGGAGCGCCGAACCCATCGAGGGACCGGGGTTTCCCCACGGGGCACTGCAACAGGCACGATGAGCACCGCACCGGGGCCGTCGCGCTCCGCTGCACGTCGAACACGAGCTCCGGGCCCGCACCGGTCACCCCTCGGGTGATCACGGGAACGGACCGAACATGGGTGGGTCGAGAGATGAAGTTCCGGGTGGCACGTGAGGTGCTCGCCGACGCCGTCGCCTGGACGGCGCGCAGCCTGCCCCCGCGGCCGTCGGTGCCGGTCCTGGCGGGCATCCTGCTCGAGGCCGACGGGAACCTGCTGTCGGTCTCCGGCTTCGACTACGAGGTGTCGGCACGCGCCGAGGTCGACGTCCAGACCAGCGAGAGCGGTCGCGTGCTCGTCCCGGGCCGGCTGCTCGCCGAGATCACCCGGGCGCTGCCCCCGCACCCGGTCGAGATCACCGCCGAGGGCCCGCGCCTGGCCATCACCTGCAGCAACGCGCGCTTCAGCCTGCCGACCCTGCCGGTCGAGGACTACCCCTCCCTGCCGTCGATGCCGTCCGCCGCGGGCATCGTCGACAGCGACGTCTTCGCCGAGGCGGTGGCACAGGTCGCCATCGCCGCCGGCCGCGACGACACGCTCCCGATGCTCACCGGTGTCCGCCTGGAGATCGACGACGACCGGATCACGCTGGCCGCCACCGACCGCTACCGCCTCGCCGTCCGCGAGTTCACCTGGCGGCCGGAGACCTCCGGCCTGTCGGCGGCCGTGCTCGTGCCCGCCCGCACGCTCGCCGAGGCGGCCAAGACGCTGACCAGCGGCCCGGAGATCACGTTGTCGTTGTCCTCGGGCAGCTCCGGTGAGGGCATCCTGGGCCTGTCCGGCAAGGACCGTCGGACGACGACGCGGCTGCTCGACGCCGAGTTCGTGAAGTACCGCGCGATCATGCCCAACGAGTCGCTGGCCAACGCCACGCTGCCGGTCGGCCTGTTCACCGACGCCGCCAAGCGGGTCGCGCTGGTCGCCGAGCGCGGTACGCCGCTGCGCTGCGAGTTCACCCCCGGTCAGGTCACCCTCCGGGCCGGGGGCAGCGACGACGAGGGCCAGGCCGAGGAGCGCTGCGACGTCGACTTCGAGGGCGAGCCGCTGACCATCGGCTTCAACCCGACATTCCTGCTCGACGGGCTCGCCGCCGTGCACACCGACCACGCGCGGATGGACTTCACCAGCCCGCTCAAGCCCGCGGTGCTATCCGGCGTCGACGAGCCGTCGACCGACGACGACAAGCCGGCGGCCCCGGCCGCGCCCCCCGGCAGCTACCGGTACCTGATCATGCCGGTGCGGCTGCCGGGTTGATCGGGCGAACGTCCACGTCACCGGGCCCGGAAGGCGAGACTTCCCCCCGGCGAGCACGATGAGCAGGACCACCACGAGCATGACCACGACGACGAAGGGCGGGATCGTGCAGCTGGGGCTGATCGGGCTGGGCAAGATGGGCGGCAACATGGCCGAGCGGCTGCGCCGCGCCGGTCACGAGGTCGTGGGCTACGACCGCGCGCCGGGCAAGCGCGACGTGGAGAGCCTGCCGGAGCTGGTGGAGGCGCTGAGCGCACCACGGGTGGTCTGGGTCATGGTGCCCTCGGGTGATCCGACGAAGGCGACCGTCAAGGAGCTGGCCGAACTGCTCAGCCCGGGCGACGTCGTCATCGACGGCGGCAACTCCAAGTACACCGACGACCAGGTGCACGACGTCATGATGCGCGAGAAGGGCATCGGCTACATCGACGCCGGCGTCTCCGGCGGTGTCTGGGGCCTGGAGAACGGCTACGCCCTGATGGTCGGCGGCACCAAGGAGGACGTCGCCAAGGCACAGCCGATCTTCGACGCCCTCAAGCCGCCGGCACCGCACGACGAGTCCGGGCAGGAGATGCCGGGCGCCGGGTTCGTGCACGCCGGGCCGGTGGGCGCCGGCCACTTCAGCAAGATGGTCCACAACGGCATCGAGTACGCGCTGATGCAGGCCTACGGCGAGGGCTACGAGCTGCTGGCCGCCGTCGACCTCGTCGAGGACGTCCCGGGCGTCATCGCGTCTTGGACCCAGGGCACGGTCATCCGGTCCTGGCTGCTCGACCTGCTGGTCCGGGCGCTGGACGAGGACCCGGAGCTCGACGGGATCAGCGGCTACGCCGAGGACTCCGGCGAGGGCCGCTGGACCGTCGAGCAGGCGATCGAGAACGCCGTCCCCGTGCCGACCATCGCCGCCTCGCTGTTCGCCCGCTTCTCCTCCCGCCAGGACGACTCGCCGACGATGAAGGCGGTCGCCGCGCTGCGCAACCAGTTCGGCGGGCACGCGGTGCGCGCCGTCCAGGCGCAGGAGGCCGAGCGGCCCGCGTGACCGGACCCGGGACGGCCTGAGGTGTACCTCAGGCACCTCCAGGTCGGCTCCTTCCGCAGCTGGGAGCGGGTGGACCTGGGCCTGCCCCCGGGGCCGACCGTCTTCGTCGGCCGCAACGGGGAGGGCAAGACCAACCTCGTCGAGGCCGTCGGCTACCTCGCCACCATGAGCAGCCACCGGGTGTCCGGCGACGCGCCGCTGGTGCGGCACGGCGCCGCGCAGGCGGTGGTGCGTGCCGCCCTCCGCCGTGGTGACCGGGAGCTGCTCGTCGAGGTCGAGATCAACCCCGGGAGGGCCAACCGGGTGCGGGTCAACCGCGGCCCCCTGCCCCGCCCGCGGGAACTGCTGGGCCTGGTGCGCACCGTGCTGTTCGCACCCGAGGACCTCGCCCTGGTCCGCGGCGACCCCACCGAGCGGCGCCGCTTCCTCGACGAGCTGCTCGCCACCCGGACCCCGCGGCTGGCGGGGGTCCGCAGCGACTACGAGCGGGTGCTCAAGCAGCGCAACGCACTGCTGAAGACCGCCCGGCTCGCCCGCGGCAAGGCCGTGGAGACCCTGGACGTCTGGGACGGGCACCTGACCGACCTCGGCGGTCAGCTCCTGGCCGCCCGGCTCCGGCTCGTCGCCGACCTCGCGCCCTACGTCGGCGAGTCCTACGCCGGCGTCGCCGGTGACGGTGCCGCCGTGGCGGGGCTCGGCTACAGCTCGACCGTGCCGCTCGCCGGCGACGGCGCGGCCCTGGTCGCCGGCGCCGAGCTGCCGACGGTGGCCGAGCTCACCGAGGCGATGCGCGCCCGGGTCGCCGAGCGCCGCGGCGACGAGCTGGACCGGGGCATGACGCTGGTCGGGCCGCACCGCGACGACCTGGTCATCCACCTCGGTCCGGCGCCGGCGAAGGGCTTCGCCAGCCACGGGGAGTCGTGGTCGCTGGCGCTCGCGCTCAAGCTGGCCACCTTCGCGCTGCTGCGGACCGACGGCGAGGATCCGATCCTGGTCCTCGACGACGTCTTCGCCACCCTCGATACCGAGCGGCGGGCCGCGCTGGCCGCCGTCGCCCGGTCGGCCGAGCAGACGCTGATCACGGCGGCGGTGATCGACGACGTGCCGGCCGAGCTGCGGTCGACCCGCGTCGAGGTGGGGAACGGGATGGCGCTGGTGGTCAAGGACGCCGTCCCGGCCGGGAACGGGGAGCCGTCGTGAGCGAGCGTGCGAGCTCACCAAGGGGCACAGCAGCGTCGCGAACGCGGCCGACGAGCGCCAGCGAGGAGGGCCCGTGAGCGAGCGTGCGAGCTCACCAAGGGGCACAGCAGCGTCGCGAACGCGGCCGACGAGCGCCAGCGAGGAGGGCCCGTGAGCGAGGAGCGCCCGGCGCGGCCCAGCGACATCGCCCGTGCCGCCCTGGAGGCGGCGCGCGCGGCGTCGGCCGCCCGCCCGAAGCCGACCCGCCGCCGGATCGCCGGCCCGAAGCGTGCCTGGAGCGGTCCGGGACCCGGCGCCGACGACCCGCAGCCGCTGGGCCGGCTGGTGGACTCGCTGGTCAGTCAGCAGGACTGGTCCTCGCAGACCTTGGTGGGGTCGGTGTTCGGCCGGTGGGACGCGATCGTCGGCCCGGACATCGCCTCCCACTGCCGCCCGGAGACGCTGTCCGAGGGGGAACTCCTCGTCGTCGCCGAGTCCACGGCGTGGGCCACCCAGCTGCGACTGCTCGCCCCCTCGATCCTGGGCAAGCTGCATGCGCAGGTCGGCGGGGACGTCGTGACGCGGTTGCGCGTTGTCGGTCCGACGGCCCCGAGCTGGAAGAAGGGCCCGCGCTCGGTGCGCGGGCGGGGGCCCCGCGACACCTACGGATGAGGCGCCCGGCCGCACAGGGTCGGCGCCGGGGAGGACGATGAGGGCATGAGCAGCCCCCGCGACGGTGACCGGGACGGATTCGACGACGACGGCGGCGGCGGCTGGCGCGAGCCTCCGCACCTCGGCGACGGTGCCCCCGGCGACGACGAGGACCGCCCCAACTTCGCCGACCGGCGGAAGCAGCCCCGGGACGAGCCGGTGCCCGGCCAGGCCTGGCAGCCGCCGGGTTGGGACCTGCCCCCGGCCACCCCGCAGCGCCCGGTCCCGCCGCCGCAGGACGCCGCCGGGCCGCAAAACGCCGCCGGGCCGCAGGACGCGGCTCCACAGGACGCTCCGCCGACGGCTCAGGGGTTCCCGCCACCGGCTCAGGCGCCGGCCCGCGGGGGCGGCCTGTTCGGCCGCCGCCGGCGCGAACCGACCATCGCCCAGCGGGTGTTCCGCTACGAGGGCGATCCGGTCGGCGCCCAGGGGTGGGCGCTGCAGCAGGGGTGGACCGTCTCCGACGGCACCGCTCCGCAGGACGCCGTCCTCGCCGACCTGATCGCGAGCTCACCGGTGCGCGCCACCAAGGACCACCGGGCAGCGAACGTGCTGCGCGGCCGCGCCGGCACCCTGGATCTGGTCGCGTTCGACGTCGTCTACGCGTCGGGCCGGTACGTCGTCCCCGAGTACGCGATCACCGCCGTCCCGATGCTGGGTGCCGTGCCGGGTTTCCGGCTCAGCCCCGCCCGGTTCTGGCGGCACGGCACCGGCGGACTGCTGCCGATGCCCAGCGGCGACCCGGCGTTCGACGCCCGCTGGCTGCTGCTGGCCGCCGAGGACAGCCCGCAGCTGCGCCGGCTCGTCCAGGACCCGGCCGTGCACGGCCTGCTGCTGGGCACCGACGACGGCGACGAGTTCTGGTCGGGTGTGGGGCACGTGGCGGCGGTGCGGCCCGACGGGCACCGGCCGCAGCTGCTGGAGCACCACGCCCGCCTGCTGACGGCGCTCGTCGGTGCCCTCACCGTCGCCTGACGCCGGGCCGGTGACCGCCCCGGTCGCGCCCGGGGAACCGGCCGCGCCGGCGGCCGCCGGTCTGCGGGACCTCCTCCCGCTGCTGCGCCCGCACCGCCGCGCGCTGCTGGTGGCCGCCGGCCTGTCGCTGGTGGGGGCGGCGGCTGCGCTGGCCCAGCCGGCGCTGGTCGCGCACGTCATCGAGGTGGTGGGTGCGGGGGAGCCGCTGCTCCCCGCGGTCGGCCTGCTCGTCGTCGTCCTCCTGGTGTCGTCCGCGCTCCGCGCGCTGCAGCAGTTCGTCCTCCAGCGCACCGCCGAGGGCTTCGTCCTCACCACCCGGCTGGCCTTGACCGACCGGCTGCTGCGCCTGCCGGTGGCGGAGTACGACCGCCGCCGCACCGGTGACCTGATGTCCCGCGTGGGCTCGGACACCACGCTGCTGCGGGCGACGGTCACCGCCGGGGTGGTGGAGGTCGCCGGATCGGTGGTGGTCGGGGTCGGCGCCCTCGTCGCCATGGCGGTGGTGGACGTCTGGCTGCTCCTGCTGACGGTGGTCGCCGTCGCGATCGGCGCCTCCACCGCCGTCCTCGCCTCGCGCGGCGTGCGACGGATGTCCCAGCGCGCCCAGGAGGAGGTGGGCGCGATGACCGCGGCGGTGGAGCGCGCCCTGTCCGCGGTGCGGACGATCCGGGCCAGCGGCGCGACCACCCGCGAGGCGGCCGCCGTCGGGGCCAGCGCGGAACGGGCCTACGCCGCGGGCGTGCAGGTCGCGCGGCGGGAGGCGCTGGTCTCACCGGCCGGATCGATAGCCGTCCAGGGCGCGTTCCTGGCGGTGCTCGGGGTCGGCGGGTACCGGGTGGCCAGTGGCTCGATCGGCGTCGCCGACCTGGTCGCCTTCATCCTGTACCTGTTCCTGCTGGTCATGCCGCTCGGGCAGCTGATCGGCGCGTGGACGCAGCTGCAGACCGGCCTCGGCGCGCTCACCCGGATCCAGGAGGTGCTCGGGCTGGACCCGGAGCAGGACGAGCAGCCGGAGCGTCCCGCCGGCGTCGCCCCGACCGCCCGGCCGGGCGCGGCACCGCTGCTCGAGCTCGAGGACGTCTCGTTCAGCTACCCGGACGGGACGCCGGTGCTCCGCGGCGTCTCCCTCCGGATCGCCCCACGCAGCCGGGTCGCCCTGGTCGGCCCCTCGGGAGCGGGCAAGTCGACCGTCCTGGCGCTGATCGAGGGGTTCTACCCGGTCGACTCGGGCACGATCCGCTGGGCCGGGACCGACGTGCGCGAGCTGCCGCGGGCCGCGCTGCGCGCCCGGCTCGGCTACGTCGAGCAGGAGGCCCCCGTCCTGGCGGGGACGGTGCGGGACAACCTGCTCCTCACCCGCCCCGACGCCACCGATCCGGAGCTGTGGGCGGTCCTCGCCGACGTCGGTCTCACCGAGGTCGTCCGGCGCTCTCCTCGCGGCCTCGACGTCGCGGTCGGTGACGAGGGCGTGCTGCTCTCCGGCGGGGAGCGCCAGCGCCTGGCCATCGCCCGCTCGCTGCTCGCCCGCCCGGAGCTGCTGCTGCTCGACGAGCCCACCGCCAGCCTGGACGCGCGCAACGAGAGCCTGCTGCGGGAGACACTGGCGGCGGCGTCGGCCGGCCGGACGCTGCTCGTCGTCGCCCACCGGCTGTCCACGGTCCTCGACAGCGACGAGATCGTCGTGCTGGACCAGGGCCGGGTCGTCGCCCGTGGCACGCACGCGGAGCTGGTGGACAGCAGCCCGCTCTACCGTGAGCTGGCCGCCGCCCAGCTACTCGTCTGACCCCGCTGATGATCAGGTGACCTGGTCACCAAGGGTCCTGGCTCACGGTCGACGGTGAGCCAGCATCCTTGGCCTTGGCGGCCGCGCGTTCCGCGCTGAAAATGTGTGTCGGGTCGCCCGCCGACGCCGGTTGTCCCTGATCGTGGGAGGTCGTGAGCCAGCAGGGTGCCGAGGGCTGCGCCGTGGGCGCTTCCTTGTCGCTTCGAGCACGCGGATCAGATTGCTCGTCCTGCCCAGCAGTCCTCGCGGGCGGCCCCCCGAGGGGTCGGTGAGAGCGAGGAGGTCATGGTGCTTCAGGAAGATCAACAGGTCGAGGAGATCGTCGCCCGGGTGGCGGCGCTGGATATCGGCAAGGCCGAGCTGGTGTGCTGTGTGCGGGTGCCGCATCCGACCCGGCCGGGCAAGCGGATGCAGGAGGTGGTCACCTATCGCACGATGACCCGCTCACTGCTGGTGATGGCCGACCGGCTGGCCGGGCTGGGCGTCAGCGAGGTGGTCATGGAGGCCACCAGCGACTACTGGAAGCCGCCGTACTACCTGCTCGAGGCCCGCGGATTGAACCCGAAGCTGGTCAACGCCCGCGACGTCAAGCACCTGCCCGGCCGGCCCAAGACCGACAAGCTGGACGCGGTGTGGCTGGCCAAGCTGGCCGAGCGCGGCATGCTGCGGCCCAGCTTCGTGCCTCCGCCGAAGATCCGCCGGCTGCGCGATGTCACCCGCTACCGCGCCGATCTGGTCGAGGTGCGCACCGCGGAGAAGCAGCGGGTGGAGAAGCTGCTCGAAGACGCACAGATCAAGCTGTCGGTGGTGGCCAGCGACATCTTCGGCGCCTCCGGGCGGGACATGCTGGCCGCGCTGATCGCCGGCACCCGCGACCCCAAGGTGCTCGCCGCGCTGGCCCGGGGCCGGATGCGCGCCAAGCTCACCGACCTGGAAGAGGCGTTCACCGGCTACTTCACCGATCACCACGCCCGGCTGCTGACCACGATGCTGGCCCGCATCGACGGCCTCTCAGCCGACATCGCCGAGCTCGAGGTGATGATCGAGGAGATGGTCGCCCCTTTCACCGACGCGGTGGCGAAGCTCGATGAGATCCCCGGCATCGGCCGCGTCGCCGCCAGCGCAATCCTGGCCGAGATCGGCCTGGACATGAGTCGGTTCCCCACCGACGGGCACCTGTGCGCCTGGGCCCGCTTCGCCCCCGGCACCAAGGAATCGGCCGGCAAGAAGAAGGGCGCCGGCAGCACCGGCCACGGAAACCGCTACCTGGCCAAAGTCATCGGCGAGGCCGTCGCCGGCGCGGCGAAGACCGACACCTTCCTCGGTGAGCGATATCGCCGCCTGGCCCGCCGCCGCGGCGGGAAGAAGGCCATGGTCGCCGTCGGCCGCTCCATGCTGGTGATCATCTGGCATCTGCTGTCTGATCCCGACGCCCGATTCGTCGACCTCGGCTCGGACTTCCACGCCAAACGAACCGACCCCGACCGGCGACGCCGCGCTCACGTTCACCAGCTCGAAGCCCTCGGCTACACCGTCACCCTCACCCCAGCCGCCTAACCCCACAAGCGTTCGCCCGTCCCCGACTCGGCGCAGCCCCAAGGCCGAGCCGTCGGTTCCGTTCGCCCGTACCCCAGTCATTTTCGGGTCAGGACCCCACGTGGTGAGCCAGGACGGCGGGACGCCCGGTCAGTCGCGTCGCTCGGCGGCGCGCGCGATCCCGCGGAGCATGCCGCCGAACACGAACCCGTGGAAGGCGGCGACCGCCCACCAGTAGAGGTGGCCGACCAGTCCCCGGGGAGCGAAGGTCGCCCGCTGGCGGACCAGGGCGCCGCCGGTGACCGGGTCGTGTTCCACGTGGAACTCCAGCCAGGCCAGGCCGGGCAGCCGCATCTCGGCCCGCAACCGCAGCAACCGACCCTGCTCGAGCTCCTCGACCCGCCAGAAGTCCAGTGCGTCGCCGACGTAGAGCCGGTTCGGATCCCGCCGGCCCCGGCGCAGGCCCACCCCGCCCACCACCCGGTCCAGCCAGCCGCGGACCCGCCAGGCCAGCGGCCAGGAGTACCAGCCGCGTTCCCCGCCGATCCCCTCGATCACGCCCCAGACCGCGGCCGGTGGTGCGGCGGTCGGCCGGATCCGGTCGTCGACGTAGAGGCTGCCGCCGGCCCAGCCGGGATCGGTGGGCAGCGGGTCCGACGGCGCACCGGGCACCGACGCCGACGCCCAGCGCGTGGTCACCGCCGAGTCCTGGATCCGCTGGACGGCCAGCCGTACGGCCTCGTCGAAGCCCAGCAGTCCCTCGGGCGGGTCCGGGACGTACGCCGCGATGTCGTGCTCGCGGCAGACCACCGTGTTGCGCAGCGACTCCACCAGGGGCCGGGCGATCGCCGCGGGCACCGGGGTGATCAGGCCGACCCAGTGGCTCGACAGCGACGGCGTGAAGATCGGCACCGGCAGGATGCGGCGCCGCGGCAGCTCGGCCACCGCGGCGTAGCGCTGCATCATCTCGGCGTAGTTCATGACGTCGGGGCCGCCGATGTCGAAGCAGCGGTGCACGTCCGCCGGCAGCCGGGCGCAGGCCACCAGGTAGCGCAGCACGTCCCGGATGGCGATCGGCTGGATCCGGCTGTGCACCCAGCGCGGGGTGACCATCACCGGCAGCCGCTCGGTCAGGTACCGCAGCATCTCGAACGACGCCGACCCCGAGCCGAGGACGACGGCTGCGCGGAGCACGACCGTCGGGACGCCGGACCCGAGCAGGATCGCCGCGACCTCGGCGCGGGAGCGCAGGTGCGGGGAGAGCGCCTCGTCCTCGGGCTCCAGCCCACCGAGGTAGACCAGCCGGCCGGCACCGGCCTCACGCACCGCCCCGGCCATGACCGTCGCCGTGCGTCGGTCGGTCTCCTCGAACTCCGGCCCCGTACCGAGGGCGTGGATCAGGTAGTAGACGACGTCCACGCCCTGGCAGGCCCGGGCCACCGCCTCCGGGTCGCCCGCGTCGGCGCGCGCCACCTCGACGTCCGCGGCCCAGGGGTGGTCCCGCAGCCGCTCCGGGGAGCGGCTCATGACCCGGACCCGGTGACCGGCGGCGAGCAGCGCCGGCACCAGCCGCCCGCCGACGTACCCGGTGGCGCCGGTGACCAGGCAGGTGAGCGGCGCGGAGGCGGGTGGAGGAGCGGGTGGGACGTCCGGTGCGGCCATGCGGCCGAGTCTGCGGGCCGCCCGGCACTGCCGCCCGACGCGGCCGACCGCACCATCGCGCCGATGACGGCGTGTCGGCTGTGGGGGTAAGAGCGGTGGTGGCGCGGCTCCCGCGAGAGGCGCAGACACGACGTCAGGGCGTGGACGGCGCTGTTCCTGTCACACCTCGCGGTATCGTGGCAGACGGAAACCGTCAGCAACCGGCTGAGCGCCGTTCTGCGCCGATCTGCCCCCGGCCCCGGAGTCGGGGCCCGAGGTCGCCGGTTGCTCGAGAGGAAGGCCCCACGTGGTCGCAGCACCCCAGATCGAGAACGCGTACTCCGGCAGCTCCATCACCGTCCTCGAAGGGCTGGAGGCGGTCCGGAAGCGCCCCGGTATGTACATCGGGTCGACCGGCGAGCGCGGGCTGCACCACATGGTGTGGGAGGTCGTGGACAACTCCGTCGACGAGGCGCTGGCGGGTCACGCGGACCGGGTCCACGTCACCCTGCTGGCCGACGGCGGCGTCCGGGTCGAGGACAACGGCCGTGGCATCCCGGTCGACATGCACCCGGTCGAGAAGCGGCCCACCGTCGAGGTGATCATGACCGTCCTGCACGCGGGCGGGAAGTTCGACGGCAAGAGCTACGGCGTCTCCGGTGGCCTGCACGGCGTCGGTGTGACCGTCGTCAACGCCCTCTCCACGCGGCTCGACGTCAACGTCTGGCGCGACGGGACCGAGTGGAAGCAGAGCTACGCGTATGCCAAGCCGGGCCCGCTGGAGGAGGTCGGCCCCACCAGGAAGCGCGGCACCGCGATCACCTTCTGGGCCGACGGCGACATCTTCGAGACGACGCACTACTCGTTCGACACCATCAACCGCCGCCTGCAGGAGATGGCCTTCCTCAACAAGGGCCTGACGATCACCCTGCGCGATGAGCGACCGGGGCACAGCAAGGTCGAGTCCGGCATGGCCGACGAGGTCACCCTCGCCGAGGCCGCACCGCAGGCCGGTGCCGAGGGCGAGGCCTTCGAGCCGACCGAGGTCACCTACAGGTACGACGCCGGCCTCATCGACTACGTCGCGCACATCAACGCGAAGAAGTCGCCGATCCACAAGTCGGTCGTCAGCTTCTCCGCCGAGGGCACCGGCAAGAACGACATGGCCATGTCGATCGACGTCGCCATGCAGTGGTCCGAGGCCTACTCGGAGTCGGTCTACACCTTCGCGAACATCATCAACACCCACGAGGGGGGCACGCACGAGGAGGGCTTCCGTGCGGCACTGACCTCGATCGTCAACCGGTACGCCGAGGAGAAGAAGCTCTTCAAGGGCAAGGACGAGAAGCTCACGGGTGAGGACATCCGCGAGGGACTCGCCGCGATCGTCTCGGTGAAGATCGGCGACCCGCAGTTCGAGGGGCAGACGAAGACCAAGCTCGGCAACACCGAGGTGAAGGGCTTCGTGCAGAGGGTCTGCAACGAGCAGATCGGGCACTGGTTCGAGGCCAACCCCACCGAGGCCAAGATGATCATCAACAAGGCCGCGTCGGCCGCCCGCGCCCGGCGCGCGGCGCAGGACGCCCGCAAGCTGGCCCGCAAGAGCCTGCTGAGCAACAACTCGCTGCCGGGCAAGCTGGCCGACTGCCGCTCCACCGACCCGCGGTCCTCGGAGATCTACATCGTCGAGGGTGACTCGGCCGGCGGTTCGGCCAAGTCCGGCCGCGACTCGATGTTCCAGGCGATCCTCCCGATCCGCGGGAAGATCATCAACGTCGAGAAGGCGCGCATCGACCGGGTCCTCAAGAACAACGAGGTCCAGTCGATGATCACCGCGTTCGGCACCGGCATCCACGACGAGTTCGACCTGTCCAAGCTGCGCTACCACAAGATCATCCTGATGGCGGATGCCGACGTCGACGGCCAGCACATCCGCACCCTGCTGCTGACCCTGCTGTTCCGCTTCATGCGGCCGCTGGTCGAGGCCGGGCACGTCTACCTCGCCCAGCCCCCGCTGTACAAGATCAAGTGGGGCGGCAAGCACGCCGACGACTACGTCTACACGGACCGCGAGAAGGACGCCGTGCTCCGCACGGCGGCCGAGTCGGGGCGGAAGGTCAAGGACGACGCGATCCAGCGGTTCAAGGGCCTCGGCGAGATGAACGCCAAGGAGCTGTGGGAGACCACGATGGACCCCGAGACGCGCATCCTGCTGCAGGTCACCCTCGAGGACGCCGCCACCGCGGACCAGCTGTTCAGCGTGCTCATGGGTGAGGACGTCGAGGCCCGCCGCAGCTTCATCACCCGCAACGCCAAGGACGTCCGGTTCCTCGACGTCTGATCACACTCCCGTGAGGGAGCGGACCGGCTCCGCCGTGCCGACGACCCATTCATCACACCGCCTCCGGCGGCCGGTGGATGAATCCACCACTCACTCGCACGCTCGTGAGCAGTGGATCCATCCACCGGTGTGCACCGACCTGTGGAGACCTGAACCGTGACGGAGACCCCACCCCGCGACCGCGTCGAACCGGTCGACCTCCAGCAGGAGATGCAGCGCAGCTACATCGACTACGCGATGAGCGTCATCGTCGGCCGGGCGCTGCCCGAGGTCCGCGACGGCCTCAAGCCGGTGCACCGCCGGGTGCTCTACGCCATGTACGACCAGGGCTTCCGCCCCGACCGCAGCTACGTCAAGTGCGCCCGCGTCGTCGGTGAGGTGATGGGTAACTACCACCCGCACGGCGACACCTCGATCTACGACGCCCTCGTGCGGCTGGCCCAGCCGTGGTCGATGCGCTACCCGCTGGTCGACGGCCAGGGCAACTTCGGCTCCCCGGGCAATGACCCTGCGGCAGCGATGCGTTACACAGAGGCACGACTGACGCCGCTGGCCATGGAGATGCTGGCCAACATCGACGAGGAGACCGTCGACTTCCAGCCCAACTACGACGGCAAGAACCAGGAACCGCTGGTCCTGCCCGGGCGCATCCCGAACCTGCTGATCAACGGCTCGGCCGGCATCGCCGTCGGCATGGCCACGAACATGCCGCCGCACAACCTGCGGGAGGTGGCGGCCGCCGTCTTCTGGGTGCTCGACCACCCCGACGCGGAGCCCGAGGAAGCCCTCACCGCCTGCATGGAGCGGATCAAGGGCCCCGACTTCCCCACCTACGGCCTGATCGTCGGCCGAGAGGGCATCGAGGACGCCTACCGCACCGGCCGCGGCTCGGTGCGCATGCGCGCCGTCGTCACCGTGGAGGAGGACGCGCGCGGCCGGGTCCAGCTGGTCTGCACGGAGCTGCCCTACCAGGTCAACCCGGACAACCTGGCCGAGTCGATCGCCGAGGCGGTCAAGGACGGCCGGCTGCAGGGCATCAGCGAGATCGCCGACGAGTCCAGCGACCGCGTCGGCCGCCGCCTGGTGTTCACGCTGCGCCGTGACGCCGTCGCCAAGGTCGTGCTGAACAACCTCTACAAGCACACCCAGCTGCAGACGACATTCGGCTGCAACATGCTCTCCATCGTCGACGGCGTCCCGCGGACGCTGCGCCTGGACGAGCTCGTGCGCGAGTACGTGAACCACCAGATCGAGGTCATCCAGCGGCGCACCCGGTACCGGCTGCGCAAGGCCGAGGAGCGCGCGCACATCCTGCGCGGCTACGCCAAGGCGCTGGACCAGCTGGACGCGGTCATCACGTTGATCCGCAACAGCGAGTCCGCCGACGCCGCCCGCGGCGGTCTCATGGAGCTCCTGGACATCGACGAGATCCAGGCGACCGCGATCCTGGACATGCAGCTGCGCCGGCTCGCCGCCCTGGAGCGGCAGCGGATCCTGGACCAGCTGGCCGAGATCGAGCTGGAGATCGCCGAGCTGCAGGCGATCCTCGCCTCGCCGGAGCGGCAGCGGCAGATCATCCACGACGAGCTCGCCGAGATCGTGGAGAAGTACGGCGACGACCGGCGCACCCAGTTCGTCGCCAACGACGGTGACGTGTCGATGGAGGACCTCATCGCGGAGGAGGAGGTCGTCGTCACCATCACCCGCACCGGGTACGCCAAGCGGACGAAGAGCGACCTCTACCGCTCGCAGCGCCGTGGCGGCAAGGGCGTGATGGGAGCACAGCTCAAGCAGGACGACATCGTCGACCACTTCTTCGTGGGCTCGACCCACGACTGGATCCTGTTCTTCACGAACAAGGGCCGGGTCTACCGGTCGAAGGCCTACGAGCTGCCGGAGGCCAACCGGACCGCCCGGGGCCAGCACGTGGCGAACATCCTGGCGTTCCAGCCGGACGAGAAGATCGCCCAGGTCATGCAGATCAAGGACTACCGCGTCGCGCCGTACCTGGTGCTCGCCACGGCCAAGGGTCAGGTCAAGAAGACCCGGCTGACCGACTTCGACTCCCCGCGCCAGGGCGGCGTGATCGCCATCAACCTCCGGGATGGCGACGAGCTGGTCGGGGCGGCGCTGATCGACAACGCGTCCGACCTGCTGCTGGTGACCCGCAAGGCCATGTCGATCCGATTCACCGCCGACGACACCGCGCTGCGTCCCATGGGCCGGGCCACGGAGGGTGTCCGCGGCATCGCGTTGTCCGAGGACGACCGCCTGCTGTCCCTCATGGTGGTGCAGGAGGGCGTCGACGTGCTCGTGGCCACCGAGCGCGGGTTCGCCAAGCGGACCGGGATCGAGAACTACCCGAACCAGGGCCGCGGCGGCAAGGGCGTTCTCACCGCCGACCCGAAGGCGCGCAAGGGTGCGCTCGTCGGCGCGCTGTCGGTGACGCTCGGCGACGAGCTGTACGCCATCACCTCCGGCGGTGGCGTCATCCGGACGCCGGTCAACGGGGTGCGGCACAACAAGGACCGCGCCACGATGGGTGTCAAGCTCATGAACTTGCCGGAGGACGTCAGCATCGTGGCAATCGCGCGTACGACGGACAACGACGAGCCCGCGGCCTAGGGTGAGTGGTTAGTCAGGCACGCGACCATGGCTCCGCGGTGGCTGCAGGCCGCCGCGGAGCCGGGGTACGAGGGAGCGGCTCCGCCGCTGGGGAACGGGAGACTGGTATGAGCGACCGGACGCAGGGTTCGGTGCGTACCGACTCGTGGACCGGGGACGGGGCCTCCGCCGAGGGTGCCCCCACCGCTGGGGACGCCTCCACGACGCAGGCCATCCCGGCGACCGGCAGCCAGCGGGCCCAGGGCCCCGGCACCGGCGCCGCCCCGGTGGTCCCGCAGCCACTCGGCCCGCAGACCGGCGCGTCGCCGGCGCAGCCCGCCGCCGGCGCCCCGCCGGCTGCTGCGGCTCCCCCGCCGGTGCCCGCACCCGGCTCACCCGCGGCCGGTGGAACCGCCTCGGCAGCGAAGCCCGCCACCGAAGCGACCGGACCGGCCACCGGACCCACGTCGGCCACCAAGCCGGCCCGCGGCCGGCAGGCCGGCCGTGGTCCGCGGCGGGCGCGCCTCCAGCTGCGGCACATCGACACCTGGTCGGCGCTGAAGATTTCGCTGGTGCTGTCGATCGCCCTCTTCTTCATCTGGATGGTCGCGGTCGGCCTGCTGTACCTGGTGCTGAACGGCCTCGGCGTCTTCGAGGCCGTCAACGACCTGTTCGGGCAGATCGGCAGCGCATCGGGTGCCGAGAGCAGCGGTGACGTGCTCACGCCCGGCGTCATCTTCTGGGGCGCCGCGGTCATCGGTGCGATCAACGTCGTCCTGCTGACCGCCCTGTGCACGGTGGGGACCTTCATCTACAACCTGTGCTCCGACCTCGTCGGCGGCCTGGAGGTCACCCTCTCCGAGCGGGACTGAAACACTGCGATCCTCCGGATCGCACCGCGGCCAATTGCCGTGCCCCTGTGGCGCTGAGCGTGTCCGTCGTCCCTGCGCGGGACCCTCCGGGCCCCACTCGGGACGACCCTGCAGACCGGACCGCGGCAGGTGCCGTTCCCGTCTGGTGCTGAGCCGTTGCCCATGTCCCCGTCGGGAGGCCCTCCGGCCCCCCGCGACGGAGCCACTCCGGCTGCCGGTCGTCCCCGGCCGGCGGGGACCCGTCCCTCGGGGTTCCGTTCCTGCTCCACGCCTGCCGGCCCTTCCCCGCGACACTCGGGGCTCCGCTCGACGGACCAGGTGACCCCCTCGTCGGGGCAGGGCCGGGGCCAGGTACGCTGTTCGAGGTTCACGGGCCTGTAGCTCAGGCGGTTAGAGCGCATCCCTGATAAGGATGAGGCCGGAGGTTCAAGTCCTCCCAGGCCCACCCGTGTGTCGGAACGTCGGTTCCGCGCTCCTCCGGTCGTCGCCTCCGCGGCGGGCGAAGCGCTTGAGGAGGTTCTCCACGTGCTGAAGAAGCTGGCGCTCGCCGCCGTCGCAGCCGGGGCCCTGGCCGCGGTCCGGAAACGCACCGCGGGCCGCACCGAGGCCGACCTGTGGCACGAGGCCACCAGCGGGCCGGGAGCGGTCAGCACGCCGACCCGCTGAACCACCCGGCCCCTCGGGGCCACCCGGGGACGTAGCTCAATTGGCAGAGCACCGCCTTTGCAAGGCGGGGGTTAGGGGTTCGATTCCCCTCGTCTCCACTCCGCTGACCTGCGGCTTCACCTCCGTCGGGGGCTCCGTCGAGCCCTCCAAAGGGGTCTCAGTCCGCAAAAAGTCCGCAACTCGTCCGCGGGCCGCGGCCCGCAGCGCGTCCAGCCGGTCGGCCACGTCGTCCAGGTCGTCGTCGAACAGGTCGGCGTAGCGGTCCAGGGTCATGGCCGCCGAGGCGTGCCCGAGCATCCGCTGTACCGCCTTGACGTTCGCCCCGGCCTTGATCGCCAGCGAGGCCGCGGTGTGCCGGAGTTCGTGCGGCGTGAGCCCGGGCTCCCCGATGGCCCGGGCCGCGGCGTCGAACCAGGCGGACCGGGCGTTCCGGTTGCGCAGCACCGCGCCCTGCGGCGAGGGGAAGGCCAGCTCGTCCGCGGGGCGGGTCACCACCGTCCGGGCGAGTTCGTCGACGAGGAACCGCGGCAGCGGCACCGAGCGGCGGCCGTGGGTTTTGGGGGTGCCCCACACCAGGCGGGAGCCGTCGACCTCGGTGACCGCCTCCTCGACGAGCACCCGCCGGCGCAGCAGGTCGAAGTGCCGCACCCGCAGCGCCGCCAGTTCCGACCAGCGCAGCCCGCAGTAGCCGAGCACCAGGACGGCGGCACGGCCGGGCCCGGCGGCGGCGGCGAGCGCTTCCAGCTGCTCGGCGGTCAGGTACCGGCGGCGCTTCTCCTGCATCGGGGGCAGGGCCACGCCGAGCGCGGGGTTGACGGCCAGGCGCCGGTCGCGCACCGCAAGCCCGAGGATGCCGGACAGGACGCCCTGCGCCTTGCGGACCGAGGCCCCGGCCAGCCCGCGGCCGGAGAGCTCGGACAGCCAGGCCTGGACGTCGCCGTGGGTCACCCGGATCAGTGCGACGTCACCCCAGCGCGGGAGGACGTGGGTCCGCAGGACGTCGGCATAGCGAGCCCGGGACGTGGGCTTGAGGTTGATCTTCCCGGCGAGCCAGACGTCGGCCAGCCCACCCACCGTCAGCTTTCCCCGCGTCGGATCGACGTAGGTGCCGGTTTGCACGGCCGCGGTGACCTCGTCGAGCCACCGCTGCGCATCGACCTTGCGCTTGAAGTGGCGAGCGTGCTCCTTACCGTGCTCATCCCGGTAGCGCGGCCGGTACGTGCCGTCAGGTCTTCTCGCGATCGACACCATCGCCGACTACCTGCCTCTCCTCGAGCCCCGGCCGCGGCGTGCACACGAGGGGCTTTACCGCTGACGCGAACATCTGCAGAGCCAGCTTGCCGTCAGTCGCCTGCGTCTCGGGTGGGTTGACCGCATTCTGTGGACTGCTGCCCGCGCTGGCGAGTGGGCAGCTCACCGCCGGCTCCCCGGGCCTGGGGCGATCTGATCGTGCTGGGCGTCGATCCAGCTCCGGAGGTCGTCGCAGCGGTAGAGGACGCGGCGGCCGAGGCGGAAGCTGCGGGGGCCGATGCCGAGGTGGCGCCAGTACCGCAGGGTGGCGACGGGGGCGCGGAGGAGCTCGGCGGCTTCGGTGATGGTGAGCAGTTCGGGCTCGCGGCTGGCGGGATGGTCGGGCATGGCTGCCTCCGGTCTGGGCGGGTGGACTGGCTCCGTCACCTGAGAAGGCGCCGATTCGGAGCTCGTACTGACAGCCGACCGCCAGATGCTTCCGAAAACCTCCAGTTGTCCTCCTGCTCCGACTGGCAGACCGCGCGGTCGATGGCGGAGGCACCCTGCTCATCAGCCGATGCCTGGGGCGCTGCCACGCCGGGCGAGGGATGCCCCGAGGCGTTCCGCCTCGGGGCGTGGAACGGCCGGGACCGGGGCGGTCGGCCGCAAACTCGCCGGCCTGGGCTGGTTGGGGCCCGCCGCGCGCCGTGTGCGCCAGGCCTCGCGTTCGCGATCGAGCCGGTCGGGCGGCTGGGCGCGGAGAGCCGGCTCGGCGGTGAGGGTCGCGATGCGCGTCCGGGCGTCGGTGAGCTCCTGGCGGGTGGTGGCGATATCGCGGCCGAGGTCGGCGAGCCGGCCGGCCGGGTCGGAAGTCCAGGCCACGTGCCCGAACGGGTCGAGCCGCTCATCCCGCCGCCGGGTGGCCTCGGCCAGTGCGCGCCGGGCCTGCTCCGCCGCGTGCCGGGCGGCGTCGGCCGCGGCGCGGAGCTGCGCGTGCTCGGGATGAGCGTCTTCGGCGGCCCGGTGGGCGGAGGCGTTGAGCGCCGTCCACAGGGCGGGCCGGTCGTCGAACCAGCTGGCAACCGGGGCGAGGTTCTTCGGGTCGGTGGGCAGGGACGGCACGTGGGGCCGCCACCGGTCGGCCCAGTCGGTGAGCTGCTCGCCGGCCTGCGCGACCGCGGCCCGCCGGAGCCCAAGCCGGCCGGGACCGTCGCCCACGGTCCTTGCCGCCGCGCGGGCGGCGCTCCGTTCGCCGACCCAGCGAGCGAGCATCGTGTCGCGGGCCTCGTCCGCGTGGGCGGTGACGGCCGCGCCGCTGGCTGCGGCGTGCTGCTTGGCCTGTTCGGCGGTGCTCGCCGTCTGCTCACGGGCGGCCTGGAGGTGGGCCAGTTCGCCGGCGTGCGGGGCTTCGAGCGCGACGACTTCGCGCAGCGCGTCGCGCTGCGGCTCCCAGTAGGCGAGTCGCTGAATGCAGCGCTGCTCGCCCGTCCACGCCGTGCGCAGCTCGGCCAGCACCTGCTCCAGCGGTCGGGATGGGGCGTAGCGGGCGGCCTCGGCGGCGGCGAGCTGGGCGGCGTACGCGGGGCCGAGGTCGGCGCGGTCGCGGGCGAAGACCGCGATCCACTGCTCCCGGGCGTCGTCGGCGTCGGCGGCGAGGAGGTGGGCGATGTTCGCCGTTCGGCCGCGGGTCATCCCGACGTAGGCGGAGGAGGCGCCGGTGTGCTCGCCGACCACCACGTGCGACGCCGTAACGGTCTCGCCCTGCACGCCGTACGCGGTGGTGGCGTAGGCGAGCTCGACGTGCTCGGTGACGTAGTCGGCGGGCAGTATCCGGGTCCCTGGGCCGGCAGGGGTGACACCGCCGGACCCGTTCCCGGGGCCGGTGCCGGTGGGGGTGACAGCGGGGGTGACGAGCAGCCCGCCGCGGCGGCCGACGGCGGTGACCACCCAGACGTCGCGGTTGGCGACGTCGAGGTGGCGGTCGTTGCGGCGGGTGGCGATCCGGTCCCCGGCGCCGATCCGCTCCCCGGCCCCGGTGATGGCCACCGTCCGGTCATCGACCCGGCCGGCGACGGCCAGCCGTTCGCGGATGGCGTTGTTGAGTTCGGCGGCCTGTTCGCGGGTGTCCACCACCACGGCCACCGGTCGGCCGTCGGCATAGGACTCGGCGGCGGTGGCGGCCAGTGCCTCCTGCAGCGCGGCGGCGTCGGGATGCAGCTGGATCTGGCCGCGGGCGAGGAGGGCGTCGAACACCTTCCCGGGGTCCTCGCCGGTGCGCATGGCCAGGGTCAGCTCGGCGTAGCCGGTGTCGGGTGTTGTACGGCCCTCCTCGTCGGTTCGGGTGAAGCGGTGCACCGCGTCCAGGGTCAGGGTTGCCGCGGGGTCGGCTTGGGCGATGGCGAGGTCCAGGACGCCGCCGCGACCGACCGCGGAGAGCTGATGTCGGTCGCCGAGCAGCGCCACCCGGACCTGGCACTCGTCGGCGACCGTGAGCAGGGCGCGGGCGGTGTCCTGGTCGAGCATCCCGGCCTCGTCTATGAGCAGCAGATCCCCGGGCCGCAGCCGGGCGGCCTCGCTCGGCCCGGCGTAGACACCGCCGGTCACCGGGTCGACCTGGCCGGCGGTGAGCCGGGTCCAACGCCCCTCGTCGTTCCAGCGCCAGCCGTGCTGGAAGGCCAGGGACGCGGCCGACCCGGCGGCCGTCCCCACCTCGCCGGCGGCCACCTTGGCCGCCTTGCGCGTGGGGGTGACCACCACGAGCCGGCGGCCTTGCGCCTCGAGCAGGACACGCGTGGCGGCGAGGGTGGTGGTCTTGCCCGCCCCCGCGGCGCCCTCGACCACTATCAGGGGCCGGTCGCCGGCGAGCGCGGCCACCGCCGTGGCCTGGCCGGCATCCAGCCCGCCGGCGGCGGCCGCGCCCTCGACCGGGGGTACCAGGTCGGTGTCCGATGCGGCGCGGGTGGCGAGCCGGGTGGCCAGGTCGGCTTCGACGTCGAGGACCGCCTGCGAGGTCCAGGCGCGGATGTGTTCGGGTACCCCGTCGCGGTCCAGCAGCGGCGTGCAGCGCTGCAGGGCGCGGGCGGTGAGGTCTTCGGCCAGCTCGATGCGCACCGCGGCGTCGGCGACGACGCCTGCGGCGGCGATCAGCCGCTCGGCCTCGCCCCGGATGTCGGCGGCGTTCCACGCCGACCGTGCCGCTCCGATCCGGGTCAGCGCGCGCTGCACCAGCTCGTCTCGATCGAGGGCCCCGACCAGGGTGGGCGCCAGGTCGACCGGCTTGCCCGGGTCGCGGTAGCCGAGGGTGGACAGCTCGGCCCGCCAGCGTTCGGCCAGCCCGACACCGGGCTGGGCAGTGACCTTGTCCGGGCGGCCGTCGGCCCACGCCCGGGCGTCCCACGCCCGGCGCAGCACCGGCCCGGGGGATTCACCGGGATGCGCCGCGGCCCAATCCCGTTCGTAGCGGTCCACATTCCGGGCGATCTGCGCATGCCGCGCACTGAACGGCCCCGCGTACTCGGACAGTTCCCGTATTTCTCCCGTACCGTCCTTCCGGTAACCGTGCGCGGCGAAGGCGGCGTTCAACTCCGGGTCACACGCCATCGCGGCATGTCCCATCCCGTTGATCGCGCCCAGGAAATCCCGGACCCCGACGGTGTGCAGCCCCCGCCATTTCCCCGCCGCGAACACCCGGGACACGAACTGCAGATGCAGGTGCCAGTGCGGGTCCTCCGCCCGCGAGGTGTAATGCCGCACCGTCGCCGCCTCCAGCACCTCCAGCGGCACCTGCACCTGCCCGCCCCGCGGCCCGACCCGCGTGGTGGCGTGCTCCGACAGCCAGGCGATGATCTGCTCGGCGGCGCGGTCCTGCGCCGCCTCGTACGCCGACGCGATGTCCGGGTGCAACGCGGCGGCCAGCGACCACGTCTTCGGGCCGTTGACCACCACCTCGGCGAAGCGGACGGCGTGCTCGTCGCCGCGCAGCTGCCCCCGCGGCTCGCCGGTGGCCGGGTCGCGGCCGGCGACCCAGGTCTCGTAGGTGTCGCCGGTCAGCGACGCCAGCTCGGTCACGCGACCGTCGGTGGCGGTGAACCGGCGGGCCAGGCCGGTGCCCTCGGTCAGGTAGTAGTCGTCCGCCCGGCCCCGGTCGGCCTCCACGTAGTGTCGGGCAGCCGCCGGCGCCCCGGCGTAGACCTTCATTCCGCCGTGCATTCTCAACGCCACCCAACAATGACCAATGAGTCACCCCTAGAAACGCCAATGGGCCCCGCGAAGCGGGGCCCGAGCTACCTCCGAAGGTAGCATTCGTGCCGCTGCTTTTGGCAGACGGCAGCAGGAGTACTAGCGGGTCAGAATCTGAGAAGGCTGGGAGCCTGGGTGGGGATCGACGAGTGCGATTGATTGTTGTTGAGATGGTCAGAAGCGGCCGTTGCAATTACCGACGGTGGCTCGCGAATCGTGCGCGGGCACGTGAGCAGCTCGACTCTCCGGTCGCGCACCAACCGGTCGTCGCGCGGTTCGCGGCGACCCGCGAAGGCGCGCACCTACGGTGTCTGGCGTGAGACTGAGCCGAATCACAGTCAAGAACTTCCGGAACCTGGTCGACGTCGACGTGCCGCTGAGCAGGCACACCGTCATCGTCGGAGAGAACCGCTCGGGCAAGAGCAACCTGCTGCACGCGATGCGGCTCGTTCTGGACAACACTCTCTCTGGGGACCAGCGACGGCTGCGCCCGGAGGACTTCTGGGACGGACTCACGGCCGCCTCCGGCGACCCAACGAGCACCGGCGAGAAGATCGAGGTGTCCCTGGAGGTCACCGATTTCGACGACGAGGCCCCTGTAGTCGCGGCCCTCAGCGACGCCCTCGTGACGGGCGACCCGCTCACCGCCCGACTCACTTATAGGTGGGAGCCTGACCCCCTCATCGACGACGACGTCGTCTACCGAGCCCGGTTCTACGGCGGGGGAGACGACGACCGACCCATCTCCTCCTCGGACGTCCGCGAGCGTCTCATCACTGTGTTCATGCATGCGCTACGGGACGTCGAGAGTGACGTCCGGAGCTGGCGCCGTTCGCCGCTTCGCGCGCTGTTGGAGGGTGCTTCCCGCGACGCCGCCCCTGCCGACCTCGATGCGGTCCGCGACGCGATGGAGGACGCGAACGCCTCCCTGAACCGTCTCGGGCCGTTGGTCACGCTGAGCAAAAGCATCTCCGACAGCACTCGGGCCGCCGTCGGCTCGAACCAAGGCCTGGAGACGGCCCTGGCGGCGGCGCCGCCGGATCCGCGACGGCTGATTCGTGCGATGCAGCTATTCGTTGACGGTGACGCGCAACGGCAACTCACCAGCACCAGCCTCGGAGCACTGAACGTCCTGTACTTCTCGCTGCTGGAGCTGCGGCTCAAACAACGGCTCGAAAGTGCCGAGGTCGCGCACGTGCTACTCGCCATCGAAGAGCCGGAGGCGCACCTGCATCCTCACCTTCAGAGGCTGTTGTTCAAGCACCTGCAGCAGGACGACGCGAGCCGGTCGACGGTCGTCACCACCCACTCGCCGCACATCGCCAGCGCTACCTCGGCACGCAACCTCGTCATGCTCCGCACCACTGACAGCGGCACGGTCGCCCGCGCTGCAGCCGACGCCGCACTTACGGAGGTGGAGTGGGACGACATCGACCGGTACCTAGACGCCACCCGGTCGGAGCTTGTCTTCGCTCGCCGGGTACTGCTCGTCGAAGGCGTTGCCGAGCAGCTCATGGTCCCGTCGCTGACACAAACTGTCGACATTGACCTGGACCAGCTTGGCATTTCGGTGTGCGCCATCGGGGGTACCCACTTCGGCGCCTACGTCAAGCTGTGTATGGCTCTCGGCATCCCGTGGGCCGTGCTGACCGACGGCGACCCCACCAATCGCGTTACCGGCGCTCGCCGCAAGCAGCTGCTGGAGCAGAACGCCGGCGCGGACCCGGACGCCGTCTTCGTCGGTGCCACCACGTTCGAGCACGACATCATCGCGAAATCCGACTCCAACCGCTCCGCGATCGTCGAGGTCTTGACCGAGCTCCTCGGTGACGATCTCGAAGAGCATTCCGACACTCTGGAAGGCTGGCGGGACGATACCCCGGACGTGAAGGACTTCCTCGCGGTAATTTCGACCGTTGGCGGCAAAGGGCGGTTCGCACAGCGACTGGCGAGCACAAGGCTTGATCCGCCGGCGCATCTCGCCGAAGCCCTCGAGTACCTGCTGGAGCAGTAGTCATGACCAGCCTGCGGCAGGCGATCTCCGAGCTGCAGACAAACCCAGAGCAGTGGGAGGCGTTTCAGCACGACGGGCACTGCGTCGTCCTCGCCCCGCCCGGTAGCGGCAAGACGAAGCTGCTCACCACGAAGGCTGTCTGGCTGGCAAACAACGCAATCGCGCCGGGCCGGGGCCTGGCCTGCATCACGCTGACGAACCCGGCCGCGGCCGAACTCCGGACCCGAGTCCGGCGCCTCGGCCAACCGGTGGGACGCACGGTCAACATCGGGACGGTCCACTCGTTCGCCTGGTCGAACGTCATCCGGCCATTTGCCAACGCCGCTGGTTTCCCCGAATGGTCGCGGTACACCCTCGCGCCGCGGCAGGAGGCCAACGCTGCCATGCGGGAGGCGATCCGCCGAGTGTTCGAGCCGAACGAGGACACCCGCTACGTGAACTCGACGATCATGCGCAACCGAAAGCTGTGCCTGACCGAGCAGGAATGGAAGACGGCCGGCCCGAACATCCGCGAGGCCGCCCTCGAATACGACCGGCTGCTGCGGGAGAAGGACTACGTCGACTTCGACACTGTCGTCGCCATGGCGGTCCACCTCGTCGAGGAGTACCCGTTCGTTCGCACAGTGCTCCACGCCCGTTTCCCGTACCTGATGGTCGACGAGTACCAGGACCTCGCCCCGGGGTTGCACCGCATCGTCACGTCGCTGTCGCTCGACGAGGGCAACTCAACGCTCTTCGCCGTTGGCGACCCCGATCAGGCCATCTACGGGTGGACCGGTACCCGCCCGGAGCTACTCGTGGAGCTCGCCGACCTCGAGGCCGTCCACCGGGTCGACCTCCGCATCAACTATCGATGCGGGGCGGTCATCGCGGAAGCGGGCCGACGCATCCTCGGCGCCCACGGAGCTGAGGCCGTGACGATGCGCGGCGGCGGGTCAGTCAGTGCGCGATGCGAGCCTGCAGGACTGACCGCACAAGCTGCCTACATCGCCGGGAGAATCTTTGAGCTGCAGTCGGAGGGCGTCTCGCTGCACGAGATCGCTGTGCTCGCTCCCACCAACGGCGACTGCGACGAACTCGTGGCTGTCCTTCGAAGTCGCGACATCCCGGTTTCCTGGCGAGCAGACGCCTATTCGCCGAGCCCATTGACGATGACGCTCGAGGCATTCGCCGCGTGGGTGTCTCATGGCCGCGAGGACAGCGGCTACCGACTCGGCGACCTCCTCGACCAGTGGCAGCAGCTCGGCGACTGGTCAGCACTGCGGGCCGGTGCCGATAGGGTCGTCGCCGCGCTGCTCGCCGCGGCGGCGGACACGCGTGCTGGCGAGTTCGTCGAGACGATCGTGACGGTGCTGGACTCTGCGGGCGCCCGGGCCGAACTTCGCTCGGACGACGCGAACGAACTCGAGCGCATGCGTGACGCTCTGAGTCCAGCCGGCGGGATGGCCGACTACACGGTCCGCGACCTGGGAGGTCTACGCCTGCGAGGTGGACGAGTGGAAGTGTTGACGATGTCCTCGAGCAAGGGGCTGGAGTTCGACCACGTCTTCATCGCAGCGTTGGAAGAGGGCAAGCTCCCGTTCTTCGCGTCCGTACGCGGGTCTGCCGAGTGGACCGAGGACCGCCGCAAGTTCTACGTGTCGTTCACCCGCGCCCGGGATTCGGTCGAAGTTCTCTACTCCGGCTGGTACGACACCCCACGGGGCCGGCGGCACAACGGCCCGAGCGTGTTCCTCCGCGAATCCGGCTTGGTCGGCTAGAGCCTCGGCGGGTCTTGGGGAACCGCGCGGTGGGCGATGGCCCTGATCCGAAGATCCAAACTCGGGCATCCCTGTCCGTACGTCCTGGCGGAACCCGCCGGCGCCTCGGTCCTTCGATCCGCGAGCCCACCGCTCACGCAGAAGAGTGCCGTTGCAGCAGGGCGGCGACACAGGCAACGACCGCGGAGGCGTCGCGACGGTCGTAGCGAAAGTCGGCGGTGATGGCGTCGGCGTGGTGGGCACCGCTGGCGACGGAATGCACCGCGGTGCGCAGTGCCGCGAACCTTTGCGCCAGGTCGCGTTGACGTGCCGTCCTCGGCTCGTCATACGCGACGGGAGGGTCGAGCTGGTCGTATAGGTCGAGAGCGAGCCGCGCGTCGCGCACTGCGTCCTCGGCGCGGCCGTCCGCCAGCGCCCGTAAGGCTGATTGCAGTCGGCGGCCGGCCTGTGCGCGCAGGCTGTCCGGATCGCCGAGCGGCAGCGGCACCAGGAGCGGCACGGTGACCAGGGCGCCGAGGCGCTCCGCATGGCTGGCCCAAGCTGGGCCGCGGACGCGGATCCAGTCCTGCGCGTCGGCGGCCGGATAGTCCAGAGTCGCGGCGCCGGCGAGGGCGACGTGCAGGTCGACGAGCAGTTCCAGGTCGCCTCCATCGCGGTCGGCCTCGACGCCGGCCAATTGCTGGTCGCTGATCGTGGTGGTGAGCACCACCGAGCGCGGGTAGGACGCTACGGCGCTGACCAGCAGCGGCTGATCGGATTGCAGCACCCCGATCCAGCCCATCGAGTGCTGGAGCCGTAGCGCTCCGGAGATCAGCGCAACCGACCCCACGGGCAGGCCCACCGGGGTGGCTTTGTAGCGCAACACGAGACGGTGGGCGCCTGGCCCAGGCTCCGCCGTCACTTCGTCGAACATGAGGCGAAGCTCTGCACCAACGGCCAGACGGATGTTCGTCACGCCGTTCATCGTCCCGAACGCGGTTCCCAGGGGTGGGACGGCTCTCGCTCTGCCGGTCGTTGAGCGGGCCCTGGATGCTGCCGCTGGGCCGCGGCAGCTGAGCTGGGCGCTGCTCGGGTCAGGCCTCCTGCCGGCCCAGGCTGAAGTGGCAGTCGGCGGCCAGGTCCACGAGAAGCCGGGAGGTTTCTGGGGCAGACGCCGGCCGGAGCCGCCGGCGAGAGCGTCCTGCGCCGCGGCCCGTTCGGCGTCCGTTTCGCCTCCCACTCAGGCCTGATGCTCGACGCTTGTTGCCGGTGATGTTGTCCGCCACCCGCTGACCTGCGGGTTTCCTCCCGGTCGCCAGTTCTGTGACCCCCATGGGTCAGACTGCACCTCGTGGTACTCCGGTCGGCCTCTGCAGATCTTGATACGGCGGCCCTTCGGAAGGCCCGGGGCGCCTTCTTCACCCCGGAACCGCTCGCGCGCTATATCACTGACTGGGCGGTCCGTTCCGTCGACGACCGTGTGCTCGAACCCTCGTGCGGCGAGGCGGCGTTCCTCCTGGCCGCGGTCGATCGCCTGGCCGCCCTGGAGGCCACCAGCACCGGACAGGCGTTGCTCCCCCACCTCGACGGCGTCGAACTGCACGAGGACTCAGCCCAAGCAGCACGGGAACTGCTGACAGCGGCTGGCGTGGAGGCAACCGTCACCGTCGGAGACTTCTTCGGAGTCAATCCGGGGCGGCAGTACGACGCGGTGATCGGGAATCCGCCTTACGTCCGCTACCAGGACTTTTCCGGCGAGAGCCGGGCACGATCCCGCGCCGCGGCGCTCCGCGGTGGCGTCTCCCTGACTGGCCTAGCGTCCTCCTGGGCGGCCTTCACGGTGCATGCGGCACAGTTCTTAAAGCCCGGCGGTCGTCTCGGCTTGGTGCTGCCGGCCGAACTCTTGACGGTCAACTACGCGGCCGGGGTGCGCACCTTCCTGCTGCAGAATTTCGAGCAGGTCGACCTCGTCGCCTTCGACGAGCGTGTCTTTCCCGGGGTACTAGAAGAGGTCGTCCTGGTTCTGGCTGATGGTTACGCCAACGGCCCCACCGACCACTTCCAGCTGTTCCAGGCGAGGAACGCCGACGACCTGGCGAACACGACGACGCCACGGCTGTGGCGGCCGATCCCGCCCGCCGGCAAGTGGACTGCCAGCCTGCTGACCAGCGAGACCCTCGGCGCCTATTCCGGGCTGCTGGCGACTGAGTCCTTCACGCTGCTGGAGACCTGGGGTGACACGACGCTCGGCATGGTCACGGGCAACAACAAGTACTTCGCCTTGAGCCCAGCGCGCGCCGCTCAGCTCGGCCTGTCCAAGTCAGACCTGCTGCGGTTGTCACCCCCTGGCTCGCGACACCTGCGGGGCCTCAGCCTCACCACCGCGGCACTCACTGAGTTGGGAGACGCTGGCGCAGCAGTCTGCTTGTTCCGACCGGCTGGCGAGCCGTCTGCGGCTGCGTGGGCGTACATCGCAGAGGGCGAGGCGCGAGAGGTTGATCAGGCCTACAAGTGCCAGGTGAGAAAGCCGTGGTGGCGGACGCCGCTGGTGAAGCCGGCTGATCTGCTGCTGACGTACATGAACGCCGATACGCCGCGGCTGTCTGCCAACAAGGCCCAGGCGCACCATCTCAACTCGGTGCACGGCGTCTATCTGAAGCCGGAACACCGGGCGCTGGGCAGCGATCTGCTGCCGGTGGCGTCCCTGAACTCCATGACGCTGCTCGGCGCAGAGATGGTTGGCCGCGCCTACGGCGGCGGGATGCTCAAGCTGGAACCCAAGGAAGCTGACCTGTTGCCCGTGCCGTCGCCCGCCCTGACCAAAGCCGCCGAGACGGCCCTACGGAGACTTCGGCCGCAGTTGGTCCGCCTCCTGGCCAGCGGTCAAGTCGTGTCGGCGGCCCGCTTGGTCGATGAGGTGCTTCTCATTGGTGAACTCGGGCTACCAGAGGCTGAGGTGAAGGCGCTGCGCCAAGGACACGAGGAGCTGACGGCCCGACGCGTCGCAAGAGGTGGTGCGTCGCATGTCCATCGCGGTGACGGGGGCACAGTCAGCCGGAGAGCCAACAGCAACAGGCTGCGGCGTCCCTGATGGCTGTTGAACGCAGTCTCAAGTCCGAGGCCTGGACCCTGTTCGACCGGATCGTTGAGCGGGCGACCGGCGGGGAGCTGCAGGACTACAGCAACCCATGGAATCGCGAGTCCGAAGAGGGTCCCCTCCGCTACAACCCCGACTACGACGTCCTTCAGCAGCTGCTGGGCGTGCCGCTACTGCTGCAAGCGGCCTCGCAGTCCGGTGTGCCGGCCTTAGCCCTTGACGTCTGGACTGCCTACGAGCTGCGCCGAGCCGGCTTTGAGCCCGATCTGGTGTGGCCCCGGGCGAATCCACCACGCATCCTGCCGTCGACGCTGGTGGCGCTACGGCGGGAAGCAACTCGTGAACAGCTGCGCGTGCTCGATGCCATGCTGCAGTCCGGTAAGACGTACAGCAACGAAACCGGCGCGAACGCCAATATCCTCGGCAAGAACTACGTCAAGCAGGTCGACGTCGTCATGTCCGCCTGGAGTACCGGTCCCGAAATCATGATCTCGACCAAGCGGATGGACTCGTCGTTCGGCAAGAACGCCGCCAACCGTGTCGAAGAGAGCTACGGCGACGCCAAGAACCTGCGCAGTCGGCACCCGCAAGCGGCGCTTGGTTTCCTCTACAGCCTGCGCTCGACCGCGCTGACGCCGCAGTTCGCCGACATTGCCGCCTGGATCATCGACCTGCTCGGCAAGCTCGGCCGCGAGGACGACGCATACGACGCCGTCTGCCTCGTCATCCCCGACTGGTCAGATGAAGTGCCGCCCCCTCCAGGCGGCGACGAGGACGATGAAGACCCTCTGGTCTCAGCCGGCGTACAGGCCGACGCCTCCGCCGAGGAGGAGCCGCTGCCGCTTCCGCTGCCCGAAGATGAGCTGGATCAACGGCTCCGGACCCTCCCGCATGTCGGGTTACGTCGCGACGTCGTACCGGCGAACCTCTCACCAGAGGTCTTCTTCCCCACGATCGTCAACCGCGTGCTCGACAACAGCCCGGTGAACTTCCACCGCGAGGCGCGGCTACGCCGGGAGCAAGCTTCCGTCTAGAAGCAGCAGGTCAGCACAGAGGTGAGCGCCTAACCCGGTCGATGAGCAGTTGGCCGTGCAGCTCGCTGTCGTACCGGGAGAGCCGGCAGATGGGGCGGGTGGCGCGGGGATTTGATGAGGCGCTTGGGATCATGGCCAGAGCCTGGATTGCTTACGATACGAAGTCGGCCGCCTCCTCGTAGGCTGCTCCTGCGCCATCGGCCGAATGGAGGAACGTCCGCCTGATGCATGTCCCGGAGTGGGCGACCGTTCGTGCGTGGATCAGTGCGCTGGCTGGGCTCGCCGCGGCTGCAGCAACCGCGTACCTGGTGTGGGCGCAGCTCTACCCCGAGGAGACCGAGCGGTTCTGGGAGATCACCAGCATTGCCGTCGTCGCCGTCGTCGCCATCGGGAGCTCGTTCGCCCGACCGCTCCGGATCTACACGCTCGATCGCCTCGAGCGTGAACGCCACAAGGTCTCCATAGTCCTACGCGGCCTGCCGTGGACGGTGCATGAGCTGACGAACGGGAAGGTGCCCGTGCAGCCCCTGGGGGCCAGCGCCTGGGTCGTGACCCCCTGGTGGCCGTTCCAGAGGCTGCATCGCATCGCGCACGAGCGCGTCAACGAGATGCCCGGTCCCAGTGGGATCAGTTGGACCAAGGGCAAGGGGGTCATTGGCCACTGTTGGCATCAGGGGCGTGAGCAAATCGTGGACAGCGGCACGTTCGACAAGGGCCACGAGGACTGGACGAAGGACAGATGGGATCGCCTGGACGTCAAGACCAGGCGGGGGTTGAGCTACAAGGACTACAAGAAGATTCGAGGCAAGTACGGGACGGTGATCGCCATCCCCATGTTCGACCGACGGGAGCGTGTCAGAGGGGTCGTGGTCCTGGACGCCCCGCCGGGGTATCACCCCCTACTGAAGTCACCCGTTGTGATTGAGGCGGTCTGTGCAGCGTCTGGCGTGGTCAGCAAGCTGCTCTACTAGCGGCTGAGTATGGTGAGTCTTGGGCAGCGCGCCCATGCCTCAGGGGAGAAGGTCAGCATGGCGGGGAGCCATCGAAAAGCAGCCGCAGCGGGGCGTCGCAGCACAGAACGACAGGCGGTGGGTACTGGTAGCCGTACCTACTTCGACGTCGTACGCAGCCTGAGCAGCGACCCAGAGGTGCGCAAGGCGGTCGACGAGACCGCCAAGGAGACCGCGCGGGCGCAAGAAGACAAGCGCCGCTGACCTGTGCCCATCGCTCGTCAAGCGCGAGACGAAGCCCCGGCCGGGAGGCAGGGGCTTCGCCCGTTTATCGGGCTCGATGGCGTCGACACCGAGAGGCGCGGGCCTTACGTCCCACTCCTCCGCCTCCTCATAACCCGCCCCATCTCCTGGCTGCACCGAGCCGGGGGAAGGGTGGGCCGCAGGCCCATCCCGCAGGGGCGCGAAGCGCCCTTCCGGCGGCTGGCGCAGTCGGAGAGGCTCCTACGGGTGTAGGCGCGGATGAGGCCGTCAGGGCAGGGTCCCAGCGACTGCTGCGGCGCCCCCAGTCCGCACAGAGTCCGCAGATGGTCCGCAATACGGCCAAAACCGGCCAACGACAGCCGAGAGCATCCATCGATGAAAGCGCTGGTCAAGTCGGTTTTTCAGTCGTAGCCCACTTCGCCAAACCGCCCCTTGGTCGATTTTGCAAGGCGGGGGTTAGGGGTTCGATTCCCCTCGTCTCCACCAGCACGTCGATCACGGCCGAGGCTCCACGTGGCACAGCACCACGGCAGGCATCCCCTCGGGCCCCGCGACGCCTCACCGGCGCAGCGGTGGGAGAGTGGAGGGCGTGACTGAATCGACTCCCGCCCGCCGCGCGGTCCTGCACACCAACCACGGCGACATCACCGTGGACCTGTTCCCCGACCACGCACCCAAGACCGTGGCCAACTTCGCCGACCTCGCCGAGGGCCGTCGCGAGTGGACCCACCCCTCAACTCGCGAGAAGACCACCGACAAGCTCTACGACGGCACGGTCTTCCACCGCATCATCGAGGGCTTCATGATCCAGGGCGGTGACCCGCTCGGTCAGGGCATCGGTGGCCCGGGCTACCAGTTCGGTGACGAGATCCACCCCGATCTGGCCTTCACCAAGCCGTACCTGCTCGCCATGGCGAACGCCGGGCCGGGCACCAACGGCTCGCAGTTCTTCATCACCGTGGCGCCCACGACCTGGCTGACCGGCAAGCACACCATCTTCGGCGAGGTGGCCGACCAGCCCAGCCGCGACGTCGTCGACCGGATCGGGAAGGTCGCGACCGGCCGCAACGACCGCCCGGCCGAGGACGTCGTCATCGACTCGGTCGAGGTGCAGCGCAGCTGAGCACCGGACCTGACGGCGGGGGCGCCGGCGGCCAGCCGGCTCCCCCGCCACCGGCCTGCCACCGCCACCCCGAGCGGCCCACCGGCATCTCGTGCGCGCGCTGCGACCGGCCGATCTGCCCGGAGTGCATGATCCCGGCGTCCGTCGGCTTCCAGTGCCCGGCCTGTGTCCACCAGGGTGCGGCGACGACGCGCGCGCCTCGTCGCACGTCGGTCATCCGCGGCGCCGCCGCACGCTGGGGCACCGTCACCCTGTCGCTGATCGCGATCAACGTCGTCATGTTCCTGGTGACGGCTGTCTCGGCCGGGCTGGCCGGCTCCGCGCCGCTGGACAACTTCCGGTCCCCGGTCTTCGCGGAGTTGTCCCAGTACCCGCTGGCCGTCGAGTTCGGCCAGCCCTGGCGGCTGCTGACCGCCGCCTTCCTGCACATCGGGCTGCTGCACCTCGCGCTCAACATGCTGGCGCTGCTCATCTTCGGTTCCGAGCTGGAACGTCAGCTGGGTCGGTGGCGGTACGTGGGCCTCTACCTGGTCTCCGCCCTGGGCGGCTCGACGGCGATCCAGCTCTTCGGTGACCCGCTGCGCCCCGTGGCGGGCGCATCGACGGCGATCTACGGCCTGCTGGGCGCGCTGGGCGTGCTGATGCTGGTCCGCCGGCAGGACATCCGCGGCATCCTCGTCCTGCTGGCCATCAACGTGTTCATCAGCTTCCTGCCGGGGGTGTCCCTGCTCGGGCACCTCGGCGGCCTGGTGACCGGTGCCGCGCTCGCCGGTCTCTTCGTGCTCACCCGCCGGCGGGCGGCGCTCCAGGCTGTCGGCATCGCCACGTTCGTCGGGGTGCTCCTCGTGCTGGCACTGGGCGTCTCGACGCTCACCGTGGTCACCCTCTAGACCCGCGCGCGGCGTCGAGGGTGCGGGCGACGTCGCGGGGGTCGGCGCCCAGGTCCCACCGGCCGAGGACGACGAGCAGGCCGTCGTCGTCCCCGGCCGGCGGCCAGGCGTCCAGTTCCAGCGTGCGCACGGTGGTGCCCCACCGCCGGGCGGTGCGCACCTGCACCCGGAGCAGCCCCCACGGCAGCAACCGCCGACCGGTCAGCGTGCGCACCTCGACACCGTCGGGTCCGGCGGCCAGGCGCGGCCGCAGCAGCGCCTCCCGGACGGCCAGCGCGAGGAGCAGCACGGCCGCTCCGCCCACCAGGACCCGGCCCGCTGCATCCAGCAGCAGGGCGGTCGCTCCCAGCGCGACACCGGCGGCCGCCAGGCCGGCCGGCACCAGGGCGGGAGGCGACCACTGCACGCCCTCAGCCTGCCAGGTGTGGCACGGGACATACGATCGCGGCGGGGCCGCCGGTTGCCGGCGCCCGACCGTCGTCGACGAGGAGTGGGTCCATGCGTGATGCCGTCATCTGTGCCGCCGTCCGTACGCCGGTGGGCAAGCGCGGAGGAGGGCTCTCCGGCGTGCACGCCGTCGACCTGTCCGCCCATGTGCTGAACGCCCTCGCCGAGCGCTCGGGCATCGACCCGGCCGTGGTCGAGGACGTCTTCTGGGGCTGCGTGAGCCAGGTCGGGGAGCAGACGTTCAACATCGGCCGCAACGCGCCGCTGGCCGCGGGCTGGCCCGAGTCGGTGCCGGGCACCACGATCGATCGCCAGTGCGGCTCCTCGCAGCAGGCGGTGGCGTTCGCCGCCGCCACGGTGATCAGCGGTCAGGCCGACGTCGTCGTCGCCGGCGGGGTGGAGTCGATGAGCCGGGTGCCCATGGGCTCGGCCCGCGCCGACGGCTCGGCGGGCAAGCCGCTCGGCCCGCGCTTCCTCGAGCGCTACGACGGCGTCTTCCCCAACCAGGGGATCGGCGCGGAGATGATCGCCGAGCGCTGGGGCTTCTCCCGCACGCAGCTCGACGAGTTCTCGCTCGCCTCGCACGAGAAGGCCGCCAAGGCGCAGGCCGACGGTGCGTTCGACGAGGAGATCGCCACGGTCACCCTCGACGACGGCACCGTCATCAGCGCCGACGAGGGGATCCGCCCCGGCGGCACCCTGGAGAAGCTGGCCTCGCTGAAGACGCCGTTCAAGGAGGGCGGCGTGATCAGCGCCGGCAACGCCAGCCAGATCTCGGACGGTTCGGCCGCCCTGCTGGTGACCACCAGCGAGAAGGCCCGCGAGCTGGGGCTGCGCCCGATCGTGCGGATCCACACCACCGTGATGGCCGGCGATGACCCGATCATCATGCTGACGGCCCCGATCCCGGCGACCCAGAAGGCGCTGGGCCGATCCGGGCTGTCGGTCGACGACATCGGCGTCTTCGAGGTGAACGAGGCGTTCGCGCCGGTGCCCCTCGCCTGGCTCGCGGACACCGGTGGTGACGCCGGACGGCTCAACCCGCTGGGCGGCGCGATCGCCCTGGGGCACCCGCTCGGGGGTTCCGGCGCGCGCATCATGACCACGCTGGTGCACCACATGCAGGCCACCGGCACCCGCTACGGCCTGCAGACCATGTGCGAGGGCGGCGGTACCGCCAACGCCACCATCCTGGAGCTGCTCGACGCCTGACCCACCGTGCGCGGGACGCGTCTCCGTCCCCACGATCGCGATCCACAGCCCCCGGCCGACCGACGGCCGGGGGCTGTGTCGTCCCGGTGTGGAGGAGGGTGTCCACGGGTGGCCGCCCGATCGCCGTCGGTGAGCGGACTGGTCCCTCCACATCCCGGCCGCTGGCGGGTGTATCCGCAGGTCAGCGCGGGTAGCTCGGGACCCGGCGAGCTGCCCGGCCGCACGGACATGTCGACTCGTCCACAGCTGGGTACACAGCTGGGGACAGACTCACACTGCTGTAGTTACGCCGATGGACACCGTGTCACACCCGTCCCAGGCGGGAAAAAAAGCAGGTCAGCTCCGTGCCGAGCGCTCCCCGTCCTCCACACTCGGTGGACAACCCTGGGGGTGGGGCGTCATGTCGACCTGTGGACGCCGAGCGACGACTGTGCACAGCATCCCCAGGCGGCCGGAACGGGCAGAGAACGACCGAGGCCCCCGCCCCCTGACGGGGAACGAGGGCCTCGAGGCAACTCGGGGTGTGTGTCAGCGCCAGCGCATCGACATGATCAGCCCGGCGACCATGGCACCGAACCCGATCGCGAAGTTCCAGGCCTGGAGCGTGACCATGAACGGGATCTGGTCACCGGCGACGTAGTAGACGACGATCCACAGCAGCCCGAACAGCATGAGCGCCGCCATGACGGGCGCGTACCAGCGCGGGCTGGGCTGCAGCGCCTTCGCCTGCGCCCCACGCGACCGGGCGACGTCCTCCGGGGGCGTGTACACCGACTTCTTGCGCACCTTCGACTTGGGCACCCTACGTACTCCCTCCCGGAGGCCGGGCTCGATCTCCCCGGCCGGAACTGTCACCCAGACTAAGCTTCGCGGGGACGACGACGGCGCTGCCCCACCCGGGCGAGCCATCCCGCGTCGCGATCCGAGGAGGTGCCCGTGCCCCGCTCCCTGCTGCGTGGTGGGCGCCCCTCCGCCTGGAGCGCGCTGGTGCCCGTCGTCGCCGTCGCCGCGGGCCTGCTGTTCGCCACGTCCGGGCGCACCGCACAGGGCACCGACCTGCGCGCCGGCGAGGTCACCGAGCTGTCGCAGCTGATCGAGGAACGCGAGGCGGCGGTCGTCCGGCAGGCGCAGCAACTGGGGTCCCTCCAGGAGCGGGTGCAGCTGCTGACCGAGCAGGCCGCGGCCCGGAACGGGGCCGTGGCCGAGGCGCAGGCCATCGGGGCCACCGGGGCGGTACCGGCCGGCCTGGTGCCGGTCTCCGGCGATGGCGTGGTCATCACCCTCGACGACGCCCCCCAGCGCCCCGACGGCAGCCTGCCCGGCAACGCCCGGGCCGATGACCTGGTCATCCACCAGAGCGACGTCCAGGCGGTCGTGAACGCCGTCTGGGCCGCGGGGGCCGAGGGGGTGGCCGTCATGGACCAGCGGCTCGTCTCCACCAGCGCGGTGCGCTGCGTGGGCAACACCCTGCTGCTGCAAGGTCGCACCTACTCCCCGCCGTTCGTGGTGACCGCGGTCGTCGACGCGGCTGCGGTCGAGGCCGCTCTCGACGCCTCCCCGCAGGTGGGGATCTTCGAGCAGGCCGCCGACGCGTTCGGGCTCACCTTCGAGGTACGTGAGCGGTCCGAGGTCACCGTGCCCGCCTACGATGGCGGCCTCACCCTGCAGCACGCCGTCGCCCCCTGAGCGGGCAGCGGATGCGGGACGAGGCCGACGTCCCACCGTCCCGCGAGGAGCTCCGACCGCGATGACCGCCGCCGACCGTCCGGTCCTCGTCGTCGACAACTTCGACAGCTTCGTCTACAACCTGGTGCAGTACCTGGGCCAGCTGGGCGTGCGCTGCGTGGTGCGTCGCAACGACGCCGTGGACGTCGACGAGCTGGCCGACCTCGACGTCGCCGGGGTGCTGCTCTCCCCGGGCCCCGGGACGCCGGCCGACGCGGGTGTCACGGTGCCGATGGTGCGGGCCGCCGCCGAGCAGGGCACGCCGGTCCTGGGGGTCTGCCTCGGCCACCAGGCGATCGCGGAGGCGTTCGGTGCGGAGGTCGTCCGGGCACCCGAGCTGCTGCACGGGAAGACCAGCCAGGTGGTCCACGCGGGCCGCGGCGTGCTCGCCGGGCTGCCGTCACCGTTCACCGCGACCCGGTACCACTCCCTCGCCGTCGACCCCGCCACCGTTCCCTCCGAGCTGGAGGTCACCGGGCACACCCCCTCGGGCCTGGTCATGGCGCTGCGGCACCGTGAGCTGCCGATCGAGGGGGTCCAGTTCCACCCGGAGTCGGTGCTCACCGAAGGCGGTCACCGGATGCTGGCCACCTGGCTGACGGTCTGCGGTCTGGCGCCGGACGAGGCGGCCGTGTCCGCCGCGACGGCGGCCGCGCAGCGGCTGTCCTCCGCCATCCCCTGAGCAGCCTCGCCGGAACGACGAAGGGCTCCTCCCGTGACGGGAGGAGCCCTTCGTCGTCGTACGTCATCACTCGGTCTCTGCCTCGCCCTCCGGCGGGTTGAGCAGGACGATGATCTCGGCATCCGGCGGCAGCGGCGTGCCGGCCGGCGGCTCCGTGTCGATCACCTCGCTCGGCCCCACGTCGGGGTCTCCCTCACCGCCCACGTCCTCGAACCGGATGCTGCTGAAGCCGGCTGCCCGGAGGTTGGCCTCCGCCGCGGCGGCCGACTGCCCACGCACGTCCGGGACCGCGATGTCCTCGACTTCCGCGACCCCGCCGGAGACCTGCAGGACGATGCGCGTACCGGTGGAGGCGGGGCCGGCCGGCCCCGGGGTCGTGCTCACGACCGTCCCCGGCGCCTCCGCCGACTCGATCTCCTCCACGAGGATCTGGGCCTCGGTGAACCCTGCCTCGGTGAGGGTCGCGATCGCCTGGGCCTGCGGGACACCGGTCACGTCGGGCAGGTCGACCGTGCCCGTGGACAGGCCGAGGGTGACCGTCCCGTCGGGGGGCACCGGCGCACCAACGGCCGGCTCGACGCTGGCGACCGTCCCCTCCTCCTCGAGGGAGTCCTCCTCGCGGGTGTCGATGCTGCCGGTGAACCCGGCCCGTTCCAGGGCTTCCCGGGCCTGATCCTCGGTGAAGCCCACCAGGCTGGGCACGGTGATGCTGTCGGGGGCGACACCCACGACGAGCGCCACCTCGCTGCCGGGATCGACCTGCGCCCCGCCGGCGGGTGTCGTCTCGAGCACCACGCCGACCTGGTCCGGGTCGGTGGTGTCCCGCTCCGCCACCTCGCCGACCGCCAGACCGGCGTCGGTGATCGCCTGCCGGGCCTCGGCCACGGGCTGGTCCACCACCGGCGGGACCTGGACCTGCTGGGCGACGACCGGAGGGGGCTCCGCACCGCCGTTCAGCGCCACGGCCGCGGCGATGGCACCACCGAGCAGCAGGACGGCCAGGACGGAGACGATCGCGATGATCCGCCGCTTGCGACGCCGTGCCTCCTCGTCGCCGTCCCAGTCGTCGTCGGCGTATCGGTAGCTCCCGACCGGCGCACCGATGATCGCGGTCTTCTCGTCCTCGCCCATGACCGGCGTCGCCTCCACCCGCTGCCCGGCCAGCGCCCGCAGCAGGTCGTTGCGCATGTCGGCGGCCGACTGGTACCGGTTGGCCGGGTTCTTGCTCATCGCCTTCATCAGGATGGCGTCGAGCTCCGGCGGGACGTCGCGGTTGATCGACGACGGCAGCCGCGGATCCTCGCGCACGTGCTGGTAGGCCACCGAGACCGGCGAGTCACCGGTGAACGGCGGAGCCCCGGTGACCAGCTCGTAGAGCAGGCAGCCGAGGGAGTAGACGTCGGATCGGGCGTCGACACCCTCACCGCGCGCCTGCTCCGGGGAGAGGTACTGGGCGGTGCCGATCACCGCGGCGGTCGACGTCATGGTCGCCGCCGAGTCGGAGACCGCGCGGGCGATGCCGAAGTCCATGACCTTGACCGTGCCCTGGGGCGTGATCATGACGTTCCCGGGCTTGACGTCCCGGTGCACGATGCCGTTGCGGTGGCTGAAGTCCAGCGCGCCGCAGATGTCCGCGGCCAGGCTCATGGCGCGCTCGATCGGCAGCCGGCCCTCCCGGCGGAGGACGTCGCGGAGCGTCTCGCCCTCGACGTACTCCATGACGATGTACGGCGTCGCACCGCTGGGGGTGCGGTCCTCGCCGGTGTCGTAGACGGCGACGATCGCCGGGTGGTTGAGGGACGCGGAGGCCTGCGCCTCCCGGCGGAACCGCACCTGGAACGACGGGTCGCGGGCCAGGTCGTTGCGCAGCACCTTGACGGCCACCTCGCGGCCGAGGCGCAGATCGCGTCCCAGGTGCACCTCGGCCATGCCGCCGCGGCCCAGGACTCCGCCGATCTCGTAGCGCTCACCGAGCACCTGCGGCGTGGTCATCGACGGTCCTCTCGGGCGGTTCGGTGCGCCGTCCGCACCCCGGTGGCGCGGGGCGTCCCGGCGGTGGCTCCCGCGGACAGGAGGCCGTCGGCGAGCCTAACCGCCGGATCGGCCGGAACCCGGGAGGCGAGGACCACCGGGCTCACTGGCCACCATCCGCCACTGGCGATGCATCGGTGGCCCCGTCTGTCGGGGTGGAGGGCACCGAGGTCGGTGTCGTCGTCGGCGTAGGGCTGGAGGAGGGACCGGTCGTCGTGGGGGCCGGCTCGCCACCGAGTGCCGGGTCCGCTCCGTCGTCCTCGTCCGCGCCTTCCTCCTCGCCCTCCTCGGCGGGTGGCTGCACGGGCCTGGTCGTGGTCGTCGTCGCCGGGCGCGACGACGTGGTCGTCTCGGGAGCCGGCTCGGTCGTCGGGACCGGCTCCTCCTCGTCCACCTCGTCGTCCTCGGCCGCCTCGGGGTCCCACCCGTCGACGGCGACCAGCAGCGTCACCTCGGCGCCCACCGGCACGGTTCCCTCGGGCAGGACGCCGGCGACGGCCCCCTCGTCCAGCTGCCGGCCGAGCGACTCCAGGAGGTCCTCGGGCGCCTCGTCCTGCGAGACCACGAGGCCGGCTTCCCCGAGTTCCGCCGCCACCTCGTCGGCGTCCTCGCCGATGTACTCGGCGGCCACCAGCGTCACCGTGGTGGGGGAGGCGCTGGTGGTGGTGACGCTCGGCGCGGGGTCGGCCTGCGTGCGGCCCGGATCGTCGCCGTTCCCGGCCAGCAGCAGATACGTGGTGCCGGCGAGCAGCAGGAGGAACACCACGGCCCCTGCCGCCCAGGCCCATCGACGGCCGGAGCCGCGGTCCGGCGGTTCCTCGGCCAGCCACTCCTCGTCGCCGTCCGGCGGCGCGTGCAGGGGCGGCATGGGCCGGGCGCCGGTGGCGGCGGAGACCGCGGGCATCCCGGCGGCCGGGGTGGCGAACACCTGGGTGCGCCCGTCGGCGCCGATGTCGACCACCTGGGTGGGTGCCGTGGCCGGCGCGACGACGGAGGCGGCCGGGGTCAGGTCGCCGCCGTCGGCCACCCGCCGGATGGCGTCGGCGAAGGCGCCGCCATCGGCGAAGCGGTCGGTCGGGTCCTTGGCCAGGGCCCGCTCGACGAGCAGCCGGACGGCGGGCGGGACGTCGCCCGGCAGCGGTGGCGGTGGGCGGTTGATGTGCGCCAGGGCGATCGCTACCTGCGAGGCGCCGTCGAACGGACGTGCGCCGGACAGGCACTCGAAGCCGACGACGCCGAGGGAGTAGACGTCGGAGGCGGCGTCCACCTCCATGCCCTGCGCCTGCTCGGGGGAGAGGTACTGGGCGGTGCCCACCACCATGCCGGTGCGGGTCAGCGGGGCGGCGTCGCGGGCCTGCGCGATGCCGAAGTCGGTGAGCTTGACGACGCCGTCGGGGCGGACGATGAGGTTGCCCGGCTTGATGTCCCGGTGCACGACGCCCGCACGGTGCGCGGCGGACAGCCCGTCGGCGGACTGGGCGAGCACGTGCAGCGTCCAGTCGACCGGGAGCCGGCCCTCCTCGTGCAGGATCGTCACCAGCGGCTGGCCCTCGACGAACTCCATGACCAGGAAGGCGAGGGTCTGCAGGCCGCTGTCGTCGGTCGTCTCGCCGTAGTCGTAGACCGAGGCGATGTTCGGGTGGGACAGCGCCGCGGTGTGCCGGGCCTCGTTGCGGAAGCGGGCCAGGAAGCTCGGGTCGTTCGTGTACTCGGTCTTGAGCACCTTCGCCGCGACGATGCGGTCCAGCACCTGGTCGCGGGCCTTCCACACCTCACCCATCCCGCCGGTCGCGATGGGCGCGGTGATCTCGTACCGCCCTGCCAGCAGGCTGCCGATGCCGAGTGCCATCAGCCCCGCCCCTCGAAGTAGGCCGCCATGACCTCGCGGGCGATGGGGGCGGACACGTCGCCACCGGTACCCCCGCCGTTCGCCACGAAGACGGCGACGGCGATCTCCGGGTCGTCGGCAGGGGCGAAACCCATGAACCAGTTGTGGTCGGGGACGCCCTCGCGCACCTGTGCGGTGCCGGTCTTGCCGGCGACCTCGGTGCCGGGCAGCCGCGCGGCGCGGCCCGACCCCCGCTCCACCACGCTGACCATCATCTCGGTGAGCTGGTCGGCGACCTCGGCGGAGATCGGCTCGCGCAGCACCTCCGGGTCGGTCTCCTCGAGCACCGAGAGGTCGGGTGCACGCAGCTCGTCGACCAGGTACGGCTTCATCTGCACGCCGTCGTTGGCCACGGTGGCGGCCACCAGGGCGGCCTGCACCACGGTCATCCGGACGTCGCGCTGACCGATCGACGTCTGGGCGAGGGCGGCGTCGGACTCGATGTCACCGATCGTGCTCGGCACGACCTCGAGCGGGATCTCCAGGCCTTCGTCGTCGAGACCGAATGCCTCGGCCATGTCCCGGACCGCGTCCTCCCCCAGGTCGATCCCGAGCTGGGCGAAGGCGGTGTTGCACGAGATGGTGAGCGCGTCGATCAGCGGCTGCTCCTGGGTGCTGCTGCAGCGGGACCCGTTGAAGTTGGCGAGCGTGGTGGTCGACTGCGGCAGGGTCAGCAGGTCGACCGCCGGGACGACGGTCTCCGGGGTGTAGCCGTCCGCCAGCGCGGCGGCGGCGACGATCACCTTGAACAGCGATCCCGGCGGGAAGTTGTCCTCGATCCCGCGGTTCACCCGGGGGTCCGGGTCCTGCCCGGTGATCAGCTCCATGTTCTCCCGGATGACCTCGGGCTCGTGGCCGGACACCAGGCCCGGGTCGTAGGTGGGCGTGCTGGCCATGCCGAGGATGGCGCCGGTCCGGGGGTCGAGCGCGACGACGGCGCCGGTGAGGCCGTCCAGGCCGGCCATCGCGGCGGCCTGGACGGCGGGGTCGAGGGTCAGCACGACGTCCCCGCCGGCCGGATCGCGGCCGGTGAACAGGTCGGCGATCCGGCGGACGAAGAGCCGGTCGTCCTCGCCGGAGAGCACGTCGTTCATGGCCCGCTCCAGGTATCGATTCCCGTACACCAGCGAGTGGTAGCCGGTGATCGGGGCGTACAGCGGCCCCTGCGGATAGGTGCGCAGGTACGTGAGCCGGCCGTCGGTGGGCACCGACATGGCGATCTCGGTGCCGGCGACGATGATCGAACCGCGTTCGCGGTCGTAGGTCTCGGCCAGCACCCGGGTGTTGCGGTCGTCCTCGCGCAGGGACTCGGAGCGGACCACCTGGATGACGTTGACGTTGATGATCAGCAGGGTGAAGAGCACGAGGACGCTGATGGCGACACGACGCAGCGGCGCGTTCACGGCGTCACCACCTCGGTCGGGGCGTCCCCGAGCCGCACCGACGGCGCGTGCGGCGTGGCCGGCCGCCGGGCGGCGTCGCTGATCCGCACGAGCAGCGCGACGAGGACGAAGTTGGCCACCAGCGACGACCCGCCGTAGGCCAGGAACGGCGTGGTGAGCCCGGTCAGCGGGAGCAGTCCGGTGACGCCGCCCAGGACGACGAAGACCTGCCAGGCGATGGCGAACGCCAGCCCGGCGGCCAGCAGCTTGCCGAAGGCGTCCCGGACCACGAGCGACGTGCGCAGCCCGCGCTCGACGAGGATGAGGTAGACGACGATCACGGCCACCAGGCCGAACAGGCCCAGCTCCTCACCGACCGCGGCGGCGATGAAGTCGCTCTTCGCGACCGGCACCTGGTCCGGGCGGCCACCACCGAGGCCGGCGCCGAAGAGGCCGCCGGTGCCCAGCCCGAACAGCGACTGCATCAGCTGGTAGCCGGCGCCGTCATAGTACGCGGACGGGTCCAGCCAGGTGTCCACGCGCTGCTGCACGTGGGTGAAGATCTGGTAGGCGATGAGCGCGCCGCCGGCGAACAGCGCGAGGCCGATGAACAGCCAGCTGGCGCGCTCGGTGGCGACGTAGAGCATGACCACGAAGATGCCGAAGAGCAGCAGCGAGCTGCCCAGGTCGCGCTCGAACACCAGCACCAGGATCGACAGGATCCAGGCGAGCAGCACCGGGCCCAGGTCGCGTCCCCGCGGCAGCTCCAGGCCGGCGACCTTCTTGCTGGCCAGCGCCAGCACGTCCCGCTTGTCGACCAGGTAGGCCGCGAAGAACACGACCAGGCAGATCTTGGCGAACTCCCCGGGCTGGATGGAGAAGCCGGCGACCCGGATCCAGATCTTGGCGCCGTTGACCTCCGAGATGGAGGCGGGCAGCACCGCCGGCAGGGCCAGCAGCACGATGCCGAGCAGGGCGAGGGTGTAGGCGAACCGGGAGAGCGCGCGGTGGTCGCGCACGACGACCAGGACCGCCACGAAGAGGGCCACTCCGAGGGTGGCCCAGATCAGCTGCACGGGCGCGTCCTCGCGCGACGCCGTGTTCCCGGACATCTCGGCCGCCAGGTCCAGCCGGTGGATGACGGTCAGGCCCAGCCCCACGAGCAGGGCGACGGCGGGCAGGAGCAGCGGGTCGGCGTACGAGGCCCACCGGCGGACGACCAGGTGCGCCACGACCCACAGCGCGGTGATCCACCCGCTGAACGTCGCCATCTCCGGCCGGAGCGCGCCGGTGACCGTGAGGTCGACGATGGCCTGGGCGGCCATGGTGAGGACGACGGCGAACGCGAGCATCGCCGCCTCGGTCCCACGCCGGGTCGGCGTGGTCGCCGCGGTCTCCCGCGGGTCGGTGACGGGACCGGCCATCAACACACCTCCGGTGGGGAACCGGTGCCTGCGGCGCTCACTAACACACCTCCGGTGGGGAACATGTGCCTGCGGCGCTCACTAGTCGGCCTCCCGGCAGTTCTCCCCCACCTCGGACGACGAGGTGGTCCGGGCCGGGGACGTGGTGGTCAGCTCCTCGGCCGCCGCGGCGTCGTCCGGCGGTGCCGGCTCGCCCGGGGCGGGCTCCTGTGCGGCCGCCGGCGGCAGCGCCGGGCTGGTCGGCGCCACTGCGTCACCGGCCCGGGGAGCCGGGCGGCACAGCGGCAGGCGCTGGTCCCGCAGGGCATCGAGGATCCGGTCGACGTGGCCGGCGTCGTCCGCGGTGATGCTGGCGAGGACGCCGCTCCGGGCGGCCGGGGTCAGGTCGGACACCGCGAGGTCGGTGCCCCGGTCGAGGCGGTAGAGATCGAGGCCGAGGACCGAGACGTCCAGCCCCCGGAAGACGCCGACCTGCTGGTCGTCGCCGGAGCCGCTCACACCCACGAACCAGTGGTTGAGCGCCCACGCGTACACACCGATCGCCCCTGCCACCAGCACGGTGAGAAGGGCCCCCGCCACCAGGAGGATGCGTAGCGGGCGGCGGCGGGCGGAGGGGCCGCCGCCCGTCGGCAGTGTGGGTGGCGGCGGGGGAGGAGGGCCCTGATCGGCCAGCGCCGCCCGGCCGGCGGCGGAGCGGGCGTCGACCTGGCGCTGGCCGACGTTGTCCCCGGCCGCACCGTCGACGACCGGGTCGAACCGGCCGTTGCTGCCGGTGTCCTCCAGCACGTCGGCGACGATCACCGTGATGTTGTCGGGCCCGCCGCTGCGCAGGGCGAGCTCGACGAGGCGGTCGGCGGTGGCCTCGGGGTCGGGGTCCTTCAGCGCCGCCGCCAGGGTCTCCTCGCTGACGACCCCGGAGAGGCCGTCGGAGCACAGCAGGTAGCGGTCGCCGGCGCGCGCCTCGCGCATGGAGAGGTCCGGCTCGACCTCCTGGCCGTTGAGCGCCCGCAGCAGCAGGGACCGCTGCGGGTGGTGGTTGGCCTCCTCCGGCGTGATCCGGCCGTCATCGATCAGCGTCTGCACGAACGTGTCGTCGTGCGTGATCTGGGTGAACTCGCCGTCGCGCATCAGGTAGGCGCGCGAGTCGCCGACGTGGCACAGCGCCAGCCGGCCGCCCGCGAAGAGGATGGCGGTGAGCGTGGTGCCCATGCCCTCCAGCTGCGGCGACTCGCGGATGACCTCCCGCAGGTGCTCGCTGCCCTCGAAGACTGAAGACCGCAGCGCCTGCAGCATGTCGCCGGAGGGGGTGTCGTCGTCGAGGTGCTCCAGGGCGGCGATGACCACCTTGCTCGCGACGTCACCGGCGGCGTGGCCGCCCATGCCGTCGGCCACGGCCAGCAGCCGGGGCCCGGCGTACACCGAGTCCTGGTTGTTGCCGCGGATGAGGCCGCGGTCGGAGCGCGCGGCGTAGCGGAGAACCAGGGTCACGAACGCAGCTCCAGTGCGGTCTGGCCGATGCGGATCGGCTGGCCGGGGGCCACCAGCAGCGGTCCCTGCACGCGCTGCTGGTCGAGGTAGGTGCCATTGGTGGAACCCAGGTCTTCCACGTACCACTGGCCGCCCCGGTTGGTCAGGCGGGCGTGGCGGGAACTGGCGAAGTCGTCGGTGAGGACGAGGGTCGAGTCGTCGGCCCGGCCGATAAGGATCGGCTGGTCACCGAGGGTGATCTTGGTGCCGCTCAGCGGGCCGGCGGTGACGACGAGGGACCGGGGGCCCTTCTGCCCGCGCTTCTTCTTGGGCGCCGCCGCCGAGCGCGGCGGCACCGACGCGACCCGGCCGGGGCGCCCGCCGAAGAGGTCGGCGCGCACCACGCGGAACGCCGAGAAGATGAACAGCCACAGGAGGAGCAGGAAGCCGAACCGGAAGATCTGCACCACGAGCTCGGTCACGAGACCTCCCCGCTGGCGCTCGTCGGCCACGTGACCGGCGGTGCCGTGTCCCTCCGTGACCTCGCAAGCTCGGTCGTGACCACCGCCGGGGCAGGGGGCCGCCCGGCGTACCGGCGAAGGTGGTGCCGCCGGACCCCGTACTGCTGCGACGGCACGGATGCGGTCACGCCCCGTCCAGCCGGTAGACCAGCACGGAGTGGCCGATGCGGATGACGTCGCCGTCGCTGAGCGGCTGGCGGGTGACCCGGCGGCCGTTCACCAGCGTGCCGTTGGTCGAGCCGAGGTCCTCCACCGTGGCGACGTCCCCGTCGAGGACGACGTCGACGTGCTTGCGGCTCACGCCCGTGTCGGGGAGGCGGATGTCGGCCTCGGTGCCCCGGCCGATGACGTTGCGGCCGGTGGACAGCTCGTGCCGGGTGCCCGGGCCGTCGACGACCAGCACGTGGGTGGAGGTGACGCGAGAGCCGGCCCGGCCGACGATCGACGGGTTCTGCTTGCCGGTGTCGGTGGCCATGCGTCCGCGCAGCGGCGGCAGCGGGGGCAGCGGCGGATGGCCGTCCACCGGCGCCGAGGCCATCGGCGGGACCGCGGCGCGTGCGGCCGGGCGGGCCGGGTCGGCGACCTCCGAGCTGACCTCGAAGATCCCGGTGGTCAGGTCGTCGTCGCGCTCGAGGGCGACGGTGACCTTGTCGAAGACCTGGTACCCCTCGTCCTCGATGTGCTCGGTGACCATGTCGGCCAGCTCACCGGCCAGCTGGTCCGACCACTGCCCCAGGTGGGCGAAGTCGGTCTCGCCGAGGCGGACCCGGTAGACGTTGGGTGCGAGCACACGGCCCTCACCGAGGATGGAGCGCTGCTCGTCGGCCTCGCGCTGCAGGGCCTTCGCGATCTCGGCCGGGTGCACCTTGCCCTTGAAGAGCCGGGCGAAGGCCAGACCGACCATGCCTTCGAGTCGGCGCTCGAAGCGCTGCAGCACACCCACAGTCGCTCCTCTGCGCTCGCCGGACGTCCCACTCTGCCACCCGTGATCGTAGCCGGGCCGGGCGCGGCTGACCGCCCAGGAAGCCGCGACTCCCCGCACGGTGACGCACGACCGGCCGACGATCGACCCTGTCGGCGGGGGCCCGGCCTGCGGCTGCTACTGTCTTCCCTCGCCGGGGCAAGTGGCGGAATGGCAGACGCGCACGGTTCAGGTCCGTGTGTCCGAAAGGACGTGGGGGTTCAACTCCCCCCTTGCCCACTCCGGACGTTCGACGAGCGCCGGTCCCTCCGGGGGCCGGCGCTCGTCGCGTCTGGCGGGCCGGTCAGGTGGGAAGCCGCCGGTCGCTGCGCCGGCTGCGGGCGCCCACCGTGCCGATGAGGAGCATCGCTCCCCAGGGGACGATGACCCAGAACGGCCAGAAGTAGAGGAACTCCTGCGCGGCCACGCAGGTGGCGGCCCAGATGAACAGCACGATCAGCGCGGTGCTCGACCAGGATCCCCAGGCCGGCCACCCGTGTCCGCCCCGGTTCGCGGTGCACACCGGTCCGGCGGCGACGGTCGGAGCCGCGGCCGGTGCCGGGCGAGCGGGCGATGCCGCCGTGCCGCGCGGCAGGTCGGCGGTCAGCGGGGCGAGTTCGCCGAAGGTGCGTGCCGCGTAGGCGGCGGCCAGCCGCTCGTCGTACTCCGCGACGGTGAGCCGGCCCTCGGACATGGCCCGGCCCAGCGTGGCGGCGACGGCGGCCCGGTCGGAGTCGGCGGCGCGCAGGTGCGGGTCGGGCATGGCGTACTCCTCGCTCGGGTGCCTCGAGTCTCGTCCTGCCGGCGGCGCCGGGTCCACTGACACCTGTCACCGGTTCCACGTGAAACCCCTCAGCTCCGGTGGACGGTCGTCAGCCGCCGTCCCGGCCGCCACGAGCTGATCTCGAGCCCGTCCCGCGCCTCGGTGACCGCCGTGAGCACCACCTGCTCCAGGTCGATGCGGAACAGCTCGAACGCGCCGGGCGCGCCCGGCGCTCCGGCGGCCCGGGCGTAGGCGGCGCACGCCCCCGGGTCGGTGATCTCCACCGCCCGTCCGCTCACCTTGGCATCGGCGGTGAACGCGTCGGGTTCGTCGCTGCCGCTGTGCTGGGCCATGTGCGGATCGCGGCGCAGGTCGGTGAACGTCACCGAGCCGGGCATCCCGACCAGCCACATCTCCCCCTCGAGGAACGAGGACTCGATGCTGCTGGTCCGCGGTGCGCCGTCGGCCCGCGGGGTGGCCAGGAACGTGTGACCGTGCGCGTCGAAGGCCGCGCGAACCCGCGCGGCGAACGCCGGCTCCTCGCGCTCGAGGTCGGCGAAGGGAGCCATGGGAGAAGCGTGCACCCGTGGGCCGGCGAAGCGAACGGGTCAGCCCGCGGGTGGCACGACCCCGGAGGTGAGGTGCCGGCCGATCACCATCCGCTGGATCTGGTTGGTGCCCTCGAAGATCTGCATGACCTTCGCCTCGCGCATGTAGCGCTCGGCCGGGTGGTCCCGGGTGTACCCGGCGCCACCGAGCACCTGGACGGCGTCGGTGGTGACCTTCATGGCGGCGTCGGTGGCCACGAGCTTGGCGATGCTGGCCTGCCGGGAGAACGGCTTGCCGGCGTCCTTGCGGCGGGCGGCGACCAGGTAGGTGGCGCGGGCGGACTCCACCGCGGCGGCCATGTCGGCCAGCAGGAAGGCCACCCCCTGGTGCTCGGCGATCGGGCGGCCGAAGGCCTCCCGCTCCACGGCGTACCGGACGGCGACGTCGAGGGCCGACTGCGCCAGCCCGACGGCGACGGCGCTGACGCCCAGCCGGCCGGAGTCCAGCGCGGCCAGCGCGATCGCCATGCCGCGACCGGGCTCGCCGACCAGCCGGTCGGCGGGGATCGGCACGTCGTCCAGCCGGATGGCCGACGTCGTGGAGCCGGTGAGGCCCATCTTCTCCTCCGGTCTCGCGGCGCTGAATCCGGGCAGGTCGGGGGTGAGGTGGAAGCAGCTGATGCTCTGTCCCCTCCCACCACCTGCCCCCGCAGCCCCGTCGGCCGGCGTGCGCAGGAACGTGGAGTAGAAGTCCGCGTGCCCGCCGTGGGTCACCCACGCCTTCTCACCGCGGGCGACCCAGCCGTCGTCCGTGGCGGTGGCGGTGGCACGCATGGCGGCGACGTCGGAGCCGGCGTGCGCCTCCGACAGCGAGTACGCGCCGACCAGGTTGCCGCCGACCATCTCGGGAAGGAGGTCGCGGCGCTGGGCCTCGGTGCCGAAGTTCGCGATGGGGGAGCAGGACAGGGTGTGCACGCTGATGCCGAGCGCGACGCTGGCCCACCGGGCGGCGAGCTCCTCGACCACCTGCAGGTAGACCTCGTACGGCTGGCCCCCGCCGCCCACCTCCTCGGGGAAGGGCAGGCCCATCAGGCCGGCGTCGCCCAGCAGGCGGAACACCTCCCGGGGGAAGCGCTCCTCGCGCTCGTACTCCGCTGCCTTCGGGGCGAGTTCGGCATCGGCGATCTCGCGGACGAGGGCCAGCAGATCGGCGGCCTCGGGGCTGGGCAGTTCGCGGTCGACCGGCACGGTGCTCCTTCGGTGGGGTGCTCAGCGGACGGTACCGCCGGGAGGCCGGGCCGGTCTTGCGAGGATCCGGCTCGTGATCATCGAGGCGGCTGCCTGGGACGACCCGGACGTCCAGCGGCTCAGCACCGACCAGCAGACCGAGATCCGCGCGCGCTACGGCGGCAAGGAGGAGCCCGGCCGGCCGCCCTCGGCCGCGGACATCAGCGCGACCCTCCTGCTGCGGGACGATGACGGGACGGCGGTCGGCTGCGGCGCCCTCCGCGACCTGGGGGACGGCGTGGCCGAGGTGAAGCGCATGTACGTGGCACCTGCCGCCCGGGGGCGGGGCCTGGCGAAGATGGTGCTGACCGGCCTGGAGGACGCCGCCCGTGCCCGGGGGTGGACCACGCTCCGGCTGGAGACTGGTCCGCTGCAGCCGGAGGCGGCCGGGCTGTACTCCGGCGCGGGCTACCGGCGGACCGGCCCGTTCGGGACCTACGGGGAGGACCCGGACGCCGCCGGCTCGCTGTTCTTCGAGAAGGACCTCGACAGGGCCTGATCCCGGCGGTGACCGGACGGAGCCGGTCAGCGGTGCGGGTGTGTGAGGGTGTGCACGACGTCATCGCCGCGGCCGGACCGGTACCGCTCCCGTCCGCACCCGGAAAGGGAACCCCATGCGTATCCGGAAGCTCGCCCTGGTCGCCGCCGCGGCCGCCCCGCCGTTCGGCCTGACCGCCTGCGGTGGCGCCGGCGTGGACGACTTCTGCGCGCAGTACGAGGCCATCGACCAGATCCAGGAGGCCGACGTCGACCAGGCCAAGGCCGAGCTGGAGGAACTGGCCGAGAACGTTCCGGACGAGGCCGGCGACGACGTCCAGGAAGCCGCCGACCTCATGGCCGAGACCTTTCCGTCCGACGGCGACCTCGACGCCGCCATCGGCAGCGGCGCGCTGACCGAGGAGGACGCGCAGGAGTTCCTCGCCGCCGTCGAGACCGTCACCACCTACGGCACCGAGAACTGCGAGAGCTAAAGTCGTGCGGCGGCGCCCCTGCTGACGAACCTGCGATCGCTGCTTCGGACGCTGAGGACACGGGCCCACGGGTTGCCTGCAGGCGAGCGCCCTAGAATGGAGAGTCGGTCCCGTTTACGGCCACGACCCCACTACTGTCGGGTTGTGGCCCTGCCCAGTTTCCCGGTGCTCGACGTCACGGACTGGCGCGTTGCAGCTGAGGAGCCGGCAGGCGCCGATGAGAAGCTCTGGCTCGCCCACCCGACCAGCGACGAGCGCTGGCTCTTCAAGCCGATCACCATAAAGGGGTCGGTGGTTCACGGCGAGGACTGGGCCGAGAAGGCAGCTAGCGAGCTTGCGTGTGCGCTGGGCTTACCCTGCGCGCAGATTGAGGTAGCCGTTCGCGGCAGTCAGCAAGGCGCCGTGTCGCGAAACTTGCGCCCTGCTGGCTATGACATGCACAACGGTGCCGTCTTGCTTAGTGGTCTCATCGATGGCTACATACCTGGCGCCCACAATCCCACCGGCCGCCCGGGGCACAGCCTGGAAAATATCCAGACTGTGCTTCGGGACGCGCTTCCGCCGCCTAATGCTCAGCTCCCGAGCGAGCTGTCGGCCTTCGACACGTTCGCAGGCATGCTGGTGCTCGACGCGTGGATCGCAAACCGTGACAGACACGATGAGAACTGGTCGGTTCTCCACCCGCACCAACCCGACGAGCCGATCCGACTCTGCGGCGCCTACGACCAGGCTGGTTGCCTCGGGTTCAACGTTCCAGATCCGAAGCGCCAGCAGATGTTGGAGGCTGGTGGAGTTGCAGCCTGGGCCTCTAGGGGCACCGCTTGGCGCTTCGAGCACAGCGGCAAGCCGCCCAGCTTGGTAAGCCTTGCGGCGCGTGCGCTCGAGCTGGCGTCGCCAGTGTCGCGCGCACATTGGATCGAAGCGCTGCTCACTGTGACAGACGACACAGTCATGGAGATCCTCCACCGTCTCCCGGTTTTGTCGGACCCCGCGCGTAGCTTCGCGTCTGAGGTCTTGAAGATCAACAAGGAAAGGTTGCTGCATGAGTGCCACTGAGACGGCTCCGCGTGGCGCAGAGCGCGCGGACGGGCCGGTCGTTCGTCGGCTCGCCGTCACCTGGCAGCACCCTGAGACACGCCAGATTTCCCCGGTGGCGCTGCTTGAGTTTGATGGATCACGTTATCACTTCAACTATATCCGCAACGCTGAATCGGTTGACGGATTCCGACCCCTCCTTGGCTTCCCTGAACTTCGGCGTACGTATGAGTCGGATCATCTTTTCCCTCTTTTCGCGCAGAGAGTGATGGATACGCGGCGCCCTGATCATGATCGCTATGTCCAGCGTTTGGGCTTATCGGCAGATGCGACGCCTTGGGAACAGATGGCGCGCTCGGGCGGCGGGCGAGAGGGTGACGTGCTCCAGCTCTTTCCGGAGCCGGAAACGCTTTCTTCAGGGGAACTGACGTGTAGCTTCCTTGTGCACGGTGTGCGACACGTTCCAAGTCGTTCACTGATCCTCCATGGAGTCACAAGCGACGTGACGCGTGAAGACCTTGAACGCCGCCTCATGTTGTTGAGTAGAGGTCAGCGCCTTCGGCTCATCAGTGAGCCGCAGAATCCGGTTAACCCATCTGCCGTGATCACGGCTATGGAGGATGGCTTCCCCTTGGGGTGGGTACCGGATCTATTTCTGAACGATCTTCATGCCATGACGTCAGATCCCGAGTCTGCGGACGTTGTCGTAGAGCACGTCAACGGCCCAGAAGCCCCGCCTCACCTCCGGCTCCTTGTGCGTCTTACGGCCGTCCCGCGGCCCATGTACCGCCCGTTTTCAGGGGACTCATGGGAGCCTCTGTCGTCCAGAGCGTGAGCTGTCAGTAGGAGAAGATATCCGGAAAGCCGCCGGTCTCTAGGCGGGCGTGTGATGGCAAGAAGCTGCAGCACTCGTGGTAGAGATCTAGCCTGCCACGCTGTTCCAGCAGGTGAGTCAGATTGCCTAGAAGGGGAAGTAAAAAGCGAACGTCATTGGCGGCATACTCGATCTGTTCGGCGGTCAACTCTGAAGACATCCAATCACTGGTCCTTACGGACCCCTTTGCGACTGCCACGCCTAGTTGGGTGCGCAATAAAGACGCCAAGCTATGGTCACTGGATGGCGCCTCTGGAAAGGCGAGTTTGGACGCTACTTTCGTGCAGCGGACATTTCTGGTGGTGATTGACCAATCCGCTTGTAAAAAGCCAAGGTCGAACGGGGCGTGATGAAACACCTTCACGACGCTCGGCCTCTGCATCAAGGCTGCAAGTAGGTCTGGAGGGCGGCTCGACGCCTGCAGAATAACGGTGCCTGTCGAGGGTGAAAACAGCTGGATGGTCCCAATTCTTTCAACGCGCCAGTCGAGGCCCGATGTTTCGAGATCGCATGCAATCATAGGCTGATCAGCGAGCGCCCGGAACAACGAATCAGAGAGATCACCTGAAACGACGTGGGGGGCGGAGTCTGCTTCTATAGACACCGCATGCCTCCAGGGTGAAGTAGTTACCCAGCTTCCTCGTCGGTGCAGTCTAGGAAGCTGGGCAAAAGCGCCGCTGACCGCAGTGAAGGTCGGGGCTCAGGCTAGAGCATCTGGTTCCGGCGGACGTGTCTTGCACAGCTCCGTGTGGAAGGCGGGCCAGTGCAAGGTTCGCCCCGGTGAACCGGATCCGCCGCTCCGGACATCTCAGGGTGTGACGACTTCACCCCTCGCGGCCGGATCATCACCAGCCGTGACTCCGACGGCGATGCACCGGGCGGCCGGGCCACCGGCCGAGCCCCCGCGGCTGCGCGCCCTCCCCGATGCGCTGCCCAGCGACGCCGAGCTGATCGCCCGGTCGGTCGACGACCCGGCGGAGTTCGCCCCGCTGTTCGACCGGCACGCCACCACGGTCCACCGGTATCTCGGGCGCCGCGTGGGTGAACTGGCCGACGACCTGCTCAGCGAGACCTTCCTGATCGCCTTCCGGCGGCGCGCGGCCTACCGGCCCGAGCACGTCCAGGTGCGGCCCTGGCTGCTGGGCATCGCGACCAACGTCGTCCACGGGCACGTCCGCACCGAGCAGCGCCGGTACCAGGCCCTCGCCCGGGCCGCCGCCGAGCCCGAGCGGCACGGCGCGGACCCGGGCGACTCCGCCGACCGGCTGGACGCCCAGGCGCTGCGCGGGCCGCTGGCCGCCGCGCTCGCCGGCCTGAAACCCCGGGACCGCGACGCCCTCCTGCTGCTGGCCTGGGGCCAGCTCGGTTACGAGGAGATCGCCGCCGTCCTGGACGTCCCCGTCGGGACGGTCCGCTCCCGGCTGCACCGCGCCCGCCGCCAGACCCGCGCCGCCCTCGGCGGCATCTCCCCCGACGACCCGACCTCCGAGGTGGACCGATGAACGACCTCGCCCTGCTCCGCGAGGCGGGCCCCGAGGCGCCGCCGCTGTCCGCCGCCGCCCGGCGGTCCGCCCGGGCCTCGCTGCTGGCCGAGATCGAGGGCCCGGCCTCCCGGCGCTCCCGGGTCCCCAGCCGGAAGGTCTCGTTCCGCCTCGGCCTGGCCGCCGTCACCGCGGCGGCCGCCTGGGCCGCAGCCGTGGTCATCGCCGCGCCCGACGGCCCCGGGACGCCGGCCGACAGCGTCACCCTCGTCGACTTCCAGACGCCGACGTTCCCACTGTCGCTCGATCCGGCTCCCGCCGGGATGGCGCCGGGGTTCAGCGGTGACGGCGAGTCCGCCGGCTTCGCGGAGTACGACTCGGCGGACGGCGACGACAGGTTCACCGTGGGGATCCACGAGGACGAGCCCGACTGGCTGGAGGACGCCTACGCGCACGTCGACGTCAGCGGACGTGACGAGGTGACGGTCGACGGGGTGGCGGCCGACCTCGTCCGGGGGGTGCGCGAGCTGTACTGCGAGGACGGCCTGACCGTCTGCGAGCGCGAGCGGTTCGCCGAACTCGTCTGGGAACGAGCGGAGGACCAGTGGGTGGTGATGTCGGGGGAGGGCCGGTACAGCCGGACCTCGGAGCTGGTGGCCGTCGCCGAGTCCTTGGTCGACCGGCCGCAGCGGGCCACGCTCACCGCCGAACTCGCCCCGGCCGGCTGGTCGGTGCAGTTCTTCAAGATGGGCCGCGTCCTCACCCTGGTCAACGATGCCTACGAGCAGCAGACGGTCACGGTGCACGTGCCGCTGCCCGAGGACGTTCCCCCGCTGGAGCAGGTGCGGGAGAACCTCATGGGCCCCGTGGGTCCGCAGCTCGACGTGACGGTGCAGGGCCGGCCGGCGGCGCTGGTGCGGGTCGACAGCGGGCCGAGGGACCGCGGCTGGTACCTCCAGGGGCAGTTCGAGGACGGCACCACCTTCACCCTCCAGGTGCCCGATGCGTTCACGCAGGAGCAGGTCGTGGAGTTCGCGGAGCAGGTGACCTACCACCCCTGACGGGCCGCGATCCGGGCATGCGGGGGACCGGGCGGGCGTCGTTCCGCCCGGCCCCCTGCATGGTCCTCCGACGTCATCCCGGTCCCGGTGGCGCCGGGCCGGCGCGGACGCTCACCGGTCGAAGTCGGCGGGATCGAGCGCGGCGAGCTGGTCGAGCACCGACCGCCAGGACGACACCGCCGACCGCCTCCTTCCCCACATCCGATCGAGCACCTGTACGCACCATAGGCGCCGGCGATGACAGAAACCGCAGGTCAACGGCCCTGTGGACGGATCTGCGGTATGCACAGCCGATCCGGTCGGCCAGGGGGATACGTGCTACGACCAGGACGTGAGCCGGTGCCCCGGGTGTGGTGGAGTGGCGCCATGCCACCGTCGTCCGCCCCCTGGCCCGCCACCACGCCCAGTGACGTCGAGCTGACCGCCGGCGACGCGCGGCTGGCCGTGGACCTCCGCGGCGGGACGCTGCGCCGGCTCGCGGTCGGGAACTGGGAGGTCCTGGACGGCTACGCCCCCGGCACCGTCGCCCCCGGCTGGCGCGGCGCTGTCCTGGTGCCCTGGCCCAACCGCCTCCGGCACGGCCGGTGGTCGTGGGAGGGCGAGGAGTTCCAGCTGGAGGTCCAGTCACCGGTGGAGCCGCACGCCATCCACGGGCTGGTGGCCTGGCAGCCATGGTCGGTACTGGCGGAAGCGGACCGGTCCGTCACGGTCGGGACGACGATCGAGCCGCACGCGGGCTACCCGTTCCGGCTCGCCGCCGCGGTCGACCACGTGCTGAGCGACGACCGGCTGACCAGCACCCTTCGGGTGCGGAACGCCGGCGACCGGCCGGCGCCCTTCGGCGCCGGTTTCCACCCCTACCTCTCCGTCGGCGCGACGGCCGACGGCGGTATCGGCGACGCCGAGCTGGCGCTGCCCGCCCGCACCGAGCTGGTCCTCGACGGCGGGATGCCGACGGGGGAGCGCCGGCCCTTCGACGGCGCGGTGGGCCGGATCGGCGACCGGGCGCTGGACACCCCGCTCACCGACCTCGCCCGCGACGCCGAGGGCTGGGCGAACGTCCGGCTCAGCGGCAGCGCCGGCGAGCTGGTGATCTCGGTCGACGCCGCGTGGCCGTGGCTGCAGATCTACACCGGCGACACCCTGCCGGCCGGCCAGTGGCGGCGCAGCCTCGCTGTCGAACCGATGACCTGCCCGCCGAACGCGCTCGCCGACGGCGCCGACCTGCTGGTCCTCGAACCGGGCCAGGAGTGGACCGGCAGCTGGTCCCTGGCCTGGAACCCGGCGGCCTGACGTGCAGGTCATCGAGCTGTGGCGGTACCCGGTGAAGTCGCTGCAGGGTGAGCGGCTGACCGAGGCGCAGATGGGTGTCCTCGGCACCGTCGGCGACCGTCGCTGGGCGCTCTTCGATCGTGGCACCGGCCTGGGCCTCACCGCCCGCCGGGTGCCCGAGCTGCTGTTCGGCGCGGCCCGGGTGCGCCCGGACGGCGGCGTCGAGGTCGTGCTCCCCGACGGCACGGTCACCGCCGACGAGGACGTGCTGTCCGACTGGCTGGGCCGCCGGGTGGAGCTCCGCGAGGCGACCGCCGACGGTGCGGCGCCCAGCTACGAGACGCCGGCCGACGAGGAGGTGCCGGACCCCACCGAGTGGCTGCAGTGGGAGGGTGCGCCCGGTCCGTTCCACGACAGCCCCCGGATCCGGCTGTCCCTGGTCTCGACCGGGACGATCGGCACCTGGGACCGCCGCCGGTTCCGGGCCAACGTCGTCCTGGACGGCGCCGGCGAGGAGGAGCTCCGGGGACAGGAGGCGGACCTGGGCGGGGTCAGGCTGCGGCTCGGCGTCGGCATCCCGCGATGCGTCATGACCACCCGTCCGCAGCCGGGCGGGATCGGCCGGGACACCTCGGTGCTCAAGACGATCCACCGCGAGCGGGACGGGCTGCTGGCCGTGCGCGCCGCCGTGCTCGATCCCGGTGTCGTCCGGGTCGGCGACGAGCTCCTCCCCGACGGACGGGCAGACTGATCGGCGTGCGCACCATCGACCTGCGTCCCGGCGAGGACAGCATCCGGCTCGGCCAGCTGCTCAAGCTCGTCGACGCCGTCCCCACCGGCGCCCAGGTCAAGGACGTGCTCGTGTCGGGCGCCGTCACCGTCAACGGTGAGCCGGAGGAGCGGCGGGGCCGGCAGCTGCGCTCCGGTGACGTGGTGGCCATCGGGGGGTACGACGACGTCCGGATCGGCTAGCCCGAGGAGCTCACGACTCGGCAGTGACAGAGCGGTTCCACGTGGAACCGCCGGGCAGGAGAGCCGCATGCGCGCACCGCTGGCATCCCGGCTCCGGGGCTTCGGGACGACGGTCTTCGCCGAGATGAGCGCGCTCGCCGTGGAGACCGGCTCGCTCAACCTCGGTCAGGGCTTCCCCGACTACCCCGGCCCGCCGGAGGTGCTCGACATCGCCCGGGCCGCCATCGGCACCGGCGCCGACCAGTACCCGCCCGGCCCCGGCATCCCGGAGCTGCGCACCGCCGTCGCCGAGCACCAGCAGCGGTTCCAGGAGCTCGGCTACGACCCCGGCACCGAGGTGCTGGTCACCGCCGGGGCCACCGAGGCGCTCGCCGCCGCCATGCTGGCGCTGCTCGAGCCCGGCGACGAGGTCGTCCTCTTCGAACCGATCTACGACAGCTACAGCGCGTCGGTGGCCATGGCCGGTGGCGTGGTGCAGCCCGTCCCGTTGCACCCGCCGGCGGACGGCGAGGGTGCCTGGACCTTCGACGAGGCCGAGCTGCGCGCCGCCGTCACCCCGCGCACGCGGGTGCTGCTGGTCAACTCCCCGCACAACCCCACCGGCACGGTCCTGGCCGCGGCCGAGCTGGCGGTGCTCGCCGAGCTGGCGACGGCGCACGACCTGACCGTCCTCACCGACGAGGTCTACGAGCACCTGGTGTTCGACGGCGCCCGGCACGTCTCGCTCGCCACGCTGCCGGGCATGCGCGAGCGCACGCTCGTCGTCTCCAGCGCGGGCAAGACCTTCAACGTCACCGGCTGGAAGATCGGCTGGGTCTGCGGGCCGGCGCCGCTCGTGGCCGCCGTCCGCACCGCGAAGCAGTTCCTCACCTACGTCAACGGCGGCCCGTTCCAGCCGGCGGTGGCGGACGGGCTGCGGCTGCCCGACGGCTACTTCGCCGGGATCGCCCGGGACCTGCAGTACCGGCGCGACGTCCTGGTCGCCGGGCTGCGGGAGGCCGGGCTGCCGGTGGTCAGCCCGCAGGCCACCTACTTCGCCACGGTCGACGTCCGCGGGGTGCAGCCGGACGGCGACGGCCTGGCGTTCTGCCGGGAGCTGCCGCGCCGTGCGGGGCTCGTGGCCATCCCGACCGTGGTCTTCTACACCCAGGAACACGCCGCCCTGGGGCGGCACCTGGTGCGGTTCGCGTTCTGCAAGAGCGATGCGGTGCTCGCCGAGGCGGTCGAGCGGCTGAGGAGGCTGGCATGAAGGTTGCGGCGGTGCAGCACGACATCGTGTGGGAGGACCGGGAAGCCAACTTCCGCCGGCTCGCCCCCCAGGTGGGGCGGGCGGCGGCAGCGGGCGCGGAGCTGGTGCTGCTCACCGAGACCTTCTCCACCGGGTTCTCCATGACCCCGGGGATCGGTGAGCCCGAGGACGGGCCGTCGGCGGGGTTCCTCGCCACCCAGGCCGCCGAGCACGGCGTCTGGGTCGGCGGCAGCTGCCCGGAGATCGCGCCGGGCGGCGGGGGGGAGGACGGGGGCAAGGCAGGGCTTCCGTACAACTCGTTCGTCCTGGCCGGCCCGGAGGGGACGACGCACCGCTACCGCAAGCTGCACCCGTTCACCCACGGCGGCGAGCACGAGCGCTTCCGCGCGGGCGAGGGGCCGGTCACCGTGGAGATCGGCGGCCTGCGGGTGACCCCGTTCGTCTGCTACGACCTGCGCTTCGCCGACGTCTTCTGGCACGCGGCCCCGGACACCGACCTCTACGTCGTGGTGGCGAACTGGCCGGCTGCCCGCCGGCTGCACTGGCAGACGTTGCTGCAGGCCCGGGCCATCGAGAACCAGGCCTACGTGGTCGGCTGCAACCGGGTGGGCACGGCCGGGGACGGCACGGAGCACACCGGTGACAGCCGGATCGTCAGCCCGATGGGGGAGCTGCTGGCCACCGCTGCCGGCACCGAGACGCTCGTGCTGGCCGACGTCGACGCCGCCGAGGTGGCGGCCACCCGCGACCGGCTGAGATTCCTGCCCGACCGGCGCGGCTGACCGTCCGTCAGCGGCCCGCCACGCCGCTCTCGTCGACGGTGATCTGCTCGCGCTCCACCTGCTCGGTCACCGTCTCCTGGCCCTGGACGATCTCGGTCCGCACCCGCACCCGCTCGACGGGCACCACCTCGACGGTGATGACCGGCCGCTCGCTGTGCAGGACGATCTCGCCGGGCAGCCCGCCGCTGGCCGCGTCCGCGGCGACGAGCGACTCGCCGCCGACCGCGTCCCCGGCCGGGTCGGCGTCCCCGAGCGGTATCTCCTCGAGGCGGACCTCCTCGCGCCGGATCGGCACGGTCACCTGCATCTCCTCGGTGACCACGTACTTCACCAGCCGCACCCGTCGGGCGATCACCCGCTCGGTGCCCACGCGCAGCCGCTCCTCGCTGCGGGTCATGGCGCCGTCGGTCTCGCCCGCCGTGGCGGTGCCGGCCGCCGGGGGCGGGACCGGGGCCACCGCCGGCACGGCGACGGTGTCGGTAGGGCCGGCCAGCGGCGCGTCGGCGACCGGCGCCGTGGTGTCCGCGTCCGCACGGCCGCCGTCCGTGATGCCGTAGTGCCGGCGCAGCTCCGCCTCCTCCCCGGGCTCGAGGTGGTTGCCGCTCATCGCCGGGGCGCTCTTGACCGCCTCCGCGCTTACCGGCAGGCGCAGCGCACCGTCGTCCCAGGTCGCCTCCGCGGCCGGCACGACCGAGTGCCGGGTGCCGAAGAGGCCGGTGGTCACCGCGACCCACGTGGGTTCACCGGTCCGGTCGTCGACGAAAAAACTCTCGACGGTGCCCAGCTTGTCGCCACCGTCGCCGTAGGCGGTGCTGCCGATCGCGGCGGCCACCTCGCGCTCGCTCAACATGGGTCGGCTCCCCTCCGTGGGGCACACGCCGGTGCGCGCCCCTCCTCCCTGGCTGCCCAGCCGGGTGGCCGGACGAACATCGCCGCCGCAGCGTCAGTGCGCGGGCAGCGCCAGATCGACGACGAGGGCGCGGTGGTCGCTGCCGGCGACCGGCACGTGCGCGCAGCCGGCGACGGCGACGCGCGGGTCCACGAGGACGTGGTCGAGGGTCAGCCGGGGGAACCGCAGCCGGAGCGGGCGCCAGGTCCACACCCGCCCCCGCCCGACCGCCTGCGCCGCGTCGACGTAGCCGCGGGCCAGGACGGCCCGGAGCGCGGCGTGGTCGGGAGTGGCGTTGAAGTCGCCGGCCAGCACCCGGAGCGCATCGGGCGTGGGGGAGGGGAGCGCGGCGAGGTCCGCCGTCCAGCTCCGGACGGCGGCGGGCGAGGTGGCCGGCGGGCGGGTGTGCACCGCCGTCACCTCGAGGTCGGGGCTCCCGGCGACGGGCAGCCGGACGGTGGGCTGCTCGAAGCCGCCGGGCACCGCGCCGCGCGCGGCCACGGGCCACCGGCTCCAGACGGCGCCCGAGGCGGAGACGACGCTGCCCCGCCGTGCCGGGACGGCGTGGGAGTGGGGGAGCTCCCGGTGCAGGCCGGCGCCGGTCAGGCGCCGTTCCGCGTCGGGCGTGAGTTCCTGCACGACCAGGACGTCGACGGCATGCCGGCGGACGAGCTCGAGGACGGGCTCGGCCGGGACGAGTCCCAGCCGCAGGCTCACCGTGGCGACCCGCACCCTCGCGCCCTCGGGCGGGACAGCTCCCGCCCGTCTGCGTGAGGACAGCACCGCGGCGCCCAGGGCCGCGCCGGCGCCGGCGGCCAGGAGCGCGCCGGTGCGCGACCCGCTGCGGACGGCCGCGGTCAGCGGGACGACCGCGGTGAGCGCTGCGTAGGGCGTGAACGCCAGCGCCGGCACCAGCGGGAAGCCGCGCTCGGTCCCGGTTCCGCGCACCAGCGCCCACACCGCCCAGGGCAGGGCCATCGCCGGGGTCCACCGGCGGTCGGGGCGCTTCGAGGCCATGGCGGTCAACGTAGCCAGCGGGCGGGGGAGCTGCTGGCCGGTGTGGTGTCCTACGGTCGGCCCGTGGTTTCCGAGCAGCTCGAGATCGAGCGGAAGTTCGACGTCGACGCGGCGTTCGTACCGCCCCCGCTCGACGGCGTCCCAGGTGTCGCCGCCGTCGACCCCCCGGTGACGCACGAGCTGGCAGCGGTCTACCACGACACGGCCGACCTCCGGCTGGTCCGCGGCCGGGTCACGCTGCGCCGGCGCACCGGGGGGCCGGACGAGGGCTGGCACCTGAAGCTGCCCGCCGGTACGGCGCGCCGTGAGCTGCACCTGCCGCTGGACCGCGGTCTGGGCACCGCACCTCCCGAGCTGCTGGAGATGGTGGCCGACCTGCTGCAGGGGGAGCGTCCGGCGCCGGTGGTCGTGCTCCGGACCCGTCGGGTGGTCACCGCGCTGCGGGACGCGTCCGGCCGGGTGCTGGCCGAGTTGGCCGACGACACGGTGACGGCGACCGTGGCGGCGGGGGGCCAGGACGAGGCGCCGGAGGTGCGGTCCTGGCGGGAGGTCGAGGTGGAGCTGGTCGACGGCGACGAGCCGCTGCTGAGCGCCGTCGGCGACGCGCTGGTGGCCGCCGGTGCCCAGCCGTCGCCACGGGCCTCCAAGGTGGCCTTCGCGCTCTCCTCCCGGCTGGGCGGCGCGGGCTGACCCGGCCTCCGGGAACGCCGCGCCGTTCCTGATCGTCCACCCTCTGCGCCCGGTGCACCCGCACCCGCGTCACCGCACCCTGGAGCCCCGGAGGCCGTTGTTGTCCGTCATCGGCCTGCTGGGTTTCGGGACCGTGGTCCTCCTGGCCGTCGGGTTGCTGCACGCCTACCTCTGGTTCCGGCTGGTCAGGAGCACCACCGGGCCCGGCCGGCTGCGCCGCCGGCTGACCGCGCTCACCGTGGTGCTGGCCGTGCTGCCGGTCGCGGCGGTGCTCTCCCGCGGGGCGCTCTCGATCGACGCCGCCTCCCCGTTGAGCTGGATCGGCTACAGCTGGCTGGGTATCGCCCTCTACGCCGTCCTGGCGCTGGTCGTCCTGGAGCCCGTGCGCTGGGCGGGCAACCGGTGGATCACGAAGAACACCTCCGGAACGGTCGTCCCGAGTGGGCCCCGGAGGGGTCCGGGCAGGGACGACGAAGCGGCTCAGCGTGAGTCGGGGACGGCAGTTGATCGCAATGCCGTCCGGCAGCACGGCGATGTGCAGAGCGCCGTCCGGGAGGACGGTGGTGTCGCAACCGATGTGCACAGCGAGGACGGGGACCCCGCGGCCATCGACCGGCGGCGCTTCCTCGCCCGGGGTCTGGCGGTGACGGCCGGCGCGGTGGCGCTCGGCACTGCCGGCACCGGCGCCTACTTCGCCAACGCCGCACCGGTGGTGCGCCGGGTGCCGGTGGCGCTGCCCGGGCTGGACCCGGCCCTCGACGGGCTGCGGATCGTCACCTTCTCCGATGGTCACCTCTCGGCCACGTACGGCGGCCGGCGGTTCGAGCGGCTGGTGGAGATCGTCAAAGAGCAGCGCCCCGACGTCGTGGCGATCGTCGGGGACCTGGTCGACGGGAACGTCGACGAGCTGCGAGAGGACGTGGCGCCGCTGGCCGACCTGGTCAGCGAGCAGGGCGTCTACTTCGTCACCGGCAACCACGAGTACTTCGTGGACACCCGGGCCTGGATGCGGCACCTGCCGACCCTCGGCGTGGACGTGCTGCGCAACGAACGGGTGGCGATCGGCCGCGGTGGCGCGACCTTCGACCTCGCCGGCATCGACGACCGCACGGCCGCGCGCTCCGGCCTCCCCGGTCACGGCGCCGACCTCGACGCCGCGCTGGACGGACGCGACGACTCGACGCCGGTCGTCCTGCTCGCGCACCAGCCGGTGATGGTGGAGCAGGCCGCTGCGGCGGGCGTGGACCTCCAGCTGTCCGGGCACACGCACGGCGGTCAGCTGTGGCCCTTCGACTACGCCATCCGGTTGGACCAGCCGACGGTGGAGGGCCTCTCCCGACACGGCGACACCCAGCTGTACGTCACGTCGGGAGCCGGGTACTGGGGCCCGCCGATGCGGATCGGGGCGCGTCCGGAGGTCACCGTGGTGGAACTGCGGGCGCCCCGCACGTGAGCTGTCCCAGCCCCTCCGGATGTGACGTCTCATACGACATGACGACCAGACGTCTGCTCTGGCAGTACCTTTGACCGCGTGGTGAGCCCCGTCTCCGGACCGAAGTACCTGTCGGTCCGCGAGAATCTGCGGCGCCGGGTCGCCGCGCTGCCCGAGATGACCCTGCTGCCACCGGAGCCCGTGCTGTGCGCCGAGTACGGCGTCAGCCGGATCACGCTGCGACGGGCGGTGGACGGCCTGGTCGCCGACGGGCACCTCGTGCGGGAGCAGGGTCGGGGCACGTACGTGACCCGACCGGCGATCCGGCACGAGTACCGCGAGAGCTTCGTGCACCGGATCGCGGGGTTCAACTCGGTCATGACCGAGCAGGGCGCCCAGGTCGGGACGACGGTCCTCACCCAGCGGATCGTGCCGGCGCCGGCCGCGGTCGGGACCGAGCTCACGCTGGATTCCGCGGCCGACGTCGTCGAGCTGGTCCGGCTGCGCAGCGTCGACGGTGCGCCGAACCACGTCGCGCACAGCTTCCTGCCCGCGAAGCTCTACCCCGCGGCCGCGGTGGAAGACTTCCGCCAGGGCTCCCTGTACGACTACCTGCGGCGGGAGTACGGCGCCGATCTGGCGCACGGGCGCATCGTCGTCGACGTCGGCACCGCCGCGCCCGAGGAGGCCGAGCTGCTCCGGGTGGTGGCCGGTTCCCCCCTGCTGGTGGTGCGCACCACCGTCCGCGACGGTGGCGGCCGCCCGCTGGTGCACAGCTTCTCCCGGTTGCGGCCGGACGTCAGCCAGGTGGAGTTCGAGGTGTCGGTGGGAGGACGCTGAGATGACCACGGCGACCGGCGTCCGCGAGGTCCCCCAGCCCCCGGCCGAGGTGTGGCGGGCGCTGGCGGTGCTCGAGCCGTACTGCGCCGTCTGCGACGTCTCCTACGTCGTCGACCGGGCCGGCTCGGGCCCGCAGGTCGGGACGACGTTCGTCTGCGCCCCCGGCGAGCTCGCCGGCGCTGCGCCCCGGCCGGGGTCCCCGCGCGGGGAGATCCTCGCCTGGGACGAACCCCGGCTGGTGGTCACCCGGCTGGACCTGACCCCGGAGACCTGGACGACGCGGCTCGAGCTGGCCGGGACGTCCGCCGGTGGGACCCAGGTCTCCATCACCGTCACCCACGAGCCGGTGGGTGGCCGGGTCGTCCGTCGGCTGCAGCGGGGCGCGATGCGGCGGCTGGTGCGGCGGACCGTGGACGCGGAACTGGCGAAGGTGCCCGCCCACGTGGCCCGCGCCGCGAATACCGCGTGAACGACGCTGATCACAAGCTCGATCGAGGGAATGACGCATCACTGTAACGCTGCGGGGTACTGGAGCGGGTCGTGCACCGGCGTGGTGCGCCCGGCTTCCTGCCGGAACCGCAGCGCCGGTCGAACGAAGGAGAACGCTGTGTTCGACATTCTCGGTCTCATCGTGATCGGCCTGGTCATCGGCGCGCTCGCCCGGCTGATCCTTCCCGGCAAGCAGTCCATCAGCATCGTCGCGACCCTGCTGCTGGGTGTCCTCGGCGCGGTCATCGGTGGCTTCATCGCCAGCCTGTTCGGCGCCGGCGACATCTTCGAGCTCAACGTCGTGGGTTTCGTGATCGCCGTCGTCGCCGCTCTCGTGCTGGTCGGTGCCTACGCGGGCATGGCGGGCCGGTCGGGCCGCGCCGTCCGGCACTGACCCGGCCGGTCGCCGGGGGAGTCAGAGCTCGACGGTCTCCCCCGGGGCCAGCCGGCCGATCGGGGTCGGGGTCCCCGGGCCCCGTTCCCCGAGCAGCCCGTGGACGACGCCGAGGCCCGTGTCGTTGAGCAGCCCGTCGTGCACCGCGAACGCCTGGTCGGCGTGGACCTCCCGCACGTAGTCGATGACGTCGGCCGTCCGGGACCACGGGGCCTGCAGGGGCAGGAGCAGCGTCGCGACGGGCACCTCGGGCACCGTGAACGCGTCGCCCGGATGGAAGACCAGGCCGTCCACCAGGAAACCGATGTTCGCCACCCGGGGCAGGTCCGGGTGGATCTCCGCGTGCAGCTCCCCGTGCACCCGGACGTCGAAGCCCGCGACCGTGATCGCGTCGCCGTGGCCGACCACGTGCACCCGGTCCCCGGCCCCCTCCAGCAGGGCCGCCACGGACCGGTTGGTCCACACCTCGAGACCCGGATTCCCCTCCAGCGCGGCACGCAGCCGGTCCGGCACCACGTGGTCCGCGTGCTCGTGCGTGACCAGGACCGCGCCGGCGCCCTCGAGCGCGGCCGGGTCGGTGAATGCGCCCGGGTCGATGACCAGACGCCGGTCCCCGTCGGTGAGCACGACGCAGGCGTGCCCGTGCTTGGTGAGCTCCATGACCGCATCCTGGCACCCGGCCGCCACACCGCGCGCCGGATCCCCCGGCGCCGGATCTCCTCCTTCCGGGGGAGATCCGGCGCCGCATCGGTTATCGGGGCCGGCGGTGCTGCCGACGTCCTTCCCATGATGTCCGTGACGACCGTCTTCGCCGCCGCCCGCAGCCGGGCCCACGGCCCGACGGCTGCCCTGTGGCACGCCGTCGAGGTGCACCGGCCGGCGGCCGAGGTGGACGGCGCCTGCGAGCTGACCGTCTGCGGCACGCTGGCCCGGGTCAGCCCCGGCGAGCAGTGGCCGGTGCGCGCCACCGACGTCTGCCCGGCCTGCGTGTCCCTGGCCCGGTGAACGCGTCGCCGGCGACGGCGACCCCTGAACGCCTTGCTGTCGGGTCGGAACCGCCCGCCCGGCGGCAGGTGCACACGTCCCGCGGGGCTGGTCCGGGTCGGTTCAGGCCCCCTCGGCCAATTCCGCCCGCAGCCGGGCCAGCAGATCCGAACGGCTGCTGGCACCGAGCCGCTGACGCATCCGCGAGACGTGGTGCTCGACCGTCTTCGCCGAGATGTAGAGCTGCGCACCGATCTCCCGGTAGGTCAGCCCCTCGACGACCAGTGCGGCGATCTCCCGCTCTCGTGCGCTGAGCACGCCGCCGGGCTCGGCCTGCGCCCGGCCGTGCGGGGCCGCCCCGCCCGTCGACACGTGGCGCGGCTCGTCGTCGCCGGAGAGCACCCGGGCGCACTGCAGCAGGCAGCTCCGGTCGGAGGAATCCGTCGCCCGGGCGGCGGCCTGCCCGGCCAGTCGGGAGCCGTCCCAGGTCAGCCCGATCCCCGCGAGCCGCTCGGCGGCGGTGAGGACCGACACCGCATCGATGTCCCCCACGAGGACCCGCAGCCAGCTGCGTCCCGCGTCGGCGAGCACGGCCGCGTAGAAACTGGTGCGCGCGGCGCTGACCAGTGCGGTGGCGTGCGGCTGCAGCATGGCCGGGTCGGCCATGACGATCGCCGCCTGGGCGCCGCTCCAGTGCAGGGAGGTCGACCACAACGGCGGGTTCCCCAGCCGGGCGAGCAGCGCCTCGGCCTCGGCCAGGTGCGGGGCGAGGCGCGCGGTCTCGCCCAGGCGGGCGGCGGCGACCACCAGCTCCCCCAGGGGCAGCAGCGTGAAGAGGTCGACCGGGTGCCGGACGACGGCCTCCCGCGCCCGGCCCCACGCCCGCAGCAGGGCGGGTAGGTCGCTCGCGCGCCGGGCCAGCCCCACCTCCAGAGCGCGCAGGAAGAGCTCGTCGCGCGGCTCCAGAGGTCCCCGTCCCGACCGGGCCTCGTTCATCCGCTCCACAGCGATGGGCATGCGGCCGCGCAGCATCGCCGTCCAGGCCAGCAGCAGCAGGTGGCGCGACCGGGCGGGCGGCCCGCCGATGTCCGCGGCCAGCGCCCGCTCGAGCACCGACTCCGCGCTGCCCAGCTCACCGGTGTGCAGCGCGACCAGCGCGGCGAGCGCGGACGGGGTGTCCATCAGCAGCGCGGTGCGCCCGACCGGTTCGAGCAGCGTGGCTGCCCGGGTCAGCGTGGAGAGCGCGGTCGTCGCCGCCTCGGCCGTGCTCGGCCCCGGGCGGATCGACTCCAGCACGCCTCGGGCCATCAGCGATTCGCAGCCGGAGACCAGGTGCGGCGACCAGCGTCCGGCCGCACCCTCGGTCGAGGCCAGCTCCGCCTCCGCATCCTCCCGGGCCCCCACCGCGAGCAGTGCCAGCGCCGTCGAGCCGGCCCGCTGCGGTCCGGCCACCCGGTAGAGCTCGGCGGTGCTGGTGAGCAGTCCTCGCTGCGCCAGCACGGCGGCGGTGATGCCGGCGGCCTGGCGGTGGCCGGGAGCCGACTCGTCCCGCAGCGCCGGATCGGCCCACTGCAGCGCGCCGTCGAGGTCTCCGACGAGGGCGGCCGCCAGCGCGCGGCGCACAGCCAGTGGGGCGGCGGGTGCACCGGCGTCCACGGCCTCCGACAGCAGCGCCCCGGCCAGCCCCGGGTCCTCGGCGAGGGCCGCGTCGGCCTGCTCGAGCAGCAGCCGTGCCACCCGCGGTTCCCGCACCCGGTCGGCGGCGAGCGCGCGGGCCAGCTCGACCGGCTCCTCGCCGCGGTCGAGCAGCAGCGTGAAGAGGCGCCGGCGCACCGACCGGGTCACGTCGTGCGGCGTGGTCGACAGCAGGGCGCTGCCGATGGCCGGCACGACCCGCCCGGTGGCGAGCAGCGCACCCGTCGTCTGAACGCGCTGGACGAGGTCGGTGGCGTCCGCGGTGCCCACGAGCTCGGCCAGCAGCTCGGCGTCCAGCGGCGCGCCCGCGGCAAGGGCGTGGAGCACCGCCCGGGTGCACGGATCGAGGTCGGCGAGGGCGGCGCAGATCTGCTCGCTCACCACGCCGGGCGTCTCGGCCATCCCCACCGGTCCGGGAACGGCACCTCGTGGTGCGAGCGCTGCGCCCTGCCGCGCGGCGCCCGCCGCGGCGAGCGCGCGGAGCATGGGCTCCACCAAGGCCGGCAGACCACCGGTCTGGCGCAGCACCGGGTCGACCACCGCCGCAGCCGCCGGGCCGAGGTGGTGCTCCGCGCAGCCGCGGACGACGTCGCGGTCGAGGTGACCGAGCACCACCAGGCGCCGGTCACCCGCCATCGCCTCGATCAGTTCCTGCAGCGCCGGCGGCCGCGGCCACGGGCGGTAAGCCACCACGATCCCGACCAGCGGATGCCGCAGCAGCACCCGCAGCCGGCCGGCGGCGCCGGGGGTGAGCCGGTGTGCGTCGTCCACCAGGACCACCAGCCGGTCGGTCACCTCGCCCGGCTCCGGCGCGGCCTGAGCGTCCACGACCGCCACGCCGGCCCGCCGGTAGAGCCTCACCAGCTCCGCGAGCAACGTGGTCTTGCCGGTGCCCCCGGGACCGAGGACGGCGACGTGGGTGGCACCGTCGCCGGCGACCTGCTCATGCACCACCCGGCGGGCCATCGCCTGGGGGGAGCCGGGCCAGCAGGGGTCCTCCTCGGTCTTGCGCATCGGTGTCGGAACGGGTGTGCGGACGTCGACGCTCATGCCGCGGTTCCCCGGTCGCTCCCGGTGGGCTCGGCCGGCGGGGCCGTCTCCGGCGCCGTTTCCGTCTCCGGCGCCGTCTGCGTTCCCGTCTCCGGCGTGGTGCCGGTCTCCGGCGCGGAGCCGGTGTCCGACCCCGGTCCGGTAGCGCTGGTGGTGGTGGGGGTCGCCGGCGGCGGGGTGCTGGTGGTGGGGGTCGCCGGCTCGGGTGCGCCGGTGGTGGGGGTCGAAGGCGACGGGGTGCTGGCCGGCGGCGGGGTGCTGCTCGGGGGGATGCTGGCCGGTGGAGCGCTGGTGGTGGATGTGCTGGCCGGTGGCGTCGTCCCGGTGGTGGGTGCCGGGCTGGTGGGCGTACCGGGCGCCACGTCTGCCGACGGGCTCGGGCCGGTGGTGGTCTCCGCGGGGGCAGGGCTGCCGGCAACGGTCGCCACGTCGGGGTCCTCGGTGCCGGTACTCCCGCCGGCCGGTCGCCCACCGGACGTGGCACGGACGGGTTCGTCCGCCGGGTCCGCAGCGGCGGGGGCGGCCATCCGCCGCGCCGCCGCCAGGGACGTCCCGGTCACCTGGTCGGCGCCCTCGGCCGCCGCGGTGCCGGGGGTGACGTCACCGGTCTGGTCACCGGCGGCCTCCGCTGCCGCGGCCGGCCACCAGGAGGACGGCCACCCGGCGTTGCGGTCCTCGGCCGCGGCGAGCGCGTCCGCCGTGCCCGTGCCGGCCGTCTCCCGGCTCTGCGGGAGCCCGAAGGCGGCCGGTACCGCCAGGAGCGTCACGAGCACCCCGCCGACGACGACGACCCGGCGGCCACTCCGCCGGCCGGCCGGCGCGACCGGCGATCGGGTGCGCGACGGCCGCGCGGCGGGTGGGCGCCGGACGGCCTGCCGCCGGGGGGCCACCGCGGCGGCCGGATGACCGGTGTCGTCGCCGTCGGATGCGACCGCGGCCGGTTCCCCGTGGTCGCCGTCGGCCGGCTTCGTGCCGCCTCCCGCCCCGGCGCCGGCGACCAGGGCGTCCAGACCCAGCCGTGCGGCGCCGAGGGCGAGGGCCAGCGCAGGGTCCTCGGGCACGAGCAGCGGCCGGCCCAGCTCCGCCGAGAGCAGTTCGGCGACCAGGGGCATCCGCCCGGCCCCGCCGACGAGGAGCACGCCGTCGAGGTCGGTCACCCGGAGCCCGGCGCTCTCGACGGTGCGGCGCAGGGTGTCGACGGTGCTGCGGACGTCATCGGTCAGCAGTTCCTCGAGGTCCTCCCGGACCACCCGGAGCGTCGTCGTCCCGGCGGGCAGGTCGACGTCCAGCCGGACGTGGGTACCGGTGGAGAGCGCCTCCTTGGCCGTCACGCACTGGGCGCGGAGCCCGGCCAGCGCCGCCCGCACCTCAGGTGTCGCCCGCGGTCCGCCGGACAGCGCGGCCACGACGTGGCCGAGGACGGCGTCGTCGACGTCGCGCCCGCCCCACGCGAGCGGAGCGGGCGGCACGGCGACGTGCGCCGGGCCGCCGTTGGTGGCAGCCCGGACGACCGCCGTGTCCAGGGTGCTCGCGCCCAGGTCGTAGACCGCGACGGTGCGGCCGGCGCCGTCTCCGTCCGCGAGCTGGTGACGGGCGGCCGCCACCGCGCCGGACGCCAGGAAGACCGGGCCGGTGGCGTGCTCGGCCAGCGCCTCGGTCAGGGCGGCCTGCCGGTGCGGCCCCCACGAGGGGGGCACGGCGAGGACCGTCCAGGACGTCGGACGGCCCTCCTGCGCCGCTGCGAGGGACTGGACGGCGGCCACCACCGCGGCCACGAGGTCGGCGGCCTGCACCGGGTGCCCCGCCACCAGCAGGGGGACCGGGACGCCGACCCGGGACATCAGGTGGCGGGTGACCGGGGCCGCCGTCCGCGGGCGGGCATCGGCCTGATCGATCAGGCCGATGCCACCGACCGCCGCCAGCCGCACGGCGGCCGCGGCGCACACCGCGTCATCGACCGGCACGGGGGCCGCCGTGCCGTCCGGGTGGCAGACGGCCGCGGTGACCGTCTCGTCACCGATGTCGATGCCGAGCGCATAGGGCTCATCGAAATCCCGGCCCCCCGCCTGACGGCTGCATCCAGCGGTGGCCTCGCGAGTGGAACTCCGTTGTTCACGATGCACCGGGGGAACGTAACTCTGGGCAACCCGATTGGGAGGTGCCTGACGTCTCTTGGGGTGGATGTGACGTGAGGGAGAGGCGACACCCCGATCCCCCTAACGCTCCGTCAGTACCCGATCCCCCCTAGGGGGTCACCGAGTGGGGGGTCGTTCCCCGATGGGCTGCCGACCGCGCGGTGCGTTGACTGCTCCCGGCAGCCGGCCACGACGGACGGCCCGGACCTCAGGAGAAACAGCAATGTCTGACCTCTACACCTCCCTGCTCGACTTCATCCTCGACCTGCTCCGCGACCCGGAGGCGGCCGAGCGGTTCGAGGAGGACCCCGCGGGCGCGCTCGAGGCCGCCGGCCTCGAGGACCTGACCGCGGCCGACGTCGAGGCGATCATGCCGATGGTCGCCGACTTCGCCCCCGTCGCCGTCAGTGCCGGCGCCGGTGGCGGTGGCGGTGGCGGCCACGCCGGCTGGGGCAAGGACGACGACGACCACTACAAGCCGCCGATGAAGGACCACTGCGACGACGACGAGAAGCCGGTCGAGAAGCCGGCGAAGTGCGACGACGAGGAGAAGCCGGCCGAGGGCGGCGGCGGCGGCCACGAGCCCGCCGCGATCGAGCACCTCAAGTACATCTCGCACAGCTACCACTACGAGGTCGACGCGTCGCACAACGTCTGGGGCGACACCTACAAGGTCTTCGGCGAGGACATCGTGCTGAACACCGGTGACCACGCCGTCGTCGCCGGCGATGACATCGAGGACTCGACCGTCGACACCAGCGTCGACAACAGCGACCACTCCATCCACGTGACCGGCGACGGCAACGCCGTCGGCGAGGACAACCACGTCGACAACTCCGACAACTCGGTCGACGTCGACGTGGACGTGCGGGACTCGCTCAACGGCTCGTTCAACGACAAGTCGGACCACTCCACCACCGTCGGCACGGTCGTCAGCGGCAGCAACAACCACGCCTACGTCGACAACAGCCAGGAGTACAAGTTCGAGATCGAGGACGTCTTCATCGGCGACGGAACCACCGTCATCGAGGACTCCACGAACGTCGGCAACACCTACACCGACTCGTTCAACGACAACTCGGACAACTCCGTCCGCATCGAGGACTCGTTCCAGGACAACTCGGTCGACAACTCGGTCAAGATCGACGCCGAGATCGAGGACTCGTTCAACACCGACAACTCGGACAACTCGACGACCATCAGCGACTCCGGGAACGACAACTCGACGCACCTGGACGTGGCCGTCGACGACTCGTTCAACACCGACAACTCGGTGAACGACTCGGGCAACGACAACTCGACGACCGTCAGCGACTCGGGCAACGACAACTCGACGAACGTCAGCGACTCGGGCAACGACAACTCGACGAACGTCGACATCGAGGACTCGTTCCAGGACAACTCCACCGACGTCGACGTCGACGACTCCTTCAACACGGACAACTCGGTCGAGGTCGAGGACTCGTTCAACGACAACTCCGACAACTCGGACAACTCGACGAACACGGAGGTCGAGGTCGAGGACTCGTTCAACGACAACTCCGACAACTCGACGAACACCGAGGTCGACGTCGACGACTCGTTCAACGACAACTCCGACAACTCGACGAACACCGAGGTCGACGTCGAGCTCGAGGACTCGTTCAACGACAACTCCACGGAGATCGAGGACTCGTTCCAGGACAACTCCACCGAGGTCGACGTCGAGGTCGAGGACTCCTTCCAGGACAACGACCTGGTGGACGACTCCGGCAACAACAACGACCTGTCCACGACTCTCGAGGGCGCCGCCTGAGAGTCGGTCCCCAGACCGGATGGGAACGACCCGGTGGCGGTGGTGGACCGCGCGCCGCCACCGGGTGATCCGTCCCGAGCCCGGCCCCCTCTCGCCCTCCCGGGCAGGATCGGGGCCGGGCTCGGGCCTGTGCGGGGGTCGATCTCCTGGTGTGATGTCGGCAGGCACGTCGGAAGGGGCACCGTGGCAACGCCGCTCGAGTTGATCGACCGGGCCCGCGCCCTCGCGGAGACGGGTGGCCGGGCCGACCTGGAGCGCCGGCTGGCCCTGGTCCGCGAGCGGGTCGGGGCGGCCAGCGTCCGGGTGCTCGTCGTCGGGGAGCCCAAGCAGGGCAAGAGCCAGCTGGTCAACGCGCTCGTCGGGGCGCCGGTCTGCCCGGTGGCCGACGATGTCGCCACCGTCGTCCCCACGGTGATCCGCGAGGGTGTGGCACCCCGGGCGGTGCTGGTGCACAGCGTGGCGGCCGGTGGCACGGCCGACGGCCGAGCGGTGCCCGCGGCAGAGGGGCCGGTCGAGCGCACCCCCGTACCGATCGAGTCGCTCTCGGCGCGCACCACCCGCGGTGCGGACGCCGGCGACGGCCGGCACCTCGTCCGGGCCGAGGTGGAGCTGCCCCGCCGGTTCCTGGCCGGGGGCCTGGAGCTCGTGGACACCGCAGGGGTCGGGGGCATCGGGACCGGCCACTCCCTGCAGACCGTCGACCTGCTGCCCAGCGCCTCCGCGGTGCTCGTGGTGTCCGATGCGTCGCAGGAGTACACCGGCCCGGAGATGGCCTTCATCCGCCAGGCCGAGGCGCTGTGCCCCACCGTGGTGTTCGCGGTGACGAAGACCGACGTGCACCCGTCGTGGCGGTCGATCGTCGAGCTGGACCGGGCGCACCTCCGTCGGCAGGGGATCGAGGCGCCGCTGTTCCCGGTCTCGGCGTCCCTCGGCATCCTCGCGGTGCAGCAGAAGGACGCCGAGCTGCACGCCGAGTCAGGGCTGGCGCCGCTGGCCGAGCACCTGCGCCGGGAAGTCCTCGGCCGGGCCGAGGCGCTGCGCCAGCGGTCGACGGTGCACGACCTCCGCTCGGTCACCGAGCAGCTGGCGCTGTCCCTGCGCGCCGAGCTCGCCGCGCTCGAGGACCCGGCCGGCAACGACGCCCTGGTGGAGGAGCTGACCCAGGCCCGCGCCCGGGTCGAGGAGCTGCGTCGCCGGTCGTCGCGCTGGCAGCAGATGCTCGGCGACGGCGTCACCGACCTGATGGCCGACATCGACTACGACCTGCGGGACCGCTCCCGGGTGCTCATCCGCGAGGCGGAGGAGGCCATCGACGCCCGCGACCCGGGGCCGGTCTGGGCCGAGTTCACCGAGTGGCTCGACGAGCGGCTGGCCACCGCGGTGACCGACAGCTACGTGTGGGCCGGGCAGCGGTCGGAGTACCTGGCCGAGCAGGTGGTCGAGCAGTTCGCCCGCGACGGCGGCGTCGTCGCTCCCGAGCTGGACATCGGGTCGCCCGCGGAGGCGCTCGGCGCCCTGGTCGACGTCGCGAGCATGGACGACGGCTTCCTCCCGATGCGGGAACGGCTGCTCATCGGCCTCCGCGGCTCCTACACCGGCGTGCTGATGACCGGGCTGGTCACCAGCCTGGCCGGGCTCGCCGTCATCAACCCGCTCTCGCTGGCCGTCGGCGTCGTCCTGGGCCGCAAGGCCTACCAGGACGACAAGGTCGCCCGGCGGCAGCGGCGGCAGAGCGAGGCCAAGCAGATCGTCCGGCGGCACCTCGACGAGGTGGTCTTCCAGGTCGGCAAGCAGCTGAAGGACCAGCTGCGCCTGGTTCAGCGGACCCTGCGCGACCTGATCACCGACACCGTCGACGAGCTCTCCCGCACGCTCGGCGACGCCCTCGCCGCGGCGCAGCGGTCGACGAAGGCCGCCACGGCCGAGCGCACCGCCCGGATCCGGGCGGTGCGGACCCAGCTCGAGGTGCTGGACCGGTTCGCCAAGGAGATCGCCCGGCTCGAGGCGGCACCGGCGGCCCTGCGGTGACCGCCCCGCCGGACGGCGTGCAGGCCACCACGCTCGTCGACGAGGTCCGCCTGCTGCTCGACGAGGCCCTCGACGCCTACCGCGACGACCCGGACGCGCTCCCGGTCCTCCGGGCGCAGCGCGAGCGGTTGGACGAGCCGTTGCGCATCGCGCTGGTCGGCCGGGTGAAGGCCGGGAAGTCGACGCTGCTCAACGCCCTGGTCGGGGAACGGCTGGCGCCGACCGACGCCGGCGAGTGCACCCGGGTCGTCACCTGGTACCGCCACGGCTCCGTGCCGCGGGTCGCGCTGCACCCGGTGGACGGTCCGCGGCGGGTGCTGCCGGTCCGGCGGGCCGACGGTGCGCTGCGGCTGGACCTCGCCGGGACGCCACCGGAGGACGTCGAGCGCCTCGTGGTCGACTGGCCCACCGCGGGGCTCGCCGTGGCGACGCTGCTGGACACCCCCGGCATCTCGTCGCTGGACGTCGGCATCAGCGCCCGTGCGTGGGAGCTCCTGGCCCGCGACGAGCTGCCGGTCGCCGACGCGGTCGTCTTCCTCACCCGGCAGATGCAGCCCGAGGACCTCGACTTCCTGGCCCGCTTCCAGGAGGCGACCGGTGGGTCCGGGGTGCACACGACGACGATCACCGTGCTGTCCCGGGCCGACGAGGTGGGCGCCGGCCGGGTGGACGCGCTGCTGGCCGCGCAGAAGGTGGCCCGCCGGATGTCCGGGGACCCCGCCGTGCGGGCGCTCAGCCAGGCGGTCGTCCCGGTGGCCGGCCTGGTCGGGCTCGCCGGCCGGATGCTCCGGCACCGGGAGTTCGTGGCCCTCCGGAGCCTCGCCGTGGCAGAGCGGGCCGACCTCGAGGCGATGCTGCTGAGCGCCGACCGGTTCTGCCGCGACGACGCACCGGTCCCCGTCTCGAGGGAGCTGCGCGCCACGCTGCTCGAACGGCTCGGCTTCTTCGGCATCCGGCTGGCGGTGGCGCTGATCCGCACCGGGGTCTCCGACGCCGGGGAGCTGGGCGACCAGCTGGTCCGCCGCAGCGGTCTGGCGGAGCTGCAGCGGCTGCTCATCGTCCACTTCCTCCGGCGCAGCGCCGCGCTCCGGGCGGCGACCGCCGTCCGCCTGATCGAGCGCCTGCTCCGCCAGCGGCCGGTCGCGGACACCGGCCCGCTGAGGGCGCGGGTCGAGCGGCTGCAGATCGGCTCCCAGGAGTTCGTGGAGCTCGAGCTGCTGGCGCGCTCCCGGGCCGTCGACGGGCCGATCCCGCCCGAGTTCCGGGCGGAGGCCGAACGCCTCCTCGGCGCCGAGGGGCCGGACCCGGCCGATCGGCTCGGCCTCGCGGCGGACGCTCCGCCGGAGGAGCTGCGTGCCGCCGCGCTGGCTGCCCTCGACCGCTGGCGGGCGCGCGCCGCCGACCCGCTGGCCGGGCGGCCCGCCGTGGACGCCTACGCGGTCCTGGCCCGGTCCTGCGAGGCGGCGGTGGCGACGCTCGACGCCGCCGGCTCAGGGTCGCGGGCCGCGCAACCAGCTCCGTGACGACCCGACGAACAGGGTCACCAGGGCGACGACGACGAGCGCCGCCTGGACCAGGAACGACAGCTCGTCGACCGTGGTCCCCCCGGCGACCAGGCTGAGCACGAGGGGGAGCAGGAACAGCGTCAGCACCCCGGCGACGGCGAGCACCCAGCGCATGCCGGGCGTGCGCCGCAGCGCGAGCACCAGGCAGAGGGCGGCCACGACGACCAACCCGGCGGCGGTACCGAGCATGCCGTCGACCGTCACGGTCACCCCGGTCTCGAGGACGTCGGGGGCCAGGGCCGGGTCGGTCTCCAGCGCCGCCTCGGTGACCCGCGCCCGGATGGTGTCCCGGTTGACCAGGGCGGTGGCGAGACCCAAAGCTCCGGCCGCGAAGCTGCCCGCCCAGCACCAGGCCGAGGCCCGCAGTGCGGCCGGGCGCCGCCCGTCGGCCGGCGTGTCCGGGGGCGGCGGCGCGGGGCTGAACGCCGGCCGCGGTGGTGGCCGGCGGGGGAGCCGGTCACCGGGTGCCCCGGCAGGGCCGGGGGGCACCGGCGGGCTGGACGGATCGGACACGGAACCTCCTCGACGGGCGCCTGCGGTCCAGCGTGGGGTACGGCCGGTGCCTTGTCACGGGCCGCCGCGACGCGCCTGCGGCCCAGCGGGGGGTACGGCCGGTGGCCGGCTCAGCTCCCGGTCGGTTCGGCAGCAAGGTGAGATCTGCTGTGCGTAAGCCTTGTCAGTGGTATCGGGCAGTCTGCGGCCATGTCCTCCTCACGCCCGCGGCTGCCGACCCATGTGGTCGCGCCACCGTCGGGCGTCAGCGTCGGCAGCAGGCTGCGGGTGACCGACTGGGAGCAGCAGTTGTTGGCTGCGGTCGGCACGCATCTGTCCCGGGCGCGGGCTACGGACCTGGCCGCGGCGCAGCGGCGGGAGCGGGCCAACGACCGGCAGAAGGCGCTCTCGGCGCGGTTCGGCATCCACTCCCGGTACGCGGGCAGCATCTGTGTGGACAACGACGCCGCCGCACGCGCTGTGAAGGAGCAGCTGTGGGCACACCAGCAGCGACTGCAGGCCGCCTTTCGGCATGTGGAAGCGCGCACCGCGCTGCCCAGCAGAGCGGCCTGCTGCGGCTGCGGAAAGCGCCGCTGCCACCGGTGCGGGGGCGGCTATGTCACGGAGAACGAGCGAGTGATGAAGCGCCGCCGACTCGACGTCCTGCGCGCCGAGCTCGCCGAGGTGCAGCGCCGCCGGTCCGAGGGCCGGTACGGGGCGTGCCTGGGCGGCAAGCGGCTGGCCACCACCCGCCACCACCTGAACCAGGCCGGCCTGACCGAGCGGCAGTGGCAGCAGCTCTGGCTCCGGCGGCGTGCGTGGTTCGGCTGCGTCGGCAACGCCGGCGTTCTGGGTGGCAATCCGTGCCTGAGCCTGCGGCAGGACGCTCCGGACCGACCCGGTGAGTGGTTCCTGACCGTGTCGGCGCCCGGACCGGTGCGGGCCCGGTTCGGGTGTGGCAGCCAGGTCCGGCTCACCCACCCGGTGCCGCTGCACCACCGGCGCGAAGAGCTGGAGGAGCGGCTGTCCGCCCGCCGCGCCGTCCGGCTCGACGTCGACTTCACCATCGACCGGCGCGGCCGGGGTCGGGTGATGCTGCGCGTGGCGTGGGTGCGGCGAGCGCAGCCGGCGCTGACGCTGCAGCAGGCCCGGCTCGGCGGCCTGGTCGGAGTGGATCTGAACGCCAATCACCTCGCCACCGCGAGGCTCGACCAGGACGGCAACCCGATCGGGCGGCCAATCCGCATCCCCCTCGATCTCGACGACCTACCGACGACCACGCGGGACGCACGGCTGCGCGAGGCGATCACCGCCCTGCTCGACTTCGCCGCAACGACCGGGGCACAGGCGGTCGCGGTCGAGGAACTCGGCTTCACCGACGAAACCACCCGGGAGAAGCACGGCCGCAACCGGCGGTTCCGCCGGCTGCTGTCCGGCTTCCCCACCCTGGCGTTCCGCCGCCGGCTGGCCGCGATGGCCGCCACCGCCGGGCTCGCGGTCATCAGCGTCGATCCGCGCTACACCAGCAAGGTCGGCGGGCGGGACTGGCAGCGAGTGCTCACCGGCGGCCCTACGGCCCCACTCACCTCACAGACGAGCGTGACTCGGCACCACGGTGCCGCGGTCGCGATCGGCCGACGCGCCCTCGCGCACGGCCTCACGGCCGGACCCCGCGGTCCGGAGCGCCGATCCGCACCCCACCAGCGCCGCCGCCCGGACACCCGTCCGGCCGGCCGCGGGGATGGAAGCACGAGCAGCCGGTCTGCTCCGGTGCGGGCACCCGGCGCGCCCGCGAGGCCGACCCCGCGCGACCGCGCCGGCGCACGAGCTGCCCGCCGCACCCCGGCGGCCGTCTCGGCGCCCGCCCCACCCCCCTTCGGTGGGCGCGGACCCGGTGAGACAGGCCGCCGGGCGGGCAGAACGCCGCGCATAGGTTCCGCGGCGCCACAGCCCCACCGGGCTGACGGCACAACGCCAGCAGGGCGTGACGGCTGCGCGACTTCCGCACATCCATCACACCCTGCTGCCGAACCTAGCTCCCGGTGAACCGCGGTGCGCGCTTGGCGAGGAAGGCCTCGACCGCCTCCCGGTGGTCGGCGCTCTGCCCGACCTCGGCCTGCAGCCGCGCCTCGAGCGCGAGGGTCTGCTCCAGCGAGTCGGTCGCCGCGGTGGCCAGCACCGTCTTGACCGCCCGGTAGGCCGCGGTCGGGCCCGCCGCCAGCCGGACGGCGAGCTCGCGGGCCTCGGCGAGGACCTGCTCGGGCGCCACCACCCGGTGCACCAGTCCCCATTCCGCGGCCGACTCGGCCAGGAACGGATCGGGCATCAGCAGCAGCTGCGCCGCGCGGGAGCCGCCCACGCTGTGCACCAGGCGCGCGGCCAGCGCCGAGTCGCTGGACAGCCCGATCCCGGTGAACGCCGTGGTGAACTTGGACCCAGCCGCGGCCACGCGCAGGTCGCCGGCCAGCGCGATGCCCAGCCCGGCCCCCGCGCAGGCCCCGTTGATGGCGACGACGACCGGTACCCGCAGCCCGGCCAGCGCCAGCACCAGCGGGTTGTACTCCCGCTCCACCACCGACAGCGGGGCGTCGTCCCCGTCCGCGCCACCGCTCTGCAGCTTCTCCAGGTGCTCCGCCAGGTCCTGGCCGACGCAGAAGGCGCGGCCGGTACCGGTCAGCAGCACCGCCCGGACCGAGTCGTCGGCCGCCACCTCCTCCACCGCGGCCCGCAGATCGCGACGCAGGGCAGAGGTCAGGCCGGCGCGGAGGAGGGTGAGGGTGGCGACGCCGTCGGCGTCCTCCCGGGTCACGGTGTCGGACATCGTCGCCCCGCCTTCCGGCTCGGTGGTGCGCCGCGGGTCCGCGGCGTCGACGGTCACCTTGCCAGGTCCGCGGGGAGACCAGCACCGTCCCCTGCCCCACCGGTGGCCGGGCGCGGGCGGGTGGTGCTACGCGCACCCTCCGTAGTCGACGCGCCGCAGCGGTGGTGCTGCCGTGACCCCTGTTCGGGTGGAGATCGGTGGGTCCGGGACAATGCACCCCTCCGGCGATGTGTAGGTCGCGGCCGGAGCGGACATGGAGAGCCGGGCAGAGGTGCGCCCTTGGTCGGTCATGCGGCGGCCTGAGCGCAGGGCCGGGCAGACGAGGAGTGACCACCGTGGTGGAACCAGGGCGCAGGTGCCTGGGAGACCGCTACGAGCTGGACCGGCTCATCGCCGCCGGCGGCATGGGCCAGGTCTGGCGGGCGGTCGACGCCGCCCTGCACCGCCCGGTCGCCGTGAAGATCCTCCGCAGCGAGTACACCGGTGATCCGACCTTCGTCGCCCGCTTCCGGGCCGAGGCCCAGCACGCCGCCGCGCTCAGCCACCCGCACATCGCGGCGGTGTTCGACTACGGCGAGGAGACCGCCGGGAACGGGTCGGGGGAGACGCTCGCCTACCTGGTGATGGAGCTGGTGGAGGGGGAGCCGCTGTCGGCTCTCCTGCGACGCGAGGGCGCGCTCGACCCCGAGACCACCCTGTCGGTGCTGCACCAGACGGCGGCGGCACTGGCCGAGGCGCACCTGGTCGGGATGGTCCACCGGGACGTGAAGCCGGGGAACATCCTGGTGCGGCCCGACGGCACCGTGAAGATCACCGACTTCGGCATCGCCTGGTCCGCCCGCAGCGTGGCGCTCACCCGCACCGGGCAGGTCATCGGCACGCCGCAGTACCTCTCCCCCGAGCAGGCGGAGGGCCGGCACGCGACCCCTGCCAGCGACGTCTACGCCCTCGGGCTCATCGGCTACGAGTGCCTCACCGGCCACCCGGCGTTCGAGGGCGACAACGCGGTCACCATCGCGCTCAAGCAGATCCGCGAGGAGCCGGAGCCGCTGCCCGCGGAGCTGCCCTCCGACGTGCGCACGCTCATCGGCCGGGCGCTGGTGAAGGACCCGGGTGCGCGGATCCCCGACGGGGCCGGCTTCGCCGCGGCGATCGCCGACGTGCAGGAGGGCCGCGAGCCCGCACCGGGCGGAGCGGCGCAGGCACGTCGGCCGGGGGGCTCCTGGCGGCCGGCCGGATCGCGTCCCGCCCGGGCGGCGGTCGAGCGCGGTGTGGCGCGTCCGCCGGTCGCCCGCCGGCGGAGCCGGCTCACGGTGGTCCTGATGCCGCTGCTCGGGCTGCTGGCCGGCGCCGGCATCACCGCCGCGGCGCTGCAGTCGCTCAGCCAGGAGACGCCCTCGTCCACCGCTGCGGCGGCCGAGGAACGCACCAGCGGGACCATCGTGCTCGCATCCGAGGACTACGTGGGCCAGCCCGTGGGAGAGGTGGCCGAGCGGCTGGCCGCGCTCGGGCTCACGGTGGCCGTCCGTGCCGAGGTGCGCGACGACGTCGTGCCCGACCGGGTCATCAGCGTCGTGCCCGCGGACCGGCCGCTGCGCAGCGGTGACCGCGTCGTCGTCCACTACGCCGCCGCCCAGCACCGGGAGGAACCCCGCCGGGGGACGGCGGTGACCGGGGCGGCCGTCGACCGGGTGGCGCCACCCAGTACGCAGCCCACCGAACCGCCCGCGCCGTCGACCACCACGCCGCCGGCTCCCACCGCGCCGACGACCACGGCGCCGGCCACGACCCCGAGCCTCCCGGCCAGCACCTCCGCGCCGACGTCCACCTCGTCCGCACCGTCGACGACGAGCTCGACCTCTACCCCGACCGAGACCTCGACCCCGACGTCGACGTCCACGGCGTCGGAGACGGCCTCGAGCCCGAGCACCACGACTGCGACGACGCAACCCCCGGCGCCGTGACGTCGCGGCGTCAGCCGGCGGCCACCCGGCTGCTCGACGGTCGCTACGAGCTGCTCTCCCTGGTCGCGACCGGCGGGATGGGCCGGGTGTGGCGGGCTCGCGACATCGTCCTGCAGCGCCCGGTGGCTGCGAAGGTGCTGCGCAGCGAGTACACCGGCGACGCCACCTTCCTCGCCCGGTTCCGGGCGGAGGCCCAGCACACCGCTCTGCTGACCCACCGCAACATCGCCGCACTGTTCGACTACGGCGAGACGTCGGCCGCCGACGGCGAGCAGCTGGCCTACCTCGTGATGGAGCTGGTCGAAGGGAAGTCGCTGGCCCAGCTGCTGGCCCGCGAGGGACGGCTCGGTGTCGACCGCACCCTGGACGTCCTGCGGCAGGCCGCCTCGGGTCTGGCCGCGGCACATGCCGCCGGGCTGGTGCACCGGGACGTGAAGCCGGGGAACGTCCTGGTCGGCTCCGACGGCACGGTGAAGCTCACCGACTTCGGCATCGCCTGGTCCGCGGCCAGCGCGCCGCTCACCCAGACCGGGCAGGTGGTGGGTACCGCCCACTACCTGTCACCCGAGCAGGCTGCGGGCGGCAAGGCCGGTCCGGCCAGCGATGTCTACGCCCTCGGCATGATCGGCTTCGAGTGCCTGGCCGGGCACCGCGCGTTCGACGGGGAGAACTCGGTGCAGATCGCCCTGCGCCAGCTGCGCGAGCCACCACCTCCGCTACCGGCCGACGTCCCCGAGCAGGTCCGCACGCTGGTCGACCGGGCGCTGGTGAAGGAGCCGGCCGAGCGGTTCGCCGACGGGGCCGCCTTCCGGGACGCCGTCGAAGACGTCCTGGCGGGGCGCCCGCTGCCCCCGGTCGTCCCCCGCGGCGGCACCCGGCCCCTGGCCGTCGTTCCGCCGCCGCACCCCGTCCGGCGCCGGCTCCTGGTGACCCTCACCGCGCTGCTGGTCGGCGCCGGGCTGGGCGTAGCCGCGCTCCAGCTGGGGGCGGACGCGCCGGCCGGACCGGACTCGGGGACGACGGAGGCGACCGAGTCGGTCCTGCTCGCGATCGCCGACTACCGCGGGCGGCTGGTGGCCGAGGTGGCAGACGAGCTCGCGACCGCCGGCCTGGGCGTCGATCTGGTGGGCGAGGAGAGCTCCGCGGTGCCGGCCGACCACGTGCTGCGGGTGAACCCGGTCGGAACGGTCCCCCGGGGGACGGTGGTGACCGTCACCTATGCCGTTCCGCCGCCCGAGCCGGAGCCCGAGCCCGAGCCCGAGCCGCAGCCGGCCCCGGCGCCCGCCCCCGTGGCGCCCCCGACGGTGGACGGGGGCGCGCCCGCCCCGGTGCCGGTGGGCGACGGCGGCCCGGGGAACGGGAACGGCAACGCCGGTAACCCGGGGGACGGCAACGGGAACGGGCTCGACGACGTTCCCGGGAACGGGAACGGCGCGGCCAACGGGGACGGCAACGGCAACGGCCGGGGGCGGGGGGCGGGGCAGGACGTAGCCGGGAGCGGCGCTCAGTCGTCCTCGCGGCCGGTGGCGAGCCAGACTGCCCCGCCCAGGGCGCCCAGCGCGGCGGTGTGCAAAAACCCCCGGTCGGTGTCGGCGTCGGGCAGCACGACGAGCACCCAGAAGACGGCCAGACCGGTGAGACCGCCGGCGGCGACCCGCCAGGCGACCTGCCGGTCGAGCCGCCGGCCCCCGGGCAGGAGTGCGGCGGAGACCGCCAGCCCGAGCAGGACGCAGACGGTGGCGAACAGGGACCAGAGCGGCAACGCCGACCAGAACGACTCGGCGCCGAAGCCCAGGAACAGCCCGCACTGCAGCAGCACCAGCGACAACAGCACCAGGCCGGCGCCGGCGAGGGCGCTGCGGTCGCGGGGTGCCCGCTCCCGCGACGCGGTCTCCTCGCCCGGCGCTGCGGCCCCGGACTCGAGCGTCTCCGGCCACGACGGGCCGGCCGACCGCGGGGGAGCGGACCCGGCACCGGGCAGCCCGGGGACGAAGTCGACCGGCCCGGTGGGCTGCGCGGCGGGGGGCGTGTCCGGCTGCGCAGGGGCCGTACCCGGCTGCCCGGTGGCCGCGGGCGGAGGGACGGGCGCCGACGGCGGCGGGAGCTGCTGGATCGTCGTGCGCGCCGAGGCCGGCGCGGCCGACGGGATCTCCTGCGTCGTGGGCTCCGCCGGGCCGGTACCCGGAGCGGGCGGCGAGGGGTCGGACGGCGTGCTCACGGCGGCCTCCTGGCGGACTCCGGGGGCTCCCCCGGTCGGTGCTGTTCCCCGGCACGGTAGCGGCGCTGCGGCGGTTCGGGAGGGTGCCACCCGGGTCGGCGCCCGGTCTGCCCCGCCCGACCGGCACCCCTAGGGTCGGGACGTGGTCACGCGCGCGGGCATCGTCGTCACCGGGACCGAGGTGCTCACCGGCCGGGTGGCCGACCGCAACGGCCCCTGGCTGGCCGAGCAGCTGCGGGGGCTCGGCGTCGACGTCGGGCACGTGGTGGTGGTCGGCGACCGACCCGACGACCTCCGGTCGGCGCTGTCCTTCCTGGTCGGGACCGGCGCGGACCTGGTGATCACCACCGGGGGGCTCGGCCCCACGGCCGACGACCTCACCGCGCAGGTGGTGGGTGAGTTCCAGGGGCGCCCCTCCGCGGTGGACCCGGAGCTGGAACAGCGGGTGGCACAGGTCGTGGCGCGGCTGATGGCCCGCCGCGGCTGGCGGGCCGACGCGGCGGCGACGGCGGCCGGGGTGCGCAAGCAGGCCCTGGTGCCCGACGGCGCCACGGTCCTGGAGCCCGTCGGCACCGCCCCCGGCCTCGTCGTGCCCCCGGCGGCCGACCGCACCGGCCCGCCGGTGGTGGTGCTGCCCGGGCCTCCCGCGGAGCTGCGTGGGATGTGGCCGGCGGCCGTGGCGGCGGCACCCGCCCGGGCCGCCTTGGCGGGCGCCGCGGAGCTGCGGCAGGAGACCCTCCGGCTCTGGGGCACGCTCGAGGCGCAGCTGGCCGCGACCCTGCGGGAGCTCGAGCCCGGGCTGGCCGGTCTGGAGATCACCACCTGCCTGCGCGAGGGCGAGCTGGAGGTCGTCACCCGGTTCCCCGCGGATGCGCAGGTGGTCTACGACCGGTTCGCCGCGGACCTCGCCGAGCGGTACGCCGGCACCCTCTTCTCCACCGGCCCCGGCCTCGACGAGCTCGTCGGCGCGGCCCTGGCCGAGCGGGGGCTGCGGGTCGCGACCGGCGAGTCCTGCACCGGCGGGCTGCTGGCGGCGCGGCTCACCGAGCGGCCGGGCTCCTCCACGTCCGTGTTCGGTGGGGTGGTCGCCTACGCGAACAGCGCCAAGGAGCAGCTCCTGGGCGTGCCGGCCGCCGTCCTCGCCGAGCACGGCGCGGTCAGCGCCGAGGTGGCCCGCGCCCTCGCCGACGGCGCGCGCGGCCGGTTCGGTGCCGACATCGGCGTGGGGATCACCGGCGTCGCCGGACCTGGCGGGGGCAGCGCGGAGAAGCCGGTGGGCACGGTGCACCTGTGCGTCGTCGGGCCGGACGGCGCGAGCTCCCGGGCGCTGGCCCTGCCCGGCTCCCGGTCCACCGTGCGGAACCGGTCCGTCACGATGGCGATGCACCTGCTGCGCGAGCTGCTCCTGGGCGGCCCGCCCGCCTGAGCTCCGCGGCGGCCGGGACGGGATGTGGTCGCGGTGCCGTCCGGAGGACGGCGCCGTCATGGCTACGGTGCACCCATGACGGCCACCCACGAGGTCACCAACCAGGTCCCGCCGTTAACCGGGCACGACCCGATCGCCGGTGACACCGCGCTGACCGAAGCCTGCCTCCGGCACGCCGACCCGGCTGTGCTGGCGTCGCTGGAGGGGCTCGGCCGGCTCGCCGGGAGCGAGCAGGCGCAGGAGTGGGGCCGGCTGGTCAACGAGAACCCGCCGAAGCTGCGCACGCACGACCGGTACGGCCACCGGATCGACGAGGTCGAGTTCCACCCCGCCTGGCACGAGCTGATGCGGACGGCGATGGAGCACGGGCTCGGCGGCGCCCCGTGGGCCGATCAGCCCACCCACCCCACCGCCCCGGGCCGGTCCGCCGGGGACCGGCACGCGCACGTCCGGCGCGCCGTCGGCTACCTCGGCTGGACGCAGGTCGAGATGGGCCACGGCTGCCCGGTCACCATGACCTACGCCGTCGTGCCCGCCCTCCGCCGGGCGCCGGAGCTCGCCGCCCGGTACGAGGCCGGCCTCACCGCAGGCGCGTACGAGTTCGGGCTGACCGAGCCCACCGCCAAGCGGGGCCTGGTGGCCGGCATGGGCATGACCGAGAAGCAGGGCGGGTCCGACGTCCGGGCCAACGCCACGCGGGCGGTCGCGCGACCCGACGGCAGTTACGCCCTCACCGGGCACAAGTGGTTCACCTCCGCGCCGATGAGCGATCTCTTCCTCGTGCTCGCCCAGCTGGAGGAGGGGGTGTCCTGCTTCGCGGTGCCGCGGGTGCTGCCCGACGGCAGCCGCAACGTGTTCCGGCTGCAGCGGCTCAAGGACAAGCTCGGCGACCGGTCGAACGCCTCCAGCGAGGTGGAGTTCGACGGCACGACCGGCTGGCTGGTGGGGGAGCCCGGGCGGGGCGTGCCGGCGATCATCGAGATGGTCAACATGACCCGGCTGGACTGCGTGCTCGGTTCCGCTGCGACGGTGCGCGCGGCGCTCACCCAGGCGATCCACCACGCCCGGCACCGGCGGGCCTTCGGTTCCCTGCTCGCCGACCAGCCGCTCATGCAGAACGTGCTGGCCGACCTGGCCGTGGAGAGCGAGGCGGCCACGGCGCTCGGTGTGCGCCTGGCCGCGGCCGTGGACGACGGCGAGGAGGCCTTCCTGCGGCTGGCGGGTGCCGCGGCCAAGTACTGGGTCTGCAAGCGCACGCCCGGCGTCGTCGCCGAGGCCATGGAGGTGCTGGGCGGCAACGGCTACGTGGAGGAGTCGGGGCTGCCGCGGCTCTACCGGCAGGCGCCGCTGAACTCCATCTGGGAGGGCTCGGGCAACGTGATCGCCCTCGACGTGCTGCGGGCGCTCGGGCGGTCGGAGGAGTCGCTGGCGGCCGTCACCGCCGAGATCGAGCTGGCCCGGGGTGCCGACCGGCGGTTCGACGACGCGGTCAAGCGCCTCTCCGCCGAGCTCGGGGACCGCGACGGGCTGCCGTTCCGGGCCCGGCGGATCGCCGGTCTGCTCGCCCTCTGCCTGCAGGGCTCGCTGCTGCTCCGGCACGCTCCTGCGGCCGTGTCCGACGCCTTCTGCGCCTCTCGCCTGGGCGGAGACGCCGGCACGGTGCTCGGCACTCTCCCGGCGGGCACCGACGTCGCCGGGATCGTCGGGCGATCTGGCCTCGTCCGTCGCTGAGGAGGGACCCGAACTACTACCCTGAGGGACGGTCCACGTGCTGCCTGTCGAACATCACGGGTGGTCCGTGCCCGTCGTCCGTGCGTGCGGACGGACGATCAGTGGACGAGAGCGGGCAGTGTGCAACCAGGCGACGACCGGCCCTCAGGGGTGCGGACCGACCCGTTGAGCAGCGTGCCCGACGCCGTCTACCGCCTGGACCAGCACGGCTGCTTCGCCTACCTCAACGCGTCCGCGGAACGGCTGCTGGGCCACTCCGCCGACGAGCTGCTCGGCCGTAACGCCGGCGAGGCCTTCCCGGGGCTGCGCGGGTCGCTGGCCGAGGACCAGTACCGCCAGGTGCTCGAGGACGGCCGGCCGCGGGAGTTCCAGTTCCTCTACGAGCCCCAGGGTCGCTGGTACGAGGTCCGGATCTTCCCCGATGCCGCCGGGGCGGCCGTGCTCTTCCGCGACGTCGACCTCCGGTACCGGCGGGACCTGGAGCGGGACGCCCAGGTGCGTCAGCTGACCGCGGTGCTCGAGGCGCTGCCCTCCCCGACCGTCCTCGTCGGCCGGGACGGCCGGATCCTCTCGACCAACGCGGCCTGGATCCGCGCCGCCGACACGTTGCCCGAGGTCGTGCTGCCCGGCCGGGTGGGCGAGGACTACCTGATGGTCATGTCGCGGGGCCTGGAGCCGCAGGTGCATGCCGCCCTGGACAGCGGCCTGCATGCGCTGCTCGACGGCAGCGAGCCCTCCGGCGACGGCACGTTCCGCTGGAACTACTCGCGCGCCACCCGCGCCGGCATCGGCTGGTTCCAGCTCCAGGCCACGCGGGTCGACGGCGAGGGGCGGGTGGTCATCACCCACACCGACATCACCGACCAGGTGCGGGCGCAGGAGCAGCTGCTGTGGCGGGCGCAGCACGATGACCTGACCGGGCTGCCCAACCGGTCCCGGCTGCTCGAGCTCACCGGTGAGGCGCTCGCCGCCGACCACCGGGCGGGGGTGGCGCTGCTGGTCCTGGACCTCGACGGCTTCAAGACCGTCAACGACTCCCTCGGGCACCAGATCGGTGACGAGCTGCTCCGGCTGGTGGGCGGCCGGGTCTCCGAGCAGATCCGGCCCGGTGACGCGGTGGCGCGGCTGGGGGCGGACCAGTTCGTCGTCCTCGCGCACGGCTGCGACGCCTCCGAGGCCGCCGCGCTGGCGTTCCGGCTGCAGACGGCGTTCGGCCGGCCCTTCGCGGTCGGGGAGATCTCCGTGCCGGTCAGCGCCAGCATCGGCGTGGCGGTGGCGCGGCCGGAGGTCCGCGACGCCCACCACCTGCTCAGCGACGCCGATGCCGCGATGTTCGCCGCCAAGAGCTCCGGCCGGGACCGGGTGCACCTGTTCTCCCCGGCGCTGCGCGAGGCGGCCCGCTGGCGGCTGGAGGTGGCCACCCGGCTCCGCGGTGACGCCATCGACCAGCTCGTCGTGCACTACCAGCCCGTCATCCGGCTGGACACCGGCCAGGTCGAGGGCGTGGAGGCCCTGGTGCGCTGGCAGCACCCCGAGCGGGGCCTCCTCCCACCGGACACGTTCCTCGCCGTGGCCGAGGAGACCGGCCAGATCATCCCGATCACCCGCTGGCTGCTGCGGGAGACCACCCTCAAGGCGGCCGCGTGGGCGGCTCAGGGCCTGAACCTGCGGATGTCGGTGAACGTCAGCGCCCGGCACTTCTCCACCGAGACGCTCGTGCGCGACGTCCGGGTGGCCCTGCAGCACTCCGGGCTGCCGGCCGACCAGCTCATCCTCGAGCTGACCGAGACCAGCGTCGCCGAGGACCCCACCCGTGCCGAGGACCAGCTGAACCTGCTGCGCGGATTCGGTGTCCGGGTGGCGATCGACGACTTCGGCACCGGGTGGTCGTCGCTGGCCCAGCTGTTCTCGCTGCCCATCGGCACGCTGAAGATCGACCGCTCGCTGCTCGCCGCGGCCGAGCGGGTGGCCGCCGGCGAGACCGGCGCGGTGCTCACGGCGATCGTCGGGCTCACCCGGACGCTGGGCATCCGCTCGGTGGCCGAGGGCGTCGAGACGGTGGAGCACCTGCGAATGGTGCAGGCGGCCGGGTGCGACCTGGCCCAGGGCTGGCTGCTGGGCCACCCCATGCCGGCCGAGCGCGTGCCGGAGTGGCTCCGCGAGGTGCGGCAGGCCGGCGGCGACGTCTGCGCGCTGGCGGCCGGCGGGCGGGCCGTTCCCGCCGCGAGGTGAGCGCCCGCCGCCCGGGCCGGCGAGCGACCTCCCCGGCCGGTCCGCCGCGCCCCTCCGCCGCGCACGTCCCGCCGCCCCCGGGGACGACGGCGGCCGACGCCGGGCAGACTGTGCCCGTGCTGGACATCTCCGAGGACGCGCCCGGGCTCGCCGAGGAGCCGGCGCGCGCCGTCGACGACGGCCGCGAGCGGCCCCCGCTGGACCTCCTGATCTGGGACGCCCCGAACATCGACATGACCCTGTCGACGGTCATCGGCGCCCGGCCGACGGCGGCGTCCCGGCCGCGCTTCGACGCGATCGCGGCCTGGTTCGTCGACGGCGCCGGTGACCCGGCCCGACCGGACGCGTCGGACGTGGAGGCGTGCGTCTTCGCCAACATCCCGCCGCAGCCCGGGTCGCTGCAGCGGTGGGTGGAGGCGCTCCGTGGCTTCGGCTACTCGGTGTTCGCCCGGCCCAAGAGCCAGCCCGACGACGACATCGACCAGGACATGCTCGACCACATCGCCGTGCGGCAGCACAGCCACCGGCTGCGGCGGCTGGTCGTGTTCTCCGGGGACGGGCGCAACTTCGCCGACCCGCTGGAGGACCTCGTCCGGCAGGGCGTCCAGGTCGTCGTCGTCGCGTTCAGCGAGGTGGCCGGGTACGCGATCGGCTCGGACCTGCTGGAGTTCATCGACATCGAGGACGTCCCCGGCGCGTTCACCGAGCCCCTGGACCGGGTGCGTCTGGACGCGCTGCCGCCGGACGGGGCCTGGCTGCGGCCGACCCGCAGCCTGCGCGACTTCGTCGCCGGGTTCACCGCCCGCCGCACCGGCTGATCCCTCGGGTGACCTGGGCCGATGCGGCTCGGGTCATCCGGACGGGTGGCCCGTGCAGCCGGCCCGCTGACCCCGACCCGCGGCGTGCCCGCCCGGCGCGTCGCCGGGCCGGGACGGGGACGGTCTCCGAGCGGCGGTTACGGTTTCCCGTGCGGGCACGGCGGCGCAGCCCGGCCGCCTGCGCGAGCGCCCCATCGAGAGAGGTTCCATGAGCAGCGTTCCCGGCGTCGACCACCCGGTGGAGCAGACCGAGGCCGAGGTGCGGCTGGCCGGCACCAACATCGCCGTCACCGCGCGGGTCGAGGTGGTCCACGAGGGCGTCATCTCCGTCCGTCCCTCCGCGGGCGACTTCGCCCAGGACACCGTCGTCAAGGTCGGGGACCCGGTGGAGGTGTTCTGGAGGACCGATGACGGCCAGCGTGCGCTGCCGGCCGACGTGCTGGAGGTGCAGCAGGGCGCGGTCGTGCGCTGGCGGCTCGCCGTCACCGGCGTGGCCGAGCACAGCCAGCGCCGCGCCGCGGTCCGTGGCCGGGTGTCCTTCCCGGTCGAGGCCCGGCTCGGCAACGTGGAGCTCACGGGCACGACCATCGACATCAGCGAGGCCGGCACCCGTGCCGAGTTCGAGGGCTTCGGGCTGGCCCCCGACGCCGGGACCACGCTGGCGCTGTCGATCGCCTTCGAGGACGGCCCGGTGAACACCACCGCGGAGGTGATCCGCCTCCAGGCCCGCGGCGCCCGCTGGGTGCTGAGCATCCGGTTCCTCGACATCGCCGAGAAGGAGCAGGACCGCATCCGCCGGCGGGTGTTCCAGGCGCTGCGCGAGGAACGCGCCCGGCTGGCGGACTGACCGGCCGGCGACCGGCGGGTAGCCGACGCCGTCCCGGGGCAGAGGAGTCAGCGTGACCTCCCCGCCGCGCCTGCCCGAGGCCTTGACGGTGCTCCGCGACCGGCTCGCCGCCGCACCGTTGGGCCTGGCCACGCCTGGGCGGGACGCCGCCGTCCGGGCCGCCCGGGGCGTGACCGACCAGATCGACGACTACCTGCTGCCCCGGCTGCGGGACCTCGACGCCCCCCTGCTCACCGTGATCGGCGGGTCCACCGGCGCGGGGAAGTCCACGCTGGTCAACAGCCTGGTCGGCGCCCCGGTCACGACCGCGGGGGTGCTCCGCCCGACCACCCGCGCCCCCGTGCTGGTCTGCTCCCGGGCCGACGCGGCCAGCTTCGCCGGCGACCGGGTGCTGCCCGGCCTGGCCCGGGTCACCGGCGGCGCGGGCGGACCGGGGACCGTGCAGCTCGTGGTGCGCGACGACGTCCCGCCCGGCCTGGCCCTGCTCGACGCCCCCGACGTCGATTCGGTCGTGGCGTCCAACCGCGACCTCGCCGGCCAGCTGCTGGCCGCCGCCGACCTGTGGGTGTTCGTCACGACGGCGGCCCGCTACGCCGACGCCGTGCCGTGGGACGTGCTGCGCACCGCCCAGGAGCGCGGGACGGCGCTGGCCGTCGTCCTGGACCGCGTGCCGCCGGAGGCGTCGGCGGAGGTCTCCGCCGATCTGGCCGGGATGCTGGCGCGCGCGGGGCTGGCCGCGGCCCGGCTGTTCGTCGTCGAGGAGGGCCCCCTGGCAGACGGCCGGCTGCCCGAGGAGCAGGTGGCTCCGCTGCGCGGCTGGCTGCATGCCCTGGCCGCCGACCAGGAGCAGCGGGCCGTCGTCGTCCGGCAGACCCTGGAGGGTGCGCTGGGCAGCCTGCAGGAGCGCACCGGCACGGTGGTGACCGCCGTCGAGGAGCAGCTGGTCACCGCCGGGGCCCTGCGCGACGCCGCGGCCGCTGCCTACGACGCGGCCCGGGACGGCGTGGACGAGGGCATCCGCAGCGGCAGCCTGCTGCGCGGGGAGGTCCTGGCCCGCTGGCAGGAGTTCGTGGGCACCGGTGAGTGGATGCGGTCCCTGCAGACCCGGGTCGGCCGGCTGCGCGACCGGGTCGCCGCTGCTGTGACCGGCCGGCCGCTGCCGGAGGAGAGCCTGCAGGGAGCGCTGGAGAGCAGCGTCGAGCACCTGCTGCGGGCCGAGGCCGACCGCGCTGCGGAGCGGACCGTCACGGCCTGGCGGGCGCTGCCGGCCGGGCCGCCGTTGCTGGCGGGGGAGGAGCAGGAGCTGTCCCGGGTGTCCGGCGACTTCTCCGAGGCCGCCGGGGTGCAGGTGCGCGACTGGCAGGGCGCCGTGCTGGATCTCGTCCGCGAGGAGGGGGCCGACAAGCGCTCCCGCGCCCGGGTGCTGTCCTGGGGTGTCAGCGGCACCGGCGCGGTCGTCATGGTGGCGGTGTTCGCGCACACGGGTGGGCTGCTCGGTGGTGAGGTGGCCGTGGCCGGCGGGACGACGGCGGTGGGGCAGCGGGTGCTGGAGGCGGTGTTCGGCGACGCGGCGGTCCGGGCGCTCGCCGAGCGCGCCCGGGCGGACCTCCGCGAGCGGGCCGACGTCCTGCTGACCTACGAGCAGGACCGCTTCGGGGCCCGGGTGGACGCGGTCGCTCCCGAGCCGGGCGCGGCCGATGAGCTGCTGGCGGCCACCGGTGCCCTCACCGAGGCCCGGCGGGCGACGGCGTGAGGGGCGCAGACCGCTCGCTCCCGGACCGGTTGACCGCGCTGCGCGAGGCGGTGGAGACCGCCGAGGGCCGGCTGGACGTGCCGGAGGTCGGCCGGGCACGTGCCGTGCTGGCCAAGGCCGGCGCCCGCGAGGCCCTCGGCGACGCGACGGTGGTGGCGCTGGCCGGCGCCACCGGCAGCGGGAAGTCCACGCTGTTCAACGCGCTGTCGGGTAGCGAGGTGAGCACGCCGGGGGTGCGCCGGCCCACCACCGGGGTCGCGCACGCCACCGTGTGGGGGCGGCCCGACGACGGCGCCGACCGGTTGCTCGACTGGCTCGAGGTGCCCCGCCGGCACCGGCGCGAGCCGGAGGCGGCGCTGGACGGACTGGTCCTGCTCGATCTCCCCGACCACGACAGCGTGCGGCTGGAGCACCGGCTCGAGGTCGACCGCCTGGTCGGGCTGGTCGACGTCCTGGTGTGGGTGCTGGACCCGCAGAAGTACGCCGACGCCGCGGTGCACGAGCGCTACCTGGCCCCGCTGGCCGGGCACGCCGGCGTGCTCCTGGTGGTGCTGAACCAGGTGGACCGGCTGGACGAGGCCGCGGCGCGCGCCTGCCTGGCCGACCTGCGCGGGCTGCTCGACCGGGAGGGGCTGGCCGCCACCCCGCTGCTCGCGGTGTCGGCGCGGACCGGCACGGGGCTGGCGGAGCTCCGCGGGGAGCTGGCCCGCCGGGTGGGCGCCCGGCGGGCGGCTACCGAGCGGCTGCTGGCCGACGTGCGGGGCAGCGCCGCGGAGCTGGCCGCGCACTGCCCCGAGGAGGAGGCCGGCGGTTCCCGCCGGTGGGGACGGCCGGTGGCGGGCGGGTCCGTTCCGGGGGAGGTGGTGGACGACCTCACCGACGCCCTGGCCGCCGCGGCCGGGGTGCCCACGGTCACCGCCGCCGTCGAGCGCTCCACCCGGCGGGCGGGCACCGGCCGCACCGGCTGGCCGGTGCTGCGCTGGACGCGGAAGCTGCGGCCCGATCCGTTGGGCGGGCTGCACCTGGGCGACGAGCGGGCCCGCACCTCGCTGCCGGCCGCCGGAGCCGTGGAACGGGCGCGGATGGCCACCGCCGTGCGGGAGGCGCGAGATGCCGCGGCCGACGGCCTGGCACCGGCCTGGCGGGACGAGCTGCGGCGGACCGCGGAGGTGTCCGAGGACCGGCTGGCCGACGCGCTGGACCGGGCGGTCGGCGGCACCGGGCTGGGCTCCGACCGGGTACCGCTGTGGCAGCGGGCGGCCGGGGGGCTGCAGTGGCTGCTGCTGGCCACCGCCCTCGTGGGCGCGCTGTGGTTGCTGCTGCTGGTCGGGCTGGGATTCTTCCGCCTGGACGACGTCGTTCCGCTGCCCCGGGTCGAGGGGCTGCCCCTGCCCACGCTGCTGGTCGTGGGCGGGCTGCTGGCCGGGGCGCTCCTGGCCCTGGTGGCCCGGCCGTTCGTGGGCCTGCGCGCCCGCCGGCGGGCCCGGGCGGCCGACCGGAGGTTGCGGGCGGCCATCCGCGGCGTCGCGGAGGAGGAACTGCTCGCCCCGATGGCGGAGGTGCGGGACGAGGCCGCCCGGTTCTGCGCGGCGGTCACGACCGCCGCGCGCTGAGGCGCCGACGGCCGCGGCAGGCGGGCGCCGCTTCAGTCCCGGGGGATCCCGGGCGAGCGCTGCTCGGGCAGCCGGTCGCGCAGCGGCTCGGCCGCCTCCCGGCCGGAGGGCAGCAGGGCCCAGACGTGCTTGCGGCCGGGCCGCCGCTCCCACCCGTAGCCGCGGGAGAGCTGGGCCACCAGGTGCAGCCCCATGCCGCCCAGGGCGGGGTCGCGGTCGACGGCGGGCACGGGCGGCCGGTCGGGGGCCTCGTCGCTGAGGTCGAGCAGCCAGCCGGCGGGGCCGGCCACGACCAGGGCCCGGACGTCGCCACCGCCGTGCCGCAGGGCGTTCGAGGCCAGCTCCTCGAAGACCAGCAGCAGGCCGTCGCGAGCGTCCTCGGTGGATGCCGCGGACACCGATGGGTGGGCGATCCGCGCGCGCAGGTCGGTCCGCACCCGCGAGACGACGTGCATGGCCTCCAGCTGCCAGTGCCAGACGTCACCGGGCACGGAGGGCACGGGCGCGCACGGCCACGCGTCGTGGGCCAGCTCGTCGGCCATCGGTTCCTCTCGCATCTGCTCCGAGGCGGCGCCGGGACGCCGGTCCCGGACGCCCCCATCCTGACCGATGACGCCCCGTGACGCGACGGCGGGCGATCGGCGCGGGGCCGGCGGTGCACAATCACCGGCGTGGAGGAGCTGCTGCGGGACCTCAGCCGGGTGACCCTCGGGGGCCGGGAGCTGGGCGAGGTGCTCGGCGAGATCACCGGCATCGCGGCCCGGGCCGTGCCCGGCGCCGAGGCCGTGTCCACCACCATGGTGCGTGGCGACAAGGCGTTCACGGCCGCGTTCAGCGGCCAGATGGCCTTGGACGCCGACGAGCTGCAGTACGAGGAGGACAGCGGCCCCTGCCTCGACGCCGGTCGCGGCGGCGTCGTCCTGCGGGTCGACGACATGCGCACCGAGCAGCGGTGGCCCGCCTACGTCGCCCGGGTCCGCCGGACCGGGGTGCGCAGTTCGCTGTCGGTGCCGCTGCCCTACCAGGGCTCGAGCATCGGCGCGCTCAACGTCTACTCGACGGAGCCGGCGGCGTTCGCGACGCCGGAGTCGCTGGCCGCGGGCCTCGGCGTGGCCGAGACGATCGCGGTCGCGGTGGCCAACGCCGACGCGCACGCCCAGCTGGCCGAGCAGGCCCGCAACATGCGCATCGCGATGGAGTCCCGCGCGGTCATCGAGCAGGCCAAAGGGGTGCTCATGGCGCAGCGGCACGTCGACCCCGAGCAGGCCTTCGAGATCCTGCGGGAGGCGTCCCAGCGCTACAACCGCAAGCTGCGGGACATCGCCGCCGGCATCGTCGCCGGCGTCCAGAACGCCCGTTAGACGACGTCCAGCCGGGCCAGCCGCCAGACCAGGAACTCCACCGCCGCCTCGCTGTCGACTTCCTCCGCCACCTGCACCGCGGCCGCGGACGGGGAGACCGCCCGGCGGTCGACCAGCGTCTGCCCCCGCCCGGCCCCCAGCGTGGTGTCGACGACGACGTCGCGCCGCACGGTGTCCACCGTGCCGGGGCAGATGGCCTCGGTGAGCGCCAGCGCGTCGTGCACCACCACGCCTGCGGTGCCGTAGGCGTCGCGGGCGTGATCCACGTACTGCTGCAGGATCGCCGCGGCGGTGCGGCCGATCGGCCCGGCGGCGGCGAACCGGGCGATGCCCTCCTCGGGGAGCACCGTGGGCAGGGTGACGTCGAGGCCCACCATGGCGGTCGGGATGGTGGAGCCGAAGACCGCGGCGGCCGCCTCCGGGTCGGACCAGATGTTGAACTCCGCGGCGGCGGTCACGTTCCCGCCCCGCCCGGCGGAGCCGCCCATGACCACCAGCCGGCCGATGCGCTCGGCGGCCTCCGGGTACACCGCCAGCAGCAGCGCCAGGTTGGTCAGCGGCCCGATGGCGGCGACGGTCACCGGGATGGGGGAGGCCAGCAGCAGCTCGGCCAGGGCGACCACGGCCGGCCGCGGGTCGGGCGCCGCCGGGGACGGCGGGAGCTCGACACCGCCGAGCCCCGCCTCGCCGTGCACGTGCCCGGCCCGCTCCGGCTGCGGGTGGACGAGCGAGGACCGCGCGCCGGCCGCGACCGGCACGTCGGACCGGCCCGCCAGGTGCAGCACCCGCAGCGCGTTCTCGGTGACCTGCCCGAGCCCGACGTTCCCGTGCACCGTGGTGACCAGCCGCAGGTCCACCTCCGGGCTGGCCAGGGCCAGCAGGATCGCCAGGGCGTCGTCGATGCCGGGGTCGGTGTCGATCACCAGGGGAGTGCGGTCGGTCACCGCCGCATCCTGTCAGCCGCCCGACCGGCGCCCGGAACCACGGCGACACGCCCGCGTGCCGGCGCCGTCCGGAAGTCACCGGCGCCCCGTCAGGGCCTTCCACGCTCGTGGAGGGCCCGGGTGTCGACAAGGGCACGGGCCGGAGGCGGGGTCACCGCCCGCTCCGGGCCGGCTCCGCAACGGTTGGGTCACGCGACTCCGGCAAGGGCTCCGAGAAGCGCGTCGCGGAGCCCTCCGGTCCCTAGCTTTCTCCTTGTCCGCAGCACCTTCCCCGGCTGCGGACACGACTTCGGGAGGCGACATGAACAGCAGCCAGCGGGCCATCCGGCCGGCGGGCGCGGCCGTGCGCGCCGACCTCTCCGGGCGTGAGCCGGCCAGCACGCTGGCCGGGCTGATCGACGTCCTCGACCGCGCCGACGGAGGGCTGCCGCGCCAGCGCACCCGGCCGGCCGCGCACCGGTCCGGCGCCCGCCCGGTACCCCTGCGCTCGGTCCAGCCGGCGCCCTCGGCCCGCGCCGCCCGCCGGCCGGTGGAGGCTCCCCGCACCCCGCGGGTCGTCGTCGTCCCCGAGCGGGTGCGGCAGCCCCTGGGCGGCCTGCGCGGCGTGGCCCGGCGGGCGGCGCTGTGGGGCGGCGGTGACCAGGGCGAGTACCTGGCGTGGCGCACCCCGGCCTTCCCCGCGCCGGTGCGCGGCCGGCGCCGCGCCGCCCTGCGCGCCTTCAGCCGCCGGATGGCCCTGTGGGGCGCCGGCGACCAGGGCGAGCACCTGGCCTGGTCCAGCTCCGCGTCCTCGGCGCCGACCCGGCCGGTGGTGCGAGAGATCGACCCGCCCGTGGTGCTGCGCGAGCTGCCCAGCACCCCCTCGATCCAGCCCGTGGCGTCTTCCCCCGCCGCGGCGCTCCTTCCCGCGGGACCGGCCTCGTCGCCGGGGTCGCGAACCGGTCCGGCCGCACCTGACGCGACCGCCCGTCCCACCCCCCACCCGAGTTCTCCGGAACCCACGGACCGGTCGCAGCCGCGCGTCGGCTGGCGCCCACCGCGGGACTGGCCGTCCTCGGGTCGGTACGGGGCGCGGTCCACGCCGCCGTCCATCCCGGTCCGCACCTCCGGCCCGACCAGCCGCACCCCCGGGATGCCGGCACGGAGATCCCCCCGGGGGTCCGGTGGCGCCGGGGCCCGCGGCGATCCGTCCGGGTGCCCGGTCAGGGGCTCGCCCCTCCCGCCGCGACGAGCCGGGCCCGCGAACGGCCTCCCAGCCGGTCCGTTTCCCCCGCGGGCGCCCTCGTCGCACCCCCGCCCGGCGCCCCGCGCGCCGAGCTGATCCGCGTAGCGCGACCACGGCAGCCAGCCGCGGAACGCCGCCCCCGCTCTCCTGTCGAGCGCGCCGGAACCGGTCACCCTCTTCCCCGGGTGCCCGTGGACCGTCGACTCGGTCCTGCGAGCACGTCCTCCCCGGCCGACCTCGGCCGCACCTGGCCCACCTCCGACGGTGCCCCTCCCGGGCGCCGGCAGACCTCTCCGCTCTCCGAATCCGGCCTCGTCCCCCCGCACGGCTGCTGCACGCAGGCAGCGCGCGGACCCTCCAGGGAGGCACGGATCGCGGACGGCGCGGTCCGCCGGCATCCGGCGAACCGTTCGGCGAGGTGGTGGACAGGCCCCTGCCGGTACCCGGCGGCGCGACGCCCTTCGCGACCGCGGGTCTCTGACCGCAGGAGGCCTGGCCGGTCGTGCGGCGCGGAACGCCACCGGCGCCGGCCGGTCGGGTGGACGCTGCCGGACCGGGGTCGACGTCCCCGTGCGGCGCTCCGGGTCGGCGCGGACGGCGTCCCGGCACCCGTGGGCACGTGCCGGTGGACGGGTCTCCCGTCCGCAGTCCCCGCCGGACGGCGGGCGCCCGCCGCAGCGCGGGCCGCGATCGCCACCGGTCGCGGCCCCCCCGGCCGGGCGCCCGCCCCGGCCACCCGACGTCCCCGGCCAGTCTCTCCGGGCGCCCGCCGTGCGGTGCCGCCGACCTGCGGTCCCCGGTGTGCAACCCTCTGTACCGATCGCAACGCCCTGGAGCAACCGGGCCGTCGGACGCGGACCGCTGTGGAGGCAACCGTCGTGACCGCCGCCGAGCAGCCGCCCGGGATCCCTTCCGGCGACCGCCTCGAGCTGGTGCGCCGGCTGGCCGCCGAGGCGATGGGGGACCGCAGCCTCCAGCGGCTGACCGACCTGGCCACCCGGCTGCTCGACTGCGACACCGCCCAGGTCTCGCTCCTCGGGGAGGTCCAGACCGCGGTGGCCGGCACCGGCCTGCCGCCCGGGGGCATCGGCGCCCAGCTGCCGCTGGCCGACTCGCTGTGCGCGCTGGCCGTCGCCGCGGACGCGCCCATGGTCGTTCCGGACGCCGCGCACGACGACCGGGTCCGCGACCGCACGCCGGTCCGCGAGGGCCGGGTCGGCGCCTACCTGGGGATCCCGCTGCGGGTGGACGGCGGCGAGCCGGTCGGTGCGCTGTGCGTCTACGGACCCGAGCCGCGCACCTGGTCCGACCACGACGTCGCGCTGCTGCGCCAGCTTTCCTACTCCGTCGGCACGGAGCTGCAGCTCATGGCGCTCACGTCGGAGTACGAGGCGCACCGGCTGCGGTTCGAGCTGGCCATCGACGCGGCCGGCATCGGCAGCTTCGACTGGAACCTGGTCACCGGGCGCCTGCTGTGGGACGACCGGTTGCTCGCCCTCTTCGGCTACGACCGGGCCGACTTCGACGAGACCATCGATTCGTTCGCCGACCGGCTGCACCCCGACGACCGGGAGCGCACCCTGGAGGCGCTGCAGGCGGCGATCGACACGGTGGGCGCGTACGACGCGGAGTTCCGCGTGGTCGTGCCGTCCGGGGAGACGCGCTGGATCCGCGGGAGCGGCCGGGCGGTCGCCGACGACCGGGGAACCTCGGTGCGCCTGCTCGGTGCCGGTTACGACACCACGCCGCAGCGGCAGGACGACGTCCGCATCGCCCGCCTGCTGGAGGCGATGAAGGCCTCCTTCTTCTCTCTCGACCCGGACTGGCGGTTCACCTACGTCAACGCGGAGGCCGAGCGGGTGCTGGGCGTACCCCGTGAGGAGCTGCTCGGCGGTGACGTCTGGGAGCTCTTCCCGGCCGCCGTCGGCAGCGACTTCGAGCGGCACTACCGGGCCGCGGTGTCCACCGGCACCGAGCGGATGTTCGAGGCCTACTACCCCCCGCCGCTGGACGCCTGGTACGAGGTGCGTGCCTGGCCGACTCCCGACGGGCTGTCGGTCTCTTTCCTCGACGTGACCGAGCGGCGAGCCGCCGAGGAGCACATGCGGCAGATCACCGCCCGCCTCGCCCTCGTCGCGGACACCACCAGCGCCATGTCCGCCTCGCTCGACAGCCGCGAGCACGAGGAGCAGGCGCTGCAGCGGGTGGCCGGGCTGCTGGTGCCCGAGCTCGGGGACTGGGTGATCATCAGCCTGGTCGACCCCGAGGGTCGGATGCACGACGTCGCCGGCTGGCACCGTGAGCCGGACCTGCGGGAACTGGTCGGCCGGTACGCGCGGGTGCGGCTGGCCGCGCTGCAGCCCGACGCCCCGGTCCTGCGCGCACTGGCCTCCGGGCAGGGGCTGGTGGTCCCCGACGTGGGGGCGACGGTGGGCGAGACCCTCCCACCGGGCGAGGTCAGCGACACGTTCTGGGCGCTGGCCCCGCAGTCGGCGATGGCCCTGCCGATGGCGGCCCGGGGCCGGACGCTGGGCGCGCTCAGCATCTACCGGTCCGCCGGCCAGCCGGTACCGGACGACGCGGACGTCTCGGTGGCGCGGGACGTCGCCGGCCGGGTGGCGCTGGCCCTGGACAACGCCCGGCTCTACGACCAGCAGCGGCGGCTGGCCGAGGGCCTGCAGCGGAGCCTGCTCACCGCGCCCCCGCAGCCGGACCACTCGGAGATCGTGGTGCGCTACCACCCCGCGATGGCCGTCGCCGAGGTCGGTGGCGACTGGTACGACGCGTTCCTGCAGCCGGCCGGGGCCACGATGCTGGTCATCGGCGACGTCGTCGGCCACGACACCGAGGCGGCGGCGGCCATGGGCCAGTTGCGCGGGATGCTGCGGGGGATCGCCTACCGCGAGGGCATCGGCCCGGCCGGGGTGCTCGCCGACCTGGATGCCGCCATCGATGGCCTGCAGATGGGCACGCTGGCGACCGCGGCCATCGTGCGGATCGAGCAGACGGCCACCGAGCGCGCCGCCGGGGTGACCCGGCTGCGCTGGTCGAACGCCGGGCATCCGCCGCCCTTGGTGCTGCGTCCCGACGGCCGGATCGAGGAGCTGGCCGGGGAGCGCGCCGAACTCATGCTCGGGGTGGACCGGCGCGCCCGCCGCTCGGAGTCGGTGGTCACCGTGCCACGCGGCAGCACGGTGCTGCTCTACACCGACGGGCTGGTGGAGGGGCGGGACCTCTCGCTCGACGAGGGCACCGCGCGGCTCAAGGCGGCGCTGGGCGAGCTGGCCGGGGAGCCGCTCCCCGAGCTGTGCGACGCGCTGCTGGCGCGCCTGCGGCCGGAGGGCCTGCAGGACGACGTCGCCCTCGTGGCGCTGCGGCTGCACCCGCAGCACTGAACGCGGCGCGCCGGGAGCCCGGGTTCAGCCGGGCAGCAGGGCCCAGACGTGCTTGGCGCCGTCGCCCGTGTACCACCCGTGCTGGCTGGCCAGCTCGGCGATCAGGTAGAGACCGAGGCCGCCGAGGCTCGGGTCACGGCCGACCGCCGGCGTCGGCGGCGCCTGCGCCGCCCGGTCGGAGACCTCGACGAGGTAGCCCTCGCCGGTCGAGCTCAGGGTGGCCCGCACGTCACCACCACCGTGGCGCAGCGCGTTGGACGCCATCTCGTCGAGTGCCAGGACGAGCCGGTCGAGGAGGTCGCTGGTCGCTGCGCCCGCCAGTTCCGCGCGCACCTGGGCCCGGACCGCGGGCAGCTCGGCGACGTCGCGCAGCTGCCAGGCCAGCACCGTGCCGGCCGCGGGAGGGTGCGCCGACGACCAGATGGTGCCGGCCGCCTGCCCTGTCACGCGCGTGATCTCCTCTGTTCGAGGCCGGCGCGATCTGTGCTGGCCCAACAGTCACGTATGGACTCGTGGGGCCACGGCCAAACATGATGTTGCACAGATCACTTCGCCGGCCGCCCGATCAGTCGCGGTGCGGTCCGGGTTGCTCGGCGACATCCGCCGCGAGGTACTCCGCGACGAGCGTGGGATCGCGCATGACCGGCCCCATGACCGCAACGCCGTACGCTCCGGCTGCCAGGCAGTCGGCGACGTGGTCCGGCCGGATGCCGCCCAGCGCGAGCACTGGAGGTGCTCCGGGCACCAGCGCGGCCAGCCCTTCCAGCCCGAGCGCCGGGCCGTAGCCGGGCTTGGACACCGTGGGGAAGACCGGCGAGAGCGTCACCCAGTCGCAGCCTTCCCGCGCCGCCCGGGCGAGTTCGGTGGCCGAGTGGCAGGAGCGCCCGACCAGCGGCGGTCGGACCGCCGGGAACGGCTCGGCTGCGGCGAGGTGGACAGGGGTGTCCAGGGGTGCCCCGCGTGCGCCCCCGTGCACCAGCAGTCCGCCCACGGGCTGCAGCACGGACCGGAGGTCGGCGACCAGCGCGGTCCGTTCGGCGGCCGGTAGGTCCTTGTCGCGCAGGACCACGGCACGGGCGCCGTGGGCGACGGCCGTCGCCACGACGTCCACCAGCGGCCGCGCGCACTGCGTCCGGTCGGTGACGAGCACCAGCCGCGGGAGGTTCACAGGTCCGGCAGGCCGGCGAACGACGTGGAAGCCTCGGCGTGCCACCGGCGCGGGATGCGGCCGGCGAGCCTGGCCAGCCGGCCGCCCTCCACAGCCTGGCGCATGGCCAACGCCATCCGTTCCGGGTCGCGCGCCCGGGTGACGGCCGAGGCCAGCAAGACCGCGTCACAGCCCAGCTCCATCGCCTGTGCGGCATCGGAGGCCGTCCCGATGCCGGCGTCGAGCACGACCGGCACCTGCACGGCCTCGCGCAACAGGGCGATGTTGTGCGGGTTGCGGATGCCGAGACCGCTGCCGATCGGGGAGCCCAGCGGCATGACGGCCGCGCAGCCGACATCGGCCAGGCGGCGGCCGAGGATGGGGTCGTCGGTGGTGTAGGCAAGCACGGTGAAGCCCTCGGCGACGAGTTGTTCGGCTGCGTCCAGCAGCTCGACGGCGTCCGGTAGCAGGGTGTGGTCGTCGCCGATCACCTCGAGCTTGACCCAGTCCGTCCCGAACGCCTCCCGGGCCAGCCGAGCGGTGAGGACGGCTTCGCGCGCGGTGTGGCACCCGGCGGTGTTGGGCAGCAGGCGCACGCCGCAGCGGTCGAGCACCGCCATCATCGAGCTGGTGGCCGAGGCCTCGACGCGACGCAGCGCCACGGTGACCAGCTGGGTGCCCGAGGCCCGCACCGACGCCTCGAGCACCTCGAGACTGGGCACGCCACCGGTGCCGAGCAGCAGCCGGGACGTGAACGTCTCGCCGCCCACGGTGAACGGGTCGCCGGCCTCCTCCCGGGAGAGGGCGGGGGCCAGGTCGGCGGGCCGAGTGTCGTGTGCGGTCATGGTCATCCTCCTGCGGTCGGTGCCAGCACCTCGAGGGCGTCGCCGTCCACCAGCCGGGTCTGCGCCCAGCTGCTGCGCGGGACGACGTCGCCGTTGCGCGCGACGGCGACACGATCGTGCCCACCGGCGCGCTCGGCCACGAGGTCGGCCACGGTGACGTCCCCGGTCAGCTCGGCGGGGACGCCGTTCACGGTCACCTGCATGGTTCTCGTCCTCCTGTCGCTCCGGCGCGGCTCACGGTGCCTCGAAGCGGTCGACGGTGAAGGGTGCGGCCCGGTCCGGCAGCTCCCCGGTGGCGAGCAGGTCGGCGATGGCGTCGGCGGTCACCGGCGTGAGGAGCACGCCGTTGCGGTGGTGTCCGGTGGCCAGCACGAGACCCGGCACGGCCGTCGGGCCGAGCAGCGGGGCATTGTCCGGCGTGCCCGGCCGCCAGCGGGCCAGTGTCTCGGCCAGCTCCAGCTCGCTCACGCCCGGAACGACCTCGATGGCGTCGTGCAGCAGGTCGTGGACGCCCCCGGCGGTGACGGTGGGGTCGAAGCCGCGGTCCTCCGTGGTGGCCCCGATGATCAGCCGGTCCTCGCCGTAGGGCACCAGGTAGACGTGCCGACCGCGGACCAGCGCGCGCACCGTGCCGTCGAGCAGCCCGGCCGCCCCCGCCATCCGCAGGATCTGGCCCTTGACGGGCCGCACGGGCACCGGCGGGAGGCCGGGCAGCCCCGCACTGTGCGCCCCCAGGGCGACGACGACGCTGCCGGCCGGGACCGTGCCGCCCGAGCGGAGCCGCAATCCCGTGGCGCGGCCGCCGTCCACGACGACGCCTTCGACCCGGTCGCGCACCAGCGTCACACCGGCCGCCTCGGCGGCGGCCAGCAGTGCGGCGTGCACGGCACGGCCGTCGACGGAGTGGTCGCCGGCGACCAGCAGTCCGCCACGGATCCGCGAGGTCAGCGACGGCTCGCGGCGCCGGGCGGCGCGCGGTAGCAGACGCGCGGCGGACAGGCCCAGCTCTTGCTGGAAGTCGTGCAGCGCTTCGAGCTGGCGCATGTCGTCGTCGTCGAAGCCGACTACCAGCGTTCCCACCGTGCGCAGACCCACCGGCAGCCCGCCGGCGGCCTCGAGCTCGGCGGCGAAGGCCGGCCAGCGCTCGAGGGAGGCCAGGCCCAGCCGCAGCAGCGACTCCTCGCGGTAGCCGGCCTCGGTGACCGGTGCCAGCATCCCGGCGGCGGCCTCGGAGGCGCCCCGGCCCGGGGCCTCGTCGACGACGGTCACCGTCAGCCCGCGCCGGGCCGCGCGCCAGGCCACCGCCAGGCCGATCAGCCCGCCCCCGGCGACCACGACGTCGGTCACGGCGCCCCGGCCAGGGCGCGCAGCAGCTCCCGGGTGGCGGCGGTCGGGTCGGGCGCGCCGGTGACCGCGCCCACCACGGCCACCCCCGCTGCGCCGGCGGCCAGCAACGCAGCCACCCGTTCGGCGGTGACGCCGCCGATGGCGATCACGGGGACGTCCACCGCCGCGGCCACGGCCGCCACCCCGGCGGGCCCCAGCGCGTCGGGGAGACCGGTCTTCGTCGTCGTGGGCCACGCCGGTCCGACGCCGAGGTAGTCGGCGCCCTCGGCGACCAGGCGGCGTGCCGTCTCGGGGTCCCGGGCCGTGCCGCCGAGCAGGTGGCCCGGCCCGGCCACCCGCCGGGCCGCGGCGACCGGCAGGTCGGTCGCTCCCAGGTGCGTGCCGTGCGCACCGACGGCGAGAGCGACGTCCACCCGGTCGTTCACCAGGCACGTCACGCCGGTCGGCGCGCAGATGTCGACCACCTGCCCGGCGAACTCGACGAGGACCCGGTCGGTGCAGTCCTTGGCGCGCACCTGGACCACCGGCGCACCCGCGGACACCGCGGCGGCCACGGCGGCCAGGGCCCGCGGGCCACCGGCGGCGTCGGTGAGGACGTGCAGCCCGCCCAGCGCCCGGCTCATCGCGCGACCCGCGCGTTCCGGCGGCCGGCCAGCACGACCGGCAGCGTGAGGGCGACGGCGACGGTGAGACCGATCAGCGAGGCCGACCACCCGTTGCCCGGATCGATGCCCAGGTCCGCCTGGCGGGCGCTCCACCACGCCGTCCATCCCGAGCCCGGGCCGGGGAAGAACGTGGGCAGGGTCAGCTGGTAGGCGATGAACCCGGCCGCCCACGGCAGGAGGAACACCGGACGGGCCGGCGCGGTGTCGGAGGTGTTCCAGCTCCCGCTCGGGGTCAGCCAGTACGCCACGATCAGCACCCCGGCCAACGGCACGAACACGGCGCCGATGAGGAACAGGAACGGTTCGTAGGCGGCGATGTCGAAGGTCAGCGCGAGCAGGGTGGCCAGCGTGCCGACGAGGACGGCGAGCACCCGCCGGTCCAGCCGCGCGACGACGTTCTGCGCCGACACCGCGGTCGAGTAGACGTTGGCGAAGGCCTCGTCGAGCTCGACGGAGACCAGCACGAGCACCGCCACCGCGCCGAGAGGCACCATCAGCAGCGCGTCGATGACGTCGAGGCCCGCGCTGCCGTAGGCGGCCAGCGCCAGGACACCGAGCACGAACATCACGACCGTCGCCAGGCCGTAGCCCACTGCGGTTCCGGTGAAGGCCGCGCGGCCGCTGCGGACGTGCCGGGTGTAGTCGGCGGCCAGCGGCAACCAGGAGACCGGGAGCGCGATGACGATGTCGGCGGCGGTCCAGAACGACGTCGCGCCCCCTTCGCTCAGCGGCGGCAGGGGTTCGGCGAGGACCTGCACGTAGAGGTAGCCGACCGCGATCAGCGCGGCCCAGACGGCGTAGCGGGCCAGCACCCGGACCACACCGAGCGGCCGCAGCGCCATGGCGGTGGCCAGCACGCCGGCGGCCAGGACGAACGGCCAGCGCGGCGCGTCGAGGACCCGCGAGGCGGCCTCGGCGATGATGACGATCTCGAAGGTCGCCCAGCCGATGCACTGCACGAGGTTGAACGCGGTCGGCAGCCACGAGGTCCGCCGGCCGAGCAGCCCGCGCAGCAGCACCATCCCGGGCACGCGTTCGCGCGCACCGGCCGCCGCGACCAGCCCGAGCAGCACCGAGCCGATCACCGCGCCGACGACGATCGCGGCGACCGTGACCCCGAGGGGGCGCCCCGGCAGGACGACGAACACCGCGGCCACCGGCAGCAGCAGGCTGATGCCCAGGTTCCCCCAGAGGCCCAGGGCGTCGCGCAGGCCGAGGGTGCGGGGTGGTGGCTCGGTGAGGGTGAGCGGGGCGTCGGCCCCGGGAGTGCGGACAGCGTCGGACGTGCTCATGGTCGCTCCCTACGCCGGCATTACCCGGTCAGGTTCCAGCGGTCGGCGACGCGTCCTGTCGCCCTCTCAGCCCGACTGCCCGAGCTCCCGCACATGGCGGGACCTACCTTACGCACCCAGTAGGGTCGCCGTCGTGCCGGTCGCCGAGCTGCTCACCGCCCACCCCGATGCCTGGCGGGACGCCACCCGGCATCCGTTCCTGACCGCCGTCCGGGACGGGACGCTCGCCCCCGCGGCGTTCGACACATGGCTGGCCCAGGACTCGCTGTTCGTGGCCGACCTGCTGCGCTTCCAGGCCCGGCTGCTGGCCCGCGCCCCGCGACCGGCGCAGGCGGTGCTCGCCGCGGGCTGCGTCGCCCTGGTCGACGAGCTGGCCTGGTTCGAGGAGCAGGCGGCCCGCCGCGGTCTCGACCTCGATGCCGCGCCGCTGCCGGCCACGGCGGCCTACGCCGCCTTGCTGGAGCGGCTGGACGCCGGCGACGTGCCCACCGCGCTGGCTGCGCTGTGGACCATCGAGCGGACCTATCTCGACGCGTGGTCGGCCGCCCTGCCGGGCGCGCCGGCGTACCGGGAGTTCGTGGAGCACTGGACCGTGCCCGGGTTCGCCGGCTACGTGACCGGGCTGGAGGCGGCCGCCGATGCGTCGGGCGGGGGCGACGACGCCGTGTTCGCCGAGGTGGTGGCCGCGGAGACCGCCTTCTGGAACACCGCGGTGGAGGCGGGCCGGTGAGCATCGACGGGCTCGCCGCGCGGTTGTGGGCCGGGAATGCGGACCTCGCCGCGGCGGCGCTGGCGCACCCGTTCGTCGCGGGTCTCGCCGACGGATCGCTGCCCCGCGAACGGTTCGCCGGCTATGTCGCCCAGGACGCGTTCTTCCTCGAGGCCTTCGCCCGGGCCTACGCGCTGGGAGTCGCCCACAGCCGCGACCGCGCCACCCTCGACGCCTTCGCCGAGCTGCTGGCCGGCGTCCGGGAGGAGCTGCGGCTCCACGACGGCTACGCGACCCGGTGGGGGGTCGACCTTTCCACCGTCGAGCCGGCCCCGGCGACGCAGGCCTACACCGAGTTCCTGCTGGCCACGGCGGCGCTGGGCGACGTCGGCGAGACCTGCGCGGCCATGACGCCGTGCATGCGGCTCTACGCACATTTGGGGCGGTCGCTGGCCGGGCGGGCGTCGGCGGACTACGCCGAGTGGGTGGACACCTACGCCGACCCGGGCTTCGAGGAGCTGGCGGTGACCCTCGAAGCGCTGCTGGACCGGCTCGCCGCGGACACCCCGTCGGTGGCCCGCGCCTACCGGCGGGCGATGGAGCTCGAGGTCGCCTTCTTCGACGCCGCCTGGGAGAGACCCGTTGTCCGTTGAGCACCGCCACACCCCCGTCGCACTGACCATCGCGGGCAGCGACCCGAGCGGTGGCGCGGGCATCCAGGCCGATCTCAAGACCTTCAGCGCGTTAGGTGTCTACGGCACGGCCGCTCTCACCGCGCTGACGGCGCAGAACACCCGGGGCGTCACCGGTGTCCATCCGGTACCGGCGGAATTCGTCGGCGACCAGGTGCACACCCTGCTCGACGACGTCGAGGTGCACGCCTGCAAGACCGGCATGCTCGGCACCGCGGCCGTCGTCCGCGAGGTGGCGTCGGTGCTGGCCGGGCGGGCGGCCGGACCGGTGGTCTGTGACCCGGTCATGGTGGCCACCAGCGGCGACCGGCTGGTCGACGAGGACGCCGTGGCCGCCGTCCGCACCGATCTCCTGCCCGTCGTCGACCTGGTCACGCCCAACGTCCCGGAGGCCGCGGCGCTGCTCGGCGTGGCCCCGGCCCGCTCGGTCGACGAGATGGCCGAGCAGGCGACGGCGCTGCTGACCCTGGGCCCGCGCGCGGTGCTGCTCAAGGGCGGGCACCTGCGCGGGGACCTGAGCGTCGACGTGCTGGCCACGCCGGGACGCCTCGTGGAGACCGTCCGGCCCCGGATCGCGACCTCCGCGACGCACGGCACCGGTTGCACGCTCTCCGCTGCTGTCGCGGCGCTGCTGGCCCGCCGCCGGGCCGGTGCCGAGCCCCGGGCGGCGGACGTCGCGGACTGGACGCCGGTCGTGGAGGCTGCCCGCGACTACCTGCAGGTGGCGCTGACCGGCGGCGAGGCGCTGGGGATCGGATCGGGGCACGGACCGGTGCACCACTTCGCCGGCATCTGGGACATCTGAGCCGGGCGGCGTTCAGCCCAGCACGAGGCCCAGGAGCAGGTGGCCGTTGAGCCCGATGATCAGGGCGGCCACCACGCAACCCACGAGCGTGGTGACCCGGCGGTTCACCCAGCCCGCCATGAGGTCGCGCCGGCTGGTGAGCCACAGCAGCGGCACCAGGGCGAACGGGATGCCGAAGGAGAGCACCACCTGGGACCACACCAGTGCGGTGGTCGGGTCGCCGCCGAGCACGAGCACGGCGAGCGCGGGGGTCAGCGTGATCAGCCGGCGGGCCAGGACCGGGATGTGCCTGCGCAGGAAGCCGGCCATGACCACCTGCCCGGCGTGCGTACCGACCGACGAGGACGCGAAGCCCGACGCCAGCAGGGCGAGGGCGAAGGCGAGCGCGGCGCCGGTGCCCAGCTGGTCGCCCAGGCCGGCGTGCACGCCCTCGAGGGTGTCGGCGCCGCTGTCCCCGGTGAACAGCTGGGCGGCGATGATCAGCATGGCGGCGTTGACCAGCCCGGCGAGCCCCATGGCCAGCAGCACGTCCAGGCGCTGGGCGCGGAGCAGCCGGCCGCGGCCCTGCTGGGTGCGCCCGGCGGTGACGGCGTCGCCGTAGCGGCCGGGGGTGAGTGCGGAGTGCACGTAGATGACGTGCGGCATGACGGTGGCGCCCAGGATGCCGGCGGCCAGCACGATGCTGTCGGCGCCGGCGAACGAGGGCACCATCCCGCCGGCCACGCCGCCCATGTCCACGCCCGCCCCGATCAGCGTGTAGCCGAAACCGAGCCCGACGACGAGCAGCAGTCCGGTGATGACCCGCTCGAAGGGCCGGTGCCCGCGGGACTGTGCGGCCAGCAGCACGAACGCGACCACGGCGGTGATCAGCCCACCGATCGGCAGCGGCACCCCGAACAGCAGGTTGAGCGCCACCGCGCCGCCGACGATCTCGGCGACGTCGGTGGCGATGGCCACCGCCTCGGCCTGCAGCCACAGCCCCCAGGTGACCGGCCGGGGGAGGCGCTCGCGGCACAGCGTGGCGAGGTCCCGCCCGGTGGCCAGCCCCAGCTTCGCCGTCAGCGACTGGATGAGCATCGCCATGAGGTTGGCCGCGACGATGACCCACAGCAGCGTGTAGCCGAACGCTGCGCCGCCGGCGAAGTTGGTCGCGAAGTTGCCGGGGTCGACGTAGGCGACGGCGGCGACGAACGCCGGGCCCAGCATCGACCACAGCCGACGGCGGCCCGGCGCGGGCGGGGCGGGGCGCGGGGCCGACGCCAGGGTCGTCGGCAGGACGGCGGCCTCGGTCTTCGACAGGTACACGGCGGCCTCGCGAGGGTGGGACGGGCGGGGGAGGTAGGTGCAGGGTGGGCGATCGCTCCTGTCCTGCCCGCCGCGGGTGTCACGCCGGGGCCGACCCGTGGCCCCCCGGGGCCAAGGTCAGCCTGACCTTCCCCGGGCCGTGCCGATCAGTTCGTCGATGCGCCGGGCGTGGGCGCCCCGCCAGTACACCCGCCCGCAGGCGGCGCACCGGGAGAACTCGTCGTAGCTGCGCCGGGTGCCCGGCTCCAGCAGTGCGGCGACCTGCACCTTGGCCACGGGCCGCAGCACGCCGTTGCAGGCGGTGCACCGGGTCAGCGGGGCCAGGGCGGGCGCGAACCGGTCGAGGACGTCGGCCAGCTGGGCGTCGGGCGCGGCACCGCGCACCAGCGCCCCGTGCACCAGGGCGCTGCGCATGAGCAGGCCGCGGTCCTGGGTGAGCAGCACCCGGTCCTCCGCATCCGCGCGCACCACCAGGTCGGCGTCCCCGGCCCGGTTCGACCACGCGGCGTCCAGCCCGAGCAGCCGGAGCCGCCGGGCCAGCGCGCCGAGCCCGACATCGAGCAGGTAGCCGCCGGCCGGTGCTCCCTGCGGCCGCCGGATCTCCTCGACCGTCACGGTGCCGCCCGGCCGGGCCCGGGCCGCCGGCGGCGCCGGCTCGCCGTCCAGCCGCAGCCCGCCCACTTCCGGAGGGGGGACGCCGGCCGCCCGCACCAGGTGGCCGAGGGTCGCGTCGGGGTCGAACCCCAGCCGCCGGACGCCGCCGGCCCGGTCCCGCGCCGGCAGCAGGAACCGCAGCGCCGGGGGGACGACGACATCGACCCACGGTCTGCCGCCCACTCCGGCGGCCTACCCCCGCCGCCGCGGACGGAACCCGATGAGTCGGGAACCGCCGGTGTGGGCACACCCGGGGCCTGTCGCCGTCCGCCCGTGGAGGTCCCGTGTCCCAGCCGGCTGCCCGTCCCCTCGCCCTCGTCACCGGTGCCTCCAGCGGCATCGGGCTGGAGCTCGCCAAGCAGTTCGCCGAGCACGGGTTCGACCTGATCGTCGTCGCGGAGGACACCGAGCTGGAGGCAGCCACCCAGCAGCTGCGCCAGCGGGGGGCCGCCGTCTTCCCGGTGCGCGCGGACCTCACCCGCCGGGAGGAGGTGGAGAAGGTGGTCGCGGCCGTGCGCGGTGCCGGGCGGCCGCTGGACGCCGCGGCCCTCAATGCCGGCGTGGGGGTCGGCGGCCGGTTCGTCGAGTCCGACCTCGACGCCGAGATCGGCATGGTGGAGCTGAACTGCATCTCCACGCTGCACCTCGCCAAGGGCGTCCTGCAGGACATGGTCGCCCGTGGGGAGGGCCGGGTGCTGTTCACCTCCTCGGTCGCCTCTCAGGCGCCCGAGCCGTTCCAGGCGGTCTACTCCGCGACCAAGGCCTTCGTGCAGTTCCTCGCCCTCGGGGTCCGTGAGGAGCTCGCCGACACCGGGGTCACCGTGACCGCGCTGCTGCCCGGCCCGACCGACACGGAGTTCTTCGACCGGGCCGACCTCACCGACACCAAGCTCGGGGCCAGCGACAGCAAGGACGACCCCGCGCTGGTGGCCCGGCAGGGCTTCGAGGGGCTGATGAAGGGCGAGGCCTCGGTCTTCGCCGGCTCGGTGAGCAGCAAGCTCATGGGCAAGCTCTCGGCCGTGCTGCCCGACGCGATCGCCGGGAAGAGCCACAAGCCGATGACGAGGCCGGGCTCCGCGGAGGGCTGACCCGTCCGGCTGACTCAGAGCGGAACGGCGAGGCCCTCCGGCGCCGGGCGGTCCAGGGCCTCGGCGACGTCCGGCCGCATCGGTGCCAGACCGGCACCGGCGAGGACGACGTCCCGCACGAAGGTGTGCCACAGGTACGCCCGGCGCAGCATGCTGTGCCCGCCCGCGACGGTGAAGCGGGCCACCCGCGCACCGGTCTGCTGCGCCCGGACGGCGTAGTCCGCCGACAGCTGGGCGGGCACCCACCGGTCGCCGCGGCCGTGCAGGATCGCGACGGTGCGGCCACGCAGGTGGTCCACCGGCTCGCCCGGCGGCGTCCAGGGCGCCAGCGCGCACACCGCGGCCACGCCGTCCTGCCCGCCCGCGCGCAGGACGGCACGGCCACCCATGGAGTGGCCGACCAGCACCACCGGCAGGTCGCCGTGCTCGGCACGGACCCGATCCAGGGCCCAGCGCACGTCGGCGTAGGCGTCCGCGGCCGCGCCGTTCCACCCGGCCACCCGGTAGCGCAGCAGGCCGGTCGTGAGCCCCCGGTCCGCGGCGGCCGCGGACACGAACTGCTCGATGGCCCGCATCCGCACCAGCGACAGCGCGCGCTCCTTGGGCGGTTCCACGCTGGCCACGGTCCCGCCGTGGCAGAACAGCGCGACCGCCCGCGGCGGCCGGCCGGCCGGCCGCCGCTCGAGGTACGGCTCGGTCACCCCCGGCGTCCTCGACGTCCCCGTCGCCCGCCGCCCAGGGTCGCCCGGGCCCGATCGCCGAGATCGCCGGCCGCCAGCAGCGCGTTGCTGACCGCCGACGGGCCGCGGCGCCGCTCCAGCGCCCGTCCGAGCCGGCGGAGCACGCCGGTGGCCAGGGGGACGACGACGGGAAGGATCAGCCACATGCGCAGCCGGCGGGTGAAGAAGAGCCACATAACGGCTCCTCTGCCCCGCGGCCGCCGTGCGGAACCCCCCGGCGGTGATCACTCCGGCGTGCGGACTCGCCCTGGGATCTCGGCGGGCACCGCTCTCAGCGGGTGCTGGTCACCCCTCGGCCAGCTTCACGATCATCTTCCCGGTGTTCCCGCCGCGGAGGAGGTCGAGGAAGGTGTCCACGGCGTCGTCCAGCCCGTCGCGGACGGTCTCGCGGACGACGAGGTCTCCGGAAGTCACCATGCGGGTGACCTTGGTGGTGAACTCGTCGCGCATGTCGGTGTGGTCGCCGACGATGAACCCGCGCAGGCTGAGCTTCTTGCCCACCATCAGGAACATGTTCCGCGGGCCGGGCGGCGGCTCGACGGCGTTGTAGCCGGAGATCGCGCCGCACAGCGCGCCCCGGCCGTGCTCGTTGAACGCGCCGATGGCCGCCTCGAGGTGCTCGCCGCCGACGTTGTCGAAGAAGACGTCGATGCCCTCGGGCGCGGCGTCGCGCAGCAGTTCGGCGACCGGGCCGTCGTGGTAGTCGAACGCGGCGTCGAAGCCCAGTTCCCCGGTCAGCCAGCGCACCTTCTCCGGCGTCCCGGCGCTGCCGACGACCCTCGAGGCGCCGTTCAGCCGGGCGAACTGCCCGACCAGGCTGCCCACCGCGCCCGCGGCGCCGGAGACGAAGACCGCGTCCGCCTCGCGGAACTCGGCCATCCGGAACAGACCGACCCAGGCGGTCAGGCCGGGCATGCCCAGGACGCCCAGGTAGTAGCTCGGCGGGATGCCGGGGAGCTCGGGCAGCACCCTCACGTGCGCGGCGTCCAGGACGGCGACGTCGCGCCACGCGGCGTCGGCGAGCACGAGCGAGCCCTCGGGGACGGCGGGGGAGCGGGACTCGACCACCCGGCCGACCGCGCCGCCCTTCATCGTCTCGCCGATCTCCCAGGGCGCGGCGTAGGACTTCCCGGCGTTCATGCGGCCGCGCATGTACGGGTCGACGCTCATCACGAGCATCCGGACGACGACCTGCCCCTCGGCCGGCCCTGGCCGCTCCAGCTCCACCAGGCGGAAGTCGTCGGGGGTCGGCTCGCCGTGCGGGCGGGCCGCCAGCTGCCATTCACGCGTCGCTACGGGCACGGGTGCGATCCTGCCCTGCGCAGGTCAGGGCCGCAGGCGAGGAGTCGGTCGCGTGCCGCCGGGTTGCGAACCGGGCCTACGCTCGGGACATGTTGTTCTCCCGGTTCAAGACGCAGCCTGTCGCGGCCGAGGACGCGCTGCCCGGCCGTCCCGACCCGTTGCCGCACGTGCCCGAGGTGCACGCGATCAACGGCAACCGCATCCAGCCGCCGTTCCCCGACGGCATGCAGACCGCCGTGTTCGGCGCGGGCTGCTTCTGGGGCGTGGAGAAGGTCTTCTGGGAGCTCCCGGGGGTCTACTCGACGGCGGCCGGCTACGCGGGCGGCCACACGCCCAACCCCACGTACGACGAGGTCTGCTCGGCGCGCACCGGGCACACCGAGGTCGTGCTCGTCGTCTTCGACCCCGCGGTGACCTCCTACGAGCAGCTGCTCAAGGCGTTCTGGGAGGACCACGACCCGACGCAGGGCATGCGGCAGGGCAACGACATCGGCAGCCAGTACCGCTCGGCGATCTACCACGCCTCGCCGGAGCAGGAGGCCGCCGCTCGCGCCACCCGCGACGCCTACCAGGAGCGGCTGAAGGCGGCCGGCTACGGCGACATCACCACCGAGATCGCGCCGCTGGGCGAGTTCTTCTACGCCGAGGACTACCACCAGCAGTACCTCTACAAGGTGCCGAACGGCTACTGCCCCGTGCACTCGACCGGCGTCTCCTGCCCGGTGGGCCTGCCGAACGTCTGACCCGCCACCCCCGGGCATAGGAGGCTATGCATACGGTTCTGGCCCCGAAACCGTATGCATAGGTTCCTATGCCCGAGGCCTGGGAGGGCCGGCTCCATGGACATCCCCCGGACGCCCGACGACCGCTTCGCCGACCTGCCCGGCTTCCCGTACCAGCCGCGCTACGTCGAGATCGACGACGCCGAGGTGGGGCGGCTGCGGGTGGCCTACCTGGACGAGGGGCCGGCCGACGGCGAGACCGTGCTGCTGCTGCACGGGGAGCCGTCCTGGTCGTTCCTGTACCGCACGATGGTCCCGGTGCTGGTCGAGGCCGGCCTGCGCGTGGTCGTGCCGGACCTGGTCGGGTTCGGCCGGTCGGACAAGCCGGCCGATCGCTCCGCCTACACCTACGCCCGGCACGTCGCCTGGATGCGGCGGGTGCTGCTCGACGAGCTGGACCTGCGCGACCTCACGTTCGTCGGGCAGGACTGGGGTGGGCTGATCGGCCTGCGGCTGGTCGCCGAGAACCCCGACCGGTTCGCCCGGGTCGTCGTCGCCAACACCGGCCTGCCCACCGGCGACCAGCCGATGAGCGAGGCGTTCCTCGCCTGGCAGCGGTTCTCCCAGGAGAGCCCTGAGTTCCCTATCGGCCGGATCGTCGGCAACGGCACCGTGGGTGGCCTCTCCCCGGAGGCCGTGGCCGCCTACGACGCGCCCTTCCCCGACGACTCGTACAAGGCCGGCGCACGCGTCTTCCCGGCGCTGGTGCCCACGTCCCCCGACGACCCCGCCGCCGCGGCCAACCGCGCGGCGTGGGAGGTGCTCAGGAGCTGGGAGAAGCCGTTCCTCACCGCCTTCTCCGACGGCGACCCGATCACCGGCGGTGGTGAGCGGGTTTTCCAGAAGCTGGTGCCCGGCGCGCAGGGCATGGCGCACACGACGCTGCCCGGGGGCGGGCACTTCCTGCAGGAGGACGTCGGCCCCGAGCTCGCCCGGGTCGTCGTCGACCTGGTGGCCGCCACGCCTTGCCCCGCCCAGGCATAGGAAGCTATGCATATGGATCAGCCGCCGAAACCGCATGCATAGCTTCCTATGCCTATGACAGGTGCGGACGAGCTGTTCGGGGCGCTGCGCCGGGAGCCGGACGTCGAGTCCCCCGACCTGGTCGCCGTCGACGCGACGGACCGGCTGCTGCTGGACACCGCGGCCGACCTCGTCGCCGGCCGCGCCGCCGGCGACGTGGCCGTGGTCGACGACTCCTACGGGGCGCTGACGCTCGGGCTGGTCGCCCTGTACGGCCTGCCGGGCGTGCGGGTGAGCCAGGACCTGCTCGTGGGGGAGCGGGCGCTGGCGCGCAATGCCGACCGTGTGGGCCTGGCCGGCAGCTACCGCTCGATGCCGCTGGGCCCCGAGCTCGCCGACGGCGCCCGGGTGGTGCTGGTCAAGGCGCCGAGGGCCCTCGACGCGCTGCGGGAGATCGCCGAGGTGGTCGCCGCCTCCGCGGCGCCGGACGTCACCGTGCTGGTCGGCGGGCGGGTCAAGCACATGACGCACGCGATGAACGACGTGCTGCGTGCGTCGTTCGGCGAGGTGTCGGCGACGCTGGCCCGGCAGAAGTCGCGGCTGCTGGTCGCCCGCGGCCCGGTCCCGGGAGCGTCGTCCTTCCCGCGGCGGCAGGTGCACCCCGAGCTGGACCTGACCGTGTGCGCGCACGGCGCCGCGTTCGCCGGCACGAAGATCGACATCGGCACCCGGGCGCTGCTGCGCGCCCTGCCGGAGATGACCGAGGACGCGCGTACCGCGCTGGACCTGGGGTGCGGCACCGGTGTGCTGGCCACGCTGCTGGCCCGGAGCCGCCCCGGGCTGCGGGTGCTCACGGTCGACCAGTCGGCGGCCGCGGTGGTGTCGGCCGCCGCGACCGCCGCCGCCAACGAGGTCGCCGATCGGGTGGAGACCGTGCGCGACGACGCCGCGGGGTCGGTTGCCGACGGGAGCGTCGACCTCGTCGTCTGCAACCCGCCCTTCCACGTCGGTGCGGCCGTGGTGACCACGGCGGCCGATCGGCTGTTCGCCGCGGCCGCCCGGGTGCTGCGGCCGGGCGGTGAGCTCTGGACGGTCTACAACTCCGCGTTGCGCTACCGCCCGGTGCTGAACCGGGTCGTCGGCCCCACGCGGGTGGCCGGCCAGGACCCCAAGTTCACCGTCACGGTGTCCCGCCGCAGGTGAAGGGGCCGGTGGCGGCGGGGTGACTGCCTCGCCGCCACCGGTTCACGTCCCGGGACGGACGCCGACCGAGCGCGGCGATGGTGCACGTGAAACATCGCCGCACGGGGCGCCGCCGGTGTCGGCCCGCCTGTGGGTCTCCGGCGACCGGCTCGTGTGCACCGTGACCGACCGCGGCCACGGGCTGGATCAGCCGTTCGCCGGATTCCGGCCCGCGCACGGCCCCGACCTCTCCCGCGGCGGCATGGGGCTGTGGCTGGCACGCACGCTGTGGGACCACGTCGACCTCCTCCCGGGGGAGCCCGGGTTCACCGTCCGCCTCAGCACCCGGCTGCGCTGACGTCCTGACAGCAGGAGTGACGGTGGCCACTACGGTGAGCGACGTGGAGGACGCCGTCGACCTGATCCTGGCGCAGTGGGCTCGGGAACGGCCGGACCTCGACTGCTCGCCGATGGGGGTCATCGGCCGGATCACCCAGCTCCAGCGGGAGGTCCACCTCGCGCAGCGGGCCACCTTCGCCCGGCACGGTCTGGACGCGCCGTCCTTCGACGTGCTCGCGGCGCTGCGCCGGGCCGGGCGCCCGTACCAGCTCACCCCCACGGCGCTGATGCGGACGGCGCTGGTCACCTCGGGGGCGATCACCCAGCGGCTGGACCGGCTCGAGGAGCGCGGACTGATCACCCGGGAGCGCAGCGCGGCCGACGGGCGGGCCGTCGTCGTCACGCTGACCGACGCCGGGCGGGCCGCCCTCGACGCGGCGCTGCCCGATCACCTGGAGACCGAACGACGGTTGCTCGATGCGCTGCCGTCCGACGACCGGGAGCAGCTGGCCGCGTTGCTGCGGCGGCTGCTGGTGGGGCTGGGCCGGGTTCCGCAGGAGCCCTACCAGAGTTAGCGCGGCTGCGGCGCCGCCGTGGGCTCGGGAGAGCGGGGCCTCGGCGGGCCGGGCAGGGCTCGGGAGTCCTTGCCCGCCCGCTTGGCCGCGTACATGGCGGTGTCGGCGTCGTGCAGCAACCGCTCCGCGGTGCAGCCGGGCTCGGCGAGCGCACCACCGATGCTCGCGGTCACCGTCACCGTCCGGCCGGCCAGCTCCACCGGCTCGCGCAGGGCGGCGAGCAGCCGGTCGGCGACGTCGCGGAGGCGGCCGTCGTCGGCGTCGGCCAAGAGCAGCGCGAACTCGTCGCCGCCGAGCCGTGCGACCACGTCACCGCCGCGCACGTCGGCCGAGAGCCGGGCGGCGACGGTGAGCAGCAGCTCGTCGCCGGCGGCGTGCCCGAGCGTGTCGTTGACCGACTTGAAGTCGTCGATGTCGACGAAGAGCACCGCCGGCGACGAGCCGGTGTCGATCGCGGCGGTGGCCTCGGCCAGCCGCTCGTTGAACGACGCCCGGTTGAGCAGCCCGGTGAGCGGGTCGGTGGTGGCCTGGCGGCGCAGCTCCTGCTCGAAGAGCTTCCGGTCGGTCACCTCGCGCAGGTTGACCACCCACCCGTGGAGACCGACGGCGTCCACCTTGCCGCTGATCCGGGCCTCGACCCACCGGCTCCCGCCGGCGCCGTGCGCGATGCGGATGTCGGTGTCGACGAAGCCGGTGACCTCGGTCCCGGCTGCGCCGGCCTCGGCGACCGCGGCCCGGAGCCGGGCCTGGTCGCGCGGATCCGCGAGCTCGATCGCCGCCCGGCCGATGTACTCGCTGCCGGAGCGGCCGAGCAGCGACCCCGCCGCCGGGCTCATGTAGGAGATGGCACCGGTGTTGTCGATGATCGCGATGACGTCGGCGGCGTTGGCCAGCAGGAGCTGCATCCGCGACTCGCTGGCGACCAGCGCCGCGCGGACTCGTTCCCGTTCGCGGTTGAGCGCGGTCAGCCGCCACAGCGCCAGGCCGGTGAGCAGCGAGCTACCCGCGCCCAGGACGTAGCCGACGCCGCCGTGGCCGATGCTCCAGAGCAGCAGGAGGGCGGGGCTGATCAGCAGCGCGGCGCCCAGACCCAGCACCCGGCCCGACGCCGCGTCCTGGTCGGACTCCGGGCCCAGGCCCATCCAGGCGACCGAGGGGTGCCGGGTCGCCAGGGTGATCGCGGCCACGGCCAGCAGGGGGAGCGGGTCGAGGAGGGGGGACTCGCGGAGCGGTCCGACGAGCATCCGGCCGCCGTAGCCGATGACGGTCAGGACGGCCGCGACCAGCATGGCCATCGTGCTGACCGAGCGGCGCCCGCGGGACATGGCGAGGGGGACGCAGACGAGGAGCAGCACCGCGGTGAGCAGCGGCGTGCCGATGCCCACCTCGACCAGGTCGGTGGACATCCCGTGCCGGTCACCGCTGACAGCGAGGACCGCGAGACCGGCGGCGAGCAGGAGGGTCGCGGTGTCGGCCAGGGCGGCCCAGTCCCGCCGCCGGCGCCCGGCGCGGAGCACCCCGACGGCGGCGACGACCAGCGCCGCGTAGGCGGCGACGTCCAGCACGGACTCCACGGCACCGAGCGCGTCGGGGAGGACCCCGGCCATCTCCGGCGCCTCGACCGCGCTGCTGGCGGCGAAGCACAGCAGGGCCACGCCCACCGCCCGCCAGGTCAGGGTGAGCGGTGCCCCGTGACGGCGGAGCGCGCAGACGACGCCGGCCAGACCCTGGAGGAAGGGCACGACCTCCGCCGCGGGCCGCCACGGCCCCAGCGGGACGACGGTGACGACGACGGCGACCACGAGGACGACCAGGGCGGCGTGCAGCCAGGCAGCACGCGCGGTCGCCGGCGCCGTGGTGGCGGAAGTGGTCACGCCCGTTCCATCGGCCGGGGCCGGGGGCGAGGTGATCCTCGCTCACCCGCAGGGGGGATGCGGCGCCGGATCAGACCGGCGGCACGTCCTCGGCGCGCAGGTCGGGGCGGGTGCGCACGAACCGGAGCGGGTGCCGGAAGACACCGGCCTGGAGGGCGGCGTCGGCGCTGACCTCGACCACGACGGAGGGCTCCACGCGGGTGAGCGGCACCGACAGCCGCCCGCCGCCGAACCTGCCCGTGCCGATGCGCTCCGGCCAGGGGTGGTCCTCCGCCGCGGGGCGCAGCACGGCGGCCAGCTCGGCCGCCTGCCCGGGGGACAGCGGGCTGGTCCGGCCGACGACGACCAGCTCGCCGTCCCGGTAGCGGCCCGCGACCAGCTGGCTGGGCCGGTCGAGGGATCCGATGACGCCGCCGGCGAGCACCTCGGTGCTCTCCCAGCTCTTCACCTTGAGCCACTCGCGCCGTCCGGGGGCGTAGCGGGTGGCCGCCCCCTTGACCACCAGCCCCTCGACCCCGGCGGCACGGAAGTCGTCGAACCACTGCCGCGCCTCGGCGGGGTCCGCCGTCACCGGCGAGAGCTGCAGCGGTGGGGTCCAGCGGTCGGCCAGCTCCTCCAGCACGGCGCGCCGCCGGCCGAGGGTGCGGCTCCGGAGATCCTCGCCGCCCGCGGCGAGCAGGTCGAACGCGACGTAGGAGGCGGGGGTGGCGGCGGCCTGGGCGGCGATCCGCGCGGCGGCGGTGACCATGCGGCGCTGCAGCAGGCCGAAGTCCAGCCGGTCGCCGTTCCAGATGACGACCTCGCCGTCGACCACCGAGCCCGCGGGCACCTGCGCGAGGGCGGCGGCCGCGACGTCGGGGAAGCGGTCGGTCAGGTCCCGGCCCTGCTTCGACCACAGCCGGGTGGAGCTCCGGTCCCGCACGATAACCAGGCGGTAGCCGTCCCACTTGGGCTCGTAGCGGCAGCCACCGGTCAGGGCCCCCGGCGGCGGGATGGTGCGCACCGGTTTGGCCAGCTCCACCGCGACCGGCCCGGCCAGCTCCGGTGGCAGCGCGGGCAGGCCCGGGACGGAGAGCGGCACCTGGACAGCCTGCTGGGCCGTCCCCACCCGCGCACCCCGGCGGCCGGACGTCCCACCCGATCGTGGGCCGGTCGCTGCGCAGCGTGCGGGACGAGTCGTACGTCCCTGGTCACTGCGCCAGGAGGAGCAGGCTGTAGGCGGCCAGTGAGGGGCTGTCGGTGATCCGGCCGCCGCGGATCATCCGGCGCAGCTCGCTCTCGGGTACGAACGCCACCTGCATGTCCGACTCGGTGGCCTCCCGCGCCGTGGGGCCGGGGGTCAGGTCCGTGGCCACCCAGACGTCGAACCGCTGCGTCAGGAGCCCGGACGCCAGGTCCAGTCGCCCGAGATGCGCCAGACCCGCAGCGCGCAGTCCGGTCTCCTCGGCCAGCTCCGCCCGGGCGAGGTCTTCGGCCGAGCCGCTCTTGCCGGCGCCCCACGTCCCCTGCGGGAACTCCCAGGAGCGACGGCCCAGCGGGTAGCGGTACTGCTCGACCAGCCAGAACCCGCCGTTCTCCGCCGGCATGACCAGCGCGAAGTCGGCCTTTTCCACCACGCCGTACAGCCCGGTCGAACCGTCCGCGAGCTCGATGGTGTCCTCCCGGACCCGGATCCAGGGGTTCCGGTAGACCTCCCGGCTGGCCGTCGTCCGCATGTGCCCACCCTGGCAGAGACGCGGACCATGGGAGGGGTGACCGAACGGAAGCCGACCGGGATGTCGTTCGAGACCTGGGTGGAGCAGCAGATCCACCGCGGGATGGAGCGCGGCGACTTCGCGACCCTGCCCGGGGCGGGCCGGCCGTTGCCGCGCGAGGCGCTGTCCCAGGACGCCTACGACTGGGCGTGGCCAAGGCGCGGCGCGAGGGCGTGGAGACGGCGGAGATGCTGCCACCGGGCCTGCGGCTGCGCCGGGAGCGCGACGAGCTGCCGGCGCGGGCGGCGCGGCTGGCCTCGGAGGCCCAGGTGCGGGCGCTGGCCGAGGACTACAACGCGCGTGTCGAGGCCTTCTGGCGCCGGCCGGCGGAGAGTCGGTGGGCGCCGGTGCCCGGCCTGGCCGACGTCGAGGCGCTGGTGGCCGGCTGGCTGCGCGACCGGCCGCCGCCTCCCCCACCCGCTCCCGCGCCGCCACCCGCGGCCCGGCGCCGGTGGCGCCGCCGGCGGTCCTGACCGGCGTCCATGCCGCCCGGCGTTTCCTGCCCCGCGGTGCCGGCGTCGAGCCCGCCGTCCGCCCGTGGCGAACGTGCGCCTGCCGGTGGGACCGCCGGGTAGGGGAGCGCTACGCGACGCGAAGGAGGTCACCATGACCGAGGTACCCGGCACCGACCGCGACGAGGCCAGGGAGAACGTCCGCGAGGAGACCCCGCTGGTTCCCGAGGACGTCGAAGGCGACGAGGATGCCGCGCGGCCCCGGGGCGACGAGGGGGTGACCGGCGACGACGCCAAGCCGCCGTCGGGAGGCACCGACCCCGTTCCCTGATCCGCGCGCAGTCCGTCTCTGCCCAGCTCTGCCGGGCAGAGACGGACTGCCCGCCGAGCTCCTACAGGACGTCGAACTCGTTGAACGCCGCGCCGCCGGAGAGGGTGGCGTAGCCGGGGCCGCGGTCGAAGAACGGCTCCGTCTCCGGCCGCTGGGCCCGCAGCGAAGCCCGCAGCTCCTCCGTCGCGGCCGGGTCGGCCAGGCCGTCCTCCAGCACGACGACGCCGTAGTCCTCGCGCGCGCCGGCCACCGACACCTTGCGCCAGGCGATGTCGCGCAGCACCTCCTCGACCGGGCGGTCCAGCGGGTCGCCCCAGCCGCCGCCCCCCGTCGTCCTGATCCGCACGACGGTGCCCGCCTTCAGCGGCTCCGCGTCGGCCAGCGCGTCTACCTCGTGCTCGTCGGGGCCGCCGGGGTCGACGGTGATCCGGAAGGGCTTGCCGGCCTTGCCGCCCTTGACCCCCCAGCAGGCCAGGATCGAGCGGTCGGCGATCGACATGAAGTGCGCGTCGCGCAGCACCCGGATGTGCTTCTCGTAGCCGCAGCCGCCGCGGTAACGCCCCGGGCCACCGGAGTCCGTCGCCAGGCCGAGGCGCTCGACCCGCAGCGGGAAACGGCCTTCCGTGAACTCGGTGGGCAGGTTCCGCGAGTCCGGGACGACGTGGATCGTGTCCTCGCCGTCGGCGTAGTACCGCCCGCCCGATCCGCCGCCGAGCACCTCGCGCATCAGGTAGGGCTGCCCGTCGACGTCCGTCCCGTAGACGCCGGTGTAGCGGATCGTCTCCTGGTCGGCGGGCATCCGGCCCCCGGTGGCCTTCGCGAGCACGCCGGCCAGCACGCCGAGCAGCCGCAGGATGACGAAGGTCCGGGCGTTCGTCGGAGCGGGGAAGATCGGCGTGAGGAGGGTGCCCTTCTCCGGGAAGCGCATCTCGATCAGCGGGACGACGCCCTCGTTCACGTCCAGCTGGGCCATGCGCTCCGGTGACTCGGCCAGGTTGCGCAGGATCGGGGCCAGCCACTTCTTGAGGAAGTTGCCGTCGGCGTAGTCGCCGCAGTGGTTGATCGGCCCCTTGGCCTGCGGGCCCGTGCCGGTGAAGTCGATGACGAGCGGGACGTCCTTGGTGGAGTCCATGATCAGCGTGATTCGCTGCCGGTGCAGCTGCGGTTCCTCGACGCCGTCGTGCTCGGCGTAGTCCTCCCAGACGTACGTGCCGTCCGGGATCTGCGACAGGATTTCCCGCCGGTAGACGTCCGTCGAGCTGCTCAGGATCGCGTCGAAGCAGGCCTCGACGGCGGCCACGCCGTAGCGGTCGAACAGCTCGCCCAGGCGGCGTGCGCCGGCCAGGCAGGCCGAGCACTCGGCGTCCAGGTCGGCGGCCAGCGAGTCCGGCATCCGCGAGTTGCGGGTCATGATCTTCAGCGCGCTCTCGTTGGGCACGCCGCGGTCCCACAGCTTGATCGGGGGGACCATCAGGCCCTCCTCGTACACGCTGGTCGCCGCCGACGGCATCGAGCCGGGCACCGCGCCACCGATGTCGTCGTGATGGCCGAACGCCTGGACGAAGGCCACGACCTGTGGTGACCCAGCCTGCCCGTCGAGTGACGCGAACACCGGCACGGTCACGCACAGGTCGGGCAGGTGGCCGATGCCGCCTTCGGAGAGGTAGACGTCGTTGTGGAAGTAGACGTCGCCGACGTTCATCGTCTCGATCGGGTAGTCGCGCACCACGGGGTGCACGAGCGCCGAGTACGAGCGGCCGGTGAGCTTGCGCAGCTGCCGGTCGTGGATGCCGGCGCGGAAGTCGTGCGCGTCGCGGATCATCGGCGAGCGCGACGTGCGGCCGATGGAGGTCTCGACCTCCTTCTCGATCGCGGCCAGGGTGCCGGCGACGATCTCGACGAGGACCGGGTCGGCGTCGACCTTCTGAGCGGTGGTCACGCGGTGCTCCTCGCTGGCGCTCGTCGGCCGCGTGCCCGCGGGTGCTGTGTCATTGCGTTCGCTCGCAAGCTCGCTCACTGTGCCGACTCCTTCGTGAGCAGCAGGTTGCCGTAGGCGTCGACGGTGGCGGCGAAGCCCGGGTGCACCGGGACGGTCGAGCCGAACTCCTCGACGATCGCCGGGCCGCGGACGACGTCGCCGGGGGCCAGGTCGGGACGGTTGTAGGTGGGCGTGTCGATCCAGGCGCCTCCGGAGGACGGCGACGGGTGCACGGCGTCGAAGAACACCCGGCGGGAGCCCGTGACGGCCCGGTCCGTCCCGCCGTCCCTCGGCTCCAGCTCCACCACGTCGGGACGGCGGATCGGCCCGATCCCGCTCACCCGGAGGTTGACCCACTCGACCGCCTGGCGCGGGTCGCCGGCGAAGTCGTAGCCGTAGAGCTGCCGGTGCGCGGCGTGGAAGGTCTGGGCGACCTCCTCGGCCGCGGCTCGGTCGAGCTCCTCGTCCGCGACGGGCACCCGCACCTCGAAGGCCTGGCCCACGTAGCGCAGGTCCGCCGTCCGCTGCATCCGCTGGGCCTCGCGCGCGAAGCCCTCGCCGTCCAGCGCCGCCTGGGCCTGGCCCTCCAGGTCGGCGAACACCGACCGGACGCGGGAGAGGTCCAGGTCGACGTGCTTGCTCACCACCGTCTGCACGTAGTCGTTGCGGACGTCGACGGTGAGCAGCCCGAACGCGCTGACGTTGCCCGGGTTGGGCGGCACCAGGGTGCGCGGCAGCCCCAGGATGTCCATCAGCCGGCAGGCGAGCAGCGAGCCGGAGCCGCCGAACGTGGTCAGCGTGAAGTCGCGGACGTCGAGGCCCTTGGCGACCGTCACCTGGCGCAGCGCGTTGGCCTGGTTCCAGGCGGAGATCTCCAGGATCCCGGTGGCGGTGCGCTCCAGCGAGAGGTCGAGCTTCCCGCCCAGCTGCTCGAGGCCCGTGCGCGCGGCGTCCACCGACAGCGGGATCTCGCCACCGAGCAGGTGCGGGGGGATCCGGCCCAGGACGACGTGCGCGTCGGTGACGGTGGGCTGGTCGCCGCCGCCCGGGTAGCAGATGGGGCCGGGGTCGGCGCCGGCCGACTTCGGGCCGACCTTGAGCGTGCCCTCCGGGGACAGCCAGGCGATCGAGCCGCCGCCCGCGCCGACGGTGACGACGTCGATCATCGGGATCTTGGACGGGTAGTCGCCCACCGAGCCCTCGGTGGTCAGGGCCGGCTCGCCGTCGATGACGACCGTGACGTCGGTGGAGGTGCCGCCGCCGTCGCAGGTGAGCACCCGGTCGAACCCGGCGGTGCCGGCGATCAGCGCCGCGCCGAGCGCTCCGGCTGCCGGCCCGGACAGCATCGTGGTGATCGGCTGGTGCACGACCTCGCCGGCCGAGAGCACGCCGCCGTTGCTCTTCATCACGTAGAACGGCACACCGGGGGCGATCTCGTCCAGCCGGGTGCGGATGTTGGTGACGTACGCGGCGACCTTGGGCTTCACCGCGGCGTCGACCAGCGTGGTCACCGACCGCTCGTACTCCCGGTACTCGCGCAGCACCTGCGAGCTGATGCTCACGACGGCGCCCGGGTGCTCCTCGCGGATCACCTCGAGCATCCGGCGCTCGTGCGCGTCGTCCGCGTAGGCGTGCAGGAAGCAGACGCCGATCGTGCCGATACCGGCGTCCCGGAAGAACCGGGCGGCGGCGCGGGCGTCGTCCTCGTCGAAGGGCCGGACCTCCGCGCCGGTGTGGTCGAGGCGCCCGCGCACGGTCCGCACCAGGTCGGCCGGCACGATCCGCGGCGGCTTGACCCAGAAGTAGCTGTTGCCGTAGCCGTCGGGCACCGACTGGCGGGCGATCTCCAGCACCGACTCGTAGCCCTCGGTCGTGATGAACCCGATCCGGTCGAGCTTGCCCTCGAGCAGCTGGTTGGTCGCGACCGTCGTCCCGTGGCTGACGGCGGTGACCGAGTCGCCCTGGAGGCCCATCAGGTCCAGGACCTTCCGCACCCCGGTGAGGAAGCCCTCCGCGGGGTCGGCCGGCGTGGACGGGGTCTTGGTGGTCGTCGTCGCGCCGGTCTCCTCGTCCACGGCGACGACGTCGGTGAACGTCCCGCCCGTGTCGATGCCGATGCGGACCCGGCGCGTGCTCATGCCCGAAACCTTAGCGGTGAGATATCCGCACCGGAAGCCATTCCTGGATCCGCGCCGGTCGGCCGGGGATGTCGTACGGTCCCGGCGTGACGCCGGCCGCTCTCGTCGTCGCCCCCGACAAGTTCAAGGGCAGTCTCTCCGCGGCCGCCGCGGCCGACGCCATGGCCGCGGGGTGCAGGGACGCGCTGCCGGACTGCCGGGTGACCGCCGTCCCGGTCGCCGACGGCGGGGACGGCACGGTCGACGTCCTGCGCCGCGCCGGCGCCCGTCTGGTCCGGCGGACGGTCACCGGCCCGCTCGGCGCGGACGTCGAGGCGGAATTCGCGGTGCTCGGGGACACCGCCTACCTGGAGACGGCGCAGGCGTGCGGGCTGCGCCACGTACCGGCCCCCGGGCCGGCGACCGCACGCACGGCCACGACGTACGGCGTCGGGCAGCTGGTCGCCGCGGCGCTGGAGCTGGGCCATCGCAGGATCGTCCTCGGCCTGGGCGGCAGCGCGACCACCGACGGCGGGGCGGGCATGGCCGTCGCGCTCGGCGCCCGGCTGCTGGACGCGGACGGCCGCGACCTCCCACCGGGCGGCGCCGCGCTGTCGGGCCTGGCGGCGGTGGACCTCAACGGCCTGGACGCGCGCCTCCGGGACGTGGAGGTCGTGCTCGCCTGCGACGTGGACAACCCGCTCTCGGGGCCGTTGGGGGCCGCCGCGGTGTTCGCGTCGCAGAAGGGGGCCGACCGCGACTCCGTGGCCGAGCTGGATGCCGCGCTCACCCGCTTCGGGGTCCGGCTGGCGGCGGTATTGGGCGCCGACGTGGCCGGCCGCCCCGGCGCCGGCGCGGCCGGTGGCCTCGGGGCCGGGACCATGGCCTTCCTCGGCGCGCGGGCCACCTCGGGCATCGACCTGCTGCTGGAGCTGCTCGGCCTGCCCGGCACCGTCCGCGGGGCGGACCTGGTGCTGATCGGCGAGGGTCGGCTCGACGACCAGACCTTCGCCGGGAAGGCGCCGGTGGGAGTGGCCCGCCTGGCCGGGTCGCTGGGCGTCGACGTCGTCGCGGTGGCGGGCCAGGTGGCCGCGCGGCCGGAGGCGCTGCACGCCGCCGGCATCCAGGCGGCGCACTCCCTCACCGAGCGGGCGGAGAGCATGGACGACGCGGTCCGCCGGGCCGCGGAGCTCCTCCGGGTGACCGCGGCCGTGGCGGTGGCGGAGTGGGCGGAGCGCCGCTCGGCGGCGCCGCGGGACTGACCGGGCCGGCTCGCCGTCGCCGGTCGCGGCGGCGTCCCGACGTCCCTACGGTGGGGGAATGGACACCGCCGACCTGCTCGCGCTGCGGTCCGACGACCGCGCGGCCCTGCTCCTCGTCGGCCTGCGCGGCGACTGGTAGCCCTACTGCTGCGCCCAGGCGGTCCGTCTGGCCCAGTCGCTGCCCCGGCTCGCCGCCGCCGGTACCGAGGTCCTGCTCGCCTCGGTCGACCCGCCGGAGGTGCAGCTGGCCTTCGACCGCACCTGGCACGTCCCGTTCCCCTGGGTGAGCGACCCCGACGGCTCCCGGCTGGCCAGGCCCCTGGGCGCCTGGGACGAGGACGCGTCGATCTTCCGGCCGGTCATCGTCGCAGTGGGGCCGGACGGCAGCGAGGTGTTCCGGGAGCTCTCCCGCGACTTCACCGACCGGCCCGACGACGAGCCGGTCCTGGCCGCCGTCGAGGCGCTCGGCCTGCCCGCGCTGCCCGAGCCGGCGCCCTGGGCCCCCGACGGGGTCGAACCGCGGCCGTCCAAGCGCGCGTTCACGCCCGCCTCGTTCATCCCGTACTTCCGCGCGATCACGTTCAACACCAAGGCGCTGAGCGAGCGGATGGTCGACGAGCGGGACCGGGACGAGGTACTCACCGAGAACGCGATGGCGACGTCGTTCCTCGGCGCGTTCGACACCTGGCACGCCGAGCACCCGCCGGGCCGGCAGTAGTCAGGACGGCGGGCGCCGGGGGCCGGGCTCGTCCTGCGCGGCCACGCGCAGGCGCTCGGCGCCCGGGACGTCGGAGAACAGCCACGGGTCCAGCGGCTCGCCCTGCCGGATCACGCTCACCGCGCCGGTGCGCTCGAGGACGACGCAGCGCACCTCGGTGAGGTTGCGGACGCCGGCCAGCCGCAGCTTCTGCCGCAGTTCGTCCTCGGCGACATGTGCGGCGCGCAGGTTGTCCGTCAGCGGGGTGGGGCCGGCCATGAGCAGCACCGGCGGGCGGTTCATCAGCCGGTCCACCCAGCGGCTCTGCCGCAGGCGGGCCAGCACGGTCTGGGTCGCGAAGAGCGTGACCATCGCGAGGACACCGGTCGCCAGGGTGGGGTCCAGCAGCAGCGCCGTCCGGCCGACCACCGCGCCCAGCGCGATCGCGCACCCGAGGTCGAAGCTGGACATGGTGGCGAGGCTGCGCTGGCCCACCAGCCGGACGCACAGCACGAGCGTGAGGTACATGGCAACCGTGGCCAGCACGACGAAGGCGGCCGTCCCCCCGTCGATCCCCAGCTGCTCCTGCATCGGGCCTCCCTGGACGGCGGCGGTCGGGTCGGCCCATTGTCCGGGGTGGGCGGGGCCTCAGTCGGTGAGCTGCCGCAGGAGACGGGCGAGCGCCACCCGGTCCTCGGGGCCCAGCCGGGCGAACAGCTCCGCGGAGTCGGCGGCCCGGGCGCGGCCGACCTCCGCGCGGACCCGCCGGCCCTCGTCGGTGGGCCGGAGGATCACCGCGCGACGGTCGCCCGGATCGGGACTGCGCTCCACCAGGCCGCGCTCCTGCAGGGCGTCGGCGACCTCGGTGGCCGAGCGGGGGGCGATGTGCAGCGCGTCGGCCAGGTCGGAGAGCCGGTCGCCGTCGCGCTCGCAGACCACCCGCAGCGCACGGGCCTGGTGCGGGGAGAGGTCCCAGGGCGCGAGGGCGTCGCGCCAGCGGCGGCGCTGGGTGCGGGCCACGCGCATCAGCAGGTCGCCCAGCTCGCCGGTCCCGTCGTCCGCCACGGGGGAATGGTAGCGAGCATCCATGCCTTCCCTCATGGTGAGGTAACCTCAACAACATGAGCAGGGAGGTGGCGGCATCACCGAGATGGCGATGAGTGGCGGCCGGGGCGGTGGTCCCGGCGGCGGCGGGAACTCCGGGCGCCGGCCCGACCCGGCCGACCGCGCCCAGCTCGAGCGCTCGCCGGTCCGGTGGAGCCGGGTGGCGGCGCTGTTCCGTCCCTACCGCTGGCAGCTCGCCGTCGTCATGGCGCTGATCGTGGCGTCCTCGACCGTCGCGCTGGCCACCCCGTTCCTCATCCGGCTGGTCATCGACGAGGCGATCCCCGAGCAGGACGTGCCGCTGCTGCTGTGGGCGGTCGCCGGGATGCTCGCCGTCACGGTGATCACGGCGATCTTCGGGGTCGGGCAGACCTGGCTGTCCACCACCGTCGGGCAGCGGGTCATGCACGGCCTGCGGACGGCGGTCTTCACCCACCTGCAGCGGCAGTCGCTGGGCTTCTTCACCCGCACCAAGGGCGGGGAGGTGCAGTCCCGGCTAATGAACGACATCGGCAGCATGCAGTCGGTGGTCACCTCGACCGCGACGTCCTTCGCCTCGAGCGCCACGACGGTCATCGGCACCGCCGTCGCCATGGCCGTGCTGAGCTGGCGGCTGTCCCTGCTCTCGCTGGTCGTGCTGCCCCCGGCGGTCTGGCTCACCCGTCGGGTCGCCCGCATGCGCCGGGCGATCACCGCCCAGCGGCAGCGGCACCTGGCCGACCTGCACTCCCAGGTCGAGGAGGGGCTCTCGGTCAGCGGCGTCCTGCTCGGGAAGACCCTCGGCGCCGGGCCGGCCCAGTCGCGGCGGTTCGCCGGCACGTCGGAGTACCTGGTCGACCTCGAGGTGCGCTCGCAGCTGGCCGGCCGCTGGCGGATGGCCACGATGAGCATCGTCTTCGCCGGCATCCCGGCGCTGATCTACCTGGCCGCCGGCCTGCCGGCGACGTCCGGTGGCATGACCATCGGCACCCTGGTCGCCTTCACCACGCTGCAGGGCGCGCTCTTCCGCCCGCTCATGCAGCTGCTCGACATCGGCGTCTCGCTGACCGCCTCGATGGCGCTGTTCAGCCGGGTCTTCGAGTACCTCGACCTGCCCGTCGACATCGACGACCCGGCGGACCCGGTGCCGGTCGACGGTGCCTCCGTCCGTGGCGAGGTGCGGTTCGAGCACGTCGGCTTCCGCTATCCCGACGGAATCCGGCCCGCGCTGACCGGCGTCGACGTCACGGTGCCGGCCGGCTCGACCCTGGCGCTGGTCGGCGAGACCGGGTCGGGCAAGAGCACGCTGGCCTCGCTGATCGCCCGGCTCAACGATCCCACCACCGGCCGGGTGCTGGTCGACGGCGTCGACGTGCGTGACATGCGGCTGGCCGACCTCGCCCGCGTGGTCGGCGTCGTCTCCCAGGAGACCTACCTGCTGCACGGCACCGTGCGGGAGAACCTGCTGCACGCCCGGCCCGACGCCACCGACGAGGAGATCGTCGACGCCGCCCGCCGGGCCCAGGTCCACGAGATCATCGCCGCGCTGCCCGACGGCTACGACACCGTGGTGGGGGCCCGCGGGCACCGGTTCTCCGGCGGGGAGAAGCAGCGGCTGGCCATCGCCCGGACGCTGCTGCGCGACCCCCGGGTGCTGGTGCTCGACGAGGCCACCAGCGCGCTGGACAACGAGACCGAGCGGGCGGTGCAGGCCGCGCTCGACGAGGCCAGCCGCGGCCGGACGACGATCACCATCGCGCACCGGCTCTCGACCGTGCGGCACGCCGACTGCATCGTCGTCCTCGACGCGGGGCGGATCGTCGAGCAGGGCGCGCACGAGGAGCTCGTGGACCGGGGCGGCCGGTACGCCCGGCTGGCCGGCATCGCGCAGCGGGACGCCGTCCTCGCCGGCTGACGTGCGTCGGCATAGGAGGCTTTACCTATGTCCAGAGGCCCCGGAACGCAGGCAAAGCCTCCTATGCCCGGGAATCGTTGTGCCCGTCAACGAGGTCACGCCGGGCATGGACCTGTTCTCCCCCGTGCGGCGCGGTGAGCTGGAGCTCGCCAACCGCGTCGTGATGGCCCCCCTGACCCGCCTGCGCTCCGGCCGCGCCGGCATCCCGCGCGACATCGTCGTCGAGCACTACGGGCAGCGGGCCGGCGTCGGCCTGATCATCACCGAGGGCACGTTCCCGAACGACGAGTCGCGGTCCTACGCGGGGCAGCCGGGCATCGTCACCGACGAGCAGGCCGAGGGCTGGCGGAAGGTCGCCGACGCGGTGCACGCGCGCGGTGGGCGGATCGTGATGCAGCTCATGCACGGCGGACGCGTCTCGCACCCCGAGGTCACCGGCACCCGCGTCGTCGCCCCCAGCGCGATCGCGATCCGCGGCGAGGTGCACGTCGGCGGCGGCACCAAGGTGCCGTTCCCGGTGCCGCACGCGCTCACCACCGACGAGGCCCGCGCCACGCTGGCCGACATCGTCGCCGCGGCTCGGCGGGCCGTCGGGGCCGGCCTGGACGGCGTCGAGCTGCACGCCGCCAACGGCTACCTGCTGCACGAGTTCCTGTCGCCGGCGTCCAACCAGCGCGACGACGTCTACGGCGGCAGCCCGGAGAACCGCAGCCGCTTGGTCGTCGAGGTGGCCACCGCGGTGGCCGAGGCCGTCGGCGCCGGCCGCGTCGGCATCCGGATCTCCCCGGCGCACGACATCCAGGACGCCCTGGAGACCGACCCCGAGGACGTCCGGGCCACCTACAAGGCGCTCATGGACGGGCTGCGCCCCCTGGGACTGGCCTACCTGAGCGTGTTGCACGTGGAACCAGGCGGCGACCTGGTGCAGGAACTGCGCCGCCGGTTCGGTGGCCCGCTGGTCGCCAACAGCGGCTTCGGCACCGTCACCACCCGGGAGGAGGCGGTGCGGCTGATCGACGCCGCACACGCGGAAGCGATCGCCGTCGGCCGGCCGGTGCTGGCCAACCCCGACCTCGTCGAGCGCTGGCGCGGCGAGCACCCGGAGAACGAGCCCGACGCGCTGACCTTCTACGCGTCCGGGCCCGAGGGCTACACCGACTACCCGATCCTGGCCGCCGCCCGCTGAGCTGCCGGGACCAGAACCGCTGGTCACTCGGTGTGTCGGCCCGGATCCACGTTAGGAACCCGGGGGTGCGTGGGCAGTGCTGGAAGGGCCCGGGCCGCGACGTCGGCGTATGTTCTCGGCCCCGGGCCCGTCCGGAACTCGTCCGCCCGTCGACCGCGAGGAGAGCAGCCAGGTGTCTGCGCAGGCGGCCTCGTCCCCGCAGGCCCGCGCGTCCACCGAGGACGAGGTCGGTCTCGCGCACACGTTCGTCCAGGCGGTCGATGCACTGCTGTGCATGGTGGACGCCGACGGACGGATCCTGCTGAGCAATCCGGCCCTGCAGCGGTTCACCGGCGTCGACGGCGACGAGCTGCGCGGCCGGCGGTTCTGGGACGTGTGGGTGGTGCCCGACGACGTCCCGCACGCGCAGGAGCACCTCCGCCTGGCGGTGGCCAGCGGGAGGCACTTCGCGGAGGAGGCCGACTGGATCGACGCGCGGGGCGATCTGCGCCGGGTGTCGATGCGCAACACCGTCCTCTTCGACGACGACGGACGGCCCTTCGCGGTCGCCTGCGTGGGCATCGACGTCACCGAGGACCGGGCGCGCGAGGCGCGGCTACGCCAGCAGACCCGCACCGACCTGCTCACCGGCGTCGCCAACCGGGGCGCGTTGTTCGACGCGCTGCGCGCCCGGCTCGAGGCGTCGGAGTGCGGCCTGCTCTTCTGCGACCTGGACGACTTCAAGACCGTGAACGACCGGTTCGGGCACGGGGTGGGCGATCAGCTGCTCGCCGAGGCGGCCACCCGCCTGGTGGAGGTCGCCGGGCCGGACCACCTGGTGGCCCGGTTCGGTGGCGACGAATTCGTCATCCTGTCCATGGCCGGGGAGGAGCGGGAGCTCGCCGAGCTGTCCGTCCGGGTCGTCGCGCGGCTGGGCATGCCGTTTCCCGGTCCCGAGGGCCCGCTGCTGATCGGAGTCAGCGTGGGCGCCACGGTGTGCCGCGCAGGCGAGACGGCCGACGAGGTGATCGCCCGCGCCGATCGCGCGATGTACGGCGCGAAGAGCTCCCAGCGCCGTAGGGCATCCCGGGACTGAGCCGGGCCGGTCAGACCTCCACGACCGCGGCCGCCTCCCGGCGGGGCGACGGGATGCGCGGTGCGGCCACATCGACCAGCGCCTCGGGCGGGCCGGGCCGGCCGAAGTACCAGCCCTGGCCGTAGTCGACGCCCAGGTTCCGCAGGACGACGTGCTCCCCGGCGGTCTCCACGCCTTCGGCGACCACCCGGACGTCGCAGCCGTGCGCGAACTCCACGAGGGAGGCGACCAGCTTGGCGAGCACCGGGTCGGTGTCGAGGCCGGCGACGATGCTCCGGTCGACCTTGATCACGTCCGGGGCGGTGACCACGATGTGCCGCAGCGAGGAGAAACCGGCGCCGACGTCGTCGATGGCCAGCCGCAGGCCCGCGGCCCGCAGCGGCGCGAGCGCGGCGGTCAGGGCCGCGTAGTCCTCGACCGGGTCGTGCTCGGACAGCTCCAGGAGGATCCGCTCGAGCGGCAGCCGGCGGAGGAGGGCGCCGCACTCGGGGGTGAGCAGGGTGGCGGGGGAGACGTTCATGGCCACGTACCCGTCCACCCGGTCGAGCAGCGAGGCGGCGCGTTCGAGGGCCAGCAGCTCGAGTCGGTGCCCCTCGCCGACGCTGTGCGCCTCGGCGAAGCAGACGTCGGGCGGCATGCCCCAGTCGCCGGGGAAGCGGCTGAGCGCCTCGGCGCCCACGCGGTGGCCGGTGGAGAGATCGACGATCGGCTGGAGGACGACGGTGGGACCGCCCGCGGCGATGAGCGGGTCCAGGCGGCCGGCGATCTCCACGCGGCGTTCCTGCGACCGGACCTCCGGCTCGATGATCACGGCGGCCGCCGAGGCCAGCACGTCCATCAGCGCCTTGTCGCGCGTGGTCAGGTCCTTGTCCGAGGTCAGCCCGGCCGCGCAGAAGGTGCCGTAGAGCGATCCGTCGCTGAGGGTCACCGGCACCGAGACGTAGCTGCGCAGCCGCGGCATGCGGGCCGCCGGCAGCTTCATCGCCTCGGGGAAGTCCTTCAGGTTCGGGATCACCTGCGGCAGTTTCTCGTCCAGGACCGCCTGGCAGAGGGTGACCTCCTGCTTCTGCTGGTGCCCCTCCTGGAAGAGGAACGGCACCGAGGTGTCGACGACCTCCAGGTGCTGGGTCGTGCCGTCGAGCCGGCTCAGGAAGGCGACGCTGAGCCGCAGGGACTTCCGCGCGGTGTGCAGCAGATCGGCGATCTGCTGCTCGGCTGCCGAGCGTTCTCTGCTCACGCGTGTTCCCCTCCGATGTGCCCGTTTCCGCCTCCATCGGCCGGTCAGGGCAGGTCCTGGAGCGGTGTCACCCCACGGGGTCGCCGCTCAGGGCCAGCGGTCGGCCGGGGTGCTCCTGCCGCGCCCGGTCGGCACGAGCGCCGCGACCCCTCCGGGGTCTCGTCGGTCCAGCGGGCGGGGTCGGCCAGCAGGGCGCGGGCGGTCTCCGGTGGGAGCAGCGGCACCCCGCCCACGGGCCATCCAGCCGGGCCGGACCGACGGTCCTGCGTCGGGCCTCCCGCCGTGATGTGATCACGGGAAGGCACGCCGACGATGCCGTGCCCGGAGCGAGGGGGGCTGATGGCCGAGGTCCACGGGCGGTGCGACGAGCGCTTCGCCGGGGTGCGGGAGGCGCTGGCGCAGCAGCTGGACGGCGAGGAGCTGGGCGCCTCGGTCGCCGTCGACCTGGACGGCAAGACCGTCGTCGACCTGTGGGGTGGCTACCGGGACGAGGCACGGACCCAGCCGTGGTCGGAGCACACCGTCGTCAACGTCTGGTCGACGACGAAGTGCGTGCTGGCGCTGGCGGCGCTCATGCTCGTCGAGCGGGGGGAGCTGGACCTCGACGCGCCGGTGGGTGACTACTGGCCCGAGTTCTCCGCCAAGGGCAAGAAGGACGTGCGGGTGCGGCACCTGCTGTCGCACACCTCCGGCGTCTCCGGCTGGGAGCAGCCGTTCTCGATCCGCGACATGTACGACTGGACCTCGGCCACCGAGCGGCTGGCGCAGCAGCGCCCCTGGTGGGAGCCGGGGACGGCCTCGGGCTACCACGCGAACAACCAGGGGCACCTCGTCGGTGAGGTGATCCGGCGGATCACCGGGCTCACCTTCAAGCGGTTCGTGGCCGACCGGATCGCCGACCCGCTGGGGGCGGACTTCCAGATCGGCGCGCGGGAGTCCGAGGTGTCCCGGATCGCGCCGGTCGTCGCGCCACCGCGCCCCGACGTCGACCCGCGCACGCTCGACCCCGAGTCGGTCAGCGTGAAGACCTTCACCGGGCCGACGGCGTCAGCGAAGGCGGCGAACTCCCCGGAGTGGCGGGCGGCGGACCTCGGTGCGCTGAACGGGCACTCGAACGCCCGCGGGGTCATGCGGGTGCTGCGCACGCTGTCGCTGGGTGGTGCGTCCGGCGGCGTCCGGCTGCTCTCGCCGGAGACGGTGGAGAAGGTGCTGGAGCCGCAGGCCGACGGCGTCGACCTGGTGCTGGGTGCGCCGTTCCGCTGGGGGACGGGTTTCTGCCTCGGCTCGCCGACGGTGCCGTACGTGCCCGGGGGGCGGACGTTCTTCTGGGGTGGCTGGGGCGGCTCGCTGGTGGTCATGGACCTCGACCGGCGGCTGACGACCAGCTACATGATGAACAAGATGGGCAGCGGGCTGATCGGCTCGCCGCGCAGCGAGGCGTACGTCCGCGCCGTGTACGACGCGCTGGGCTGATGGAGCTCGACGCCGTCCTCCCGCGGCCGGAGCACGTCACGCGGCAGTCGCGATGGATCGCCGCGCCGCCCGACGCGGTCTGGGAGGCGCTGCACGCCGTCCGGCTGTCCGAGCTGCCGGTGACGCTGACGCTCTCGGCGGCGCGCTTCCTGCCCGTGGTGCTCTCCGGCCACGGCTTCGGCCAGCTGCACGACCGGCCGTTCCTCGACGCGCTGCCGGTGCCGCTGCTGGCTACGCAGGCGCCGTCGGCGGTGGTGTTCGGCGGTGCGCTGCAGGCCTGGCGGTTGTCGGGCGGGGAGGACGGACCGGTCCTGGACGCCGAGCGGTTCCGCTCGTTCACCCAGCGCGGCTGGGTGAAGGCCGCGATGGACTTCCGCCTGGCGCCCCGGGGCAGCGGGACGGAACTGAGCTCGGAGACCCGGGTGATGTCGACCGACGCCGAGACCCGGCGGCGGTTCGACCGCTACTGGATGTTCGTGCGGCCGGGTAGCTCCGCGATCCGGTGGGAAGTGCTGACCGCGGTGGAGCTGAAGGTCACCGGCCGGCTGCCCTGACCTGCGCCGCCACCGAGTGCGCGCGCACGGTGGTCATCCGGCTCCCCTGACCACGGTCAGTGCGCACTCGTCAGGTCAGACCGCGGCGGAGACGTCGAGGACGACGCCCGTCTCCCGCTCGGAGACCGCCCAGAGCTCGGCGATCCGCCGGTCGAGGTCCCAGCGCCGCAGGATCGGCCGGCGGACGGCGGGACCGCTGGAGGCGTACCGCGGCGCGTAGAGCTCGCCGCCGCGGGCCCGTGGATCGGTGGCGGCGCGCAGCTGGGGGCGGGCGCCCAGGGCCGGGGGCATGCCGCTGCGCGCGGCCAGCACCTCCGACACGGCGCCCAGCCAGCCGGCGCCGCCCTCCCGGACGGTCCGGGCCTGCAGGTCGGTGTGGGACAGCCCGGGGTGCGCGACCAGGCTGCGCGCCGCGACGCCGGCCTGCTCGAACTGCCGCTGCAGTCCCAGCCCGAAGTGGTAGTTGGCCCACTTCGCGCGGGCGTAGGCGCGCCAGGGCCCGTAGCCGCGGGTGAGGTGCGGATCGTCCGGGTTCATCGGGCCGCCGGCGAAGCGGGCGGTGCTGGAGACCGTGACGACGCGGGCGGCCGCGGCGCGCAGCAGCGCGGGCAGCAGCTGTGCCGTGAGGGCGAAGTGACCCAGGTGGTCGACGCCGAACTGCATCTCGAAGCCGTCGTCGGTGCGCCGTTGCGGCATCGCCATCACGCCGGCGTTGTTGAGCAGCAGGTCGACCCGGTCGTGGGCGCGCTGGACGGTCTCCGCCGCCTCCGCGACCGAGTCCAGCGAACCGAGGTCGAGGCGGACGACCTCCACCGAGGCCTCGGGGTGGCGGGCGCGGACCTGCTGCTCGGCGGTGCGTGCCTTGTCCTGGTCCCGGGCGGCGATCACGACGTGCGCGCCGGCGCGGGCCAGTTCGTGCGCGCAGACGAGACCGAGGCCACCGTTCCCGCCGGTGATCACCGCGGTGCGGCCGGTCAGGTCGGGGATGTCCGCGGGAGTCCAGGTCACGAGACCAGTCTCCTGGCACCGTCGTCGTCCGGCCGGACCGGCCTACGGTCAGCCGGGCGTCCCCGCGGGGTGCGCCGTCCGGCAGCGCCGACGTCCGCGCCGGGCATCCCACTGGCTGTCAGGTGCTGCGGGGGGCCTTTCCCGCGGGGCCGGTCACCGAGGGGGCGTGCCGGCGGACCTCGGCCAGGAACCCGGTCGCGTCGTCGGCGAACAGCCGGATGGTGCGCACCTCCTCGGCGCCGTCCGGCATGCGGACGACCACCGGCCGCTCGAGGTGGATGTCGACGTTGGTCTGGTCGTGCATCCACAGCTGGAGGGTGCCTGCGCCGTCGTCGTCCCGGACCAGCCGTGGCGCCTTGTCCGCCCGTGGCTGCGACTGCCGGACGACCCGGCCGATCGCCTCCCACGTGACCAGGGCATCGATCTCGGCCAGGTACCGGACCGAGATGCCGTCCGGGCCGACGCCGTGCGGCCGGGTGACCATGGCCGCGAGGTAGCCGAACATCCAGGTGAGCCCCCAGATGCCGAGGACCAGCAGGGGGATCCGGACGAGCGGCCAGCGCTGGACGAGCAGGTCGATGGCGACCACCTCGATTGCCGACACCACGATGAACGTGATGATCACCGGCAGCACGACCCGGTGATAGGTGAACGGGACGGCGCCGGCCGGCACCCGGGGACGGCGGAGCAGGAACCGGTAGAGGCTCTGCCAGATCGCGATCTCCAGGCGGACCGCGAGCACGGCGACGTGCCGGACCAGCTGCCAGGCGGTGCGCTTCTCGGCGGTCGTCACGATCGGGCCTCCGGATCCATGAGCTCGTGCAGCCGGGCGGCGATGGTGTCCAGGTCGGTACGGAACTGCTCGAGCCGGTCGGCGTCGAAGCCGGCCACCAGGTGGGCGGCGATCTCCCGGTGGCTCTTCTCCATCTCCGCCGTCGTCCGCGCGCCCTGCTCGGTGAGGGTGACGAGCGTGATCCGCCGGTCGGTGGGATGCGGCTCGCGGCGGACGAAGCCGCGTTCCTCCAGTGCGTCGACCAGGCCGGTCACGTTCCGGGGGGTGACGTCGAGGGCGGTGGCCAGGGCGCGCTGGCTGGACGGGCCGCGCTGGTGCACCTCCCAGAGCAGGTGCGTGCGGGCCGGGGTGAGGCCGGCCGGCTCGAGCTCCCGCGCCATGTCGGCCTGCACGAGGAGGGCGATCTCGAGCAGCCGGTCGAAGACCTGCACCCCTGCGGACATGCCGTGAATCTAGTACATGGTTACCTTGTTGCACTAACTTCCCGGTGTCGGCCTCCGAACCGGCCGGCCCCGGCACGGGCCGGAGTCGGTCGCCTGCCGCCGGGTCACGTCCGCCCGGCGGTGGTTCCCGACCCGCCGACGGGTGCCGGATCAGACGGGAGAGTGGCGTCCCGCTCCCCGCCGCGCCGGGGCGGCGTGCCAAGTGCCGGTTCGGGGCTGACGCCGTCGGCCCAGCGCTCGGCGGTCTGCAGCGACCAGAACAGCGCGAACAGGCCGATGAGGCTGAACTCGATGGTGAGCACCCAGTACGGCCACCCGTTTCTCCAGAGGACGTAGTGCAGGATCGCGTCACCGAGCATGACCAGGGCTACCAGCGTGTACCGGTTGAGCCAGAACGTCGGCAGACCCGCCTTCTCCCGCACCAGGTGCCGCTGGACGGCGTTCAGGCACACGTTGAGGAAGACGAAGAAGAACAGGCAGATCGCGGCGACGTCGTGGGCATTGGCCGCGAACCACGCCTCCTGGTCGAGGAAGGCCCACGTCGTGAGGCCGAGCGCGACGAGGGCGATGCCGAAGCCGATCAGGTCCACCGGCGACGGCTGCTGCGGGGGCTCCTCGCGGGTCCCGGTGAAGCCGAGCGCGGCCGCCGCTCCCAGGGCGATCCAGGCGACGAACAGCAGGGCGGTGACGTTGTTGTCGATGGTGACCGCACGGTTGGCCGTGTCGGTCAGGACGGAGCCGCAGTCGCCGGTGTCGGGCGTCGGGACCAGGGCCACGAAGGGAGCGCAGATGCCGGCGAGGTTGAGCAGCACGTCCTCTCCGTCGCTCGCCCCGCGGAGGGAGATGAGGCAGACGCCGATGGTGACCAGCGCGCCGACGAAGAAGCTCTGGACCGGCGTGTAGTAGTACGCGCTGATCGACGTCTGCCAGCAGTCGTCGACCGCGGACCGCTCGTAGAGCACGGCGCAGGCCAGTCCGAGCGCGAGCCCGACGAGTGCCAGCCGCAGGTAGCGCCACGTCGTGACGGCGGCCCTGTTGCGATCTCTGCGGGTGTCCAGTCCCCTGCCGATGCTGGCGCCGACGGATCCACGGCTCATGACCCCGCCTGTCCCCCCACTGCCGGATGGACGAGATGGTGGGCGTGCATTCGTTGCAGGACAAGGGGACGGGGCGCGGCGCAGCGGGGCGCTCGGCCCTCGTCGGCGGGGATCGCGGCCTGCGTCGCACCGCGAGGACGACCCTGCTGCTCGTGCCGCACCGCGGGCGGGTGCCGGCGGCCGAGCTGGTCGCGGTCGCGCTGCTCGGGATGGTGCTCGCCGCCGTCTCGGCGACGGATACGACTGGCGCCCTGTAGCACACCCGGTCCTACAGTCGTCGGGTGCTACGGGTCGGGGTACGCGAGCTCCGGCAGAACGTCAGCAAGTACCTGGCGCGCGTCAAGGCGGGAGAATCCGTCGAGATCACCGAACGAGGCACGCTCATCGCGCTGCTCACCCCACCGCGCCCAGCCGACTCGGCCCGTGATCGCTTGGTCGCTGAAGGGAAGCTCCTTCCCGCCCGGGGTCCCCTCCGTCTCCCGGAACCGATGCACGTCGAGGGACCGTCGACCGGCGAGGTGCTGGACGACCTCCGGGCGGACCGCTGGTGATCTATCTGGACTCCTCGGCGCTGCTCAAGCTGGTCCGAGCCGAGGTGCACACGGCCGAACTGCGACGCCGGCTGGCCGATCGGCCCGGTGCGCCGCTCATCAGCAGCACACTGGCGCGGGTCGAGGTGCTCCGGTCGTGTCGGCGGCTCGACGAACGGTCTGCTGGAGACAGGTCGCGCCGTCGTCGCCGCACTCCACCTGGTCCCACCCGACGACGACGTTCTCGGCCTGGCGGCGGGACTGCCCGGCACCGATCTCCGCAGTCGTGACGCGCTCCACCTGGCGAGCGCCCTGCAGATCGGTGCCGATCTCGCCGCATTCGTCGCCTACGACGGTCGACTGACCGCGGCCGCCGAGGCCGCCGGACTCGTGGTGGCGCAGCCGGGCAGCTGAGCCCCGGAGGTCTGCCACCCGAGGAGCGATTACCCGCGGCGGCCGAGACGGTAGCCGACCAGCACGCCGATGAGCGTCAGCACGGCGCCGCCGACGGCGCCGAGCGCCAGGGTCTGGACGTCGCCGGGCGTTCCCGCGGGAACGCCCGCCTTGCCTGCGAACACCGCAGGCGCCGGGGCGGCGGCCGCCTCACCGGGAGCAGCCGGCGCGGCCGTCGAGCTCACCGCGGCGGCCGACGGAGCAGCGGCGGCAGGGACCGCGGCACCGGTCAGCTCGTCGTCGATCGCCTTGAAGAACTGCCCGGCCATCCGCTTCGCGACGCCGGTGATCATCCGCTGGCCCACGCCCGCGACCGGCCCGCCGATGACGGCGTCGGCCGAGTAGGTCAGCGTCGTCATCCCGGCGTCGGCCGGCTCGAGGTTGATCGTCACCTGCGCCCGAGCGTTGCCGGGCGCACCGGCCCCGGAGGCGTGCATGACGTACGACGTCGGGTGGGCCTTGTCCGACAGCTTGACCTCGCCCGCGTACGTCCCGCGGATCGCGCCGACGCCCACCGAGACGTTCATCCGGTACTCGTCGTCGCCGACCTGCTCGAGCGTCTCGCAACCGGGGATGGTCCGCGCCAGCACGGCCGGGTCGGTGATCACGGCCCACACCTGCTCGGGGTCGCCGTGCAGCACCGCAGAGCCGTCGAGGTTCACGCCATCACTCCAGTCCCCGCCCGGCGCGCAGCCGTGGCGGTCATCTCCGACGAGTCGTTCCGCACCAGGTCGTACAGCTCCGTGGGGGAGATCGGCATCGACGCGATCCGCCGTCCCACCGCGTCCTCGATCGCCGAGGCGATCGCCGCCGTCCCGGGGATGACGCCGGCCTCGCCGGCGCCCTTGATGCCCAGCGGGTTCAGCGGCGAGGGCGTCTGCTGGTGGTCGATGTCGATGTCCGGCACCTCGGAGGCGTAGGGCATCAGGAAGTCCATGTAGGAGGCGTTCGTCAGCTGGCCGTCGCGGTCGTAGACCATCCGCTCGTACAGCGCGCCGCCCACGCCCTGCGCGACGCCGCCCTGCACCTGGCCCTCGACGATCATCGGGTTCACCACGTTGCCGCAGTCGTGCACCACGGCGTACTTCACGATGTCGATCTCCCAGGTGGCCGGGTCGATCTCCACGATCGCCGCATGCGCACCGGAGGCGAACGTCGACCGGATCGGTGAGTAGTAGTCGCGGTGCTCCAGCCCCGGCGCATCGCCCTCGGCCACCGGCGGCTTGTCGTTGTCCCCGGCCTTGGCGAACTGCGTCGCCTGCTTGGCCGCCTCGTCGAACGCGTAGCGCAGCGGGTTGGAGAGCACGGCGACGGTCCGCAGCGGGATCGACGACCCCGGCACCCCGCGCACCTGCACCAGGCCCTCGTCGATCTCCAGGTCGCCCGGGTCCACCTCGAGCACGTCCGCGGCGATCCGCAGCGCCTTCTCGCGCACACCCCGGGCCGCCAGTGCGATCGCGTTGCCGCTCATCACCGCGGCCCGCGAGGCGAAGGTGCCCACGGCGTAGCCGAACCGCCGGGTGTCACCGGTGGTCACCTCGACGTCCTCGATCGGCACCCCGAGCTCACTGGCCACGATCTGCGCGAACGCCGTCTCGTGGCCCTGGCCCTGCGAGGTCAGCCCGGTCGAGACCAGCACCTTGCCGCTGCCGAGCACCTGCACGTGCCCGCCCTCGTACGGCCCGGGCCCGGTGCCCTCCACGTACAGGGCCATGCCGACGCCGAGCAGCTTCCCGCGCGCGGCCGCCTCCGCACGGAGACGATCGGCCTCCGACCAGCCCACCAGCGCCCGCAGCTTGTCCAGCAGCCCCGGGTAGTCGCCCGAGTCGTAGATGACCGGCCGGCCGTCCTGGAACGTCAGGTGGTGGTCATAGGGGAACTGGTCGGGCTGGATCAGGTTCCGCTCCCGGACGACGGCGCGGTCCAACCCCAGCTCGTCGGCGATGCGGTCCATCGTCCGCTCCATCGCATAGCAGGCCTGCGGCCGCCCGGCGCCGCGGTACGGCGTCACGATGACGGTGTTGGTGTAGACGCTGTCCACGCGCACCCGGTAGACGGGGATCGCGTACGGGCCGACCAGCTGGGTGGCGGTGATGATCGGGACGATGATCCCGTAGGGCGTATACGCGCCGTTGTCGTGCAGGACGTGCACGTCGAGCGCGGTGATCCGGCCCTCGTCGTCGTACCCCACGGTGATGTCCTGGCGCTGCTGCCGCTCGTGCGCCGAGGAGATGAAGTGCTCGCGCCGGTCCTCGGCCCACTTCACCTCCCGCCCCAGCGCGATCGCCGCCATGGGGACCAGCAGCTCCTCGGGCCACGGGTGCATGATCTTCACGCCGAAGCCGCCGCCGACGTCGGGTGCGATCACCTCCACCGTGTCCAGCGAGAGCTGGAGCTTCGCCGCTATCGCCGCCCGGACCGACGTCGACGCCTGGGTGCTCGTGTAGACCCGCAGCGATCGGTCGTCGGCGTCCCACCGCGCGTGCACGCCCTTGCCCTCCATCGGCATGCTGGCGCTGCGCTCGATGTACTGCGTGAAGCTCAGCGTGCGCGGCGAGGCCGCCAGGACCGGCTCGACGTCGCCGGTCTCCTGGTGGTGCCGGGCGGCCACGTTGTCGGGGACGTCGTCGTGCACGCACGAGCTCGCCTCGTGCGCGGCGTCGACGCCGACGACGACCGGCAGCTCCTCGTAGCTGACGACGATGCGGTCGCAGACGTCCTCGGCGACGTACCGGTCGGTCGCGACGACCATGACGATCGGCTCGCCGACGTGCCGGACGACGTCGCGCGCCAGCGGGTACCCGGTGCGCGGCTCGGTCAGCTGCGGGTGCGGGATGAGCACCGGCAGCGGCTCGGCCATCGGTCCCGTGAGGTCGTCGTAGGTGTAGATGGCGACCAGGCCCTCGACGTCCAGGGCAGCCTCGACGTCGATGTCGGTGATCCGGGCGTGGGCGTGCGGCGACCGCACGAAGGCGGCGGCGAGCGCGGAGTGGCCGATGTCGTCGAGGTAGCGACCCTTGCCGGTGATCAGGCGCTGATCCTCGCGCCGGCGGACCGGTTCGCCGAACAGCTTCGTCGTCACCGGTCGCCCCTCTCGGGCATAGGAACCTCTACCTGCGTCTTCGGGCTCAGAACGTAGGCATGGGTTCCTCTGCCTACGGTGGCCGGGAGCATCAGGCGTCGTCCTTCATCGCGGCGGCGGCGTGCCGCACGGCCTTCTTGATGTTGGCGTAGCCGGTGCACCGGCAGAGGTTGCCGCCGATCAGCTCGTCGACCTCCTCCTCGGAGATCTCCTGGGCGCTGTTCCGCGACTCGAGCCCCGCGGCGATCGTCATCAGGAAGCCCGGCGTGCAGAAGCCGCACTGCAGGGCGTGGCACTCGCGGAAGGCCTCCTGCACCGGGTGCAGCGCCTGCCCGCCCTGGTGGTCGTCGCGCGCGAGACCTTCGACCGTCTGCACCGACGACCCGTCCACCTGGACGGCGAGCATCAGGCACGAGCGGACCGGATCGCCGTCGACGATCACCGTGCACGCCCCGCACACCCCGTGCTCGCAGCCGACGTGCGTGCCGGTCAGCCCGAGATCGTGGCGCAGCGCATCCGACAGCAGCCGGCGCACCGGCACGGTCGCTTTCCGTGGAACACCGTTGACCGTGACGCTGATGGTCCGTTCGGAGTCGGTCATGCAGCCCTCCCAGCGGCTTCCGCGGCGGCGGAAACGCAGGTGCGTTCGGTCAGCACGCCCACCAGCAGCCGCCGGTAGTCCGCGCTGGCGTGGATGTCGGTGTCCGGGTCGACCAGCGTGCGGGCCAGCGCCCCGGCGGCGGCCCAGTCGGCCTGCTCCACCGGTGAACCGGCAACGGCCTCGGTCAGGTCGTGCACCTCCGGGGTCAGCCCCACGGAGACGTAGGAGGCGCGTACCGACTCGATGCGGCGGTCCTCGGACAGGGTGACGACGACGCCCGCGCCGCACACCGCGTAGTCGCCCTTGCGGCGGGCGACCTCGTCGAACGCCGTCCCCGAGCGGGGAGGCAGCGCGGGGAAGAGAGCAGAGGTGACGACGGCCGGGCCGGAGATCGACGTCTCCAGCGGGCCGACGAAGAAGTCGCGCCAGGCCACGGTCTCGACGCCGGCCGGGGTGGCCACGGTGACGGTGCCGTCGGTCAGGGCGAGGACCGAGGTCATCTCGCCCGAAGGGTCGGCGTGCGCGATGGAGCCGACGGTGGTGCCCCGGTTGCGGATCGCCGGGTGGGCGACGAACGCCCCCGCCCGGGCCAGCAACGGCTGGACCCGGGCAGCGGCGTCGTCCTTCAGCAGTGCGTTGTGCCGGACCAGTGCTCCCACCCGCACGCCGTCCCCGGTGATCTCGACGGTGTCGAGGCCGGGCACCCGGTTGATGTCCACCAGGACGGCCGGCGCTGCGAGCCGCATGGAGAGCAGCGGGAGCAGCGACTGGCCACCGGCGAGCACCTTGGCGCCCGCACCCTCGCTCGACAGGGCCGCGATGGCTTCTTCGAGGGTCCGGGGATCGGCGTAGCGGAAGGGAGCGGGTTTCATCGGCGGTGCGCGCCTTCGTCTCCCGGCGTGGAGCCGCCGAGGACCCCCGGCCGGCCGACCTGGTCGACCGACGACGGGTCCGGCCGGACCTCGTGCCCACCGGCGTGCCCCAGGGCCGGCCCGGTGCCGTCCACGAATCCGCCTTCCTCGAGGAGCGCGGCCTTCATCTCCGCGGGCGCCACGGCCCGGGCGAGGTGCCAGCCGACGACGACGACGATCGTGCCCAGGGCGATGCCGCTCAGCGGGAAGGTGTCGGTGACGTTCAGGGTCACGTTGCCGATGGCGATGATGATCCCGGCCGCCAGCGGCACCAGGTTGATCGGATTGGCGAAGTCGACCCGGTTCTCCTTCCAGATCTTGGCGCCGAGCAGGCCGATCATCCCGTAGAGGACGACGGTGATCCCGCCGAGCACCCCGCCCGGGATGATGTTGATCAGCGCGCCGAACTTCGGCACCAGGCCCAGCAGGATCGCGACGATCGCGGCCACGTAGTAGGCCGCCGTCGAGTACACGCGGGTGGCGGCCATGACCCCGATGTTCTCCGCGTACGTCGTCGTCGGGGAGCCGCCGACCGAGGTGGCGACGACGGTGGCGACACCGTCGGCGAACACCGCCCGGCCCATGACCGGGTCCAGGTCGCGCTTGGTCATCGCGGCGACCGCCTTGACGTGCCCGGCGTTCTCGGCGATCAGCGCGATCACCGCGGGCAGCACCAGCAGGGTGAAGGGCACCGAGAAGCTCGGGGCCGTGAACTCCGGCAGCCCGATCCAGTCGGCCTGGGCGACCGCGTCGAAGTTGATCCGGTCGCGGGTGACGACCGCCCCCGTGCCGTCCGGCGAGGTGATCGGACCAGCGATCACGTCGAGCAGGACCGAGAACAGGTAGCCGAAGATCAGGCCGAGCAGGATCGAGATCCGCGACCAGAAACCGCGCAGCAGCAGCGAGGCGACGATCACGAACGTCATGGTCGCCAGGCCGACCCACTGGTCCTGCGGCCAGTACACGTTGGCCACCACCGGGGCCAGGTTGAACCCGATCAGCAGGACGACTGCCCCGGTGACCGCCGGCGGCAGTGCGGCGTTGATCGCCCGGGGGCCCATGAAGTGGATGACCAGGCCGGCCAGGGCCAGCACGACGCCGGACACCAGGATCGCGCCCAGGACGGCGGCGTCGCTGTCGGTCTGCGCCCGTACCGCCAGCACACCGCCGACGAAGGCGGCGCTGGTGCCCAGGTAGCTGGGCACCTGCCCCTTGACGATCAGCAGGAAGATGATCGTCGCGATACCGCTCATCATGATCGCGAGGTTCGCGTCCAGCCCCATGATGAGCGGGAAGACGAACGTCGCGCCGAACATGGCGACGACGTGCTGCGCGCCGATCCCTACCGTGCGCGGCCAGGAGAGGCGTTCGTCGGGAGCGACGGCCTCACCGAGCGGGGGCGTCTTGCCATCCCCGTAGAGCTTCCACCCGAACGCCATGAGTGCCTCCTCGACGTGCACTTCGTCTCGATGCGGTGCGGGCCGACGGGCATCGTCCCCACCGCGAGGCGCCACTGTGTCACCGCACACAGCCCTGACGGAAGTACCTCAGCGCTAAATTGTTGTGCCACCGAGATGTGGATACTTCACCGCTGAGAAATCCGTCGGTACGGTCCAGGGATGAGTTCCCCAGCCCCCGCCCGCGGAGACGCGGCGGTCTCGGTGCAACTGCGCTCCGGGGTCTACGCCGACTCGGTCAAGCTGATGCAGGTGAGCCGCCGGATCGGCGCGCGGGACGGCGTCTCCGCCGTGCTGGTCGCCATGGCGACGCCGCTGAACCTGGAGCTCGCGGCCGGCATGGGCCTGGCTCCCGACGGTGACGTCTCGCCCGAGCAGCTGCTGATCGCCGTCCGGGCCGAGGACGACGACGCGCTCGCCGCCGCGCTCGCCGACGTCGACGCCGCCCTCGCCGAGCGGGAGCGCTCCACCGGCACCGCCGATGCCATCCCGCACCGCACGGTCGGCGCGGGCCTCGACGAGCTCGCCCCGGACGTCCCGGCCCTGGCGATCGTCAGCGTGCCCGGCGCCTACGCCGCCGTGGAGGCCGCCGACGCGATCGCCGCCGGCCGCAGCGTGCTGGTCTTCTCCGACGGCGTCCCGGTCGAGCAGGAGGTCGCGCTCAAGCGGGCCGCGCACGACGCCGGCGTCCTCGTCATGGGCCCCGACTGCGGGACGGCGATCGTCTCCGGCGTGGCCCTCGGCTTCGCCAACGTCGTCCGCCCCGGCACCGTGGGGCTGGTCGCCGCCTCCGGCACCGGCGCCCAGCAGGTCTCCTGCCTGCTCGACATGGCCGGCGTCGGCGTCTCGCACGTGCTGGGCGTCGGCGGACGTGACCTCTCCGAGGCCGTCGGTGGCCTCGCGACCCTCGACGCCCTCGCCGCCCTGGACGCCGACCCGGCCACCGAGCGGGTCCTGCTGGTGTCCAAGCCCCCGGCGCCGTCGGTGGCCGCCGCGGTGACGTCCTTCGCCGACGGCCTGGGCGTCCCCGTCCGGTCCGCCGCGCTCTCCCCGGAGAGCCCCGACCTCACCGCCGCGGTCGAGGCGCTGCTGGCCGACATGGGCCTCGACGTGCCGGTGTGGCCGGCGCGGCCCGGGCCGGCCGAGGCAGCGGTGCCCGGAGCGGTGCTCAAGGGGCTCTACTCCGGCGGCACGCTGGCCGACGAGGCCATGCTGCTCGCCTCCCCGGCGCTGGGCGGCATCCGCTCGAACACCCCGCTGGAACCCGGACTGGGCCTCGGTACGGACCTGTCCGCCTCCGGGCACCTGGTGATCGACTTCGGCGACGACGCCCTCACGGTCGGCCGCGCGCACCCGATGATCGACCCGACGCTGCGGCTGGAGGCGATCGCCGGCCTCGCCGCCTCCGACGAGCCCGCCGTGCTGCTGCTCGACGTCGTCCTGGGCCACGGCGCCGACCCCGACCCGGCCGGGGCGCTCGTGCCCGCGCTCGAGGCCGCCCGCGCCGCACGCTCGCTGCCGGTGGTCGTCGCGCTGATCGGCACCGAGGGCGATCCGCAGGGCTGGTCACGCCAGGCCGACGCGCTGGCCGCCGCCGGCGCCGCCGTCTTCTCCTCCAACGCCGCGGCCACGCGGTACGCCCTCGACCTGCTGGGAGCTCGCGCATGAGTCTCGGGAACCTGCTGTCCGGCCCGCCGTCCATCGTCGCCGCCGGCGTCGACGTCTTCTCCGAGGCGCTGCGTGCCCAGGGCGCCGAGGTCTCCGACGTCGACTGGCGCCCGCCGGGCTTCGGCGACCCGGCCGACCTCGCCGCGCTCGCGCTCGACGCCCGCCGCGCCGCGGCCAACCGCACTGCGGTCGAGCGGCTGCTGGCCGCCGGGTCGGTGCTCGTCGACGTCCGCCCCGCCCGGGAGGTGATCGGGCTCGAGGACCGCACGCTGCTGCACTCCGGCCCGCCGCTCACCTGGGAGACGGCCTCCGGCCCGATGCGGGGCGCGCTGGTCGGCGCCTGCCTGTTCGAGGGCTGGGCCGACGACGTCGAGGAGGCCGAGATCCTGCTCGCCTCCGGCGCGATCACCCTCGACCCCTGCCACCACCACCGCACCGTCGGCCCGATGGCCGGCGTGACCAGCCCGTCGATGTGGATGTGGTGCCTGGAGGACCCGGTCGGCGGCGGCCGGGCCTACTGCAACCTCAACGAGGGCCTCGGCAAGGTCCTGCGCATGGGCGCGTTCAACGAGGAGGTGCAGGCCCGGCTGCGCTGGATGCGCGACGTGCTCGGGCCGATCCTGTCGAAGGCCGTGCGCGGCTCGATCGACGCCGGCAACGACCCCATCGACGTCAAGGGGATCCTCGCCCAGATGCTGCAGATGGGCGACGAGGGGCACAACCGCAACCGCGCGGGGTCGCTGATGGCGCTGCGTGAGCTCTCGCCGTCGATCGTGGCCGTCGACGCCGCCTCGTCCGGCCATTCCGCCGATGACATAGCCGCAGTACTGCGTTTCATCGGCGGCAACGAGCACTTCTTCCTCAACCTGGGCATGCCGACGGCGAAGCTCGCGACGGACGCCGCCCGCGACGTCCCCGGCTCCTCGATGGTGACCGTGCTGTCCCGGAACGGCACCGAGTTCGGCATCCAGACCGCCGGCACCGGCGACCGCTGGTTCACCGCCCCGGCCAACACCCCGGTCGGGCTGTTCCTCGGCGACTACGGCCCCGACGACGCCAACCCCGACATCGGTGACTCCGCCATCATGGAGGCCTACGGCGTCGGCGGGTTCGCCATGGCCGCCGCACCCGCGATCGTCCGGTTCGTCGGCGGCACCGTTCCCGACGCGCTGGCGACGACCGAGCGGATGTACCAGCTCACGCTCACCGAGAACCCGGCCATGGCCATCCCGATCATGGGCTTCCGCGGCTCACCCACCGGCATCGACGTGCTCAAGGTGGCCCGCACCGGCTGGCTGCCGCAGATCAACACCGGCATGGCCGGGCGGATCGCCGGCACCGGCCAGGTCGGCGCCGGGCTCGTCCAGCCGCCGCAGGAGTGCTTCGAGCAGGCGCTGGCCGCGCTCGCCGAGGCAGCCCGCACCGCCTGAACCTCCGCGAGATCTGCACACTCGTGGCCATCACGCGCCTGGAAGCCCCGAGTGTGCAGATCTCGCGCGTCAGGTGAGCACGTGCTCGACGGCGGTTGCGGCCGGCCGACCGGCGGGGCCGCCCGGTGGTCCCGGGCTCACCCGCCCATCACGTCGCGAAAGGTCTCCTCGGTCTCGGTGAACAGCTCGGCCAGGCCCTCGCTGCCGATGAACTCCTCGGGCACGTAGCGCTCGTCCAGCGTCTCCACCACCGACGACTCCTCCGCTGCGCTGCGCAGCGTGTCCTCGAGGGTCTGCGTCACCTCGTCGGGGATCCCGGCGGGCGCGATCACCCCGAAGGTGGTCGTGCTCTGGACCAGCTCGGGGAAACCCAGCTCGACGAAGGTGGGCGCGTCGACGTACGGCAGGGGCTCCTCGCTGCCGACGGCGAGGACGCGCAGGTCACCGGACTCGACGGCCGGGAGCATGTCCTGGGAGAGGTTCACGAAGCCGGCGGTGACGTTCCCGCCGAGCAGCGCCGTCTGCACCTCCGCGTTGCCGTTGAAGGGCACCACGGTGAGCGGGACGTCGTAGAGCTGGGTGATCCGCTGGGTCTCGGCGGCATGCGTGTTCGTGGCGCCGGGCGTACCCACGGTGACGGAGCCGGGGTCTGCCTTCGCGGCCTCGAAGAGCGACTCCAGGTCCTCGTACGGCGAGTCGGCGGGCACCAGGATGCCCGACGGCACGCGGGTGACGACGCCGATGTAGGAGAAGTCCTCGGCGGTGTAGCCGACGTCGTTGCTCAGGTAGTTCAGCACCGCGGTCGGCAGGGCGGTCATCGACAGCGTGTGCCCGTCGGCCTCGGCGGCGATGAGCTGCTGGTAGGCGGTGGCGCCCGAGGCGCCCGGGAGGTTCTCGACGACGACGGATTGGTCGAGCTCCTCCTCCATGTGCTTCGCCAGTGCCCGTGCCGCGATGTCGGTCGGCCCGCCGGCGGTGTAGGGCACCAGCAGTCGCACGTTCTCCGTCGGGAACTCCGCCGCCGCCTCGCCGCCCGATCCCGGGTCGTCGCCGCCGCAGGCGGTCAGCACGGTGGCGGTGAGCAGGGCGGCGAGCAGGCGGGTGGGTGTCATCGGTCTCCTACGGGATGGCGACGCCGGCCGTCCGTGTCGGGCGGTGGACCCATGGTGGGGCATCGCGGCCGCCGCGGCACCCGCGTGCGGCCCGGTCCCCGCCGCGCGGGACCGGTCAGGACGGCAGGCGGACCGCCAGCAGGGCGATGTCGTCGTCGCCGCGGCTGCCGAGGGCGCCGAGCAGCCCGTCGCACATCCGGTCCAGGGGCTCGCGGCCCAGGTCCTGCAGCGCCCGCACCAACCAGGCGGTCCCGTCGTCGAGGGTCATGTCGCGCCGTTCGACCAGGCCGTCGGTGTAGAGCAGCAGGGTGTCCCCGCGGTGCAGCAGGACCTCGTGGTCCGCACGCGGAGGGCCGCCGGCGAAGGCGCCCAGCAGCAGGTCGGCCCCACGCTCGAGCACCTCGACCATGCCGTCGGCGTGCACCAGGACCGGCGGTGGGTGACCGGCGTTGGACCAGCGCAGCGGGACCACGTTCCCGTCGAGCATCCGGGAGTCGACGGTGGCGACGGTGGCGGTCACGAGCGTGTCCATCCCCAGCCGGGACCGGACGTCGTCCAGCGCGGTGAGGACGCCGCCGGGCCGGCTGTGCCCCGACCGCGCCAGCGCCCGCAGCATGCCACGGATCTGCGCCATCGCGGCCGCAGCGGGGGCGTCGTGGCCGGCGACGTCGCCGATGACCAGCATCGTCCGGCCGTCGGCCAGGGGGAATGCGTCGTACCAGTCGCCGCCGACGTAGGCCTCCCGCGCGCCGGGCAGGTAGCGGGCGGCGGTGAGCAGGCCGGGCACCTGGGGGTCGCCACCCAGCAGTGCGCGCTGCAGGGTCTCCCCGGTGCGGACCGACGCCTGGGTGGCGGCCGCCTCGGCGCTGAGCCGGGCGATCTGGGCCTCCCGCCGCAGGCGCAGGTCGCAGGTCACCACGGCGAGCACGGTGCTCAGCACCACCGCGGTGAGCCGGACGCCCTGCGCCACCGCGGTGTCGGCCGTGTACTGCTGCTCGACGATGCCGAGCGCGGTCGCGAGGACGAACGCGGCCGCGCCGTACATGACCGTGCCCTGTCGGCTCAGCGACGTGGCGGCCACGAGCGGGGCGAGCGCGGACAGGCCCATCAGGCTGTTCCCGGGACCGCTGGAGAGCGAACCCAGCACCACCAGCACCAGCACGAGCGCCGGCAGCACCGCGTTGATCCGCTGCCACCGGTCCACCACGTCCCCCTCGTCGGTCCAGCGGCGCCGCTGCACCGGGATCGCCCAACCTAGAGGACGGTGGAGGCCAGCCGAGGGAGGTCGGCGGTCAGCCGGCCGAACCCGGCATCGAGTCCAGCGGCAGGCCGACGTAGAGGGCGCCGATGAGGTCGGACCCGTCGTAGAGCCCGGTGTAGGCGGTGAAGTACTGGCGACCGGCGACGGTGGCCGCGCCGGTGTACGTCTCCCCGGCGAGGACCGCGGCCAGCACCGGGTTCGGCGTGCCGTCCGGATCGGTCCGGGCGATGTAGGTGCCCACGTTCCGCCGCCCGGCCGGGTTGAGGACCGTGGTGGCGGCCCGCACCATGCTGCCGGAGCCGTCCAGGCGCTGGAAGACCGTGCAGCTGCCGCCGATCTGCCGCACCACCTCGTCGACGAGAGCCGACGGCCGCCGCGGGTCGTCGCTGCGGTCCAGGGGCGTCCCGCCGATCAGCAGGTCGGGGAGCTGGGCGCTGTGCGTCGCGCCGGTGGCCTGGTCGCGCACGGTGTGCGTGGCCCGGCCCTCGCCCAGCTGCGCGCCGCCCAGGTCGGCGAGCACCTGCTCGGCCACGGCCAGCGCCCGGCGGACGTAGACCACGCGCTGGCTGTCGGCCAGCTGCCCCACGGCCTCGGTGATCCGGGCGGAGCCGTTCGCGGCGCGGTCGACGTTGTCCATGACCCGGTCGGTGGCCGCGCGCTGCTGCTCCACGGCGGCGGCGATGGTGTCCTGGGCCTCGGCGATGGACCCGAGCGTGCCGGTGATGCGCCGCACCGCCTCGACCGCCTGCCGGGTCTCCTGCTGCACCGCCTTGATCTGCGCGTCGATGTCCTGGGCCGCCTGGGCGGTGCGGCCGGCCAGCTCCTTCACCTCGTCGGCGACCACCGCGAACCCGCGGCCCACGTCGCCGGCGCGGGCCGCCTCGACGGAGGCGTTGAGGGCGAGGAAGCGGCTCTGCTGGCTGATCGCGCCGACCAGGCGCACGAACTCGGTGATCGACTCGCTCGCCGCCTGCAGCGCGGCGATCCGCTCGTCGACGGCGCGGGCCTCCTGCACCGCTTCCTCGGCGATCGTGGACGCCCGGCCGGTGCTGGTGGCGATGTCCGCGATGGCGCAGCGCAGTTCGGCCAGGGAGGCGGCCGCCTCCGACGAGGTGTCGGACACCTCGCGCGAGGCCTGGGCGAGGACGCCGGCCTGCTGAGCGGCGGCTTCCATGCTGGTGTCCCGCTCGGTGGCCCGCCGCCGCGTCGGGCGTGCCGCCGGCGACGCCGGGACGGCAGGCGGCGCAGGAGGTGGGATGGACGGTACGAACTCCCGCGACGTCGACCGGCGCACGACTCGATCCCTCCCACAGCTGCTCGGCGAACCGCGGGCCTGGCCCGCCCGGAGTCGGCGAAGGGTTCGGCGAGGACCGTAGATCCGCGTGTGCGCCGGCCCGATCAGGCGCGCCGATCCAGTGGTGCGGTTCCGCGCCTGCCCGTACCCGAAATGGCTGTTGGTGGCCGGCTCGAAATCGTCGACTCGGTGACTCGGGCTCCTTCTGGGACAGGAGTCAGGAATGCGCTGTGCATTGCCGACAACTGCCGGCCGCGACGACGCCGCCGACGAGTTCCTGGTCCGGCACACCGGCCGCATCCTGCCCGTCGCGACCGCCGGCGTGGCAGGCCGCCGGTCCCCGCTCGCCACAGCTCCGCCACCGGGTGCGGCTCCGCCACCGACTCCGGGGACGCAGGGGTCCGGACCGTCGTCCGGACCCCTGCGTCCCCGAAGGCAGGCCTGCGTGCTCTGGCTACGCCGTGCGCAAGGCGCGGCTCCGCGCCCCGGGCCGCTCCTCGCTGGCCGGTGCCGGCCGCGATGCCCCTCGAGGAACCGCTGCCGTCACGCCTTGACGATCGCCGCGACCGGTCCGCCGCCGGACGGGCCCTGGTGCACCGCGGCCACCGACACGAACACCGCCGGGTCACCGGTCACCGACGCCGTCACCCCACCGACCGTCGCCTTGATCTGGCGGTGCCAGGAGACGTCGGAGTCGTCGAGCATGGCGTTGCGGCGCCCACGGACCTTGCCGTCCGGCGAGGCCTCGCACTTGAGGAACACGTTGACCAGGCGGCCGCCCAGGTCGGTGTGGTGCGGACGCTCGGGCAGTTCGAGGCCGGCGTCGCGGATCGCCGCCCAGATGCCGTCCTGGTCCAGCGCGTCCTTCATCACCGAGTGGCCGACCCGGTACGCACCGCCGTGGCCGCGGGCGTTGCCGACCACGACGATCTGCGCCCGGTCCAGCTCCACGCCCGACGAGCAGGAGGCGACGGCGCTGTAGAGGGAGAGGTCACGCATGACCTGCTCCTGCGTCGGCATCTCGATCTCGCCGAGCGCCACCGCGATGCCCAGCGCCGTCGTGCCGTTGGAGATGTCCATGGAGCCGTGCGGCTCCTCCAGGATCGTCGTCTCCCCGCGCTGATGGGCGTCGCGGATGGTGTCGATCGTCAGCAGCGGCGTCTTCGTCTGCACGTAGTGCACGTCGGCCGGGTCGGTGATGCCGGCGGCCTCCATCGCCTTCTTCACGCCCTCGGCGACCTTCTCCACCATCGCGACGCGGCCGATGTCCTCGGGCAGCAGGACGTCGCTCATCGCGTAGCCCACGGTCAGCCGCGGCTCGTCGGTCTTCTCGACCGAGTCCTCGGGCAGCGTGGCGAAGACCGTCGCGTGCGGGCTGATGACGCCGTCGGTGCCGCCGGACCACACGATCGGGATCTGCTTGACCTCGTCGGGCGAGCGCGTGCCCTTCTCGAGCAGCACCTCGCGGAAGGCGCGGTCGGCGATGATCCGCGTGTAGTCGTTGATCCCGCCGTTGCCCTCCGTCTTGCCGATGACGGCGACGACCCGGTCGGCCTCCATCACGCCGTCGTCGATGAGCTTGGCCAGCTCGGAGGCGTCACTGACGTTGTGCAGCGGGACCTTGCGGACCTCGATCGGAGCGGGCATGCGGATTCCCTTCAGGAGGAGGTGAGGACGGTGCCGGCGTCGTCGCCGCGAACGGCGTCGGCGATGTGCTGGAGCGAGCTGATGACGGCTCTGCGTCGTCCGTCTGCGGAGTCGTCGGCCTCCACGAAACGTAGGGCGGCCTCGACCTTGGGGCCCATCGAGCCGCGGGAGAACTGACCGGCGGCGGCGAGCTCCCGCAGCTCGCCGGCGGTGACCCTTCCCAGTGGGCGCTGCGACGGCGTGCCGAAGTCGACCATCACGTTCGGGACGTCGGTGGCGATGACGAGCGTGTCGGCGTCGACGTCGCGGGCGAGGATCGCGGCGGTCAGGTCCTTGTCGATGACCGCCTCGACGCCGCGCAGCGCGTGCCCGTCCACGTGGTCATCGACCACCGGGATGCCGCCGCCGCCGGCGCAGACGACGACGAACCCGGCGGCGACCAGGGCGTGCACGGCGGCGGAGTCGACGACGGTCAGCGGCTCGGGCGAGGCGACGACGCGGCGCCAGCCCTTCTCGCCGCGGTCCTCCCACCGCTGGCCGAGCGCGACGAACCGTTCCGCCCGCTCGCGGGGGAGGAAGCGGCCGACCGGCTTGGAGGGCTCGGCGAAGTGCGGGTCGTCGGCGTCCACGAGGGTGCGGGTGACCAGGGCGGCGGTGCGCTGGGACAGGTCGCGGGCCCGCAGGGCGGCGTCCAGCTCGTCGGCGACGGTGAAGCCGATCGTCGCCTGCGTCTGGGCGACGTTCCAGTCCAGCGGGACCGGCGGCACCTCGTGCGCGGCCAGCTCGTTCTTCACCAGCAGATTGCCCACCTGTGGGCCGTTCCCGTGGGTCAGGACCACCTCGACCCCGGCCGCGACCACCTCGGCGATGTGGCCGGCCGCCTCGCGGATGGCGTCCCGCTGCGCCTCGGGCGTCGCCGAGCCGTCGGGTCCGGTCATGGCGTTGCCTCCGAGGGCGATCACGACACGGCGCGGCGACGTCACCCGGTCGACCCTAGCCGCCAATTCCTTAGCGGTGAAGTAGTCGCGGGGACGGATTGCGTCAGCGGCGCCAGAAGTCGAACCGGTCGCGCCCGGGTCGGAATCCGGCCGCCTCGGCGACGGCCACCGCGAGGTCGAACTTCTGGCCCACCGCGGTCGGCGCATGCGCGTCGCTGCCGAAGCTCACCGCCTCGCCGCCCGCCTCGTGGAACCAGCGCACCTGGTCCGCCGAGGCCAGCGGGCTGCTGGTGTTGATCTCCAGCGCCCGGCCGGTGCCGGCCAGGGCGCGGAAGACCGCCCGGTACTCCTCCTCGTAGTCCTTCTCCACGTACCGGTGGGAGCCGCCGGGCCAGTACCGCCGCGGGAAGTCCACGTGCGCCAGGACCTGGAAGACGTCGCTGCTCTCGATCATCCCGACCATCTCGCCGAGGTAGCGGCGCATCGTGGCGTCGGCGTCGACGTGCAGCAGCCGGCCGACGCCGACGAGGCGGCCTCGGTCGGACAGCGAGTGCAGCGAGCCGAGCACCCGGTCCACCGGGGAGTCGCGCAGGTGCCGGGCGATGCTGGCGGCGAACAGGTGCGGCTCGCCGGTCTCGACGCCGGACCAGATGCGCAGTCCGGGGAACCGCTCCCGGCACTCGGCCAGCTCGGCGACGTAGCCCTCGACGTCGATGGGCAGCTGGTGGGCGGGGTGCCGGTCGACCAGCCCGTCCGTGGTCGCACGGTCGTCGTCCTGCCAGATGGTGAAGTCCAGGTGCTCGGTGAAGGCGATCGCCGGCAGCCCCTGGGCGATCGCCTGCTCGCAGGCCCTGCGCATCGTCGACGAGTCAGGCGTGTCCCACGACCAGTGGGTGTGCACGTGGTTGTCGGCCGGAAGCTGCCCCTGGTGTGCCATCGCCTGTGGATTCTCCACCGCCGTCCCCCTCACAGCCCCGCTGGGGAGCCGGAGCGCTCCGCGCCACCTCTGGCGCGCGGCCACCCGTCCTGTCCCCGGGGGTGCCTACTGTCGTCGGCATGACCACCGCTGCCCCGCCGTCGGAGATCGCAGACGAGGCCCTGGAGATCCTGCGCGAGCTCACCGGCCGGCCCGACGCCGTCTTCCGCGAGGGGCAGGACGCCGCGGTCGCCGCACTCGTCGAGCGCTCGCAGCGCGCTCTGGTCGTCCAGCGCACCGGGTGGGGGAAGTCGGCGGTCTACTTCGTGTCGACCGCGCTGCTGCGCCGCCGCGGAGCCGGGCCCACCCTGCTGGTGAGCCCGCTGCTGGCACTGATGCGCGACCAGGTGGCCGCCGCCGCCCGCGCCGGTATCCGCGCGGTGGAGATCTCCAGCGCCAACATGACCGAGTGGGACGACATCGCCGCCCGTCTGGCCGCCGACGACGTCGACGTCCTCCTGGTCTCGCCCGAGCGGCTCACCAACCCCCGCTTCCGCGAGGAGCAGCTGCCCGGGCTGGTGGCGCGCTGCGGGCTGGTCGTCGTCGACGAGGCGCACTGCGTCTCGGACTGGGGGCACGACTTCCGCCCTGACTACCGCCGCATTCGCGACCTGCTGGGCACGCTGCCGGCCGGCACCCCGGTGCTGGCGACGACGGCGACGGCCAACGAACGCGTGGTGGCCGACGTCGCCGAGCAGCTCGGCGCCGGCGGCGTCGACGTGACGACCGTGCGCGGCCCGCTGTCCCGCGACTCGCTGCGGCTGGGTGTGCTCCGGCTGCCCACCGACCGCGCGCGCCTGGCTTGGCTCGCCTCGCACCTGACCGACCTGCCGGGCAGCGGCATCGTCTACACGCTCACCGTGGCCGCCGCCGAGGAGACGGCGAACCTGCTGCGCGACGCCGGGCACGAGGTGCGTGCCTACACCGGCCGGCTGGACGACGCGGACCGCAAGGACGCCGAGGAGGCGCTGCGGCAGAACCGGGTGAAGGCCCTGGTCGCCACCTCGGCACTCGGCATGGGCTTCGACAAGCCCGACCTCGGGTTCGTCGTCCACCTGGGGGCGCCGTCGTCGCCGGTCAGCTACTACCAGCAGGTCGGCCGTGCCGGACGCGCCGTCGAGCACGCCGACGTCCTGCTGCTGCCCGGCCCCGAGGACATCGCGATCTGGCAGTGGTTCGCCACCTCCTCCATGCCGCGGGAGGACCACGCCGCGGCCGTGCTGACCGCCATGGCCGACGGCAAGGCGTGGTCGGTGGCCCGGCTCGAGACGGTGGCCGACGTGCGCCGCTCCCGGCTGGAGCTGCTGCTCAAGGTGCTCGCCGTCGACGGGGCGGTGGAGCGGGTGCAGGGCGGCTGGCGGTCCACCGGCCGGCCGTGGGTCTACGACGCCGACCGCTATGCCCGGGTCACCCGCACGCGCGAGGCCGAGCAGCGGTCGATGCTCGCCTACGCCACGCCGGTCGACCAGGCCGAGTGCCGGATGGCCTTCCTGCAGTCCGCCCTGGACGACCCGACCGCGGCGCCGTGCGGGCGCTGCGACGTCTGCGCCGGTCCCTGGTACGCCACGGACGTGCCCGAGGCCGCGGCCGAGGCGGCGTCCGCCGCCCTGGACCGGCCCGGGGTCGAGCTCGCGCCCCGTGCGATGTGGCCCACCGGCGCCGACCGGCTCGGCGTCGACGTCAAGGGCAAGATCCCGCCGTCGGAGCAGCTCGAGACCGGCCGTGCCGTCGCCCGGCTCACCGACCTGGGCTGGGGGCAGCGCCTGCGATCCCTGCTCGGTGACGACGGCGTCGGTGGCGTGGTGGAGCTCGAGGCGCCGAGCATCGAGGAGGACCCGGACGCGGCCTTCGACGTGCCCGTGCGCCGCGCGATCTCCGACGTCCCCCCGGACGAGGAACTGCTGCGGGCCTGCGGGCGGGTGCTCGCTGCCTGGGACTGGAAGGAGCGTCCGGCCGCCGTGGTGGCCATGCCGTCGCGCCGCCGGCCGCAGCTGGTGAGCGGGGTGGCGCAGGGCCTGGCTGGCATGGGCCGCCTGCCGTACCTCGGCGAGCTCTCCCTGGCCCACGGCGGCCCGACCGGGCAGCCCGGCGGCAACAGCGCCTTCCGGCTGGCCGCGGTGTGGGACCGGATCGTCGTCGGCCCCGAGCTCCGGGAGCGTCTGTCGTCGGTGCCCGGGCCGGTCCTGCTGGTCGACGACCTCGCCGACTCCCGCTGGACCATGACCGTCGCCGGTCGCGAGCTGCGGCGGGCCGGTGCCGCCGGGGTGCTGCCCTTCGCTCTCGCCCTCACGGCCTAGCGGGCCGGAGGGTCCCTCCATCCACAGCTTTTCGCACAACTGTGCGAAAAGTGGCGGTAGCGTGGCGGCATGACGCTGGCGCACCAGCCCTCGATGTGGGACCTCGCAGAGCAGGCCACCCTCGAACCGTTGGCCGGCGTGGTCCGCCACCACCTCGGCCGCGGCGCCTGGGTCGACCACCTCCCTGGCTGGGTGGCCGGCTCCGACGAGGTGCTCGACGTGCTGCTCGGTGACATCGGCTGGCGGGAGGACCGCCGGCAGATGTACGAGCGCGAGGTCGCCGTCCCCCGGCTGCTGCGCTGGTACCCGGGCCAGGAGGAGTTGCCGCACTCGCTGCTGACCGACGCGCGCACCGAGCTGAACCGCCACTACGGCCCCGAGCTCGGCGAGCCGTTGGTCACCGCCGGTATGTGCCTGTACCGCGACGGCCGGGACAGCGTCGCCTGGCACGGTGACCGCATCGGCCGGGGTCGCTCCGCCGACACGATGGTCGCCATCGTCTCCTTCGGCTCGCCCCGGCCGCTTCTGCTGCGCCCCGTAGGCGGTGGGGAGTCGCTGCGCTTCCCTCTCGGTCACGGAGACCTCGTGGTCATGGGCGGTTCGTGCCAGCGCACCTGGGAGCACTGCATCCCCAAGACGACGAAGCCCGTGGGGCCGCGGGTGAGCGTCCAGTTCCGGCCCAGCGGCGTGGCCTGAGCCCTCTCCGGGCCCCGCGACCACGCGGATCCACCACCGCCGCGGGGGTTCGGATGGGGTGCCCGGCGGGGTAGGGAAGGCCTCCCGGGACCCCCCGTGCACGACCGTCGGAGGCCGTGTAAGGTTCTCCCTGCACCGAGCGAGAACGGACCGGGCCGCGAGGCCCGGGAAACCGCCGGAGGAACCCCCGAGGTTCAGCCGCTGCGGAGCCCGGTGTACAGTCGGACATACCGCCTCGAACAAAGGTCAAGAAATTGGCCGGGTTTCGTGCGCGTCCGCTCCTTGAGAACTCAACAGCGTGCCGAAAGTCAGTGCCAAGTAATACCCCGTGCCATGGCTGTTGTGGTTGTGGCAGGGATTCCTTTGGTTGATTGATATCGCGAGTGTCAGCTCGCGGTTCTCAGCTGCGATCAAATCATCTACGGAGAGTTTGATCCTGGCTCAGGACGAACGCTGGCGGCGTGCTTAACACATGCAAGTCGAACGGTGAACTCCGCTTGCGGGGGGATCAGTGGCGAACGGGTGAGTAACACGTGGGCAACCTGCCCCTGGCTCTGGGATAACTCCAAGAAATTGGGGCTAATACCGGATATGACCGCTGACCGCATGGTCTGGTGGTGGAAAGATTTATCGGCTGGGGATGGGCCCGCGGCCTATCAGCTTGTTGGTGGGGTAGTGGCCTACCAAGGCGACGACGGGTAGCCGGCCTGAGAGGGTGACCGGCCACACTGGGACTGAGACACGGCCCAGACTCCTACGGGAGGCAGCAGTGGGGAATATTGCGCAATGGGCGGAAGCCTGACGCAGCGACGCCGCGTGGGGGATGACGGCCTTCGGGTTGTAAACCTCTTTCAGCAGGGACGAAGCGAGAGTGACGGTACCTGCAGAAGAAGCACCGGCCAACTACGTGCCAGCAGCCGCGGTAATACGTAGGGTGCAAGCGTTGTCCGGAATTATTGGGCGTAAAGAGCTCGTAGGCGGTTCGTCGCGTCGGCTGTGAAATCCCGAGGCTCAACCTCGGGTCTGCAGTCGATACGGGCGGACTTGAGTTCGGCAGGGGAGACTGGAATTCCTGGTGTAGCGGTGAAATGCGCAGATATCAGGAGGAACACCGGTGGCGAAGGCGGGTCTCTGGGCCGAAACTGACGCTGAGGAGCGAAAGCGTGGGGAGCGAACAGGATTAGATACCCTGGTAGTCCACGCCGTAAACGTTGGGCGCTAGGTGTGGGGCTCATTCCACGAGTTCCGTGCCGCAGCTAACGCATTAAGCGCCCCGCCTGGGGAGTACGGCCGCAAGGCTAAAACTCAAAGGAATTGACGGGGGCCCGCACAAGCGGCGGAGCATGTTGCTTAATTCGATGCAACGCGAAGAACCTTACCTAGGCTTGACATGCACGGAAATCCTCCAGAGATGGTGGGTCCGTAAGGGCCGTGCACAGGTGGTGCATGGTTGTCGTCAGCTCGTGTCGTGAGATGTTGGGTTAAGTCCCGCAACGAGCGCAACCCTCGTTCTATGTTGCCAGCACGTCATGGTGGGGACTCATAGGAGACTGCCGGGGTCAACTCGGAGGAAGGTGGGGATGACGTCAAATCATCATGCCCCTTATGTCTAGGGCTGCAAACATGCTACAATGGCTGGTACAAAGGGCTGCGATACCGCGAGGTGGAGCGAATCCCAAAAAGCCGGTCTCAGTTCGGATTGGGGTCTGCAACTCGACCCCATGAAGTTGGAGTCGCTAGTAATCGCAGATCAGCAACGCTGCGGTGAATACGTTCCCGGGCCTTGTACACACCGCCCGTCACGTCACGAAAGTCGGTAACGCCCGAAGCCGGTGGCCCAACCCTTGTGGAGGGAGCCGTCGAAGGCGGGATCGGCGATTGGGACGAAGTCGTAACAAGGTAGCCGTACCGGAAGGTGCGGCTGGATCACCTCCTTTCTAAGGAGCACTGGCCGCCCACTCAGCTCCGCTGGGGTAGTGGGTGGTCCAGAGCTGCGCCCACATCGTGATCGGTGCCCATCTGCGGGTGCCGGCGTGTGTGTGGGGTGGTGCTCGAGGGTGGAACGCTGACCAGTTCGGCCGGCAGCTGCTGCTGCCCCTAGTACGGCGTCACCTTGCGGTGGCGTGTGGAGCGGGGTGTCGGTGGGTGGGTCCGGTCGTAGGCACGCTGTTGGGTCCTGAGGGAACGGGCCGCCCCGCGTGCGGGGTCGGGTTGTTGTCCTTGTGTCAGGGCCGGTCTGCATCTCGTACCACCGATGCCCCTTGCGGGGTGGGTCGGGTTCGGCGGGGTCGGGTGACCGGTGGCTGGTCGTACGTTGAGAACTGCACAGTGGACGCGAGCATCTTTTGACTCTGATTAGCAGAGTTTCGAGTGTGTAGGCCCGCTCATCGATGTCCTTCCGGGCGTGTGGTGGGTGGGATTTTTGTGTGGCCAAGTTGTTAAGGGCACACGGTGGATGCCTGGGCACCAGGAGCCGATGAAGGACGTAGGAGGCTGCGATAAGCCTCGGGGAGCTGTCAACCGAGCGTTGATCCGAGGATGTCCGAATGGGGGAACCCCGCACCAGTCATGTGGTGTGACCCGCGCCTGAACACATAGGGCGTGTGGAGGGAACGTGGGGAAGTGAAACATCTCAGTACCCACAGGAAGAGAAAACAACAGTGATTCCGTGAGTAGTGGCGAGCGAAAGCGGAAGAGGCTAAACCGTTTCCATGTGATAGCCGGCAGGCGTTGTGGAGGCGGGGTCGTGGGACAGTTCAGTCACTCCTGCCGGGGTGGCGGGGAGTCATAAAAGACTTGTGTTAGTGGAAGGCCTCTGGAAGGGGTCGCCGTAGAGGGTGAGAGCCCCGTACACGAAAACCGAGTCTCTCCCGAGCTTGTTCCCAAGTAGCACCGAGCCCGTGAAATTCGGTGTGAATCTGGCGGGACCACCCGCTAAGCCTGAATACTCCCTGGTGACCGATAGCGGACAAGTACCGTGAGGGAAAGGTGAAAAGTACCCCGGGAGGGGAGTGAAATAGTACCTGAAACCGTGTGCCTACAAGCCGTGAGAGCCTTATGCCCTTCGGGGTGGGGGTGATTGCGTGCCTTTTGAAGAATGAGCCTGCGAGTTAGTGGTACGTGGCGAGGTTAACCCGTGTGGGGTAGCCGTAGCGAAAGCGAGTCCGAACAGGGCGATCTTCAGTCGCGTGCTCTAGACCCGAAGCCGAGTGATCTACCCATGGCCAGGTTGAAGCGCGGGTAAGACCGCGTGGAGGACCGAACCCACCAGGGTTGAAAACCTGGGGGATGAGCTGTGGGTAGGGGTGAAAGGCCAATCAAACTCGGTGATAGCTGGTTCTCCCCGAAATGCATTTAGGTGCAGCGTCACGTGTTTCTTGCCGGAGGTAGAGCACTGGATGGCCGATGGGCCCCACAAGGTTACTGACGTCAACCAAACTCCGAATGCCGGTAAGTGAGAGCGTGGCAGTGAGACTGCGGGCGATAAGGTTCGTAGTCGAGAGGGAAACAGCCCAGATCATCGGCTAAGGCCCCTAAGCGTGTGCTAAGTGGAAAAGGATGTGGGATCGCAGAGACAACCAGGAGGTTGGCTTAGAAGCAGCCACCCTTGAAAGAGTGCGTAATAGCTCACTGGTCAAGTGGTTCCGCGCCGACAATGTAGCGGGGCTCAAGCACACCGCCGAAGCCGTGGCATTCACATGATCGCCCGCCGGTACCTCTCGAAGGTGCCGGCCAGGTGTGTGGATGGGTAGGGGAGCGTCGTGTGGCGGTGGAAGCGGCGGAGTGATCCAGCCGTGGACGCCACACGAGTGAGAATGCAGGCATGAGTAGCGAGAGGGGAGTGAGAACCTCCCCCGCCGGAAGACCAAGGGTTCCTGGGCCAGGCTAATCCGCCCAGGGTGAGTCGGGACCTAAGGCGAGGCCGACAGGCGTAGTCGATGGACAACGGGTTGATATTCCCGTACCCGCGAAGGAACGCCCATGCTGAACCCAGCGATGCTAACCCACCGACGCCGGTGCGCCCACTTGTGGGCACGCCGGGGAAGCTGGGGACCCGGACTGGTAGTAGGCAAGCGATGGGGTGACGCAGGAAGGTAGTCCTACCGGTGAGTGGTAGTACCGGGGCAAGGGTGTGGCCCGTGGGATAGGTAAATCCGTTCCACACGAGGGTGAGACCTGATGCATAGCCGATTGAGGCGAATTGGATGATCCTATGCTGCCGAGAAAAGCCTCTAGCGAGTTCCGAGCGGCCCGTACCCCAAACCAACTCAGGTGGTCAGGTAGAGAATACCGAGGCGATCGAGCGAACTGTGGTTAAGGAACTCGGCAAAATGCCCCCGTAACTTCGGGAGAAGGGGGGCCATCGATCGTGAACCGCTCTTGCAGTGGGGAGCGGTGGGTGGCCGCAGAGACCAGTGAGAAGCGACTGTTTACTAAAAACACAGGTCCGTGCGAAGTCGTAAGACGATGTATACGGACTGACGCCTGCCCGGTGCTGGAACGTTAAGGGGACGGGTTAGCCGCAAGGCGAAGCTCAGAACTCAAGCGCCAGTAAACGGCGGTGGTAACTATAACCATCCTAAGGTAGCGAAATTCCTTGTCGGGTAAGTTCCGACCTGCACGAATGGCGTAACGACTTCTCAGCTGTCTCAACCACAGGCTCGGCGAAATTGCACTACGAGTAAAGATGCTCGTTACGCGCGGCAGGACGGAAAGACCCCGGGACCTTTACTATAGCTTGATATTGGTGTTCGGTTCGGCTTGTGTAGGATAGGTGGGAGACTGCGAAGCGGGCACGCCAGTGTTCGTGGAGTCGCCGTTGAAATACCACTCTGGTCGAATTGGATGTCTAACCTCGGTCCGTGATCCGGATCAGGGACAGTGTCAGGTGGGTAGTTTAACTGGGGCGGTTGCCTCCCAAAATGTAACGGAGGCGCCCAAAGGTTCCCTCAGCCTGGTTGGCAATCAGGTGTCGAGTGCAAGTGCACAAGGGAGCTTGACTGCGAGACCGACGGGTCGAGCAGGAGCGAAAGCTGGGACTAGTGACCCGGCACCGGCATGTGGAAGCGGTGTCGCTCAACGGATAAAAGGTACCCCGGGGATAACAGGCTGATCTTCCCCAAGAGTCCATATCGACGGGATGGTTTGGCACCTCGATGTCGGCTCGTCGCATCCTGGGGCTGGAGTAGGTCCCAAGGGTTGGGCTGTTCGCCCATTAAAGCGGTACGCGAGCTGGGTTTAGAACGTCGTGAGACAGTTCGGTCCCTATCCGCCGCGCGCGTAAGAGACTTGAGAAGAGCTGTCCCTAGTACGAGAGGACCGGGACGGACGAACCTCTGGTGTGCCAGTTGTACCGCCAGGTGCACTGCTGGTTAGCTACGTTCGGCAGGGATAACCGCTGAAAGCATCTAAGCGGGAAGCTCGCTTCAAGATGAGGTCTCTCACCGGGTCAACCGGGTAAGGCCCCCGCCCAGACCAGCGGGTTGATAGGCCGGAAGTGGAAGCACCGCAAGGTGTGCAGCTGACCGGTACTAACAGGCCGAGGGCTTGACCACACAACACCTACACTCAGGTGCTCTGTGACAACGGGTCAACACGAAGATGTCACGCGTCCACTGTGCGGTTCTGAACGCACGAACCAGACCGGTTCGTACAGGTTCACAGAGTTACGGCGGCCATGGCGAGAGGGAAACGCCCGGCAACATTCCGAACCCGGAAGCTAAGCCTCTCAGCGCCGATGGTACTGCCCTGGAGACGGGGTGGGAGAGTAGGACGCCGCCGGACAACCATTCCCGAAGGGGCCCCAGCATCCGTGCTGGGGCCCCTTTCGGCATGCCCGGCAACCGCCTCCAGCGGGGACCTTCTGCAGCACAAAGCCAGAGTCGGCCCGGATTCGGCTCCGGGGCACTCGCGCAGCCCTGCGGACCAAGGGGGCGCGACGGCCGTAGCACGAGCGCGCCCGGTCACAGGGCGGCGGCGAGCGCCTCGAGGTCCTCGATCGTGGCGTCCAGGTGCGGTGACACGCGCAGGACGGGGCCGGTCATCTCCCCCGGTGCGCGCTCCGGCCCGATCGCGCTCACCACGATCCCCTGCTCGGTCAGGAGCCGGGTCCGCGTCCGGAGGACGTCCACTTCGTCCGGTGGGCGCAGCGTGGTGGTCGCGGTGGGCTCCTCGACCGGTTCCACGACCCGCCAACCGGCGACGCCATCGAGCAGTTCCCGGGTCGCCCGCCCCAGTGCGGCCAGCCGCCCGCGGACCCGGTCCGGGCCGGCCGCCAGGTGCTCCCCCACGGCGACGACGAGACCGATCCGGCCGGCGACGTGCGCCTCCCCTGACTCGAAGGCCCGCAGCGGCGGCTCCCCCTCCGGCTCGGGGAGGACCGGCACCAGCTGCGATGCGATCGCCGGCCGGGCGAACAGCATCCCGACGCCACGGGGGCCGGTCAGCCACTTCCGCGAGGTGCCGTAGACGACGTCGGCACCCAGGTCGACGTCGACGTGCCCCAGGGACTGGGCGGCGTCCAGCACCAGGGGAACTCCGGCCGCACGGCACAGCGCCGCGATCTCCCGGGCCGGCTGCAGCAGCCCCCGGTGGCTCCCGATGTGCGTGAGATGCACCAGCCGCGGGGGATCGGTGGCCAGCAGCCGGTCCACCCCCTCGACGTCCGCGCGGCCCAGGTCGTCGACCGGTAGGGGCTCCGGCCGGAGGCCGGCGGCACGCAGCTGGGCGACGTTGGGGGCGTACTCGCCCGGCAGGCACGCCACCCGGGAGCCGGCCGGCAGCCGCCATCCGCTGAGCAGGGCCACCAGCGCCGCCTGGGCCGACTCGACGAATGCGACGTCTGCCGCCGCCATGCCGACCAGCCCGCCGAGCACCGAGCGCCCCTGCTGGAGGAGGTCGTCGGCGGTCGCCTCGGCGACGTAGCCGCCCAGTTCCGACTCGTGCCGGGCGTGATGTGCCGCTGCCTCCAGGGCCCGGTGGCTCTGCCGGCTGGAGGCAGCGCTGTCCAGGTGGATGCCTGCGGGGCGGGGACGCACCGCCCGCCACGAGGCGCCGAGGTCCTCGGAGGGCAGCAGGCGGTCGCGCGGGCCGGTCACGGAGAGCACGCTAGGCGTCGCTCAGCTGTCCAGCACACCCCGGGCCACCGAGACCCCCGAGTGCGTCGGGTCGCCGTCCAGCGGCTCCACCGAGACGTCGACGATCGGGTACGCACCCAGGTCGATCCCGGTCGGCAGCTCGAAGGTCTGCGTGCCCGGCCGCAGCACCCCGAGGGGCACCATCTCGACGACGTCCGGCTCGATCAGCCAGATCTCGTAGTACTCCTCGGTGAGCGGCGGCGCGTCGAGGTCGACCTGGAGCGCGCGGGACCCGTCGTCGCGGACGACCACCTGGGCCCGGCCCGACGCGGGCTCCTCCCCGAACGGGTCGAGGGCCACTGCGGCCACCGGCTCGGCGTCGTCATGACCGCTCAGGACCGCCACTGCCCCTGCTCCCACGACGGCGCCGGCGGCGACGGCGGCCGCCACCAGCAGCAGCCGGGGCCGGCGCGACCGGAACGGCAGCACCTGCCCTGCTGCGGCCGGGGCCGTCGGCGGGTCGGCCACCGGAGGGGTGGCCGCGGCAGGGGGAGCGACGGGAGCCGCGGAGACCTCCGACCGTGGTACGGCCGTCACCCCGGTGGCGGTGGCGATCGCGGCCCATACCGCCGGCGGCGGCGGTACGGCCGCCACCGGAGCGGCGAACTCGGGGATGGCCACGGCGTCGACCGCGCGCTGCAGGGCGGCCACGTCGGACCGGCACTGGGCGCAGGACGCCAGGTGGGCGGCGTCGTCGGCCGGCAGGGCCTCGTGCAGCGCGGCGAGGGCGAGCTGTTCAGGCTGGCTGTGCGGCACCGTCCACCTCCAATCGGTTTCTCAGGCGTTCGAGAGTGCGGCGGATATGGGATTTGACCGTGCCCAGCGGGATCCCGGTCCGCTCGGCGATCTGGGCATGGGTGAGGTCGGCGAAGAACGCCAGTTCGATGATCCCGCGCTGTGGCTGGCCGAGGCGGTCGAGCTCCTCGAGCACCAGCATCCGGTCGGCGACGGCGGTGTCGACGGCCGGTGTCGTCCCACCGGCGGGCGCGGCCTGCACCTGGGAGACCGCCGCCTCCGCCTCGCGACGCTGCCGATCGCGCCGCGCCCAGGTGTCGGCGATCTTGTGCCGGCAGACGCCGGTCAGCCAGGCCGGCAGCGGGCCCTGGTCCGGCCGGAAGCGGGCGCGCCCCGTCCATGCCGAGATGAAGGTCTGCTGGGTGACGTCCTCGGCATCCGGCCCCGGGCCGAAGGCGCGCACGGCCATGCCATGCAGCTGACCCGCCCACCGCTCGTAGGCCAGCGCCAGCGCCTGCTCGTCGCCGGCGGCGAAGCGGCGGCCCACCTCGGCGTCGTCCGGCTCTCCTACGCCCTGCGGCGCGGGCACCGGCTCGGACGTCACGCCGAGGACGCTACCGAGGTCGGTGCGTCTGGGGAGCAACCCGGTCATGGCGTGGCGTCTGCGACGGGCTCGGCGACCACCACGACGTTGTCCCGATAGCTGCGGTACTCCGGCAGGAACGGCCCGCCGCAGGTGAGGACGACGAGCCGGGGCGGGCCGTCGCGGGCGAAGAGCGCCTCGAGCGGGAGCACCTGCTTCTGCACGAGCTCCCGGGACACCACCCGCCAGCGCGTGGCCTGCCCGGTGGCGTCGGTGACGACGATCTCGGCACCGGCAGCCACCTCGCGCAGCGGGAAGAGTGCGCCGGCGCCCTGCTCGCGGTCGTCGACGTGGCCGGCGAGCACGGCGTTGCCCGGTTCGCCGGGCGCCGGCCCGAAGCGGTACCAGCCGACGCGGGCCACGTCCTCGGGCAGCTCCATCTGACCGTCGCCGGCGACGCCCACGGGGTCGACGGGAGCGGTGATCCCCTGCCCCGGCAGCTCGATGCGCACGGGTGGCGGCGGCGCCGGGACGGCGACGGGGGAGGCGTCCCGGACGGTGGCGGGCGGCATGGTCCCCGCCCCGGGCGGGGCCGCGGTGGGGGCGGCGGGTGCGGATAGCACCCGGTCGAGCGACGGACCCGCCGCCGCCTCCGGCCGGGTGACTGCCCAGGCGGTCGGCGCGCCGACAGCGAGGGCCAGCCCCAGGACGATGGTGGCGGCGGCGGGTCGCATCAGGTGCTCCTGCGGCCTGCGGTCAGCGGGCGGCGCGGGCGAGCCGCACGGCGCCGGCAGCGGCCAGCGCGACGCCGGCCAGGGCAGCGGCACCCACGGGGAGCGGCAGGCCGGAGTCGTCGGCCAGGCCGGCCGAGCCACCCGGGACGCCGGCGGGAGCGGACTGCTGGCCGGCGATCGTCTGGACGGCCAACTCGTAGCCGGCGTCGCCCGAGCCACCCGGGACGCCGGCGGGAGCGGACTGCTGGCCGGCGATCGTCTGGACGGCCAACTCGTAGCCGGCGTCGCCCGAGCCCCACGCGTACGCGATCGTCGTCGTGCCCTCGGCGAGGCTCAGGTCCGCCGGGCCGATGGCCACGGTGTCGGTGCCCGCGAGCACGACGTCGGCGGTCACCGTGCCGGCCGGGACGGTGAGCGACTCGCCGTTCGGGTTGGTCAGCCCGTCGACGACGACCTCACCACCGGCGCGGACGTCCACGGCGGGCGCCGCGGCGACGTGCCGCACGGTGAGCCGGGCCTGGCCGGCGGGGATGTCACCGGTCTCGTTGACGAATGGCGTGAGTGCGGGATCGCCGCCCTCGGTCAGGTGGGCCACCACGGTGGCGTTGGCGCCGGCGGGGACGGCCACGTCCATCGCCGACAGCAGAGGCTCACCGGAGGCGTCGGCGGCGTCAGCCGGGTAGAGCGCCAAATCGTAGTCGCCGGCGGGCAGCGTCAGCGGGTCGGTCAGCGTACCGGGCTGGAAGTCGTCGATCAACCGCTCACCGTTGGCGTAGACGTCGACCGGGGTGTCCGGGACGGCGTGCAGGACCGAGACGGTGGCGGTGTGGTTGTCGGCCATGGCCGGGCTGGCGACCAGGACGAGGGCGCCGGCGGCGCCGAGGACGCCGGCGGTGCGACCGAACGTGCGGGTGGTGGTGTTCATGGTCTTTCCTCTCGTAGCAGGAGGTGTGACACCCCCTCTTCCGCGACGCACCCGCACCCGGATGCGAGCAGACCAAATTTTCTGGTCGGACACCATCCGATCGGGTCCGCCCGGTCGATCTGCCCCGCAGGTCGGTACCCGGCCGGGGCAGGATGGGCCCGTGCCCGACCGCGACCGCGACGAGGAGGGCCGGGCCCGCAACGCCCGGCCACGGGACGCCCTCGGGCGGCCGTTGCCGCGCGGCGCCGTCGGCGAGGAGCGGGCGCCCGAGGGGATCGTCCGCCCGCCCGGCCTCGCCCTCGCCGAGGCCCAGGCGCTGCTGGACGCCGGCCGCCCCTTCCACGCCCACGAGGTGCTGGAGGATGCCTGGAAGTCCGCACCCGAGGACGAGCGGCAGCTGTGGCGCGGGCTCGCGCAGCTCGCCGTCGGGCTGACGCACGCCGCCCGGGGCAACGACCCGGGGGCGACGACGCTGCTCGAGCGGGGTGCGGCGACCATCGGCTCCTACGCGGACCGCCCTCCGCACGGGGTGGACGTGCCGGGGCTGGTGACCTGGGCCCGCGCGCTGGCCGCGGACCCTGCGACCGGGCGCGATCCCGCCCGTGGCGCTCCGCGTCTCCGCGGCTGAGGTCGCGCTGGTCGTCCGCACCGTCATCCGGCGGGACCCGGTGACGCTGCTGGTCGGCTGAACCGGCGGGGCGCCGCTCAGCGGGCGCGGACACGGGCGTAGCGGTCGAGGGCCACCTGGCGCTCGTGCGCGTGGTCGACGACGGGCTCCGGATAGCCGTCGGGGATGCCGCCGGGCGCCGTCCACGGCTCGTGGACGTACCGCGGCTCGACGTCGCGCAACTCCGGCACCCATCGCTTCACGTAGGCGCCGTCCGGGTCGAACTTCTTCCCCTGGGCGACCGGGTTGAAGATGCGGTAGTAGGGCGAGGCGTCGGTGCCGGTGCCCGCCACCCACTGCCAACCGTGGTTGTTGCTGGCGAGGTCGCCGTCGACGAGGTGCTGCATGAACCAGCGCGCGCCGAGCGTCCACTCCTGGTGCAGGTCCTTCACCAGGAACGAGGCGACGATCATCCGCACCCGGTTGTGCACGTACCCCTCGCCGAGCAACTGCCGCATCCCGGCGTCGACGATCGGGAAACCGGTGCGGCCGGACTCCCAGGCGCGCACCAGTTCCTCGGCCTGCGGTCCGCTGTCGTGACCCAACGCCTGCAGCTCCGGCCTGAGGTACTCGCGGGCCGACTCCGGGCGGTGCCAGAGGACGTCGGCGTAGAAGTCCCGCCAGGCCAGCTCGTCGGTGTACCGGCGCACCGACTCGGTCTGCTCCGCCGCGGCGAGGTCGGCCAGCAGCGTCCGGGGGTGGACGCAGCCGTACTTGAGGTAGGTCGACATCCGGCTCGTCCCGTCGGTGCCCGGGGTGTTGCGGCCCTCGGCGTAGCCGAGCAGCCGCTCGTTGCGGAATCGCTCTCAGGCGGCCAGTGCGGCGGCCTCGCCGGCGGGGGGAAGGGCGACGCCGTCGAGGTCCGGCGCCGGGGGCGGGTCGTCGGAGCGGACGGCGGTCCGCCACCGGACACCGTCGGGCCCCGGCGCCGGTGCGCGCCAGCCGTGCTCCCGCCAGGCCCGGGCGAAGGGGGACCAGACCCGGAACGGCGACCCGTCCCGCTTGGTGACCCGGCCGGGCGTCACCGCGTACGGCGAGCCGGTGCGCACGAACGGGACGTCGCCCAGCGCGCGTTCCACGGCCTCGTCCCGGCGCCGGCCGTACGGCCCGGCGTCGGCGCTGACGTGCACCGACGTCGCCCCGGCCTCGTGCACCAGTGCCGGCAGCAGCCGGGTCGGGTCACCGGAACGGAGCACCAGCGCGCCGCCCAGGTCGTCGTCCAGCGCGGCGAGGCAGTCCAGGAGGAAGCGGCGGCGGGGCGCACCGGACGGCCCCCACAGCCGGTCGTCGAACACGAACACCGGCAGCACGTCGCCGTCCGGGCCGGCCGCGTCCCGGGCCGTCAGCAGCGCGGGGTGGTCGCGCAGCCGCAGGTCCCTGCGGAACCAGAGCAGCGCGGTGGGCACCCGGCCGAGCGTAGGAGGGACCCGGCGGAGCTGCCGGGCGTCGGCGGGGTCAGGCCGAGCGGTCCAGGCTGCCCTCGAGGTCCAGCACGCGCCACAGACCCGTCCGGTGCAGCAGGTCCAGCGTCCGCCGGTTGGCCCCCCGGACGACGACGCTGCCGCCGCGGGCCCGGCAGGCACGGTGCGCGGAGAGGAAGCTGGCCACGGCCGGGCTGGACAGCTGCTCCACCTCCCGGACGTCGACGACCACGTGCCGCGCACCCGACAGCACGGCGTCGTGCAGCAGCCAGCGGATGTCGGCGACCCCGTCGGCGAGCAGGTCGTCGGTCAGTCGCACGACCACCTCGTCGGAGTCGCGCGGGCCGTCGTGGGTGGGGTCGGCAGGGCGCACGGCGGTCTCCTCGGCGGTCGCGGTCCGATGGTCTGCCAGTAGCCTCGCGACCGGAGATTGCGATCTCCGGTCTCGCCACATTGCGATCGGATGACGGTGACCGGGCTGCACTGAGCGGCGGTCCGGTGGTGGCAGCATGTCCGCGTGTCGCTGCGGATCCTGATCGTGGAGGACGACGACTCCATCCGCACCGCGTTGCGGTGGGCGCTGGAGGACGAGGGGTACGACGTCGCCGAGGCCGCCTCCGGCGAGGAGGCCGTCCGCATGGTGGGCATCGCCGCCCCGGACATGATGATCGTCGACCTGATGCTCGGGTCGATGGACGGTTTCACGGTCATCCGCGAGGTGCGTCGCGCTCACGACCTGCCCGTCGTCGTGGTCAGCGCCCGCGCCGACACCCAGGACATCGTCGCCGCTCTCGAGGTGGGCGCGGACGACTACGTCACCAAGCCGTTCCAGATCAAGGAGATCACCGCACGGCTGCGGGCCCTGCGCCGCCGGACGGCGACGGCGCCGGCGGGCCACCAGGGCGACGGTGCGCAGGCGGGCGTGGTCCTCGATCACGACCCGGAGGCGCCGCTGGTCCTCCGGGAGGCCAGCGGCACCGTCCACCGGGGAAGCCGGCAGGTGCCGCTGACGCTCACCGAGTACCGGGTGCTGTGCGAGCTGGCCGGGGCGCCCGGGCGGGTCTTCAGCCGGCAGGCGCTGCTGGAGCGGGTCTGGGAGCACGGCTTCTTCGGGGACGAGCGGATCGTCGACGTCCACGTGCGGCGGCTGCGGACCAAGGTGGAGCGGGACCCGAGCGCCCCGCGGCTCGTCGTCACCGTCCGGGGGCTGGGCTACCGGCTGGACCCGCAGTGACCGGGACGTCCGGTCGCGTCCGGAGCGGCGGGTGAGCAGGACTCCGGGACGGCGGGGGCTCCGGGCGCGGATCGTGCTGGGCTTCGCGGCCAGCACGCTGCTGGTCTCGGCCGTGCTGGTCACGACCACCTGGCTGCTGGCCCGCAGCTACGTGGTGGAGCAGCGGGAGCAGGCGCTCACCCAGCAGGCCTTCGCCGACGCCGACGTGCTCCGCAACCGGCTGTCCACCGCGGGCGCCGACGTCGGGCGGGTGCTCGGCGAGCTGGTCCCGTTCGGCGACGCGGAGGTCGTCGTCCGTAGCGGGGACGACTGGTACTCCTCGAGCCTGGACGTCGGTGGCCGCGACGTGCCGCGGGCGCTCCAGGAGGTGGTGGCGACCGGTGCCGCGGGCGCGCTGCGCGTCGAGACGGCGGACGGTCCGCAGCTCGTCGTCGCCGTGCCCGTGGTGAGCGCCGGCGTCGAGTTCTACGAGGTCGCGCCGCTGGGTGAGCTGGAGACGCTGCTGCGGACGCTGGCCGTCGTCCTCGGCGCCGGGGCCTGCGTGGCGACCCTGGCGGGGGCCGGGTTCGGGGCGTGGGCCAGCCGGCGCGCCGTCCTCCCGCTGGAGCAGGTGGCCGGCGCCGCGACGCGGATCGCCGGCGGCGAGCTGTCCACCCGGCTCCCGGCGACCGACGACCCCGATCTGGTGGGGATCGTGGCCGCCTTCAACAGCATGGTGGACGCCCTCGCCGCGCGGATCTCGCGGGACGCCCGGTTCGTCGGCGACGTCAGCCACGAGCTCCGCAGCCCGCTGACCAGCCTCACCACCAGCGTCGAGGTGCTGGCCACGCGGCGCCAGGAGCTGCCGCCGCGGGCCCAGCAGGCGCTGGCCCTGGTGGAGGGGGAGGTCACCCGCCTGCGGGTCACCCTGGACGACCTCCTGGAACTGGCCTGGTTCGACGGCGCGGGCCACGTGCCGGACGCCGTCCCGGTGTCGATGACGGCACTGGTCCGGGAGGTGCTCGAGGGAACCGGCCGACCCGTCGAGCTGCTGGACGCCGGCCCGGAGCCCGAGACCACCGTGCTCGGCGACAAGTCGCGGCTGGAGCGCGCCGTGCGCAACCTCCTCGACAACGCCGACCGCTACGGCGACGGTCCGGTGTGCGTGGGGGTGCGGCGCTGCGAGGGGTCGGTGGTCGTGACGGTGGACGACGCCGGTCCGGGGGTCGCCCCGCTGGACCGCGAACGGATCTTCGAGCGGTTCGCACGCGCGCCGGGCTCGGCGCGCCGTTCGGTGCCCGGGGCGGGGCTGGGGCTGGCCATCGTGGCCGAGACGACCATGCAGCACGGCGGCGCCGCCTGGTGCGCCGAGCGCCCCGGCGGGGGCGCCCGCTTCGTCCTCTCCCTGCCGGTGGCACGGACGTGAACCGCCTGCACCGCCTGGGAGCCGCCGGCACGCTGGGCGCCGTCCTCACGGTGACGTCGTCCTGCGGGGTCCCGACCGGCTCGGCGCCGTCGACGATCGCGCCGTCCGACGTCCCGTACGGGCTTGCCGCACCCGCGCCGCAGGCGTCGGCTGCGCCGTCGTCGGTCCCCCGGGACGAGGCCGGCTGGGCCTACCTCGTCGGCCCCGACCAGGCGCTCGTCCCCCGGGCCCGGGACAGCGGGACGGGCTCGACCGAGGAGCGGCTCGGCGAACTGCTGTCCGCGCTGGCCGACGGCCCGACCGAGGAGGAGCAGGACCGGCGGCTGTCCACGGCGCTGCCGCCCGGCGTGACGCTCTCGGTGGCCGGCATCGACGGGGCCACGGCGACGATCGACCTCTCGGGTGTGGCGCCCCTGCCCTCCGGCGCGGCCAGCCGCCGGGCCGTGGCGCAGATCGTGCTGACCGCCACGAGCCTGCCCGGCGTCGAGGCGGTGCTACTGACCAGCGAGGGGGAGCCGGTGGAGGCGCCGCTGCCGTCCGGTGCGCTCACCGACACACCTCTGCTGCCGGCCGACTACTCCGTCTTCCTCACGCCTCCGTCCCCGCCGGCCGTCACCACGGCGCCCGTCCCTGCCGTTCCGCCGCCTCCGACGGCCGTGCCGCCGCCCTCCCCCGCCGTGCCGCCGCCTTCCCCTGCCGTGCCGCCGCCCTTCACCGCCGACACCCGCCCGGACACCGCCGTGCCGTCACCCGACGCCGCCGTGACCGTGACCGACGTCCGCGTCAGCCGGCACGCCGGCTTCGACCGGGTGGTGTTCGAGGTGGACGGCGGAGGGCTGCCCGGCTGGGACGCACGCTACGTCCCCGAGGCGCGGTCGGCGGGGAGCGGCTTCGAGGTGGAAGTGGCGGGGGACGCCGTCCTGAAGGTCGTGCTCACCGGCGTGGGCCTGCCCGGGGACACCGGCGTTCCGCCGTACGCCGGGCCCGACCCGGTCGCGCTGGGCGGCGAGGCCATCCGCGAGGTCGTCCTGGACACCATCTTCGAAGGGCAGATGGTGTCCTTCCTCGGCACCACCGCCGAGCGCCCGTTCCGCGTCTACCGGCTGCAGAACCCGAATCGGGTGGTGGCCGAGGTGCTCCACGAGGGCTGAGACGTGCGAGATCTGCACACCGGCGTGCCTTCCGGGTCCCCGGATGCCGACCAGTGTGCAGATCTCGCGGCGACGGGTCCCGTCACCAGCGGTGGGCCACGTCGATCACCACTCGCACCGCGTCGTCCCCCGGGGCGCCGACCAGGGTGAACGTGCGGAACGGCAGCCGGGCGCGGGTGCCGATCCCCAGGGTGGTCGAGCCTTCGTAGGAACCGGCCCACGCCACCTGCTCGAACGTCCGGAAGCCGTCGACGTCGACGACGTCACCGCGGCTGGGCGGCAGGTAGGTGGCGCGGCCGTACCGGTCGTAGGCCGGGGCGCGGACGATGACCTCCAGGGCCGCGCCACCGTCGAGCGCAATGGGCGTGCCCGTGCCCACCTGGTGCACCGTGTCGACGTAGCGCACCGAGTAGCCGGTCGCCGCCGCCGGACCGCGCAGGTCGACGACCAGGCGGTCGAAGCAGGCGTGGCGGCCGGCGCGCACGTCGGTCACCTCCAGGCCGGCGGCGGACGCCGCGCTGCTCTCCGGCAGCGAGCCCCACACCAGGCCGCAGTACGGCGCACGTGCCGAGCCGGCGGCCGACGCCGGGGCGAGGACGCCGACCAGCAGCGCCACCACCCCCGCGAGGACCGTCAGGGAACCGAGTCGGAACCTGTTCACGATGGCCTCCATCTGTCGGGCCCGCCTTCGGTGGAACGGGCCTGCAGGAAGAGGTGTACTCCCGGAACGGGCCCCCGAAAGCCGCCGCAACAGCCTCTCCACCAGGTCGTCGTCGCCGTCACGCCGTCGTCGCACCACCGCAACCACGGGGCGTCCCCGGCGGGCCGGAAACCCCCGATCGGGGACGGCGGGACGCGCGGATCCGCGCGATCATGGTCGGGTGCCCGAGTTGCCCGAGGTGGAGGCGCTGGCCGCGTTCCTGCGGGAGCGCGCCGTTGGCCACGTGCTGGCGCGCGCCGACCTGGCCGCCGTCCAGGCGATCAAGACCTTCGACCCACCGCTGAGCGCGCTGGGTGGCCTGGAGATCACCGGCGCCGGCCGGCACGGGAAGTTCCTGGACCTCGACGTCTCCGGGGTGCACCTGGTCGTCCACCTGGCGCGGGCCGGCTGGCTGCACTGGCGGACGAACCTCCCCGCCGCGCCGCCGAAGCCGGGCAAGGGTCCGCTCGCGCTGCGGGTGCACCTCGATGACGGCGCTACGGATCCATCCGCCTCCGGCGGCTCTACGGATCTATCCGCCTCCGGCGGAGTGGGCTTCGACCTCACCGAGCAGGGCACCCGCAAGGGCCTGGCGGTCTACGTCGTCCGGTCGCCGGCCGAGGTCCCCGGGATCGCCCGCCTCGGGCCCGACGCCCTCGCGGTGGACCGGGAGACGTTCGCCCGCCTGATGGCCGGCCGCTCGGGCCAGCTCAAGGGGGCGCTGACCGACCAGACCCTGGTCGCCGGCATCGGCAACGCCTACTCCGACGAGATCCTGCACGCCGCGCGGCTCTCGCCGTTCAAGATGGCCGACAAGCTCACCGACGACGAACTGGTCCGTCTCTTCGATGCGGTGCGGACCACGCTCACCGGAGCACTCGAGCGCCAGGTGGGGCAGCAGGCCGCGACGATGAAGGGCGAGAAGCGCTCCGGCCTGCGGGTGCACGCCCGCACCGGCCTGCCCTGCCCGGTGTGCGGGGACACCGTGCGGGAGGTCAGCTTCGCCGACACCTCGCTGCAGTACTGCCCCACCTGCCAGACCGGCGGGAAGCCGCTGGCCGACCGGCGGATGTCCAAGCTGCTGCGCTGATCCCGGCGACGATCAGGTGACCTGACCATGGCGCGTCCTCCCGCACGGTGGGCGGTGCGGGAGGACGCCGCGAGGTGCGTGAGGACGGCCGTCACCGGCCGAGGACTTCAGCTCGGCAGGAGGGCGATCAACCGCGACACCACGCGGGCGAGGACGGCGCTGCCCACGCCGGCGTCCTCGGTGCCGGGGGCGGTCGCCGAGCCCACCGTCGTCCACCAGTCGTGCAGCGGCGGCCGGTCCAGCACGTCGGTCCGCTCCCCGGGCCGCGGGACGACGACGTCGATCCCACGGGGACCGGCCGCCGCCAGCAGCCGCTCGACCGGCTCCGCCCAGCGGTGGAACGCCAGGTTGAACGTCGCCCAGTGGATGGGCAGCAGCACCGCGCCGCCGAGGTCGCCGTGGGCGCGTACCGCCTCCTCCGGGTCCATGTGGATGGCGTGCCAGGCGTCGTTGTAGGCCCCGATCGGCAGCAGCGTGAGGTCGAACGGGCCCAGCCGGGCGCCGATGCCGGCGAACGCGGGCGTGTACCCGGTGTCGCCGCCGAAGAAGACCCGGTGCCGCGGACCGCTGACCGCCCAGGACGCCCAGAGGGTGGTGTCCCGGTGGAAGTAGCGGCCGGAGAAGTGCCGCGCCTCGGTGCAGGTGAGCGCCAGTCCGCCGACTGCGTGGGTCTCGTCCCAGTCCAGCTCGACGATGCGGGCCTCCGGCACACGCCATTTGCGCAGGTGCTCGCCGATCCCCAGGGGGACGACGAAGGGCGCCGTCTGCGTGGCGAGCAGCGCCCGGACGGTCGGCAGGTCGAGGTGGTCGTAGTGGTCGTGGGAGATGAGGACGGCGTCGACCGGCGGCAGGTCCTCGATCGACATCGGCGGCTCGTGCAGGCGCGTGGGGCCGAACACCGGCGACGGCGAGACCCGGTGGCCCCACACCGGGTCGACCAGGACACGCCGGCCGTCGACCTCGAGCAGCGCGCTGGCGTGCCCGAACCAGGTGACCGCCAGCTCGGCGGCGTCCTGCGGGATCTCCGGCTGCGCCAGCGGGATCGGGCCGGTCGGCAGACCCACGTGCCGCTCCTCGTGCCACTGCCGCAGCAGCCCGTCGCGGGTGTTCGCGGGGGAGAGCGCCGGCGTCGGCATCCGGTTGTGGAACTTGCCGTCGGAGAACTGCGCCGAGCGGGAGACGACGAGGCGCAGCCGGCGGCGGTGGGCGCCCAGTGCGGTCGGCAGACCCCAGGCGGCCGCGGTCAACCAGCCGACGGGGCCGGCGAGAGCGGCGGTGGTCAGGGCGGTGCGACGAGCGAGACGGGACGGCACGGTCCCAGCATCCCAGTCCGAACCGTGCGGTTCCTGTGAATGCGTCGGGAACTCTCGCTTCCTGCCCTCCGGCGATATCCGCGGCCACCAGCCCTCGCCCTCCGCGGGCCAGTACGACCCGTACGCCGTGGGCAGGACCACCGTGACCAGCCCGATGGCGGCCGCGAGCGCCACGTCGACGGCGAACGGCCGCTCGCGCAGCCACTCCGCCAGGCGCTCGGCAGAGGCTGACCGTTCCACGACGGCGAGCCCAGGGAGCCGAGCCGCCGACCTCGTCGCCCCTGGGGATGATCCGCGGGTCCCCCCGCGGGTGGATCAGCTGTCCGGGGTGGGGTCCTCGTCGGGCTCCGGGACGTCCCCGCCGACCCCGTTCGTCGGCTCAGCGGCGACCATCGCGTCGACCTCGACCTCCTGGCCGTTGGCGAAGGAGAACACCACCGGGATCGACTGCGAGGAGCGCAGGTCCCGGTCCAGCTCGACGAGCACCACCGACGGCAGGTCCGGTGCACCGACGTAGAGGTTGTCGTTGCCGGCGATCTCCAGCGCCGAGACCGGTTGCTCCGCGCCCCCCTCGCCCAGGAGGACCGCCTCGGCGAAGTCCTCCCCGGTGATCGACTCGAGGGCGACGGGGTCGGAGCCGGTGTTGGTGACCGCGAAGGTCAGCGGGGCGTCCTCGCCGGCGCTGTACACGCCGTCCGCGGGGTAGGGGAGCTCGACGTCGGCGAGCCCGATGTCCTCGGTGACGGCCTCGTCCGGTCCCGCGTTGCCGCCGTCCACTTCCGTGCCGATCTCCTCGATGGGGTCGGCCGACTCCTCCTCGTCGGCGATCCCTCCGCAGGCGGCGAGGGGGAGGGCCGCCGCGACGAGCGCGGTGGCGAAGCGGTGCGTGGTCAGAGGGCGGCGGGGCATGCTGGTCCTTCCGGGATGGCGTACGACTGCGCAGGGGCTACCCCGTACGGCGGCCGGTGCAGCATGGATCGGCCCACCGCAACAGATCTGTCGTATTCCCGGAAGGGGCAGCCGTGGACGACGAGGCCCGGGCCGCACGAGCGGATGACGGTGGCGACCCGGCCTGCTGGCTGCACCGCGTGTGCCCGGCCTGCGGCGGGCTGGCCGACGAGGACCCGCCGACCCGCTGTCCCCGGTGCGGGGCGGAACTGCCGGTGGAGTGATCCGACGGTCGGGTGCTCCGTGACCGGGTCAGTTCGTCGGGAGAGCCGCCCGTGCGGCCCGGAGCAACGAGACCGCCGCGGAGCCGGCCAGGACCCCGCCACCGATGGTCAGGACCAGACCCGGGCCGGGCGCCCAACCCGTGAAGCCCACGAGGTCCGCGAGGTGCAGCACCTGCCACAGCGGGAGGGCGATGGCCACCACGGCCAGGACCGCCGCATGCACGGCGGCCAGGGTGTGCGAGCGGATGATCGCCCCGGCGATGCCGAGCAGTGCCGCGTACATCGTCCACAGGCCGGCTCCCTGCACACCTGCGACGTTGCCCGCGGCAGTGGCGACCCAGGGGAGGAAGGCCCCGAGGAGCACCAGGAGTGCAGCACCGAGCAGCCGCCTGCTCCCGGGGCTGCGGCGCCGGCCCCGGCGCCCCGACTCCTGTGCACTCATCGCCATGGGGTCAGGACTCTAGGTGCTCCGGCGCCGCGCCGATAGCCCGTCGTCCGCCGGTGTGCCCACGAGCCCATCGAGATCACGGCCCCCCGTCGCAGTCGTCGTCCCAGTGTTTGACGGTACCGACCTGGTCTGGTTCCCTTTCGGGCGCGTGTGTGACCTGGCACACACAGTCGGGACCTCTGGAGGAGCGGGTGGACGCTACACAGCGCAAGGACTACTGGCGGAGAAATCTCCGTCTGATGAGCGTGCTGCTCGTGATCTGGGCACTGGTGTCGTTCGGCGCGGGGATCATCTTCGTCGAGCCGTTGAACACCATCGAGATCCTCGGCTTCCCCCTCGGTTTCTGGTTCGCCCAGCAGGGGTCCATCGTCACCTTCGTCGTCCTCATCGCCGTCTACGTCTGGCGGATGGACAAGCTCGACGCCGAGTTCGGCATCGACGAGTACGAGGAAGAGGTCCACCACTCATGAGCGACATCCAGGTGTGGACGCTCGTCTTCGTCATCATCACGTTCGGCATCTACATCTACATCGCCTACGCCAGCCGCGTGTCCACCACGTCCGGCTTCTACATCGCCGGCGGCGGCATCCCGGCGCCGGCCAACGGTGCCGCGATCGCGGCGGACTGGATGAGCGCGGCGTCGTTCATCTCGATGGCGGGCATCGTCGCGTTCGCGGGGAACGGGTACGCGGGGTCGGTCTACCTCATGGGATGGACCGGCGGCTACGTGCTGCTGGCCCTCCTGCTGGCGCCGTACCTCCGCAAGTTCGGCAAGTACACGATCCCCGACTTCGTCGGTGACCGGTACTCCGAGAGTGCCCGCCTGGTCGCGGTCGTCGCGGCGATCGTCGTCTCGTTCGTCTACGTCGCGGGACAGATGGCCGGCGTCGGCCTGGTGTTCCAGCGGTTCCTCGGGGTCGGCACCGCGGCGGGCGTGGTCATCGGCATGGTGATCGTCTTCTTCTACGCCGTGCTCGGCGGCATGAAGGGGATCACCTGGACGCAGGTCGCCCAGTACAGCGTCCTGATCGTCGCCTACCTCATCCCCGTGGTGGCGATCTCGGTGCAGATCACCGGGAACCCCGTGCCGCAGATCGGATTCGGCGAGATCCTCGGCGAGCTCGACGCCCTCCAGCAGGACCTCGGCTTCGCCGCGTACACCGAGGCCTTCACGCAGACCACCATGCTGAACATGGTGCTGATCACCGCGGCGCTGATGTTCGGGACCGCGGGCCTCCCGCACGTGATCGTCCGCTTCTACACGGCCAAGAGCGTACGGGCCGCCCGGTACTCGGCGCTGTGGGCGCTGTTCTTCATCGCGCTGCTCTACACCTCGGCCCCGGCGGTCGGAGCGTTCAGCAAGTTCAACTTCATCGACCAGATCGCGGGCACCCCGATCGGCGAGACGCCGAACTGGTTCAACACCTGGGCCGACGTCGGGCTGATCACCGTCGACGACGTGGACGGCGACGGGGTCATCGACTACGGCCCCGAGGCCGGCGAGCTGGTGATCAACAACGACATCATCGTGCTCGCGGCGCCGGAGATCGCCGGGCTGCCGGCGCCGGTGGTCGGGCTGGTGGCGGCCGGCGCGCTGGCCGCGGCGCTGTCCACGGCGTCGGGTCTGCTCCTGGTCATCTCCTCCTCGGTGGCGAACGACGTCTACTACAAGCGCATCAACCCGCAGGCCACCGAGGCGCGGCAGCTGATGGTGGGCCGGATCGCGATGGGCGCGGCCATCCTCGTCGCCGGCTACCTGGGCATCAACCCGCCCGGCTTCGTGGCCCAGGTGGTGGCGCTCGCCTTCGGCCTGGCCTGTGCCAGTTTCTTCCCGATCCTCGTGCTCGGGATCTTCTGGAAGAAGACCACGGCAGCCGGAGCGACGGCGGGCCTCGCGGCCGGCCTCGGCACCACGATCGCCTACATGCTGTGGACGATCGACATCTACGGCAACAGCGACGGTCTGTTCGGCATCCCCGAGACCGGCTTCGGCACGATCGGCATGCTGATCAACTTCGCGGTCACCATCGTGGTCTCGCAGTTCACCACGAAGCCGTCGCCGGTGATGCAGGAGCTGGTGGAGGAGATCCGCTACCCCGGCAAGAGCCGGCTGGTCACGGCGCACGCCGAGGGGCACCTGGAGGACCTGACCCACGAGGGGCCGCCGAACGAGCCGCGCTCCCACTGAGGAAGGACCCCTGCCCCCACCGCTCGCAGGCTCGCGGCGGGGTCCTGCAGGGGGGCCGCTCCAGCACGACGCATGGCGCGCGTCCCCGCCCGGGGGGCGCGCGCCTCGTGCGTTCCCGACGCGTGGCGGACGGCCCGGCCGGCTCAGGACCGCCGTGTGGTGGCCGAGGCCGTCGTGCATGGCGGTACTCGCGGCTGCGGCGCGGTCCTCGCCGTCGCCGTCCGGTGCGCTCAGGCGGCCCGGGCGGGCACCGGGGCGGTGGCGGGCTCCGGGGCGAGGACGGCATCGACGGTGCTCGTCGTCTCCACCACCACGGCGTGGACCGGGCGGGCGGTGCGGCCGGTCCGCCTGGCGTGGGCGACCCAGCGGGCGGTGAGCCCGGTGAGGACCACCAGGCCGGCGATGGCGTGCTGGCCCGGGGCGCTCACCGCGACGGCGATCGCGGCGAGGTAGACGAGGGAGAGCACGGCGGCGGGGAGGGGCAGGTGGGACAGGCGCAGCTGCGGGTGGGGATGCACGGCAGAACCTCCGGACGGGGGGGCCGGGCCGGCGGCCGCGCCCGGGAAGGGCGGGCCGCCGGCACGGCGACGGCGCAAGGGGGTGGAGCCGGACCTCAGGTGAGCATGTCCTTGGCCTTCTGCAGCATCGACTGGCCCGGCAACTGCGGGGTGCCCCACAGCCGCGGGTCGCCCGGGGGCAGCTGCGGCGCGTCGGCCGAGGCCTCGATCGGCCGCGCGGTCATCTCGCCGCGGCCGTCCAGTGCCGGGCCGTGCGCCCAGCGGCCGGCGGCGGCGTCGGGGCCGTCGGAGGCGACGAGGAAGGCGTAGCCGAAGTCGGCGGGCTCCTCCTCCATCGGGAAGGCCTCGGGCACCGGGATGCCCTCGAGGCCGTCCGCCTTGAGCTCCTCGATCGCGGCGAGCCACTGCATCTGGTGCATGTGGTCACGGGCGATGAGGAACTTCAGGGTCTCCTTGACGCCCGGGTCGTCGGTCATGTTGTACAGCCGGGACACCTGCAGCCGGCCCTGCATCTCGGCGGTGGCGTTGTAGTGGAAGTCGGCCATCAGGTTGCCGCTCGCGGTCACGTAGCCGCCGCTCCACGGCAGGCCCATGCTGTCGCGGTAGTAGGCGCCGCCACCGTTGACGATCGCGTGCTGCGGGTTCAGCTGCCCGTACCCGGCGGCGGACTCCTTGCTGCGGTCCGCGGCGTCGGGCTTCAGCGGGATGTGGTCGAGCAGCCGGTCGATCATCGTCACGAGGATCTCGACGTGGGCGAGCTCCTCCGTGCCGATGGAGAGCAGCATGTCCTTGTACTTGCCGGGCAGCCGGCAGTTCCAGCCCTGCAGCAGGTACTGGGTGGCGACGGTCATCTCGCCCCACTGGCCGCCGAGGACCTCCTGCAGCTTGCGCGCGAAGTCCGGGTCCGGACCGTCGGGCTTCGCCTCGTACTGCAGGGCCTGGGTGTGCGTGAACACGGCGTTCTCCTCGCGTCGTCGCGTGCACCGCGATCGCGGTGACACGAGGGATCTGCCCCGCCCCGGTGGCCCACCCGTGCCGTCCGGTGGCCCGCCGGTGCCAACCTCGTCTCAGCGGTCGGGGAGCTGCACCGTGAACGTGAACTCGCCGTCCCGGTCCGTCCAGAGCAGCCGCCCGCCGAGCTCCCGCGTCTGCTGCTGCACCGACCACAGCCCCAGCCCGGTCAGGTCCACCGGTGGTCGGGTGGTGCCCAGGTGCTGGACGATCCGGTCGGCGGGGACGCCGCCCTGGCTCAGGGCCAGCTCGACCCAGCCGATCCGGCGGATCACCAGCAGCCGCACGGGGGCGCCACCGCCGTGGCGGTGTGCGTTCTCCAGGAGGTTGATCAGGATCCGCTGCACGCGGGCGTCGCCGACGGCGACGTCCTCGGCGTCCTCGCGCAGCTCCAGGGTCAGCTGCGACCGGGGCAGGCCGGACGACGACACGGCGGACAGGACGACGTCACCGAGCCGACGCGTCGCCCGCGACCGGCGGACGGCCCCGCCGCTGGCGTCTGCGGTCCGGAGCATGGACGACAGGTGCGCGGTCTGGGCGCGCGCCAGTTCGAGCAGCTCGGCCCGCTGCGCCGGAGCGCGGTCGAGCGATCCGAGCACCGCCTCCAGGGAGGCCAGCGGGGTCCGCATGTCGTGGCACAGGGCCCGGACGACGGCGTCATCCTCGGTGCTGGTCGTCTGCTCGGTGGGGTCCGCCCTGCGGGGGCGCGGGAGATGCGCGCGCAGCACACGGGCGAGATCGTCCAGCAGTCCGCGGCTACGCGTCGACGCCTGCGTGTCGGCAGCCAGGGTCACGGGCATCTCCTCGGGGAGTCCGGCCGGGAGCGACGGGCGACGCACCGACCTTCGGGAGTGATGTGGGGGAGACCGACGGCACGGCCGCTGCTGACCGCAGGCCGCCGGTGGACGTGGTGGTCGTCGACGACCACCCGTTGTTCACGCGGGGGCTGAGCCTGCTGCTGCCGGGGCTCAGCGGGGGACGGGTCCGGGTGGTGGGCACGACCGAGGACGCGTCGGCGGCCGCCGCGCTGGTTCGCCGCCACCACGCCGACGTCGCGATCGTCGACCTGCACATGCCGCCGCCGGGCGGGACGAGGGCGATCGCGGCGATCCGCCGCGCGGATCCGCTGGTGCGGGTGGTCGCGCTGTCGGGGCTGGCGGAGGCCGACGCGGCGATCGAGGCGCTGCGGGCCGGGGCGTCGGGCTTCCTGCCGAAGACGGCGGACCCGGACGCGCTGGTGCGGCCGCTGCTCGCCGTCCTGGACGGGTGGTCGGTGCTGCCCGAGGCGGTGCTGCGCCAGCTGCTGGCCGAGGCGGCGCCGAGCGGGCAGCAGAGCATCGCCGACCGGCTGACCGCCGACGAGCGCCGGCTGTGGCGGCTGGTCGCCGACGGCACCAGCACCGTGGACATCGCGACCACGCTGCACGTCTCGGAGCGGACGACGAAGCGGCTCGTGGCGCACCTGCTGCGCCGGCTGGACGTGGCGACGCGGGTGGAGGCAGCCGCGCTGGCCGGCCGGGTGGGGCTCGGCAAGGAGACCGGTGGCCTCGGCAGGCAGGCCGGCGGGCTCGCGGAGTGACTCCTGCGGGGCTGCATCGACCGGCCAGCTACCCGGGGGGATGATCGACAAGCACCGGTAAGGAAAGGTTCACTGGTTCACTTTCGTTTCTGCCGGGCGCACCCGCGCCGGGTCACCCCTCCCGCGGGGCGACCAGGGCGTGGGCCCACGGGCCGGAGGCGGCGAGCGCGAAGGCGGAGACGTCGTCGGCCGCCATGTCCACTGCCGGGTAGCCGCCGCTGCCCGCGCCGACGCAGGCGGTGACGGTGGCCAGCCCGGCCCGGCGCTGGAACAGCGACTGGCGGACCTCCCAGCCCACGACCGCCCGGCGCTCCAGGACGGCCTGCTCGCGGACCAGCCACCCGCGCCGCACGCTGAAGGAGCGGGGGCCGGCGGCGTGCCCGAGCGAGGCGTACAGGCCGCGGGCCAGCGGGACGCCGAGGACGGTCAGCGCGACGCCCGCCCCGAGCAGCTCCCAGCGGCCGAGCGTGGCCGCGAGCACGCCGCCCGCGGCCGTGACCAGCAGGCCGGCGGACAGCGCGCGGGCCACCCGCCGGCGCAGCGCCGCGGAGGGATGGGCGTGCAGGGGCCCGGGATCGTCCACCAGCCGGTGGGTCAGCGACCACGCCTCCGTGCGCGGCCCGAGCGGCAGCAGCTGGCCCCGGCGCTCCGCGCTGGCCAGGCCGGTCACCAGCGCGCCGACGCGGGCCGCGCGCACCCAGCGCATGCCCAGCCCCTCCGACACCGTGACCCCCCGGATGCGGTCGAGCTCCAGTTCGGTGTGCCGCCGGGTGATCAGCCCGCGGACTGCGACCAGCGAGCTGCCACGGCGCACCAGCCGGAACCCCCAGTTGACGACGGCCGCGCCGATGACCGAGCCGGCGAGGACGAGCAGCAGCATGCCGACGACCGCGGCGCCGACCACCCACCCGGCCGGGACGTCGAGGACGTCGACGTCCAGCAGGTCGCCGGGCACCTCGTCGCCGAAGCGCAGCAGGGCGCCGAGCCCGGCCAGGGGGAGCGCGAGATAGCTGCCGACCAGGGGCGCGTACAGCAGCCACCGGTTGTCCCAGCGGGAGAGCTCCTCCTCGGCCGGTGCGGTGTCCGCGAGGGCGACCTCGGGCGCCCCGCGGTGGGTGAGGACGGCGACCCGCAGCCGGTCGCCCTCCGCGCGCTGCACGCCGTCGACGACGAGTTCCTCGTCCTGCCCGGCGGCTCCCGCGGCGGCGTCGATGCGCACCCGGACCAGGCCGAAGAGCCGGTGCAGCGCGGGAGCCTCGACCTCGACGCCGCGGATGCGGTCGTTCGGCACGGTGCGGACCGAGCGCGACAGCAGACCGCGGGTGACCACCACGGCGGCCGGCCCGTCGGCGTAGCCGAACCGCCACCAGGAGACGGCGGCGACGGCCAGCGAGAAGAGGGTGACGCCCACGACGAGCGAGGCGATCGTGCCGACGCCGTCGAGGCCGGTGGCCGCGACGACCGGGATGAGCACCGGCACGAATTGCCGGGCCTGCCGGAAGGTGACCGTGTGCACCAGCACGATGCGGGGGGAGGTCCGCCGGGCCGGGGAGGTCACGTGGCCTGGTCGCGGACGAGCTCGGCGCGGCGGGCGAGATCGTCGGCGACCCGCTGGGCGACGTCGTGCTCGAGGTGCCAGATGCGCACCGTGCCCTGGCTGGAGGCGGTGAGCACCGCGACCGTGGCCAGCCCGAACAGCTGCTGCAGCACGCCCCGGGTGACGTCGACGGTCTGGATGCGGGAGATGGGCACCAGCGTCCAGGTCTGGGTCAGCCAGCCGGTGCGCGCGTAGGCGGCCTCTGCGGTGATCTCCCAGCGGTAGACCCGGTGCTTGATCCGCGGGCTGATGCCGATCGTGACGACGGCCACGAGCACCCCCAGGACGGGCAGCAGCCAGCGCAGGACGGGAACCGGGCCGCCCGCCGAGGCCGGGACGAACAGCAGGAACGCCCCGATCCCCAGCCACAGCAGGACCGCCCCGATCACGCCCTCGGTGGCCCACAGGCCGATCGCCGACCGGGGCAGCGACCAGGCCGGCTCGCGCACGGGGGACGGGGCGGTGGTCATCGGCGCCCATCCTTCCAGGGCGCGTCGCGAGGCCCGACTCCCGGCGGACCGCGCTGTGACCTCGATGGCGGTTCCGCGAGCACACCCCTTCGAGCGACCGCCTCGCCCCTGGCCCGCGGATCTCGCCACCGGCGGTGACCCCGCTGTCACCCGTACGGGCTGACGATCGAGTAACGGGCCTGCCTGGTCCCGTTGCGCGCGACGCACCGTGACTGCCAGGTTCATCTCCGTCAGGTTCTCGGGTGTCGTCCGTTCGTGAGGTGTGCTGTGGCTCGATCTGCAGGTTCGTCGGTTCGTTCCTCCGCCGGCGGGGGGCGCGGCCTGCTCGGCCGTTCGCTGATCGTCGGGGCCGTCGCGGCGGCCGTCGTGGCCGGCTCGGCGACGGGTGCGCTGGCGGGGCCGAAGAAGTCCGACCCCGTCGCGCCGACGACGGTCACCGGGACCGTGGCCCCGGCTCCCGACGCCGCTCCCTCCTCGGGCCGCATGTGGGCGTCCGGGCCCTCCTTCGGCCGCATGTGGGCGTGACGGCGTGACGGGCGGGGAGTGGGCCACCACGGCCCCTCCCCGGCCGTCCGGTCGAGGCCGCCGGGTGATCGCGGCGTCGTCGCGGGCTGCTGCGTCGAGCACCGGACGAGGCCGCGGGAGTGTGCCACGATGGCGCACGTGATGCCGCAGCAGGTTCCCACCGTCCCCGCCTCCGAGCTGCCCGCGGACGCCGTGATCCTCGACGTCCGGGAGGACGACGAGTGGATGCACGGCCACATCGAGGGCGCCACCCACATCCCGATGGGCGACGTGCCGGCCAAGCTCGACGAGCTCCCCGAGGGCGACCCGCTGTACGTGACCTGCCGCGGGGGTGGCCGGTCGGCGCGGGTGGCCGCCTGGCTGAACCAGAACGGGTTCGACGCGGTGAACGTCGGCGGCGGCATGGGGGAGTGGCAGGCGGCCGGGAAGCCCATGGTGAGTGAGACCGGCGAGGAGCCTTTCGTGCGGTGACAGGCGCCGGAGCAGCGCAGCGCTGACAGCTGCCGGGGCAGCGCAGCGAGCGCCGGCGAGCGAGTGGTCCCGGGCGCAGTCCGGCTCTGCCCAGCCGAGTTGGGCAGAGCCGGACTTCCCCGGGTGGAGGGACCGTGGCGCGGAAGCGGACCGTCAGGATCGTCCGTCCGGCCCCGTCCCGAAGGCTCGCCGAGCTCCCGAGCGGGGAGAAGGGCGGGGTACTCCTTCAGCGCCAGGCGGCCGCGGTGCCCTCGTCGTAGTAGCGGGTGAACCCGCACATCCAGGCGATCGGGTCGGCCATCGGCCCCGCACCCCACCGGTCCTCACCGCTCACCAGCAGCCGCGAGCCCACCCCGTAGGCCGGCGCCTGGCCCACCGGGGACGACCCGCTGCCGTCGGCGGGCGCCGGCAGGTCGACGGTCACCGTCGGCCCCTGGCCGCCGGAGAACCACTCCTGGACGGCGAAGGTCACCCCCGCCAGCTCCGTCCCCGGCGAGCCGGACCGCTCCGTTCCGCTCGGGCCGATGGCGACGACCACGCCGTCGAAGGCGAACCCGCGCTCGGCCACCGCCGCCGCGCTGTACTCCGCGACGCAGGACGCCGCCCCGCCGTCGGCCAGCGGGCCGGTGCGGCTGTCGGTCGGGTTCGGCGGCAGCTGCGACATCGCGCTGCCCGCCGCCGACCCGGCCTCCGGGGTCGCTGGGAGGCCGGCTGCCGGCTCCTCGGCGACGACCACCGGCGCCGGTTCGCCACCGCCCGGGGCCAGGTCGACGACGGTGACGATCCCGCCGACGGCGACCGCCACCCCGGCGGCCACGGCCAGCGTCGCGCCGGCTGTCCGGCGGCGACGGGCGCGGCGCCCGGCGCGCAGCAGCCGCGCCGTCGGCGGCGGGCCCACCGGCACCCGCCCGGCCAGCTCGTCGAGCAGGACGGAGGTCTCCCGATCGGTCACGATGCCCTCCCGCCGCGCAGTTCGGAGACGTCCAGGTCGGTGGAGAGCTGGGCCAGTGCGCGGGAGAGCCGGCTCTTCACCGTGCCGGGCGCGATCTTCAGCGCGTCGGCGATCTGCTGCTCCCCCAGGTGGGCGTAGTAGCGCAGCACGACGACCTCCCGGTGCGCCGGGCTCAGCCGGCGCAGCGCCCGCCGGACGGCGTCGGCGTCGTCGACCTGCCCGGTGAGGTCCTCGGCCGGCACCTCGGGCAGTTCCCCGGTGGGCCGCTCGCGCCACCAGCGACGGCGGTGGCTGTCGTGGTGGCAGTTCACCAGCACCCGGTAGACGTACCCGTCCCGGTTCGCCGCGTCCCGGACCCGGCCCCAGGCCACGTAGCAGCGCACGAGCGCCGTCTGCACCAGGTCCTCCGCCTCCGGCGGGGTGCAGCCGAGCAGCACCGCGGAGCGGACGAGCACCGGCCAGCGCTCGTCCACGAACCGCGCGAACTCCTCGTCCCGCTCCACTCAGCCCTCCAGGCGTCCCGCCCTCTCGACTCCGACGACGGGTCGGGAACGGACCGAGGTTCCACCCGGAGCCGTGGATCATCGGCAGATGGCCGCCCGACACGCCGGTGCGGGCAGCCACCCACCGATGATCATCCAGCGGCGGGCGTCAGCTCTTGAGCTCGTACTCGGCGAACCGGCTGCGCAGGTCCTTCTTCGAGAACTTGCCGACGCTGGTCTTGGGCACCTCGTCGATGAACTCGACGGCCTCGGGCATCCACCACTTGGCCACCAGCGGCTTGAGGTGCTCGAGGATCTCCTCCTCGGTCGCGCTCTCCCCCTCGTTCAGCACCACGCAGGCCAGCGGCCGCTCGTCCCACTTGGGGTGCGGGATGCCGACGACGGCGGCCTCCTTCACCTTCGGGTGGCTCATGATCGCGTTCTCCAGGTCGACCGAGCTGATCCACTCGCCGCCGGACTTGATCAGGTCCTTGGTGCGGTCGGCGATCCGGACGGAGCCGAACTCGTCCATCGCGGCGACGTCGCCGGTCTTCATCCAGCCGTCCGGGGTGGTGAGCTCCACGCCGGCGTCGGGGTTGTAGTACTCCTGCGCGCACCACGGGCCGCGCACCTGCAGCTCACCGGTGGCCTTGTCGTCCCACGGCTGCGGCTCGAGCGTGTCGGAGTCGACGATCCGGGCCTCCACGCCGAGGAACGGGATGCCCGCGCGGGCCCGCTGGGTCGCCTTGGTCTCGTCGTCGGCGTCCTGGTAGCGCGGCGGCAGGATGCCCGAGGAGGCGACCGGGTGGGTCTCGGTCATCCCCCAGGCCTGCAGGATCGGGATGCCGACCTGCTCCCGGTAGGCCTCGCTCAGCGCCTTGGGCACCGCCGAGCCGCCGCAGCCGATGTCCCGCAGCCGGTGCTGCTTGCCGGCCAGGTGCGGCAGCACGCCCTGCCAGATGGTCGGGACGCCGGCGGTGAAGGTGACGCCCTCCTCGAGGATCAGCATCGCCAGCGCCTCCGGCTGCATCATCGCGCCGGGCATGACCAGGGAGGCCCCCGCCGCCGGCGCGGCCTGCGCGATGCCCCAGGCGTTGGCGTGGAACATCGGCACGACCGGCATGGCGACGTCGTTGACGCCCAGCCCGAAGGCGTTGGGCATGAGGACGCCCATGGTGTGCAGGAACGTGGAGCGGTGCGAGTAGACGACGCCCTTGGGGTTGCCGGTGGTGCCGCTCGTGTAGCACATCGAGGCGGCCCGCCACTCGTCGGTGACGTGGAAGTCGACGGGCTCCGCGTCGGCCAGCAGCGTCTCGTAGTCGAGGATCCGGGCGTCGTCGGGGATCTCGGTGCCGGCGCCGTCGTCCATGACCACGACCTGCTTGACCGTCTTCATGGTGTCGATGAGTGGCCACAGGATCTGGAGCACGCTCCGGTCGACGAAGATGACCTCGTCCTCGGCGTGGTTGGCGATGTAGGTGAGCTGCTCGGGAAACAGCCGCACGTTGAGCGTGTGCAGCACCCGGCCGGTGCACGGCGCGGCGAAGTACAGCTCGAGGTGGCGCTGGCTGTTCCAGCCGAACGTGCCGACCCGGCCGTCGGCGCTGATGCCCAGGGTGTCCAGGACGCCGCCCAGCCTGCGGGTGCGCTGCGCCCACTCGGCATAGGTCGCCCGGGTCACGCCCCCGGGGTTGTTGGTGACGATCGTCCCGTCGCCGTAGTGCTGCTCGACGTGCCGGAAGATGGCGTCGACGGTCAGTGGGGTGTCCTGCATGAGGCCGCGCATGGCCGGATCCTGCCAGTGACCGCGCTCACGTTCCACTGGGAGTACGCACGGCCGCCGACCTCACCCTGCGGTCGCCGTCCCCAGGGTGCATCGCGAGGTCGGCGACCACCCGGTGAGGTCGGTCAGCGAGCGAGGACGACGGGCAGGTCGCGCAGGCCCCGGATGACGAACTCCGGACGGCGCCGCGCGGGGCGGCCGAGCTCCAGGTGCGAGGTCCGCTCCAGCAGCGCCCCGAACGACGCCTGCAGCTCGACGCGGGCCAGCGGGGCGCCGATGCAGAAGTGCACGCCGGCCCCGAAGGAGATGTGCGGGTTCTCGGTGCGGCCGACGTCGAGGGTCCCCGGGTCGGCGAACACCGCGGGGTCGTGGTTGGCCGAGCCGAGCAGGGCGGCGATCTTCTGGCCGCGCTGCACCGTGATCCCGCCGAGCTCGACGTCCTCGGTCGCGGTGCGCTCGAACAGCTGGAGCGGGGAGTCGAAGCGCATCAGCTCCTCGATCGCCGTCGGCAGCAGGCCGGGGTCCTCACGCAGCCGGCGCAGCTGATCCGGGTGCTCCAGCAGCGCGAGCAGCCCGTTGCCGCTCACGTTCACCGTGGCCTCGTGGCCGGCGTTGAGCAGCAGGATGCAGGTGGTCACCAGCTCGTCCTCGGTGAGCCGGTCCCCCTCGGCGTCCCGGACGCTCACCAGGTGCGAGACCAGGTCGTCGCCCAGGTGCTTCCGGCGGTCGGCGGCCAGCTCCCGCAGGTAGGCGACGAACTCGTCAGCGGCGCGCTCGGCGGCGTCCTCGATGGCCGTCGTCCGGCCGTACTCGTACATCTTCACGATCGCGTTCGACCACGGCCGCAGCAGCGGCCGGTCGGCCTCGGGCACCCCGAGCAGCTCGGCGATGACCGCGACCGGCAGCTCCTCCGCCATGCCCGACAGGACGTCGACCGGCTCGGTGCCGGCAGAGCGCTCGACCAGATCGTCGACGAGGGAGCGGGCCAGATCCTCCACCCACGGCCGCAGCCGCTCGACGTGCCCGCGGGCGAAGGCGGCGCTGACCAGCCGGCGCAGGCGGGTGTGGTCGGGCGGCTCCATCTCCAGGATCGCGTTGCGGTGGATGAGGTTGAAGCTCTCGAACCGCTCGGCCGGCGCCTTGTCCGACCAGATCCTGCCCAGCCGCCGGTCGCGCAGCACCGCGTTCGCCTCGGCGTGGGTGAACGCCAACCACAGACCGAGCGCCTCGTGCCATTGCACGGGCGCCTGGCTCCGGGCCCGCGCGAAAGCCGGGTACGGGTCGGCGACGACGGCGGGATCGGACAGGTCGACCGGCGCGGGTGTCACGTCCACGAGCGTAGGAACAGCGGTAACGACGTCCGTCACCGCCATCGAGGGCGACGAACGCGTGGTGATCAGCCGCTGATGGCCACGAGTTCGTCGCACTCGCGCCGGGTGGCCGGAGGCGGTACCGGGACGGCGTCAGCACCCGGTCGCGGCGGCCCACCTACGCTGCACGGCATGGCTTCCCGCAAGCGCTCCTCCGCCCCCGCCGCCGCGCCGGAGGGCATCAACCCGAAGGCCCCGTGCCGCTGCGGCTCGGGTCGCCGCTACAAGCACTGCCACGGCTCCGGCTACGCCCCGGCCGTTCCCCGGCCGTTCGAGGGCCTGCCCGGCGAGCCCGACTGGGTGGCGCTGCGCGAGCTGGTCCCGGCGGCGACGGCGAGGCTGACGTCGGCCGACGGCCGGAACCTCACCCTGGCCAGCGTGCTCCCCGGCGGCGCGCCCGCGCTGGTCCGCGCAAACGGCGAGATCCTCGTCGGCGCCCAGCTGGCGACGTCGTCCGACGACGTCAGCCGCGACCTGGGCACCTCGGTGGCCGCCGCGCTGGAGGCGCCGGCCGGCGCGCCGGTGGAGCCCGGGCCGATCGGTGGCGCCGGCTCGGCCGGGCCGCGGCTGCAGGAGGTCCTCGACCTCACCGTCCCGCTCGAGGTGACCGTGCACGACACGTTCGACTTCTGGCTGGAGGGCGCCGAGGCCGGGGCGGCCGCCCGTGCCGGCCTGCAGCAGGCCAACGAGTCGATCCTGCCGACGGTCCGGCTGGAGGGCCTGGAGGCGGCCTACTGGGTGCGGCCGGGGAACGAGCGGGCGCACCTGCGCTGGGTCCGGCCGGAGAAGGAGGAGCAGCTGCTCGACGCGCTGGCCCGCCTCTCGGCCGCCGAGCAGATCCTGCTGGGCCCGGGCACCCGATACGCCGGCGCCTTCCGCGCGCACGGTCTCGTCGTCCCGGTGTGGGACCTGCCGGCCGACACCCCGGCCGGGGACTGGGTCGGGCCGGCCACCGAGTTCCAGGGGCGGCTGGAGAAGGCCCTGGCCGAGACGGCCCCGCTGGACGCCGACGAGCGACGCGCCCGCGCCGGGCTGCTCTCCCGCCAGATCACCCTGCGCTGACCGGTCGACCGGCGGGGGTCCGACCCGGCTGGTAGGCACAGGCCCGTGGACGCCGATGCAGCACCGGGCCGTCCCGCGCCCGTCGACGTCGACGGCGCCGTGGCGGCGGCCCGGTGCGCCTGGCCGGCGTGGGCCCGGACCCCGGTGGGCGAGCGCGAGGCCCGCCTGGCCGCTCTGCGGCAGGTGGTGCTCGACCGGGCGGAGGAGATCGTCTCCGTGGTCGCGGCCGGCACCGGCCGGCATCCGGCCGACATCGCGATCGCCGAGGTGATGCACTCGGCCGCGCATCTGGACTGGCTGGCCCGGCACACCGCGCGGGCGCTGACCGTCCGCCGGCCGTTCGTCTGGCCGCTGGTGACCAAGCGGGCGGCGATCCACCACCGGCCACGAGGCGTCGCGGCCGTGCTCGCGCCGTGGAACTACCCGTTCCTGCTCGCCCTGCTGCCCACGGTGACCGCCCTGGCGGCCGGCTGCACCGTCGTGCTGAAGCCCTCCGAGCACGCCCCCGCAGCCGGGGCGCTGGTCGCCCGGCTCGCCGCGGAGGCCGGGTTCCCGCCCGGCGCCGTGCAGGTGGTCCAGGGCGGCCCCGAGGTCGGTGAACGGCTCGTCGGCGGGGACGTCGACGTGGTCGCGGTGACCGGGTCGGCGGCGACCGGACGGCGGGTCGCCGAGCTGGCCGCCCGCCGTCTCACGCCGGTCGTGGCGGAGCTCGGCGGCAAGGACGCGATGATCGTCCTGGCCGACGCCGACCTGCGGCGCGCTGCCCGGGCCGCGGCCTGGGGAGCCTGCTTCAACGCCGGGCAGTCGTGCGTGTCGATCGAACGGCTCTACGTCGTCCGCAGCGTCCACGACCAGCTCGTCGCCGAGCTGGAGGCGGCCTTCGACGAGCTGGCCGTGGGTGGCGAGGGTCGCCGGGACATCGGGCCCGTCGTGCTGCCGGGGCTGCTGCCCGCCCTCGAGCGGCAGGTCGCCGAGGCGGTGGCCGGCGGAGCCCGGCTGCACCGGGGCGGCCGGCGGGTACGGGTGGCGGGGCGCGAGTACTTCGAGCCGACGCTGCTCAGCGACGTCGCCCAGGGAGCGGCGATCGTGCAGGAGGAGTCCTTCGGGCCGGTCCTGCCGGTGGTGGCGGTCCCGGACGAGGAGACCGCGGTGCGGCTGGCCAACGACTCCCCCTACGGCCTGCAGGCCTCGGTCTGGACGGCGGACCGGGTGCGCGGACGGCGGCTGGCCACCCGCCTCCGGGTCGGCGGCGTCGCGATCAACGACTGCCTGGTCAACTACGCCGCGCCCGGGCTCCCGTTCGGCGGGGTCGGGGCCTCCGGGACGGGCCGGCAGGGCGGCGTGGAGGGCCTGCGCGCCTATTGCTTCAGCCAGACGGTGACCGACAGCCTGCTGCGCCCGCCGCGCGAGCTGCAGTGGTTCCCGCGCCTGGGCGGGGCCCGGCTGTGGACCGGGGTGGCCCGCCTCCTGTACGGCCGGTGGCGGGGAGTCAGGCCCCGCCGGTGAGGGGTGCACCTCCGGGCCCGCCGTCCGGGTCGCCCAGCGCGGCGCGGACCCGCTGCTCGGCCGCGGTGAGGGGGTTGTCCGTCGCGGTGACCGCGTCGATCAGCTCCAGCACCGGATAGCCCTGCGCCTCCTCCTCCTGCAGCTTGCGGGCGAAGCCGCCCGACCGGATCTGCTCGAGGACCTCCCGGAAGTGGCGCTCCATCGCCTCGCCGTCCATGCCCATCGTCCCGAGGAAGCCGCCGTACATGGCCACCAGGCCGTGCCAGCGCACCGACTCGAAGAACCCGGCGGTGGCCATCGTGCTGATCGTGCGCGACATCTCCCCCGACATGTACAGCTCGCACACCAGCGCCTCCGGGGGCAGCCCGGCCTCCACACCGAGCCGGAACGCCGTCTGGAAGGCGACGCCGAGGTAGGGGCCGACGCTCTGCTCGATGAACAGGTCGAGGGTGGCCTCCTGCTCGGCGCTGAGGCCGATGGCGCCGCGCTGCAGGGACCCGATGGCCGAGGCGAGGCCGAGCATCCGCTCCCGCCCGCGGCCGGTGCTGTCCTGCTCGACGGAGACGTAGCTGAGGAAGCCGCTGCCGTCGACGTAGGCACGGCGCACCTCCTCGCCGAGCATGCGGGGCGCCAGCAGCAGGACGTCGAGGTCGGCGGCGGGTTTCACCAGTTCGTAGGCGAGGACGTACCCCGACGCGAAGCACACCGCCGTCCCCACGCCGAACCGCGGCGCCAGTTGCTCGCCGAACACGGCGGGGAGCACCTCGTCCGGCAGCAGCAGGTACACGACGTCGGCGCCGTCGACCGCGTCGGCCAGGTCGAGGACGGCGAAGCCGTCGTCGGTGGCCCGCTGCCGGTAGGCGTCGTCGATGTTGCCGACCCGTACCGGCAGCCCGCTGTCGCGCAGGTTGAGGGCCACGGAGCGGCCCAGGTTGCCGTAGCCGAGGACGGCGATCTCGCTGCCGGCCAGGGCCGCGGGATCGCTGTCGGACTGCCGGTAGAACACGGTCTGCGGCTCGGTCATCGGTGAACTCCTGAGGGTCAGGCGCTGGTGAGCGCGCGGAGGCTCTGCCTGAGCGAGCCGACGGTGGCGAAGACGGCGCTGGGCTCGTAGCCGCAGTGCGCCATGCAGTTGGCGCACCGCGGGTCGCGGCCGGCGCCGTAGCTGTCCCAGTCGGTGGTCTCCACGAGCTCCCGGTAGGTGCTGACGTAACCGTCGGCCATCAGGTAGCAGGGGCGCTGCCAGCCGAGGACCGAGTAGCTGGGGATGGCCCAGGCGGTGCACCCGAAGTCGACCCGGCCCTCCAGGAAATCCAGGAACAACGGCGAGTGGTTGAGCCGCCACCGCCGCCGGTTGCCGCCGGCGAACGCCTCCCGGAACAGCGCCGTGGTCGCCTTCCGGCCGAGGAAGTGGTCCTGGTCCGGCGCCTTCTCGTACGCGTAACCGGGGGAGATCATCATCTGGTCGACGCCCACGTCGTCGTTGAGGAAGTCGAGCACCTCGCGGACGGTGGCCGGGGTGTCGGTGTCGAAGAACGTGGTGTTCGTGGTCACCCGGAAGCCCCGGGCGCGGGCCTCCCGGATGGCCGCGACCGCTTCGTCGAAGACGCCTTCCTTGCTGACCGAGGCGTCGTGCCGCTCGCGCAGGCCGTCGATGTGCACCACCCAGGCGAAGTACGGCGAGGGGGTGAACTGGTCGAGCTTCTTCTTCATCAGCAGGGCGTTGGTGCAGAGGTAGACGAACCGCTTCCGGGCGAGCAGCTGCCGAACCATCTCGCCGATCTCCGGGTGGATGAGCGGTTCACCGCCGGCGATCGACACCATGGGCGAGCCCGACTCCTCGACCGCGTCGAGCGCCTGCTGCACCGGCATCCGCTGCTTGAGGACGTGCGGCGGCTGCTGGATCTTGCCGCAGCCGTTGCAGGCGAGGTTGCAGGCGTACAGCGGCTCCAGCTCCACCAGCAGGGGGAACTTGGTGGTGCCGCGCAGTCGCTGCCGGAGCAGGTGCGCTCCGATGCGGACGCTCTGGCGCAGGGGTACGGGCACGGTCGGCTCATCTCTCGGGGAGGGGGAGTGCGGTACGGGGGCGCCCGGATACGGGGGCGAGCGGGCGTGGCAGGCGGCCGCCCAGTCGAGGAGTGCGGGAGCCGCGGTGGCCAGCGCCCGCGTGGCGGTCCGCAGGGCGCGCGGCAGCGTCGGCCGCAGCAGCTCGGCTCCCGGCGCGTCGAGGACCACCCGGACGACGGCGAACGGCCGGTCCCCGGCCGCGGGTGCCAGCCAGGCCGACTCCATGTCGACGGCGGCCGCCCCGGCGGCGGCGGCCCGGGCCCCGCCCAGGACCGGGCGGGGAGCCGCGGCGATCGGCGCGTGCCACACCCGCAGCCCCCGCTCGGCCAGCGCGGCCGGCAGCGGCTCCGCCCACGGGCAGGGCAGGGCTCCGGACGGCCCGTCGAGCCGGCTGGCGACGACGACGTCGCCGACCTGCAGCCGCGGGTCCAGGGCGCCGCAGAACCCGGCCACCGCGACGGCGACGTCCGGCCCGGCGCGCACGGACGCCGCCGCCCGCCGGGACCGGTGCGGCCCCATGCCGGTGCGGCGCACCGACCACCCGGCCGCCCCGGTGCCGCGCAGCCCGCGGCGCACGACGCGCGCCTCCGTCCGGAGCGGAGCCAGCACCAGCAGGGACGGGGCGCTCACCGGGTCCGTCCCTCGCCGAGGTACCGGCCCAGCGCCATCAGCGGGAAGACCTGCCGGTAGAGGTGGTAGTTGATGAAGAAGTCGCCGGGGAAGCCGGTGCCGGTGAACTCCGGCTCGTCCCATGAACCGTCCGGCCGCTGCGTCGCCGTCAGCCAGCCGATGCCACGCTCGACCGCCGGTCCGCGTTCCCCGGCGGCGAGCAGGGCCAGCAGCGCCCACGCCGTCTGGGACGCCGTCGGCCGGCCGCGGCCCCGCCAGGCCGGGTCGGTGTAGGACCGGGGGTCCTCGCCCCAGCCGCCGTCCGCTCCCTGGTGCTCCTCGAGCCAGGACACCGCCCGGCGGATCGGCCGGGCGCCCGGATCGACCCCCGCGGCGACCAGGGCCGGGACGACGGCCCCGGTGCCGTACACGTGGTTGACCCCCCAGCGGCCGAACCACGAGCCGTCCGGCTCCTGCGCGTCCAGCAGCCAGTCGACGCCCCGGCGCGCAGCCGGGCTGCCTGCTGCGCCGGTGTGCGCCAGCGTCTCCACGACGTGCGCGGTGACGTCGGCGGACGGCGGGTCGGTGACCTCGCCGAAGTCCAGGAACGGCAGGTGGCGGCACAGCCGGCTGGTGTTGTCGGCGTCGAAGGCCCCCCAGCCGCCGTCCCGGCTCTGCATCCCCACCAGCCAGGCCACGCCGCGGTCGACGGCGGCCCGCGCCGGTCCGCCGTCGGCCTCCGCCGCCGCCGTCCGGCACAGGGCGAGGGCGACCTCGGCGGTGTCGTCCACGTCCGGATACCAGTCGTTGTCGAACTCGAAGGCCCAGCCGCTCGGTACCAGATCGGGTCTCCGGACCGACCAGTCGCCGCGGATCCGGATCTCCTCGCCGACCAGCCAGCCGGCCGCCCGCCGCAGCGCGGGATCGTCACCCGGCACCCCCGCGTCGGTGAGCGCCAGGACGGTGAGAGCGGTGTCCCAGACCGGCGACTGGCAGGCCTCCAGGCGCCGCAGCCCGCCGGATCGGACGGTGAACCGGTCGAGCCCGGCCAGCCCGGCCTGCACGGCGGGCGAGTCGAGCGGATGGCCGAGGAGGTGCAGCGCGATGAGTGAGTACACCCAGGGCGGCTGGATCCCGCCCCACGACCCGTCGGCCTCCTGCCGCTCGAGGATCCAGCGCTCCGCCCGCGCCAGGGCCAGGCGGCGCAGGCCCTTCAGCGGGCGGCGCTCGTAGCGGTGCAGCAGCCGGTCCAGCCCCAGGAAGGCCCGGCCGACCGGGGAGACGGGGCGCGCGGGCGGAGCGGCGCCGGCGCGCAGCTCGGCGAGCCCGAACGGCAGCGGCCGACGGGGGCGGAGCGCCCCGACCACGGCCAGCGGCACGATCGTCTGCCGGGCCCAGCTGGCGAAGTCGTACACGTTCAGCGGCATCCGGCGGGGGAGGAGGACCAGCTCGGGGGGCAGCACCGGGAGCCGGGCCCACGGCTCCTCCCCGAACATGGCCAGCCAGAACCGGGTGAAGACCCGGCTGGCCTCCAGCCCGCCGTGCGCGACGACGAACCCGGCCGCCCGGCGCAGGTGCGCGCTGCCGGGGTCGTCCCCCGCCAGGCGGAGGGCGACGTAGGCCTCCACGGTGGTGGAGAGGTCGCCCGGCCCGCCGGTGTACGTGGCCCAGCTCCCGTCGTCCCGCTGCCGGGAGCGGATCCAGGCGGCGGTCTCGGCCGTCTCGGCGTCGGTGCGGATGCCCAGGAACTCCCGGAGCAGGAGATCCTCGGCGTCCATCGTCACGTTGGTCTCGAGCTCGCCCTGCCACCAGCCGCCCGGTTCCTGGCGGGCCAGCAGCCAGTCGCGGCCGGCCGCCAGGGCCGTGGCGGCCGCTCCCTCGCGCCCTCGTGGGGGAGCGGCGAGGCGGCCGGGAGCCGTCGTGGACGGGGACGGGGCCGGCATCTCAGCACCTCCTGGTGGTGACGAACAGGGCGAGCTCGGTCAGCTCCCGGTCGACGTCGACCGGCACCGCCGCGTCGGCCAGGGCCTCTAGAGCCAGCCGGGTGTGCCGGTCGGCCTCGGCCTCGGCCCAGGCCCGCCCGCCGGCCTGCTCGACGAGGTCGGCGGCGAGGTCGAGGTCGGCGCCCTGCTGCGGCGCGCCGGTGGCGAGCAGCGACCGGAGCCGGCCGGCCGCGGGCGTCCGGGCGGCCAGCGCGGCGACGACGGGGCCGTTCTGCTTGCGCGTCCGGAGGTCCGAGCGCGGGGGTTTGCCCGTGTCCGCGGGATCGCCCCAGATCCCGAGCAGGTCGTCCACGAGCTGGAAGGCCAGCCCCAGGTGGGTGCCGAACCGCGCCAGCGCCGCCGCCTGGGCCGGCGGTGCGCTCCCGACCAGAGCACCCGCACGGACCGAGCAGGAGAGCAGCGCCGCCGTCTTGCGCCGGGCCATCGCGAGGTACTCCTCGACGGAGACGTCCAGCCGCTGCTCGAAGGCGAGGTCGTCGGCCTGGCCGCTGATCAGCTCGGCGGTCGCCTCCGTCAGGCAGCGGCTCACCTCCCACGCCCACGCGGCCGGCCGCTGCTGCAGCAGCTGGGAGGCCAGCGCCAGGAGGGCGTCCCCCGTCAGGATCGCCCGGGCCGGCCCGAAGGCGGCCCAGGCCGTCGCGCGGTGGTGGCGGGTCTCGTCGCCGTCCATCAGGTCGTCGTGCAGCAGCGAGAAGTTGTGCACCAGCTCCACGGCCGCGGCCACGGGGCCGGCGTCCACCTCGTCGGCGCCGGCCGCTCGGGCCCCGAGCAGGGTCAGCGCCGGGCGCAGCGCCTTCCCGGTCGCCGTCGTTCCCCGGCCGTCGAGATCCCGCCAGCCGAAGTGGTGCTCGGCCACCTCCCGCAGGGACGGCGCCAGGCCGGCCACCGCCCCGCGCAGCCACGGGTCGACGAGGGTCCGCGCGGCCGGCAGGTTCGGCGGCAGCGTGGCGGTCATCCCGGCGCTCCGAGGAGGGCCGGCGGCCGCGCGTCCTGGAGGGCGGCCCGTGCAGCCGCCCGGCCGCTGCGGACCGCGCCCTCCATCGTCGCGGGCCAGTCGGTGCGGGTCCAGGCTCCGGCGAGGGCCAGGCCGGGGAGGCGCGTCCGCGGGCCCGGCCGCAGTTGCAGCGTGCCCGGGGCCTGGCGGAAGGTCGCGGCCGGCTCCCGGGTGACGAACGCCTCCGTCACCTCCGCGGTCCGGGTACCGGGGACGAGTGCGTGCATCGCCGGCAGGTACTGCGCGAGCAGGTCTGCGGTCGGCCGGCCGATGTCCGCGTCGGCGGCCGACACGGACAGCGCCAGGTACTGGCCGGAGTCGAGCCCGGCCGCGGCCGTGCGGTCGAACACCCACTGGACGGGGGACTCCACGGCGGCGAGGAACGGGGAGGTGGTCACCGGCCGGTCGTAGACGACGTGGACGTTGACGATCGGGGCGCTGCCCAGGGCAGCGGGGGCGGCGGGCGCCGCCAGAGCGCCTGCCGGCATCAGGCCGGCGACCGCGTCGGAGGGCACGGCGAGGACGACGGCATCGGCGGGGAACGCCGCGTCGCCGGTCCGGCTGCCGGCCAGCACGGTGAACCCGCCGTCCCCGTCCGGCCGGACGGCGGACACCTTCACGCCGCACCGGACGTCGGCGCCCAGGGCGGCCAGTGCCCGTGCCGCCGGCTCTCCGTGGAGCCGGGAGAGCGGCACGGTGGCGTAGCCCAGGTCTGCGGCCCCGCGCTCGGCGAGCAGGCCGCGCTGGACGACCGTGGCCGCCAGGGCGAGGGAGGCGTCGGCCGCCCGGGCGTTGAGGGTGGCCACCGTCACCAGTTCCCACAGCCGCTCGACGGCGGCCGGGCTCTGGCCGTGCGCCGCCAGCCAGGTGCCGAAGCTGACCGCGTCGACGTCCGGGTCGTCGGTCCGCAGCCGGCCCAGGGCGAGGGCCGCACGGACGGCGTGCGACCGGTCCCGGGGGGACAGCAGCCGGTACCCGGCCAGCGCCCGGGCCAGGTGCAGCGGAGCGGGGAGCGCACCCCGGCGCAGCCGCGCCGTCTGCCCCGAGCCGGTGACCACCGGGACGTCCAGCCGGTCCTGGAGAACCGTGTCGCTCTCCACGCCGAGGCGGCGCAGCAGGCCGCGGTAGGCGGTGCAGCAGCGCAGGAACACGTGCTGACCGTTGTCCACCTCGAGGGCTCCGCGGCGGAACGAGTGGGTCGCCCCGCCCAGCCGCGGGCTCCGTTCCAGCAGCGTGACCTGCGCTCCGGCGTCGCCCGCCTCGAGCGCCGCGGTCAGACCCGCCAGCCCGCCACCGACGACGACGACCCGGGGGTGGCTCACGGCGCCCTCCCCGCCAGCGCCTGCACGGCGACCGCCAGCTTCTCGCGCACGGGGAGGGACACCCGGGTGTGCACCACCTGCTCGGGTGCGGCGTCGATCTTCTCCAGCAGCCGCCGGTAGATCCCCGACATCGCCAGGCAGCAGGCCGCGCTCCGCCGGTCGAGCAGCGGGATCAGCTGCAACCCGGTGGCGTACCAGTCCCGTGCCCGGTCCGCCTCGGCACGGACCAGAACGGGCACCCGATCGGCGTGCGCGGTCAGCGTCGACAGCTCTCCGGGCACCAGGGCGATCCCGTGCGCGGCGAGGTCCTCGGCGGGCAGGTAGACCCGGCCGTTGCCCAGGTCCTCACGGATGTCGCGGAGGATGTTGGTGATCTGGAGACCCACACCCAGGGCGTCGGCGAGCGGAGCGGCACCCTCGGGATCCGCCGTCCCGAACACGCCGAGGGACAGCCGCCCGATGGATCCGGCCACGTGCTCGCAGTAGTCGACCAGGTCGTCCATCGTGCGGTACGCCCGGCCCTCGACGTCCATCTCCACGCCGTCGATCAGGTCGTCGAAGGCGGTCAGGGGGAGCTGCATCCGGACGGCGGCATCGTGCAGCGCGACGCTCACCGGGTCGTCGCGGTGGTCGTCGAGGGCGTGCAGCTGGTCGCGGACGGCCGACAGCAGCCGGCGCTTCTCGGCCGGGGTCAGCGTGGTGTCGTCGCCGATGTCGTCGACCCGGCGGGCGAAGGCGTAGATCGCCGACATCGCCCGGCGCTTGCCCGTCGGCAGCAGCCGGATGCCGTAGGAGAAGTTGCGGGCCTCCCGCCGGGTGATCTCCTCGCACCTGCGGTAGGCCGACGCGATGCGCCGCGGGCGCCCGGCCGCGGCCCGGGGGGCCAGCAGGATCCGGATCGTCTCGGCCGTGATCTGCCGCCGCGTGGGCCGCGGGGGAGCCGCCAGCACGTCGTGGCCGGCCGCCCGGATCGCCCGGATGGCGGCCCGCCCTCCGGCCACGAATCCGGCGGTCAGCAGCCGGGCCTCACCCGGCAGCGTCGCCACCAGCGGCGCCCCGGCGTCCAGGAGCTCCTCGGCCCGGTCCACCTCGCACGCCAGCAGCCGCCGGACCTGTGGCCCGGCCCGGCCGGCCGCAAGGTCGTCCTCGGTGACCCCGAAGCGGGCGAGGTCCTCCAGCGGCAGGTAGATCCGGCCACGGCGCAGGTCCTCGGCGACGTCCTGGCAGTGCTCGACGATCTGCAGGGCGGTGCACACGTCGGACGCCAGGGCCAGCCGCTCTGGTGTGCCGGCGTTGAAGACGTGCAGCACCAGCTCTCCGACGGGGACCGCGGACAGCCGGCAGTACGCGAGCAGCTCGTCGAACGTCGCGTACCGGTCGACCACCTGGTCCTGGAGGTTGGCCCGCACGAGGGCGTCGAGTGGCGCGACCGGCCAGGCCCGTCCCGTGGCGGCCAGGTCGGCGACGGGGCACAGCCGCGCCTCGCCGACCGGTAGACGTCGGAGATCGTCCCGGATCCCCTGAAGCAGCTCGGTCCTCCGCGCCCCATCGCGCCCTCCGGCCCGGTCCGACTCGTCCAGCGGCTCGTCGCCCACGTCGTCCACGAAGCGGGCGAACCGGTAGAGCGCCTGCAGGCTCCGGCGGCGAGACGCGTGCAGGAACGGCGGCGCCACCGGGAAATTCTCCCGGACCGGGCGTGCGTGGATCCGCTCCGCCAGGCCGTGGAGCGCGGCCGGCACCGGGACGGCGGCCTCCTGGGCGGTCACGGGTGACCGCCGGTCGGCCGGCCCCACGACCGGGCAGTCGGGTGGTGCGTCCTCATGGATGCTCCCTTCGCCGGGCCGGGGGGCCTCGGGTGCGGTCGGACGGCCGTGCTCGCGGTGCGACGCAGGCGCTGGTCAGCCGAGGCGTCGCGCCAGCGCACCGTAGAGCGGGGGGGCTGCCCCGTGCAGGCGCGCGGGCAGCCGTAGCCAGGCAGGGACGAACATCTCCGCGCGGTTCCGCTCGATCGCGCGCACCACGGCCCGGGCGACCCGCTCGGGCGGGACCGGCCGCGGCCACCGGCGGTCGTAGGGCCGGCCGCGCCGGGTGAAGAAGGGCGTGTCCACGACTCCCGGCAGCACCGTCGACACCCCGACGCCGCGTCCGGCCGTCTCCGCGCGGACGACCTCGGCGAACGCCCCGATCCCGGCCTTGGCCGCCGAGTACGTCGCTTCGCCGGGGACGCCGACCGCGCCGGCGATGGAGCCGAGGAACACCAGGTGCCCCCGTCGCCGCGCGAGCATCCCCGGCAGGATCGCCCGGGTGAGCTCGATCGGGGCCCACAGGTCCACCTCGAGGAGCCGGCGAGCCTCCTCCGCGGACATGGTGGCGAGGTCACCCGCCCAGCCGATGCCGGCGGCGTGCACCACGACGTCGGCGGCCGCCCCGGCCGCGGCGACGGCGGTGAGCCCTGCGGGATCGGCGAGGTCCGCCTCCAGCGCGGTTCCGCCGGTGGCGTCGGCGACCTCGGTGAGCGCCCTGTGCTCCCGGCCCACGAGCAGGAGCCGGGGCGGCCGCCGCCGACCCAGCTCGAGGGCCACCGCGCGGCCGATCCCGCTGGAGGCGCCGGTGACGAGGACCGTGGTCCCTGCGAGCTGCACGGTCCCGGTCTAGCCCAGCCGGGGACGGACCGCACCGGGGAGCGGGCTCCTTCCTCCGCGACGGCGACCAGCAGGTCGGTGCTGTCCTGCTCGACGACGGTGCGGGGCGGGCCGACCACGGCAAGGGTCGCCACGTGTGCCGGTGGTGGCTGGAGGGGTCGGAGCCGAAGCTGTCCCACCAGGGCCGGAGCCGCCGGCCAGGACGACACGCGGGGACGCGACCCGGGCCCGCCGAGGCGCACCGACGCAGCGCGTCCGGCCAGCCCGGCACCGGTGGCCTTGAGCACGGCCTCCTTGCGGGTCCACAGCGTCAGTGCCCTGCGGACGGCGTCGGTCCGCGCCTCCCGGCCCGCTGCCGAGCCGGCGAGGGCGGCGGCGCCGGTCTCACCGGCCACCCGGAAGATCTCGTCGGCCGGGAGGTCGATGTCGACGGATTCCACGTCGATGCCGACCGGCATGTCCAGGGCCAGGGCGACGGCCACGCACCCGCCCGAGTGGGTCACCGACAGCTGCATCCTCGAAAACCCGGCGATCCGGGGCCGCCCGTGTGCCTGTCCGCACCCGTCGCAGGACCGCCGGACGTCGACCGCCCGGGGGGCCAGCCCCAGGGACCGGCCGGCCACGGTCCGCAGCAACGCCGCTGCGGCCGCGCTCCGCAGCCGGTCGGCAGCCCGCCGGTGGGCGGCGGCGCGCCGGCGCTCGCCGTCGGACAGCAGTGCCCCGAGCGGCGGGAGCGGGCGGTCCAGCCGCACCCAGTGGACGTGCACGCTGCCGGGTTCCGGCCAGGCCGGCCCACGGCCGGTCCCCGGACCGGCGCTCACCGTTTGACCGCCAGGGTCAGTCCGTCGGCGACCGGGATCATCGCGACGTCGACCCGTGGGTCCGCCGCGAGCTGGTCGTTGAAGGCGCGCATCACGGCGGCGTCCCCCTGCGACCGGGGGTCGAGCACCTCGCCGCCGAGGAGGACGTTGTCGAAGGCCAGCAGCCCTCCGGCGCGGGTGCGCGGCAGCAGCTCGTCGAGGTAGCCGGGGTACCCGGCCTTGTCCGCGTCGACGAAGCAGAAGTCGAACTGCTCGTCCGGCGGCAGGGCGCGCAGCGTGTCGGCGGCCGGGCCCAGGCGCAGGTCCACCCGGTCCGCCAGGCCGGCCTCCTGCCAGGCCTCCCGGGCGATGTCGGTGGCGCGCTCGCTGATGTCGAGGCACAGCAGGCGTCCGCCGGGTTCCAGTCCGCGCGCGATCGAGATCGACGAGTAGCCGGTGAAGGTGCCGACCTCCACCGCGTGCGTCGCCCGGACCAGCCGCACCAGAACGGTGAGCAGGCCGCCCTGTTCGGGCGCGATCTGCATGCGGGCCAGCCCGCCGTACTGCCGCCGGGTGCGCGCGGCCAGCGCCGCCTGTGCGGGGTGCGCCGGCAGGCTGTGCGTCAGCACGTAGTCCACCACCTCCGGCGTCGGGGAGATCCTGAGCGACCGGTCGTGGGCCTCCGTCACCCGGCCACCGCCCGGGCGCGGCCGGCTCCGCCGCCCGGGGGGCCGGCCGGTTCCGCCCGACGGGATGTCGGGGCCACGGGCCGCGCGGTCAGCGGCGGCCGAACCGGGCGGAGACCTTGGACTTCTGCTGCATCTCCTCCTTGAGGTGGGAGTACATCAGCGCGCCGGTGCACGCGGCGGTGATCGTGTGCAGCACCCGGCCGGTCTTCACCCGCCGCGCCACCTCAGGCGGGTCCTCCGTCGTGGCCACCGCCGTGACCGCAGTCCCGGCGGTTCCCGGGCCCTGTTCCAGCTGCTTCAGCGACTTGTCCCGCGCCCGCATGGCAGCGACCGCCGCGCCGAGGGCCGTGCCGGTGAGGCAGGCGCGCAGCGGGCTCTCCGGCCCCTCGGTCAGCCACCGGGGCATCCCGTCCTGGAACGGCTTGCCGTCGAACCGCACCAGCCCCTGCCCGACGACGTATGCGGTGACCGCGCCCGCGGTCAGGCCGCGCGTCCCCTTCCACCCGGCGTCGACCACCCGGTGCCGTTCGCGCATCTCGGAGATCGCATCGGGGATCGCGTGGCCGAGCACGCCCAGCCCCATCAGCGAGCTGCCGAACCAGGCGGCCAGGCCCATGTCACGGACGGCGCGGTAGTTGACCTCGGGCGGGTTGCGGAACATACGGACTCTCCTCACGTGGGTGATCGGGCACCCGGGCGTCCCCCCGACGCGGGCAGACCGGGGAACGGCCTCCGGAGTGGTGTGCACCACCACCATCGTGGGATGTTGGATAGATCACAAGTCATGGGCGCAGGTCAGCGAGGAGAAAGGTGAGTCGCCGGTGGAGCCGATGACACGCGCCCCTGCCCAGCCGGACCACGCGGAAGCGGTGCTGCTGCGCGCGATCTACGAGGACGTGCTCGGGGCCGGGCACGTCGACGAGGGGGAGGGCTTCTTCGTCCTGGGCGGCTCGTCCCTGCTCGTCGAGATCCTGCTGGAGCGGGTGCGCGCCCGGTTCGGGGTGACGGTCGCGGTGGAGCGCTTCTACGCCGAGCCGACCCTCGCCGGGTTGCGGCGGCTGGTTCAGCCGCCTTCGGCGCCCGATCCCGACCGGCCGGGGCTGGCCGGGCTGCTGGCCCGGGCCGCGGCGCCCGACCCGACCCGGCCGGCCGTCGTGGGGCCGGACGGCGCGCTCTCCTACGCGGAGGCGGCGGCGCTGACGGAGCGCGCGGCCGCCCGGGCGGCGGAACCGCCGGCACCGCGTGCGGTGCGGCTGCCGACCACGGTCGACGGGGTGCGGACCGTGCTCGCCGACCTCGCCGCGGGGGTGCCGGTGCTGGTGCTCGACCCGGCCGCCACGGCGGCCGAGGAGGCTGCCGCCCGGGAGGCCTTCGACGGTGAGTTGCGGGCCGGCGGCCGGCTGGCGGGAGCCGGGCCCGTGCACGGCCTGGCCACCTCCGGCTCCACCGGGCGACCGAAGGTGGTCCTCTCGCCGACCGACGGCACGCTGCTGGTCCGCCTCCGGCAGGCCGAGGACGTCGGCATGGTCCCCGGGGACGTCTACCTGGTCACCGCTCCGCTGCACCTCTCCTTCGGCCTGGGGGGCGGCCTGCTGGCCGGGCTGCTCGGCGGCGTGACGGTCGTGCTCCCCCCGCTGCCCCTGACCCCCGACGGCCTGCGCCGGGCCGCCGAGGAGCAACCGCCCACCCTGACGATGGGGGTGGGGCTGGCCTACCGGTTCCTGCTGGCCGCCGGTGCCCGGCTACCGGCCCTGCGGCGTGCGGTGATCGGTGGTGAGCCGCTGCCGCCCGGCCTGGACAGCGTCTGGGAGGAGCGGACGGGTGTGCCGCTGACCGACTCCTACGGCACCAGCGAGACCGGCCACGTGAGCACGAACGTCGAGGGGGTCGCCGGGTCGGTCGGGCGGCCGCTGCCCGGGGTCGAGGTGCGGCTGACCGGGGAGCACGACGCCCCCGGGGGGACCGGCGCCGGCGAGCTCCTGGTGCGCTCACCGGGCCTGGCCCGCGGCTACGCCGGCGATCCGGAGCTGACCGCCGACCGGTTCCGGGACGGCTGGTTCGCGACCGGTGACCTCGCCGAGGTCCGGGAGGACGGGCACCTGCTCCTCCGCGGACGGCTGGACGACCAGCTCAACGTCGGGGGCAGCAAGGTGGACCCGCGGGAGGTCGAGGCCGCGTGCCGGGAGTCCCTGGGGCTCACCGACTGCGCGGTCGAGGGCATTGCCCTGGAGTCGGGCCGGACGGAGGTCTGTGCCTACGTCGTCGCCGACCACCCGGTGCGCCGAGCCGACCTGGTCGCGGCTCTGCGGGACCGGCTGTCCGCCCACAAGATCCCCACCCGCGTGGTGCAGCTCGACGCGCTGCCCCGCGGTGCCGGCGGCAAGATCCGGCGAGCGGACCTGCCGCGGTGACCGCGGACCGGCCCGCCGGCACCGGTGGTCCCGCGGTCGTCGGCGACCGGGACGTGGCCGCGCGCCTGGCCGGGGGAGACCTTCCCGACGTTCCCCTCGCGGTGCTGCAGGAGGGCCTGCGGCTGCCGCTGCACGACTACCTCGGGCTGGTCCTCGCCGGGCTGCGGCCCGTGGTGGTGGAGATGCCGCTGACCGAGCGCACCCGCACCCGGGCCGGCCCGCTGCACGGCGGCGCGCTCGCCACGCTGGTCGACGTCGCCGGCAACGTCGCGGTCGCCACGGGGGGCGCGCTCGACGTCACCCGGTACGGGCTGGTCACCGTCCGGGCCGAGATCGACTTCCGCGCGCAGCCGGACGGCGAGGCCGTCCGGGCCACGGCGGAGGTGCTCGAGGTGGGGCGCCGGACCGCATGCAGCGAGTGCGCGGTCACCGATGACGCGGGCCGCGTGGTGGGCCGCGCCGTCGTGACCTCGCGCCTGGTGCCGCACCGTGGCGTCGCCGGGACCGGCCTGGACGGCCCCCGGTGCTGACGGCGCCGGCGCCCGCCGCCGGTCTCCTCCTGTCCTGGCCGCAGGAGGTGCTGTGGCTGGCGGAGCGCATGCGTCCCGGCACCGTCCTCGACCCGCGCTGCGGGATCGGACGGGCGTTCGCCTTCGCCGCGGAGCCCGACCTGGACCTGCTGGGCCGGGCGCTGACCGCGGTCGTCGAGCGGCACGACGCCGTCCGCACCCTGCCCCGCCGGGACGGCGACGACCTGCACCTGGACCTCCGCCCCGCGAGACCGGTCGCGGTTCCGGTCGGCCGGCTGCCCGCCGGGGCGCGGGACGACGACGTCCGCCGCGCCGTCCTCGCGGCCGGCACGGCCCCGTACGACCTGGTGCACGGGCCGCTGGTGCGCGCGGTGTGGCTGCGCGGTGACACCGGCGGGGTCCTCGTCCTGGGGCTGCACCACTGGGCCGGTGATGCCGCGGCGCTGGACGCCCTGCAGCAGGAGACGGCCGAGCTGTACGCGGCCCTGCGAACGGGGGACCCGCTGCCACCCGCGCCGCCGCGCTACGCGGACCTCGCGGCGGCCGGCCGGAGCCGGCCGGCCGACGGGGCGGAGGAGCTGCACGCCTGGTGGCGGGCCGAGCTGACCGGCCTGCGCCGGGCGGCCCTGCCCGGGGACGCCGGGCGGACGGCCGGGAGCGCCACCGCACTGCTGGCCCGGCCGCTGGACCCGGCCGCCTCGGCCGCGCTGCTGCAGCTGACCGTCGAGCACCGCGCGTCGCCGTACATGGTGCTGCTCGCCGCGCTCGGGGCCGTCCTGGACGACGGCCGGGACGCCGACGCCCTCGACGGGACGGTGTTCACCGTCGACGGCGGCCGGTCCGGCGCGGCGCGGCGGACGATCGGCTTCCTGTCCGAGCCGCTGCCGCTGCGGCTGCGCCTGGACCGCTCGCTGCCGCTGGGCGCGGCGGTCGGGGCGGTGCGGGGCACCGTGCTCGGCGCGATGGGCCACCGCGGCGTGCCGTTCCTGGAGCTGCTCGGGTCCGCGCCGCGCCTGGCCGTCAGCCTGCTGCGCGGCAGCCGGCCGGCCACCCTGGTGCAGTACTTCACCCTCACCGACCTGGACCTGGCCGGGCTGCCGGGGCGGGTCCTGCCCACCTTCCCGGCCACGGACGACGGCGAGCCGCACCCGTGGGCGCTGCCCATCGACCTGGACCTCACCGTCGAGCGGCGCGGGGCCGAGCACGGCGTCGCGGTCCTGTACGACCCCGGCCGGTGGTCCCGGGCCGACGTCGCCGCGTCGCTCGACACGCTCGAGGACGTGCTGCGGCGCGGCCGCACGGATCCGGGCCGGCCGCTGGGCCGGCGCCGGCCGGAGGGGGCGTCGTGACCGCCACGGACGTTCCCCTGCGGCCGGCCGACTGGTTCCCGCTGCACCTGCACGACGCGGCCGACCACCACGCAGGCCTGGCGGCACACCGCGCCCGGACGCCGGTGGAGCCGGTGACCGCCCTCGGTACCGCCGAGCGGGTGTGGGCGGTGTACGGGTACGACGACGCGCTGGCCGTGCTCACCGACGTGGAGCGGTTCTCCGTCGGCGTCGTGGAGCAGCGCTACGGCGCCGTCCTCGGCCGTTCCATGCTCACCGCGGCTCCGACGGTGCGGCGGGCGCTGCGCCGGGTCGTCGGCACGCACCTGCACCCGGGCTCGGCCGGGACGGCCGAACTGGTGGAGGCGGTGGTGGCCGCGCGCGTCGACGACCTGGCGGCGGTGCCGGGCGGGCCGGTGGACCTGGCCTCGCCGTTCGCCGGGCAGGTACCCGCGCGGGTCCTCGTCCGCCTGCTCGGGCTGCCCGAGGACGAGTGGGTCGGTGTCGCCCGGCTGGCCGCGGCGGCGGCCGGCCTGCTGACCGATCCCCGCGCGGCGCTGCGCGCCACCCGGGCGCTGCGCCGGTCCCTCACCGACCACGTCCGCGCCCGCCGGGCGGACCCGGGGGACGACGTCGTCACGGCCCTCACCCGGGTGGACGTCGACGGCCGGCCGCTCGAGGAGGCCGAGGTGGTGGCCTCGCTGCTGCTCCTGGTGTGGGCCGGCACGGAGACCGCCTTCCCCGCGATCCTCACGTGCCTTTACGCGCTGCTCGGCCATCCGGACACCGAGGCCGCCGTGCGGGCCGACCCCGGCCTGCTGCCGGCCGCGGTCGACGAGGCGTTGCGCTGGGAGTCGCCGGTGCAGGTGACCTCCCGGAGGGCGGAGCAGCCGGTCACCCTCGGGAGCACCACGATCCCAGCCGGCGCCACCGTCCTCGTCCACCTGGGCGCGGCGAACCGGGATCCGCGTCGCTTCCCGCACCCCGACCGGTACGACATCGGGCGGCCGACCCGCCCGGGCGCTGCGGCGCACCTGGCCTTCGGGTCGGGGGTGCACCGGTGCCTGGGCTGGCAGCTGGCCCGGGTGGAGGTCGTCGCCTGCGTGCGTGCCCTGCTCGACCGGTTCCCGCGGTTGCGCCTGGATCCGGGCTCGCCCCCACCGGAGGGGCAGGTGCTGCGGAGTCCCCGGAGCCTGCTCGTCCACCTGTCCTGACCACCCACGACCACTGGAGGAGCCCGTGCCCTCGGTCGCCCTGCGCCCGACGATGACCCTCGGCGAGGTGGTCGGAGCCGCCACGGAGGGATCCGGCGACGCGTGGCTGGCCGCGGACGGCGACGTCCTGACGCTGCAGCAGCTGACCGCTCGGGCCGGGGACCTGGCGGCCCGGCTGCGCGGCGCTGGTGTGGGCCCGGGTGACCACGTCGGGCTCCTGCTGCCGAACGGGACCGGCTACGTGGAGGGCTTCTTCGCCACCATCCTGCTCGGCGGTGTGGTGGTCCCGCTCGACGGCGGTCTCACCGAGCGCGAGCTGGGGGAGATCCAGGAGGTGCTGCCGCTCCGGGCGACCCTCGCCGACCGCGGTCGACCCGGAGCCGGCCGGCTCGACGTCGTCCTCTCGGACGGGGTGTGGCAGATCCCGGGCGCACCCGATTCGGTTCCCGGCCCGCCGGCGCCACGGCAGCGGGACGACCCGGCCGCCGTCTTCTTCACCTCCGGCACCACCGGCGCACCGAAGCCGGTGACGCTGACCCACCACGGTCTGGTGCGCCCGCTGATCGCCCTGCAGCGGCTGCACGGCGCCTTCTTCAGCGGCTCCCCCCTCGAGCGGGTCCGGCGGGTGGCCACGGTGACCTCGCGGCACGGCACCAAGCTGCTGCGCGCCGCCGGGCGGCAGACCTGGCTCACCGTGAGCCCGTTCCGGAGCATGGCCGGCCACCAGGTCCTCACCGGATCGCTGCTGCTGGGCCACAACCTGGTGACCTCGGCCGGGTTCTCCCCGCGCCGCGTCCTGGAACTGGTCGACCGGCACCGGGTCAACGTGCTGGCGGGCACCCCGGCCATGGCCGAGCTGCTGCTCCGGATCGAGGACCTGTCGCGCTACGACCTCGGGTCCCTGCTCGTGCTCGGCCTCGGGGGTGGGCCGACGGCTCCGGACCTGGTCGAGCGGGCCCGCGACCGGCTCGGCTGCGCCGTGACCGTCGGGTACGGCTCCACCGAGCTCGGCGGCGGGGTGCTGGCCACCCGGCTGGAGGACTCCCTGACGGCCCAGGCGGAGACCGTCGGGCGTCCGTTCCCCGGCACCGAGGTGCGCATCGTCGACGGGTCGGGGGCGGACGTGCCCGCCGGCACCCCCGGCGAGCTGCTGGCCCGGCCACCCGGATCCGGTGCGGATGCGCCCTGGCACCGCACCCGGGACCTCGGCGTCCGTGACGGATCGGGGAACATCCGCATCCTCGGCCGGGTCGACGACCTGATCGTGCGGGGCGGGCAGAACGTGCACCCGCAGGAGCTGGAGCGGGTCCTGGCAGAGCTGCCGGCCGTCCGGCGCTGCGCCGCCGTCGGGGTGCCCGTGCGCGGCGACCAGCAGGTGTGGGTGTTCGTCGTCCCCGCCGAGGGGCAGGAGGTCACCGCCGAGGAGATCCGCCGGCACTGCCGGGCGAACCTGTCGCCGGCGAAGCAGCCGGACCGGGTGCGCGTGGTGGAGACCCTGCCGGTGAACGAGTACGGCGAGATCCGCCGCAACCTGCTACGTGAGCAGGCTGCGGGCGGACCGGTCGCCGTCGGAGAGGAGAACGGTTCATGAGGAGGAGGCCACCCCTGTCGGTGACCGCGTTCCGCGACCACCTCGGCGAACAGCTGGAGGTCGACCTGGCCGCGGCCGGGCCGGGCAGCCGGCTGGGCGACGACCTCGAGCTCGACTCGATCCAGCGGCTGGAGGCGCTGGTCGCCGTCGAGGACCTCGGCGTCCACCTGGCGGACGACAGCGTGGGGCCGGAGCAGACCCTCGGCGGCCTGCACGAGCTCTACCTGCGCGCGCTCCAGGAGCCGCCCGTCGACGACTCCGCCGCCCCGGCGGCGGACGGTGGCCGCTGACGGCGGCTCAGACACTGCGGATCAGGTGGCGGAAGAAGCCCGCGCCGCGGTGCAGCGCAGCCACCGAGATCCGCTCGTCGGCGGCGTGCAGCGCGGCCAGCTCACCCTTGCTCAGGTCGAACGGCATGAACCGGTAGACGCTGTCGCAGATCTGGCTGAAGTGCCGTGAGTCGCTGGCCTGCACCATGACGTACGGGGCGACGGTGGCGTCCGGGTACGTCGCCCGCGCCGCGGCGCTGATCAGTGCGAACGCCTCGTTGTCGGCCCGCGACACCGGTGAGGGGTCGTTGCCGGACACGACGCGCAGCTCCACCGACGGGTCGTCGATCACCCTCCGCAGCCGGTCCACCGTCGACTGCACCGTCTCACCCAGCGCGATGCGGATGTTCAGGTGCGCCACCGCTCGGGTGGCGAGCACGTTGGCCGCCCGGCTGCCCTCCAGGCGGGTGACGGCGACCGTCGTCCGGACCATCGCGCCCGCCTCGCGACCGGCCCGCGCCAGGAGCGCGGCGAGCACCGGCCGGAGCTGGGCCGCATGGGAGAACAGCGCCCGGTACCCGAGCGGCGCGCGCCGCCCCACGGCGTCGACCATGCCCAGGACGACGTCGTGCAGCCGGGCGGGGAACGGGTGGTCCTCGAGCGCGAGGATCGCCCGCGCCAGCCGCGCCGGGGCGCCACTCCGGACCGGGGCGGACGCGTGCCCGCCGGCGTCGGTGGTGATCAGCTCGACGTCCAGCAGGCCCTTCTCCGCCAGTCCCACGACGGCGACCTGACCGGGGACGCCGGGGAACATCCCGCTGACCACGGCCCCGCCCTCGTCGACGACGGCCCAGGGCACGATGCCGCGGTCGGTGAACGCCGCCACGGCCAGCCGGGCCCCGACGCCGGCCACCTCCTCGTCGTTGCCGAAGGAGAGGTAGACGTCCCGCCGGGGTGCGAAGCCGTCGGCGACCAGGTTCTCGACGGCCTCGAGGATCGCCACCATCGAGCCCTTGTCGTCGATGGCACCGCGGCCGTGCACGTAGCCGTCCTCGATCGAACCGGAGAACGGGTCGCGGCTCCACTCCTGCCCGGCCACCGGGACGACGTCGTAGTGCGCCATGAGCACCAACGGCGGCTCGTCGGTGATCCCCCGCCAGCGGTAGAGCAGCGCACCGTCGCCGAGCTGCTCGCGGTCCAGCGCCGCGTGGGTGCGCGGGTACAGCTCGGCCAGGCGGGCGCGGTACCGCTCGAAGACGGACCGGTCCACCTCGGCGGCGTCCCGGGAGGAGACGGTCGGGATGCGGATCAGCTCGGCGAGGCGGCCGGCCGCGCCCTCGGCGTCCAGCCCGGTCAGGTCGACGGGGCCGACCGGCAGCTCCTCCGGCCGGAACCGGGCCACCCGGCGGGCGGTGGTGGTGGCGGCCGCCGCGGCGGCGGCCAGCGTGAGCGTGCGCTTCATGTTCTGGGCTCCTCGGGGACCGACGGATCGGAGAAGGCGAGCTTCGGGACGACGAGCAGCGCCAGCGCCGCCAGCAGCGCGGCCGTGCCGCAGACCACCCACACCGTGAGGTAACCGGACAGCGATCCCGCGGTGCCGAGCGTCCCGTCGGCCAGCAGCGGTGCGCCGGAGGCCAGGGCGATGGCGAACGTCGCCGAGGCGAACGACCCGCCGAGCACCTTGGTGGTGTTGGTGAGGCCGGTGGCCACCGCCGTCCGGCCGACCGGGGCGGCCGCGGCGGCGGCCGCCGGCAGCGCTGCGACCAGCGCGCCCGACCCGAGCCCGGCGACGGCGATGCAGGCCAGCATCTGGCCCAGGGTGTCGTGGAAGGGCACGAGCAGCAGGTAGCCGACGCCGGTGAGGGTGGCCGCGCCGATCAGCGTGTGCCGCGGGGTGGTGAGCCGGCTGACCCGGGAGAACTGGCTGGCGCCGATCAGCATGGAGACGACGTAGGCGCCGATGACGATCGACACCTCGCTGGTGGTCAGGCCCAGCCCGTAGCCGTAGACCTCCGGGTCGGTGCGGGCGAACGTGGACAGCGGCCCCTGGGCGCCCAGCACGCTGATGCCGAACAGGCCGGCCGTCAGCTGCACCGGCCACATCGACGAGCTGCGCAGCACCCGGAAGTCCACCAGCGGGTCCTCCTGGCGCAGCTCGTACCGCACGAACGGGACGAGCAGCAGCAGGCCTGCGGCGGTGACCGCCCACGGCCAGGCGGCGTCCTCGTTGAGCCGCACGAAGCTCAGTCCACCGGTGATGACCAGCAGGACCAGGCTCAGCAGGGCGGCGCCGGTGGCGTCGACGCTGCCGCCGGTGCGGTCCTGGCTCTCCGGCACCCGGAGGGCCACGATGACGCAGACGCCGACGACCAGGACCAGCGGGGCCATCAGCACGATCCAGAACGAGTCGGCGAGGCTCTGCCCGATCTGCCCTCCCGCCAGGGCGCCGGCGATGGCACCGGCCTGCAGCGCCGCCACGATCAACCCCGTCGCGCGCCGGGTCTGGCCGGCCGCGCCCGGTGTCCGGCGCGACCGGTCCCAGATCAGCGCCACCTGCAACGGGAGCCAGACCACGTACATGCCCTGCAGCGCCCAGGCGACGAGGAACAGCGCGAAGCTCTGCGCGAAGGCCAGCACGACCGTGGAGAGCGCGACGACCACGGCGGACCAGAGCAGCACCCGCCGGTGCCCGTACAGGTCGCCCAGCTTGGCGAGCACCGGCACCGCGATCGCCGACAGCATCAGCTGCGCGGCCTCCAGCCAGTTGACGTCGGCGTCGTTGACGTCGAGGTACCGGGCGATGTCGGTGAGCAGCGGGACGTAGTAGCCCTGCAGGACGCCGCTGGTGAACTCGACGAAGACCAGGTAACCGACGAGCCCGCCGCCGATCCCCGCGATCCGGCCCGTTCGCCGGGCCGTCTCCGTGCGTGCCACCGCGGGCGTCCCTTCGCCGAGGCGCCGGGCCGGCGCGCGAAGTTGGCAGCGTAGTGGCCGCCGTCACCACCCCGGACCTCGTGTGCGGGGAGTCCCTCGGGGGCTGGTCAGAGGGGAGCGCGGGAGACCGGGCAGGACATGCACCGCGGGCCGCCGCGGCCGCTGCCCAGCTCCGAGCCGGCGATCCGCACGACCTCGATGCCGGCCGCCTCGAGCGCGGCGTTCGTGACGGTGTTCCGCTCGTAGGCCACCGTCAGCCGAGGGGCCAGCGCGAGGGTGTTGTTGCCGTCGTCCCACTGCTCGCGCTCGGCGGTGACCGGGTCGAGGCCGGTGTCGATCACCCGGAGCTGGTCGATGCCCATCGCGGCCGCGGCGGCGGTGAGGAACGGCTGCGGCCCGGTGACGGCGAGGTCGGTGGTGTCGGTGTCATCGGCCGGGTGGGTGGGGGAGCCATCGGTGGCGCGCACCGTCCACGCGACGAGCGAGTCGGCGACCGCCGGGTACATCACCATCGCGTCGACGTCGACCATCGTGGCGATGGTGTCCAGGTGCATCGTCGCCCGCTCCTGGGCGATCGGGACGACGAGCACGGTGTGCGCCAGGCCGCGGGCGAACAGCCGCCGGGCCAGCCGCTCGGCGCCTCCGGGCGTCGTCCGCTCGCCGACGCCGACGGCCACCACCCCGGGGGCGAGCAGCAGGACGTCGCCGCCCTCGAGGTGCTCCAGGCTGGACGCGTACAGCTGCTCGGCGCCGGCGAACCGCGGGTGGTGGGTGTAGATCGCGGCGGTGATCGTGCTCTCCCGGTGCCGCGCCGGCATCGCCAGCGACGTCACCGCCACCTCGTCGCCGATCCACACCGACGAGTCGCGGGTGAACAGCAGGTTCGGCAGCGGCGGGACGACGAAGTCCGAGCGGTCCATCAGCTGGTAGGCCAGCCCGTGCCCGCGCAGCTCCTCGTGCGCCACGCCCGCGATCAGCGCCGACGCGAGGTCCTCGGGCGCGAGCCCGGCCAGGTGGCGGGTGGCGTCGCGCTGCAGCGTCGCGCCCAGCCGGGGGTCGTCGACGGCGGCGCCGATCAGCTCGGCGCGGGCGGCCGGGAACGCGAGGACCTCCGCGAGCAGGGTCGCCAGGTGCAGCACCTCGACCCCGCGGTCGGTGAGGGCCTGGGCGAACGCGTCGTGCTCCTCCTGGGCGCGTGCCACCCACGGGACGCCGTCGAAGAGCAGCTGGTCGTTGTTCCGCGGCGTCAGCCGGCGCAGCTCCGGGCCCGGCCGGTGCAGCAGCACGGTGCGCAGCGGGCCGACCTCGCTGGTGGCGCCCAGGGGTGCGGCGGAGTCGATCACGCACCACAGGCTGGCACACCTGGCGCGGGCAGCGCCGTCCCGGCGGTCCGGACCGCCTCGTTAGGGTGCCGGGAAGGGCGCCGACGACGGCGTCCCGACCGCCCCGACCGGAGGTATCCGTGGACCTGTTCGACCTGACCGGCAAGGTGGCCGTGGTCACCGGTGGCACCCGCGGCATCGGCCTGATGATGGCGCGCGGGCTGCTGCAGGCCGGAGCGAAGGTCTACATCAGCTCCCGCAAGGCCGAGGCCGGCGACGCCGCCGTCGCCGAGCTGTCCGAGTTCGGGACCGTCGTCTCCGTCCCGGCCGACCTCTCCACCGAGGCCGAGTGCCTGCGGCTGGCCGAGGAGGTCGGCCGCCACGAGGAGAAGCTGCACATCCTGGTCAACAACGCCGGCGCCACGTGGGGCGAGCCGCTGGAGACCTTCCCCGAGTCGGCCTGGGACAAGCTGCTCGACCTGAACCTCAAGTCGCCGTTCTTCCTGACCCGCGCGTTCCTCCCGAAGCTCGAGGCTGCGGCGGCCGACGGCGACCCGGCGCGCATCGTGAACGTGGGCAGCATCGACGGCCTGCACGTCAACCCGATGCCGACCTACTCCTACGCCGCCAGCAAGGCCGGGCTGCACCACCTCACCCGGGTGCTGGCCAAGGAGCTGGGGCCCAGGCGGATCACCGTCAACGCCGTCGCGCCAGGGCCGTTCGAGTCCAAGATGATGGCCGCCACGCTCGACGCGTTCGGCGCCGAGATCGCCGCGAAGGCGCCGCTGGGCCGCATCGGCCGCCCCGACGACATGGCCGGCGTCGTCGTGTACCTGTCCTCGCGGGCCGGCGCCTACGTCACCGGCGCGGTCATCCCGGTGGACGGCGGCATCGCGACGACCGCCTGAGCCGCCGCGTCGCGCGTCCTGGCTCACCATGCGGGGTCCTGGCTCACGGTCGACGGTGAGCCAGGACCCCTGTTGATCAGGTCACCTGATCAACGAGGGCGGCGGGCTCAGTCGGGAAGGAGGACGCCGGGGTTGCAGATCCCGTTCGGGTCCAGCCGCTGCTTGACCGCCCGCAGCACCTCGACGCCGAGGGGGCCGACCTCCCGCTCCAGCCACGGCCGGTGGTCGGCGCCCACGGCGTGGTGGTGGGTGAGCGTGCCGCCGGCGGCCAGCAGCGCGTCGGTCGCCGCCCGCTTGGCGGTGAGCCACTGCTGGATGGGCAGCGCGTCGTCGCGGTCGGCGAGCACCGTGAAGTACAGCGAGGCGCCGGTGGGATAGCCGTGCGAGAGGTGGGTCATCACCAGCGGCGCGTGCCCGCCGCGGGTCAGCGACTCGCGCAGCGCCCGGCGGGTGGCGTCGTACACCGTGGGCAGCGCCGTCCAGGTGGCCGCCGTCTCCAGCGTCTCCACCAGCAGGCCGCCGTCCAGGAGCCGGTCGCGCAGGTAGGGGGCGGAGAACCGGTTCCGGCGCCACGACTCGCCCACCCGGCGGCCGAGCCGGACGGCGCCGCCGTCGCGCAGCAGCGAGGCCGCCGCCCGCTGGCGGGCGCGGACCAGGTCCGGCAGGCCCTCCCAGCCGAGCACGAGCAGGCAGCCCTGGCCGTGCCCGCGGGCCCGCAGGCTCCCGCGCAGCGCCTTCGCCCCGGCACCTGCGGCCATGAGCAGGTTCGCGCGGGTCTCGTCGGAGTCGGAGAGGCGGACGACGTCGGGCAGCAGGTCGTGCCGGGCCAGCCGCTGCATCGCGGCCAGGCCGGCGGCCCAGGTGCGGAAGGACCAGCCCTCGTAGGAGCTGGCCGGGGGCCTGGGCCGCACCCGCAGCCGGAGCTCGGTGATGATCCCGAGCGTGCCCTCCGAGCCGAGCGCCAGGCCGAGCAGGTCGGGGCCGGCGGCCGACGCCGGCGGGTGCCCGAGCTCCAGTACGCCCGACGGCGTCGCCAGCGTGACACCGGCGACCAGCTCGTCGAACCGGCCGATCCCGGTGGAGGACTGCCCGGCCGAGCGGGTGGCCGCGTAGCCGCCCAGCGTGGCGAACTCCCAGCTCTGCGGCAGGTGACCGAACGTCAGGCCCTCGCGGCCCAGCACCTCCTCCAGCGCGGGCCCACGCAGCCCCGGCCCCACGGTGACCAGGGACGACGGCACGTCGAGCGCCTGCACCGACGCCATGCGGGAGAGGTCGACGGCGACCGTCGGCCGGTCGTCGGCGTCCACCCCGGCCAGCCCGCCCACCACGCTGGTGCCGCCCCCGAAGGGCACCACCACGATGCCGCGCGCGCTGCACAGTGACAGCAGCGCGGCGGTCTCCTCGGTGGTCCCGGGGCGGACGACGGCGTCGGGGGCCTCGGAGGCGTCGCCCTCGCGCCGGCGCAGCAGGTCGAGGTAGCTCTTGCCGCCGGCGTGGCGCAGCCGCGACTCCCGGTCGGTGCTCACGGCGTCCTCGCCGAGCAGTTCGATCAGCGCGGTGCGGGCGGCATCGGGCAACCGGGAGGGCCCGAGCCGGATCTCCGCCACGGGGACGGCCGGAGTCGGCCGCGGGGTCCAGCCCAGCTCGCGGCCCAGGTAGCGGCGCGCGGCCTTGGGCACCGCCGCTTCGAGGCCCGCGGACCCGTCGTCGGCGGGGCGCGGGCCCCAGCCCTGGATCGTCAGTTCCGGCTGCTCGGACACCGCTACAGTCTGCCGGTGCGGCAGCCGGGAGCAGTCAGGTGATCGGCTCGCTGTCCCCCGCCCGGCGTACCCGCGAGGTGGCCGCGCTGCCCGGCGCGGCCGTCGACGTGGTCGTCGTCGGCGGTGGCGTGACCGGCGCCGGGGTGGCCCTGGACGCCGCGTCGCGCGGTCTGTCGGTGGTGCTGCTGGAGCGCACCGACCTCGCCGCCGGCACCAGCCGGTGGTCGTCGAAGCTGGTGCACGGCGGGCTGCGGTACTTCGCGCACGGCGAGATCGGGTTGGCCCGGGAAAGCGCCCGCGAGCGCGCCGTCCTCATGGGCGCCACGGCACCGCACCTGGTGCGGCCACTGCCGTTCCTGGTGCCGGACGCCGCCGGCCGGGGCGTGACCGCGCTGGCCGCCGCCGGGGGGCGGCTGGGCGATGCGGTGCGGCTCTCGGTGCCCGGTGGCCGCGGCTCGCTCCCCTCGACCCGGCGGGTGCCGGCCTCTGACGTCGGCCGGCTGGTCCCGGCGGTGCGGCCCGGGGGCGGTGGCGTCGTCTTCTGGGACGGGCAGCTCACCGACGACGCGCGGCTCGTGGTGGCGCTGGCCCGGACCGCGGCCGCCTACGGGGCGCGGATCGTCGCCGGGGCCACGGTCACCGCGGTCGGCGGCGGTGCGGTGCACGCGCTGGTCGACGGCGCGGAGGTGACCCTGCGTGCGGGCGTGGTGGTCAACGCGGCCGGGGTGTGGGCGCAGCGCCTGGCGCCGCGGATCCGGCTGGTGCCCTCGCGCGGCTCGCACCTGGTGGTGCCGGCCGTGCGGCTGGGCTCGCCGTCGGCGGCGCTGACCGTGCCGCTGCCCGGGGCGCGGTCGCGCTACGTCTTCGCACTGCCGCAGCCCGACGGGCTGGTCCACCTCGGGCTGACCGACGAGCCGGTCGAGGGCCCGGTGCCCGACGACGACGCCCAGCCGTCGGACGCCGAGGTGGCGCAGCTGCTCGAGACGGTGAACCAGGTGCTCACCGAGCCGCTGGCCAGGGACGACCTGGTGGGCGCCTACGCCGGGTACCGGCCGCTCGTGCTCCCGGAATCGGCCGGTAGCGGGCCCGGCAACGCGACCGCCGACCTGTCGCGCAAGCACCTGCTGACGTGGGACGGACCGGTCCTCTCCGTGGTGGGCGGCAAGCTCACCACCTACCGCGCTATGGCCGAGGAGGCGGTGGACGCGGTGGTGGCCCGGCTCGGGCGCGGGGCGGCGCGGTCGCTCACGGCCCGGCTGCCGCTGGTCGGTGCGGCGCCCCGGGTGGCGCTGGACCGGGTACCCGCTCCCGCTCGCCTGGTGGCCCGCTACGGCACCGAGGCGCCGTCGGTGGAGGCGCTCGGCCCGGCGCTGGTGGTCGCCGGCCGCTCGGAGACGGTGGGGGAGCTGCGGTTCGCCGTCCGGCACGAGGGCGCACGGACCGTCTCCGACCTGCTGGACCGGCGCACCCGCATCGGCCTGGTGCCCGCAGACCGGGAGCGGGCGGTGTCCGTCGCGGAGCAGGTCCTCGCCGAGGAGGCCTGACCCGGTCCCGCGCTCATGGCCAGGACTGCGGATCTCCGCTACCGGGAAGGCGGTTCCATCTCGCGCGGGACGGCGAGTTGCTCACCCGGACGCGGGGCTCACGCCGTGGAGGGCTGGCGTTCCTGGGCACCGAGCGCGGACAGGCTGCGGTGGACACCGACCGCGACCGCACCGAGGGCGAAGAAGCCCTGGTCGTCGGAGACCGTGCTGGTCCGGACGAGGCCGACCAGGCGGTGCAGCGCATCGACGGCGCGGGCGATCCGCGCCTCCCGCTCGTCGGGCGTCGTCCCGTCGCCGGTGTGGTACGGGGTGGTGAGCACGCCGGCGAGCCCGTCCAGCGCGTCGGCGAGCACCCAGCCGGTGCCGGCCTCGGCGTGGTCGACGCCGCGCCGGTGCGGATGGAACTCGACGAGCAGTGACGTGAGGTCGTCGACGAGGACGGCGACGCGGTCGACCGCGCGGGACTCCTCGCGGATGGTCTCGGCGCGTCCCTTCCAGCGGCGGGCCCGCGGGTTGGCGAGGCGGGCCCGCTCGACCTGGCGCTCGGCGGCACGCATGCGGTCCAGCGAGCGGTCCAGCCGGCGGTTGCGCTCGGTCCACTCGGCGGGGTCGGGGACCCGCCCCTCGCGCAGGGTCTCGGCCATGTCGTGCAGGTGTGCGGCGAGGACGGCGCGGGTGCCACCGATCCGGCCGACGGCCTGGGTGAGCTGCAACGGCGGGAAGAGGACGGCGGTGACCAGCACACCGATGGCCGCGCCGACCAGGGTCAGGCCGGCGTACCGCAGGACGTAGGGCCCCGGTTGGCCCGCCCCGACGGTGATCATGAGGACCGCGGCGAAGCTCACCCAGCCGGCCTGGTCCCGCAGGAGTCGCCGCCACTGCTCCACCCCGATGGCCAGGGCGACGATCAGCGCGATCGTCAGGGCGTCCGGGACCGACCGGGTCAGCTCGTACACGACGTAGGCCAGGGCGAAGCCCATCAGCATCGCCAGGACGCTCCGCCACGCCGCGCTCGCGGAGTCGGCGATCGTCGGGTGGACGGCGATCACCGCGCCGAGCGGCGCGTAGTACGCGTACTCCGACAGCAGTGGCGGCAGCAGGACGGCGACCTGCCAGGCCAGTCCCGCCGCGACGGCTGCTCGCACCCCGCGCTGTGCGGCAGGGTGGTGCAGCCACACAAATATGGCCTTCATCCGGTCCCAGGATGACCGGTGCCGATCCGTGGCGCGCGCCGGGTCCCGATCCGGGTCGGGCCGCCGCCGGCCGGGCCGGCGCCCCCCCGCGGACTGCCCCTGCCGGGGAGGCAGCGGCTACCGTGGAACGAGTGCCGCGGCCGCCGGTGCGCCGGGCTGTCGCGCCGGCGCCCGACCGGTCGCAGGGATCCGTGTCCGGAAGACGAACGACGACCAGGCCCGACAGCGACGTCGGGTGGGGAAGGCGCTGCCGCGATGTGGGAGTACGTGACCGAACGTGCCGACGTCATCGCCTTCCAGGCCTTCCAGCACGTGAGCCTGGTCGTCCAGTCCGTCCTGCTGGGCTCGGGAATCGGCGTCGCGGTGGCCATGCTGGTGTACCGCAGCCCGAGGGCGACGGCGCTGGCCAACGGCCTGTCGGCGGTGGGCCTGACCATCCCGGCCTTCGCCCTGCTGGGGGTCCTGCTGACGCCGTTCGGCTTCGGGATCACCCCGGCGGTCATCGCCGTGACCTTCTACGCGGCGCTGCCGGTGCTGCGCAACGCCGTGGTGGGGCTGGCCGGGGTCGACCGCTCGCTGGTCGAGTCCGCCCGGGGCATCGGCATGACCCGCACGGCCACGCTGCTGCGGGTGGAACTGCCCCTGGCCTGGCCGGTCGTGCTCGCCGGTATCCGCATCTCCACCCAGATGGTCATGGGGATCGCGGCCATCGCCGCCTACGTGCTCGGACCGGGCCTCGGCGGCTTCATCTTCTCCGGGCTGTCCCGGCTGGGCGGCGCCAATGCCGTCAACTCCACGCTCACCGGGACGATCGCGATCGTCCTGCTCGCACTCGTCCTCGACCTGCTGCTGGTGCTGGCGGGTCGGCTCACCACCCCCAGGGGGATCCGTGTCTGAGGCAACGTCCGCGCCGGCCGCCGGGACGGCCGGCAGCAGCGACCGGCACATCAGCGGGGTCAGCATCCGCCTGGACGGCGTGACCAAGCGGTACCCGGGACAGGACCGGCCGGCCGTCGACGACGTCACCCTCGAGATCGCCGCCGGCGAGACGGTGATGTTCGTCGGCCCGTCCGGTTGCGGGAAGACGACCCTGCTGAAGATGCTCAACCGGCTGATCGAGCCGTCCAGCGGGCGGATCCACCTGGGCGAGGAGGACGTCACCGATCAGGACGCCGACCAGCTGCGCCGGCGGATCGGTTACGTCATCCAGGCCGGTGGGCTGTTCCCGCACATGACCGTCGCGACCAACATCGGGATGGTCCCCCGGATGCTGAAGTGGGAGAAGCAGCGCATCGCCGAGCGGGTCGACGAGCTGCTGGACCTCGTCGGTCTGGACCCGGCCGTCTACCGCGACCGGTACCCGCGGGAGCTGTCCGGGGGCCAGCAGCAGCGGGTCGGGGTGGCCCGCGCCCTGGCCGCGGACCCGCCGGTGCTGCTGATGGACGAGCCGTTCGGCGCCGTCGACCCGATCACCCGCCAGCGCCTGCAGGACGAGCTGATCCGGATCCAGGAGGAGCTGGGCAAGACGATCGTCTTCGTCACCCACGACTTCGACGAGGCGGTCAAGCTGGGCGACAAGATCGTCGTCTTCGACGTCGGCGCGCGCGTGGTGCAGTACGACACCCCCGAGCGGATCCTGGCCGAGCCGGCCGAGGAGTACGTCGCCGACTTCGTCGGCGCGGGGGCCACGCTGAAGCAGCTGACGCTCACCCGGGTCGGCGACGTCGACCTCATGCAGGTGACGACGGCGACCGCCGGAGCCGACTCCGCGCAGGTGGTGGCCGCCGCGCAGGCCGCCGGCGACGGCTTCGTCGTCGTGCTGGACCGCCGCGGCCGGCCGATCAGCTGGCCCACGGTGGCCGAGCTCGCCCGGACGACCACGGTGCCGGACACGGTCGACGAGCGCCTCCCCGTCGTCGGGCTCCGGTCCACCCTCAACGACGCGCTGGACACCATGCTGGCGGCCAGCCAGGGCGGCGTCGTGGTCACCGGCCGACGGGACGGTCTCGCCGGTGTCATGGCGGTCGAGACGGTGATGGCCGCCATCCAGCGCACCCGCACGGAGGTGGCCGGATGACCGCGGCCACGGAACTGCACCCGGAGGACGCGCCGCAGGAGGTACCTCCGGAGGAGACCGCGCGGCAGGCCGACCCGTCCGCCGCCGGGAACGGCGGCTGGCGTGCGCTGCTGCTGCAGCCGGCGCTCCTGGTCCTCGGCGTCGGCGCCTTCCTGGTGTGGCGGGCCACCGCCGGCCTGAGCGAGACCGAGGACCGGCAGCTCGGCGCGACGGTGCTGTGGAACAGCATCCGGGAACACCTGTACCTGACCGCCGCCGCGGCGCTGATCGTCCTGCTGATCGCGGTGCCGCTGGGCGTCGCGCTGACCCGGCGTCCGCTGCGCCGGTTCAGCCCGCTGGTCATCGGGGTCGCCAACACCGGGCAGGCCGCGCCGGCGATCGGGCTGTTCGTCCTGCTCGCCATGTGGCTGGGGTTCGGCTTCCGGACGACGGTGGTCGCGCTGGTGGTCTACGCGGCGCTGCCCGTGCTGCGCAACACCATGGTCGGCATCCAGGGCGTCGACGCGCGGCTGGTCGAGGCCGGCCGGGGGATGGGGATGAGCGCGCTGGCGGTGCTGCTGCGCGTGGAGCTCCCGCTGGCCGTCCCGGTGCTGTTGGCAGGCGTGCGCACCGCGCTGGTGCTCCTGGTGGGCACCGCCACGCTGGCGACCTTCATCGACGGCGGCGGGCTCGGGGTCCTGATCAACACCGGGATCACGCTGTCGCTGGACTCGCTGCTGATCAGCGGGGCGGTGCTCGTGGCGCTGCTGGCGCTCGCCGTCGACTGGCTGGGCCGGGTCGTCGAGCACGTCGCCCGACCGAAGGGACTCTGATGCGTTCCCCCCTCGCCGCCGCGGCGGCCCTGCTGAGCTCCGCCGCGCTGGTGGCCGGCTGCGGACTGGAGAGCGCCAACACCTTCACCCCGCAGGCCGAGCCCGGGCTGATCGAGCCGGTCGCCGACGAGGGCGCGGAGATCACCGTCGGCACGAAGAACTTCACCGAGGCGCTCATCCTGGGCAAGATCGCCGCGATCGCCCTGCAGGCCGCCGGTTTCGAGGTCGTCGACCGCAGCGGCATCCCCGGCGCCGCGCCGGCGCGGGCGGCGATGCTCGACGGCGAGGTCGAGTTCCAGTGGGAGTACACCGGCACCGGATGGCTGAACTACCTGGGCATGCCCGAGGGCATCCCGGACCAGCAGGAGCAGTACGAGGCGGTGCGGGAGGCCGACCTGGCCAACGGGCTCACCTGGCTGCCGCCGGCGCCGCTGAACAACACCTACGCCTTCGCCGTCCGCAGCGAGGCGGTGGAGGAGCTGGGCGGCATCGACAGCCTCTCCGACATCGCCGAGCTACCGGTGGAGGAACGGACCTTCTGCGTCGAGTCGGAGTTCGCCACCCGCGGCGACGGGTTCGAGCCGATGCTCGAGGCCTACGGCATCCCCCTGGGCGACCCGCAGGGCGTGCCCCGGGACAACGTCAGCGTCCTGGACACCGGAGCCGTCTACACCGCGACCGACGAGGGCGCGTGCAACTTCGGCGAGGTGTTCACGACCGACGGCCGGATCGCGTCGCTGGACCTGACGGTGCTGGAGGACGACCGCGGGTACTTCCCCGCGTACAACGTGGCTCCGGTGGTGCTCACGGACGTGCTCGAGGAGAACCCGGAGATCGCCGACGTCTTCGCGAAGATCATCCCCCGGCTCACCGACGAGGTGATGATCGAGCTCAACAGCCGCGTCGACGTCGGCGGCGAGACGCCCGCCGATGTCGCGCTGGACTGGCTGGTGTCCGAAGGCCTGGTCACCCGCGGCTGACCTGCCCTGGGCACCTGAGCGCCGAGTGCGACGGACTCGTGGCCATCAGCGGGTGATGACCACGAGTTCGTCGCACTCGCCGGGCTCGCTCAGCTCCGGCGGGCGGATGACGTGCTGCCGACGTGCTTCCCCCCGCGGCGGGCAACCGGGATGCTCAGCGCGTGACCCGGCCGGAGACCCCTCCCGCACCACCCGCCCAGCGGTCCTCCCGCTCCCGCCGCCGGCTGCTGGTCGCCGCGGTGTCCGTGGTGCTCCTGGCCGGTGGGGTCTCGGCCTGGTGGTTGCTCCGGTCGTCACCGGTCGAGGCGGTCCCCGCGGTCAACGTCGCCCTGCCGGACGTCGATCCGGGCGAGCCGCAGATGCTGATGATCGCGCTGCTGTGCCTCGACGGCGCGGAGACGGCGACCATCGACGGGGTCACCGCGGACCGGGCCGGACTCATCGTCACGGATTTCGCCGTGCGGCCGGCTGAGTCCGGGGAGCCGACCGTCGGAGCCTTCGACGGCACGCTCCGGGAGAGCGGCTTCAGCGGCGGCCGGACGGTCACCGTCGCGTGTGCCGACGACACCTACTCCGAGCTGGCCGTCGAGGTCTCCCGCGGCGTCAACGGGCCTGCGCACACCGATGACTTCCATCTCCACTGGCGGTCCGGCGTCCGGTCCGGGGCGCTCCCCATCGAGGCGTCGGTGACCCTCTGCGCGTCCGGGCAGGTCGACGAGTACTGCGCGCCGGTGCCCCCCGGTTCCTGAGGGCGGCACGCCGGACCAAGGGGCCGCCCGGGCGAGGGCGCCTGGACGCTGGGCGCCGATGCGCAGTTCCCGGGCCGGGAACTGCGCATCAGCGCTCAGCGATCCGGCCTCAGCCGTGGCGGGCGGCGTTGGCCTGGACGGCGTCGCTCACGTACTGCGCGAGCCCGGGCGCGATCCGCTCGTAGTACGCGGTGAAGCGCTCGTCCGCCAGGTACATCTGGCCGAGCCCGGCGTGCATCGCGGGTGTGCAGTCGTAGAAGTTCCGGCTGATCTGCTGCCGGTGCTCCTCCGCCAGGTCCATCGCCTGCTCCGAGTCCGCGGGCACGTCCGCGGCCAGCGCCTCGGCGAACCGGCGCTCGACGTCGTCGGACTCGGCCTTCACCCGCAGCCAGTCGTCCTTGGTTATGGCGCGGGTGCGCTGCTGGGACTGCGCCCAGGCGTCGGTGTCGCCCCACTTCTCCTCGGCCTCGGCGGCGTACTCCTCGGGCAGCCAGTCGCCGAACACCTCGAACCGTTCCTCCGGGGTCAACGAGATCCCCATGGCACGTGCCTCCATCTCCTTCTCCACGGCCGCGACCATCGCCGACGTCCGCTCCAGCCGGCCCTGCAGCAGCCGGTGCTGGCGGCGCAGGTGCTCGAGGGGATCGGCGGACGGGTCGTCCAGCAGGGTCGCGACCTCCTCGAGGGGGAACCCGAGCTCGCGGTACAGCAGCACCTGGTGCAGCCGGTCCAGATCGGCCGGCGCGTACTGCCGGTAGCCGTTCGCCGTCCGGCCGGACGGCGACAGCAGGCCGATCCGGTCGTAGTGGTGCAGCGTGCGCACCGTGACGCCGGCCGTCGCGGCCACCTGACCCACGTTCACCGGGCCCTCCCTTCTTCCGACGAGGACAAGGCAACAGCCTGACGTTGCGTCAGGGTCAAGCGCCATTCTCCGGACGGCGGGGCGTGACCGTCCCGTGTGAGGATCGGGGCATGGCCGACGAGATCTCCCCCGAGGACCCGTTCCCCCGCCGGCGCGTGCAGGTGAAGGACGCCGAGATGGCGTACGTGGAGGCCGGGGAGGGGGATCCGATCGTCTTCCTGCACGGCAACCCGACGTCGTCCTACCTCTGGCGCAACGTCATCCCGCACGTGCAGCACCTCGGCCGCTGCCTGGCACCGGACCTGATCGGCATGGGCCGGTCCGACAAGCTGCCGGACGCGGGCCCGGGCACGTACTCGTTCGCCACGCATGCCGCCTACCTCGAGGAGTTCCTCGTCGCGGTGGGCGCGACGGAGCGGGTCACGCTGGTGCTGCACGACTGGGGCTCCGGCCTCGGCTTCGACTGGGCCGCCCGCCACCCCGACGCGGTCCGCGGCATCGCGTTCACCGAGGCGATCGTCACGCCGGTCACCTGGGACGACTGGCCCGCCGACGCCCGCAACATCTTCCAGCTCATGCGCGGCCCCCAGGGCGAGGCCGCGGTGCTGGACAAGAACGTCTTCGTCGAGCGGATCCTGCCGGCGTCCGTGGCCCGTGGGCTCACGCCCGAGGCGCACGACCGCTACCGGGAGCCGTTCGCCCAGCGCGAGGACCGCTGGCCCACCCTCGAGTGGCCGCGGCAGCTGCCGATCGAGGGGCACCCGGCCGAGGTGGTGCAGGTCGTCGAGCGGTACGCCGGCTGGCTCGCGGGCAGCGACGTCCCGAAGCTGTTCATCGACGCCGAGCCGGGGTCGATCCTGGTCGGCCGCCAGCGGGAGTTCGTGCGCAGCTGGCCGGCGCTCACCGAGGTTCCCGTGACCGGCAGCCACTTCGTCCCCGAGGACTCGCCGCACGAGATCGGCCGCGCGGTCGCGGACTGGCTCCCGACCCTGCCCAGCTAGGCCGTGCGGGACAGCGCTTCTGCCACGGTCGGGGCAGTACCTGCCGTTCCCGGGTAGGAGCCGGTGCTGAAGTGCCGCATCTCCGGGGCCCAGCGTCGGATCGCCGTGCGGTGCGGGTCCAGGCGGACGAAGGCACGCAGCGCCGCCTCGTCGTCCCACCACGAGACGGTGGTGAAACGGCGGGCCAGCGGCTGGGCGCGCAGGTGCAGACAGCGGGCTCCTGGACTGGCCATCACCTGCCTCCGGACAGCCATGCTGTCGCGCAGGAAGGCCGGGACGTCCCGCAGCCGGCGCAGGTGGAGGTGGGTGACCTCGACATGGCCGGGCCCCCCGCCGATCCGGTCGGCGGTCCACGGAAGATCGGGTACGAGGGGCATGCGGCCTCCTCCTCCGGTGCGCAGGCAGGTCGCCCGAAGGCTAGGGCGTCGGTGGCTGCCGGAGGAGTCCTTCGCGCGTCAGGCCGTGAGCGCGCGGACGGTCTCGACCACGGCGACGACGGCGAACACCAGGAACAGGCCTGCGGCCACCCGCCGGATCAGCGCGATCGGCAGCCGGTCGGCGAGCTTCCTGCCCAGGAACACCGCGAGGCCGGAGACGACCAGCAGCGCGGCCCAGGAGCCGACGAACACCGACACGGGGGCGTCGTAGCGGGCGGCGAGCCCGGCGGTGGCCAGCTGGGAGAGGTCGCCCCACTCGGCGGCGAAGAGGACGCCGAACGAGATGGCCGCCGCCCGGAGGAACGACGTCTGCTCCCGGGTCTCGGCGGCCTCCCCGCCGTCCTCGGGCCCGGCGGAGGCGCTCCGCCACAGCAGGATCGCGCCCACCAGGAACAGCAGCGCGACGACGCCGGTGACCAGCGCCTCGGGCAGCAGCGACAGCAGCGACCCGGCGGTGACGGCGATCGCCACCTGCAGGCCGAACGCCGTCCCCACCCCGACGAAGACCGGGAGCGGCGGGAAGCGGGTGGCGAGGACGAGGCTGGCGAACAGCGTCTTGTCGGGCAGCTCCACCGGCAGCACCAGGACGAACGCGGCCAGGACCACCGACCAGATCACTTTCGAACTCTCCTCGCTCGGCACTGCCGGGCGGGGCTCGGGCAGGCGGTCTCTCGGTGGCCCACGGTATCGGTCGGTGCCCGGGCGCCCGGAGGGCGGCGGGTCAGACGGTCGCCGGGGTCCGTCCGCGCGGACGCCGGCGGGCGGCCTTCACCCGGTACATGGCGGCGTCCGACGAGGCCAGTGCCGAGTCCGCGGTGTGGCCGGGGCCGCAGAGCGCGACCCCGATGCTGATGCCGACCGCGTGCTCGGCGCCCCCGGCCCGGCGCAGCGGCGCGTCGAAGGCGGCCGTGATGCGGTCGGCGATCACCTGGGCGGCCGCCTCCGAGCCGACCTCGGGGCAGAGCACGACGAACTCGTCGCCGCCGATCCGCGCGACGGTGTCGCCGGGGCGCACCTCGGCAGCCAGCCGGCGCGACGCCTGGACCAGCACCTCGTCGCCCGCCGCGTGCCCCGCGGAGTCGTTCACCGGCTTGAACCCGTCGAGGTCGCAGTAGAGCACCGCCATCGGCCGCTGCGCGCGCTCGGCGGCGGCCAGGCTCTGGTCCAGCCGGTCCAGCAGGAGGTTGCGGTTGGGCAGCCCGGTCAGGGGGTCGTGCAGGGCCGCCTCGCGCAGCGCGGCCTCCAGGGCCCGCTGCTCGGTGACGTCGGTGGAGGTCAGGACGAGGCCCAGCAGGTTGCCGTCGTCGTCGTGCACCCGGGCGCCGGAGGTGGAGATCCGCCGCGGCGGCCGGCCGGGCACGGCGATCGCGATCTCGGTGGCATCGAGCCGGCCATCGGCGAGGACCCGCCGGAGCGGCACCTGGTCAGGCTGCAGCGGGGTGCCGTCGGTGTCGGTGAGCGAGAAGGTCTCCACGAGGTCGTCGGGCTCCACCGTGAGATCGACGTCCAGCCCGTGCCAGTCGCGGAAGGTGGCGTTGAAGAGGGTCACCCGCCCCTCCGGGTCGGCGCCGATGACGCCCACGGGGAGCACCTCGAGCAGGGCGCGGGTGAAGGCGGTGGAGCGGGCCAGCTGCTGGTGCGCGCGGGCGGTCTCGGCGCGGGCGAGGTGGCTGGCCGCGGCGAGATCGGCCAGCTGGCGGGCCTGCTGGCCGGCGCGCACCAGCGACGCGACGGCGGTCGCGACGTCGGCGAGCCGGCCGCGTTCCTCGTCGGTAAAGGTGTGCGGAGCGTCGTCGAAGACGCAGATCGCGGCCAGCATCACGCCGTCCACCAGCACCGGCACGCAGCCGAAGGCCCGCATCCGGCCGCGGCGCCCGTCGACCCAGGGGCTCCGGCCGAACCCCGGCTCCAGGATCAGGTCGTCGCAGGTCTGCACCCCGCTTCCGCGCGCGAGCACCGTGGCGACGATGGATCCCTCGCGGGGCCAGGCCGCGCCGCGGAAGCCGTGGACCGCCATCACCCGCATGACGGCGGTGTCCATGGTGATCACCGCCGCGCAGCGCATGCCCGTCACGGCGGCGGCGACCCGCACCAGGCCGTCGAGAGCCGGGTCGGCGTCCATGACCGGGAGCTCGCGATCCGGTGCCGCGGCACCGGTACGGCCGAGCTCCGGTGCGGGCTCGGCCGCGCTGGTCATCCTGGTATCCCTCCGGTACGGCCGGCGACTCCGATCCGTTCAGTTTCGCAACGGCGCGAACGGTAGCGCGATCGAGGCCCGCCGGGGGAGTTCCCCCGCACGGGTGGCTCTCCGGCCTGCACCGCACGTCCCGGCTCCGGAAATCGCGGGCGCGGCCGGGGGTTCCCGAGTACCGTCCGGCCATGCGCCGACATTGATCCCCCTCGCTGCCCGGGGCGGCCCGGCCGATCGCGCGGCTGGCCGTGGGCTGGGCCGCGCTCTCCGAGCTGGTGCCGCTCTATCCCCTCTACGCCCTACTCTTCCTCGACACGGGCGTGTCCGGCGCCGAGCTGTCGCTGCTGTTCGGCCTCTGGTCGGTCACCGGACTGCTGGCCGAGGTCCCCGCGGGGGTGCTCGCCGACCGCTGGTCGCGGCGGGGAGTGCTGGCGCTCTCCGGGGTGTTGCAGGCCGCCGCGTTCGTCCTCTGGACCGCGGCGCCCTCGCTCGCCTCGTTCGCCGCGGGCTTCGTCGTCTGGGGACTCGGGGGGGCGTGCTCCTCGGGCACCGCGGAGGCCCTGGTCCACGACGCGCTGGCCGACGTCGGTGCGGCGGAGTGCTTCCCCCGGGTGAACGGCGCCATGACGGCGGCCGAGCTGCTCGTGCAGGTGCCGACGGCGCTCGCCGCGACCGCCCTGCACGCCGTCGGCGGCTACCCGCTGGTCGGCTGGGCCAGCGTCGCGGTCTGCCTGGCCGCCGCGGCCCTGGCGCTGCGCCTCCCCGACCCGCGGCCGGGCGCCGACGAGGACGTCGCGGGCTCGGTGCGCGCCGGCCTGGTCCAGGCGCTGCGGCGCCCCGCGCTGCTGGTGGCGGTCGTGGCGGTCGCGCTGGTCGGGGGGCTCGACGGGATGGAGGAGTACTTCCCGGTGGTCGCTGCCGACCTCGGGGTGCCCGTGGGCGCGGTCCCGGTCGTCGTGCTCGCCGCCTCGCTGGCGGGCGCGGCCGGCGCCACCCTCGGCGGCCGGCTGGTCCGGCCCCCGGCGCGGATCCTGGCCGCGGTGCTGCTGGCGGCCGGGGCGGGCCTCCTCCTGGTCCCGGTGGTGACCCCGCCGGTCGCCCTGGCCGCGCTGGCGGTGGCCTACGGCCTGTACCTGGCGGTGCTCGTGGCCGCCGAGGCGGAGCTGCAGCGGCGGATCACCGGGCCCTACCGGGCGACGGTCACCTCGGTGGCCGGCCTGGGCGTCGAGCTGTCGGCGCTGCTGGTGTTCGCGGCCTGGGCCCTGGGCGGGGTGGCCGCCGTGGGTCTGCTCGTGCTCGCCGTCGCCCCGGTGGCGGCCGCGGGGCTGAGCACGCGCGGACCGAGCCGGCGGAACTGCGGCTGACGTGGGGCCGGTCGGACCGGCCGGGCCGCGCGGCTGGTCCGCGCCGTTTCGTCGGTACCGCCGGGCAGGATGCCGCCATGGGGTACGAGAACACGTTCATCGCCGTCGCCACGGACTGCCGGGCGACCACGGGCGAGGTGCCACCGGAGCGGGCCGCCGGCCCCACGGTGGCCGGCACGCAGTACGCGATGCTCGCGGCCCGCCCGGGCGGGTGGACCCAGGAGGAGGTCCTGCTGGCCTCCTCCCCGGCCGTCCGCGGGCGTACCGGCGTCGACGACGACGAGCTGGCCCGGCTGCGCGAGGAGTACTTCGCCCAGCCGCGCGCCTGCCTGCGCGCCTCGCCGCTGCCGAAGACGTACGGCTGGGGCCTGCACTACGACGCCGAGGGCCGGATCACGCTGCACGCAGTGGATTCCCCCGAGTACGCCCGGCTGGCCGGCGACCCGGCACTCACCCAGCTGCGCGCCATGCGGTCCAGCCGCGGCTGACCGGCAGGCGTCAGCTCCACAACGGCGGGGCGGCGGGCGCGGACGGGGGCGTCGTCGGCGCGACCGGATGGGCGGCCTCCGCGGCGGCGGTGGCCGCCCGCAGCACCTCCTTGACCGGCAGGCCGAGGCCCCGGGCCAGGGCGGCGACGTCCTCGAACTCGACGCTCACGTTCACCGGCCGCCCGCCGGAGACGGCGAGCTTCACCCGCACCTGCCCGCCGAGCACGTCCACGGCCGCCTGCGCCCGTTCCAGCTCCACCTTGCCGACGTGGACCACCCGCAGGCCGATGGTCGACGTCGTCGCGAAGACGGCGGCCTGGACCGCCGCCACGGCGCCGGGCCGGCAGAGCACCGAGAGGGTGTGCGCCGGGCGGCCCTTCTTCATCAGGATCGGCGTCAGCCAGGCGTCGGAGGCGCCCGCCGCCAGCAGTGCGTCGAGCACGCCCGGCCACAGCCGGGGGTCGAGGTCGTCGACGTTGGCCTCGAGCACCACCGGCCGCGCCGGGGCCGGCTCGGCCGGTTCGCCGAGCACCAGCCGGACGACGTTGGGCAGCTCCGCCGGATCCCGCCGCCCGGCGCCGGTGCCCACCCGCTCCGGGCGCAGCGCGGGCAGGGTCGTCCACTCGTCCACCCGGGCAGCGAGCAGCGCCGCGCCCGTGGGGGTGCACATCTCGGCGGCCACGGCCCCGGCGTGCACCGGCACCCCGGCCAGCAGCTCCAGCACGGCGGGGCCGGGCACGGGGACGACGCCGTGCGCGCCGCGGGCCGAGCCGCTGCCCAGCGCCACGGGAGAGGCGGTCAGCCGGTCGAGCTCCAGGTACTCCAGGCAGGCGATCACCCCCACCACGTCGGCCAGCGCGTCCAGGGCCCCGACCTCGTGGAAGTGCACCTGCTCCGGGTCGGTGCGGTGCACCCGGCCCTCGGCCACGGCCAGCCGCTCGAACACGGCCAGGGCGCCGTCGCGCACCGGTGCCGGCAGGGCGGAGGCGGCCAGCAGCGACCGGACGTCGGCCCAGGTGCGGGTGGTGTCCGACGGCGAGGTGCGCACGTGGACGCGGATGGCGCCCAGCCCGTGCCGGGTGACCTGCTCGGTCTCCAGGACGACGTGCTCGACCGGCAGCGCGGCCACCGCCTCGGCCGGCACGTCCAGCGGCACCCCGGCGTCCACCATCGCGCCGAGCAGCATGTCGCCCGACGCCCCGGCCGCCAGGTCCAGCCACGCGATCACACTGTCGTCCTCCGGACGACACCGCGGCCGGGTGCCGTCCCCCGGTCGCGCGGAGCCGTGGCCGTCACTCCTCGCGGGACCCTGCGGGCCCCACTCGTCGCGACACCGCGGCCAGGTGCCGTCCCCCGGTCGCGCGGAGCCGTGGCCGTCACTCCTCGCGGGACCCTGCGGGCCCCACTCGTCGCGACACCGCGGCCAGGTGCCGTCCCCCGGTCGCGCGGAGCCGTGGCCGTCACTCCTCGCGGGACCCTGCGGGCCCCACTCGTCGCGACACCGCGGCCAGGTGCCGTCCCCCGGTCGCGCGGAGCCGTGGCCGTCACTCCTCGCGGGACCCTGCGGGCCCCACTCGTCGCGACACCGCGGCCAGGTGCCGTCCCCCGGTCGCGCGGAGCCGTGGCCGTCACTCCTCGCGGGACCCTCCCGGCACCCGCTCGTCGGAAGATCATGTCCTCCCGCCGCTCCTCCGGCTCACCCGCGCCGCGAAGACACCCGCCGAGTAGCCGTTGTCGATGGTGCTCACCACGACCCCCGGTGCGGAGGAGTTGAGCATCGTCATGAGCGCCCCCAGGCCACCGAACGCGCTGGGCTGCCCGGCGGAGGTGGGCACGGCGACCACGGGGACGTCGGTGAGCGGGCCGATCGCCGTCGCCAGGGCGGCGTCCATGCCGGCGACCACCACGAGGCAGTCGGCGACCAGCGAGCCGTCGTCCAGCAGGGCGTGCACCCGCCTGGGGGAGACGGCGTCCAGCCGCGTGACGGCCGTACCGGCCACCCGCGCGACGAACGCCACCTCCGCGGCGACCGGGGCGTCGGCGCCACTCGCGCAGAGCACGGTGGTGCGGCCGAGCGGCTCCGGCACCGGGCCCACCGCTGCGGCCATCGCCGTGGCGTCCAGAGTCGTGGCCGAGCCGTGCTCGGCGGCCAGCGCCACCAGCGTCTCCGGTGCCGCGCGCAGCACGAGCGCCGGGCGGTCCGGGTGCTCGCGCCGCGCCTCGCGGACCAGCGCCTGCACCTGCTCGGTGCTGCGGCCGGTGGCCCACACGACCTCTGGCTCTCCCGCGGCGACGGGCGTGGGCCCGGTCGGCTGCGGGAACCGGGGGAGCGGCCCGAGCAGGGGCTCGCCGGGCCGGTCGCTGCCCAGCGGCGGGTGCGGCGGATCCAGCAGCGGCGCGAAGCCGGTGGCCTCGTCGCGCACGGCGGCCAACGCCCGGCGGGCGTCGTCCAGCGGGGTGGCAGCCACCGGCACCGGGACGGCGTCGGGCACGGGGGCGGGAGCGGCCGGCGCATCCGGTGCACCGCCCGGGGCGCGGGTCTGGGTGAGCGCCGAGAGCCGTACGACCTGGTCCCGTCCGCTGCGCTTGGCGTCGTAGAGCACGCCGTCGGCCGCGGCGAACAGGGTCTTGCGGTCGTCGCCGCGGGTGGCCGAGGCGATGCCGGCGCTGATGGTGACCGGCACGTCGAGGCCCAGCTCCACCCACGGGTAGCGGGCGACCGCGGCGCGGATGCGCTCCAGCGCTCGCTCGCCCTGCTCGGCGGTGGTGTCGGGGAGCAGGATGACGAACTCGTCGCCGGCCCAGCGGCACACCTCGTCGGTGTCGCGGACGCCGGCCACCAGCAGCTCCCCGACCACGCGCAGCACGGCGTCGCCGCCGGGATGCCCGATCGAGTCGTTGATCGACTTGAACCGGTCGACGTCGACCACGGCCAGGGCCGGGACGCCGCCGGCGGCCAGCAGGCCGTCGAGCCGCGCCTCGGCGTAACGCCGGTTCGGCAGGTGCGTGAGCGGGTCCTCGTAGGCCTGCCGGCGCAGCTGGCCGGCGGCCCGCTCGGTCTCCAGCAGGCTCTTGCGGCGGCCGAACAGCTCCACCCAGCGGGTGCGCCGCTCGTCGACCCGGTCCAGCTCGTCGGCCAGGTAGGCCTGCAGGTAGGGGAGCGCCCGGCCGGCGTCGTCGAGGTCCGTTTGCAGCGTGCACAGCTCGCGCAGCGCCGCCCGGCGCAGCCGGGGCAGGCCGTGCTCGGTGGCGAGGCCGAGCGCGGCGACGAGGTGCTCGTCGGCGGCCCGGCCCTCCCCCTGCCGGCGCAGGGCCCGGCCCAGCGCGAGTCGCGCCGAGGCCAGCCGGTCCCGGTCGGCGGCGGCCGCGGAGAGCCGGACGGCGGCGCGCAGCGGCCCGGTCGCCGCGGCGTGCTCGCCCAGGCCCACCAGCGCCCAGCCGTGCACCACCTGGGCGGCCACGATGCCGGCCGCGTCCGGGGGCAGCTGCGCCAGGGCCTGCTCGGCCAGCTCGCGGGCCTCGGTGAAGTAGGGGGCGGCGGAGTCGGGCGCTCCGTCGTCGAGCAGCCCCTCGCCGAGCTCGGCGCACAGCTCGCCGAGGCGGGTGGCGGCGACGGCGACGAGGACGTCGGGGTCGGTGTCCTCCGGGCCGAGGACGGCGGGGTCGGCGGCGGCCGCCTGCGCCGTCTCGTGCGCGCGCCGCTGGTAGTCGAGCGCGAGCGGCATGAGCTCGAGGTCGGCCAGGACGCCGGCCAGCGTGCCCAGCGTGTCGACCAGCAGCGCGCTGGGCGGGAGGGCCGGGTCGAGCAGGCTCGCGGCCTCCACGGCCTCGTCCATCGCGGCGTCGATCCGCCGGGAGAGCAGTTCGATGCGGGCGTGGCGGGCGAGCCCCGCGGCCCGCTGGAGGTCGTCGTCGGCGGCGTCGAACGCGGCCTTGGCCGAGCGGACGAGGGCGATGGCCAGCGCGGCCCGGGAGGCCGACTCCGAGCGCGGGTCGGCGTCCTCGCGGGAGGGCGCGCCGTTGCCGTCGATCAGCTCGGCGACCCCCGCGTGCAGGTCGAGCGCCGGCTCGGCGGGGGAGTCGCCGGCCACCGGATCGCCGACGAGGGTGAACCCGGCGACGCGCAGCCGGCGCACCAGCAGCTCGGCGCGCAGCGTGTCCGCCCACGCCCGGCCCAGCGACGTCGGGGCACCGTCGGGAACGTCGGCGGTCGGCACGGCCGCGACGTACGGCGACGGGTCCCGCTCGACCCCGGCGAGCAGCTGCTCGGCGTCGTCGAGCTGCCAGTTGCTCAGGGCGGCGGTCACCCGGTGGTGCAGGGCTCCCGGTGGCACGAGCGCACTGTGCATGTCGTTACTGACCGTGTCGAGCACGTCACTGAGAACGCGCCGTCCCCCGTCCGTCGTGTCCCTCCCGTCCCACGCGTGCGGGAAGCTCACGTGCTCTCCTCGCTGGCGCTCGTCGACCGCGTTCGCGACGCTGCTGTGCCCTCCGGTGAGCTCGCAAGCTCGCTCACGCGCTCGCCCCGCGACCGGTGGCGTCGGTCGGGCCGTGGGCGCGGACCCGGTTGCGTCCCAGCCGCTTGGCGGAGAACAGGTGCAGGTCCGCGGTGTCGAACAGTGCCCGCCAGCCCACGACGGCGCCCGGCTCCCCGTCCGGGGCCGCCGGTGCGGTGGCGACGCCGATGCTCACCGTCACCGGATCGGTCAGGGGCAGGTCGCTCCAGTCGGCCTCCGCGACGGCGGACCGCAGCCGCTCCATCACCACGACCGCCTGCGCCTCGGTCGCCGTCGGCAGCACGACGAGGAACTCGTCCCCGGCCCAGCGGTACACTTCGTCGTCCCCGCGGCTGTGCTCCCGCAGCAGGTCGGCGACCCGGCGGAGCACGGCGTCGCCGTGGGTGTGCGACGTGTCGTCGTTGACCTCCTTGAACCGGTCGACGTCGACGACGGCCAGGGACAGCGGTTCCTCGCCCAGCCGCAGGGTGCCCAGCCGGCGCTCCGCGCTGCGCCGGTTGCCCAGACCGGTGAGCGGGTCCTCGAGCGCGTGCCGGCGCAGCAGCGCCGCCTGGCGCTCGGCCTCGCGCAGCCGGCTGCGGCGGACGAACATCTCCGCCCACATCTCACGGCCGCGGGTGTGCGCCCGACCGGTCTCGGCGCGGTAGGCCTCGAGCCAGTGCAGCGCCTCGGCCGGCCGGCCGAGATCGGCGTAGTCCTGGCCGAGCTCCAGCAGGGCCTGCCGGTAGCGGCGGCGGTCACCGGTGGCGGCGAACGCACCGGAGGCGTCGACCAGCAGGTCGATCGCCTCCTCGCCCACCGTCACGTCGCCGTCCCGCCGGGCGAGCGCGGCGAGCAGCCGGGCGAGGACCAGATCGGTGTAGCCGCGCAGCCACAGGCCACCGTCGCGCTGCAGCGACCGGCGGACCCGGCGCAGCGGGCCGAGAGCGGCATCCAGGTCGCCGCTGCAGACGAGCCCCCAGGCCTGCACCACGTCGAGGAGGTCGGCGTCGGCCTGCTCCGGCTCCCAGGGCAGCTGCCGCGCCTGGGTGGCGTGGGAGATCGCCTCGGTGGCCAGCCGCCCGGCGCGGTCGGTGTCCCCGCGGCGGCGCAGGGTCTGGGCGAGCTCGACGTGCTGGCGGGCGGCGAGCAGCAGCAGCCGCCAGCGGTCGCCGACGTCGGGCAGCGCCGCGGCCACCCGGGAGCCCCGGACGGCGTGCGCGACGGCCAGCTCCTCCAGGTCGAGCCCCGACAGGGTCATCGACAGCCAGCGGTGCGCCTGGAGCAGCGGGCGCGAGGGCTGCCCGGACTGCCCGTCGGTGAGCAGGCTGGCGTCGACGGCGAGCAGCATCGCGTGGTCGAGGTGGTCGCAGGTCGTCTCGACGTGCGCGAGGTACGCCATCAGGAGGGCGGTCTCCGCCGACACCGGGCACCGGTCCAGCAGCTCCCGGGCCGCGGCGATCCCGTCCGCGGTGGCGGCCGGGTCGCCGTCGAGCAGGCTCCGGCGGGCGCGCACCACGTGCCGCCAGGCGGCCCAGAGCGGCTCGTCGCTGCCGGCGAACGCGTCCTCGGCCTCGTCGAGCAGGGCGCGGAACGGGGTGGGGTCCTCCTGCTGACCGGCGTCGAGCAGTCGCCACAGCGCAGCCTGCAGCCCCACGGGAGGAACGCGGGCGGGGGCGGGGGTCACGCACTCCTCCAGTCAGGGGTAGGCGGCCGCGGAGGCCGGTGCTGCCGGTGGCCCGCCCCTGCTCCCGGGTCGGGCGACCGCCTCGTGCTGTGCGCACTACCCTCGTCGGATGCCCGGGATGCCACCCAGTCCGTCTCCGACGCGGTTCGCCTATCTCGGGCCCGAGGGTACCTTCGCCGAAGCGGCCCTGAGCAGGGCGATTACCGCTCCGGAGGGACGGCGCGACCCCCAGCCGAGTGTCGCCGCGGCGCTGGCCGCCGTCCGGTCGGGTGACGCCGACGCGGCGCTCGTCCCGCTCGAGAACTCCGTCGAGGGATCCGTGCCGGCGACGATGGACGGGCTGGTCGACGGCGAGCCGCTGGTGATCACCCGCGAGGTGTTCCTCGACGTGGCGTTCGTGCTCGCGGTGCGCCCGGGGACGGTGCTCGCCGACGTCGGCTCGGTGGCCAGCCATCCGCACGCGCTCGCGCAGACCGGCCGGCGGCTCACCGAACTGCTGCCCGGGATCAGCCCGCTGCCGACGACGTCCACCGCCGCGGCCGCCGCGGCGGTGGCGGCCGGCGAGGTCGACGCCGCCGTGTGCGCGGCGATCGCCGCCTCGCGGTACGGCCTCGACGTCCTGGCCGACGACGTCGCCGACCACCCGGGTGCGGTGACCCGGTTCGTGCTGGTCTCGCGACCGGGGCGGCTGCCCGACCCGACCGGCAACGACAAGACGTCGCTGGTGGCCGTCGTGGGGGACCGCACCGGGGCGCTGCTGGAGCTGCTGCAGGAGTTCGCCGTCCGCGGCATCAGCCTGACCCGCATCGAGTCCCGCCCCACCCGGCAGCGGCTCGGGGTCTACTCCTTCTCCCTCGACTGCGAGGGGCACGTCGCCGATCCGCGGGTGGGCGAGGCGCTGGCCGCGCTGCACCGGCTCTGCGACGACGTCCGGTTCCTCGGCTCCTATCCCCGTGCCGACGGGCGGGAGAACCGGCCGGTGCGGCAGGAGTCGTCCGACGCCGCGTTCGCCGACGCCGACGTCTGGCTGGCCCGGCTGCGCTCGGGCGAGGTCTGAGCGCCCCTCCCCGTTGATGATCGGCGGTTCACCCGTCCGGGGACCGCTCACGAGGCATTCCCGCCGCTACGCTCCGCCGCCGTGACGGTCCACACCGCCCCCGCCCTCCGGTTCCGTCGTGTCGCCGGACCGGGCGTCCCGCCGCCGCACCGCGGTCGAGCTCGGCGTGCTGCAGGTCGGCTACCTGCTCTTCCTGGCCCCGTGGTTCCTCGTCGCGATCGGCGGCGCGATGGGGATGGCCAACGCGAACTCCTCCTGGGCCGCGCTGCTGATCTACGGCTGGTTCGGCTACCCGTTCGTGGCGGTGACCACGACGGTGATCGCGTGGGTGCTGTTCGGCACCGGGCGCCTCGCCGCGGCGCGGTGGACCAACCGGGTGCCGCTGCTCTGGGTGGTCGTCGGGGCCGCCGTCCTGACCTGGATCTTCACCGCCGGTTAGGTTCGGCTTCCCGGAGCCGGCTGCGCAGCTCCTCGACGATTCGCCGGGTGACCGGAACGTCGATGCCGTGCCGGTCGGCCGCCCGCAGCACCGCCCCGCCGATCGCCTCCAGCTCGGTGGGGTTGCCGGCCTCGGCGTCCCGCTGCATCGAGGAGCGCATCCCGTCCGGCAGCGACCAGGCGAAGTCGCGGGTGGCCGCGGCGTCGCTCGCCGCACCGTCGGCCCGGGCGACCGCGGCGACCTCGCCGATCACCGCGGTGAGGTCGTCGCCGCGCTCGTCGCGCACCGGCCCGAGCGGCGTCCCGGCCGCCGTCGTCAACAGGGCCATCGGCGCGAGGAAGCACAGCTTGTCCCAGAGCAGCCCGGCCTCGTCGGGACGGACGGCGACGTCGACGCCGGCGGCGGTCAGGGCCTCGGCCAGCGGCTCGGCGCCCGGGGCCAGCTGGACGGCGCACAGCTCGCCGTCGTGCCGGATCACGCCCGGTGTCGGGCGGTCGGCGAACACCCGGATGGTGCCGGCGACCACCCGCGCGGTCGGGTAGCGCGCGCGCAGCTGCGCCAGGTGCTCGACGCCGTTGAGCAGCGGCACCAGGACGGCGTCACCGAGGACGTCGGCCGGCACCCGGTCGAGCGCGGCCTCGAGCTGGGTGGCCTTCGTCGTCACCAGGAGGACGTCGACCGGCTCGGAAAGCCGCTCTGCGCCGCGGACCGCGGCCGGGACCTCGCCGAATCGGCCGCTGGTCAGCCGCAGGCCGTCGCGGTCGAGGTGCTGCGCGGTCTCCGGGCGGGCCAGGCAGGTGACCGCGTGACCCTCCCGCGCCAGCAGGGCGGCCAGCAACCCGCCGACACCTCCGGGCCCGAGCACGGCGATCCGGAGCTTCTGGCCAGAGGTCACGGGAGCCACCCTGCCCGAACGGGCGGACGTCAGGCCAGTGATCCGGCCATGTGCAGGGGTCCTCACCAGTCAGCGACTGCTCCGCGTGAGCTGCGTGGCCATGAGACGACCGGTCGCTGCACTGGGAAAGTGTAGCGGCGCCAGCAGCCACGCAGGATCCCCCGGCCGAGTCACGGCAAAGCCATGCCGGACCGATGAATATTGCGTATATTGCGGTTATTGCGTTTATTTAAGCACGCGTGGTGCTGGAAGTTCACGGCACTGCAGAGTCAGGAGGATCGCCATGACTTCCCTGCTAGAGCCGCCGGTTCAGCCCGATGCGACCGACGTGATGACCGCTGTCGAGGCGGTCAAGAGCGTCAAGAACTACCTGCGCACCCACACAAGCAACGACACTGTGCGTCTGGTCGTCGATGACGAGCACGAGGACTCGCTCGTCGTACCCCGTTCCGCCGTCGAACTCCTGGCCCGCGTCCTCGCACACATGGCTGCTGGGGAAGGCGTCTCAGTCGTTCCGGCACACGCCGAGCTCACCACCCAGCAGGCCGCCGACATGCTCAACGTGAGCCGCCCGTACCTGATCTCCCTACTGGAGGGTGGTGAGATCGAGTACCGGAAGGTCGGCACTCACCGCCGGATCAAGGCAGAGTCTCTGCTGCGGTACATGCGTCAGGACGACCGCCGGCGTCGCGCCGCAGCCGACGAACTGACTGCGCTCGGCGAGGAGATGGACGTCCTCTGACGTGGCTTCCTTCGTTGTCATCTATGACGCGAACGTCCTGTACCCCAGCCTTCTCCGCGACCTGCTGATTCGTGTCGCACAGGCCGGGTTGGTGCGCGCCCGCTGGACCGACGAGATCCTCGATGAAGTCTTCCGCAACCTCGTCGAGGACCGCCCCGACCTGGACCCCGACCGGCTCGCTCGCACCCGCACCCTGATGAATCAGGCCATCCGGGATGTCCTGGTCACCGGTTACGAGCCGCTGACAGGGGTCGTCGACCTCCCCGACCCCGACGACCGGCACGTGGTCGCTGCAGCCATCAAGGTCGGCGCTCAGACCATCGTCACCAACAACGTGCGTGATTTCCCGCGAGACGGCCTGGCCCGGTGGCACATCGAGGCCCGTCGCGCCGACGAGTTTCTGCACTCGATGGTCGACCTGAACCCAGAAATCGTCTTCGGCGAGGTCCAGCGCATCGCCGACAGCAAGAAGCGCCCACCCATGGATCTGGATGAAGTGCTCGCTGCGCTGCACAACCAGGGCCTCATCGAAACCGTGGCAGCACTGCGGTCCTGAGGCCGGCAGGTGGCTCCATCAAGGTTGGCTTTCCTCGCCTCGACAGTGCTCAGGCCCGCGCGCGCTGCCGCTCGTCGGCGGGCGCGGTCGGGCCCTTCGCGAGCGTGCCCGGCCACCATACCCTGTCGCCGAGCAGGTGGACGGCGGCCGGCACCACCAGCGTGCGGACCACGAAGGTGTCGAGCAGGACGCCGAAGCCGACCAGGAACCCGAGCTGAACCAGGATCACCAGCGGCAGCACGGCCAGCGCGCCGAAGGTGGCCGCGAGCACCAGCCCGGCGCTGGTGATGACGCCGCCGGTGACGGCGAGCGCGCGCAGCACGCCGTTCCGGGTGCCGACCCGCTGCGACTCCTCGCGGGCGCGGGTCATCAGGAAGATGTTGTAGTCGATCCCCAGCGCCACCAGGAACACGAATCCGATCAGCAGCACCTGCGGATCGCTGCCCGGGAACTGGAACAGGTGCTCGAACACCAGCGCGCTGACGCCCATGGTGGCCAGCACGCTCACCGCCACCGTGGCCACCAGCAGGATCGGTGCCACGAGCGCCCGCAGCAGCACCGCCAGGACCACGGTGATGACCAGCAGCACCAGCGGGACGATCACCGCGAGGTCGCGGGCCGCCGTCTCCTGGGTGTCCAGGTCGCTGGCCGTGTTCCCGCCGACGAGGGCGTCGGCGTCGACCGCGCTCACCGCCGTCCGGAGCGCGGAGACGGTGTCCTGGGCCGGCTGGCTGTCGGTGGGATCGGTGAGGGTGGCGTCGATCCGCACCAGGCCGTCGGCGACCACGGGCTCGCCGCCGCCCGGTGGGCCGCCTCGTTCACCGGTGAAGGGGGCGACCTGGGCCACGCCGTCGACGTCGTCCGCGGCGTCGGCGACGGCCTCCCAGCCGTCGGCCGGCGTGATGATGATCGCCGGGCTGGCCGCGCCGGCCAGGTAGTGCCGGGCCAGCGCCTCCTGCCCCGCGCCGGACTCCGAGCCACCGCGCACGGCCTCGGACAGCGGGATGCCGCCGGCGTCGAAACCGGGTGCGAAGGCGGAGAGCGCGACGACCAGGCCGAGGCTGCCGAGCAGGACCCGGCCGGGCCGGCGGCCGACGGTCGTGGCCAGCCGTTCCCAGCCGCGGCCGTGCGCGTGCTCCTCGCCGCGCTTCGGCCGGAAGGGCCAGAACGCCGCCCGCCCGAACAGCAGCAGCACCGCCGGCAGGAAGGTGAGCGCGGCGAGCATGGCGAAGGCGATGCTGACCGCCGAGATCGGGCCGAGGCCCCGGTTCGACCCGAGGTCCGAGAAGAGCAGGCACAGGACCCCGAGGATGACCGTGACGCCGCTGGCGAGGATCGGTTCCCACGACTGCCGCAGCGCCACCCGCATCGCGGCGACGGCCGACTCCTCGCGGCGCAGCTCCTCCCGGTACCGGGCGACCAGCAGCAGCCCGTAGTCGGTGGCCGCGCCGACGACGAGGATCGAGGCGATGCCCTGGCTCTGGCCGTTCACCGTGATCCAACCCTGCTCGGCCAGGAGGTAGGCGACCGCGAGGGAGACCACCAGCGCCATGCCCGCGGTGCCGATCACCAGCAACGGCAGCAGCGGACTGCGGTAGACCACGAGCAGGATCAGCAGGACGACGCCGAACGCGGCGAGCAGCAGCAGCCCGTCGATGCCGGAGAAGCCCTCGGCGAAGTCGGCGAAGACCGCGCCGGGGCCGGTCACGTACGCCGTCGTCCCGTCGATGCCGGGGAGCGCGCGCAGGTCGGCGATCACCGCGCCCAGCCCCTCCCCGAGGTCCGGGTCGAAGGGGAGCACCGCCTGCACCGCCGCGCCGTCGTCGGACGGGATGGGGGGTGACGCCTCGCCGGCGAGTGCCCCGGCGTCTTCGGCGAGGGTGGTCGCCGCGGCGACCCGGTCCTGCGCCTCGGCCCGTGCGGCCTGGCTCAGCTCCCCGTCCTCGCTCTCCCACAGCAGGATCACCGGCAGCGTCCGCTCGGTGCGGAACTCCTGCAGCAGCTCGGTGACCCGCGTGGACTCCGCCCGGTCGGGCAGGAAGGCGGTGGAGTCGTTCTCCTGGACCGAGCCGAGCTGCCCGCTGAACGAGCTCAGCGGCCCGGCGAGGCCGAGCCACAGCAGTGCGACGATGGCCGGCAGGAGCCAGCGGAGGACGGTGCTCCGGCGCATCGGAATCCTTGACGGTCGACAATCTCGAACATCGAGATAGTAGGTCCCCGCGCGGAGGGAGGTGCTTAGTGGCGAGCGAGGTCGACCCCGTGCGGAACGAGCTGGCGCTGCTCCTTCGCCGGCTGACCGTGGAGCTGGATGCGGTCGGGCAGCGATTCGCCGGAGCGCACGGGCTCGGCCGCACCGACGTCCGGGCGCTGGTGGCGGTCATGGACGCCGCGCGCCGCGGTGAGGCGCTCACGGCCGGGCGGCTGGGATCGGCGGTGGAGCTGAGCTCGGCGTCGGTCACCGCGCTGGTCGACCGGCTGGAACGGGCCGGCCACCTGCGGCGGGCGCGCGACGACGCCGACCGCCGGCGGGTCACGCTGCAGATGTCACCGGCGGCCATGGCGGCCGGCGCGGAGTTCTTCGGCGGCCTGCAACGGGACCTGCTCGCGGCGATGCAGGGCTACAGCGACGAGGAGCTCGCCGTCGTCCACCGGTTCCTGACCGGCATGACCGAGGTGATCGAGGGCCACGCCCGCGCGGGGCCCGAGCCTGGCTGACCCACCCCGGCATAGGAGGCTATGCCTACGTTCTGGGGCGCCGAACCATAGGCATAGCCTCCTATGCCCGGGGGGTTCTCAGAGGTAGAGGCCGGTCGATTCCTCGATGCGCTCGGCGGCGACGGCGTGCACGTCGCGCTCGCGCAGGATGATCAGGTCCTCGCCGTGCACCTCGACCTCGTGCTGGTCCTCGGGGGAGAAGAGCACCTGGTCGCCGACCTTCACCTGACGGACGCCGGCGCCGATCCCGCGGGCCTCGCCCCACACCAGCCGCTTGGCCACCTGGGCGGTCGCCGGGATGAGGATGCCGCCGGTGGACCGGCGGTCGCCGTCCTCCTTGCGGAGCGCGACCAGGATGCGGTCGTGCAGCATCTTGATCGGCAGCTTGCCGACGGCGCTGTTCTCGGGCACGTCCTCGCACGCTACCCGCCGCCCGGAGGGGCGTTCCCGGCCGTCAGCGCCGCTCAACCCCAGCCGAGCTCGTGCAGGCGCTCCTCCTCGATGCCGAAGTGGTGCGCGATCTCGTGCACGACGGTGATCGTGACCTCCTCGACGACGTCGTCCTCGGTCTCGCAGATGTCGCAGATGGCCTCGCGGTAGATCATGATCCGGTCGGGCAGCGTGCCGCCGTAGTCCCAGCCGCGCTCGGTCAGCGCGTACCCCTCGTAGACCCCGAGGAGCTCGGGCTCGTCGGGGTTGCGGTCCTCCACCAGGACGACGACGTTGTCGAGCAGCGCCATCAGCTCGGCCGGCACCTCGTCGAGCGCGTCGGCGACGAGCGCCTCGAACACCGGTAGCGGGAGCGCCTTCACCAGGACGTCGGCAGCGGCCGGCCCTCCTCGTAGCCGGCCGAGCTCTGCACCCCCAGCACCGCCCGCTCGTGCAGCTCGTCGACGGTGCGCGCGCCCGCGTAGGTGCACGAGGACCGTACGCCGGCCACGATCTGGTCGATCAGGTCCTCGACACCCGGCCGGGCCGGGTCCAGGTACATGCGGGACGACGAGATGCCCTCCTCGAACAGCCCCGCCCGCGCCCGCTCGAACCCGGTCTGGGTCGCCGTCCGGGCCTTGACCGCGCGGGCGGAGGCCATGCCGAAGGACTCCTTGTAGAGCCGGCCGCCGTCGTCGTGCACGTCGCCGGCCGACTCGTAGGTGCCGGCGAACCAGGAGCCGACCATCACGTTGGCCGCGCCGGCGGCCAGGGCGAGCGCGATGTCGCGCGGATGCCGGACGCCGCCGTCTGCCCACACGTGCTTGCCCAGCGAGCGGGCCTCGGCCGCGCACTCCTCGACGGCGGAGAACTGCGGCCGGCCGACGCCGGTCATCATCCGGGTGGTGCACATGGCGCCGGGCCCGACGCCGACCTTCACGACGTCGGCGCCGGCCTCGATCAGGTCGCGGGTGCCCTGCGCCGTCACCACGTTGCCGGCCACCACCGAAGCGGCCCCGGCCACCGAGCGCACCGCGCGCAGCGCCTCGATCGCCTTCTCCTGGTGCCCGTGCGCGGTGTCGACCACGAGCACGTCCACGCCCGCGGCCAGCAGGGCGCCGGCCTTGCCCGCGACGTCGCCGTTGATGCCGACGGCGGCAGAGGTGAGCAGGTGGCCCTCGGCGTTCACGGCCGGCGTGTACAGCGACGAGCGCAGCGCGCCCTTGCGGGTGATGACGCCGACCAGCCGGTCGCCCTGCACCACCGGGGCGGCGCTGACCCGCTCGTCGGAGAGCACGTCGAAGATCTTGGTGAGGTCGGTGCCGGCCGGGATGGTGAGCGGCTCACGGGTCATGACCTCGGACAGCTGGGTGAACCGGTCGACGCCCTGGCAGGCGCCGTCGGTGACCACGCCGACCGGGGAGCCGTCCTCGACCACCACGACGATCCCGTGCGCCCGCTTGGTCAGCAGCGACAGCGCCTCCCCCACGGTGGACGTGGGGGAGAGAGTGATCGGGGTGTCGTAGACCGGGTGCCGGGTCTTGATCCAGGACACGACCTCGGCGACGACGTCGACCGGGATGTCCTGCGGCAGCACGGCGAGGCCACCGCGGCGGGCCACGGTCTCGGCCATGCGCCGGCCGGAGATGGCCGTCATGTTCGCGACGACGATCGGGATGGTCGTGCCGACGCGGTCCGGCGTGGTCAGGTCCACCTCGAGTCGCGACCCGACCGTCGAGTGCGCCGGCACCATGAAGACGTCGGAGTAGGTCAGGTCGTGGGCCGGGCGGTCATTCCCGATGAAGCGCATAGGTGCAGTGTCCCTGACGCATCCCACCGCCCGGTGGGCATAGGAAGCTATGCCTACGGATCGGGGCCCAATCCCATAGGCATAGCTTCCTATGCCTCGTCCAGGCAGGGGTGGCTCCGACGGCTCCGTACGATCGACTGCGTGATCGACCTGCGGCTCCTGCGTGACAACCCCGACCTCGTCCGTGCCAGCCAGCGCGCCCGGGGTGCCGACGAGTCGCTGGTCGACGCGCTGCTCGCCGCCGACGTCGCCCGGCGCGAGGCGGTCAAGCGGGCCGACGACCTGCGCGCCGAGCAGAAGAGTGCGTCGCAGGCGGTGAAGAAAGCCACGCCGGAGGAGCGCCCCGCCGTCCTGGAACGGGCCAAGGCGCTGGCCGCCGAGGTGCGGGAGGCCGAGGAGGCGCAGCGCGCCGCCGACGCAGCCCTGCGTGCGGTGCACACCCGCATCCCGAACGTCGTGGCCGACGAGGTGCCGCCCGGCGGTGAGGACGACGCGGTTCCCCTCCGCACCGTCGGCGAGGTGCCCACCTACGACTTCGCGGTGCGCGACCACATCGAGATCGGCGAGACCCTCGGCGCCATCGACATGGAGCGCGGCGCCAAGGTGTCGGGCTCGCGATTCTACTTCCTCACCGGCCCCGGGGCGCTGCTGGAGTTCGCGCTCGCCCAGTTGGCCATCAGCCGCGCCGTCGCCGCCGGGTTCACCCCGGTCATCGCGCCCGCGCTGGTGCGTCCGGAGGCCATGGAGGGCACCGGCTTCCTCGGCGAGCACGACGAGGAGGTCTACCGCATCGAGCGCGACGACCTGTACCTCGTCGGCACCTCCGAGGTCGCCCTGGCCGGCATGCACAGCGGCGAGGTGCTCGAGCTGTCCGCCGGCCCGAAGCGCTACGCCGGCTGGTCGTCCTGCTTCCGCCGCGAGGCCGGCTCCTACGGCAAGGACACCCGCGGCATCATCCGCGTGCACTGGTTCGACAAGGTGGAGATGTTCAGCTTCGCCCGGCCGGAGGACACCGCCGCCGAGCACCTGCGCCTGCTGGCCTGGGAGGAGGAGTTCCTCCAGGCCCTGGAACTGCCCTACCGCGTCGTCGACATCGCCGCCGGCGACCTCGGCACCAGCGCGACCCGCAAGTACGACATCGAGGCCTGGTTCCCCAGCCAGGGCACCTACCGTGAGCTGACCTCGACGTCGGACTGCACCACGTTCCAGGCCCGCCGGCTCAACATCCGCTACCGGGACGACGACGGGAAGACCCAGATCGCGGCCACGCTCAACGGCACGCTCTGCGCCATCGCCCGCACCATCGCCTGCCTGCTCGAGGTGCACCAGCAGGCCGACGGCTCGGTGCACGTGCCGGTGGCCCTGCGGCCGTGGCTGGGGGGCGTCGAGTCGCTGACGCCCGGCATGTCCCTGGCGGCGCCGGTCCCGCCGCTCAGCGCATGAGCCCGACTCCGGGCCCCGGTCCGCTCCTCGTTCGCAGGCCTCGCTGCGATGCTCCCGCGGCTGTCGTCGGGCGGTCCGCATGAGCGCACGTCCGCCGAAGGCGCTGCAGGCATACGGCGTCCTGCCCGGCGCCGACGAGGTCGTCGAGCTCGGCGACCTCGGGACGTGGCGCCCGAAGCTGGTCGCCACCGACCTCGACGGCACCCTGCTCGACGCCACCGGCGAGGTCAGCCCGCGCACCCGGGCGGCGCTGGCGGCCTGCTGGGACGCCGGCATCCCGGTGGTGGGCGTGACCGGCCGCGGCCCCCGGCTGCTGGACAGCGTGCGCGCCGCCCTCGACGGGCGCGGCATCGCCGTGCTCGCGCAGGGCGGTTTCGTCGTCGACCTCGAGCGGGACGAGGTGCTGCGCACCGTCGCCCTCCCGCGCACCCAGGCGGCTGCGGTCATCGAGCGGATCGAGACCGTGACGGGCGAGCTCGTCCTCGCCGTGGAGGACGCCGCCCAGCAGGGCGAGGTGCACGCCCGGCTGCGCGTGCAGCACGGCTTCGACTGGCCCTACCCCGAGGGTGCGGAGCTGCTGTCCCGGGAAGAGGTGCTGCCGGCCGAGGCGGTGCTCAAGGTGTTCCTCCGCTCGCCGGGCATCGGCCAGGACGAGCTGCTGGCCCGCGCGCGCTCCGTCGTCGACCCTGCCGACGCGGAGCTGACGCACGCCGGCCTGGGTTTCATCGAGGTGCTTCCGCCGGGCATCACCAAGGCCAGCGGGCTGGCCATCGCGCTGGAGCGCTACGGCGTCGACCTCGGCGACGTCCTGGTGTTCGGCGACATGCCCAACGACCTGCCGATGCTCACCGCCGTCGCCGACGCGGGCGGCCGGGCCATCGCCGTGGCCAACGCCCACCCGGCCGTGCACGCCGTCGTGCACGGGACGACCAGCGGCCACCGGGCCGACGGCGTCGCCCGCTACCTGGAGGCCGTGCTCGATGTCTGACCGGACGCACGATGTCTGACTGGCGACCGCGGCTGATCGCCAGCGACATGGACGGCACCCTGCTGCGGCGCGACGAGTCGGTGAGCGCCGCGACGGTCGCCGAGCTCGAGCGGTGGCGGGCCGGCGGCGTCCCGCTGGTGCTGGCCACCGGCCGGCCGCCGCGCTGGATGCACGGCGTCCGGGAGGTGCTGCGGTACGGCACCGCGGTGTGCTGCAACGGCGCGGTGCTGCTGGACCTGGAGCCGATGGAGATCCTCGGCGAGGCCCCGCTGGAGCCGGACGCGCTGCAGGCGATCACCGCGGAACTGCGCGTGCAGCAGCCCACGATGTGGTTCGCCGTCGAGTACGGCTGGGAGTTCCGGCACGAGCCGGTGTACCGCCCGCGCTGGGACGTCGACGCGCCCGGGGTCGCCGCGGCCACCCTGGGCGAGATGACCGCGGCCCCGGCGGCGAAGCTGCTGGCCCGCCACGAGTCCTTGACCCGCGACGCGTTCGTGCAGCTGGTCGAGGACGTCGTCGGCGCCCGCGGCACGGTCACGACCTCCTCGACCGACGCGCTGGCCGAGATCTCCGCCCCCGGCGTCACCAAGGCCACCGGGCTGGCGACGGTGGCGGCCCGCCACGGCGTCGGGCCGGAGGACGTCGTGGTCTTCGGCGACATGCCCAACGACATCGCCGCCTTCGAGTGGGTGCGCGACGGCGGCGGCCGCGCCGTGGCGATGGAGCACGCGCACCCCGACCTGCTCGACGTCGCCACCGACGTCACCGTCGGCAACGACGAGGACGGCGTCGCCGCGTTCCTCGGGTCGCTCTAGTCACAGCTGACCCGCACCGAGCCCCGGTCAGCTGAACATCCGTGCGGCAGTGCCGAAATCGCGTCCGAACGTGTCATCGCCTGGCCACGGCCTCGCAGCAGCTCAACGGCGCGGCCGAGGGCATGCGCTCGAACGCGCAGACCGCCGCCGGTCAGGCCGACGAGGTCGTCGCCTCGGCCGGTGCCGTCGCCTCCAGCGTCGACACCGTGGCCACCGGCTCCTCGCAGATGGAGTCGGCGATCCGGGAGATCTCGCAGAACGCCAGCCAGGCCAGCCGGGTGGCCGGCCAGGCCGTCGACGTCGCCGAGGAGACGACGAAGACCGTCGGGAAGCTGGGTGACTCCTCGGCGGAGATCGCCACGGTGATCAAGCTGATCAACGGGATCGCCGAGCAGACCAACCTGCTGGCCCTCAACGCCACGATCGAGGCGGCGCGGGCCGGGGAGGCCGGCAAGGGCTTCGCCGTCGTCGCCTCCGAGGTCAAGGAACTGGCGCAGGAGACCGCCCGGGCGACCGAGGACATCTCCCAGCGGGTGGAGGCCATCCAGGCCGACACCGCCGGCGCGGTGGACGCGATCGGCAGGATCAGCGCGGTCATCGGTGAGATCAACGACTTCCAGGCCACCATCGCGGCGGCCGTGGAGGAGCAGACGGCGACGACCAACGAGATGAACCGCAACGTGGCCGAGGCCGCCAGCGGCTCGCGGGACATCGCCGCCGCGATCACCGGTCTCGCCGCCGGCACGGCGGAGACGAACCAGCGGGTGGAGGACGCCCAGGGGGCGGCCTCCGAGCTGGCCCGGATGAGTGGTGAGCTCCAGGACGCGGTCAGCCGCTTCGTCGTGCGGGGGGTCAGGTCAGGACTGCGCGCCGTTCCGGTCGGTGAACCGCCGGCGAACCCCCTGCTCATCGCATCGGGTGATCGGCTGCTGCGGTCGGTGGCGTCTCCGTCTCCGGCGCGCGCGACGGAGACGTGGAACCGTGGTGGCAGACGGGTCGGCACAGCGTGCCGCGGGACCGTCCCGCGGTCACCGAGTCGGCCGGAAGAGGTGGTCCCGGTGACTGCTCTGCTCGTCGTCCTCGCCGTCGTGGTGGTGCTCGCCGTGGTGCTGGGAGCAGCCGGCGTCCAATCGGTGCAGCAGTACCAGCGCGGCGTCGTCCTGCGCTTCGGCCGGCTGCTGCCGGCGGTCCGCGAGCCGGGACTGCGGTTCATCATCCCGTTCGTCGACCAGATGACCAAGGTGCCCGTGCAGACGCTCGTGCTCGACGTGCCGTCGCAGGGCACCATCACCCGGGACAACGTCACGATCGGCGTCGACGCGGTCGTCTACTTCCGCGTGGTCGACCCGGTCCGCGCGGTCATCAACGTGGAGAACTACATGATCGCCACGTCGCAGGTCTCGCAGACCTCGCTCCGTTCCGTCATCGGGCGTGCCGACCTCGACACGCTGCTGTCGGACCGCGAGGCCATCAACAGCGAGCTCCGGGCGGTCATTGACACCCCCACGGAGGACTGGGGCATCAAGATCGACCGGGTGGAGGTCAAGGACATCTCCCTGCCCGAGGGGATGCGGCGGTCCATGTCCCGCCAGGCCGAGGCCGAGCGGGACCGTCGCGCCCGGGTGATCTCCGCCGACGGCGAGTTCCAGGCCTCGACCAAGCTCGCGCAGGCCGCCGAGGCGATGAGCGCCACTCCCGGCGCGCTGCAGCTGCGGCTGCTCCAGACGGTGGCCGACGTGGCCTCGGAGAAGAACAGCACGCTGGTCATGCCGTTCCCCGTCGAGCTGCTGCGCTTCTTCGAGCAGGCCGCAGGCGGCCGGCCGGAGGCGGAGGCCACGCGGCCGGCGGCGTCCGACGAGGATGCCGAGCAGGCCGCGCTGGCCTCGACCGAGGAGGTGCGCGCGCTGTCGTCGACCGAAGGCGCCGGGAACGGTCAGGCCGACGGCGTCCCGGGCCTCACCACAGGCTCCTCGGCAGGTCGCGGGTGAGCTCCGCGAGCTCGCCGAGGGTGCGGGCGGCGTAGGCCGCCCGCACCCGCTCGTCGAACTCGTCGACAGTGAGCCGGCCCTGGGTCAGTCCGCGCTGAAGCTGCCGCACCGTCTCCTCGCGGTCGTCGTCCGACGCCCGCACCTGGGCATCGCGGGGATCCTCGGGCACCTCCTCCTCCGGCGGCCTCAGAGGTACTGCCCGCCGCCCGGGCGGAAGTCCGGCTGCGCCGGCGCCTGGCCCCCGGGGAGCGCCTTGCGGCGCATCTCCTCCAGCTGGGCCCGGGCCGCCATCTGCTGGGCGAACAGCGCGGTCTGGATGCCGTGGAAGACGCCTTCCAGCCAGCCGACCAGCTGGGCCTGCGCGATCCGCAGCTCGGCGTCCGACGGCGTCTCGCCCTCGCTGAAGGGCAGCGTGATCCGCTCCAGCTCCTCCCGCAGCTCCGGGGCCAGGCCCTGCTCCAGCTCCCGGATCGACGAGGCGTGGATGTCCCGCAGCCGGTTCCGGCTGGCGTCGTCCAGGGGCGCCGCGCGGACCTCCTCCAGGAGCTGCTTGATCATCGTCCCGATGCGCATGACCTTCGCCGGCTGCTCCACGAGCTCGCCGACGTGCATGCCGCCGTCGCCGTCGTCGTCGGGCGACTGGGGCATGGGCATCGTGCCCACCGGGCGCCCGTCGGGACCCACCACGACCACCTGCTGGGGACGTTCGCTGCCGTTCTCCGGTGCCGTCATGCCCTCCATCCTGCCCCGTGCCGGGGACAGCCGGCCGAGCGGCGGGGAGCGCGGGGACGGCGCATGGACGGCGGCGGCCAGGAACTAGGGTGCGGCGCATGTCATCGGGGGCGGCGCGGCTCGACGTCGCCCGGGTGCGCGGGCTGTTCCCGGCCCTCTCCGACGGGTTCGTGCACGCCGACGGCCCCGCCGGTTCGCTGGTGCCGGAGAACGTGGCGCACGCGGTCGGCTCGGCGATGCGCATGCCGGTCGCCAACCGGGGCGGGGTCTTCCCCGCCTCGGGCCGCGCGGAGGCGCTGGTCTCGGGCGCCCGCGCCGCCGTGGCCGACCTGGTCGGCGGCCGGCCAGGCGGGGTGGTGCTCGGCGCCAACATGACCACGCTGACCTACGGCGTGGCCCGGGCACTGGCGCGCACCTGGCGGGCAGGGGACGAGATCGTGCTCAGCCGTCTGGACCACGACGCCAACGTGCGGCCGTGGCTGCAGGTGGCCGAGGCCGTCGGCGTGCAGGTGCGCTGGGCGGAGGTGGACATCGAGACCGGCGAGCTGCCCGCCTGGCAGTACGCCGAGCTGCTCAACCGCCGCACCCGGCTGGTGGCGGTCACCGCCGCGAGCAACGCGCTGGGCACCCGCCCCGACGTCGCCGGCATCGCCGCGCAGGCGCAGGCAGTGGGTGCGCTGGTCTACGTGGACGCCGTCCACGCCGCCCCGCACGTGTTCCTCGACAAGGCGTCCCTCGGGGCGGACTTCGTCGCCGTCTCGGCGTACAAGTGGTGCGGGCCGCACGTCGGCGCCGTCGTGGCCGATCCCGACCTGCTGGATCACCTGCGGCCGGACAAGCTCCTGCCGTCGTCGGACCGGGTGCCCGAGCGGTTCGAGACCGGCACCCCGCCCTTCGAGCTGTTCGCGGGGGTGAGCGCCGCCGTCGACCACCTGGCCGGCCTGTGCGCCGAGGCGGTCGGCACCCGGCGGGACCGGCTGCGGGCCTCCATGGCCGACGTCGCCCGGCACGAGGCCGACCTGTTCGAGTGGCTGGACCAGGCGCTGCGCGCCATGCGGCACGTGCAGGTGCTCGGCGAGCCCGAGCGCTGCACCCCCACCCTGTCGTTCACGGTGGCCGGCATGCGCCCCCGCCAGGTGGCCGCCGAGCTCGCCCGGGCCGGGATCTGCGCCTGGGACGGTGACTTCTACGCCCGCGAGCTCTTCGACGCCCTCGGTGTCAACGAGACCGGGGGAGCGGTGCGGCTCGGGCTCATGCACTACAACACCGCCGACGAGGTCGGCCGGATCATCGACGCCGTCGCCGGGCTGCGCCCCCGCTGAGCTCAGCTGCCGGAGACGAGCAGCACCTTCCCGATGTGCTCGCTGGCCGCGACGACGCGGTGTCCCTCGGCGGCCTCCGACATCGGCAGCCGCCGGTCGACGATCGGCCGGACCACCCCGCGCTCGACCTCGGGCCACACGTCGTGCCGCACCGCGGCGACGATCTCGGCCTTGCCGCCGGGGCCGCGGACCGGCCGGGAGCGCAGGGCGGTGGCGTGCACGGAGCCGCGCTTGCGCAGCAACGCGTTGATGTCGAGCTCGGCCTTGGCGCCGCCCTGCATGCCGATGATCACCAGCCGGCCGCCGTCGGCCAGGGCGTCGACGTTGCGGCCCAGGTACTTGGCGCCCATGTTGTCCAGGACCACGTCGGCGCCGCGGCCGTCGGTCGCCTCCCGCACCCGCTCGACGAAGTCCTCGTCGCGGTAGTTGATCGCCACCTCCGCGCCCAGCTCCCGGCAGACGGCGAGCTTGGCGGCGCTGCCCGCGGTGGTGGCGACGCGCGCCCCGGCACGGGCGGCCAGCTGGATGGCCATGGTGCCGATGCCGCTGGAGCCGCCGTGCACCAGGAAGGTGTCGCCGCGCTCGAGCCCCGCGAGCAGGAAGACGTTGGACCAGACGGTGCAGGCGACCTCGGGCAGGGCGGCGGCGGTGGCCAGTTCGACACCGGCCGGGCGGGGCAGGAGCTGCTCGGCGGGGACGGCGACCCGCTCGGCGTAGCCGCCGCCGGCGAGCAGCGCGCACACCTCGTCGCCTCTCGACCATCCCGTCACGCCGTCACCGATCTCGCTGACGATCCCGCTGCACTCCAGACCGAGGATCTCGCTGGTGCCCTTCGGCGGTGCGTAGAAGCCCTGCCGCTGGAGCAGGTCGGCCCGGTTCACCGCGGTGGCGACGACGTCGACGATCACCTCGCCCGGGCCGCACACCGGATCGGGCACCTCGGTCCACTGCAGCACCTCAGGGCCACCGGGTTCGCTGATCGTCACCGCGCGCATGGACCTGACCTTAGGGAGCCGGTGGGGGGAGCTGCTCACCGAGAATCGCCGGATGCGGGTCTCCCGGATGCGGGACACCCGCTTCCGGCGCATCTCGGCCCCGGCCCCGGACGCGCGACGGCGCCGCGCCCCCGGAAGGGACGCGGCGCCGTCGGGGTGCTCAGCGGTTCTTCAGGTCCTTGCGCAGGATCTTGCCGGCCGCCGACTTCGGCACCTGCTCGATGAACTCCACGAAGCGGACCTTCTTGTGCGGGGCCACCTTCTCGGTCATGTAGGCCATGACGGCATCCTCGGTGATCTCCGAGCCCGGCGCGCGGACGACGAAGGCCTTGGGCAGCTCCTCGCCGCTCTCCTTGTCCGGCACACCGATGACGGCGGCGTCGGCGATCTCGGGGTGACCGATGAGCACGGCCTCCAGCTCGGCCGGCGCGACCTGGTAGCCCTTGTACTTGATCAGCTCCTTGACCCGGTCGACGACCGTGTAGCAGCCGTTCGCGTCGACGACGGCGACGTCGCCGGTGTGCAGCCAGCCCTCGCTGTCGACGGTGCCGGCGGTGGCGTCGGGGTTGTTCAGGTAGCCCTTCATCACCTGCGGGCCGCGGATCCACAGCTCGCCGCGCTCACCCTCGGCGGCGTCCTGCCCGGTACCCGGGTCGATCAGCCGGCACTCGGTGTTGGGCACCGCGAAACCGACCGAGCCCTTGGGCACCTCGCCGCTGAAGCCGGGGGGCTCCGCGCCCAGGTCGGGCGTGGTGTGCGAGACCGGAGAGAGCTCGGTCATCCCGTAGCCCTGGCCCACCGAGACGCCGCTGTCGGCGCCCTTGCGCAGCCGGTCCTGGGCGGCCAGCGCGAGCTGCTCGTCCAGCGGCGCCGCACCGGAGAGGATCGAGGTGAGCGACGAGAGGTCGAACTGGTCGACCAGCGGGTGCTTGGCCATGGCCAGCAGGATGGGCGGCGCCACGAACGCGCGGGTGATCTTGTGGTCCTGGATCGTGCGGAGGAAGTCCTCCAGGTCGAACCGCGGCAGGGTGACGACGGCGCCGCCCCACGCCAGGCCCTGGTTCATCAGCACGGTCAGGCCGTAGATGTGGAAGAACGGCAGGACGGCGATGATCCGCTCGTCCTCGCCGATGTTGATCAGCGGCTTGCACTGCGCGACGTTGGCCACCAGGTTTCGGTGGGTCAGCATGACGCCCTTGGGCAGCCCGGTGGTCCCGCTGGAGTAGGGCAGCGTGACCAGGTCGTTGGCCGGGTCGATGTCCACCTGCACCGAGGGCGCGTCGGCGCCCAGCAGGTCGAACAGGTTGGCGTGCCCCTCGGCGCCGTCGAGCACGATGATCTCGTCGACCGGCGACTTCTCCGCGGCCGCGGTGGCGCGGTCCAGGAACAGCGAGATCGTGATCAGGATCTTCGCGCCGGAGTCCTTCAGCTGGAAGGCGATCTCGTCGGGCGTGTAGAGCGAATTGATCGGGCTCATCACGCAGCCGGCTGCGGCGATGCCGTGGAACACCACCGGGAACCAGGGGGTGTTCGGGCAGAAGACGGCGACGACGTCGCCCTTGCGCAGGCCGCGGGCGTGCAGGTTGGCGGCGACGCGGTCGACGTAGGCGGCCAGCTGGCCGTGGGTGATCACATCACCCTTGAGGCCGTCGATCAGGGCCGGTGCGTCGGGCCGGTCCCTGCCGGCCGCGAGGACGTACTCGGGGACGGAGACGTCCGGGATCTCGACGTCGGGAAAACGGCTGGCCAGCGCCACGGTGGTTCCTCCTCGCACGGTGTTGTGGCGCCAGTCTCACACCTGCGGTGTCCCCTCTCACAAGGGGGTTACCGGCGGGTTCGCCCGATCAGCGAGGCCAGAGCACCGACTGCGTGCAGCGGAACAGCGCGATCGTCTTCCCCGTGTCTGCGTTGCTGACCACGGCGTCCCACACCTGGGTCGTCCGCCCAGCGTGCACGTTCGTCGCCGTGCAGGCGATCCGTCCGTCGCGCGCGGTGCTGAGGTGGTTGCTCTTGAGCTCGATCGTGGTGAAGCCCGTCGAGCCCTCGGGCAGCAGCGCCCGGGTGGGCAGGCCGCAGCTGGTGTCGGCCAGCGTGACCACGGTGCCGGCGTGCAGGTAGCCGTTGGGCGCCAGCAGCTCGGGCCGGATGTCCAGGTGCGAGGTGAGCCGCCCGGGCTCGTGGCTGTCGATCACGATGCCGAGCAGCCCGGGGAAGGTGCCCGGCAGGAGGTCGTTGAGCTCGTCGGCGGTCAGGAACCCGGTGGCGGCCATGGTGCGAAACATATCGAGCCGCGCTCCCGACCGCGGCACTGCCGGGTGGACCGGTCGCGGGGGCCCGGGGGGTCTCCCGACCGGGACATGGGCAACGGCTCAACGGCAGTGGGGGACGACAATTGGTGGCGGTGCGGTCCGGAGGACCGCGATGTCATCATCAGGCGAGGCCGCGGACGGTGCGCACCGGGGGCCGGGTGCCCTGGATCGACGCCACCATGTCCAGCGTCTGCCGGGTGGGCGCGACGTCGTGCGCGCGGAAGACCCGTGCGCCGAGCCAGGCGCTCACCGCCGTCGCCGCCAGCGTGCCGGTGAGCCGCTCGTCGAGGGCGACGTCGAGGGTCTCGCCGACGAAGTCCTTGTTCGACAGCGCCATCAGCACCGGCCAGCCGGTGCCCACGAGCTCGCCCAGCCTCCGTGTCGCCTCCAGCGAGTGCCGGGTGTTCTTGCCGAAGTCGTGCCCGGGGTCGACGAGCACGCGCTCCCGGTCCACCCCGGCGGCGACGGCGGCCTCGGCCAGCGCCGTCGTCCGGGTGACGATGTCGGCGACGACGTCGTCGTAGGCCACCCGGTGCGGTCGGGTGCGCGGCGGCAGGCCGCCGGCGTGCGTGCAGACGATCCCGGCCTCGGCCTCGGCGGCGACCTCCGCGAGCGCGGGGTCCACCCCGCCCCAGGCGTCGTTCACGACGTCGGCGCCGGCGGCCAGCGCCTCCCGCGCAACCGACGCCCGCCAGGTGTCGATCGAGATGGGGAGCGTGGGGTGCGCGGCCCGGATCGCGGCCACCAGGTCGACGGTGCGGCGGATCTCCTCGGCGGCGTCGACGTCGTCACCGGGCGCGGCCTTCACGCCGCCGACGTCCACCATGTCGGCGCCCTCGGCGACCACGCGCCCCACCCGCTCGACGGCGGCGGCCAGCTCGTAGGTGGCGCCGCGGTCGTAGAACGAGTCGGGGGTGCGGTTGACGATCGCCATGACCACGAACCGCCCGTCGGGCACGTCGAGGGCTCCCAGTCGCAGCACTCGCTCCCCGTCCGGTCGTGGTGTGTGGTGGAGTCAGCCAATCAGACCGTGCACGAGGAGGCAGAGCAGATGGCGCAGACGACGGCCGATGGTGTCGAAGGGGTCCAGGGCCTGGTCGGGCAGCACCTGGGCCACAGCGACTGGGTGACGATCACGCAGGAGCAGGTGAACCAGTTCGCCGAGGCGACCGGCGACCACCAGTGGATCCACGTCGACCCGGAACGGGCCACGAACGAGAGCCCCTTCGGCGGGCCGATCGCGCACGGCTACCTGACCCTGTCGCTGCTGCCCTCGCTGATGCCGCAGATCGTCGAGATCACCGGCTTCCGCATGGGCGTCAACTACGGCACGGAGAAGGTGCGCTTCCCCTCCCCGGTGCCGGTGGGCGCCCGGGTGCGGGCCGGGGCCACGCTCGAGGCGGCGACGCCGTTCGAGGGCGGCATCCAGATGAACCTCGCCGTCACGGTGGAGACCGAGGGCGGCAGCAAGCCGGCGATGGTCGCGACCGTCGTCTACCGCCGCTACCTCTGAGGCGCCTGTCGGAATGATCAGGTCACCTGATCGTTCCGGAGAGGTGGGTCAGGTGACGATGGCCTGGTTGACCAGCTGGCGCAGGTAGTTGCGGATCGGCAGGGTGCTCGAGGGCAGCAGCTGCGTGTAGAAGCTGACGGTGACGTCCTCGACCGGATCGACGTAGAAGGCCGTGGACGCCGCCCCGCCCCAGCTGTAGTCGCCGGCGTTGACGACGACGCCGTAGCGCGCGGGGTCGATGACCATGGAGAAGCCCAGCCCGAAGCCGACCCCGCGCAGTGGCGTCTCGGCGAACAGCGGCCGGCCGAAGCTCTCCAGGTCCTGGCCGCCGGGGAGGTGGTTGCTGACCATGTGCGCGAGCGTGCGCGGGCCGAGCAGCCGGCCGCCGTCGTAGGAGCCTCCGCGGCGCAGCATCTCGATGAACCGCAGGTAGTTCCCCGCGGTGGAGACCAGCCCGCCACCGCCGGAGAGGAACGCGGGCTTGCGGTGCGCCGCCTGTCCCATGGCGTCGAGCGGCGCGAAGCCGGTCGCGGCGCCACCCGGCTGCCCGGGGACGGCGGAGTAGAGGCGGGCCAGGGACTCGACGTCGTCGCCGTCCCGCAGCCCGAACGAGGTGTCCCGCATCCCGAGCGGGGCGAAGATCCGCCCCTGGAAGAACTCGTCCAGCGGCTGGCCGGACACCACCTCGACCAGGCGGCCGAGCACGTCGGTGGAGACGCCGTAGTTCCACTCGGTGCCCGGCTGGAAGACCAGCGGCGCCGAGGCCCACTGGCGGCACACCTCGGCGGAGTCGGCGCCCGGCGGCGTGCCCCACTCGTGGCCCATCGCGCGGTACATGGCGTCGACGGGGTGCGCGTGGTGGAAGCCGTAGGTGAGCCCCGACATGTGGGTGAGCAGGTGCCACACGCGGATCGGCTCGACCTGCGGGCTGGTGACCGGCTTCATCGCCGATCCGGCCACGTACACCCGGGTCTCGGCGAACTCCGGCAGCCAGTGCGCGATCGGGTCGGTGAGCTGGAAGGCCCCCTCCTCGTACAGCATCATCGCCGCGACCGAGGTGATCGGCTTGGTCATCGAGAAGATCCGCCAGCGGGTGTCCTCCTCGACCGGGAGGCCCTCCTCGACGTTCCGGAAGCCGGCGCGGCCGACGTGCACGAGCTTCCCGCGCCGGGCGACCGTGACCAGGAAGCCGGGCAGCTGGCCGTCGTCGACGTAGCGGTTCAGCCGCCCGTCGATGCGTGCCAACCGGGCCGGGTCCATGCCCACCTCGGCCGGGTCCGTCCGCACCTGCAGATCACTGCTCACGCCCACCTCCGGGTCCAGGACGCCGCCCGCCGCCGGGCAACGTCTCGACCGGCATCCTGACTCACGCCGTTGTGAGCCGGGACACACGGGGTCGGGACGTCCGCCCGGCGGCGACCACCGGTCCCGGGAGGGATCAGACGGGGACGGAGCTCGCGGCCTTCTTCAGGTTCGAGCCGGCGGTCACCTTGACGGCGTTCGCCGCGGGGATGTCGATGGACTCCCCGGTCTGCGGGTTGCGGCCGGTGCGGGCGGACCGCTGGGTGCGCTCGACGGTGATCAGGCCCGGGACGGCGACCTTCTCGCCACGGGTGATGGCGTCGACGAGCTCGTCCTGCAGGCCGGCGAGGACCGAGTCGACGGTCGAGGCCGGGACGTCGGCGCGCTTGGCGATGGCGGAGACCAGTTCGGCCTTGTTCATGTGTGTCCTTCCGTAGGCGGTGGCGGGTGCCGTGTGCGCGGCACGCAGCCGGCTCTTCACCCTGGACGCGCGGGGCGCCGGCGGGGTTCCCCGAGATCCGCGCGGGTGGCGCGGCCTACGGGGCGCCCGGTCTCGCGGGAGGCCGGGCCGGGGGGCACGGTGCCATGCCACCCGTCGGTCCCGCCACCGGGGGCCCTGCGGAGCCCGCAGAAACCTCCCCGGTCACAGCTGTCCCGCGGCCCGTGCGCATCCCCCGGCCGGCCTTCAGGGGCCCGCGCCGGGCGTGCGGGCGTGGGGGGGAAGGAGGGGCCTGCTACTAGCGTGGGTCCATGCCGACGCTGCCAGGGACCGATCTGACCGTGAGCCCGCTCTGCCTGGGCGGCAACGTCTTCGGCTGGACGGCCGACGAGGCGACGTCGTACGCCGTGCTCGACCGCTACCTGGACGCCACCCCCAGCACGGTCCAGCCGTTCGTCGACACCGCGGAGTCCTACGGCGACGGCGAGTCCGAGCGGATCCTCGGCGCCTGGATGGCCGACCGCGGCGCCCGCGACCGGGTCGTCATCGCCACCAAGGCCTCGCGCATGCAGAAGGAGCACCCGCTGGCCGCCGGGGAGATCCGGACGGCGGCGGAGCGGTCGCTGCGCAATCTGCAGACCGACGTCATCGACGTCTACTACGCCCACTACGACGACGGGACGACGCCGCTCGAGGAGACCGTGCGCGCGCTCGACGAGCTGGTGCAGGCGGGCAAGGTGCGGTACGTGGCCGCGTCGAACTACTCGGCGGCGCGGCTGACCGAGGCGCTGGACACCGCCGAGCGGGCGGGCACGGCGCGGTACGCCGCCCTGCAGGCCCACTACAACCTCATGGAGCGGCCGGTCTTCGAGGACGAGCTGCGCGACGTCGCCCTCGACCGCGGGCTGGGCGTGCTGCCGTACTACGGGCTGGCCAAGGGCTTCCGCACCGGCAAGTACCGGCCGGGGCAGCAGATCGACTCGGTGCGGGCGGAGAAGGCGTCGGCCTACCTGGGGGAGCGGGGCGACCGGGTGCTCGCCGCCCTCGCCGAGGTCGCCGACGGGTACGGCGTGCCGATGCCGGCGGTGGCGCTGCGCTGGCTGGCCGACCAGCCGGCCGTCGTCGCCCCCATCGCCAGTGGGCGCACGGTCGAGCAGCTCGCCGACCTGCTGCCGATGCAGGACCTGGTGCTCGGCGACGACGAACGCCGGCGCCTCACCGACGCGGCGGCCTGACCGCCGCGGGCTCCGCCGGTCAGCGGCCCGAGCCGGCCGCGGTGGCGAGGTCCTCGATCCGGAGCAGGCCGAGGACCTCGCCGGTCGGGTCGGTGCAGATCACCGGGTCGAACCGCTGGGCCGGCGGGCGGCTGAGCGCCCGCCGGAGCGCGTCGTCGATGCCGGTGGACGGGTGCACCCGCAGGGAGACGGGGGAGGTGTAGACCTCCGCCGTCCGCGGGTCGCTGAGCAGCAGGCCGGCCGGTTCGCCGTGCGGGCCGAGCAGGACCGCGGGCGCCACCATGGCGGTGTCCTCGTCCGGTTCGTACCGGCGCACCGGCCGCAGCAGGCCGGCCACGGTCTCGGTGACCCGGGCCCGGGCGACCTGGGCGCGGAGGAGCTGGGTGACCTCGGCGGAGAGCGGGGCGAACGTCGTCGCGGGCCGGCCGAGCAGCCAGCCCTGGGCCAGCGGGACGCCGAGCCGGGCGAACGCGGCCAGCTCGGCCGGGGTCTCCACGCCCTCGGCCAGCAGGCGGGCGTCGATCCGACCGGCGAACTCCCCGATCATCTCGGCCAGCGTCATGCGGACGGGGTCGCCGTCGATGCCGGCGACCAGCGCCCGGTCGAGCTTGACCAGCTGCGGCCGGACGGCGGCCAGCTGCTGCAGCCCGGAGTAGCCGCTGCCGGCGTCGTCGAGGGCGATCCGGGCGCCCCGCTCGCGCAGGGCGTCGGTCTGCCGGCGCAGGGCGGCCAGGTCGTCGACGGGGGTGTGCTCGGTGAGCTCGACGACCACGCGGTGCAGGTCGGCCCGGCTGGACAGGGCGTCCTGGACGACGTCGGTGCCCAGCAGGTGGGGGCTGACGTTGAGGGTCAGGAAGGCGTTCGGCGGCAGCCCGTCGACGGCGGCGAGCACCTTGTGGACCGCCAGCGCCTCCAGCTCCGCGGCGATCCCCACCTCGGCCGCGGCCGCGAACCAGGCGTCGGGTCCGGCGGTGCCGGGGAACCGGGCCAGTGCCTCGTAGCCGGCGATCGTCGCGGTGGCGAGGTCGACGATGGGCTGGAAGACGAGCGTGAGGTCGTCGGCGTCGGCGAGCAGCGGCCGGCAATCCGGGAGAGCGACCGTGCGCATGCCGAGCATGAGAGGTGGATCGGACGATCGGCGTCGTTCCTTGAACCCGCGCCCGGATCTCCCCCCGCAGGAAGATCCGCCCGTCGTCCGCCCCGCCGGACGTGCCGGCCCCGATCCGTCGGACGGTCGTGCCAGCATGTGCGTCAGGAGCACCCGACCGGGTGCGGCGACACCGGGCGGAGGGCTGTGTGGCCGGCGCTGCGTCCACCGTCCCTCCGGGCCTGCCGGGGAGCGACCCGCTGACCGATCCCCTGCGGGTCGCCGCGGCCCGGCGGCTGCTGCTGGAGGTGCCCGGCCCGGCCGCCTTCGACCGGCTCTCCGCGCTCGCCGCGCGGCTGCTGGATGTCGGCCACGTGAAGGTCACCCTGTTCACCGACCGCGACGTCGTCGTCGGTGGTCACGGACTGCCGGCCGGCGTGGTCGGTGGGCCGGCACTGCTGACCGGCGCCCTCTCGGCGATCACCGTGCGCCAGGGCTCGTCGCTGCGGATCTCCTCGGCGGCCGACGACGAGCGGGTCGCCGGGCTGCCGGCCGTCACCTCGGGGGAGGTGCGGTCCTACCTGGGTGCGCCGCTGCTGGCGGCCTCGGGCCAGGTGGTCGGCGCGCTGGCCGGCTACGACGCCGCCCCCCGGGAGTGGTCGGACGACGCCGAGGAGCTGCTGGAGCAGCTCGCGGCCTCCGTCGTCGCCGAGCTCGAGCTCTCCGCCGCGCAGTCCGCCGTCGGCACCTCCCGCGCCTGGCTGGAGGTGGCCCTGGAGGCCAGCTCGGTCGGCATCTGGGAGCGCGACCTGCGCACCGGGACCATCCACTGGGACGAGCGCTGCGCGGCCCTGTTCGGCGTGGACTCCGCGATGGACCACGAGTCGCTGGACCAGGTGCTGACCGAGCACGTGCACCCGGAGGACCACGCCGCCGTGGAGGAGGCGATGCGGGTCGCGATCGAGGAGCGGGGTGACTACACCGTCGAGTTCCGGGTGCGCCGCGAGGACGGCGTCGCCCGCTGGGTGCTCGCCCGCGGCCGGGTGGTGGCCGACGCATCGGGTGCACCGGCGCGGGTGCTCGGCACCGTCCTCGACGTCACCGAGGCACGGGGGCAGGCCCAGCGGCGGCTCACCGCGGTCGAGCGGGCCGCCGCCATCGCCGAGGTCGCCGCCGAGCTGGCCAACGCCGCCCGCCTCGAGGATCTCGCCGACGTGGTCGTGCGGGCCGCTCACGTGCTGGGGGCCCAGACCGGTGCGCTCGCGATCGTCGACGGACCGGGCGGTCCGCTGCGCCTGCACATGGCCGGCGACCTGGCGGCCACCGTCCGGGAGCAGCACCCCGAGATCGGGCTGGTCGACGGCGTCGTCCTGCCGATGGACGACGCGTTGCCGGTCCAGTACGCCGCCCGGCGCGGCCGGCGGCTGCTGCTCAGCGATCCCGCCGAGACGATCGCCCGGTTCCCCGCGATGGCGGGGGTCGTCGACCTGGTGGGGCTGCGCGCCCTCGCGGCGGTGCCGCTGCGGGTGGAGGGCCGGGTTCTCGGCACGTTCCTCGTGGTCTGGACCGTCGACCACGACTTCCTCGGGGACGACGTCGAGGTGCTGGAGGCGCTGGCCGCGCAGATCGCGCTGAGCGTCTCGCGGCTGCAGGCCGACGCCGAGCGTGCCGCCGCGGTGGCGGCGATGGCCCAGGCCAACGAGCGGCTGCGGTTGCTCGCCGAGGCCGGCCGGGTGCTGTCGGGCACGCTGGACATCAACCAGCAGATCGGCCGGCTGGCCTCGCTCGTGGTCCCCGAGCTCGCCGACTGGTGCTGGATCGTGGTCACCGACGAGCAGGGCCGGCTGCACGACGTGGCCAGCAGTCACCGGGACGCCGCCCGCCGCTCCGAGGTGGAGGAGTACGTGCGGGCGATGGTGGCCACGATGAGCGAGGCGTCGGCCGCCCGCCGGGTCACCACGACCGGCTCGCCTGTGATGCTGCCGGTGATCGACTGGGACGACGTGGCCCGTGCGCTGCCCGACGCCGGCGCCCGCGAGCGGTTCGCGCGGCTCGGCGCGGGCTCCGGGGTGGCGGTCCCGCTCGTCGCCCGCGGGCAGGTGCTCGGCGCGCTGGGGTTGTTCACCCGGGAGGAGCGCGGCCCGCTGGGCGACCGCGAGGTGGACACCGCCGTGGAGATCGGCCGGCGGGCCGGCCTGGCCCTGCACCAGGCCCGGCTCTACGGCCAGCAGCGGGAGCTGGCCGACGCGCTGCAGCGCAGCATGCTGACCGAGCCGCCCCAGCCCGAGCACGGCGAGATCGTCGTCCGGTACGTGCCGGCGGCCGAGGGCGCCGAGATCGGCGGTGACTGGTACGACGCCTTCCTGCAGCGCGGTGGGGCGACGGTGCTGGCCATCGGCGACGTCGTCGGGCACGACACCCGCGCAGCCGCGGCGATGGGCCAGGTGCGCGGGCTGCTGCGCGGGATCAGCTACTCCAGCGGTGGCTCACCGGCCGAGGTGCTCAGCGAGCTGGACCGCGCCGTCCAGGGGCTGGCACTGGACACGATGGCCACCGCGCTGGTCGCCCACCTCGAGCCCGAGCCCGGCGACGAGACCGGCCGCGTGCGGCTGCGCTGGGCCAACGCCGGCCACCCGCCGCCGGCGCTGCTCGCTTCCGACGGCAGCGTGGTGCTGCTCGAGGGCAAGCAGGCCGATCTGCTGCTCGGCGTGGCGCCGGAGACGGTGCGCGAGGACCACGTGGCCGTCCTCGCGCCGGGGTCCACGGTGCTGCTCTACACCGACGGGCTGGTCGAGCGGCGCGACCGGGACATCGACGCCGGCACCCAGCAGCTGCTCGAGGTGCTCGGCGACTGCGAGGGGCTGCCGCTGGGCGAGCTGTGCGACCGGGTGCTCGAGCGGATGTTCCTGCCCGACGCCGAGGACGACGTCGCCGTCCTCGCCGTCCGCCTGCACCCTGAGGGCTGACGCCGGGCGGTCGAGATCGGCACCGTCTCCACCCGACGCCGACTCCCCGGGGCGCTACGGCCCGCGCCAGGCATGGTTTTCCGCACAGTCGGACTCTGCCCATCAGCGCTGGGCAGAGTCCGACTGTGCGCGGAACACCTGTGTCACCGGCCGGCCCACAGTTCCCGGCACGGCCTGATCCCGGGTACGTGGCCACTCGGACCCAGGCTGCGCGTGGAACACCGCTGTGTCACTGGCCGGGTGGCACGTCCAGGTCGGTCGCGGTGCCCTCCGGCGTCCCGGCACCGTGCTGCCGGCGCAGCTCGGCGTCGCGGGCGGCCATGGCCTCCTGCCGGCCGGGCTCCTCCTCGAGGATGGCCGCGGCCTTCCAGTCCGCCGGGATGGCGAAGGCGTCGACCAGCGTGGTCATGTGCGGGCGCAGCTGCTTGAGCAGGGAGTTCACCGTGGCGGTCAGCGTCTTGGCGCGTGCGGGAGTGAGCTGCCCGTGCTCGAGGAACCAGGCCTTGTCCGCCTCGATGGTCGACAACGCGTACAGGTCGCAGACGGCGTCCAGCAGCGTCCGTGCGGCCGGGTCGGTGGTGCGGTCGACGCCGTCGACGAACGCCTCGAGGACGATCCGGTCGATGTGCGTCTGCGCCGTCTTGAGCACGTGGTCCTGGACGTCGTTGAACATGTCGAAGGGCGCCATCGGGTGGGTGGGAGACGACACGGTGGTGGAGTTCTTCCGGAGCCGCCGGATGGCGCCCTCGAGCGCGTGCTTCTCGCGGAACTCGAGCATCTTCAGCTGCCAGCCGCGCTCGAGCATCGGCACGTCCTCCAGCCCGGGCACGGCGTCGACGAGGCGGGCGATCAGCGCGCGGGCCGCCGTCCGTTCCAGCACGGTCTCGCGCACCATGTCGGCGACGAAGCCGATCCGGCCCCAGCCGTCGAGCGAGCCGAACGTGTCGCGGTAGCCGGTGAGCAGGCCCTTGGCGACCAGCTGCAGCAGGACGGTGTTGTCGCCCTCGAACGTGGTGAAGACGTCGGTGTCGGCCTTGAGGTGCGGCAGCCGGTTCTCCTGCAGGTAGCCGGCCCCGCCGCACGCCTCGCGGCACATCTGGATGGTCTGCGTGGCGTGCCAGGTCTGGGCGACCTTGAGCCCGGCGGCGCGGGACTCGAGCTCGCGCTGGGCCTGCTCGTCGATCTCCTGGCCGTGCTCGTGCACCGCCGTCTGGACGTCGTGCATCGTGCTGACCAGCTCGGCCTGGGCGAAGTTCAGCGCGTAGGTCCTGGCCAGCGCGGGGAGGAGCTTGCGCTGGTGCACGAGGTAGTCGTTGATGACGATCTCGCGCTCCTCGCCCGGGGCGGCGAACTGGCGGCGGGCGTTGCCGTAGCGCACGGCGATGTCCAGGGCCAGCTTCGTGGCCGACGCCGCCGAGCCGCCGACGCTGACCCGGCCGCGCACCAGCGTGCCCAGCATGGTGAAGAAGCGGCGGGTCTCGTTCTCGATGCTGGACGTGTAGGTGCCGTCGGAGGCGACCTGCCCGTAGCGGTCGAGCAGCATGTCGCGGGGCACGGTCACGTGGTCGAAGGTCAGCCGGCCGTTGTCGACGCCGAGCAGGCCGGCCTTCGGGCCGTCGTCGCCGATGGTGACGCCGGGCATCGGGTTCCCGTCCTCGTCCCGGATCGGCACCAGCCAGGCGTGCACGCCGTGGTTCGTCCCCTGCGTGATCAGCTGGGCGAAGACCACCGCCATGCGCCCGTCCTCGGCGGCGTTGCCGATGTAGTCCTTGCGCGCGGCCTCGTGCGGGGTGTGCAGGTCGAACGTCTGCGTGGCCGGGTCGTAGGTGCAGGTGGTGCGCAGCTGCTGGACGTCGGAGCCGTGGCCGGTCTCGGTCATGGCGAAGCAGCCGGGCAGGTCGAAGCTCATGATGTCGCGCAGGTAGGTCTCGTGGTGCCGGCGCGTGCCCAGCAGCTGGACGGCGCCGCCGAACAACCCCCACTGGACACCGGCCTTGACCATGAGGGAGAGGTCGGTGAAGGCGAGCATCTCGATCGAGGTGACCGAGCCGCCGGCGTCGGCCTCGCCGCCGAACTCCTTGGGAAAGCCGAAGCCCACCCGACCCGACTGGGCGAGCGTCCGTGCCGCGCGGGTGACCCGCTCGCGGGCCTCGGCCATCGACTCGCCGTAGACCGGCAACATGTCCGGGTCGTGCAGGTTCTCCCGGGCGTCGCGGCGCACGTGTGCCCAGCGGCCGTCGAGCGCCTCCTGGAGGTGGGCCGGGTCCACCGTGGGTGGCAGGGTGCTCGTCACAGGTCCTCCTTGCGGTTGTCGGTGGTCACGACGCCGGAGAGCCCGGCCCAGGCCAGTGCGGTGAGGTGCGCCGCCAGGTCGCGACGGGGCATGGGGCGGCCGGTGCGCAGCCACCAGTCGGCGGCGGCGCGGACCAGGCCGACGACGCCGTGGCCCCAGGGGGCCGCTGCGGCCGGGTCGCGGCCGGCGTCGGCAAGGGCGGCGGCCAGCAGTGCGGCCGCCTGGTCGCCGACGAGGTCGGCGAGGCCGGTGACCGGATCGGCGTCGGCCGGCCGGTCGCCGCCGGGGGCGGAGACGACGAACCGGTAGACCTCGGGATCGGCCTCGAGGAAGGCGAGGTAGGCCTCGATCGCGGCGCCGAGCATGGCGCGGGGCTCGGCGCTGCTGCTCATCGCCGCCCGCAGCGTGGGCAGCAGCTGCTCGGCCACCCGCGCGCAGACGGCGACGTGCAGGTCGGTGCGGTCGGCGAAGTGCCGGTAGACGACGGTCTTGCTGGTGCCGGCCTCGGCGGCGATCTCCTCCATGCCGACGCCGGCCCCGTGCTTGCCGACGGCGGTGAGGGTGGCCTGGACGAGTTGTTCGCGGCGTTCCCGCCGGTGCTCGTCCCATCTCGAGTCGCGCCGGTCCCGGCGGTGCGCCACCTTCTTCTCCTGCACGCGGGGCTGCACGTGCGACGTCTCTCGCACCGCCTCGGCTTTCACAGTGACCGACGGTACCTGATACCGTGAGTACCGGCCAGCTCCACCCGAACCCGGAGGTCTCCATGGCGCAGAGCCAGCAGCCCACGACCCGCAAGGCGGCGATCGTCGGCGGGAACCGGATCCCGTTCGCGCGATCCAACACGGCGTACGCCCAGGCGTCCAACCAGGACATGCTCACTGCCACGCTCGACGGGCTGGTCGCCCGCTTCGGCCTGCAGGGGGAGTCCCTGGGCGAGGTCGTCGCCGGCGCCGTCCTCAAGCACGCCCGCGACTTCAACCTCACCCGCGAGGCCGTGCTCGGCTCGAAGCTGTCGGCGACCACGCCGGCCTACGACGTGCAGCAGGCCTGCGGCACCGGCCTGGAGGCGGCGATCCTCGTCGCCAACAAGATCGCCCTCGGGCAGGTCGAGTCCGGCATCGCCGGGGGCGTCGACACCACCTCGGACGCTCCCCTCGCCGTCAGTGACGACCTGCGCCGGGTCCTGATCTCGCTGAACAACGCGAAGACGTGGCAGGACCGGCTCAAGGTCCTCGGCCGGATCCGCCCCGGCATGATCGCGCCGGAGATCCCGCGCAACGCCGAGCCGCGCACCGGCCTGGCGATGGGTGACCACGCGGCGATCACCGCCGAGGAGTGGGAGATCGGCCGCGAGGAGCAGGACGAGCTCGCCGTCCGCTCGCACCGGTCCATGGCCGCCGCCTACGACCGCGGCTTCTTCGACGACCTCGTGACGCCGTTCCTCGGGCTGGCCCGCGACAACAACCTGCGGCCGGATTCGTCGGTGGAGAAACTCGCCACGCTCGAGCCGGTGTTCGGCAAGGGCGAGGGCGCCACGATGACCGCGGGCAACTCGACCCCGCTCACCGACGGCGCCTCCGCGGTGCTGCTGGCCTCCGACGAGTGGGCCGAGGCCAAGGGCCTGCCGGTGCTGGCCCACCTGGTCGACGCGCAGACCGCGGCGGTCGACTACGTGCACGGCGGCGAGGGCCTGCTCATGGCGCCGGTGTACGCCGTCCCCGTACTGCTGGCCCGCAACGGGCTGACCCTGCAGGACTTCGACTTCTACGAGATCCACGAGGCGTTCGCCTCCACCGTGCTCGCCACGATGAAGGCCTGGGAGGACCCGGCCTACTGCAAGGACACGCTCGGCCTCGACGCGCCGCTGGGCTCGATCGACCGGTCGAAGCTGAACGTCAACGGCTCGTCGCTGGCGGCCGGGCACCCGTTCGCCGCGACCGGCGGCCGGATCGTCGCCCAGCTGGCGAAGGCGCTGCACGAGGCGGGCCCCGGCAAGCGCGGTCTGATCTCCATCTGCGCGGCCGGCGGCCAGGGCGTCGTCGCCATCCTCGAGTCGTGACCCGGTAGTCGCCGCCGCGGGGTCGACCCGGGCCCGGCGGGGTGGAGCCGCGTGGGCACGCGGCTCAACCCTGCGCGACCCGGGTTGACCCGGGCCGCGACAGAGCGCACGCCCTCATCCCATCTGTGGAAGGAAGACCTCCAGTGGCTGACTGGTACACCACCTTCGCCAACTCCGGCTTCGGCACCACGATCACCAAGCAGCTGGGCCTGCCGCGGCCGGCGGTGCTGCGCCGTTACGAGCCCGGCCAGCCGCTGCTGCCGGGCCCGGCGGTCGTCGGCTCGGCCGGCGACGGCCGGCTCCGCGACACGGTCACCGCCGTCCTGCGGGATGCGGGGGTGACCGTGCAGTCGCCGGTGACGGCGGACGGCGGCACCGACGGCGCGAAGCCGGCCGCGGTGATCCTCGACGCGACCGGGGTGACCGGCCCCGGTGACCTCGCCGGCGCGCACGACTTCCTGGCCCCGGCGATCAAGCGGCTGCGGGCGTCCGGCCGGGTGCTGATCCTGGCCGCCCCGCCGACCGACGCCGACTCCCCGGCGCAGGCCGCGGCGCGGCAGGCGGTGGACGGACTGGTCCGGTCCATCGCGAAGGAGCTCCGCGGTGGCTCTACGGCCAACGCCGTCTTCGTGCCGGAAGGTGCGGAGGACTCACTGGCCGGCCCGCTCCGGTTCTTCCTCTCCGGCCGGTCCGCCTACGTCGACGGGCAGCTGCTCACCGTCTCCCCGGCCGACGTCCCGGCCGACCAGGACGAGGAGAGGCCGCTGGCCGGCACGGTCGCCGTCGTCACCGGGGCGGCCCGGGGGATCGGCGCGGAGATCGCGAGGGTCATGGCGCGGGACGGCGCGCACGTGGTCGCCGTCGACATCCCGGCCGCGGGCGACAACCTGGCGCAGGTCGCCAACGAGATCGGCGGGACGGCGCTGCAGCTCGACATCACCGCCGCGGAAGCCCCGCAGCGGCTGGTCGAGCACCTGCGCGAGCGGCACTCCGCGGACGGACGACAGGGCGTGGACGTGATCGTCCACAACGCCGGGATCACCCGCGACAAGCTGCTGGTGAACATGGACGCCGCCCGCTGGAACTCCGTCATGGCGGTCAACCTGCAGGCGCAGCTCGACATCACCCAGGCGCTGCTGGACAGCGACACCCTGCAGCCCGGCGCGCGCGTCGTCTGCGTCTCCTCGCAGTCGGGCATCGCCGGCAACCGCGGCCAGACCAACTACGCGGCGTCGAAGGCCGGCGTGATCGGCATGGTGCGGGCCTGGGCGCCGCTGTTCGCCGAGCGCGGCGCCACGATCAACGCCGTCGCGCCGGGCTTCATCATCACCGAGATGACGGCGACGATGCCCTTCGGCACCCGGGAGGTCGGGTCGCGGATCAACTCGCTGCAGCAGGGCGGGCTCCCGGTCGACGTCGCGGAGACGATCGCCTGGCTCGCGCAGCCGGGCAGCGCCGGGGTCAACGGGCAGACCGTGCGGGTCTGCGGCCAGTCGATGCTGGGGGCCTGATGGCGACCACCGTCCTGGAGCAGCCGCCGAACATGGCGGCGCTGTTCGCGAAGGCGGCGTTCACCGCGCGCGGCCGGGGCGGGGACCTTTCCGATACCCGGCTGGCGCGGCACGGCGTGACCGTGGAACCCGCAAACCTCGCCGATTACGCCCGGGTGTGCCGGTTCCCGCTCGCCGACTCGCTGCCGGCCACGTACCCGCACGTGCTCACCTTCCCGCTGCAGATGGCGCTGATGAGCGACCGGTCCTTCCCGCTGGCGCTCCCGGGGCTCGTGCACGTGCGGAACCGGATCGACGTGCTCCGGCCGATCGCGGCGTCGGAGGCCCTCGACCTCGAGGTGTGGGCCGAGCGGTTCGCCACCCACCGCAGCGGGGCGACGGTCGATCTCTGCGCGTCGGTGTCCTCCGGCGGGCAGGAGGTCTGGCGCGGGCGCTCGACCTACCTGGCCCGCGGGGCGCGGGCCCCCGAGGGAGCACCGGATTCCGATGTGACGGTGGCGGTGGGGACCCTCGACCGTGCGGCCGCCACCTGGCGGATCCCTGACGACGCCGGCCGCCGCTACGGGAAGGTCTCCGGCGACGTGAACCCGATCCACCTCTCCGGGCTCACCGCGAAGGCGTTCGGCTTCAAGCGGGCGATCGCGCACGGCATGTGGGTGAAGGCCCGGGTGCTCGCGGCGGTGGCCAACCGGCTGCCGGATGCGCTCACCGTCGACGTCGGCTTCCGCAAGCCGCTGTTCCTGCCGTCGACGGTCACGCTCTCGACGGCGCAGGCCGACGGCGGCTGGGACGTCGCCGTCCGCAACGCGACGACCGGCACCGAGCACCTCGTGGGGACGATCCGCGCCCTCTGACACGCGGGCGGTCCGGGCTACGCCGTCAGGACGTCGTGCGCCGTCCACGTGCGCGGAAGGAGTTGCGGTACGGCTTCGTGCTGAACTGATCCGCACAACCGGACCGGGTCGCTCTTGGCGGTTTCGGGCGTGATGAGTTCCGCTGCTGACCTGCGGTTTCCTGGCACTGGTAACGATCCGGTCACGCGCAGCCCCATGCGTTCTGCCCTGCGCGGCGGCGGATCCCGGCACCCGGCGCCGTGGTCTGGTCCCCTCGCGTCCGGACGACCGGGCCACCGCCCCGGCGTTCCGGGACCACAGAGGGAGTCGACGTGCAGCTCACGTTCCCGTCTCGTCGTGCGCTCGGCCTGGTGGCCCTGAGCGCGGTCGGGATGTCCACCGCAGTGCTCGGCGTCCCGGGAACGGCCCAGGCGGCCACCACCCCTGTCGTCGCGGTCGCCTTCGACGACTCGGCCGGCACCTACGAGGTGCTGCCGGGTTACTGCTCCATCACCTGGACCGTCGTCGGCGGCCACGGTGGGGCCACCGGCGAGGGCGCGCCCGGTGCGCCCGGCGGCAGGCTCGTGGTGACCACCGCCGCGTTCGAGGGGGACGTGTTCGGGCTCGGCCGCGGAGCGGACGGCGCCCCCGGGACCACGGACCCGGCCCCGGGCGGGGTGAACCCGATCGGCGGGGGCGGCTTCGATGGCCAGAACGGGGTCGGCGCCTCCGGTGGCGGCGGAGCCGCCTCCGTGGTCACCCAGGGCGAGGCGGTCGCGCTGATCGCCTCGGGTGGGAAGGGTGCGGAGTTCAACGCCGGCTCGAACGACGGCGGAGCCGGTGGCTACGGCTCGAACCTCATCAACACCACACCGATCGGCACCCCCACCGACACGACCGCCGAGCCGGGTGCGGCCGGATCCGTCAGCGGTGTCGCCAACCCCTGCGCCGTGCCGAACGCTCCGACCGGCCTCTGGGTCACGGCCGGGGACCGCTCCATCGACCTCTATTTCGAGGAGGGTGACTTCGACTGGGACACTATGGCCGAGGTGACCGGCTGGGACGCCAGCACCGACGGCGGCACCACGTGGCAGGCGCTGGACGCCACCGGGGCCTTCGGCTCGTGGAGCGCCACCGTCACCGGTCTGACCAACGGCACGACCTACAGCGTCACGGTCCGCGCCGACAGCGCCGCCGGCCCCGGTGCGGCCAGCGCCGCGGTGAGCGCGGCGCCCGCCGCTCCGGCCGGTGCGCCGACGAACGTCGTCGCGAAGGCCGGCCCGTCCTCGATCACGGTGACCTGGAACCCGCCGGCGTCCGCCGGCACGTACCCGATCGCCGGGTACGTGGTGGGCTGGGGTGCCGGTGAGCGCGGGGACCTGGCCTGCGAGGTCGACGTGGATCAGCCGCGCGTCTGCGTCTTCCCGGCGGAGCCGGGCGCGGAGTACGGGGTCACGGTCTTCGCCGTGGACACCGAGGGCAACGTCGGTACTCCTTCGGCGGTCGTGCCCGCCGGCGTGATCCCGGCCCCCACCGTCCCGGCCACGGTGCCGGCGTCGGACGGCGCCCTCGGTCGCCCGGCCGGTGCGACCGGTCCGGTCACGGCCGGCAAGGAGATCACGCTGACCGGCACCGGCTACCTGCCGAACTCGACCGTCACCGTGGTCATCTACTCCGAGCCGCAGGTGCTCACGCAGGTCGTCACCGACGCCACCGGCTCGTTCACCGCGACGGTGACCGTCCCGGCCGGTCTGGCCGACGGTGAGCACACGCTCGTCGGCTCGGGCGTCGACCCGGCCGGGAACCTGCGCTACCTGACGCTGCCGGTCACGGTCGTCGGCGGCACGGCCACCGCGACCGGGGCTGCTGTGCTCGCCGACACCGGTGCCGACATCGCGCTGCCGCTGGCCGGCGGGGCGGCTGCCCTCCTGCTCGGTGGTGGCCTGCTCGTCGCCTCCCGGCGCCGCGCGACCGCCTGACGCACACCTGACCGGCAGCCGCCGGTCACCACGGGCCCGGGTTCCGCCGCCGACGGCGGGGTCCGGGCCCCCGGCGTTCCTGGGGCCCGGCCCAGCGTCGCCTCGCGGACCGCTTCGGCGCCACCTCATCCGTCCCACCGGCCACGGCCCTCCGGCGCAGCCCCGCGCGTCCCGCGGCGAGGCGGTGGCCGCGCCTAGCATTCCCAGCCGGCTGTCACGACCCGAACGCGGAAGGGGGGACCGACCGTTGATGAGCGACACGCAGCCCATCGAGCGGGTGCCCCCACCGCCACCGCCGCCGCCGGCTGTCCGGCCTGCCCCGGGCCGCTGGCGCGCCGTCGCCCAGGGGACCGGGGAGCTGCTGGTCACCGGCGGGCTGGTCGTCCTGCTGTTCGTCGGCTACGAGGTCTACGTCACCGACCTGCTGACCGAGCGCCGGCAGGACCAGCTGAGCGTGGAACTGCACGAGCGGTGGGAGGAGGACGCCCCCGCGGAGGCCGGGCTGGTGCAGGTCGAGATCGGCGACGCCTTCGGTGTCCTGCGCATCCCGCGGCTGGGCGAGGACTACGCCCGCGTGATCCTCGAGGGGACCACCGAGGCCGAGCTGTCGCAGGGCCCGGGCCACTACGCCGGGACGGCGATGCCCGGTGAGCCGGGCAACGTGGCGCTCGCCGGTCACCGCGTGGGCAAGGGCTCGCCGTTCCTGGAGCTGGACCTCGTGCAGCCCGGTGACCCGATCGTCGTGGAGACGGCCGACAGCTGGTTCGTCTACCGGGTGCTCGGGAACGCCGCGACCGGCAACGTCGACACCGACCCCAGCGGCATCCCGGGCCGCCACATCGTCCGGCCGGAGACGATCGAGGTCATCTCCCCGACGCCGAACGCGAGCGCCGACGCGGCCCCGACCGGCGCCTATCTGACCCTGACCACCTGCCACCCCCGGTTCTCCGCGCGCCAGCGGCTGATCGTCCACGCCCGCCTGGACGGCGCCGGCATCCCGAAGGCCGAGATGCCCGACGGCCCGCCGGCGCTGCGCGAGAGCTGAACGGAGCACACCCGATGTACCCCTGGATCTGGCGGCACCTCCCCGGCGGCGCCGGCCTGAAGGCGGTGCAGGCGCTCGTGCTCGTGCTCGCCGTCTGCGCGCTGCTGCTGTTCGTCGTCTTCCCGTGGGTGGAGCCCCGGCTGCCGTTCAACGACGTCACCGTCGGCAGCTGACCCGGCGGGCTCAGCCCGGCAGGGCGGCGAGGACGGCGTCCAGCACCCGTGCGGCACCGAAGCGCACGACGTCGTCGGCCACGAGGCCCGTCTCCGCGGCGGCGTCGTCGACCGCTCGCCGCGCGGCGGCGTCGTCCAGGCCCGCGGTGTTCAGCGCCACGGCGGCGACCCGCGCGGGCCGCACCCACCCGGCGGCCTGCTCGTACCCGCGGACGATCTCGGGCAGCGGCGGGAGGGCCGTGCCGGGGTAGTCGAAGACGGCGGTCCGCCCCGCCCGGTGGCACAGCACCAGCGCGTCGGCCGATGACCCGTGCAGCAGGCCGAGCGTCACGCCCGAGTAGGCCGGGTGGTAGATCGAGCCCTGCCCTTCCAGCCAGAGCAGGTCGCCGCGGTCCGCCCCCTCGCGGACCAGGCGGTCGGCCGCTCCGGCGACGAAGTCGGAGATCACGTGGTCGACGGCCATGCCCCAGCCGGAGATGGCGACGCCGGTCTGCCCGGTGGCCACGAACACCGAGCCGAGCCCGCGGGCACGCGCGGCCCGGTCCAGCTCTAGGACGACGCTCATCTTCCCGATGGCGCAGTCGGAGCCGACCGTGTGGACGACCTGCGCCCCGACCGGCTCGGCGAGCGGGACACCCAGGTCGGCCGGTACCGCGCGCAGGTCCCGGATCCCGACCCCGGCCGCCCGGGCCGCGGCCGCCAGCTCCGGATCGGCGCCGAGGTCGGTGTGCAGCCCCGCCTCGACGTGCAGGCCCATCCGGAGCGCCGCCAGCAGCGTCTCCCGCCAGGCGGCCGTCAGCCGGCCACCGAGCGGCGCGACGCCCAGCAGCACCGTCGTCGCGCCCAGGTCCCGGGCCGTCGCGACGTCGGCGACCACGGGGGCGGGGGAGGCGCAGAAGGGGACGACGTCCACGGCCGGCCGCCCGGCGTGCACGGGGTCTATCACGCAGACCACCTCGCGGGTGCCGTAGCGCAGCACCCCGTGCGCGGTCTTGGCGTAGGACTCGGCGAGCTGCCCGCCGGTCAGGACGGCCAGCCGCTCCCCGCTCACGCCGCCTCCTCGGCGACGAGCCCGAGGCCGGGCGCGTCGGGCAGCACCAGCCGCCCGTCGTCGAGCCCCAGCCCGGTGAACGGCCGGTCGCTGATCAGCAGGTGGGCGTCGAGGTCGATCAGGTCCGCCAGCGCGCCGAGCTGCGCGGCCTGGGCGATCCCGAGCTGCGACTCGATCATGCAGCCCAGCATCACCCGCAGGTCCAGCGCGGCGGCCGCGGCCAGCATGCGCTGCGCCTCGCGGATGCCGCCGCACTTGGCCAGCTTGACCACGATGCCGTCGGCGTAGCCGGCCACGGCGGCCACCGATCCGAGGTCCTTGCAGCCCTCGTCGACGAAGACCGGCAGCCGGCCCGGCAGCTCGCGGTAGCGCGCGAAGGAGTCGAGGTCGGCCGCCGGGAAGGGCTGCTCGACCATCTCGACGCCGAGCTCCCGCAGGCGCGGGGTGAGGTCGCGGGCCTCCTCGAACGTCCAGCCCTCGTTGCCGTCGATCCGCAGCCGGGCGCCGCATGCCGACCGGATCGCCTCCAGCCGGGCCAGGTCGCCCGGCCCGCCGACCTTCACCTTGTAGACGGCGAAGCCCGGCGCCCGCCGCACCCGGGCGACCGTCTCCTCCACCGTCGAGATGCCGATCGTGAAACTGGTCGGCGGGGCGACGCCGTCGAGGCCCAGCAGCCGCCACACCGGCAGGCCGTACCGGCGGCCGACCCAGTCGTGCGCGGCGCCGTCCAGGGCCATCTTCGCGCCCTGGGGCCCGTTCCAGGCGCGCAGCCGGCGGGCGATGCCCTCGAGATCGCGCAGGTCGTCGCCGAGCAGGGCGGCGCCGTCGGCGGCGACGGCCTCGGCCATGGTCGCCACCGACTCGCCCCAGTACTCGACCGGCGCCCCCTCGCCGTGTCCGCGCACACCGGCGGCGTCGACCGCGACGACGAGCACCTCCTGGGTGTCCACGGACGACCGCGCGATGGTGAAGGTGTCGCGCAGGTGCAGCGTCCGGGGGCGGCAGGTGAGGTCCACCCGCGCAGTCTCCCGGCCGCGGACCGGGTTGTCCCGGGAACGGAACGCGACGCCGGGGCTACCGGTTGCGGCCCAGCTGGTCGTGGCTGGTCACCCAGTCGCCGGCCAGGATCGCCGAGGTCAGCGAGATGTCGCCGGCGAGGACGACGCCGGCGCAGATCTCGGCGAACTTCTGCACCTTGTCCTGGCCGTAGCAGCCGAGCATCTCGAGGCACTCCCGCTGCGTGGGCAGCCCGGTGCCACCGCCGTAGGTCGCGACGATGAGCGAGGTGAGCGTCGTCGACCAGTAGTAGTCGCCGTTCTCCAGCAGCTGGGTGTAGGTGACCCCGGAGTGCGACTCGGCGACGTTGGCGGCGTCCTGCCCGGTGGCGATGAACATCGCGGTCAGGCCGTTGGCCGCGTGCGCGCCGTTGTAGGCGGCGCCGGACATGAAGGCCCCGGCCATGCCGATCTGCCGGTACTCGAACAGCTGCCGGGTGTCGACGCCGGTGACCCGCTTCAGCACCTCGTTCGGGATCGTCACCTCGGCGACGACCCGCTTGCCGCGGGTCATGAGCATGTTGATCTGCGAGTGCTTCTTGTCGGTGTCGATCGCGCCGGAGAGCACGTAGCGCGGGTGGTCGGGGTGGTTCTCGCGGATCCACTCGCAGGCCGCCAGCGTCGCCTTGCCGGTCATGTTCTGCCCGGCGGCGTCCCCGGTCGTGTAGTTGACCCGCAGGTAGCGCAGCGGGCCGATCTGGTGCTGGCCGATGTAGGTGAGCTTCCCCGAGCGGGTGGTCGACTCCGCCGCCGTCCGGATGCCGTCGAGGTTCTCGTCCACCCAGCGGCCGAACTCCCGGGCATCGAGCGCGTTGTCGAACAGAAAGGCGGGCGCGCGTTGCATGTGGTCGTCGACGACCGTGGTCCGCACGCCGCCGGCCTCGCCGATCAGCCGCATGCCGCGGTTGTAGCTGGCCACCAGCGTGCCCTCGGTCGTGGCCAGCGGCACGAAGAAGTCGCCGCGGGCGTGCTCGCCCCGCACGGTCAGCGGCCCGGCCACGCCGATGGGCACCTGGGCGACGCCGGTGAAGTTCTCGACGTTGCCCGGCAGGGCGGCCGGGTCGATGGAGTAGCGGCCGACGTGCTCCAGCCCCGCGCCGGTCTGCTCGGCGACGAAGGCCTGCCGCTTGTGCGCCATCTCGTCGGTGTAGTCGTGCTCCCGGTCGCGGGGGATGCGGGCACGGTGCGAGGAGTGGGCGTCGGTCATGGGGACCTCTCCGGTACGGCGGTGTGGTGGGCTCCAGTGTGAGCTGAGTCACCCGGTGTCGCTCGTTCGCCGACGGATCTCGAACCGGCAACGATCTCGCGGGTTCAGGTCGCCAACCTGCGAGGACGGGAGCAAGGTCGGGGTGGACGACCTGCCCCGACCCCGGAGGTTCCCGTGCGCCCGACCCGACTCCTGTCCCTTGCCGCCGTCGGAGCGCTGAGCCTCACCGCCTGCAGCGGAGGTGGGGAGAGCGTCGACACCGGTGGTGGTGGTGGCGGTGGCGGTGGGGAGGAGACCCTCGTCGCCGCGGTCGGCGCGCAGCCCGACCAGTTCGATCCGCACGTCACCAGCGCCTACCCGAGCTTCCAGGTGCTGGAGAACGTGTACGACACCCTCGTCGTCCCGAACCCCGAGGACCTGACGATGGAGCCGAGTCTGGCCACCGACTGGGAGATCAGCGAGGACGGGCTCACCTGGACGTTCGACCTGCGCGAGGGCGTGACGTTCCACGACGGCAGCGAGTTCGACGCCGCCGACGTCGTCTACTCCTACAACCGGATCATCGACGAGGAGCTCCAGAACGCCTACCGGTTCGAGAACGTCGAGTCGGTCGAGGCGGTGGATCCGCAGACCGTGCAGATCACGCTCTCCCAGCCCACGCCGAACCTGCTGGCGCTGATCGGTGGGTTCAAGGGGACGGCGATCATCCCCGAGGGGGCGGCCGAGGAGTACGACCTCACCACCGAGGCCGTGGGCACCGGGCCGTTCACGCTGGAGAGCTCGGACGCGAGCAGCACCGAGCTGGCCGCCTACGAGGACTACTGGGGTGGCGCGCCGGAGCTCGCCGGCGTCGAGTTCCGATACATCACCGAGCCGGCCGCGGCGCTCACCGCGCTGGAGAACGGCGAGGTCGACTGGACCGACAACATCCCGCCGCAGCAGATCGAGGCGCTGCAGGGCAACGAGGACGTCGAGGTGGCGAGCATCCCGAGCGTCGACTACTGGTACATGTCGATGAACTTCGCGCGGGAGCCGTTCGGGAACCCGCTGGTGCGCCAGGCGATCGCGACGGCGATCGACCGCGAGGCGGTCACCGAGGCGGCCCGCTTCGGCGCGGCCCAGGCCAACCAGACGGCCATCCCCGAGGGCAACTTCTTCGCGTCGGACTACGCGCCGTTCGAGGCCGACGCCGAGGCGGCCCGCCAGCTGCTGGAGGAGTCCGGCGTCGAGCTGCCCATCGAGATGGGGTTGATGGTCACCGACGAGTTCCCCGAGACGGTGACCGCCGCCCAGGTCATCGCTGCCCAGCTGGAGCCGATCGGGATCGAGGTCGACGTCCAGACGGTGGACTTCGCCACCTGGCTGGACCGGCAGGCGCAGGGTGACTTCGACGCCTTCCTGCTGGGCTGGCTGGGCAACCTGGACCCGTTCGACTACTACCACTCGCAGCACATCACCGGCGGGGTGAACAACTACCAGGGCTACAGCAACCCGGAGGTCGACCGGCTCCTGCAGGCGGCCTCCAGCGAGACCGACCGCGAGACCCGCAAGGAGCTCTACAACGAGGCCGTGCAGATGATCGTCGACGACGTCTCGTACCTGTACCTCTACAACCCGAACGTGGTGCAGGCCTGGGCGCCCGGCCTGACCGGCTACACCATCCGGCCGGACAAGGCGATCAACTTCGAGGACGTGGAGCTGCCCTGACCGGTTACCTGCTGCGGCGGGTCGGCCAGTCGGCCGTCGTCCTCGCCGGAGTGAGCGTCATCGTGTTCGCCCTGGTGCACTTCGTACCGGGCGATCCGGTGCGGCTCGCCCTGGGCACGCGGTTCTCCCAGGAGACCTACGACGCCCTCCGCGAGCGGTCCGGGCTCGACGAGCCGCTGGTCGAGCAGTTCTTCACCTGGTTCGGCCGGGCCCTGACCGGCGACCTCGGGGTGAGCTTCCGCAGCGGGGAGACGGTCACCTCGCAGATCGCCGAGCGGTTGCCGGCCACGCTGACGCTGGCCTTCGCCTCCATCCTGGTGGCGCTGCTCATCGCGATCCCGCTCGGCACGATCTCCGCGCTGCGGCCGAGGTCGATCGCCGACCGCATCGCGACGGTGATCAGCCAGTTCGGCATCTCGGTGCCCGACTTCTGGATGGCGATCGTGCTCATCCTGGTCTTCGCCGGGACGCTGGGCTGGCTGCCCTCGGGCGGGTACGTACCGCTGACCGAGGACCCGGGCGCGTGGCTGCAGCGGCTGCTCATGCCGGCGCTGGTCACCGGCGTGGTGTCCGGTTCGGTGATCACCCGGTTCGTGCGCTCCAGCATGCTCGAGGCGCTGGGCTCCGACCACGTCCGGACGGCGCAGGCCAAGGGGCTGGGCACCCGGCAGGTGTTCACCTGGCACGTGCTGCGCAACGCGCTGCTCCCGCTGGTCACCGTGACCGGTGTGCAGCTGGCCTACCTGCTGTCCGGCGTCGTCGTCGTGGAGATCGTCTTCTCCTGGCCCGGGCTCGGGCAGCTCGCGCTCCAGGCCGTGGAGGCCCGCGACTACCCGGTCCTGCAGGGGGCGATCCTGCTGTTCGCGGTGGTGTTCCTGGTGATCAACCTGATCGTCGACCTGCTCTACACCGCCATCGACCCGCGGATCCGGCGATGACACACCGCCGAGGCCTGCGGGCGACATCCAGCCGAGTCCTGCTGCCATGAGCATCCAGCCGACACCCGGGCCCCCGCCTTACCAGGAGCCGGACGACGCGCGCCGACCGGAGACGCCGGAGGAGCCTCCCGGCGGGTCGCCGCAACGGGAGACGCGGTCCGAGCCGCCGTCGCTGCGCCCGGCCCGCCCCCGGTGGCGGGAGACGCTCAGCCTGCTGGCGCACAACCCGACAGCGGCGATCGCCTCGCTGGTGCTGCTGTTCATCGTGATCGTGGCGGTCTTCGACGACACGTTCGCCTCCGAGGGCGCCAACGACATCTCGGTGGACGAGCGGCTGCAGTCGCCCAGCTGGGCGCACCCCTTCGGCACCGACGACCTGGGTCGCGACATCCTGAGCCGCGTCATCCTCGGCGCCTCGGTGTCGCTCAAGGTCGGCTTCCTCGCCGTCGGCTTCGCGCTCATCGCCGGCACCCTGATCGGCCTGCTCGCCGGCTACTACGGCAAGTGGGTCGACGACGTCCTCATGCGGATCATGGACATGCTGTTCGCCTTCCCGGCCGTGCTGCTGGCGATCGCCGTGCTGGCCGTCCGCGGGCCCGGGTCGGGGAACACCGCGCTGGCGATCGGCATCGTCTACACGCCGATCTTCGCCCGCGTCACCCGGGCCAGCGTGCTCGGCGTGCGTGAGGAGGTGTACGTGCGGGCCTCCCGGTCGGTGGGGGCCTCGGACTGGCGGATCCTGACCCGGCACATCCTCCCGAACGCCGCGCCGCCGATCATCGTGCAGACCTCGATCAGCCTGGCCTTCGCGGTGCTCGCCGAGGCGGCGCTGTCGTTCCTCGGCCTTGGCACCCAGCCGCCCGACCCGTCGTGGGGGCTGATGCTGGCCGAGGGGCGCGGCTACATCGAGCTGGCCTGGTGGCTGGCCTTCTTCCCCGGGATGGCGATCTTCCTGACCGTGCTCTGCTTCAACCTGCTCGGCGACGGGTTGCGGGACGCGCTGGACCCGCGGCAGCGCACGCTGATGGCCGGGGGCGGGAAATGAGCGAGCCGGTGCTGGCGGTCGAGGACCTGCGGGTGCGGTTGCGCACGCCGCGGGGTCTGGCCGACGTCGTCAACGGGCTCTCGTACACCGTGGGCCCCGGCGAGACCGTCGCCGTGGTCGGGGAGTCCGGCAGCGGCAAGAGCGTCTCGGTGCTGGCGCTGCTGGGCCTGCTGCCGGCGCGGGTCGCGACGGTCACCGGGACGGCGCTGCTGCAGGGCGAGGACCTGCTGGCCATGTCGCCCGACCGGCTGCGGCAGGTGCGCGGGCCGGGCGCCGGCATGGTCTTCCAGGACCCGATGACCTCGCTGAACCCGGTGCTCACCATCGGCCGGCAGCTGGTCGAGGGCATCCGCGCGCACGGCGACGTCTCCAAGGCCGCCGCCCGCTCGCGGGCCGCGGACCTGCTGCGGGAGGTCGGGCTGCCCGATCCCGACCGCGCGCTGGACCGCTATCCGCACGAGCTCTCCGGCGGGATGCGGCAGCGGGTGGTCATCGCGATCGCGCTGTCCAACTCGCCGTCGCTGCTCATCGCCGACGAGGCGACGACGGCGCTGGACGTCACGGTGCAGGCGCAGATCATCGACCTGGTCGAGAAGCTGCAGGCCGACCACGGCACCGGCGTCATCTGGATCACCCACGACCTCGGGGTCGTCGCCGGCATCGCCGACCGGGTGCTGGTCATGTACGGCGGGCGGTGCGTGGAGGACGGCACCGTGGACGACGTCCTGGAGCGGCCGGCGCACCCGTACACCCGCGGCCTGCTCGGCTCGCTGCCCGACCTCGCCGCACCGGTGGGCCCGGACGGCGAGGTGCCCGAGCTGACCGCGGTGCCCGGCCTCCCCCCGCCGCCCACCGACCTGCCGCCGGGGTGCGTGTTCTGGCCGCGCTGCCCGGTGCGCTCGGACCCGCGCTGCGAGCACGAGCAGCCGCCGCTGGCAGTCGTCTCACGAGGTCCGGGCACCGCCGGCGCGATCGCGTCCGGAGCGACGTCGTCGGGCGCCCACGAGGGCGGCGCCCACCTCCCGCACCGAGCCGCCACCTGGTGCGCCGAAGGGGCTCCCGGCACGGAGAGCCACGCCGCTGGAGGGACTTCCCGTGCCGCGAGCCCCTCGGGAGGGGACCGATGAGCGACGACGTCCTGGTCTCCGCGCGCGGGCTCGAGGTGCACTTCCCGGTCGGCGGCGGAGGGCTGCGGGGCAAGGCCGCCGGCGTGCTGCGCGCCGTCGACGGCGTGGACCTCGACATCCTGCGCGGCGAGGCGCTGGGTCTCGTGGGGGAGTCGGGCTGCGGGAAGTCCACGCTGGGCAACGCGCTGCTGCGGCTGGTCCCACCCACCGGAGGCACGGTCACCTTCGACGGCACCGACGTCACCTCGCTGGACCGCCGCGGCCTCAAGGAGATGCGCCGCCGGGCCGGGATGGTGTTCCAGGACCCGTTCGCCTCGCTCGACCCGCGGCGCACCGTGGCGCAGACGGTCAGCGAGCCCCTGGAGGTGCACGGCCTGCGGTCGGGTCGCCAGGAGCGGGCCGCGCGGGTGGGGGAGCTGCTGGAGCTGGTCGGGCTGGACCCCGTCGTCGCCGGACGCTATCCGCACGAGTTCTCCGGTGGGCAGCGGCAGCGGGTCGGCATCGCCCGCGCGCTGGCGGGGGAGCCGGACTTCCTGGTCTGCGACGAGGCGATCGCCTCCCTCGACGTCAGCGTGCAGGCGCAGGTGCTCAACCTGCTGCGCCGGCTGCAGCGGCAGCTCGGGCTCACGCTGCTGTTCATCTCGCACGACCTGTCCGCCGTCCGGCACATCTCCGACCGGATCGCCGTCATGTACCTGGGCCGGGTGGTCGAGGTCGGGCCGGCGGCGGCCGTGGGCAGCGATCCGCAGATGCCCTACACGCAGGCGCTGCTGTCGGCGGTGCCGGTGCCGCACCCGGCGCAGGAGCGGGCGCGCCAGCGGATCGTGCTGACCGGCGACGTGCCCTCGCCGTCGGCGGTGCCCAGCGGCTGCCGGTTCCGCACCCGCTGCCCGTACGTGTTCGGGCCGTGCGACGACGTCGACCCGGCGCTGCAGCCGGCCGGGGCGCCCGGCCAGCTGGCCGCCTGCCATCTGCACGGCGTCGTCGGGACGCCGGTGACGAAGACCCCCGAGGGCGTCACGGCCGAGCCGTCCTCCCGCTGATCATCCGCCGGGTCGGGCCGGCTCAGACCGCCTCGCCGACCAGCCGGGGGCGCGCGGCGGCCAGCCCGATGGCGAGTTGCACGGTGACGACCACCAGCAGGACCACCAGCCCGGCCGCCCAGCCGCCGGTGGCCTGGTGCAGCAGCCCGATGCCGAGCGGCCCGGTGGCGGCCAGCAGGTAGCCCAGGCTCTGCGCGGACGCCGACAGCCGTCCGGTCTGGCCGACGTCCCGGGTGCGCTGGAGGATCAGCGTCATGGCGAGCGGGAACGACGCGCCGCTGCCGAGGCCGTAGAGGAGCGCCCACAGCAGCGGAGCCGCAGCGGGGGCGAGCAGCAGGCCGAGCAGGCCGGCCAGGACAGGCAGGGAGCCGACCAGCACCCAGCCGCCCTGACCCGGCCGGCGGGCGGCGAGCGGCGGCACCAGGAGGGACGCCGGCAGGCCCAGCGCGACCGCCAGCGCCAGGATCCCGCCCGCGGCGACGGGGGAGACGCCGGCCTCGGTCTCGAGGATCTCGGCCAGCCAGGTCAGCATCGAGTAGAAGGCCAGCGACTGGAGCCCGAAGAACAGCGTGACGGCGAGCGCCACGCGGTCGCGCAGCACGGCCGTGCGGGCGCCCTGAGGTGCGGGGGCCGGCCGGGAGACGTCGCGCCGCGCGCGGGTCAGGAGCGCCATGGCGACCAGCGCCGCGAGCACCAGCCCGCCCCAGAGGGCCAGGCCGGTGAGCGCGCTCCCGGCGGCGTTCGCCAGGGGCTGGGCGAGGCCGGCTCCGATGCTGGCCGAGGCGGCCATCGAGGCGACGATCATGCCGAGGACGAGGGCGCTCCGGTTGCCGTAGTCGGCGCGGGCGGCCGCGGGCAGGAGCACGTTGGCGACGGCGATGCCGCCGGTGAGCACCACGGTGCCGACGTAGAGCCCCGGGGCGCCGGCCAGGCGCAGCGCCACGCCGGCGGCGATGGCGACGACGCCGAGGAGGACCGCACGGTGCACGCCGAACCGCGTCGCGAGCGCGGGCGCGAACGGGGAGACCAGCCCGAAGCACACCAGCGGCAGGGCGGTGACGACGGCGAGCGCGCCGGTGGAGAGCGACAGCTCCGCGCCCAGCTCGCCCAGCAGAGGGCCGACGGCGGCGAACGGGGCGCGCAGGCACAACGCCACCAGTACCAGGGCCACGGCCGGGAGCACCAGCAACCACCCCGAGCGGCGGGTGCCCGGAACCTGCTGCGCCTCGGTCCCCGGTGCCATGGCTCCATGCTGCCCTTCGCCTCCGGGTGCCCCGCATCGGGTGCGGCGGCGGCCGGGACGACGCCCCGCGCGACCGGCGGCCGCGCACGCACTAGCCTCGACGGCGCCAGGAGGGCTCGCCTAGTGGCCGATGGCGGCGGTCTTGAAAACCGCTAAGAGGTAACCCCTCTTCGTGGGTTCGAATCCCACGCCCTCCGCTCCTGACCAGCGGGTTCGCGCTGACCGAAGAGCTCCAGTCGACGGGCGTCCGGCGCCGCCACCCGGTCGCGTGCCCGCTACGTGCCCGTACGGTTCGGCGTCGTGCCCGCTGCGGGGTGCCCGAGGCGGGCCGCGACCTCGGCATTGCGCTGCTCAGCCGCGTGCTGGTAGATCATCGCCGCGCGGGACGACGAGTGGCCGGCGCGCCGCATGACCTCGGCCAGGGTCGCCCCGCTCTGCGCCGCCAGGGTGAGGCCCGCATGCCGCAGATCGTGCAGATGGACGCCGGCCAGGCTGGCTGCTCGCCGGGACGTGCTCCAGGCGGCGTGGACGTGATGGGCGCGGAGGGCTCCCGTTCCTCCGCGCGAACAGCCGAGCCGTTGGCAGCGCCGGGGAGCGGGTCTTCAGGTGTCCGGCCAGTGCCGAGACCCCCTGCGGCGGGAGGTGGATGACGCGCTGGCTCCCCACCTTCGGTGGACTCTCCACGGGGCCGGCGTCCGTCTCCACGACCTGCCGCTGCACGGTCACGGTGCCGTTGTCCATGTCGATGTCGCCGATGCGGAGAGCCAGCAGCTCGCCGAGGCGCAGATGAGCCCGGAAGGCCAGGTCGACGAGGCCCCGGAGATTCTCCGGCATGTTGGCGGATAGGCGCTGCACATGGTCGAGGTCCAGCAGCGGTCGCTCGTCGCTGCGGGCCTGGCCCGCCCCCGTGATCCGACAGGGGGTCCAGGGGAGCGCGTCGTCCGCGACGGCCGTGGCCAGGACAGCGTGGAGGAGGGCGTAGGCCTGTCTGGTCGCCGTTGGGCCGGTGGCTGCGCTGGTCTCGGCATGCCATCGCCGCACGGCTGCCGGAGTTGTGCGGTCGAGCGGCAGGCTCCCCAGCGCGGGGTCACCGAGTCCTCGACCGTCATGTTCAGGCCGGGCATGTGGTCGCAACCAGAGGGCCATCACTCCAGGAGGTCCGGGGCGCGGCTGCCCTGGCGGGCGATTCTTCGCTGCCTGGTCGGATTGAGAGACTTGCGATGTCGAATGCCATCCCCCTGCACCACTACGGTGCGTTCATGATGGGCGGCGTCCGCTTCATGTGGTCGGCGGTCGGGGCGCGGATCGCCTACACCACCCTGGGGTCGGGGCCGCCGCTGATCGTCATCCCACCCTGGCTGACCCACCTCGATGCGCTGACCTCCTTGTCGGGCTATCGCCGGTTCCACGAGGTCCTCGGTCGGGACCACACGGTCGTGCTCTACGACCGCTGGGGGACCGGCCTGTCCGACCGGGATCGGACGGACTTCTCGCTGGACGGGGAGGTGCAGGTCCTGGTCGACCTGGCTGATCAGCTGAGGTTCCGGCGGTTCGCCGTCCTGGGCCCGTCGCACGGCGGACCGACCGCCGTGGCCGTGGCTCATCGCCAACCGCGCCGGGTGTCCCACCTGATCCTCTACGGCACCGGCGCCCGGACACTGATCGACGCCACGACGTGGCCTCCGTTACGCGAGCTGATCCTGGCCAACTGGCCGGCCGCGACCAGAGCGATCGCCGCCCTCGCCACGCCCGGCTGCGATGCCGATGACGTGGGGGCCTTCGCGGCGGTGATGCACGCCTCGGCCACCCCTGAGATGACCGTCGCGCTCCAGGACGCGGCAGGCTCCTACGACCTCACGGAGGCCCTGGGCCAGCTTCAGACACCCACCTTGGTGCTCAACCGGTGGGGAGATCCGTTCGTCTCACCCGAGGCGGCGCGGCGGTTGGCAGGACGGATACCCGGGGCCGTCCTCGAGTTGGTCGACGGCGAGGCACACGTTCATCTGGTCGGGGACAGCGCCGTGCTCGCCGAGCGCATCACGGCCTTCACCGGGGGCGCCCACCACAGATCGTCGGCGCAGCTGACCGCCCGCGAGGCCGAAGTGCTCCAACTCGTCGCGGAAGGCTGCACGAACGCCGAGGCGGCCCGGCGACTCCACCTGAGCGTCCGCACCGTGGAACGGCACCTGCTGAACTCCTACGCGAAGCTTGGCGTGCACGGTCGGACGGAGGCCGTCGGGCAGTGGCTGTCCCGCCCCGGCCGGCCGGTCACCCCTGCGTAGTCCTGCGCACGACGGGTGTCTCGCAGCCCACGGAGCCCGGTCGAGCCCGCGCAGACCTGCGCAGCCGCACCGATGCCCTCGGGAGGCGCCGGTCCCTACCGTCCCCGTATGACCGACCGACCGGCATCCGAGTCACTGCCCGAGCTCTCCGGCGCACACGTCCTCGCCCAAGCGCCCTCCATCTCCGGCGCAGCGGTGGGCACCGTCGACCCGCCCGACGGCCACGCGCCCGCCGCGGCAGATCCGGCCACCGCGCGACGCCCAGGTTCCGCGCCGTTGACGGATCACCCGAGGTCGGACACGACGGGCCTGCGCCACGACAGCCTGGACGGACTCCGGACCCGGGTCACGGGCGGGTTGATCACACCGGAGGACGACGGCTACGACGACGCGCGCCGGGTCTGGAACGCGGACATCGACCGGCGCCCGGCCGTCATCGTGCAGTGCGCATCGGCACACGACGTCGCGGCCGCGGTGACCGTCGCCGCCGACGAAGGCGTGGAGATCGCCGTCCGCGGCGGCGGGCACAGCATGTCGGGCGCCTCGGTCGTCGACGGTGGCATGGTGATCGACCTGGGCCGACTCAACCACGTCGTCGTCGATCCGGACACCCGCCGGGCGCGCGTGGGGGGCGGTGCCCTTCTCGGCGATCTGGACGCCGCGACCCAGCAGCACGGCCTCGCCGTACCGTCCGGTGTGGTCAGCCACACCGGAGTGGGCGGGCTGACACTCGGCGGCGGCATGGGCTGGCTGACCCGCAAGGCCGGCCTCACCATCGACAACCTGGTCTCCGCCGAGATCGTGACCGCCGACGGCGAGATCCGCCACGTCTCGGCGCAGGACGATCCCGACCTGTTCTGGGCCATCCGCGGCGGCGGCGGCAACTTCGGAGTCGTGACGCAGTTCGAGTTCCGGCTCATCGAAGCCGGCCCGATCGTGCACCTGGGTCTGCTCTTCTGGGGTCTCGACCAGGGCCGCGAGGTGCTGCGGCTGGCCCGCGAGGTCATGGCGACCCTCCCGCCCGACCTCAACATGATCATCGCGGGGCTCCAGGCGCCGCCGGCACCCTTCGTGCCCGAACAGCACCAGCTGCAGCCCGGCTACGCCCTCCTCGTCACCGGGTTCTCCTCCGGCGACGAGCACGAGGGCCTGCTGAACCGCATCCGTGGCGCGCTGCCGCCGGTGTGGGAGTACGTCACCCCGATGCCCTACGTCGCCCTGCAGCAGATGCTCGACGAACCCAACGCCTGGGGCTTCCACGACTACGACAAGGGCGCCTACCTCGAGGAGCTCTCCGACGCCGCGATCGACGTCATCGTGAAGCACCTGCCCGGCAAGAGCTCGCCGCTGTCCGTGCTGCTGCTCTACCGGCTCGACCAGGCCTACTCCGAGATCCCCGACGACGCCACCGCGTTCAGCGGCGGACGCTCACCCCGCTACGCGGTGTTCATCGTCGCGGTCTGCCCGGCCCCCGACCTGCTCGTCTCCGACCGAGCCTGGGTCCGAGAGCTGTGGCAGGCACTGCAGCCGTACACGCCCCACTTCGGGTTGTACGTCAACGCACTGACCGACGCCGATGACGACCGCGTGAGGTCGGCATACGGCCCCGACAAATACCGGCGCCTCGCCCGGATCAAAGCCGCCTACGACCCCGGGAACCTCTTCCATCACAACTCGAACATCAAGCCCGCTCAGCAGAGGGCGGGGTGGCAAGCCGGTCAGTGAGTTGCATGGGAAGGCGGGTGGCTGGCCATCGCAACCGCGTGGCCGGAAAGGCCGACCTCCGCCACCGCCCGTCCCACGGCGTGGGACGCGGCGAGCGGGCGTCGATCCGGGCGACGGATGATCCGCGGCGGTAGAGATGCAGGTTGCGCCGCGGTTGACCCTGCTCCGTGAATTCGCTCCGTGATCGGCCGGTGTCGATTTGTAGACAACGATGCTGCGCTCACCTAACGTCCCGGACGACCGTCCGTGAGGGCGCCGGTGACTCCCGCCGGTCGGCTGGGCGGTCGTCCTCCGACCCAGGAGCAGCATCCGTGAAGAGATCCCTGGCCGTCGTCGTCGGCGCCGCCCTGGTCATGGCGGTCCCCGTGACGGCCTCTGCCGCACCGCCCGCCGAGGGCGCCCCCGCGCCCCCCGCCCGCGCGCATGACCTGACCAGCCCGCTGGCCGACAAGCAGCGTGAGCTGCGCGCCGCCGCCCTCGAGAAGGTGCTCCGCGGCGAGGCCACCCCGCAGGGCGAGAACAAGGTCGTCCAGGTCGCGAAGGGGCAGTACGTCGAGCTGGCCCAGGAGGACAGCGACGCCATCTGGACCATCCTCGGCGAGTTCGCCGACCTGCCGCACAACAGCATCCCGGAACCGGACCGGGCGGTGGACAACAGCACCATCTGGGCCGAGGACTTCTCGCAGCCGTACTTCGCGGAGCTGCTGTACAGCACCGAGGCCGGCGTGAACTCGGTGGCGAACTTCTACGAGGAGCTCTCCTCCGGCCGGTACACCGTCACCGGTGAGGTCGAGGACTGGGTGCAGGTACCCGGCACCGGCGCCTCCTACGGCGACAACGACCTGGGCGACGCGGTCACCTGGACGTTCGTCAACGACACGATGAACACCTGGTACGCGGGTCAGCTCGACTCCGGGAAGACCGTCGCGCAGATCGACGAGTACCTGTCGCAGTTCGACGTCTGGGACCGCTACGACCACGACGACGACGGCGACTTCGACGAGGCCGACGGCTACATCGACCACTTCCAGGCCGTGCACAGCGGCATGGGTGAGGAGGTCGGCGGCGGCGTCCTCGGTGACGACGCCATCTGGTCGCACCGCTGGTACAACCAGACCACCGGGATCGGCGAGGGCGGGCCGACCATCGACGGCCACACCGTGCCCTTCGGCGGCGCCCGCGTCGGCCAGTCGAAGTACTGGGTCGGCGACTACACGGTCGAGCCGGAGAACGGCGGGGTCGGCGTCTTCGCCCACGAGTTCGCCCACGACCTCGGCCTGCCCGACCTCTACGACACCTCGGGCAACAGCGGTGGCGCGGAGAACAGCACCGCCTTCTGGACGCTGATGAGCTCCGGCTCCTACGGCAACTCCGGCCAGCCGGCCGACGGCATCGGCACCAAGCCGATCCACATGGGCGCCTGGGAGAAGCTGCAGCTGGGCTGGCTGAACTACGAGCTGGTGCAGCCGGGCGCCAAGCTCAGCACCAAGCTCGGCCCGTCGACGGCGAACACCAAGCAGGCCCAGGCCGTCATCGCGCTGCTGCCGGACCGCGAGGTCACCACCACCGTCGGCGCGCCCCACGAGGGCACCGACTTCTGGTACTCCGGTTCGGGTGACGGCCTGGACCACGCCATGCTGGCTCCGCTGCCGGCCGGCGGCACCACCCTGACCGCCCAGGTGGCGTACGAGATCGAGCCGGACTGGGACTACGCCTACGCGGTCTACTCCACCGACGGCGGGAAGACCGTCACCTCGCTGCAGACCAACCGGTCGACGAGCACCGACCCCAACGGCCAGAACTTCGGCCACGGCATCACCGGCGGCACCGGTGGCGAGTGGGTCGACCTGACGGTCGACGTCAGCCAGGTCCCTGCCGGCGCGCAGATCGGCTTCCGCTACTGGACCGACGGCGCCGTGGCGGAGCCGGGCCTGCAGGTCGACGCCGTGGAGATCGGCGACACGCCCATCACCGCCTGGACGCTGAACGGCTTCGAGCAGACCACCGGCACGACCACGGAGGACTTCTTCAACGCCTACCTCCTGGAGAACCGCGCGTACACGGCGTACGACGACAGCCTGCGGACCGGCCCGTACAACTTCGGGAACCCGACACAGCCGGGCTGGGCGGAGCACTTCCCGTACCAGGACGGTCTGCTGATCAGCTACTGGAACAGCCAGTACGGCGACAACAACGTCGGCGCCCACCCGGGTGCCGGGCTGATCCTGCCGGTCGACGCCCACCCGGGGCTGCTCTACGAGCCGACCGACGACGAGGGCACCGACCGCACCGACGGCGAGAGCTGGCGGCCGCGGGTTCAGTCCTACGACTCCACCTTCGGGCGGCAGGCCACGGACCGGTTCACCCTGCACGACCCGGACACCGGTGTGGCCGGCACCGTCGGCGGTCTCCCGGCCGTCCCGACCTTCGACGACACGCTGGACTGGTGGGTTGCTCCGGGTGAGCAACCGGACGCCAACGGCTGGACCGGCGTCGACGTCCCGAAGACCGGCACGAGGATCACCGTCGTGAGCACCAGCGCCCACGACACCTTCATGCAGGTGCGGATCAACTGATCCGGTGACGCAGTTCAGGGCATAGGAAGCTCTGCCTACGGATACGGTGCCGAATCCGTAGGCAGAGCTTCCTATGCCTGGGTGGGCCCCTCGGCGCCCCGAGGAAGGCTCGACATGCCGGGGGGAGCGCGCCGCCCGGGCGTGACCGCGGCCCGGGAACCCGCGTTTCCGCAGGTCGACGCGGTACATGTCGACAAGACGGCGCCCCGGAGAGCGGGTCACCGACCGCCCGCCGGGCCTGCGACAACGATCAGGTGACGGGCGGTCAGAGGCGGGTCCGGGACCGCCGAGGAAGCCTGCGGAGGCCCTTAGCGTCTGCCCTGTCCGCGGCACTTCCCAGCCGCGGCGGTACGTGCTGAGGAGCGCCCCGTGGTCATGGGTTCGATGCTGGTGTGGCCGGCCTTCGCGCTGGTGGGCTTCCTCTCGTGCGTCGCCGTGGTGGTCGCGCTCGGGGCCAGCTCGACGGCCCGGTACGAGTTCGCGCGCAACGCCGCGCAGGAGTCCCGGGCGGCGGTCGCCCCGCGGGCGGACAACCACCCCGCGGGTCGCCGTTCCCCCGCCCGGTCCGGTGCGGCCCACGACGGGCAGGGGCAGGCGCAGGCGGTCGCGGTCGCCGTCCGCCCCGCCCCCGCGTCGCAGGCCCCGACCGGCCCGGCCTGGTGGCTGGTCGACGACGCGGCGCAGGTGGTGGCCGGCCCGTTCGACGACCAGGTCGACGCCGAGTGGGCCGCCCTCGCCGGCGAGCTGGCAGCCATCGCGGTCCACGGGGTCCGGCGCGCCGACGCGACGGTCGCGCCCCGGCCCTCCGCGGTGGACCGGGCCTGGCTGACCGAGCTCGGCGACCAGCTGGACCGGCTCCCCGAGGACTGGGACGCACTGATCAGCGACACCGACCCGCTCACCACCCTGGTGGTCGAGGTCGCCGCGGCGCTGGTCGAGGCGGGGCTGCCGCTGCACGACGCGGCCGGCGGGCGCCCGGCCGGGGGGGTGTGCCTGGTGCCCGACGTCGCCTCCGGGGGCGTCCTGGTCGGCTGGCGCACGCACGACCGGATGAGCGTGCAGAACGTGCGGGGCACGACGGCCGACGCCGCGGTGCAGCAGCTGATGAACGACGCGGTCGCCTGCACCCTGGCCCAGCTGGGCTTCGTCGTCCACACGTTCGGGGAGGTCGGCTGCTCCCTGGTGACGGCGCTGCGCTGAGCCCGGCACCGCTGTCCGCCGGACGTGGCCGGGTCGAGGTCGCGGTCGGCTGACCGCCCGGCCCCCGGGTCAGCGCAGGGACCGCGCGGCCGCGGCGAGGGTGGTCACCCCCAGCCGCCCGTCGGCGAGACCGAGCGCGACGACGTCGTCGAAGACCCGCTGGTCGGCCGCGGCGGCCCGGAAGGCGGCGTCCATCAGCACCGGCCAGCGGCTCAGCCGGGACACGACGGACGAGTGCCGCAGGTGCCCGCCCAGCCGGTGGCCGAGCGCCCGCCGGTAGTGCGCTCCGGCGTCCGCGCCGGAGCCGGCGGCCGCTCCGGCCAGGGCGCCGGAGAGGACCGCGTAGAAGATCCCCTCGCCGGTCAGCGGGTTGATCAGCGCGGCGGCGTCGCCGGCGAGCAGCACCCGTCCGTCGGGCTGGCGCGGCCGGCCGGTGCTCAGCGGCAGGCGGTGGGCCTTCAGCCGGTCGGGCTCGACGCCGGGCAGCAGCCGGTGCAGGCCCTCGACGAGGCCCGCCCGGGTGGCCCCGCCGGAGACCAGCTCGCCGTACCCGACGTTGGCCCGCCCGTCGCCGAGGGGGAAGGACCAGGCGTAGGCCGGCCAGCGCTGCTCGGTGGTGGTGATGACCTGGACCCCGCGCTGCCCGGGCGGCTCCGGTGCGTAGCCGCGCAGCGCGACCGCCAGCTGGGAGGGCAGGTTGCGCCGGACGCCGACGGCGCGGCGCACCACCGACTCGGCGCCGTCCGCCCCGATGAGCACACCGGCGCTGACCGCCCCGTCCAGCTCCACGTGCCCGTCCTGCACACGCACGTCGCGCACCTGCCACCGGCGCAGCACCGCCCCTGCCTCCTGGGCTGCCGCGATCAGCCGGGCGTCGAGGACAGCGCGCGGGATCACGTAGGAGGGCCGTGCGGTGGCGCGCTCCACCGTCGTCCCGCCGGGCGAGCGCAACCGCAGCCGCGGGACGGCGGGGTACCCGTCGGTGACCGCCGCCGGCGGGACCCCGAGGTCGCCGAGGACGTCCAGCGCTTCGGCGGCGATGCCGTCGCCGCACACCTTGTCGCGGGGGAAGTCGGTGCGGTCCAGGACCAGGACGCGGGCGGAGGGGCGGTTGCGCCGGGCCGCCAGCGCGGCGGCGGCACCGGCCGGGCCCCCGCCGACGACCACCACGTCCCAGTGCTCCACGGACCCGACGCTAGGCAGCGCCGTCCCCGGGCGCGCGCCGGAGCCCCTCCCCGGCCGGTCTACGGGCGACTTTCCGTACCGAGTGCCCCCCGTGTCGGTCAGGGCGCCGGGGGAGGGGCGCTGGTCCACTTCCGCGGCGGGTGCTCGTAGGTCTCCACGAACCGCAGCAGCTCCCCGGTGTCGCCGACCACGCCGAGGGCGTCCAGCCGCCGGGCATCGAGGTAGCCGTCGTCGACCATGCGCCGCAGCTGGGCCAGCAGGGGTTGCCAGAAGCCGTCGACGTCGAGCAGCGCCGCGGGCTTGGCGTGCAGCCCGAGCATCCCCCACGTCCAGGCCTCGAACAGCTCCTCGAGGGTGCCGGCCGCGCCGGGCAGCGCGACGAAGGCGTCGGCCAGCTCGGTCATCCGCGCCTTGCGCTCGTGCATCGACCCGACGACGTCCAGCCGCGGCAGCCCCCGGTGGGCCACCTCGTCGTCGACCAGGTGCTGCGGCATGACGCCGATGACCTCGCCGCCCGCGGCCAGCGCGGCGTCGGCGACGGTGCCCATCATCCCGACGTGCCCGCCGCCGTAGACGATGCCGACGCCGGCCTCCGCCAGCGCGGTGGCGAAGCCCGCGGCCGCGGCGGTGTGCGACGCCGGCCCGGCGTGGGACCCGGTGAAGACGGCGATCCGCACGCCGCGGTCAGCCGCCGTAGTAGCGGTAGACCGGCTCGGCGATGCAGACCGGCTTGTCCCCGCCGTCGCGCTCGACGACGCAGGAGAAGGTCAGCTGCTTGCCACCGGCGACCTCCTCGACCTTCGCCAGCGTGGCGGTGAGCCGCACTCGCGAGCCGACCGGCACCGGGGAGGGGAACCGGACCTTGTTCAGGCCGTAGTTCACACCCATGACCGTGTCTGACACGGCGATCACCTGGCCGAGCAGCGGGACCAGCAGCGACAGGGTGAGGTAGCCGTGCGCGATGGGCCCGCCGAACGGGCTCTCCTTCGTCGCCCGCTCCACGTCGACGTGGATCCACTGGTGGTCACCGGTGGCGTCGGCGAAGAGGTTCACGTGGTCCTGGGTGACCTCGTACCAGTCGCTGGTGCCCAGCTCGGTACCGATCAGCCCGTCCAGCTCGGCCATGGTCGTGGTGGTGGTCACGTCGTCGGTCCTTCCCCGGGGTGGGTGATGTCTTCTGCGGACAGTCTGTCTCTGCTCACCATGCGTGGGCAGAGTCCGACTTTCCCGAGGGATACCTTGCCGGGCCGGGTGCGACGGCGCGCGACCGGGTTCACTGGGCGGCGTGCTGAGCGCGACCGACGGCTGGACCACGTGCGCCCAGGGGCACCGGCACTGGGGCCGGGCCGGTGCCGCCGGGCTGCTGATCCACCGCGACGGTCCCGGAGGCGCCGAGCTGCTGCTGCAGCACCGCGCGCTGTGGTCGCACCACGGCGGCACCTGGGGCACCCCGGGCGGCGCCCTGCACGCCGGCGAGTTGCCGGCCGCGGGAGCGCTGCGGGAGGTGGGGGAGGAGCTGGGCCTGCAGCCGGGCGACGTCGTGCTCGGGGCCTCCTCGGTCGACGACCACGGCGGGTGGGCGTACACGACGGTCCTGGCCCGGCCGGCGCGGCCGTTCGAGGCGGCGGAGCTGCGGCTGGACGGCGAGAGCGTCGGAGTGGCGTGGCTGCCGCTCGCGTCCCTGCGGGAGGTACCGCTGCATCCCGGCCTCGCCGCGTCGCTGGACCGGCTCCGGCCACTTCTGGACACCGCCGGCGAGTAGATCGAGCGGGAGTGGGCACTGCCGCCGCACCTCCCCGGTCGGCCCCGCCCATCGGGGACCGCGTCCGCACGACGAAGGAGCCGGCCCTGTCCCGACCCCGCCACCGTTCGTCCCGGACCGCGCGCCGCGGCACGCGGTCCTCCGGGGCAGGCCGCCACGAGCGCCGGTCCCGGCGTGCCGGGCTGCTGCTGGCGCTCGCGCTGGCCTGCGCCGGCGTGCTCATCGCCGTGCCCGTGGTGCTCCTGTCCGCGTGGGATTCCGGCAGCGACAGCTCGCCGTCCTCCCGCGGTGCGGGCGGTGTGTTCAGCGGCGGGGGTGACGGCGGCGGCGCCGGAGGCGGCGGTCCCGGTGGCGGTTCCGACGACGGAGCCGTTCCCGGCGCCACGACGGAGGCCGCCCGGACGCGCGACCCCGGAGGGACGCCGGTGGACGCCGCGGGCAACGCCTCGGGCACGCCGGGCGCCGCCGGTGGTGGCGCCGGGACCGGCGGTTGGAGGACCGGGAGCGGCGGGTCGACGGGCGGGACCAGCGGGTCCACGACCGGCGGCGCGGGCGCCCCGGCCGTCGGTGGGTCGAGCGGCGGCCGGTCGGGCGGCGGCACCGCGAATGCCGGCGGGGGCCAGGCGCCGGCTCCGGCGTACGACGGCGGGACCGCCGCCGGCGCACCGGCTCCCCAGCCCGGCCCGGCGCTGCAGCCCGCGCCGCAGCAGCCCGCCCCGGCGCTGCAGCCCGCGCCGCAGCAGCCCGCCCCGGCGCTGCAGCCCGCGCCGCAGCCGCCGGCCCCGGCCCCGACCCCGGAGCCGGAGACCGACGCCAACGACGTCCCCTGCCCGTGCCGGGTGGTGAACGGCGTCCTGGTCAGCCTCTCCAGGGTGACCGACGACGTCACCGGCAGCCTGCTCGGCTGAAGCCGGCGTCTCCCTCCTCGTCGACCCGGGCTGTCGCGACCCCAGCGGTGCAGCGCGGGAGCGGTGACCACGGGCCTGGGGTCGCGGTCGGGCGCGGTCTCGCTAGGTTCGGTGCATGAGCGCCCGCGACGACGTCTCCGAGATTTTCGACAGCTCCGCCTGGCGGCCGGTCGAGGGCTTCGACTTCGAGGACATCACCTACCACCGCGCCGTCGACGCCGGCGTCGTCCGCATCGCCTTCGACCGGCCCGAGGTGCGCAACGCCTTCCGGCCGCAGAGCGTCGACGAGCTGATCGCCGCCCTGGAGCACGCGCGGCTGTCCACCGACGTCGGCTGCGTGCTCCTCACCGGCAACGGGCCCAGCCCGAAGGACGGCGGCTGGGCCTTCTGCTCCGGCGGCGACCAGCGGGTGCGCGGGAAGTACGGCTACGAGCACGACAAGGGGCGCTCGAGCGGCCGGCTGCACATCCTCGAGGCGCAGCGGCTGATCCGCTTCATGCCCAAGGTCGTCATCTGCGTCGTCCCCGGGTGGGCGGCCGGCGGCGGGCACAGCCTGCACGTCGTCTCCGACCTGACCCTGGCCAGCGCCGAGAACGCCCGGTTCAAGCAGACCGACGCCGACGTCGGCAGCTTCGACGGCGGCTTCGGCTCGGCCTACCTGGCCCGCCAGGTCGGGCAGAAGTTCGCCCGCGAGATCTTCTTCCTCGGCGACGAGTACACCGCCCAGGACGCGCACGCGATGGGCATGGTCAACCGCGTCGTCCCGCATGCCGACCTGGAGCGCACCGCGCTGGAGTGGGGGAAGAAGATCGTGGCGAAGAGCCCCACGGCGCAGCGGATGCTCAAGTACTCGTTCAACCTGATCGACGACGGGCTGGTCGGTCAGCAGTTGTTCGCCGGCGAGACCACCCGGCTGGCCTACATGGCCGAGGAGGCCGTCGAGGGCCGGGACGCGTTCCTCGAGAAGCGCGACCCCGACTTCACCCGGTTCCCCTGGCACGTGTGAATCGGCGCCACGGGGGGACTCCCGGGGCCGGAAGAACAGACGAAGAGGAGGTCGCTGTGATCGTCGAGGTGGTGACGGGCGCCGACGAGCGTCCGGAGGCGCGGGTGGTCGACGTCGACGACCTGGGGCGGCTGCACCTGGCCCTGGGCGTGGTCACCGACGAGGAGGCCGCCGAGGCGCTGGAGCGCTCGGGCCTCGGCCGGTTGCAGGACGAGGACACCGCGTTCCTCGACGTGGCGGCCCTCCGCGCCGCCGCCGAGCCACGCGCCGGAGGCCCCGGCTGGTCGGCGGAGTGGGATCGGATGATCACCGCGGCCCGCGGCAAGGGATGGCTGTCCGAGGACGGCGCCAGCCTCCAGGTGCACGTGGAGAGCGCCGCCGGCGCCTGAGCGCAACCCTGCGGGCGCACCCCTGTGACCTGCGGGAAGTCATCGCTACTTATCGGTAGCGAGATCATTGTGGTCCTCCCGCCGAGACGCCAGGATGGCCCCGTGCATACGACCAGCCGTGCCGGAACGGCGTCATGACGGGCGCGCCTGGACGGCCGCTGAGCGCGGAACTGTCCGAGCAGCTGCTCGCCGTCTCCGTCGACATCCTGGCCGACGAGGGATGGGGCAGGCTCAACAGCGACCGCATCGCGGCCCGCGCCCGGGCCGGCAAGGCGGGCATCTACCGCCGGTGGCCGACCATGGCGGCGCTCGCCCGTGCGGCTGTGAGCCGGTTCGAGCTGGTGGCGTTGCCCGACGACGGCGGCTCGGTGCGGGAGGACCTGCTCGGTCTGCTCAACGCGCGGTGGACGCAGCCGCTGAGCCGCGAGGAGCGGGCGGTGGCCAGCCTCGTGGGTGCCGCGCGGCACGACGAGGAGCTGCGCGCCGGGCTCGACGAGGCCCTGGTGCAGCCCCTGACGGCGGCCGTCGGGAAGATCTGCGCTCGCGCCGAGGAGCGAGGTGAACTGGTCCGTCACGAGCGGATGCGGCTGCTGACGTCGGTCCTGGAGGCGTTCTGGTGGCAGCGCTACCGGATGGCCGAGCCGTTCGGTCCCGACCAGATCGAGCTGGTCGTCGACGAGGTCCTGATGCCGCTGGTCCGGCCGGTGGGCGAGCGCGTTCCCGCCTGACCTCGGCGCTCAGCCGGTGCGGTGTGCCGGCTGCGCCGCGACCGCCCGCGGCTCCAGGCCCAGCTGGGCGTGCAGGCCGCTCATGAGGCGGTCGGCCAGCGCCCGCACCTCCGCGGCGGGGTCGCGGTCGGCTGCCTCCTCCGCGACCAGCCGCTGCTCGGTCGCGACCACCCGGGACACCGCGAGCCACAGGGCTGCGGCCAGCGGGGCGGCCATCCGCGGGCAGAACAGCACCGGTGACGTGGCCAGGCCGGGCTCGGGGTCGGTCTCCCAGGCCTCGGCCAGTGCGGCCGCCAGCCGTGGCTCGGCCTCGAACAGCACCCGCTGCTCGTAGGCGGCCAGGGCCGGGCTGGTCCGCACCACCTCGGTGAAGGCGCGCCCCTCCGGACTCAGCTGCAGGCCCACGAACCGTGCGGCGCCATCGGCCAGGTGATCGGCCAGCGCCGCCAGGGGGGACACCCCGGCCGGCCGGTTCCGGACCGCGTCGGCCGGACCGTGCGACCACGGGATGCGCCCGTCGAAGAAGAGCTCTTCCTTGGTCGGGAAGTGGTTGAAGACCGTCTGCACGGCGACGTCGGCACGGCGGGCGATGTCGGCGATGGTCACGGCGTCGAAGCCCTGGTCGGCGAACATCGCGTGCGCCACCGCGCGGATGTGCGCCCGCGTCCGTGCCTTCTTCGCCGCCCGGCGGTCGGTGCCCTCGTTCACGGCGCCGAGCCTAGGTACCCGGGAGGCTCGCGCCGCGCATTACCGACCGGACGGTATGTCGTGCACACCGCATCGCGGGGTGGATGTGGGTGCCCGCTGCCGGCCAGGCACGATGTCCCGCGAGGTGCCCCGCTGCAGACGCCGGCGGCGCCGGACGACTGCGAGGAGGAGCCGCCAAGTGCGGACGAGAGCTGCGGTACTGCGCGAGCCGGAGACCGAGTACGAGTTCGTCGAGCTGGAGGTCCTCGACCCCGACCCCGGCGAGGTGCTGGTCGAGATGGCCTACGCCGGGCTCTGCCACTCCGACGAGCACCTCCGGCACGCCAACCCGGGCGGGCGGTACCCGATCGTGGGTGGGCACGAGGGCTCCGGCGTCGTCCAGGCGGTGGGCGCCGGCGTGACCGGCGTGGCCCCCGGCGACCACGTCGTCACCAGCTTCCTGCCGGCGTGCGGGCACTGCCGGTTCTGCGCCTCCGGCCGCTCCAACCTCTGCGACAAGGGCGCCACCATCGCCACCGGCCAGCTGCCCACCGGCACGTTTCCCTACCGGCTGGACGGCGAGCCGCTCGGCGGGTTCTGCATGATCGGCGCCTTCGCCCGGCACACGCTGCTCAGCGAGTTCTCCTGCGTGCGGATCGACCCCTGGCTGCCGCTGGACACCGCCGCGCTGGTCGCCTGCAGCGTGCCGACGGGCTGGGGTTCGGCGGTCTACTCCGGCGGGGTGCGGCCAGGGGACACGGTCGTCGTCGTCGGCCTCGGCGGGGTGGGCGTGAACGCCGTCCAGGGCGCGGTGCACGCCGGCGCCATGCACGTGATCGGCGTCGACCCGGTGGCGATGAAGCGCGAGTTCGCCGAGTCGCTGGGCGCCACCCGCACGGTGGCCGACGCCGGCGAGGCGGTCGGGCCGGCCCGCGAGCTGTCCCGCGGCACCGGCGCCGACGTCGTGGTCGTGACGGTCGGGAAGATGTCGGGCGAGGTCTACCGGGCGGCGTCGGCCTGCCTGGGCAAGGGCGGAACGCTCGTGCTCACCGCTCTGGCCGACCGGCCCGAGGAGGGCCGCGCGGTGCTCAACGGCCAGGTCACCACCGTGTTCGAGCACCGCGTGCAGGGCGCGATGTTCGGCTCGTGCAACCCGTTCACCGACATCCCGCGGCTGCTGCGGCTGCACGAGGAGGGCCGGCTGGAGCTCGACCGGCTGATCACCCGCCGGTACTCCCTCGACGAGGTCAACCAGGGGTACCGCGACCAGGCCGCCGGCGAGACGGTGCGCGGCCTCCTCGACCACTCCCGCTGAGCCCGGCGCCGCCGCCCGCCCGTCAGGGCATAGGAGGCTATGCATACGGATTCGGCACCGAAACCGTATGCATAGCCTCCTATGCCTAGGTAGTGGCGGGGGCCGGTTGGGGAGTGCGCCGAGTGGGCAGCCTGCGGCGCATGAGTGAGCCCCGCATCGCCGTCCTCGACGTCGACGGCACCCTGGTCGACACCAACTACCAGCACGCCCTGGCCTGGTACCGGGCGCCCCGGTCGTTGGGGGAGACCTATCCGATCTGGCGGATCCACCGGCTGATCGGGATGGGCGGCGACCGGCTGCCGGCGGCGCTGGGTGGCGACGACGTCGAGGCGCGGATCGGCGACGACGCCCGCGAACGGTGGACGGAGGAGTTCGACCGGCTGATCGACGAGGTGGCGCCGCTGCCGGGCGCCCGCGAGCTGATCGAGGGCCTGCGCGAGCGCGGGCACCGGGTGGTGCTGGCCAGCTCGGGCAAGGCCAAGCACGTCGACCACTTCCTCGACCTGCTCGGCGTCCGGGACCTGGCCGAGGCGTGGACGACCAACGACGACGTCGAGTCCAGCAAGCCCGCCCCCGACCTGCTGCAGGTGGCGCTGACGAAGCTGGGCGAGCCCGCGGACGCGCCGAGCGTCGTGGTCGGCGACTCGGTCTTCGACGTCGAGGCGGCGAAGAACGCCGGGATGCCGGCGCTCGTCGTGCGGTCCGGCGGGTTCGGGGACGACGAGCTGCGCGAGGCCGGGGCGGTCGACGTCTTCGACACCCCGGGCGACCTCGCCGCGGCGCTGGACCGGATACCGCCGGCGTGACCGTGCGGGTCGGGCTGGTGGGCGCGGGCGGCGTCGGCGCCCGGCACGCCCGCACCCTGGCCGGCTTCGACGACGTGGAGCTGGTCGGCCTCGCCGACGCCGTGCCCGGGGCGGCGGACGCCCTCGCCGCGGCACTCGGCGTGCCGGTCCTCGACTCGGTCGAGCAGCTCCTGCGCGCCCGGCCGGACGCCGTCTGGCTGTGCGTCCCGCCGTTCGCGCACGGCGACCTGGAGCTGGCCGTGACCGCCGCCGGGCTGCCCTTCTTCGTCGAGAAGCCCCTGGCGGCCGATCTCGCCGTCGCCGAGCGCGTGGCCGAGGCGGTGACCGCGGCCGGTCTGCCCACCGCGACCGGCTACCACTGGCGTCACCTGGACACGGTGGCCCGTGCCCGGGACGAGCTGACCGGCCGCACGCCCCGGCTGGTGAGCGTCACCTGGCAGGACAAGGTCCCGCCGCCGGCCTGGTGGTCCAGCACCGCGCTGGGCGGCGGGCAGGTGGTCGAGCAGGTTACGCACGTGCTCGACCTGGCCCGGGTGCTGGCGGGGGAGGTCGACGAGGTGCAGGCGATCGCGGCGCCGTCGTCGGCTCCGGACCGCGACGTCGCCGACGCCACCGCCGCCGTGCTGCGCTTCACCTCCGGCGCGGTGGGCACCCTCGCCGCCACGTGCGCCCTCCCGGCGAGGGGCGGGGCCGGGATCGACGTGGCCGCCGACGGCCTGCTGCTCCAGCTCACCGAGACCTCGCTGCGGATCACCGGGGCCGACGGCGTGCGCGAGGCCGCCCCGTCCGTCGACGCGCGGACGGCGGTGGACCGGGCCTTCGTCGACGTCCTCACCGGCCGTCCCGCCCCCGCGGGGCTGGTCGACCACGCCGAGGCGCTGCGCACCCACCGCCTCGCCTGGGCGGTCGCGGAGGCGGCGCGGACCGGTGCTCCGGTGCGCCCCCGGCCCTGATGCCTATCCGGCCCGCGCGTAGGAGACGCCCGCCCGCCGCAACACCTCACCGTAGAGCCGCTCGTAGCGGTCGGTCATGACCGCCGGCGCGAACCGGCGGCGCGCCTCCGCCGCGCAGACCGCCGGGTCGATGTCGCCGACCCGGTGCAGCGCAGCGGCGAACCCGGCCTCGTCGGAGGCGAGGAAACCGGTCCGCCCGTGCTCCACCAGGGAAGGCAGGCACCCGCGGGCCATCGCCACGACCGGGGTCCCGGCGGCGAGGGCCTCGCACACGGCGGTCCCGCCCGGCTCCTCCCAGCGGATCGGGAAGAGGACGGCGCGGGCCTCGCGGAGCAGCCGCGTCTTGTCCGCTCCGGTGACCGAGCCGATCCAGCGCGCGCGGTCCCCGTCCAGCAGCGGCCGGACGTGTGCGGTGAACCACGCCAGGTCGGGGTGGGTGTGCACCGGGTGGTCCGGGTCGGCGAGCGCCGCATCCAGCGCCGCCGCGTCGGGCAGCCCCGCGACCGGCCCGGCGAGCACGAGCGGCAGCCCGGCCGTCCGGCAGGCGCGCACCGCGGTGTCCACGCCCTTGAGCGCGCACATCCGGGCCAGCAGCAGCGCGTAGTCCGACCGGTCCGCGGTCGGCAGCGGCGGTTCGGAAGGGATCGGGACGGACAGCGGCACCGAGCCGACCGTCTGGCGCCGCACGGCATCCGGCCCCCGCGCGACCTGGGTGTCCGAGACGCCCGCGAAGAACACCCGCCCCCTGCCGTCGAAGCGCTCGTAGAAGTCGGCGTTGCGGCGCAGGTCCCAGTGCAGCGTCGCCAGCACCGGGGGAGCGGCCTCCCCGAGCGCGGCCAGCACCGCGGGCCCGACGACCTCCAGGTGCGTGTGGACGAGGTCGAACGGCTCCCCGGCGTCCGCATGCTTTCGGAGCGCGGCGAGGACGGCGACGGCGTGGGCGTGGGCGATCCCCACGACCTCGGGGTACGGACCGGCCAGCCGGGCGAACTGGCCGGTGGGAAAGGCGCTGACCAGTCCGTCGGCCGGCAACCGGGAGTCGCCCACGGTCGCGAGGACGACCACGTGCCCGCGGGCGCGCAGTTCGGCGGTGAGCGTGGCGACGACGTTCTCCAGCCCGCCGTAGCCGTTCGGTGGCACCGGCAGCCAGGGGCCGGCGTCCATCAGGATCCTCATGCGCCCCGCCGGTGCTGTTCCGCCGCCCGGACCGACCGCATCGGGGGCCGCTCCAGCACTCCGACGTCCCAGTTCACCGCCTCGATGCCGTCGCCGCTGCCCAGGAACTGGAGCAGTTCGGCCGACGACGGCCCGGCGGACGGCCGCCGGGCCAGCGCCGTCTGCAGGATCTGCCCGGCCATGCGACCGAGCGCCGCGTCGGGCTGGTGACCGTGCCGCCGGGTGCCGAGGTCGACCTGGGCCATGGCGTCCACCCCGGCCTCCTCCAGGATGTCGACCAGCAGACCGAGTTCCACGCCGTAGCCGGAGACGAACGGCACCGACTCGAGCAGCGCGCGGCGGCCGGCGTACTCGCCGGACAGCGGCTGCACGAAGCCGGCCAGCTCCGGCCACCAGGCGTTGAGCAGCGGCCGGGCGAGCAGCTCGGTGACCCGCCCGCCCCCGGAGGGCACCAGGCCCTCAGGGGTGTCGAGCGGCCGGTCGTACAGGCCTTTCACGTAGCCGACGCCGGGGTCGGCCAGCAGCGGACCGACCAGGCCGACGACGAACCGCGGGTCGAACGCGACGAGGTCGGCGTCGACGAAGACCACCAGGTCACCGGTGGTGACGGCGAGGGACTTCCACAGCGCCTCCCCCTTGCCCGGGACGCGGCCGTGCTCGGGCAGGACCGTGTCGACGTGCACCACCCGGGCCCCCGCACGCGCGGCGACGGCCGCGGTGCGGTCGGTGGAGCCGCTGTCCATGACGACCAGCTCGTCGATGAGCGGGTGGTCCTCGATCAGCCAGGTCCGGAGGGCGGCGACGATGGCGCCGACCGTGCGTTCCTCGTCCAGTGCGGGCAGGACGACGCTGATCGTGCAGCCCGCTCGTCGCTTGGCGGCCAGCACGTCCGCCGGCTGCCAGGCGCTCGCCGAATAGGTGCGGTGGTGGAGCCAGCGTCGAACGTCCGCCCGCATGCACGTCCCCCCGGTCGGGCGCCGGGTCCGCACCGGCGCGGGACCCCCGTCGGCGCAGCATGCCGGAGACGACGCGTTCCGTCGCCCCTCCCGTGCGTGGGGTCTCAGCGGCCGGGCTGCGCCGGCGGGGTCCGGCGGCGGAGCGCCTCGTCGGGGCGGTCGGTGATCAGCGCGTCGACGCCGAGGGTGAGCAGGAAGTCGATGTCGGCGGGGGAGTTCGCCGTCCAGACGTGCACCTCCTTGCCGGCGGCGTGCGCCTGGGCGACGTAGCCGGGGTCGGCGCGCACCAGCGCCAGCCCGGGGCCGACCGCGGTCATCGACCCGGACAGCAGGTCGGTGCGCACCGGGCGCAGCCGCTTGCCGATCAGCTGCACCGTCGGCACGCCCGGCGCGAGAGCGGTCACCCGGCGCACCGCGAGCTGGGAGAAGCTCATCACCCGGAACGCCGGCTTCCCGCCCCACTCGGCCGGCCGGTCGCCGCGGAGCAGGCCGAACCGGCGCAGGGTCCGCAGAAGTTCGGCCTCGACGCGGAACGCGTGCCGGGTGGGGTGCTTGGTCTCGATGGCCAGCCGCACGGTGCCGGGGGTGGCGGTCACGTACTCGAGCAGCCGGTCCAGGGTCAGCACCAGGCCGTTCTCCACGTCCGGCTCGTCGGTGACGGCGACGATCTCGTCGTCCTTCCACCGGTCGAACCGGCTGCGGCGGGCCCCGAAGCGGAACTGCTCGAGCTCGGCGAGGTGCAGCGCGGAGACGACGCCGCGGCCGTTGGAGGTGCGCCGGACCCTTCGGTCGTGGACGCAGACCAGCACGCCGTCGCGGGTCATCCGGACGTCGCACTCGACCGCGTCGGCGCCGAGCACCGCCGCGTTGCGGAAGGCGGCCAGCGTGTGTTCCGGCGCCTCCGCGGTGGCCCCGCGGTGGGCGACGACCTCGGGGGCGCTCACCTGCGCGAGGCGGACAGGACGGGAGGAGCGACCGGCACGCGGCGATCCTCCCCGCCCGCGGTGGAGACCGCGACCGTGGGGGTGACCTCAGCCGGCCAGCCGGGCGCGGTACTCCGGGACGGTGCCCATCGGCGGCCGCTCGTCGACGGCGACGCTGCTGGTACGGGGCACGAAGCCGGCGCCGTCGTGCCGGAACCGGGTCAGCAGCCCGCTGGCATCCGGCGCGGACGCGGCCCGGGCCAGCACGGTGGCGACCACCTGCCCGGCCATCTCGCCGAGCGCCTCGACGCCCTGCGAGGTGTGCCGCCGCTCGCCGAGGTCCACCTGGGCCAGCGAGGCCAGCCCGCCGAGCCGCAGCAGATCGACCAGCAGCCCCACCTCCACGCCGTAGGACGCGACGAACGGCACCTGCTCCAGGGCGGTGCGCCGGCCGGCGTACTCGCCGCCGAGGGGCTGGACGACCCCGGCGAGCTCGGGCCACAGCGCGTTGAGCAGCGGGCGGGCGGTCAGCTCGGTCACCCGGCCCCCGCCGGCGGGCAGCACGACGTCCCCGACCTGCAGCGGCCGGGTGTAGCAGCCCTTCACGTAGTCGACCTGCGGGTCGGTCAGCAGCGGGCCGAGCAGCCCGGGCACGTAGTGGGCGACGTCGCCGAGCAGGTCGGCGTCGAGGAAGACGACGAGGTCGCCGGTGGTGGCGGCCAGCGACTTCCACAGCGCCTCGCCCTTGCCGCGGCGGGTGCCGTGGGCGGGCAGCACGTCGGTGGTGGCGACGACGGAGGCCCCGGCGGCGCGGGCGACGGCGGCGGTGGCGTCGGTGCTGTCGGAGTCGACGACGACGAGCTCGTCGACCAGCGGCGTCCGGCGCATCCAGTGCGCGCGCAGGTCGGCGACCAGCCGGCCCACGGTCGCCTCCTCGTTGCGCGCGGGGAGGACGACGCTGATCCGGTGGCCGCCGCGGTGCTTGGCGTGCAGCAGGGCCGCGACGTCGATCCGGTCGAGCGACGTCGCCGTGGTGGTGCGGTCGGCGAACCAGGCGCGGGCGTCGGGTCTCACCTCCCCACTGTCGACCAGGCCGGCTCCGGGCACCAGGGCGGGTCGGGGCTGTTCACCTCGCCGTCACGGGGACGTTCCGTGCCGGTGGTCGGGGGTGGCCCGGTTCGTGGCTCCTGCGGTGCTGCAGGTGCGTCCCCGTTCCGTCATCCGATCGGGGGGCCGCGTCCGGCCGAGTCGCGGTGCGCTCGGGCAGCGCCCACGATGTGCGGCATGACCACTGGGCAGCTGCCCCGAGGAGTGCCCGTGCCCCGTGCGACGGCCGATCAGCGGCGGCGGGTGGCGCTGCTGCTGGAGACCGCCGACGTCCTGGCCGAACGGGCCCGGCGCACCGATGACACGGTCCAGGCCGAGGTGCTGCTGCGCCGCTCGGCGCAGCGCCGGGCGCAGGCGGCCCGCCTCGCGGCCGGCCGCGCCCTGCCCGTCCCCGACCGCCCCGTGCCGGTTTCCGACCGCCGCCGGCAGGTCGGCCCGGCCTAGCGGGTGGGGGCGCGTCATCGGCCTGACCGGCCGGGAGGTGCGCCACGGGGCACCGTCGGCATCCTGCGGTTCTCTTGCGGATCGCTGGGCGCAACCGTGCGGTCGGCCGCGCAGGCTCGTCCCTGCCGCCGGGTGGATCAGCCGCCCGGTCAGCAGCAGGGGGGACCGCACCGTGATCAGCCGGATCAGCACCGCCGCCGAGCGCAGCTCTGCCGCGAAGCTCGTCGGCACCCTGGGCGTCCTCGCCGCGGCGGCCACCGTCGCCGGTCTGGGCAACCTACGGCGGCTTCACCGACACCGAGGCCGTGGACGCCCAGGTGGGCACGGGGGTGCTGTCGATCGACCTGGACGCAGCCGCGGGCATGACCACCGTGCCGTTCACCAGCGGGGCGCTGTTCCCCGGCGGCGTCGACCACCTGCTGGCCAGCATCTCGTTCCCCGAGACCGCAGGCGAGGACCTGGTCGGCCAGGCCAGCCGGATCGCCTTCACCTTCACCGCCGCCCAGCGCGACGGCGCCACCCGCTGACCCGGGCGCGGTAGCGGCGGGTACCGGGCCCACGGGGGGCCCGGTCCCCGCGGCTACGGGCGGCGTTGACACCAAGCGCCGCCCTGTGGGTCACTCGCGGCCAGGCTCGCGACCCATGCCGAGGAAGTCGCGGAGCCACTGGTCGACGCGCCGCATGGTGTCGGCGCCCGCGGTCCCCGTGCGTCGCGTGATCCGAGTCGTCGAGATCGTCCGCGGCTGCTCGGTCATGGCGAAGCTCGGCTTGGAGAGGCCGGTGCGGTCACCCTCGACGAGCACGTGGTGGGGCCAACCTCGGTCCACTGACGTGATCGGGACGACGATCGCCAGATCGCGGACGCTGGCCAGGTAGTCCGTGCTGGACACGACCACGGCGGGTCGGGTGCCACGCTGTTCCCGCCCCGCGGTCGGGTCGAAGTCGACCCAGATGATGGCGCCACGCGCGAGCGAGGAAGCCGTGTCCGTCACGGGTGGAGACCGTCGTCAGCCAACGAGTCCCATGCCTCGGTCTCCTCGCGGTAGGACGCGTCCGTGCTCGCGTAGGCCTCGCGGACGGCCTCGAACCGCGCCCGCCGGTCTGCCTCGTCGAGGAGTTCGGCGATCACTTCGGCGGCGGTCATCCGTTGCCGACCTGCCCGTGCGGCGATGCGTTCGCGCAGGCTCCGCGGCACCTTGATGGTGGTAACCGTGTCAGGCATACTGACGAGGATACCCACGAATCTTCCGGAGCGAAGTCTGACGCCTCGGTGGAGCGACCCGAAGGCCGCCCCATGGGTCGCCGACGGTGCGCCCCTCGAGGGAGCCGGTCCCCCGTCGGACGGACACGATCCGATTGTGGGCTCGGCCGGCGCGCCACCGCGGGAGCCTGATGGCAGAGTGACGCGGGTGAAGACCTGGCTCGAGAGCTGGCCGGTGTACCGGCAGCTGACTGGTTCGGACCCGCTGGGGCGCGGCAAGGCCGCGCGCAGCAAGGCGACCGAGGCGGTGGTGTCGCGCACGGCGACCGCTGACCGCGTGGTGAAGAGCGTCTGCCCGTTCTGCGCGGTGGGTTGCGCGCAGAACGTCTACGTGAAGGACGAGCAGATCGTCCAGATCGAGGGCAACCCCGATTCGCCGGTCAACCGCGGCCGGCTCTGCCCCAAGGGCAGCGCCAGCAAGCAGCTGGTCACCAGCCCGAGCCGGGTGACCACGGTCAAGTACCGCCGTCCCTACGGGACGGACTGGGAGGACCTGGACCTCGACACGGCCATGGAGATGATCGCCGACCGCGTGCTCGACGCCCGCCGCAAGACCTGGCAGGACGAGGACGGACCAGCGGACAACCGGCGCCGGGTCAACAGAACGATGGGGATAGCGAGCCTCGGAGGGGCGACCCTCGACAACGAGGAGAACTACCTCATGAAGAAGCTCTACAGCGCCATGGGCGCGATCCAGATCGAGAACCAGGCGCGCATATAGCACTCGTCGACGGTGCCCGGTCTGGGTGCCTCGTTCGGTCGTGGCGGTGCCACGAACACTCAGCAGGACCTCGCGAACTCCGACTGCATCGTCATCGAGGGTTCGAACATGGCCGAGTGCCACCCGGTGGGTTTCCAGTGGGTGACCGAGGCCAAGGCGCGCGGCGCGAAGGTCATCCACATCGATCCGCGCTTCACCCGCACCAGCGCGATCGCCGACCTGCACGTGCCGCTGCGCGCGGGCAGTGACATCGCGTTCCTCGGTGGGCTGATCAACCACGTGCTGAACAACGACCTGTACTTCAGGGAGTACGTCGTCGCGTACACGAATGCGGCGACGATCCTGCGCGAGGAGTTCCAGGACGCCGAGGACCTCGACGGCCTGTTCTCCGGCTACGACCCCGAGCAGCGCACGTACGACCAGGAGAGCTGGCAGTACGCGCCGGTCGAGTCGGGCGACGACGGCATCAACGAGGACCAGCCGGCCGAGGCGCAGCACCAGGACGAGCTCTCCCAGCAGGAGTCGGTCAAGCACGCCGACCAGGCGCAGGCCGCCGGCTCCGGTGGGCCGGCGCTGCACTCGAAGGGCCAGCGCGACGAGACCCTGCAGCACCCGCGCTCGGTGTTCCAGGTGCTCAAGCGGCACTACGCCCGCTACACGCCGGAGATGGTGGCCGAGACCTGCGGCATCGAGCCGGAGGTGTTCCTCGAGGTCGCCGAGTGGGTGACGGCGAACAGCAACCGCGAGCGGACGACGGCGTGGGTGTACTCGGTCGGCTGGACCCAGCACACCGTCGGCGCGCAGTACATCCGCACCGCCTCGATCCTGCAGGCGCTGCTCGGCAACATGGGGCGCCCCGGCGGCGGGATCCTGGCGCTGCGCGGGCACGCGAGCATCCAGGGCTCCACCGACATCCCGACGCTGTTCAACATCCTGCCCGGCTACCTGCCGATGCCACACGCCGATCAGCACGACTCGCTGGACGAGTACGTGGCCGACGCCGAGGGGGCCGGCGGCTTCTGGGGCAACAAGCGTTCGTACATGGTGAGCCTGCTCAAGGCCTGGTGGGGTGATGCGGCGACGGCGGAGAACGACTTCGCCTTCGATTACCTGCCGCGGATCAACGGCGACCACAGCTCCTACCGCACGATCAGCGACATGGTCGAGGGCAAGGTCCCCGGCTACTTCCTGGTGGGGGAGAACCCGACGGTCGGGCACGCCAACGGGCGCATGCAGCGCTTCGGGCTGGCCAACCTCGAGTGGCTGGTCGTCCGCGACCTGCAGTTCATCGAGTCGGCCACCTTCTGGAAGGACGGGCCGGAGATCGAGACCGGCGAGCTGGTCACCGACCAGATCGCCACCGAGGTCTTCCTGATGCCCGCCGCGACGCACGTGGAGAAGGAGGGCACCTTCACCCAGACGCAGCGGATGCTGCAGTGGCGGGACAAGGCGGTGGAGCCGCCGGGCGAGTGCCGCAGCGACCTGTGGTTCTTCTTCCACCTGGGCCGGATGCTGCGCGAGCGGCTGCAGGGCTCCACCGACCCGCGGGACCGTCCGCTGCTCGACCTCACCTGGGACTACCCGACCCACGGCGAGAAGGCCGAGCCGGACGCCGACGCCGTCCTCCGCGAGATCAACGGCTTCGGGCCGGACGGCGAGCTGCTGTCGACCTACATGCAGATGAAGGACGACGGCTCCACGAGTGGTGGCTGCTGGATCTACACCGGCGTCTACGCCGACGGGGTGAACCAGGCGCGGCGGCGGAAGCCGCACCACGAGCAGACCCCGGTGGCGCTGGAGTGGGGCTGGGCCTGGCCGCTGAACCGCCGCGTGCTCTACAACCGCGCCTCGGCCGACCCCGAGGGCAAGCCGTGGAGCGAGCGCAAGAAGTACGTGTGGTGGGACGCCGACGCGGGTCGCTGGACCGGTGAGGACGTCCCCGACTTCGAGGCGACCAAGCGACCGGACTACGTGCCGCCGCCCGGCGCGAAGGCGCAGGACGCGATCGGCGGCGCCGACCCGTTCGTGATGCAGAGCGACGGCAAGGCGTGGCTGTACGCGCCCAAGGGCCTGATGGACGGGCCGCTGCCGACGCACTACGAGCCGGCCGAGTCGCCGATGGACAACCCGCTGTACTCCGTCCAGTCGAACCCGACCATGGAGGAGATCCGGGCGCCGTGGAACCGCGGAAACCCGCCGCGCAGCGAGGTCTTCCCGTACGCGTTCACCACCTACCGGCTGACCGAGCACCACACGGCCGGCGCAATGAGCCGCACGCTGCCCTACCTGGCCGAGCTCCAGCCGGAGTTCTTCGTCGAGGTGAGCCCCCAGCTGGCCGCCGAGCGCGGGCTGGACAACGGCGGCTGGGCGACGGTCGTCACCGGCCGGGCAGCGGTGGAGGCGCGGGTGCTGATCACCGAGCGGATCCGGCCGCTGAAGCTCAAGGACGGTCAGGTCATCCACCAGATCGGCATCCCGTACCACTGGGGTGAGCGCGGCATCTCGACCGGCGACTCCGCCAACGACCTGCTGGGCGTGGTCATGGACGCGAACACGCACATCCAGGAGAGCAAGGCCGCCACCTGCGACATCCGGCCCGGCCGGCGTCCGCGGGGCCCGGCGATGGTGGAGTTCCTCGAGGGGTACCGACGTCGCGCGGGCATGGAGTCCGGCGCCGTCCCGGTGGGCGGACGGGCGCCGGTGGAGACGGGATGAGGTCAGAGGCCCAGGACGAAACGCAACCCATCGTCGACCTGTTGCATGACGGCCAGGGGCAGGAGACCGATGGCCGGCTCGATAAAGGCCTTGTCCACGGCCACCAGCGCGGTCACGTTGATCACCGACGTGCGGGGAAGTCCGCTGTCGTGCGGCTCGATGACGACGTTGCCCGGCACGGCACCGAGCCGCTCATTCCCGGTCACGATGGCCGCAAGAACGGTCGCCAGGCGGCTCTCGGTGTAGCGATCGATCTGAATGACGACGATCGGCCGTCGCCAGCCGGGTTCGCTACGCCGAGGTTCGCCGAGGTCTGCCCAGTGGATGCTGCCTCGCTGGATCACCACTCGTCGTCGGCAGTGAGCTCCAGCAACATCCGGCGGCCATGCGCGGCGGCGACCGCGTTGCTGTCGTCGTCACCCGCGGCATCCAGTGCCGCGTTGATGCGCTCGGTGATGTCGTCGTCGATTTCGCGCAGGTATCGCTCGGCCGCCTGGCTGAAGAACTGGGAGCGGTTCAGGCCGAGGTCTCTGGCCTTCCGGTTCACCTGCTCGAGGATGTGGTCTGGAACCGAGATCGCTGTCTTCACGACCACGAGTATGACCGGGTATAACTCGATGGGCAAGGTGTGCGCGTGACCCAGATCAGCTCAGCCAGTCCGGCCCTGACCGGCAACGATCCGAAGAACCGGCTGTTCGGGCCGCTGCCCGACGTGTCGGCGGAGGCCGGTTACGTGGAGGAGCACCCCAAGCGGGTCGGCTTCTTCACCGACACCTCGGTCTGCATCGGCTGCAAGGCCTGCGAGGTCGCCTGCAAGGAGTGGAACACGCTCCCGATGGACGACTCGCACGGCGAGCGGGACGCGCTCGGGCTGTCGGGGATGTCCTACGACAACACCGGCATGCTGGGCGCGAACTCGTGGCGGCACGTGGCCTTCATCGAGCAGTCGCGCACCGTCGACCTGCCGATGCCCGGCGTGGGGCTGCCCGGGGCGGCGGCGCGGCAGGACACCGTCGCGCCCGACCTCAGCAGGCCGAACAGCCTGGCGGACGCGCAGCAGTCCAGCGTGCTCAACGCCGAGGCGCTCACCGAGTTCGACCCGCAGACCACTCAGTCCGGTGACCGCGAGGTCCGCTGGCTGATGAGCTCCGACGTGTGCAAGCACTGCACGCACGCCGGCTGCCTCGACGTCTGCCCGACCGGTGCGCTGTTCCGCACCGAGTTCGGCACCGTGGTCGTGCAGCAGGACATCTGCAACGGCTGCGGCTACTGCGTGCCGGCCTGCCCGTACGGCGTCATCGACCAGCGCAAGGACGACGGCCGGGTCTTCAAGTGCACGATGTGCTACGACCGGCTCACCGACGGGCTGCAGCCGGCGTGCGCCACCGCGTGCCCCACGCAGTCGATCCAGTTCGGCGACCTCGACGAGCTGCAGGCCCGGGCCGACGCCCGGCTGGCGACGCTCCGGGAGCAGGGCGTGGAGACCGCCCGGCTGTACGGGCGCGACGAGAACGACGGCGTCGGCGGGGCGGGGGCGTTCTTCCTGCTGCTCGACGAGCCGGAGGTCTACGGCCTGCCGCCGGACCCGATCGTCACCACGCGCGACCTGCCGGCCATGTGGAAGGCGGCCGCCACGGGCGCGGCGATGATCATCGGGATCGCGGCCACGGCCGTGTTCGGCTCGCGGAGGAACTGAGCATGACGGAAGGCATCGCGACGCCCGGGGCCGGCTGGCGCCGCGCCGACGGCTGGGTCGGGAAGAAGAAGGACGGCGGCGGCAAGCGCCGGCGCAGCGGCCGCCGGGCGGTCGGCGAGGTCGCGATGGTGGACGACGCGGAGTTCACCTCGTACTACGGCCGGCCGATCATCAAGCCGCCGGTGTGGAAGACCCCGGACGTGCCGCTGTACCTGTTCCTCGGGGGCGCGGCGGGCTCGTCGTCGATCCTGGCGGCGTTCGCCGACCTGACCGACCGGCCGACGCTGACCCGGGTGGGCCGGCTGGTGGCCGGTGGCGCGTCGGTCGCGTCGGTGGGCTGGCTGATCCACGACCTGGGCCGGCCGGAACGGTTCCTGCACATGCTGCGGGTGCTGAAGCCGACGTCGCCGCTGTCGGTGGGCACCTACATCCTGTCGCCGTTCAGCGCCGCGACCGGCGCGACGGCCGCGGTCGAGCTGCTGGGCTGGTTCCCGCGGCTCAAGCGGTTCGGCGGCGCCGTGGGGGCCCTGTTCGGCGGGCCGATGGCCACCTACACCGCGGTGCTGCTCAGCAACACCGCCGTGCCGTCGTGGCACGAGGCGCACGAGCAGCTGCCGTTCGTCTTCGGCGGATCGGCGATGGCGGCCGGCGGCGGGCTGACCATGCTCTTCACGCCGGTGGACGAGGCGGGGCCGTCGCGGAAGATGGCGATCGCCGGTGCGGTGATCGAGCTGGCCGCGATGCACAAGGTGGAGAACGACCACGGGATCGTGAGCGAGCCGTACCACGAGGGCCGGGCCGGGACGCTGATGCGGGCGGCGAAGACGTGCACCGCTGCGGGTGCGGGGCTGACCGCGATCGCCGGGCGCACCCGGGTCGGCGCCATCGCGTCCGGGACGTTGCTGGCGGCCGGGTCGCTGCTCACCCGGTTCGGGGTGTTCGAGGCCGGCCTGGCCAGTGCTCGCGATCCGAAGTACACCGTCGTCCCGCAGCGGGAGCGGATGGCCGCCCGCGAGGCGGCCAGGGCCCTCGGCGAGGGAGAGGCCCGCTCGGCCACCCGCTGACCCGGCACCCGCGACCGTCCCACCGGCACAGGTGGACCGTCGGCCCTGGGGGATGCCGCACGTTCCCGGCGCCGATGACGTGTCCGATCGGGCGCGGACGGGGAGGTAGGGCAGGTGGAGATTCTCCTCGTGCTCCTGCCGGCGCTGCTGGTGGTCGTCGTCGGCTACTCCGTCGTCTACACGCTGTGGGAGGCGGCCGGGCTCCCGGGCGACCCGGAGACGGCCGGCTGGATCACCGGATTCCTGCTCCTCGCGGTGGTGACCGGGCTGCTGCTGTCCTGGCGCCGCCGGGTCCGGCGGCGACGGAGACGGACCTGAGACGAAGCCGTTCGCGGTGCTGCTCTCAGGCAGGATCCGCCGGATCGAGGGCCGGGGTGACATCGGTCGCCGAGAAGTCGGTGCCCGTGAAGAGCAGTGGTTCGCCCGTGGCGCGGGCCAGCGCGTAGCTGAAGCAGTCGCCGAAGTTCAGGCGGGCGGCGTGGCCGCTGCCCTTGCCGAAGTCGCGATAGGCCCGGCGGGCGATGTCCGCATGCGACCGCGTGACCGGTTCGACGGTGATGGGCACCGCGGCCACGAGGTCGTCGAAGCGGCCACTGAGCACCGGGTCACGGTTGGCGTCCACCACGACAGCGGTCTCCAGGTAGGTCGCCGCCGAGGTGCGAGCCTCGTCCGCGGTGGCCAGTGCCTGGATGTAGCGGTCGGCGTCCGGTTCTCCGCGCAGGATCGCGACGACAGCGGACGTGTCGACGATCATCGGGGCAGGCCGGTCTCGTCGTAGAGCAGGTCGCCGTGGTCGCTGCTGCGATAGGGCTCGACCCACCGATCGGCTGCATCCCCGGCAATCCTCTGGAGCAGGGCGGTGCGGTCGGCCGCCGCGGCGGTGCCCCGGCGTTGAATCCGATCGAGACGTTCGCGCACCGCCACGGTGATGGCCCGCGTGAGGTTCTCGCCGGTTGCGTCGGCGAGTTGGCGGGCGAGCTCCTCGGTTTCCGGGTTCTTGATGTTGAGGCCCATGGTAGAACTCTATCCGAGTGATCTACCCTTCTGCATGTCGCCAAGCCGTCCCGGAGTGACCGGCCCGGTGGCCGACGGACGCGACGCGCTGCATGTCGGTCCCGGAGGGTCGCGGATGGCCTTCGGGACGACGATGCGGCCGAGGCTTCAGCCGCCACCGTCGAGCAGCATCGCGACGTCATCGTGGAGCGCTGCTAGGGCGCGGTCGAAGGTGGCCAGTCGACCGCCTCGCGAGCGGGTCAGCCCGGCCAGGTAGGCGTCGGTCACCTGTCGGTGCCCGACCACCCCGCGCATGTCGATGACGTCGTAGCCGAGTTCGTCGGGCCAGAACTCATGCCCATCCGCCGCTCGCAGGGCGCGCACCACATCGAGGGCCTGCCGCGCGGTCGCCCCGCCGCGGAGCAGGAATCGGGCGAGTGCCCCCTGGGTCACGGGGCAGGTCGCGAAGGGCTCCGATCGCTGCGTGAACCAGGCCTCCGTGAGGTCGTGGTGGACGTGGTCGGCGACGGTGAGTGCGGTGAGTGCGTTCGCGTCGAGCAGGACCGTCATTCGTCGTCGTCCAGCGAGCGCACCTCGTCGCTGGTGACCACTCGGCCGAGCGAGGCGACCTGCAAGCCGGTGCGGCGGCTCGTGCTGACCTTGACCGGTCCGGGTGCAGCCAGGGCGGCGCGGAGCAGCCGGGTGACCGTGTCGCTCAACGAGCTGTTGGAGTCGCGAGCAATGGCGGCTGCCACCCGGTGGATGTCCTCCGGGAGGTCGATGGTGGTACGCACCGCCACAGCGTAGCGTCGTGATGCAATCCGCGGACCATATGCATCACTGTGCTCACCAAGTTGTGGGCGGCCGGCGCCGAGTGGGCGATGGAGGAGACAGCGCCCACCCCTGTGCGGACGGCCGGTCACCGGATGCCGCACGAGTGCGGCATCGGGCGTGGTGGCGGTATGCGTCGAGGGACCATGTGCGCGGTCGGTTGCCCGGGCAGTCGCGTACACGGCGGGACGTCGGCGGTCGCCACCCGGTGGTGTCGCGGCGCGGCGGGCTTCCCCCCGGCTGCACCTCGGACCGGCCGTGCTCACGTCGGTGGTCGGAGCCTTGCCGGGTGTGACCCGCTCGTCGCGGGTAGCCGCCCGGAGGACCGGCCGGCGCAGCCCGTGAGGAGGAGGTGTGGAGACCATCGTCTTCCTGGTGCCGGCGCTGCTCGTGGTCGTCCTCGGCTACTCCGTCGGGTACGCGGTGTGGGAGGCGGCCGGACTCCCGGGTGATCCGGAGGTGGCCGGCTGGACCGCCGGTGTCGTTCTCCTCGCCGTCCTGACGTGGCTGCTGGTGTCCTGGCGTCGCCGGGTCCGGCGGCGGGGAAGGCGAGGCTGAGCGGCGGACGGTGGGCACAGGATGCGATCACCTCCGGCGCGGCTGGTCACCGGGCCCGGCTCGACCGCCTCAGCTGGTCGACGCCAGCACGTCGATCCCTTCGTCGCGGGCCGCGGCCGCCAACCGTTCGTCGTAGGTGACCAGCTGCGTGGCGCGGATGCCGATGGCGGACGCCAGATGGATGGCGTCGAGCGAGCGCAGTGTGGCCGGGCCGATGGTCCTGGCCCGGTCGAGGACGACGGGTCGCAGCGGAAACTCGTCGATGCCCGAGAGCGCGGCTTCGGTCAGCCGGTCGAGGTCGGGAACGTCGGCACGGCGCAGAGCGCGTTCCACCTCCACCCAGGTGAGTGCCGAGGAGGTGAGCAGATCGACGGCGGCCGCCGACCGGCTGAGCAGTTCCCGTACGGCTGCCGACTCCGGCTCGATGATGACCCGCTTGAGCAGCGCACTGGTGTCGAGGTAGACGATCAACGGAGGTCGGCGTCGGGCTCGAGCAGGTCTCCGGTGGTGACGCCCGGTGGCAGGCGCACCGTGGGCGCCACGTCACAGAACGGCGTTCCGGGGCGGACCGATCCGGCCGCACGGGCGCGCGCGCGATCCGATTCGCCGGAATCCAGGCCGAGGTACCGGTCGAGTGCCTCACGGATGAGTTGCTGCTGCGGCCGCCCCGTGGCCGCCGCGGCCTGGCGCAGTGCCTCCGCTGCCGCGTCGCTCAACCGCAGGTTGGTGGCCATGCGCGCGATGGTACCGCTCTGGCACAGTTCGGTACCAGAGTGATGAGCCGGTCCTCCGTGCTGCTCGAGGGGTGGACCGGGGACTACGCACCGGGCGGGTTCGCGAAGAGCTCCGTGCGGCGGGACGTCGGCGGCCGCCACCCGGTGGTGTCCCGCCGCGGAGGCAGCGACGGCCGGTCGGCCGGTTCGGCCTGCGGGACGACGGTGCCCCGGCTCGGCGCCAGGTCGGCCGGGTCGACGGTGATCGAGCGGAACATGCCGTGGACCAGGGCCGGTGCGAGATCCGGGCGGGCCCGGGACATCTCCTCCTCCGCCATCTGCGCAACGAGGACACACGGGGTGCTGGCGGGCGAGCCCAGATAGGGCCGGGACGCCGCCCCCACCATCGGGTGCCAGGGCACGCCCATCGCGCGGAGCAGCCGGCGCACCCGGTCGTCGACGATGGTGACCAGACCCGGGACGTCGCAGTTGCGGGCGTACCGCCAGAGGCCGTGGCACAGGGCGACGCTGACCTCGGCACCCGCGGCGCCGGCGCGGTAGCGGGGGTCCACGGCCAGGCTCCCGACGTCCCACACCGTCCCGGGGGCGAGCCCGACGGTGCCCAGGCTGTCGGCCACGGGCAGCTGCCACGGCTCGCCCGCCACGTCGAGCAGCGTCTTCACCGGGTCCGCGGCGGCGACGATCAGCCGTGCGGTGCCCAGGGCGGCGCCGCTCTGGTCGTCGATCACGACGACGAACCGCGACCGCGCCTCGTAGGGGCCGTACTCCTGCTCCATGACCTCGGGGGTGTTGCCGAACGCCTGCAGGAAGACCTGGGCCTCGACCTGGCGTGCGGCGTCCCGCTCGGCGGGGGACTGCGCCACGAGGAGCCGAAGGGCCATGTCAGACGGACTTCGCGACGACGGTGCGGGCGGCGAAGAAGTCGGCGGTGAACGCCACGGCGACGTCCGGGTCGAAGGCCTTGCACGTGTAGATGTCCACCGAGAAGAACAGCCGCGGCTGCTCCCAGGCGTAGAAGTGCGCGCCCGACGTCTCCCAGTGGATCCAGCCGGCCCAGCCGTACAGGTCGGAACGGTGGGTCACCGGCTCGAGGAGTTGCACCATGTCCACCTCGCGGGACAGCGCCGAGAGGTACGTCCGGATCTGGGCGTCGTCCACGGGCCGGGCGGGAATGCCCTCGATCACCAGGCGCTGCCGGACGATCTCCGGCGCGAGGTCGCGCCAGGCGACGGGTCGGGAGAGCAGCTTTCGGGCGGGGGAGGGCGGCGTCACGTGCCCATAGTCCCCAGTCGACCGCGCACCGTGCTGACCGGCACCGGCGTGTCGCGCCGAGTGCGGATCGCATCCGTGACATCCCCGGTCAGTCGGACGCGCGACCCTGGCTGAAGTCGGGGATCAGCGCCTCGTCGACGAGACCGGAGTCGGAGGCGGCCAGCCAGCGGAGGAAGTCGTCGACCGGCATGGGGCGGGCGATGGCGTACCCCTGGGCGACGTCGCAGCCGAGGCCGGCGAGCGTGGTGCTGATCGCCAGGCTCTCGACGCCCTCGGCCACCAGGCTCAGGCCCAGGGCATGGGCGAGCGCGACGGTGCTCTGCACGATGGCCGCCGCCCGGGGGTCGCGGTCGACGTCGGCGGTCAGGCTGCGATCGAGCTTGAGCTCGTCGGCCGGCAGGTGCCGCAGGTAGGCCAGCGAGCTGTAGCCAGTGCCGTAGTCGTCGATCGACGTGCGGACGCCGGAGGCGCGCAGGTCGGCGAGCACCGTGCGGCCGCGCTCGGGGTCGGCCATGAGGGTGTCCTCGACGACCTCCAGCGTGAGCGCCCGCGCGGGTAGGCCGTGCCGGTGCAGCGCGGCGGCCACCTTGCCGGCGAGATCGAGGTCGGTGACGTTCGCCGCCGACAGGTTGACCGACACCGGCACCTCGCGCTCGGGCCACCAGCGGGCGGCCGCAGCGAGCGCCAATTCGAGCACGCGGTCGGTCAGCGGCCGCAGGAGCCCCGCCTGCTCGGCCGCCGGCAGCAGCGCGGCGGGGGAGAGCAGCCCGCGGGTGGGGTGGTCCCACCGGACCAGCGCCTCGGCGCCCACGATGCGGCCGTCGCGCATGTCCATCTGGGGCTGGAGGTAGACCCGCAGCTCGTCCCCGTCCAGCGCCGTCCGCAGTTCCTCCATGGTGCGCAGCCGGTCGCTGCCGGAGGTGCCGGTGACGGGGTCGGGCACGAAGACGTGCACGCCTTCGCGGGTGCGCTTGGCGCTGTACATGGCGACGTCGGCGCAGTGCAGCAGCTCCTCGACGGTCGCCGCCGGTGCCGGCGTGGTCGCGACGCCGATGCTCACGCCGACGTGCAGCCGGACGTCGGCCACCGTGAAGGGGGCGAGCAGCAGGTCGCACAGCCGCCCGGCGAGCGCGCGTGCCTCGGCGGGCTCCGCGGCCGGCATCAGGACGGCGAACTCGTCGCCGCCGAGCCGGGCCAGCAGGTCATCGGCACGCAGGGAGCTGCGCAGCCGCGGGCCGATCTGGCGCAGCAGGTCGTCGCCGGCGGAGTGGCCGAGGCTGTCGTTGATCTCCTTGAACCCGTCGAGGTCGAGGATCAGGAGAGCGGCGGGCCGCTCCGGGGTGGCCGAGGTGACGACGCGCTGGGCGTGCTCGAGCAGCGCGCGGCGGTTGGCGAGCCGGGTGAGCTCGTCGGTCCGTGACTCGAGCTTGACCTGGTTGTAGCCGCGGACCTCGCGGAAGGTCACGGCGATGCGGACGACGCCGGCCAGCACGCAGCCGAGGGCGAGCCAGCCCGCGACGTCGGGCACGGGCTTCGACCACGGGCTCAGCACGACGAGGCCGGCCACGAGCGAGGCGAGCGGCACGGCGAGCAGCCGCCAGCCGATGCGGGAATCGGTGTCGTCGACGGGGGCCGGCCGTTCGACCGCGCCGTCGGCGGCCGCGGCGGTCAGGACGATGCAGAGGAGCCAGCCGAGTTCGAGCGGGCCGCCGTCGACGTAGGTGCCCTGCACCTTGAGGGCGAACAGGATGATGTCCGAGGCGCAGAGGGCGGCCAGCCCCGCGCCGAGCAGCACGAAGGTGCGGTCGAGGCGCACGCCGAGGATGCCGCCGACGGCCATGAGCACGGCGATGAGGAGGACCGTCGTGATCGGTGCCACGAGGTCGACCGCGGCCACCGGCGTCCCGCCGGGGTCGGTGCGGAGATAGGGGCCCAGCAGGAAGGCGACCCCGGCGGACAGGCTGCCGAGGGCGGCCACGACGCCGTCGAGCCACATGCTGGGGTGGAAGCGCGGCACCCGGGCGCGGATCAGCACGACGAGGGGCACGTACACGAGCAGGTAGGCCGCGAACGAGACGACGTGCGAGAGCGCGGAGGACGGCTCGTTGCCCTGCAGGCCGGCGGAGAGCACGCGCAGCACGTTGCCGATCGCGCCGAGGGTCAGCGCGGCGGCGAGTGCGGCCCACAGGATCCGCTCGGTGCGCACCCGGCGCGCCGCCAGCACGCACGCCGCCGCGGCGGCGAGGTAGGGCAGGTTGTAGAGGACGACGTCGTACGTCCGGTCCCACGCCGCGCCGGCCGGGCGCGGCCCGATGCCGGTGGCGAACAGCGCGACCAGGCCGATGGTCACGAACAGCGCGGGGCCGGGACGCCGGCGCGCGGCCGCGTCCTGATTCCGCTGGTCCATGTCGGGGACAACGGCGGCGGAGCGGGGGAGATGCACCGGTGCGGCCCCTGGATCACCCGGAGGGGGGAGTCGCGCCGCTCGACCGATCCCGGCGGTGCCGGTCGGCGTGCATCGTCACGAACGCTTTCCCGACTGCCGATGACGTATGCGTGGAGCACTGGCATGGGGGGGAAGGGCTGCCGCCGCGGGTGGCCCGTCATGGTGCCGACGCCGGGCCGGAGCCCGCGTCGATGAGCGTCACCGTCGTGCTCCGCGGCCCGGAGGCCGCGGGATACGGCCGCCACGCTGCGCCGCTGTCCGCCTACGGTCCCTCGGACGTCCATCGCGTGCTTCCGGTGTCGCCCACCGGCTCTCGAGTGCCCGAGCAGACCGACTCCGGGGACGCTCTGGTGGAGGTCATCGACTCCGCAGGCCGGGCCGAGGTCGCCGTCGCGGGCGGCGTAGTCGCCGGTGCCCGGTCGTCGGGTGAGGTGTCGATGAAGACCACCGGCTTCTGGGCGCGGCTGCGCCTGCTGCCCAAGGCGGCGTAACGCACGGACGGTGGACGGCCCGGCCGCGGCGCCGGGCCCCGGAGCCGCCGGCTGTCAGCACCTCACCGTGGAACCGACCGGGACGTGCGCACGGTCAGACCAGGCGGTTGCCCACCGACTGCTGCCAGGCCATCTCGTCGATGACGGCGCGCTTATCGACGTCGTCGAACCGCACCTTCTTCCACCGGTGCCCCTGGTCGGTGCCGGCGGAGCCGCTGCGGTGCCACTCGCCCTTGCGGGTCAGGAACCAGGACCGGCCGTGGAAGTCGGGCCCGGTGAACAGCCAGCCCGATAGCCGGCCGAGGCCGTTCCGCTGCCTCTGGGGGGCGCCGGCGTAGGGGAGGAGGTAGAGGCAGGCGTCGGTGAACTCGGCGGCGGTCAGCCGGCGCAGGACGTGGACCGCCGAGCGGATCTCCTGCTCGGTCCGCGGCTCGCTGCGGACGTAGAGGTTCCAGACCGCGTCCTCGTCGGCGAGTTCGAGCAGCGTGGTGCGCTGCCGGAGGCGTTCGGCCTCCGCGGCTGCCGCGGCCTCGCGGGCCTGGCGCTCCTCGGCGGCCGCGGCGTTGCGCGCCCGGAGCCGGGCGTTGGCCAGGTCGCGGTCGCAGACCCGCCAGCCCTGCCAGAGGCCCGAGTGGTCGGCGCACACCATGCGGGTGCACTCGGAGCACTCGCCCACCGCCGGCTCGCCGCACCGGCACATGGTCGGTCCGGCGTCGTCGCTGCGGGTCTGGATGTAGACCGTGCCGCAGCGGGTCGACTCCGCCGGCTCGGCCGCCGGCGTTGTCTCCGCGCCGACGGCGACGGGCTGGGCGGCTGGCACGACGGCGTCGCAGCGCCAGTAACCGGTCAGGATCTGCGTGCGTGTGTCCGTCGCCCCACAGGAGGGACATGGCATGACGGCAGCGTAGGAGCGGTGGGGCCGCGCAGGCCCCGGATCGCTCACGTGTCGGACACACGGCGGCACGCCCATCACAACCGCCACGGGCGCGCGATGCAGCTCCATCCAGGAACCACTGGATGGCACCGGCCACGTGACAGGTCCTTCCGCGGCTGTTCGGCGGGTCGCTGGCCACCTGCAGGGATGCAGCTGCCCTACGTGTCCGAGGACGGCCGCCGCTATCGCCATGGTGGCTGCCTGATCGGTCTGGCCAGCGCGGAGCGCGCCGCACGCCGTGGCCGCCAGCGTGCCGGCCGCTCCGACGAGAACACCGCAACCGGCACCGACGCGGGGAAGACGCCGCTATCAGTCACGCCGACCCGCCGGTCAGTTCGACGTCATGTCCGGGCGGGCGCCCGGCCGGAACGTTAATAACTCATGTACGTGGAATGCCACGCTCGTCGATGAGGGATCATGTGCGGCGTGACGCGGTATGCCGACTTCGACAGCTGGCTGGCTCGGCCGATCCCCCCATCGGAGGCGGTGCTGCAGTTGGATGGTGTGGAGACCCGGCTGGCCCAGTCGGGGGCGTTGCGGTGAGCGCCGCTCACGAGGCGCGTCAGCGCATCCTCCTGTCGCCCCCGGACGTCGGTCCACGGGAGGAGGAGCTGGTCGTCGAGGCGGTGCGGTCCGGCTGGATCGCGCCGCTGGGGCCCATGGTGGACGCTTTCGAGCAGGCGATGGCCGAGCGCACCGGTCGCCGGCACGCGGTGGCGCTCTCGTCCGGGACGGCGGCGCTTCATCTCGCGCTGCTGGAGGCAGGCGCGGGGCCGCGCACGGTGGTCATCGTCCCGACGATGACGTTCGCGGCCACGGCGAACGCGGTCGTGTACACGGGAGCGGAACCCTTCTTCGTGGACTGCGACAAGGAGACCGGCAATCTCCACCCGGAGCTCCTCGAGCGCGCGCTGCGCGAGCTGCGGGCGGCAGACGAGACGGTCGCCGCCGTCATCCCGGTTGATCTGCTGGGTCGTTGCGCCGACTACACCGCGCTGCTGCCGATCTGCGAGCGGTTCGGCGTGACAGTGGTGTCCGATGCGGCGGAGTCGTTCGGCTCCTCCCACGCCGGCCGTCCGGCCGGGTCCTTCGGCAGCACGGCCGCATTGTCGTTCAACGGCAACAAAGTGATGACCACCAGCGGTGGCGGCATGCTGCTCACCGATGACACGGCGACGGCCGATCGGGTGCGGTACCTGAGCACCCAGGCGCGGCAGCCGGCAGTGCACTACGAGCACACCGAGGTCGGCTACAACTATCGCCTGAGCAACCTGCTCGCCGCCGTCGGCATCGCCCAGCTGGAGCGGCTCGATGAGATGATCGGTCGCCGCCGCGCGCTGCGCCGGCAGTACGCAGAGCTGCTGGGAAGCGTGTCGGGCGCGCGCGCCTTCCAGCACCCCGGTGACGAGTCCGACAACTGCTGGCTCACCGCGGTCGTCATCGATCCGGCCGAGGCCGGCTGGTCGGCCGACGACCTGCGGTCGACCCTCGACCACGCCGACATCGAGTCCCGGCCGCTGTGGAAGCCGATGCACCGCCAGCCGGTGTTCGCGCACGCGCGCACGCTGCTGACCGGTGCCGCCGACGGGCTCTTCGCCACAGGCCTGACGCTGCCCAGCGGGTCGTCCCTGTCGGCCGCGCAGGTCGACCGCGTCATAAGCGCGATCTCCGCGTTCCTGGACCGTCGGTAGGCGGGCCGGCCCTCCACGTCCGTCGGACGGGCCGGGCGCGATCAGGCGTCGGTCAGCGGAGCATCTGCTCCCGCGGCGCCGGTCGACCCCGGCTCGCGCTGCGGTGGCGGCGGAGCTCACGCAGGGTGGGCAGGCACAGCAGCGCGAGCACGAACGGGTAGGCGAGGACGCGTTGCCGCGCCAGGATCCCGAAGTTGCCGAAGGTCGAGAACACGTAGACGAAGGCCACCGTGTACGCCAGGCACAGCACGACGAACGGCCGGCCGGCACGGTAGGCCCAGACCGTGCGCAGGCGGCCCCAGGAGGCGATGGCCAGCCCGAGGAGCAGGACGCCTTCGGCGGAGGTGAGCAGGGACTGCAGGTTGCCGGCCTCCCACGGGAAAGGACGGAAGAGCACGGTGAGGACAGCGGCGGGCAGGTCCAGCGGCGAGCGCACCGGCTGGGCGTCGAAGTTGGACCCGCCGGTCCCCGTGTTGCGTTCCGTCTCGGCGAGCACGGTCTCGACCGAACCGGCGGAGACGTCCTCCACGTCGAAGAACGCCGCCGCCTGCTGAGCGATCAGCGCACCGGCGGCCAGGAGCGCCACGAGGGTGACCGCGCGCGTCACCGGCGTGAGCACGGTGCGGCGCACGTCCCGGCGGAAGAGGAAGCCTGCGACGGTGGCCACAAAGATGAGTGCGGTCAGGTGGGGGCGCACCAGGGCAGAGCCGCCCAGTCCGAGCGCCAGTGGGAGCACAGCACCGCGCGTGCCCGTCAGGAGCCGTGCGGCACCCAGGGTTGCCACGCCGAGGCACAGGCACATCCAGGCTTCTTTCCCGATCCCGGAGGGCCAGAAGATCATGGAGGGCAGCAGGAAGACGAGCAGCGCGTACCGCCGGTGATTGCCCTCGGGCATGGCGGTTCGGAAAGCCCGGTAGAAGGCGTACAGGCCCCAGAAGCCGAGCCAGGCGAAGACCAGGTAGCCGCCGAGCAGCGTGGGGCCGGTGACCGTGTACACGATGCCGGTGAGCAGGATCAGGAAGCCGGTTCCGACCAGCGGCACCCCGAGATCGATGACGAACGAGCCCGAACGCAGTTGTTCGGCGACCGCCGCACCCTGGAGGTCGTATCGACTGGCGTCCGCGGCGCCGTCGTAGAGGACGAAGGCGACGGCCCAGCGTGCGAGCGCACCCAGGATCTTCAGGCCGAACGCGAACACGATGACGCGGCGCACCCACTGGTCTCTCTCGCGACGGAGCACTCCCGCGAGCAGCGGCCAGCTCACGGCCAGCAGGCCGGGGCCGACGACCAGCGCGCCCCAGACGTCGTAGGTGGAACGCGTCATGCCCGCGGCCAGCACGATGGCGTAGGCCGCGATCGCGGCCAGCCCCAGGCCGGCAGTCCAGCCGGCCGGCCGGATCCGTTCGAGCCGGCGGCCGAGCCGGGCAGCGAGGTGCCCGGCCGGGACCTGCTGGCCGACGGGGCCCGGCGAGGAGCGGTGCGCCATTGCGGGGCCGACCGTCAGCGGGCCGGCGAGGACGCGGGCCGCACACCGGGGGCGCTGGTCGACCGCGGGTTCACGATTCCGCCCTGTGGGCGGAGGCGCCGGTGTCCCTCCGAGGGAACTCGGAGTTCGTGAGGGCACCGGAGCGGTGCGCGATCCGCTCGCCGAGGTTCCTCACGCTCGCGCGCCAGCCGATGAAGGCGGCACCGACGACCGGGACGCGGAGGCGGGCCAGCAGTTCGCTGGCCCGCTCGGCCTGGTCGCGCGTCACCCGTCCGCTCCGGCAGGTCACCAGCACGGTGTCCACGTAGGGCATCAAGTCCATGGCGTCGTTCCCGAGCAGCATGGGCGGGCTGTCGACGATGACGACGTCGGCCAGCCCGCGGGCGTCGGACAGCAGGCCGGCGATCCGCGTCGGCAGGGCGGGTGGCTGATCGATCATCGTTCCGGCCGGCACCATGCGGACGCCGTCGACGGCAGAGGGACGGCACAACGTGCGCAGCTCGTGCTCACCTTCCTCGGCATGGACCAGGTCCGACAGCCCCGGCCCGTTGATCACGTCGAGGTACCGATGCGCGTCCGGCCGGCGGAAGTCGAAGTCCAGGACGAGTGTCTGCTGGCCGCTCTCGGCCAGCGCGGCGGCGAGGTTGACCGCGGTCGTGGTCTTGCCCTCGCCCGCTCGCGCGCTGGTCACCAGGATGATCTGCGGCCTGCCACGCTCGCTCGTCGGGCCGACCAGTTGATCGGCGTCGGCCGGGAGGAGCACCCGGCTGGGGATGAGCAGGACCGAGGACCGCAGGGACCGGAAGGCTTCGGCGGCCGTCGAAGCTGGATCGGTCTTGACGATGACCCCTCGGGACGATCGGGCCGACCGGGGCAGCCGCGGGACCTCCGCGAGCACCGGCACCCGGTAGGCGCGCTGCACGTCGATGCGGTCGCGGACGCTCGTGTCGAAACGCTCCACGAGCAGCGCCAGTGCGCTGCCGAGGACGAGCCCCACCACCAGGCCGAGCACGAGCCGGCCGCTCTGGGTCGTCGGCCCGCTCAGCAAGCTGTCGTCGTTCGGCAGCGGCGTGGCGCGCTCGAGGAGTTCGATCGGTGGAACGCCGGCAACGGCGCCGGTGGTCCGATCGGCGACCTCGGCGAGAGTCGCCTCTGCGAAGGTGTTCGCGATGAGAGCGGCCTGTTCGGGGTCGGTGGAGGTGGTGGAGATCTGCACCGCCCCGGTCTCTGCGTCGGGAGACACCTGCACCAGCGCGCTGAGCTCGGTGGGCTCGCCGGCGTAATCGAGCTGCTCAGCGACCGCGACGGGCACCGGTCCGGTCGTCACCAGGAGTGCGGTGAACTCCGGCCCCAGGGCCCCGTCGACGGGTTGCAGCAGGGTCGCCGTCGCCGTGTAGGAGCGGGCACCGAGCCCGGATGCCTCCGGCTGCACCAGGAGCAGCACGACGAGGGCGGAGAGCAGCCCCGACGCGAGGATGATCTTCCAACGGCGCCGCAGCACCTTCAGGTAGTCGGTGGACTCCATGGCTCCTCGGTACCGTCCGGTGCTTGGCCCCCGCTCCGTTCCCCGCGGGTCGTCCCAGCCGACGCACCGCGACGTCGGAGCAGGTTCGAACGGAAAATTACGTCACCGGGGCGTCTGCCAACACCCCAAGTCCCCGAATGAGTTGCGCGGCACCGCCCCCGGGCGAGCTGTAGCCCCCGACAACGCCGATGTCGGGCAGCGGATCCCCCGGTGGATAGTCACCACCGGCACCGACGCGTGGACGTCCCCGGGGGCGCAGGACGGGCCGCCGCCCGCAGCCGTACCGGGCGCCATCGGCGGCGCAGCGTGCGACGCGGCTCAGAACAGCTCGACATCCCCCAGCGCCAGGCTCAAGCCGCCTGCCTCCGGGGGTGCGGCCGCGATCTCCCGCACGGTCAGCTGGGGCCCGACCTTCGGGACGGGCACCCCGACGGCGCCCGATGCCTGCGGCAGTGCGAGCACGTGGGTGGCCCCGGTGGACCGGGCGACCTCCAGGGTGAGGCGGATGCCCTGCCGGCGGCTGGGGGCGAACGAGTCGAGGACGGCGGCCTCCACCGCGGAGCCGCGCCGCCGAACGCGCACCACGCCGACCCCCTCGCGCGGATCACGGCCCAGCCGGACGACGCGGTAGTGCAGGTCGGGAAGGCCCGCGTATCGCCAGCGGAGGTACCCGGCCGACCGGCGCGTGGTGAGCTGGGCGCTCGGCCGGTCCAGGAGCCCGATGACGTCGTCGTCCAGGCCGTCCCCCGCCGGCTGCCCGGCGCTCGACGGCAAGGAGCCCAGGTCGGCGGGACGCCGGTTCCGGGCCATCGCAGCCCACCCGGCGGCGCCGTTGCCCCACGCGGCGACGGGCAGCCGGCCCCTCGGCTGCCATCCCATCGACAGGTAGCCGGGGCGGGAGAGGTCATTCGGGGTGTTGAAAACGAAGTCGACCCCTTCCCGCGCCATGTCGTCGAGCGCCTGGAGCGTCAGGCGGCGGAACAGCCCCTGCCCGCGGAACTCGCGGTCGGTCACGGTGTCGACGGCTCGGACCGCAGCCTGTGCCCCTCCAGCGGGCGTCACGAACTGCCAGCGCAGGAAGATACGGACGGCCACGATCCGATCGCCCTGGGCTGCCACCCACCTCGGGGACGGCCCAAAGGGGTTGCCTTCGTGCTTCCAGTCCCACATGCGGGCGGCGTGGCCGCCGTCGCCCCAGCCCATCTCCCTCGCGACCAGCTGTCGGATCCCGGCGTCATCGAGTGCCGTCGCCCTGCGCAGGACGAGCGGGTCAGGCTGCGTCATCCCACGACGTCCTTCTGCTCGGCCAGCCACGACTGCAGCATCACGACGGACCAGAGGCGGTACGTGTGGTCCGCGCGCCCCGCCAGGTGTGCCCGCCAGGCCCGCTGCACCGGCTGGGGGTCGATGATCCCGGATCCGGCCAGGGCCTCGGGCGACAGTCGTTCCTCCGCCCACCCGCGGAGGGGCCCGGTGAGCCAGCGCCCCACGGGTGGGTCGAATCCGGCCTTCGGCCGGTCGATCATGTCGGCCGGCAGGTGCCGGCTCAGCACCTCCCGTAGGACCCACTTGCCTCGACCGTCACGAACCATCGCCTCGGTCGGCAGCCGCCACGACCACTCCACCAACCGGTGGTCGAGGAGCGGGACCCTGGCCTCGAGGCCGACCGACATCGTGGCCCGGTCGACCTTGGTCAGCATGTCGTCGGGGAGCGTCACGGCCTGGTCCCTCAGCATGAGCCCCCGGAGAGATGGCTCCGGGGCCCTGGCCGGCGTCGGACCGGCACCCAGGATCGGTGGCTGCGGCCAGATCGCCGCGAGACTCATCCACGCGTCGCCGAGGTCCCGGCTGCCGAGGACATCCGCCGCCCGGTGCGCCTTGCTGCCGAGATCCGGGATCGTCGCGAGGCGGGGGAGCACCCGCGTGCCGAGACGCTGCCATGCCCGGGGGGGAACGGCTCGGACACCTCGTGCTGCGGCGACACGGAGCACGTGCGGCACTCGAGCGGCGGAGATGACGACCCGCTGCGCCGCGACGTACCGGTTGTAGCCGCCGAACAGCTCGTCGCCGCCATCCCCGCTCAGGGCGACGGTGGCGTACTCACGTGTGGCGCGCGCCAGGGCGAGGAGCGCCAGGGCGGAGGGGTCGGCGAAGGGCTCGTCGTACACGCGACCGAGGTCGTCCACGCCCCGCATGACGTCCTGCGGTCGAAGCCTCACGGTCGTGTGGTCGGTGCCGAGGTGGCGTGCCACCTCCCCGGCTGCATCCGACTCGTCGAGGTCCCCGCCCCCCGCCATCCCGACGGTGAAGGTCCGGATCGACTGCCCCGTGGACGTGGCCAAGGCGGTCACCAGGGCGGAGTCGATCCCGCCGGACAAGAAGGTCCCCAGGGGGACGTCGGACTCCAGGCGCAGGGAGACCGCGTCCGTGAGGAGCTCCTCGGTCCGCTCGACCAGCTCCTCCTCGGACCCCGTGAACGGGTCTGCAGAGCCGGCGAGCGCAACGGAGGAGATGCTCCAGTACGGTCCCAGACGTGGTTGCGCATCGCCGTGCCGGAAGCGCAGCACGTGGCCCGGCTCCAGACGGTGCACGCCCTTCCAGACGCTCGCGGCGCCCGGCACGAACGACCAGTGCAGCATCTCGGCGAGCACGTCCCGGTCCAGCTCCCGGTCGACGATCGGCAGCTGGACGAGGGAACGCACTTCCGACCCGAAAGCCAGGACGCCGCGCTGATGGGTCCAGTACAGCGGCTTCTCGCCGAGACGATCTCGGGCCAGGATGAGGGTCCGCTCCTGGCGATCCCAGACGGCGAGGGCAAACATGCCGTTCACCTGCGACAGCGTCTCTTCCGGACCCCACGTGGCCCAAGCCTCCAGGAGTACCTCCGTATCCGAGTGCCCCCGGAAGGTGACACCCTCGGAGGCCAACTGCTTGGCCAGGGCGCGGAAGTTGTAGATCATCCCGTTGAAGACGAGGACATGGCGGCCGTTCCGGGAGGTCATAGGCTGATGACCAGCAGGCGAGAGATCCACGACGGCGAGCCGCCGGTGTCCCAGGCCGACTCGGTCGTCGAGGAACACGCCCTGGTCGTCGGGACCACGGTGGGTGACCGAGCTGACCATGGTGCCGAGGTGGTGCCGCATGGCCTCGGTGGTCAGGACGCCGTCGAAGTCGAGCAACCCCACGATGCCGCACACGGCAAGCCTCCTACGAGTCCCGGACCAGAGCCCCGGACCACCCTAGCCGTCAGTGACGCATCGCCCGTGCCTGGAGAACGCGTCCGGGTCCTGTGGGTGATCAAGGGTCTGGGGGCCGGGGGTGCGGAGCGGCTGCTCGTATCGCTCGCGAGGGTCTCGGACAGGAGGAGGTTCCACCTGACGGTCGCGTACGTGCTGCCGCACAAGGATGCACTCGTCAGCGAACTGGCCGCCGCCGGCGTGGAGGTGGTCCCCCTCCTGACGGAGGCGCCGCGGGGCGCGCTGCGCCGCAACGTCGCGTGGGCGCGGAAGCTGCGCCAGCTCCTGAAGCGCGGCGACTACGACGTGGTCCACACCCACTCCCCGGTCGTCGCGGGCGTGACCCGGCTGCTCAGGCTCACCCTCGGGAAGAGGACGCGGCCGGCCATGGTCTCGACCGAGCACAACAGCTGGAACTCCTACGTGCCTGCGACGCGCTGGCTTAACGCCGTGCTCCACAGGAGAGACGATCTCCGCTTCGCGGTGTCCACCGAGTGCCGCAACTCGATGTGGCGTCGGTGGCGCCCGGAAGTCGAAGTACTGGCGCACGGAGTCGTGCTTGAGGACTACACCACGGCGCCCGGCCGCCGCGAGGAGGTGCGAAAGGAGTTGGGCATCGATCCCGCCGGCATCGTCATCTGCACCGTGGCGAACCTGCGGCGGGAGAAGGGCTACCCCGAGCTGCTGGACGCTGCCGCAGTCATCACGCAGGCCGACTCCCGGGCCGTGTTCCTCGCGGCCGGTCAGGGCGCGCTGGCGGACATGTTGCACCGGGAGCACGAACGGCTCCGCCTCGGCAACCGGTTCCGGTTCCTGGGGCAGGTCGACGACGTGCCCAACTTGCTGACAGCGGCCGACATCTTCGTGCTGCCCTCGCGCTACGAGGGTCAGCCGATCGCGATCATGGAAGCGCTGTGCGTGGGTCTTCCCGTGGTCGCCACCAGGGTCGGCGGGATACCGGAGCAGGTGCGGCACGGCGTCGAGGGGCTCCTGGTCCCCCCGCGCGACACGCACGCCCTGGTGGCGGCGCTGACCACGTTGATCGAGGACGAGGAGCGTCGACGACGGATGGGGCTCGCGGCGCGCGACCGTGGGCAGGCGTTCGACATCCGACTCGCCTGCCGGCGGCTGGAGAGGGGGTACATGGAACTGGCGTACGGGCGGGCGACGGTGCACGGACCCGGCCGCCAGGGTGCTCCCCGGATCCTGCGACCACGGGGGGCTGCTGCGTCGTTCCGCCGGCTGCGGGATCGCGCGCGGCGCTGACGGTTCGGCAGGGGGTGGAGCGCTACCGACGCTTCGCGGACGGGCCCTGGAGCCAGCCGGGTCGACGCAGGCGCAGGCTGCTGTCCGACGGTGTGCGATGGCCACGGCGGTACGGAGACGTCTGGGTCGAGGACTGCCAACCCTCCGCCCAGACCGACAGAGCCGTGACGTCGGCGAGTGCGAAGCGTCGCCACACGGAGGTCACGGCCCGCGCGAGGAGCGCGTGGGCGTTCCAGACCTTCGACAGGTGCATGAGCCGAGGCTGCAGCCACTCGCCGAACAACACCAGCTCCGCGAGGTCACGGTGCGCGACGAGCGACGATGAGCCGGCCACCACCATCCCGCAGGCGTGCAGCAGCCGCTCCTCATCGGCCAACGTCCGCAGGCTCCGGCCACCGAGCCGGAACTCGCGTCCCTCGCCCCAGAGGCCGGCCGGGTCGACCTCCACCCCGGGGACGGGCATCGGGAGGGCGTCGTGCAGGTCGAGCCGGAGTCCGGTGGGTCCGGTGAGCGTGGTGCCGGGTACGGCCGCCGCGTCCGACGGCCGCTCCGTCCAGCCGGTGCCCCGGAGCAGTTCGGTCGCGTCCGGGAGTTGCGGTGGTTGCACCAGGAGGCTGAGCCGGTGGAAGGGCCGCATCGCCGGGTCGCGGTACTGCAGCTGCGCTGCAGCGGTGCCCCCCAGTACCCGGAACGGGACGCCCGCCTGGTCCAGCAGCTCAGCCACCGAGAGCAGCGCGTGCTCGAGCCGCAGGCAGGTGGCCATGTCCTGCGTGTGCGTCTCTGCCAGCGCAGCCGTGGCCGCCGGTGGCAGGACCAGCTCCTCGCGCTGGACCGTACCGAGCAGAAGGCCCGCGAGCCGGTGTGGCCGCACGGCCGCGACCAGGTCTCCTGCCAGCGGCTCGTGGATCTCCCGCTGGGGGAGCTCCCGGAGCGATCCTGGCAGCCCCGCGGCGGCCACCGCGGTCAGGACGTCGTCGGGCGGGGGGCTCACTCCGGGACGACCTCGAGAGACCGGCACCGTTCGAGGTCGGCCAGGGCGCCGAGCACCTCGGCCTCGACATCGCTGCGGTCCCGCCCCGTCGCCGCCGACTGGTGCTCGACCAGGTCGTCGATCGGCACGTCGCCCACGAGCTGCGACCACACCCGGGCGCCCGCGCCGGTGACTGGAACCAGCCGCCCCTCGGAGCGCAGCAGGTAACCGGTTGCGGTGGAGCGGAACAACAGGCCGGGCCGCCGCCGGACGACCGCGCCGGCCCTGATCCCCGGGCCGTGGTCGCCGGTCACAAGGTGACCACGGTGGGCCGGCGACTCCCGTTCGTTGCATTGCGGGCGTCGAACAGCAGCTTCGCGTGCTCCGCCACCATGTCGACGTCGTAGGTGGAGTGCGGGGTCAGGAGCAGGACGATGTCGGCCGCGGCGAGGGAGGTGCGCGAGAGGCTGGAGCCGCGCAGTGACAGCCCGTGCTCCCGGATTTCCGTGACGAAGGGGTCGTGGAAGGTGACCTTCGCACCCTTGCTGACGAGACGGGCGAGCACCTCGATGGCTGCCGATTCCCGCAGGTCACCCACGTCGGGCTTGTAGGTGACGCCCAAGGCGAGGATGTTCGCCCCCTTCACCGCCTTGCCGTGGTCGCTCAGCGCCTCGATGACCCGCGAGGTGACGTAGGTCGGCATGTGCGCGTTGATGTCCTGCGCCGTCTCCACGAGGCGGAACGGCCGCCCGGTGTCCCGTCGCGACTGCCAGGCCAGGTAGGTGGGGTCGAGCGGGATGCAGTGCCCGCCCACGCCGGGTCCGGGGTAGAAGGGCATGAAGCCGAAGGGCTTCGTCGCCGCCGCCCGGATGACCTCCCAGACGTCGATCTGCTGCTCCGAGCAGAGCGTCGCCAGCTCGTTCACCAGGGCGATGTTGACCATCCGGAACGTGTTCTCGAGCAGCTTCGCCATCTCCGCGGCCCGGCAGCTCGACAGCACCTCCACCTCGTCCACGAGCTGGTCGTAGAACATGCCGGCGGTCTGCGAGGAGGGCTCGTCGATCCCGCCGACGACCCGCGGGGTGTTGCGCAACCCGTACTTGACGTTGCCGGGGTCGATGCGCTCCGGCGAGTAGGCCAGCAGGAAGTCGCGCCCGGCGCGCAGGCCGTGCGCCTCGAGTAGGGGGCGGAGCACCTGCTCGGTGGTGCCGGGATACGTGGTGGACTCCAGCACCACGAGGCTGTCCCGGCGGAGGTGCCCGGCAACCGCCCGTCCGGCGTCCTCGATGAACCGCAGGTCGGGGCGGTGCTCCACGACCGGCGTCGGGACGCAGATGACGACCACGTCGCAGTCGGCGAGGGCGGCGGCATCGGTCCCGAAGAAGAGCCGACCGGCCTCCACCGCGTTGGCGAACAGCGCGTCGTCCACCCCGGGGACGACGTTCGACCCTGCGGCGAGCTGCTGGATTCGGTCGGTGTCCACGTCGACCGCCCGGACGGTCATCCCCTCGACGGCGGCCGACGCGGCCAGCGACAGCCCGACGTAGCCCTGGCCCACGACGCCGATCACCGCTTCGCGGCGGGTGATACGACGCTGGAGCTGCTGCGTTTTCATGCCCGATTCCCATTCATCGTGGTGAGCTCACCGGCGGACTGCGCGGCTGTGATCAGAGGTGAGGTGCCTCGGTGGTCGTCGAAGGCCTGGCCGTGCAGCGGACCGAGGGGGGCCATACCGGCAGCGGCCGGCTCGACCGGCGAGTCGGGGGACAGCGGGCCCATCGGAACGACGAAGTTCGGCTGCGGGGCGACCTCGGCGGCTTCGTTCCGCTCCAGCAGGGCGGCGCGGACCCCTGCGCCGTCCTCCGCGTCCGCCAGGCGGCGCAACAGGTCCACTCGCGCGGCCAGCGCACGGTCGGAGGGCAGCACCGGATCAAGGCGCAGCACGCTGGGGTGCTCGGTCGGCCGCGCCCCCTCCTCCGGAATGCTCAATTCCTCGTGCAATTTCTCGCCGGGACGTGTTCCGGAAATGCGGATCTCGACGTCCGTACCCGGTCGGCGACCGGACAGGCGGATCATCCGGTGGGCGAGATCGATGATGCTGACGGGCTGTCCCATCTCGAGCATGAACAACTCACCGCCGCGACTCATCGCGGCCGCCTGCAGAACCAGCTGGACGGCTTCCGGAATGGTCATGAAGTAGCGGGTCATCCGGGCGTCGGTGACCGTGACCGGGCCGCCCGCCTGGATCTGGCGGGAGAACGTCGGGATGACGCTGCCGCGCGAGCCGAGCACGTTGCCGAAGCGGACACCGCACCAGGCTCGGCCGGAGTTCCGGGCGCTGGTCAGGACGAGGTCCTCCGCGACGCTCTTCGAGGCGCCCATGACGCTGCTCGGGCGCACCGCCTTGTCGGTGGAGATGAGCACGAGGGACGGGACGTCGACCGCCGCGGCGGCCGCGACGACGTTCCCGGTGCCGACCACGTTGGTCATCACGGCCTCGCTGGGCGCCGTCTCCAGCATGGGCACGTGCTTGTGCGCGGCGGCGTGGAAGACCACGTCGGGCCGGTGTCGCGCGAAGGCCCGGTTCAGCCGCTCCGCGTCGCGGATGTCGACGAGCTCGGGCACTGCCGTGGGCGGCAGCGTGGCGAGGGCGTCGTGCAGATGCGTCTCGTCGTGGTCGAGCAGGACCAGGCGCTCCGGGGCGCACCTGGCGACCTGGCGGCAGATCTCGGAGCCGATCGAGCCGCCGGCGCCCGTGACCAGGACCCGACGCCCCTGCAGCATCGAGGCGATCCGGACCAGGTCGGTGCCGACGGGCTCGCGGCCGAGCAGGTCGTCGATCCGCAGGTCGCGCACGTCCTGCAGCCGGAGGCCCGAGCGGACCAGCTCGTCGCCGCCCGGCAGGACCCGCAGGACCACGCCGGAATCGTCGGCCAGCCCGGCGATGCGCTCCACGACGGCGGTGGGCGTCTCCGGGTCTGCCAGCACGATCTGGTGGACGTCCAGCTCGGCGAGGAGCCGTGGGAGCTCGCTCAGGCCGCCCAGGACGCGCACCCCGGAGAGCAGCCGCCCCCAGGTGCGGGCGTCGTTGTCGAGTACCGCCACGGGCAGGAGCCCGGTGTGCCCGTGGGTCTGCATCTGGCGGATGAGCTCCGCGCCCGTCCGGCCGGCGCCGATGACGAGCACGCGCATGCCGGTGTCGGCCTCGGCCTGTTCCGATCGCCGGCGGAACGACACCAGGCGCGTCTGGAACCTCGCCAAACCCACGAACATGGTCGCGACGAGGCCGGACACCAGTGCGACGGTCAGCGGCACGAACCGGGGTACCAGGTCGATCGCGACCATGATGAGGGTGGCGGCCCCTCCTGCGACCAGGACCCGCCGCGCCTCGACCACGCTCGCGTACCGCCACAGGTGCCCGTACACGCCGGCCGCGGCGTTGACCCCGACGAACACGGCGATCGCGAGAGGGACGAAGCTCAGGAGACCCGCCCAGGCATCCGACGGGACCGCGCCGTCGTACCGGAACAGCAGGGACAGCACCAGCGCGGCCGTGAGCAGGACGGTGTCCTGCAGCGGAAGCACCAGGGCCGGGCGGGTTCTCGCGAGACGGCCGAGGAGGCTGACCGGAACCGACGGACTGGCGTCGTGCGGACCTCTGACCGATCCCACGTCCCCCCCTGGGCGATGGGACGCCGACCCGACCCGGTGCCCAGATCGTCGGCGCGCTAAACAAAGACGAACGGACCTTAACGGCACGAACTCGTGCCGCGGAAGCCCCTAAAACGTTCAACTCGAGCAACTTAAATGACATCGTGTATTCAATCCAGTGCGCTTAGTTACTGTTATTGCCGTCGACTCCTCATGTCGCTACTGAGCGCGTGGATACAAACGCAAGAAGTGACTCCGCTCGGTGACGTGGACGGCTATCGTGCTGCCGTGCGAACAGGCCTCAAGCGTGTACTGGGTGCGGTACCGGGCCGCGAGGCCTCCGGGTGCACCGTGTTGATCTACCACCGGGTGGGTGGCGGCTCGCCGGACGAGCGGGATCTGGCCGTGGCGGACTTCGAGGCGCAGCTCGACGAGCTCGCCAGCCACGACGTGCTGCGGCTCGACGATGCCCTGGACCGGATCGAGCGGGGCGACACGTCCCCGTCCGTGGTCCTCACCTTCGACGACGGCTTCCGGGACGTGTACGAGCACGCCTGGCCCCGGCTCCGGGAAGCCCGCCTGCCGAGCACGCTGTACTTGGCCACCGCGTTCGTCGGTGGGACGATGCACTGGGACGGCTCGACGGCGAAGGCGGCGGGGCCGGCCCTGGAGTGGGCGCACATCGAGGAGATGGCGTCGACGGGCCTGGTCACCGTCGGCGCGCACACCCACAACCACGCGCGTCCCGAGCTGCTGACCACCGAGGAACTGGACTTCTGCGACTCGGCGATCGAGGAACGGCTGGGAACACGACCCCGGCACTTCGCCTACCCGTGGGGCGTCGCCGTCCCGCGCATGGAGGAGGAGCTGCGGAGGCGGTACCGCTCGTCCGTCACCGGAGAACTCGGCCGCAACCAGCCCGGCGTGGACCTCGCGCGGCTGCGCCGCGTGCCCGTGCGCCGCACCGATCCGATCGGCTTCTTCCGGGCCAAGCTGCGCGGGTCACTCGGCCCCGAAAAGGCTTATGCCGGGATGGTGGCGCTGGCCAAGAGGAGCGGTGCGCGTGCCTGAACTCCCGGTGCTGCGTGGGCCCGGTGGTCGGCCGCTGCGCGTCGCTCACCTGACCACCGTCGACATGAGCCTGGCTCTCCTGCTGGGGCGCGAGCTGCAGGCCGACGTGGAGACTGGCCTGGAGACGTTCGCGTTGAGTGCTCCCGGGCCGTTCGCGTCGGATGTGGAGAAGACCGGGGCGACGCACGTGCCGGTTCCTGGTCTCACCCGGTCCTGGCAGCCACGGCAGGACCTGCGCGCCGCCCGAGAGCTGGTGTCGGTCCTGAAGGGCTTGCGGCTCGATGTCCTGCACACCCACAATCCGAAGACCGGTGTGATCGGCCGGCTTGCCGGCCGGGCAGCAGGTGTGCCGGTCATCGTGAACACCTGCCACGGGTTGTGGGCCGGGCCGGGCGACCCCTGGCGTCGGCAGGCGATGGTTCTGGGCGCCGAGGCACTCGCGGCGCAGGCCTCGCATGCCGAGCTCTACCAGAACGCGGCCGACCGGCACCGGCTGCGGCGGTTCGTCTCGCCGAGGCGCTCGCGGGTGGTCGGGAACGGCATCGACCTCGAGCGGTTCCGGCCCGATCCGGCCGGGCAGGAGCGCGTACGCGCCGAGCTCGGCATCGGCTCCGCCGAGCTCGTCGTCGGAGCCATCGGGCGACGGGTGCAGGAGAAGGGGATCGCCGAGTTCGTGGCGGCCGCGCGCGCGCTCGGTGAGCGGGCACGGTTCCTGTGGATCGGCCCGGAGGATCCGGACAAGCCGGATGCCTTGGCGGAGGAGGACCCGGCCGTTCGATGGGTCCCGGCCCGATCGGACATGCCGGGGGTGTACTCCGCCCTTGACGTCTTCGTGCTGCCGTCGTACCGGGAGGGTTTCTCGCGCTCGGGCATGGAGGCGGCTGCGTGCGGCCTGCCCATGGTGCTCAGCGACATCCGCGGCTGCCGCGAGGTGGGCGACCACGAGAGGCACCTGCTGCTGGTCCCACCTCGGGACGCCGACGCGCTGACAGGTGCCATCGCACGGCTGCTCGACGACGCGGCGCTGCGCGCCCGGCTGGGTGCGGCGGCGGGGGAGCGGGCCCGGGCAGAGTTCGACCAGGTGGGGATCGCAGCGGAGTCGCTGCGGACGTACGCCGCGGTGGCCCGCCGCCGCGGTCTCGGATGGGCCGAGCAGTGACCGTCACCGCTCGGCCGTACCGGGGCGGGGAAAGCGCTCGGCGCGCCGTGGACCTCGCGCTCGCGACGGTCGCAGGGGTCGTGCTCGGCCCGGTGGCGGTAGCGGCGGCCGTCCTCGTCCGCTGGCGGATGGGGCCGCCGGTGCTGTTCCGACAGCAGCGCAGCGGGCTGCACGGGGCCGAGTTCTCGATCCTCAAGCTCCGCACCATGCGGGCGGAGGACTACCCGGGTGAGCCGGACCCCGATCGCCTGACCACAGTGGGTAACGTACTGCGGACGACGAGCCTCGACGAATTGCCCCAGCTGTGGAACGTGCTCCGCGGCGACATGGCGCTCATCGGGCCGCGACCCACGCTCCCCGAGCAGGTCGAGCGCTACAGCGATCGTCAGCGGGGTCGGCTCGCCGTCCGTCCTGGTCTCACGGGCTGGGCGCAGGTCCTGGCCCGCAATAGCATCAGCTGGCCAGAGCGCATCGAGCTCGACCTCTGGTATGTCGAGCACCGCAGCTGGTCACTGGATGCGCGCATCCTGCTGCTCACGGCGTGGCGCTTGCTGCGTCCGAGCGGCGTGACCGCGGTCGGCGGGATCAATCCGGGATTTCCGCTGCCGGAGGACCTGATCGGTCTGCCGACGTGTCAGTACTCACGCGAGGCCTAACTTCACCTCAAGCGCATTGCAGTACGTAAGCCCATGGTGGACCGGTGGGTCAGCGGAGCCGCTCCGGTCTGTCCCGTCACCGCCCCGCGACGACGAGGCGAGCGTCCCGCAGGAGCACTCGAACCGTGGCTCGTGCGACCAGGAAGCCACCCCCCAGGTAGCTGGTCGCGCCGACGAGCACAAGAACGACTAATTCCACGGCCGTGGGCGTGCTGGACGGCAGCAGGACGTCGCAGGTGATCACAGCGGCACTCATCAGCACTGACAGCCCGATGTACGTCGCGACCGGCCGGGCCACGAGACGCCATCCGAGCAGCAGGTGCCTGCTCACGAGAATTTCCTGGAGACAGACGGTCGTCAGGGATGCAGTAACGACGGCGCCGGCTACTGCGACGATGTCTCCCCACACGGCTACGGCGATCGTTGCGCCGACGACTGTCGCGCCGGCGCGGAACCCGAGCACGAGAACGTGGCGTCGAACTGAGCGCTGGGCCACCGAGACGATGTTGACCGATGTCGTGTAGAGATCAATCAGGGCACCGAGAGCGAGAATTCGCAGCGGGTCCACTGCGCCGGACCATGACGCACCGAAGAAGAGGAGGATCAAAGGCTCCGCGCAGAGGCTGATACCGACGAACACGGGCATTCCCAAGCCGAGCAGCACCGGCAGCGTCTTATGCCAGAGCTGGGCAGTGCTACGCAGGTCGCCGGCTCGCATATAGGTCGGCAGCATGACTTGACGGACGACGTCCGTGATCCGTAGGCGGATGATGTTCGGAAGGACGTAGGCCACGTAGTAGACCCCGAGCGCAGGTCCGCCGATGCCGGCACTCACAAGCCAGTAGTCGGCGTTCTTCTGGACATAGGAGAACGCCATGCCCAGTGTCAGCCCTGACGTGAAAGACAGGTCGCGACGGATCAGCCCCATCGAGATGCGCGTGTCAGGCAGCCAGCGCGCGGCAGTAATGGAGACGGCGAAGCCCGCGGCCGCCCCGCAGACGTTCCCGATGATGACCGCCCACGCTCCGAGGCCGGCGAATGCCAAGACGACCTCGAGAACCAGGTATGTGAGGGATCCGGCGAGCAGGGCCGCATTCATCCTCGTGAACTTGCGGCTTCGCTGCAGCAGTGCCTGAGGAACCAGTTGCATGAGACCGAACAAGAAGGAGAAGGACAACACAGCCAGGTACGGACCGGCGTCGGGCTGGCCCAGCAACGACGCGAGCGGTCGTGCGGCGAGGGTCATCACCAAGACGGCCGCCACGCCGGTGCCTGCGCACAACCAGAAGTAGGAGGAGGCAGCCGTCCGGAGGCCGTCGGTTCGCGTGACGATGGCCGCGTTGATGCCGCTGAGTGACAGCAGGGACAACAAGCCCAGTAAGCTCTGCGCGAGCGCCACGATCCCAAACTCGCCCGTGGTGAGCAGCCGGGCGAGGATCACCGTCGCTGCCAGACTTCCCAGCTGGACGATGGTGTGTGCCACGAGCGTGGTGCGTGCTCCACGCCGGGCGACCTGTCCGGTGGTGGTCGGTGCAGACCGATCCGAGTCGGAGGAGGCGCTCATGCTGCGTCGGCCTGCATAGCCGTTGGCATCGACTGCCGTCCCGGATCGTCCACCGCTGTCAGCCCTAGTCCCTCACCGGAAGAGGCCGACGGTGCTGCGCCAGGGCCGCGAAGTGCGCGGCTACGGGGTTGCCGTTCTTCCGCAGTCGTTCCATGGCTTCCTGGACCTGAGCTCGGGCAGCTGACTCGCCTGCCATCTCCGTCATTTGCGCGGAAAGCCGGGAGCCCGTCGTGTCCCTGAGGGGCATGACCCAGGAACCCGGCAGACCCAGTGACTCGTAAACCCCCTCCGTCTTCGTCCCGGCGCTGGAGACGGCCACGGCCGGCGTGCCGGCGATGAAAGCGAAGATCGCCGAGTGCAGGCGCGTGGCCAGGAGCACCTCGGCGCGGGCGTACAGCGCGATCAGTCCGGTTGGCGTCCACCCCTCCTCGAGCACCGTGGCCGGGGCGCCCAGTGCGTCGGCGAGCCGGTGGGCGTGGCTTCGCTCCGCTTCGTCGTGAATGGCGATCACGATTCGGTCCACGTGTGACCGGTCGAGCGCGTTGCGGCTGGCTTCCTCCACGGCCCGGAACATTTTCTCGTTCGGCGCCGCCTCGGGGATGTGGCGCAGAGTCAGGACAAGGAAACGCTGTCCTTGTAGGCCCGCCTTCGCGAGCGCCTTCTCCTGAGCGGCAAGACTGGGCGGGGCCATGTGCAGCACCCCGTCCGTGGCGGACACGACACGATCGCGAGGGACTCCGAGAGCGAGCGCTTCATCGAAGCTCCGCGGGTCACGAGCGATGACGAGGTCGAGTCGCCGGAGAACGTGCCGGACCACGGCTCGGGGGATGGAGTGGGAGAACGGGCCGACCGTCGTCGGAAACGTTGCGGTGGGCACCCCATGACGTGCGGCGTAGAGCAGCGGGTAGATGGTGCTCACCATCGACAGGGTCGACCTGATGCTGTCGCGATCGACGAAGACGTAACCGCCTTTGCTCACGACGAGGTCCGCATTTCGGAGCGCCTTGAGAGCAGGCGGATCCGAGTCACGTCCGGGCAGCACGAGACTGGCAATTAGCCGCGCCACCCGGCGGATGCCCGCCAACGGTCCCGACCGGGGGAAGGGCGACGGGAGCCAGCGGAGCTCGGGGTAGGCGCTGGTCGTGAGCTGGTGACTTCGATCGATCGGCCGTCGGTTGTCAATCGGTAGCGCAGCGACCTGGGCGCCGGGGGATGCGACGAGCAGGGCCTCCAGCGTCGCGGCCGTGATGGCCGCTCCTCCCACGTTCGTATCACCGAAGACATTGGTTATCACGAAGCGCTTCGGTGCGGACTCCTGGCGCTGCTGTGCGCGGCGAGCCCCTTCGAGACTCCGTGAACTCGTGCGTACCTGGTTCTTCCATCGCCCGAAGGACCGGATCGCCGTACCGAGCAGGGCAACGGGTCGCCGGAACACATGATCGACCACTCGCAAGTCACCCTCCCGTGCCGTTGTCATGCCTGGTGGAGGCTAGCGTGGCGTTCCGGCGCGTCACCCCTTTGGTTCCTGACCGCTGTGCGGCCCAACAGCTGGCTGAACTCGGTAGCCGGCCGTCGGGTCGGTCGTGCGGGGCGGCTCGACCAGCGCCGGGTCGGGGACGGCCACCCCCGATCAAACGTCTTCGTGCGCCGCGTCCGGGGCCGCCGGCACCGGCGTCCCGGCCCGGCACTCCCCGCCGATCGTCATGGCAAGATCGCCGCATGCTCTCGGATCGGCAGCTGGCGACGAGGACCCTCGCGTCTGCGCTGCAGGTTGCGCCCGTCACGGCGGCTGCCAGGCGGCTCAGTTCCGGTCGGCTGCGCGTGGTGGCGTACCACGGAGTCTCCGATCCCCGGGCGCTGGTCGATCAGATCGCCGCACTGAGGCGGAGGTACCAGCTCGTCACCGGAGACGACATCGCGAGGGCCGTCGCGACGGGGGAGAAGCTGCCGCCCGCATCGTTGTGGTTGACCTTCGACGACGGGCACCCGGACGCATTCGCGGTGGCTGACCTCCTCGCCGAGGAAGGCGTCTCGGCATGCATGTTCGTCTGCCCCGGGACGTTGGACACCCGCGTTCCGTTCTGGTGGCAGGTCGTGGACCACGCCGGCGGGGCGGGAGTCATCGCTCCAGGGGAGCAGACACAGTTCTCCCGGGCGCGGCTGAAGATGCTCCCCGACCCCGAGCGGCGCGCTGAGGTCGCCGTCCTCGAGGAACGTCTGCGCGACCGACTCGGGCAACCGCTGACCGTGGAACAGGCGACGCAGCACGACCTGCGTCGTTGGTGCGAAGCCGGCCACGAGATCGGAAACCACACCTGGGACCACCCGTGCCTGCCGAGGTGCACCGATCCCGAGCAGCGCCGCCAGCTCGTCCAGGCCCACGAGACGCTGGTCAGCTGGGGCATCGCCCCGCGGTTCTTCGCCTATCCCAACGGCGACCTGGGGGAGGAGGCCGAACGGACCGCCCAGGAGCTGGGGTACGTCGCGTCGTTCCTGTTCGATCACCGGCTGACGAGGCTGGACGAGAGCTCCCACCGCCTGTCACGCCTCCGGCTGGACGCGTCGGCGAGCGTGGGCCGGGCGCGGTCCATCGCCTCCGGCGCGCACTCGGCCGCCTTCGGGATCCTGCGGTGAGCAAGGCAGCAGACCGGCCCTCGTACGACGTCGTGCTGGTCGAGGACGTCCCGAGGCAGCAGATCGTCGAGTTGCTGCAGGCGGCGTTCGGACCTGCCAAGACGGCGGACCACTACACCTGGAAGCACGTCGAAGGCCCGTGGGGTCCCTCCCGAGGATGGGTGGCGGTCGACGGGGACGCCGTGCTGGGCGCGCGGCTGATCGTCCCGTGGCGCCTGGCGCTGGACGGAAGGAGCTTCGCCGCGTCCCGGGCCATGGACGGAGCGGTCACTCCCGCAGCGCGGGGCCGCGGCGTCTTCAGTGGTCTGGTCAGGCGCGAGATGTCCCACCTCGCAGCAGCCGAGCGCTGGCACGTCCTCTACTCGACCTCTGTCCCCGCCAGTCGGGAGGCGTACCGCCGGCTGGGTTGGACGATCCTGGAGCCCCGGCCGTCCGTGCTGTCGGTGCGTCTTCCACGACGCCCGGCGCTGGTGGAGGAGATCGATCCCCGGACGGTGCAGCCGACGATCCCCGCCGGCCGGCTCCACACCGACTGGGACGCCCGCGGCCTGGGATGGCGAGTGGATCCGCGCTCCGGTCATCGGTACGAGGCGGTCCAGCTCCGGAACGGCGGCAGCCGCCTGCTGTACCGGCGCACGACCCTGCGCGGCGTCCCCGTCCTGGTCGTCGTGGTGAGGACCGGTCCACCCGAGGAGCAGTCGGCGCTCCTCGGGGCCGCGTGCGCTCGAGGACGGTGCGGTGCGGTGATCCTGCAGGCGCTCGATCCAGCGACGTCCGCGAGGCCGCGGGTGGTATCGGGGAGCACCGTCTCGGTGTGGCAGCAGGAGGGCCCGGACGCTCCGGTCGACGCGAGGGCCGGCGGCAACTGGACGTTCACCGGTGCAGACCTGGAAGGGGTCCTGTGATCACCTCCGCGCACGTGGGGCCGCCGAAGCTGCGGGTTCTGCACGTCCTGACGTCGACGCAACGTCGCGGCGCGGAGTCGTTCGCCCTCAGCGTGCAGCGTGGCCTGCGGGAGCGGGGGCACGACACCCGGCCGGTCGCGCTCGTCGGCGCGTCGCATCCCCCCACCCTCCCCGTCGATCCACTGGGGGCGACCCATCTGGGGCCGGCGACGCTCATGGGCCTGCGCCGTGCGGCGGCCGATGTCGATGTCGTCGTCGCGCACGGGTCCCGCACCTTGCCGGCCTGCGCCCTCGCCCTGTGCTTCTCCAGGGTCCCGGTCGTCTACGTCAACATCGGTGACCCACTTTTCTGGGCGAACACGCCGCTCCGTCGTGCCCGAGTGCGACTGATGTTCCGCCGTCTCGCTGCCGTGGCGGCTCGCACCGAGGCCTCGCGGAAGGCGTTGATCGACCATCTGGGCATGCGGCCCGCCGCGGTCCGCGTCATCGGCAACGGCCGGCGTTCGAGCGACTTCCCGCCGACCGACGAGCACCGGAGAGCCGCTGCTCGCAAGGCGCTTGGGCTTGATGGCGCCGGGGATGTCGTGGTCCACGCGGGAGCCTTGGCGCCGGAGAAGCGGGTCGACGTCCTCATCGACGCCGTCGGTCGCATGGACTCGTCGACCCGGCTGGTGCTGGCGGGTGACGGGCTCCTCCGAGCGGAACTGGAGAGGCAAGCGCGCGCCGTTCTCGGTGACCGCGCCGTATTCCTGGGCGTGCGGAACGACGTTGCTCAGGTGTTGGCGGCCGCGGACGTCCTGGCGCTGGCGAGCGACAGCGAAGGCCTGCCTGGCGTGGTGATCGAGGCCGGGCTCGTGGGGATCCCGGTCGTGGCCACGGCCGTCGGCTTCACCTCATCCGTCGTCGTGGACGGCGTCACGGGGGTCCTGGTTGAACCCGGGGATCCCGTGCGCATGGCCCGCGCGGTCGAGACCGCGCTGACCGCCGCGGAGGAGATGGGCGCGGCCGGTCGCAGGCACTGCATGGAGCAGTTCGAGATGGAGCGGATCCTCGACGCCTGGGAGTCGCTGCTGCACGAGGTGGCGCGGTGACCGATGAGCTCCACGTGGTCCACGTCATCAACCGGCTCTCGCCGTCCGGCGGCGCCGAGGTCTCCCTGCTCCAGTCCCTTCCCCACCTCCGTGCCGCAGGCATCCGCAGCACCGTGGTCACCGTCCACCCGCACGATCGCGGTTCCCGGGTGGACGAGGCGCGGTCATCGGGCGCTGACGTCATCTGTCTCGATGCGCCTGGGTTGCTGTCGGCCACTGCTCGGTTCATGCGGCTGCTTCCCGGCCTCCAGGCAGACCTCGTCCACACGACCCTCTTCGATGCCGGAGTCGTCGGCCGGGTGGCCGCCCGCATGCGCGGTGTCCCAGCCGTGATCTCCGTGGTCAACGCGGCCTACGCGGCCACCGTAGGGAGAGCATCCGGTGGCCGCCTGGCGGGGGTGGTCGTAAAGCAGGTCGACCGGCAGCTGACGCGGCACGCCACGATCGGCGTGCATGCTCTGTCCCATTTCTCGGCATCCGCTGCGGAGGAGACGTTGGGCGCCGATCCTCACCGGATCACCGTCGTCCCTCGTGGGCGCGACCGAGCGGCTCTGGGGCATCCCAGCCCGGAGCGCCGAGCGTCCGCTCGAGCTGCCTTGGAGCTCGATGACACCCAGCCGGTGGTGCTGTCGGTCGGGCGTCAGGAAGGGCAGAAGGCACACCACCTCCTTGTCCAGGCGTTCACGACAGTTGTCGCGAAGCACCCCAGGGCGGTGCTCGTGCTCGCGGGACGGCCTGGCGCCAATACCAGCCGCATCGAGAGCTGCATCACGCAGGCGGATCTCCCTGAGGGCAGTGTCCGTGTACTGGGACGCCGCGATGATGTGGGTGATCTTCTCTGCGCCGCAGACGTCTTCGCTCTTCCTTCGTTGTCGGAAGGCCTCGGTGGCGTCGTCATCGAGGCGATGGCCATGGAGGCTGCCGTCGCCAGCTTCGCGCTGCCGGCGGTGGTTGAGGTGCTGGGAGACTCGGGCGTCGTCGTCCCGCCGGGCGATGTGGTGGCCCTCGGAGATGCGGTCCTCTCTCTCATCGACGATCCCGTGCGCCGGCGGCGATTGGTCGCGACGGCGCTCAGCCGCTTCGAGGACAACTATCGGATCGAGACGGTGGCCGCGCGCATGGCCGACTGGTATCGATCCCTGTCCCATGCCGGACGGTGACTCGGTCTCCGCTATTCGGCGACACGACCGACTTCCCCGATTTCCGCGCGTGACGGTCGTTCGCGAGTCCACCTGGTCGGCTGGCGTGAATCGCTTTCCCTGTCGAATTGCTGTCACCATGAGCAGCAGCAGGTGTGGTGCCTCCCGCACCGACCGAACATCAGGTGGCCCATGACCGACGTCGGAGAGCTGCTCGGCAGCATTGCTGCCAGCGGGATGGAGTGTGCGCAGGGCGCGTGGCCGGCCGAGCCGCTCGACGACGTCGCCTGGGCCGAATTGCTGCGCCGCGTTCGCGCGGAGCGCCTGCCCGGGTTCCTGGTCCATGCCATCGGTTCGGGCGCGCTGGCGGCCACTCCGCAACAGGCTGTACAGGCGAAGAGAGAACACCTCGTCGCGGTGGGCAGAGTGCTCGGCATCGAGACGGGCGCTCTCCAGATCCTTCGACAGCTCGCATCAGCCGGAGTGCAGGCACGCGTGCTCAAGGGGCCGGCGGTGGCCCAGCTCGACTACCCTGACCCAGCCCTCCGGCTGTTCGTCGACATCGACCTCATCGTCCGGTCGGATGACTTCGACCGGGCTGTCGTAGCGCTGACGGAAGCGGGACACCATCGGCGGCACCGGCAGCCTCGCCCTGGCTTCGACCGTCGCTTCAGCAAGGGAACCAGCTTCGTCGTCAGCGACCACCTGGTGGTCGACCTGCACCGGACGTTCGTCATGGGGCCGTTCGGGCTGTGGGTGGACCTTGTGGAGGTGTGGCGCTCGTCGAGCACGTTCACCATGGGTGGTGCTCGCCTCCAGGCGCTGGACCGGGAGGTCCGTTTCATGCATGCGTGCTTCCACGCCGCCCTCGGCGACGTCGTCCCTCGCCTCGTACCGCAACGTGACGTCGTGCAGATGCTGCTCGACGTGCGGCTCGACGTCGACCGGGTCTTGTTGCTCGCTCGAAACTGGCGCGCCGAGGCGGTCGTGGCCAAGGCTGTGACGGAGAGTTGGCGCACCCTTCGGCTCGACCTTCGTCCGGACCTGGTCGTCTGGGCGCTTGGCTACCGCCCATCGCGGCGGGAGGCGCGTGAGCTCGCCCTGTACAGCGACTCCGAGAGCGGCTATGCCCGGAAGTCACTCGGAGCGCTTCGGGCAGTTCCCGGCCTCCGCGACAAGGCAGCCTTCTTGCGCGCACTGGCTTTCCCGGACCCTTCCTACGTGGAGGGTCGATACGTAAGCCCGCGGCAGCGGCTGACCAAGGGGCTGTTCGCCGTCGCAGGACTGCGTTCCCGAAAGAGATCGAGCTGAGCTCGCGGAGTTCGGCGGAGTGAGAATCTGCCTTGATCACGCGCTGGTGCTTAGGGTTCCTCCCATGATACCCCCGGTGACCGAGGTGCGGGCAATCGTGCAGGACCCCCGGTGCTTCATACGGGAGGGAGTCAGCGAGGCGTTGCGGTCGTCCGGTGTCATGGTCGTGGCGGCGGTCCCGACGGTTGCGGCGCTCGATCACGCACTGGGGGAACTGGATGCCGACGTGGTGCTGAGCCCCGTCGCTGGATCAGCCATCACCCGCCTCACCGCGCGGCACAGACTGGTGCGAATCACGGACGGGACCACGATAGCAGCGATGATCAGTGCGGCGATCCGGGGCCCGTCGGGTTCAAAGCCGCCGCGCTCGGCGACGCACGCGGAACCGCTGCGCGCGCTGCTGACCGCTCGTGAGGCCGGTGTGCTCGAACTGGTGGCCGTCGGCCTGACTGCTCGAGAGATCGCCCAGCGGTTGGGCATCAGCGCGCGCACCGTCGACGGCCACAAGCAGGCGGTGTTCACGAAGTTCGGGGTCGCCAGCCAGGCGCAGGCCGTCGCTCGTGCCCTCGACGAAGGGCTCATCCTACTGCTGCCCGGTGACCCGACCGCCGAGCCCATACCATGAGTGCCGCACCACGAGTGCTCGTCGCGCACCCCTCCGCATTGGTGCGGACCACGCTGCAGTCCGTGCTCGAGAAGCGCGGCATACCAGTCGTAGGTGATGCGGACCGGCTCACCATCCTGCGGCAACGCTGCGCTGAGACACACCCGCAGGTCGTGGTCAGCGCGGAACGGTTTCCCGACGGCGACCTCCTCGCCGGCCTTACTGCCCTGCTGTCGTCGGGGGCGCGCATTCTTGCGGTGTGCGAGAGCCACTCAGACAACGTCGTCGACATCCTGCTCGCCGGTGCGTCCGGTTGTGTGTTCCTCACTGACGGCTTGCCGGACGATGTGGCACAGGGGGTGCGCACGGTGTCGAAGGGGGGATCGGCACTGCATCCGCTGGCGGCCCATGCGGTTCTCAATCGCTGGCGGGCGGAGCGTGACGGACCCAGTCCCTCAAACCCCCGCCGAGACGTCCTGACGAGCCGCGAGCGGGAGATCCTCGCGGCCATGGCCAGGGGGTTGACCACTCGAGGGGTAGCCGAGAAGTTGGAGATCTCCGTCAAGACGGTCGAGGCGCACAAAGCGCGGGTGTTCGCGAAGCTGGGAGCTCGCAATCAGGCGCACGCGGTGTCCCTAGCGAGGTCCCGACACCTGCTGGATTGAACGATGCGTTCATTCGTCCGGGATTCAGCAGACTTTTCGGATTCGGCAGACAGGCTGCCGAACCGAGGGAGGGCCTTGCCCCCTGATCTTGGACACGCGTGGGGTGTCTACGCCGCGGTTGGCAGCGTAGCCGGAGACCGGCGGGCCTCGTAGGCGCTGGGGCTGATCTGGCCGCAGGCGGAGTGCCGCCGGCGGGTGTTGTAGCGGGTGCTCCAGGCGAACACCGCGCGCCGCGCCTGGGCGGGGGTGTCCCAGCCGGGAGCGCCGGCGAGGGTCTCGCGCTTGAGGGTGGCGTTGAAGGACTCGGCCAGGGCGTTGTCGGCGCTGGAGCCGACCGCGCCCATCGAGCGGGTCACGCCGAGGCGGTCGCACAGGTCGGCGTAGGCCCGTGACGTGTATTGAGCGCCGTGGTCGCTGTGAAAGATGGCCCCGGTCAGGCCGCCGCGTTCGCGGTGCGCGGCGAGCAGTGCGTCTTCGACGAGTTCGGTGCGCATGTGGTCGGCGATCGACCAGCCCACCAGCCGGCGGGAGAAGCAGTCGATCACCGTGGCCAGGTAGAGGTTGCGCCCGTCGCCGCAGGGCAGGTAGGTGATGTCCCCGACGTAGACGCGGTTGGGGGCGTCGGCGGTGAAGTTGCGTTCAAGCAGGTCAGGCACCTGCTGATCAGCCGGTTCGGGGATCGTGGTGCGCACCCGCCGGCGCAGCCGGATCCCGGCGATGCCGTTGGAGGCCATGACGCGGGCGACCCGCTTGTGGTTCACCCGCGCCTCGGCCGGGGCGCCGTCGTTGAGCTCGGCGGTCACCCGCGGCGCCCCGTAGGCCCGGTTGCCCGGGTCCTCGGCGTGCACCGCGCGAATCCGGGCCGCGAGCTCCTCATCGGCCACGGCACGGGCCTCGGCGCCGGCCTCCCAGGCGTAGAACGATGTTCGGGCGACCTCCACGATCTGGCACATCCGCTTCACCTCGAAGGCGTCCCGGTGGTCGGCGACGAACTGGAAGCGGGTCACCAGCGCGTCTCCCCGGCGAAATACTTGGCCGCCGCCCGCAGGATGTCTCGCTCACTGTTCAGCTTCCGCTGATCAGCCTCCAGCTCGCTGACTCGAGCGCGCAGGCGGGCGAGTTCCTGCTCAGGAGTCTCGCCCTCCGGTCCTGGCGGTCCGGACCGGCCACCAGGCCGCCGCTGCACCTCAACGCCAGCGGCCTTCAGCCACGCCGACAGCGTTCCGTCCATGATCCCCAGGTCGCCGGCGATCCCCACCACCGTCGCCCCCGGCGTCGACCGGTACAGCTCCACCGCGTCCCGGCGGAACTCCTCGGAGTACGTCTTCCTCGCCACCGTCTGATCTTCTCGCTTCCTCCAGGCCAAGCCTGGATTCAGCGTGTCCACGATCAGGGGTCAAGTCCCGGACGGGGCCCTGCATGGGCCCTGCGTGACGGGGTCCCGTCCCTCGGCGAGCGTCAGGGAGAGACAGGACCGAGTGGAACGCCCGGAGCATTCGGGTCGGGCTGCAGCACGATGCCGTCCACACCGGTGAAGTCCTTGGCCTGCAGAGTCAACTCGTGCAGCGAGCCGATCTCCGCGATGGTCGGGGGCGTGTAGTCCTCGTTCGTCATGGAACTCAATCTCCTGTGTTGTGGGATCTCGGACGCTACGCTCGCCGGTCTGCATGCATCAGAGGAAATTGCCCTAGGGGAACGGCGGTCTTCGTTGGGATCGGTATACGGCTTGCGCATCCAGGGTCTCGACGCTGCGGCACGGTTGATGCAGCCCGACGACGACACGTTGCCCCTCTTGGAGGTGCGCCGGGAGACGACGGGCGAACGGCCCCACGTCACCGAGCTGGACGAGTGGAGCGCGGCCTTCGGACTCCAAGGGGATAGCGGGTGGGTCAGACTGTCTCGGGAACCTCTCCGGGCGCAGCTGCGCCTCGACGGGCCGTACAACGATGAGCAGGTACTGCACCCGTTCCTGGCGATGACGGCGGCGATCTCGAACTGGTGGATAGGTCGGCACGTGCTGCATGCCGGGGCATTTGTGGTCGACGGCGGGGCGTGGGGCGTGCTCGGTGCCAAGGAAGCCGGCAAGAGCTCCCTGCTGGCGCAACTCGCAACCGATGGCCGCGCCGTGCTGTGCGACGACCTGCTCGTGCTCGACGGCCAGCTCGCTCACGCCGGCCCGTCCTGCATCGACCTCCGCCCGGGGGCAGCGGACCGGTTCGGGGGCGAGCCGCTAGGAGTCGTAGGAGTTCGCGAGCGAATTCGCCTGCGCCTGCCGCGAAGCGACTCCCGAGCGGTCCTTCGGGGCTGGATCGTTCCGACGTGGGGTTCGACGGTGGGCGTCACGGCACAACCGGTCCGGGACCGGCTGAAGTCGGTTTTGGGCAACTATGCGCTGTACCGGGGGCCGCGCGACCCGGCTGCGGCCATTTCGCTCGCTTCCCTGCCTGTCCTGGTGCTCACCCGCCCGAAAGACTGGGGCGCCATGTCCGATGCCTCAGCCGCGCTTCTGCGCGCCACCCGTGGTTTCGGTGGTGGCGGCTGACGTCCGAGTCGCAGCCGCTCGGTGCTGAGCGAGCCATGCAGACTGGAGGAGCATCCAACTACGGGCGTCAGAGCCGGAGCCCTCGGTCTTCCACATGGCATGGAGCACGTCCGGATCAACGACGCTCGCATCCACCCCGGAGCCGTCCCAGTCCTGCGCCGCCTGACGCGCGTGGACGTTCCAAAAGGCCCCATCGAAGAATCCTTTGGTCGACCGGTTGAGCACCGGGTGGGGCAGAAGATCACCGACCAGGTACTGCATCGCCTCCGTTCGGCTGGCGAACCCGCCGCGGCCACGTTCCCGGGCGAGCGCGTCCAGGAAGACGCCATCGCACAGGGGACTCGACGCGAACCGAGAGCCCGCGCCGCGCGACACGATGTCGAGGCTGTCGGCACAGACGCTGCGGTACAGGCTCGGCCACCAGTCTCGACGGATGTTCTCGTCCCAGTGGACCGCCGCGCGGGCGGCCGCGTCGAGCTTCATCCTCGCGACCGCCGCCTCTGCATCCGGCCGCAACCACGTGAGCCGCGGAGCCGGCCTGTGCCGCTTCCGGCGCTCGAGGAACAGGCGCCGGACCACCGGAGGCATCGCAGCGACTGCAATCCGGACTGCGTCCCTCTTGTTGAGGCGCACGCGGCCGGTCAGCGCCTGGTTGACGCGTTCCCAGTCCCATCCCATCGACAGCAACTCGTCACCGCCGAAGCCGGTGAGCACCGAGCCCCCTGGCGCCCGCTCCGCGACGGGCAGGTGGAAGTGCGCGTTCAGCGGCCAGAGCAATCCGTGTTGTCGCATCACGCGCTGGGCTAGCGGGCCGACGATGTCCATCTCATCGGTCAGTGCGACCTTCTCCCACTCGGTCAGTGCGAGGTGTCGAACGACGAGTTCCTGCCAAGACCCCTCGTCGGAAGCGCCGACGTCAGGAAAGCGCAGCGTCACCGGGATCGGCAGGGGCAGGCCCTCACGCCGGGCCACATGGGCGGCGACCGCGAGGACCGCGGACGAGTCGCGCCCCCCGGAGAAACTGATGACGCACGGCGGACTCTGCAACGCCTGGAGGATCGACGCCTCGAGCGCCTCACGGGCGGTCTGTGCCCGCAGCGCCCTGGGCAGCGGTGGCGCCGAGGGATTCTGCCCGACCAGCATCCCGATCGATGTCTGCAGTGCCGTCAGCTGGTAGGGCCGGGGGGACTCCGGTATCTCTGCCGGCTTTGGTGCGATCACAGCGGAGGGCGGCAGTCGATGAATCTCCGAGTAGCCGTTCGCCGCCCGTGACGGCAGCGCATCTCCGGCGAGCCAGGCGTGCGCTTCCACCCTGGCCTCCGGTCGGGCGACCCCGACCACGACGTCACAGCGAACGCCGTTGACCGCCAGCCAGGCCTGCTCGACGAGCGACCGTTCCAGGCAGGTGGGTTCGAGGCGTCGAAGGACCGCGAACACGCCGCGCCGCGCACCGGGCGGCAAGGGGGGTACGTCCGGGACGACGGCTTGGAGGCCCGCCGACTTCAAGGACCGTCGCGTCCGCCAGACGGCCCAGGCGGTCCAGGCGGCGGCTCGCGCAGTCGGCACGGACCACCGGGGCGTCAGGGGCGTACTCGCATAGCGGTCGAATGCGGGGGTGGCGCGGTTCTCTGTGTCGGCCCTTGCTGCCGGCTCCGCGCTCGTCACGGTTCGAGTAGACCCCGGGTTCGGCAGGCTTCGACGAAGGCTGCGACGTCGCCGTCCGCACGCGTCCGGTCGATGCCGTACCGCTCCACGAGCCGGTTCGCCATGGATTCGCTCGTCGTCCCCTCGACCATCAGGGGCCAGAGCGTGGAACCGGCCCCGTTGACGCCGAGATAGGTCGACGACTCCAAGCCCAGAAGGATGATCTCGCCGTCGACCTCCCGCCAGGCGGCCGCCCTCTCACGCAACTTGACGGAATGGGTTCGGGAGTCAGCGCTCATGGGTCACTCCTGCAGAGACGGGACGTTGCACCACTTCTCCAACCGCCCAACCATAGTCGTCTGAGCCCACCTGCAAGGGGCGGAATCCGGCTTCGACCAGCTCGGCTTCTATCTGCTCGCGGGTGAAGAAGTGGACGAAGTTGGGCACGAGCGCATCTCCGGGCTCCACCGGCGGCCGGCGGCTGAGCCGACGGAGCGCGGTTCCGATCCGGGCGGCGACCCGGAACCGGGCGATGGTTCCGCGGCGGGCGAAGTACGACAACAGCACCCGGCCTCCGTCCGGCAGTGCGGTGGCCGTCGCGCGAAGATAGGCGATCCGGCGGTGCCGCCCCGGTATCAGCATGTAGGCCCCCCAGCCGATGACGACGGCGTCGGTGGGTGGTGCTGCCGGTGGCCAACCGACCCGGGGGCTGACCCGAACACGCTCCCCGTGGCCTTCGGCCGCGATCAGGCGGGCCCCAAAGGCAGCCAGCGCGGGATGCGGCTCGAACCCCATGGCGTCGAAACCCTGCGCGAGGAGGGCGAGCACCTCGCGGCCGCCCCCCGCGCCCACCACGGTGACCCGGCAGCCGGCCGGGAAGTACGTCGAGACGGCATGCTGCTCCCACGACGAGAGCCCGCTCCGGTTGTATGCCTCGTCCTGGTACATCGGCGCACGGTCGTAGTACGCCGTGTCCAGTGCAGCCAGCCGCCGATCGTCGAGCAGGCCGAGCCAGACGCCGTCGAACAGGCCACGCGCTGCCTTCAGGCCGGCCTCCATCAAGCGGTGGCTGCGCAGGACGGCGCGGGTGACCGGGTCGGGGCGGCTCACAGGTACGCCCGGGCCTGCAGCGTGAACAGTTCCGCGTACAGTCCGGCCTCCGCCATCAGGGCGTCGTGAGTGCCCTGTTCCACCACCCGGCCGTCCTGGAGCACGTAGATCATGTCGGCTGATCGAACACTAGAGAAGCGATGCGAGACAAGCAGCGCCGTCCGGCCACCGAGCAGGGCGCGGACGTCCTCGAACAGCGCATGTTCCGCACGGGGGTCCAGCGCCGCCGTCGGTTCGTCCAGGACGACAAGGGGGGCGTCTCGGAACAAGGCGCGGGCCAGCGCCACCCGCTGCCACTGCCCGACCGACAGGTCCACCCCGCCAGCGAACTCCTTGCCCAGCAGCGTGTCGTACCCCTCGGGCAGGCGTTCGATGAACGGCGCCGCTCCGGCGCGGTGAGCCGCCACCTCGACCCGCGGCTGGTCCGATTGCTCGTCCGGACCGCTCAGGTCGATGTTCTCTCGCGCGGTGAGCTGGTAGCGCACGAAGTCCTGGAAGATCACCGCCACGCTCCGCCGGATCCGCGCCGGCTCCATCTCCCCGATGTCGCGCCCGTCCCAGCGCATGGTGCCTTGGGTGGGCGGATAGAGGCAGGCGACGATCTTGGCGACCGTGGTCTTGCCCGAGCCGTTCTCTCCGACGAGGGCGACGACCTGCCCTCGGCGGATCGTGAGGTCGACGCCACGAAGGGCAGGCGTGGCCGTTTCGGGATAGGTGTAATGGACGTCCTCCAGGACGACGTCCTGGAGGAGAGGGGCGCCACTCGGTTCGTCGCCCTGCGCGGCCTGGCCCGGCGAGTCGAGGAAGTCCGCGAGGTCGGCGAGGAAGGTCGACGACTCGATGAGGGTGCCCACGGCCTTGAACAACTGTTCGAGGCGTGAGCTGACCAGCCGCACGCCCAACGCCGCAGCGCCCGCCTCCGCCAGACCGACGCGACCGACCGCGATCAGCCACACCAGCAGGGCCAGCGTGAGGACCAGGGCCAACGAGGTCGTGCCCACGACCGCCGCTGCATACCGCTGACGTCGACGGGCCTGGTCCCGGAACATGGACAGGAACTGGGCGCTGGCCTGCTCGTGCCGGTGCCGGAGGGCAGCCTCGACGCCGAAGGCCCGGACCTCCTTGGCCTCCTGCCGGCCCGTCAGAACTCGCCGTAGGTACGTCCGGCGCCGGTAGATCGGCATGGCCCGGGTCGTGAATTCGAACTCCGTCCGGCTGGCTTTCCTGCTCAGCAGCACGGAGGGGACGCCGGCCAGCAGGAGGACCGGGACGAGCAGCGGGTCCAGGGTCAGCAAGGCGGCGAGCAGGAGGATGGTGCCGACGCCGCCACCGATGAGACCGAACAAGCCGGTCGCCACGGCCGCGGGTTGTGTGACGGCGTTGTCCTGGATGCGCTGCAACCGGTCGAAGAAGCTCGGTGACTCGAAGGCCTCCAGCCCGACCCGGCTGGTCACGCCGAGCACCTGCCGCCACACCGTCTGGGACGTCTGCTCGTTCATGAGCCGCTGATGCTGCTGCTGGAACGCCGTAGCGGCGCCGGCCAGTGCGGTGACCACCGCGAGCGCAGCGAGGGCCGGAGCCAGGCGAGCGGCGCTCGCGCCACCCTGGGGCGCGGCCAGTATGCCGTCGAGCACCCACTTCCCGACCAGCACCAGAGCGGCCAGGCTCACCGCGCCCACGACGGTCCACCCCGCGGCGGCGATGAAGGTGACCCGGTCGGCACGCCACGCCAGCCGCACCGCTCCGCCCAGCAGCCCAGCGACCCGTCGGAGCTCCGCCGTTCGGCCGACCGTGGGCTCTCCCCTCACGTCAGCCCCCAAGGCACGCGACGCAGCACCCGCGGATGCACGGTGCCGGTCGTCGCCACGGCGGTGACAGTAGTGCGGAGCTCGTGCCGCGGCACCGATGACCGGCGCCTCGACTTCCGGTCGTTCGTCGCACCGACCGGAGGTGAGGGGGGAGGACCGGACGGGCGGGACGGCACGGCAGTATGCCGCTGTGGGATTCTACATCGCCGGTGCCGGTGGGTTGGGCAGGGAGACGCTGGACGTGGCGATCGCCTGCGGGACGGCCGTGGAGGCGTTCCTCGACGACGCGCGGGCGGGCCAGACGGTGCGGGGGATGCCGGTGCTGGCCCCGGAGCGGGCCCCCGCGGTCGCCTCCTACGTCATCGGCATAGCCGATCCGCCGGCCCGGCGTCGGCTCGCTGCGCTGCTCGACGGCCGCGGACTTCGTCCGACCACGCTGATACACCCCAGGGCCGTGATCGCACCGGAGACGACGCTGCGGCTCGGCTGCCTCGTCATGGCCAACGCACACGTCTCGAGCAGCGTCAGCATCGGCTTCCATGCCCAGGTGCAGTACAACGCCACGATCGGTCATGACGCCCTGCTCGGGGACCGGGCAACCGTCTATCCCGGAGCGAACATCTCCGGCTCGGTGACGCTGGAGGAGGACGTGACCGTCGGCAGCAATGCCGTCGTCCTGCAGGGCCGCACCATCGGCCGCGGTTCCTTCGTCGGGGCCGGCGCGGTCGTCACGCGCGACGTGCCGGCCGGGACGGTCGTCGTCGGTTCACCGGCTCGGCCGCTCGTCCGTTGAACGTCGCATCGCCGTGGCCGGCGCCGTCCACAAGTGCGCCGTCGCGGCACCAAGCACGAGCGCTGCGGTGGTGAGGACGAGCGGAAACGCGAGTACGTAGTCCACGGCGGCGTGCACCGCCAGAGCCGTGGCGGAGGTCGCTCCGACGACGGCGGTCGCCCCGGGGCGACCGGCGCCCAGTAGCGGCCGGGACACGGCCCACAACAGCAAGCAGAGCAGGGCTGCTCCACCGAGCCAACCGGTCTCCGCGGCCGTCTGCAGCGTCGCCGAGTGCGCCTGGCGGGTGTCCGGGTCGAGCCGGGCCATAGGGCTCGCCCGCGGGAACTCGCCTGGACTGACACCGGTGAACGGGTGATCGGCCGTGAGTGAGACGGCGTCGTGCCACAGAGCCAGCCGCCGCTCGCTGAGTGCGGACGCCGCGGCGACCTGCGCCGTCGGCGCGTCGTCCGGCCGGTAGGTGGCACCCAGGGCGAGCACGGTCAGGTGCGCCGCAAGCACCGTCGCCAAGCAGCCGAGCAGCCACCGGCGTCGACCGGGTCGCCAGCCGGCCAGGAGCGCGAGGAAGACGACGAGCACGACGGCGCCGGTCGTCAGACCGGCGAGGGACCCGGTCAACCCGGTGACGGCGACCAGTCCTCCTACCGGCAGCACCGTCAGCCCCGGCGGGCGGTCGTCGCCTGCGGTGAGCGCCGCCAGCCCGGTCAGCGCGGCCACCTGCACGTACAGCGCGGCGTTGGCGTTCGCGTAACCCAGCGGCGGCACGAGCGGGCCCCCCGACAGCGCAGCGGGGTCGAGGAGGAGGACCGCCACCACCCCGCACAGCACGACCGCCACCACGGGGCGCAGCACGGGGACCAGCACGCGGCCGGCCGCGTAGGCCACCCCGGCCCCGATCAACGTGGCAACGACCGGCCACGGGTTCCCAGCCCCGGTCACCTCTGCCGACACGAGCGCGGCGCCGGCGACGAGCAACAACAGCCCGGCCCCGACCATGTCGGCCAGCCGGGCGCGGATCACGCCGCGGATCCTCCTCGTCCGGACGCCGAGCCGGAGCCGGCGAGCTCCTCGAACCAGGCGACGGTGCGTTCGAGGCCGGTACGCAACGGCACCGGGCTCAGCTCGGGGAACAGAGCACGCAGTCGGCTGTCATCGGCCTGTGAGTGCGGGACGTCACCCGGCCGGGTCGGGAGGTGCTCGACCTCGAGCCGGCGGCCCAGGATCTCCCCGAGCATCGCGACCACCTCCATGAGCGTGGTGCGAGAGCCGAACGCCAGGTTGACCGGTGATGCGGAGGTGGCCCGCCGCACGACGGCCTCGCGGAGGACCCGCGTGACGCTCTCCACGTAGGTGAAGTCACGGCTCTGCGACCCGTCCCCGTGCACGGGCAACGCCCGGCCTGCCATGGCCGCATCGACGAACGCCGGGATCACCGCGGCGTAGGCGTGCCCGGCGGCCTGCAGCGGCCCGAAGACGTTGAAGAACCGGAACGGCAGCACCTCCAGGTCGTAGCAGGCCGCGTACGCACCGGCATAGGTCTCCGCGGCCAGCTTGTTCACGGCGTACGGGCTCATCGGCTCGCAGCGCAGGCCCTCGTGCTTGGGCAGCTCCGGGTTGCGTCCGTACACCGACGAGGACGAGGCCACCACCACGTGCACGTCCCCGGCTCGGCGGGCGGCGTCGAGCACCTCCAGCGTCCCGGTGGCATTGGCGGCATGACTGGCCAGCGGATCAGCGACCGACCGCGGTACCGAGGGGATCGCCGCCAGGTGCACGATCGACGAGGCACCGGAGACGACCTCGTCGAGCAGGTCGCGGTCGAGGATGCTGCCCTCGACCAGGGTGGCGTCGACGCCGTCGAGGTTCGTGCGGAAACCGGTCGAGAGGTCGTCCAGCGCCACGACCTCGGCCCCGGACTCCGCGCTCAACACTCGGCAGAAGTTCGCGCCGATGAAGCCGGCGCCACCTGTAACGACAACCTTCACGGGCACCTCCTGTGCGTGGACCCTGCCAGGGTCCCGTCGTTACGGCGACGCCCGGTGTCCGACGTTCGTCGAGCCGCGCGCGCCAGTTCAGGGCATCGTGCCACGGTCGAGTGCTACTGATCCGAGTCAATCCTGTCCGACGTCCGATCGGCCGCCGACGGGACGCCGGCCCCCGAGTCCACGGTGCCCGAGTCGCCAGCGCACGCTAGCCAGGGCGGCTGCCAACAGCAACCACCCATACTCGCTCACCCAGATGTTGATCGCCAGCCAGGTGGAGCCCAGGAGGAACATCACGGCGGCATCGTGCCGCCGCAGCTGACCTCCGCGAGCTACGCACGGTGCTGCCCTTGCGTCCCGTGGCGGCCGGGACAGGAGGGGCGAACGAGGTTCCGCGTCGGGATGCTCGGAGTGGTCATCGAGGGACGACGGGCAGCGCCTCGTCGTTGAACTCCCCAGCGTTCTGGGACAGGGAGTCGTTCCGCAGGTAAGCCCACATGCGCTCGGCGGTCACCGTGTCCAGGTAGACGACGCTCGCCGAACCCTCCCGCCCGGTACCCAGCACCGGTGCGGTGAAGAAGTCGATGGCGTCGGGTCTGAGGTTGCGCAGCGAGTACGCCAGCGCCAGCAGATCGGCGTTGCCGAGCGTGTCGTCGACCGCCACCCCCCTGGTGACGGCGAGCAGTGCGGCGTCGAGCCGGCCCGGGTTGCTGAACGTGTCGGCCTGGAACAACTTGGTGAACATGGCCTGCAGGTACTGCTGCTGTCGCCGTACCCGGTCGAAGTCCCCGCCGGGCAGGCTCTTGCGCTGCGCCAGATACCAGCGCGCCTCGGCGCCATCGAGGTGGTTCACCCCGGCCTCGAAGGTGTACGGGCCGTTCGTCGTCGTCTCGGCGACGTCCACGTCGACACCGCCTAGATCGTCGGTCACCTGAATCAGTCCCGCGAAGTCGATCGCCACGTAGTGGTCGATGCGCACGTCGGTCAGCTGCTCGACGGTCTCGATCAGGAGGGCCGGCCCGCCGTAGGCGTACGCGGCATTGATCTTATCCGTGCCGTAGCCAGGGATCTCCACCCACGAGTCGCGAGGAATCGAGATCAGTTGGGCGTACTGCCGGTCGGCCGAGAAGCGGGCGAGCATGACGGCGTCCGCCCGGCCGCCGGACGCGATGCCTTCGTCCGCCGTCGCCCGGGAGTCGGAGCCGACCAGCAGGAATGTGACCGGCTCGTTCCCGGACGGCTCCGCAGGTGTGGCCGGTGCCGGCCGCGTGCCCGCATCCAGCCTGGCGAAGACGTCGGAGACCCGGTCGATGTTGCTGGCGTAGCGATCGGTGAGGAACCACAGGGCACCACTGACCAGCAGGGTGAGTACCAGCCCCAGCACCCCGATGGCGACGAGCGCCTGGCGCAGAGCCCGGTCCCGGCGAAGCGGCGCTAACGGCGCGGGCGCAGCCCCTGTATCGGCAGGTCGATCCAGATCGGCGATCTCGGTGCGCATCGGTTCCCCCAACGACGACGACAGCATCGACGTTACGCTGGGTAACCGCAGGTCGGTACGCTCTGTAACCCACTCAGGTGACGGCGGCGGGCCGGTATGGCCCAGAGTCACCCGACGTAGGTGGAACCGGCGCGGTCACCGGCCATGTCATGGGTCTCGGGCCACCCATGTCCAGGTCTGTCGGGGCGAGGGGCGTCAGGCCGGCCTGCGCCCGCGGTGCGCCGCTGCCCGCACGAACGCCGCGATGCACCCCCGAAAGAGGGGGCATCGGCGCACCGCTACCCGCCCCGAGAGCGCCGCCCGCCGCCGGCTCGCCGTCCCCGGGAAGAGGAGCCCACGAGGCGAGCGGGCCCCCCGGCAGCGACGCGCGGCACCCACGCGTCGTCTTCGGCGCGGCCGACCCGGGCCGCCTCGGCATCGGCAAGGCGGACGCCCCGGCCGATCACCACGCCGGCCGCGATGGCGACGATCACCCACACCGCTGGGAGCATTACCACCCACGTCATGCGCTCTTCCTAGGTGTCGCCGGCTCGGAGGCCGGATGCCGATGTGAGGAACGCATCGCACGTTGGCGCCACTGTGATCTGCTCCATTGCCCGCAACGATAATGGCCATGCGCACGCTCGGGTTACGGAACTGCATCAGCAGGGTTGCGGCTCCGGGACGGGGCCGGTCAACGCCTCCCGCGTAACGGTGCCGACTGGCAGGGTGCCACCGCGCAGCCCAACTCTCCAGTGGCTGCACGACGACCGAGTAGAGCAGGCAGGCAGGCGCCGGCGATCGAGCCGGCCACGGCGAGCAGCGGCGCACCCTTGCCCGTCACGGCCGTGGTGGGCACCAGCACGTAGCCCACCGTCCGGATCACCTGCTGGTGGGTGAGGTAGAAGACGAACGACCACTCGCCGAGATGCACCAGCAGCGGGTGCAAAACGCCGACGGGCGGCCCTCGAGGTCGGCCTGGGCGGCCGTCGCGATCACCCAGCGGAAACGGGATGAACGGGATGCCCACCAAATCAGGGTAGCCGGGGACCGACACCGCGGCGGCGGCCAGCGCGAGGGGCGACGGAAAGGCCGAGCCGGTACCGACCGCGCCCTGCGTCATCCACAGCGCGATCAGGACGCCGAGGCGGAACCTCACAGCCGCTAGATTCCTGGCCCCGCAGTACTTGTTGGCCGGGAAGCACGCGTGCGCGGCCCACGGATGACGGAGTCATGTGCGGCAGGAGCATGCCGATCCGTTCGCGGTAGGCCGGCGCGTTCAGCGGGATGAACGCGACGACGGCAACTCAGTAGGCCGGCGCGATGCGTCCGCACCGGCGGCGGTAGAACAACCCGGCTCGGCCGCCGGTGCGATGGGTTCAGGTCAGCACATAGCCGCTGAGGATGAAGAAGAAGCGCACGCCGGCTGCGCGGCCGGCGAGTCTCCCGCCGTGCCGCGACCGGTGGCGGCCGATCGCTATCGGCCGGCGGTTCCGGTCGGCAGCAACTCCTGCACCCGTGTGAGGTGGTCGGGCAGCCGTCGCTCAGCCCGCGCGGCGGCCGAGTGCGCGGTAGGTCCACCCGGCGGCGGTCCAGGCGTCCCGGTCGAGGGCGTTGCGGCCGTCGAGCACCCGCTTCTGCTTGACGATCTTGCCGAAGGCGACCGGGTCGAGCTGCCGGTAGTCCTTCCACTCGGTGAGCACCAGGACGGCGTCGGCACGATCGGCCGCCTCCTCCGCCGTGTCGGCGTAGTCCAGCTGCGGCCACAGCCGCCGGCTGTTCTCCACGGCGGCCGGGTCGGTCACCCGGACGACGGCGCCCTGCAGCTGCAGCTGGGCGGCGACGTTGAGGGCCGGGGAGTCGCGGATGTCGTCGCTGTCGGGCTTGAAGGCCGCACCCAGGACGGCGACGCGCTTGCCGAGCAGCGAGCCGTCGCACACCTCACGGGCCAACTCCACCATCCGGATCCGCCGGCGCATGTTGATGTTGTCGACCTCGCGCAGGAACGTCAGCGCCTGGTCCGCGCCCAGCTCACCGGCCCGCGCCATGAAGGCGCGGATGTCCTTGGGCAGGCAGCCGCCACCGAATCCGAGGCCCGCGTTGAGGAACTTGCGGCCGATGCGGTCGTCATAGCCGATGGCGTCGGCCAGCAGCTTCACGTCGGCGCCGGTGGCCTCGCACAGCTCGGCCATCGCGTTGATGAAGGAGATCTTGGTGGCGAGGAAGGAGTTGGCGGCCGTCTTCACCATCTCCGCGGTGGCGTAGTCGCTCTCCACCTTGGGTGTGCCGCGCTCGACGATCGGGGCGTACACCTCGTCCAGCAGCTTCCGCGCGGTGTCGCCGTCCGGACAGGAGGGGAGTCCGTAGACCAGCCGGTCGGGGTGCAGGGTGTCCTCGACGGCGAAGCCCTCGCGCAGGAACTCGGGGTTCCAGGCGAGCAGGGCGCCGGGCACTTTGTCGCCGATCAGCTCGGCCAGCCGGGCCGCCGTGCCCACCGGCACGGTGGACTTCCCGACGACGAGCTCGCCGGTGGCGAGGATATCGAGCAGCGACTCGACCGCTCCCTGGACATAGCGCATGTCGGCGGCGTACTCGCCGCGGCGCTGCGGCGTCCCGACGCAGACGAAGTGCACCGCCGCGCCGGCGGCGTCGGCGAAGTCGGTGGAGAAGCGCAGCCGCCCGGTGGCGAGGGTGCGGGCCAGAAGCTCCTCGAAGCCCGGCTCGAAGAAGGGGGCTCGGGCCTGCGATAGCGCCTCGATTTTCGGGCGGTCGACGTCGATGCCGACGACATCGTGACCCAGCTCGGCCATCGACGCGGCGTGCACGGCGCCCAGGTATCCGCATCCGATGACCGAGATCTTCATGCAGTGCTCCACTTTCCGACCGGGATGGTCGAGGCAAGTCCAGGGCCCGGCGTCATCCCGTACGTCCGCTCCAGGCCCCGGTCATCGTCGTCCACCCTGGGCCGTGCTGGCCACCCCGGGGGTCCGCGGACAGGCAGAACTAACCCGGCCGGGTGCAAGCCGGACCCAAACCCGGGGTGTCGCGGGTCTGCCGGCTTCCCTCGCGCGCCATCTGGCCGGGTGGGATGCCCGGCCGTGGCATCGTCGGTAGCGCAGCACGGACGGGAGGTTGTGTCGGACCGCAGATGCCCGCCCTGGTCCGGCGAACGGCTGCGAGGCGTGGAGTAGGCGGAGGTGAGCGATGCGCTGACCAAAACCATCCTCCGCGGGATCATGCCGTGCCTGCTCGCCGCAGAGATTCAGCAGACGATGCGCATGCTCGTCACCGGGGGCGCGGGCTTCATCGGCGCCAACTTCGTGCACTACACCGTTCGTGAACACCCCGAGCACCAAATCACCGTGCTCGACGCGCTGACGTACGCGGGCAACGAGGCGTCGCTGGCGCCGGTGCGCGACCGCATCGAGTTCGTGCACGGCTCGGTGGCCGACGCCGAGCTGGTCGACCGGCTGGTCAGTGGCTGCGACGTCGGCGTGCACTTCGCCGCGGAGAGCCACAACGACAACTCGTTGCGGGACCCGTCGCCGTTCCTGCAGACCAACATCGTCGGCTCGTTCACGCTGCTGGAGGCGGTGCGCGCGCACGGCGTCCGCTACCACCACATCTCCACCGACGAGGTCTACGGCGACCTGGAGCTCGACGACCCGGCGAAGTTCACCCCCGAGACGCCGTACACCGCCCGTGCCACCGCGATCGAGCGGCACTGGCTGGTGCGCACCACCTGGGTGGTGGCGAGGGTGGCAACTTCGTGCGCACCATGGCCGGCCTCGCCGACCGCGGCGTCTCCCCGTCGGTCGTCGACGACCAGCTGGGCCGGCCGACCCTCGCCGCCGGCATCCGGCACGTGGTCGGGACGGGGCGCCGTACGACACCTACAACCTCACCGGCGACGGCGAGCCCACCTCCTGGGCGGACGTCGCGGCGCTGGTCTTCGGCGCCCGCGGGCGCTCGGCCGACGACGTGACCCGAGTGAGCACCGCCGAGCACTACGCCGGGAAGACCGGGATGGCCCCCGGCTGCTCAACAGCGTCCTCGACCTCATCCGCATCCGTGCGACCGGCTTCCGGCCCCGCGACTGGCGCGACGCGCTGAGCGGCTACCTCGCCGACTCCTGAGCCTGCGAACGCCCCGGCCGAAAAAGTCGGGACGGGACGGTCATGTTCCGCGCACCACCTGCCGATCACGAGCATGTGTGGTGGCTCTGGATCGTCGGTGGACTGGTCGTCTGGCTGGTCCTCGCGACCCTGCTCGCCGTCGTCATCGGCCGGGGCATCCGGCTGGCCGACCGCGGCACCGCTGCCAGCTATCCGACGCTGACCACCGCCGATCTGCCGAGCTCCGCTGCCGCCGCGCCCGCCGCCGCCCCTGCTGCCCGCCGCGCCCGGCGGCGCGCCGTGCCGCTGCCCCCGGTGGGCATCGCCCTGGCCGGGCTCGCCGTCGCGCTCATGACCACCGGCTACGCCCTCCGGCTGTCCGGTGGCACCGGCCCGGCCGCCCAGCTGCTCTCGATGGACGCCCCCGCGTCGCTGCCCCGCCTGTACGTGACCGCGCTCTTCGGCGCCGCGGCCCTCGTCGCCGTCGCCGGGGCGGCCACCACCCGCCGCAGCTGGTGGCTGGCCGTCGGCCTGGTGGCCGGCGGGATCGCCGCGGTGAAGGCCGGCAGCACCGTGCACGTGGAGGGCATGCGTGCCCTGGCCGATGTGGTCGGGGCGCGGGGCGCGGTGGTCGTCAGCGTCCTGGCCGCCGCCGCCGTCGTCTCCGCACTCTGGTTCCTCAGCCGCACCGAACGCCGAGACCGCCGGCGGGTGCTCGGCGCCCTCACCGGCTACGCCGTCGCCGCCGTCGGGCTGTCTGCCCTCGCCACGGTCGCGCCCGGGAGCTGGGCGGTGACCGCGACCTTCGTCGAGGAGGCCGGCGAGGCGCTGGCCGGTGTCGCCTTCCTGATGGCCGCCCTCCTCGGGGTGGCGCCGCGGCTGGTGCTCCCGGCCGACTGGGCGCTGCGCCGCACCGCCGACGCCCAGAGCCTCGAGGTGGCCGACGTCCTGCCCGGCCGCTCGACGGCCGGCGGCACCGCGCGCGGCTGACCGCCCGCCCGGATCAGAAGCCGGGGCGCACCACGCCGCAGCGGCAGGCGTACAGGCTCGATCCGCTGAACGGATCGTGGCCCGCCCAGTGGTACCAGTGCAGGTGCACCGACGAGTGCCGTCTCCGGCGGGCGTCGCTGCTCACACGGTCGGATTCACCCGGCTGCTCGTTCCTGTCGGTCAACAGGTGCCGGTCCAGCACGACTACTCCGATCCGGGAGCCGAAGCCCCTATCTGCGCTGCTGCTTGTCGCACTCGAGTCAGGTCGGTGTGTACCACCCGGGCGAGCTCAGGGGTAGCTCGCCGGCCACGGTCGGCGCTTGCTCCGTGCCGACGATCGTGGTCAGCCTGCAGAGCAGGGCACGTTGCTCAGGGCCTTCCCGCCCTCGCTGGAGTTGTCGCACTCGACCGTGGTGCTCTCCCGGAGCGCCCGGTTGCCTGCCGCGTTGTAGCCCAGCTCGGCGACCCCGACGGCCCGGTTCCCCGAGAACACGTTGCCCTTGCCCCAGCCGTCGGCCACGTCGTGCACCTGGAAACCGTCGACCGGCGAGTTCTGGCCGGTGTTGCCCTCGATGAGCCAGTCATTGCCCTTCACGTCCACCCAGGAGTCGGCCTCCACCATGTCGGAGCCGTCGAAGGTGTTGCCGCGCAGCACCCCTCCGGTCGTCCCTTCCTTGATGTCCACGGCTTCCGAGGTGGTGCCGGCGATGTCGTTGCCCTCGATGAGGTTCCGGTCGCTGCGGTCGGGCTCGCAATCGGTCTGCCGGCACCAGTTGCTCTCGGCGCTGCCGATGTAGATGCCCTCGCCGTACTTGGGCTTCCGCAAGCCGGTGTCGCGCACCGTGTTCCCCACGACGACGTTGTCCGAGCTGTTGGTACGGAGGTGGATCGCCTCATCGCCCATGGAGGTCACCAGCAGATCCTCGATCCGGTGGCCGGTGCCCGCGTCCACCATCACCCCCTTCTTGCCGCCGGTCACGGTGAAGCCGAGCAGGTGCCAGGAGGAGGCGCCTTGCAGGTGCAGCGCGTAGTCACCGTCGATGTCGCCGCCGTCCAGCACGGCGTCCCGGCTGCCGCACAGCAGGATCGGGGCGTCCGGCGTCGCCGCCGTCGTCGCCACGAAGCTGCCCTCGTACGTGCCGTCGGCCAGGCGGATGACCTGCCCGGGACGGGCGTCCTCGAGAGCGGTCTCCAGCCCGTCGGCATCGGTCACCTCCACGGCCTCGACGTCGGCACAGGCCGGCGGCAGCTCGGACGTGCCGGCGGCGCTCTCCTCCACCGGGGGAGGGGGAGGCGTCGGAGCGGTCGTGCTGGTCTCCGGGGCGGCCGACGGCGACGGCGCGGAGGAGGTGGTGTCGGTCGAGCCCGACGTGCAGGCGCCGGCGGTCAACGCGACGGCCAGGGGGAGCAGGACGTGCCGCCACACCCGGTGGGGCCGGGTGGCAGCCCGCCGGGTGGCGGCTGTCGGTGTGCTGGTCATGCGTGGCCTCCTGAGGTGATCGGTCGGCCGAGGTCGACGCGTCGTGCTGCCGTGCGTTCCCGCCGGATGGCGTCCTGGTATGGCGGGGTGCCGACCGATGGGCGGTTGCGGCGGGCCCGTAGCGCGAGCGCGAGGGGTACGCCCAGGATCACCACCCAGAGGACCAGCATGGGGTGGTTGGGCACGAACGTGGACCAGTAGACCCAGTTGTCGCGGTCGCGGGTCCAGCCCTCGAGGTCGTTGCCGATCTGCTCGACCACCACGCCGGGGGAGAGGCGGTGCAGGTCCAGACCACTGGGTCCGCGGCCGCCGATCGAGTTGTCGACGACGGAGGAGGCCACGGCCGGGCCCACCACCGAGATGCCGTGGTTGGTGGCGCCCTCGACGGTGTTCCCGGTGACGGTGCCGCTGGCGCCGCGCACCCGGATCGCGGTCTCCCCGCCGGTGACCTCGTTGCCGGTGATCGTGGCCGCACCACCGGTCGCCGAGATGCCGAACCGGTGGTCGCCGGACACGGTGGTGCCCGCGACCGTCGCCGGGGCCGCGGTGTCGACCAGGACGATGCCGTCCCGGTTGTCCGCCACCTCGGTGCCGACGATGGTCACGTCGCTGGCCCCGACCACGCGGACGCCGCCTTTCCGGTTGCCGCGCAGCTCGCCGCCGGTGATCGCCAGGCTGCCGTAGGAGCGCAGCGACGCGCCACTGGCCGATGGCCCGTCGGAGAGCGGTGCGCCGCTGAAGTAGACGCCGTACTCCGCGTTGTTCGCGGCTGCGACGTCGGTCAGCGTGACGTCCTCGGAGCCCCGGCCTGCGGCGATGCCGTGCCGGCCGTTCCCCTCCACCAGCGAGTCGAGGACCGAGGTCTCGACCGTCTGCCGGTGTAGCGCGATGCCGTCGATGGCATTCCCGGTGAACCGGGATCCGGTCACTTCCAGGTCCTCGGTCTCGGACGCGAACAGCCCGTAGTGCCCGTCCTCGAACGAGGAGTCGGTGATGGTGCCGCCCGACGGGCCGCTGGACCCGCCGGTCAGCGCGACGCCGCCGGTGCGGCCCGCCCAGAAGCCCAGTGCGGTGGTGTCGACGTGGCTGGCGTCCAGGTCTCCGCTCACCACGCGGATGTAGGCCCGGCCGTTCCTGACCTGCTCGTCCCGAGCGTTCAGGCGCGTGTTCCAGCTGGTGACGGTGAGCGGGTTCCCGTCGGCGCCGGACAGCTCGAGGTCGGCCTTCCAGGCAACGAGCGACGCGATCTGTCCGGGGTCGCTGCGCAGCCGCAGGCTCGTGCCCGGAGCGGTGATGTCGAGCCGTGCGCCCGGCGCCACGAGGACGTGCCCGGTGAGCAGGACGGCACCGCCGGGCTGTTCCTGGGCGACGCCGCTCGCGATCAGGTCGGCCAGCTGGTAGTCGAGGCCGCGAGGGGTGAGCACCAGCGTCTCGTCACCCTCAATGGCGCGCAGATAGGGGGCCGAGCCGGGACGGAGACCGGCCACCAGGCGCAGCAGCCGGTCGTCCTCCTCGGTCAGCAGCTGGCGTTGCCGCTTAGCCCCGTCGTCGACGGCGCGGGACTGGGCGGCCAGGAGCGCAGGAGCCGGCAGTGCCGGTGGTGGCTCCTGCTCGAACGGCTGCAGGGCGGCGACGCCCAGCACGGCCGCGACAAGCGCGAACCCGGCCACCAGCCGCCCGGCCGTGACCCGTCGTCCTTCTCGCGCGCTCATGCCGGCGCCCCCGCCGGGGCAGCAGTGGCGGTGACCGGTGCGGGAGCGCGCAGGCTCGCCTCGTTCTGGCCCTCGCCGCCGGTGAGGTCGGCGCGGCGGGTCAGCCAGCCCTGCTTGTTCATGGTCACCAATGCATAGGTCTTGATCGGGAGGGCCACCATGACGATCACCAGGGTCACCAGGGGCAGGATCAGCAGGTCGCTGGGACGACGGCGGAGATGGCTGTAGCTACGAATGGCCCGACCCAGGAACAGCCAGGTCACCGCGAGACCCAGCCCCCACCAGCCGGTGCCGATGACGCCGGCAGCCACCACGTAGTAGATGGCGGCGAACATGGTGACCGGGGTGAACAGGATCTGCAGCACCGTGATCTGGCTGACCAGCGGCACCCGCCACAGCCAGCCCTTCCACACGGCGGTGAGATAGCAGCGGTAGCTGTTCCGGCTCCACCGCACCCGCTGCTTGCAGAAGGCCTTGAAGCTGCCCGGGAACATCGACATCGCCCGGGCGGTGTCCTGGTGCATGGTCTTGTACCCGCTGGCCAGCACCAGCCAGGTCAGCCGGCCGTCGTCACCGGCGATGCAGCGCCGGCCGAGGAAGAACTCGTGCTCGAGGTTCTCCAGGACCGGCAGCACGGCGCTCCGCCGGTAGGCCCCCGTCCGGCCGGACACGCACACCACGGCGCCGGCCCGTCCGGTCGCAGGCACGTAGTCGAGGTAGCGCAGATCGATGATCCAGTCGGCCACCCGCCGCCAGATGCTCGACATCGGCAGGTGCACGTTCTGCCGGGTGCTCACCGCGCCGACCGTGGGGTCGACGAAGGGCATCTGCACGGCTTCCAGCAGCCCCGGACGCCAGTTGGTGTCGGAGTCGCACAGCACCAGGATCTCGCCCTTGGCTTCCCGGATGCCGACGCCGAGCGCCGAGCGCTTCCCCTCGTGCGCGAAGGACAGCACGACCAACCGGGGATCCTCTCGAGCGGTCAGCCGCCGGAACGCTTCGTCGTCCTCGAGGTCCAGGACGACGATGACCTCGGTGGGGTCCTGCGCCAGCCAGGTGTCCAGGCACCGCTCCAGCACGTCCGGGTCCTCACGGAACGACGGAACGACGACCGACGTGGTCGTCCGGTAGTCGTTGACCGTCGGCCGGTACCGGCTCGAGAGGATCTTGCGGATCAGCCAGATGGACCAGGACAGCGCGCCCACCACGCCGACCGGGATGAGCAGGTGCCAGTCGCGGGCGACCACGGACAAGAGGTCGGACATCGAGAGCGTTTCTCCAAGAATCTGATGGTGCGACGGGCAATGCGGAGAGCCCGGCCGCGGGCATGCACCGTCACGCAGCGCCCGGACGGGAGTCGGCGGCTTGCATGGCCGGTCGTGGAATGCGCACCATGACCACTCACCGACGAGTGATTAAATGATTACGCAACGTGAGCACTGCGGGCATGCTGCCCGCATTGTCGGAATTCGGACGGACGGACGGATCGGTCACCCCCGCTGCACGGTCGCCACGGCACTGTGGCGACCGTCTGACGAGGTCGAACGGCGTTATTCGGCGTGCACGGCCGCGGCCGGCGCGCTGGTCACCGGCGCAGCTACCTGCCAGTGACCCCGACTGATCATGGACGGAAATCGACCGTCGCGCACCCCGATAACATTAACTTTCCGTAAACGTACAATGCGTGCACGTAGCACTACTAAGCGTAAAGGACGCTGGTGTAACTCGCTTTCCTGGCGGGGATGCTCGCTCATGCCCCCCTCCGGCATCGGTTACGGTGCGTGCTGTCTACGCCGTTTCGGCGGTGCGCGGCCACTGCGCACAATCCTTCTTCCCACTGGAGTTAGCCCATGAAATTGTCGGTCATCGGTTGTGGCTATCTGGGCGCCGTGCATGCGGCGTCGATGGCGGAGCTGGGCCACGAGGTCGTCGGGATCGATGTCGACGAGCGCAAGGTGGCCACGCTGGCCGCGGCCGAGGCGCCCTTCTTCGAGCCGGGATTCGAAGAGCTGCTGGCGCGCACCCTGGCGACCGGCCGACTTCGGTTCTCCACCGACTTCGCCGACGCCGCCGGCTCGTCGGTCCACTTCGTCTGTGTCGGGACCCCGCAGAAGCGCGGCGAGTACGCGGCCGACATGCGGTACGTGCAGGGGGCGGTCGAGTCGCTCCTCGGAGTCCTCGAGCCCGGGGATCTGGTGGTCGGGAAGTCGACCGTGCCGGTCGGCACCGCGGCCGGCCTGGCGGAGCTGGTGGAGAGCAAGGTGCCGGGCGCTCTGCTGGCCTGGAACCCGGAGTTCCTCCGGGAAGGCTTCGCCGTCGAGGACACGCTGCACCCCGACCGGCTGGTCTACGGGCTTCCGGCGGGCGCCGACGGCGACACCGCCCGGGCGCTGCTCGACGAGGTGTACGCGACGATCGTCGAGCGGGGCACCCCCAAGGTGGAGAGCGACTACGCCACCGCGGAGATGGTGAAGACGGCCGCCAACTCCTTCCTCGCCACCAAGATCTCCTTCATCAACGCGATGGCCGAGCTGTGCGAGGCGACCGGCGCCGACGTGAAGCTGCTGGCCGACGCCATCGGCTATGACGACCGCATCGGCCGTAAGTTCCTCAACGCGGGCTTGGGCTTCGGCGGCGGCTGCCTGCCCAAGGACATCCGCGCCTTCATGGCCCGTGCCGGTGAGCTGGGCGCGGACCAGGCGCTGACCTTCCTGCGCGAGGTCGACAACATCAACATGCGGCGCCGCATCCGCATGGTGGAGCTCGCTCGCGAGGTGTGCGACGGGTCGCTGCTCGGCAAGCGGGTGGCCGTGCTCGGCGCGGCCTTCAAGCCCGACAGCGATGACATCCGTGACTCCCCAGCCCTCAACGTCGCCGCCCAGCTGCAGCTGCAGGGCGCCGTCGTCCGGGTGACGGACCCGGCCGCCGTCGAGAACGGCCGCCGGCTGTGGCCGCAGCTGGACTACGCCGACACGGCGGAGGAGGCGGCCGACCGTGCCGACGCCGTGCTGGTGCTCACCGAGTGGACGCAGTACCGGGAACTCGACCCGGTCACGTTCGGGAAGGTCGTCAGGCAGAAGCGGGTGCTCGACGGGCGGAACGCCCTCGACCGCGACGCCTGGACCGCCGCCGGGTGGACCTACCGCGCGCTCGGCCGCCGGGCCGGCTGAGCCGCCGGGCTTCTCCTACCGGGGCACCTCGGGCAGCGCGTCGTCGGCGAACTCGTCGGCGTTCTTCCCGAGGGAGTCGTTGCGGAGGTATTCCCACATGCGTTCACCGGCCGTCTGGTCCAGGTAGACCACGCTGGCCGGCCCCTCCATCCCCAGGCCGAGCACCGGGGCGGTGAAGAACTCGACGTTCTCCGGGGTGAGGTTGCGCAGCGAGTAGGCCAGGGACAGCAGTTCGCCGTTGCCCAGCGTCTCGTCGAGCTTCACGGCGCTGGTGACCGCGAGCAGCGCGGCATCCAGGCGGGCCGGATCGGTGAAGGTGTCGGAGCTGAACAGCTTCCCGAACATCGCCTGCAGGTACTGCTGCTGCCGGCGCACCCGGTCGAAGTCGCCGCCGGCCAGCCCGTACCGCTGACCCAGGTACCAGCGGGCCTCGTCCCCATTCAGGTGGTTCACGCCCGCGGGGAACGTGTACGGGCCGTTGGAGGTGGTCTCGGCGACCACCACCTCGACGCCGCCGAGGTCGTCGGTCACCTGGATCAGCCCGTCGAAGTCGATCGCCGCGTAGTGGTCGATGCGTACCCCGGTGAGCTCCTCGACCGTCTGGATGAGCAGGGAGGGGCCACCGAAGGCGTACGCGGCATTGATCTTGTTCATGCCGTGCCCCGGGATGTTCACCCAGCTGTCGCGGGGGATCGAGATGACCTGCGCGTGCTGACGGTCTGCGGAGAATCTGGCCAGCATGATGGCGTCGGACCGGCCGTCGGGCGTCTCACCCGCCTCCAGTTGTGACCGGGTGTCCGAACCGACCAGCAGGAAGGTGACCGGATCCTCGGCGGCCGGCTGCACCGGCGTGGCCGGTGCCGGGCGGGCTTCCTCGTTGATGTCCGCGAAGACATCGCTGACGCGGTCGATGTTGCCGGCGTAGCGCTCGGTGAGGTACCAGAAGCCGCCGCCGACCGCGAGCAGCAGGACGGCCGCGAGGACACCCACGCTGATGAGCACGGTGCGCAGCCGGTGCCGCCGAGGGCAGGGTCGTGCTCCGCGTCGGGGAGCCGGTGCTGCCCGGTGTGGTCCTGCGGGTCCGGCTCGGCGTCCGACGGGGTCAGCCGGCGGACGCCCGCGGAGTCCGCGGACGGCGTCCCGCCCGGTTCGTCGGTGCTCATCTGTCCCCCGTCCGGCCGGCTCACGCCCGAGGGTACGGCGCGCCGGGCGGCCCTCCGACCGTCATGCTCACCGTGGGCGAGGAAACGAGGACGGAGAGGGAGGTCAGGCCCCGTCGGCGGGGCGACGGGAGAGCGGTAGCCCCCCGGTCAGTAGTGCGGTCGGGGACATCGGCGCGGCCGGCAGCGGCGCGTCGAAGGGGTCCCCGTCGACGACGAAGTTCGACTGGTGCGACGTCCTGCACTCCTTGGCGTCGGCCAGGCGGATCGCTCGGCCCAGCATGAGGGCCAGCCCGAGCGCGAGCGCCATCCACACCGCTCCGACGACCACCATCGCGCTCATGCGTCCTTCCTACGGGACCACCACGACGGCTCCTCGGCTCCAGTTCCGGCATGGCTTGCCGAAACCCGTGCGGGCCTTCTGTGATCGGGCGTTACGCCGGGTGCGGATGAGGCTTCCGCACGCCGCCGGGCCGCGTGGGCCCTCCGGGCCTGCCTCAGCGACCTCAGCTGACCCACCCGTCGCGACACGCGACGACAACGGGACGGGACGGTCAGGTTCTGGGCCGCACCTGCCGATGATCTCCTCGTGCCGTGGCTCTGGATCGTCGGTGGACTGGTCGTCTGGCTGGTGCTCGCGACCCTGCTTGCCGTCGTCATCGGCCGCGGCATCCGGCTGGCCGACCGCGGCACCGCCCCCGCAGGGCCTGCCGCCCGCCGCCCCCGGCGGCGTGCCGTGCCGCTGCCCCCGGTCGGCATCGCCCTCGCCGGGCTCGCCGTCGCGCTCATGGCCACCGGCTACGCCCTGCGGCTGGCCGGCGCGACCGGTCCGGCCGCCCAGCTGTTCTCCATGGACGCGCCGGCCTCCCTGCCGCGGCTGTACGTGACCGCCCTCTTCGGTGCCGCGGCCCTCGTCGCGGTCGCCGGGGCGGCCACCACCCGCCGCAGCTGGTGGCTGGCCGTCGGCCTGGTGGCCGCCGGGATCGCCGCGGTCAAGGCCGGCAGCACCGTGCACGTCGAGGGGGTGCGGGCCCTCGCCGACGTGGTCGGGGCCCGCGGCGCGGTGGTGGTCAGCGTCCTGGCCGCCGCCGTCGTCCTCTCGGCACTGTGGTTCCTCAGCCGGACCGACCGCCGTGACCGCCGGCGGGTGCTCGGCGCGCTGAGCGGATACGCGGTCGCCGCCGTCGGGCTACCCGCCGCCGCCACGGTGGCGCCCGGGAGCTGGGCGATCACCGTCACCTTCGTCGAGGAGTCCGGCGAGGCGCTGGCCGGTGTCGCGTTCCTGATGGCCGTCCTCGTCGGCGTCGCCCCGCGGCTGGCGCTCCCGGCCGACTGGGCGCTGCGCCGCACGGCCGATGCCCACAGCCTCGAGGTGGCCGACGTCCTGCCCGGCCGCCCCGGGGCCGGGGGTACCACCCGCGCCTGACCCCGGATCAGAAGCCGGGCCGGACCACGCCGCACCGGCAGGCGTACAGGGTCGATCCGCTGAACGCGTCGTGCCCCGCCCAGTGGTACCAGTGCAGATGGAGCCAGGACGATCGAAGGTCGGTGGGTACCACTCGTGCGAGCTCACCGGAGTTGTTGCGCTCGACCGTGGTGCTCCCCGGAGCGCTCGATGACCTGCCGCGTCGAACCCCGATCCGCGCTGAGCGTCCCGATCGACGTCACTGGAGACGTCGGGGCAGCGGCGGTCGCCGAGCCGAGCCGCGGGACGGGCAGGGACAGCGAAACCGCACCGCCTGACGGGCGATGCTCTCGTGCGGCCATGTTGACGGCCTAGTCTGTGGGCGTGCTCCGTTCGATCTGTGCACTGATGATCGGCGGAGTCGTCACCGGGTTCGCCTTCCTCCTGGTCACCGGCCGGTACATCAACGAAGGGCCGATCCTGCTCTCCCTCTCGTCCGCACATGGGCTGCACGCTGGTGACCTCTTCGTCCTCGCCGGGTGGGCGGCTGCCATGCTCGCTCTCGCGTGTCTCGTGGTGCTCTCCACCGGGAGGCCCCGGGCGGACTGATCTCCCACCACGGGTCTCCGCTCGGCAGGGCGCTGCGCCGCGCCAGTTCCCCGACGCCATCGCCCTCGCGGATCTCGACATCGCCGACGCCACGGCTCTCCAGGGGTTCCACTGGTCCGGGGTGGACGTGATCCTCAGCGCCGCTGCGTCTTCGGCGACACCCACACCGGGCCGATCCCCGAGGAGTTCGGCACCTACAACATCACCAACTCCGACGACCCCGGCTCCTGGGCCGACATCGCCGCCCTGGATTGCGCCGCCCGCGGTCACTCCGCGGACGACGTCGTCCGGGTCAGCACCGGAGTGGCCGTCGGCCGGGTCACAGCCCTGGGCGGACCTCACCACAGCGGCAGGCGTACAGGCTCGAGCCGCTGAACGGGTCGGGACTGCGCCAGCGGAAATGGTGCAGGTGACGCGTCGCGCTGGAGGCGCGGCGCACGAGTGACGCCAACCGGGGGAGCCCGACGGAAGCGCCCGAAGGGTCGCGCATGGGGCCAGTGTGACAGCCGGTCGTGCCCGGTGGAAGTCCGTCGCGAGGCGGGGCGAACGCGGTCTGCTGTTCCGGAAGCCGTCGGGCGACGCCGTCCGCATCTGCCGACCAGCCGGTCCGCGGCGCCACCGTGGCCGCCTGCGGCGGTGGACGACCGGTCAGGACACCGGCGCGCTTAGGCTGCGCGCGGCGCCGGGTCCAGTCCGCGCGTCGACGCATCGGACCGCAGATGACAGGAGGACGGCCGAGGGCTCACCCGGCCACGACAGATGCTGCCCTTGCTCGCGGAGCTGCGCACCCAGGCCCGGAACCGGGTCCCTCCTGAGGTCTGGGACTACTACGAGGCCGGATCGGGTGACGAGATCACCGTGGGCGAGGCGGAGGAGTCATGGCGCTCCTACCGGCTCCGGCCCCGCGTGCTCAACGACGTCTCCGTCGTCGATCTCTCCGTCGATCTGCTCGGCACCCGGGTCGCCTCGCCGTTCCTCGTGGCGCCCATGGCCTTCCACGCACTTGCGCATCCGGATGGGGAGTGCGCGACCGTGCGCGGAGCAGGCAGCGCCGGCTCACTGGCGGTCCTCTCGACCCGCTCGTCGCGGACGATCGAGGACGTCGTCGCAGCGGCCACGGGTCCGTGGTGGTTCCAGGCCTACCTGATGCGTGACCGCGGGCTCACCGAGGCCCTCGTGCAGCGCGCCGCCGCGGCCGGGGCGACGGCCATCGTGCTCACCGTCGACACCCCCTACGTGGGTCGCAAGAACAAGGTGGGCGGTGTCCGGTTCGCCGTTCCGGACGACGTGTACCTGGTGAACCTCGCCCAGCACCTCCTGCCCGGTGCCGTCGGCCGGGACTCGGCCGAGCAGGACCCGTCCATGACCCCGGACGTGATCGCCCGGCTGGCCGACGTCGGCGGGCTGCCGGTCCTGGTGAAGGGTGTGCTGCGCGGTGACGAGGCCGTCCGGTGCCTGGAGGCCGGGGCGGCCGGGGTGATCGTCTCCGGCCACGGTGGCCGGCAGCTGGATCGGGTGGTGCCGAGCGCGCTGGCCCTACCGGAGGTGGTGCAGGCAGTCGCCGGCCGCGCCCCGGTGCTGGCCGACGGCGGCATCCGGAGCGGGCTCGACGCGCTCGTCGCGTTGGCCCTCGGGGCGAGCGCCGTGCTGGTCGGGCGCCCGGTGCTGTGGGCGCTGGCGGCCGGTGGCGCCGACGCAGTGGAGACCGTGCTACGGACGCTCGCCGATGATCTGCGGCACGTCCTGGCGGTGGCGGGCGGACGCTCCTTCGGGGACCTCGATCCCGGCATGGTGGTACCCCGGCACGGGTGAGCTGTCCGCAGCCCACGCTGCCTGCGCTGGCCCTGCATGCGGCAGCCGGTCGAGGCCGGCGGACGGATGCCGCCGAACCTCGGCGATCACAGTGGGCCCAGGCGACCCACCTGTCGCGACACGTGGGACCGAACGATCATGTTCGTCGGCCGACCTGCCGAAGATCCCTCCGTGACGGGGCTCTGGATCGTGGGCGGGCTGGCCGGCTGGTTCCTGCTGGCGGCTGCGGTCGCCGTGGTCATCGGCCGTGGCATCCGGGTCGCCGACCAGCGCGAGCTGCGTTCCGGTGTGCCGCAGACAACCGCGCTGGCCGCCCAGTCCTTGCCGGGCGGCTCGGTGGCCGGCGGCTCGGCGCGCACTCAGCTCAGGCGGAGGACCAGCGCCGGGCAGCCGAACGCCTCGGCGTAGTCGGCTCGGCACTCCATCCCGCGGAGGCGGGCCAGCCCGCGGAACGTGTCCTCACGGAACCAGTCGTGGCCCCGCTGGGACGGGTAGTGCTCGGACAGCAGCGCGTACTTGCGCCCCAGCTGCTCCGCCGTGAGCGGCCAGTACACCGAGGGCCGCGCGGACCCCAGGTCGCCGTCCCACTTCGGGATCTCGTAGTGCAGGACCAGGTGGTCCCGGAACGCGGTGCGGACGAGCTCGCCGAGCAGCCGGTGGTCCTGGTGGGCGTCGGCAGGCGAGGGGGCCAGCACCACGTCCGCCGCCCGGCAGGCCACCGCCCAGTCCTGCAGCAGGTCCTTGGTCTCGTTCCAGTGCCCGGGCAGGCGGCCGTCCGCCAGCCCGCCGAAGCGGACTGCCGGGGTGGCAGGTGCGCAGAAGGCCGCCAGCGCGGCCTGCGACTCGGCCTCCCGCGCCGGCTCCGAGGCCAGCACGAGGACGTCGACCTCACCCAGCGCCCCGCGCGCCGCGAGGTCCAGGACCAGGCCGCCGCAGCCGATCTCCACGTCGTCGCAGTGCGCACCGAGCAGCGCCAGCCGCAGCGGCCGCCCTGCCACGGGCGCCAGCCCCAGCACGCTCAGCGCCGGCCGGGGGCGGCGGCCGGGTGGCCCTCCGCCCACAGCGCCCAGGGCCGTTCGTGGCGCCGGGCCAGCTGGTCGAGCTCGCTGCGCTCCTTGACGGTGTCCGCGGGCTTCCAGAAGCCGTCGTGCGGATAGGCGAGCAACGCCCGCTTCTCGATCAGCCTCGGCAGGGCGTGGGTGACGAGGTCTTCGCCCTCGTGCAGGTGGTCGAAGATCTCCCGTCGGAAGAAGAAGTACCCGCCGTTCTCACGTACCGGCAAGCTCGACACCGAGGTGATCGCATCCACGAGGCCCTCGGCGTCGGCGGCCACCATGTGGAACGCCGACTGCGGCGGCACGGCCAGCAGGCTCCCGATGGCGCCGCTGGCCCGGAAGCGTCGTTCGATCTCGTCGAGCGGGGCGTCGGTGAGGACGTCGGCGTAGTTGGCTGCGAAGGCCTCTTCGGAGCCGACGTGCTCACGCACCCGCCGCAGTCGCTCGCCGATGGGGGTGTCCAGCCCGGTGTGCACGAACGTGATCGTCCAGTCGGCGATGTCCGAGGAGAGCAGCTCGACCTCCGTCGCGCCCTTGCGGAGCACGAAGTCGTTGGAGCGGGTCTCGTCGTAGCTCCGGAAGAAGTCCACGATGTGCCGCGCCCCGTAGCCCAGACAGAGCACGAAATCGGTGTAGCCGAAGTGGGCGTAATAGCGCATGACGTGCCAGATGAGCGGGCGGTCGCCGACCATCTGCATCGGTTTCGGGACGTCGTCGACGTCGTCGCGCATCCGCATGCCGAAGCCACCACAGAACAGCACGACCTTCATGATCACCTTGTCTGATTGAACGCGACGGTGACGGACGACGGGCTGCGCGGCCGTACCCCGGTTCTAGCCGACTGTCCGCGCCGTCGCCACTCCGGGGTCACTCGATCAGTCGGGATCCGCGGTGCCGTGGTCCGTTCCGGGCACGGTTGCTTGCGCGGGGCGGGTCAGGGGCTAGCGTTCGCCATGACGGACCGAGAGTGCGAACGAGCAGGGGATGGAGGGAGGCGGGCGTGCGAGTTCTGGTCACCGGCACCGAGGGCTACCTCGGCTGCCTCGCCGCGCAGGAGCTGCTGCGCGGGGGGCACGAAGTGGTCGGCGTGGACACCGGCTACTACAAGAACGGGTGGCTCTACCCCGGGCTCGAGCGGGTGCCCGAGACGCTGGCCCTGGACATCCGGCGGATCGAGCCGCGTCACCTCGAGGGCGTCGAGGCCATCGTGCACATGGCCGAGCTCAGCAACGACCCCATCGGCGACCTGATCGGTGAGGTCACCTACGACATCAACCACAAGGGCTCGGTGCACCTCGCCCAGGTCGCTCGCGCGGCCGGCGTGCAGCGGTTCGTCTACATGTCCTCGTGCAGCGTCTACGGCGTGGCCGACGGGACCGTGGACGAGACCAGCCCCGTCTCGCCGCAGACCTCCTACGCCCGCTGCAAGGCCCTGGTCGAGGGGGACGTCGGCGCCATGGCCTCCGACGACTTCTCCCCGACGTTCCTGCGCAACGCCACCGCCTTCGGGGCGAGCCCCCGCATGCGCTTCGACATCGTGCTCAACAACCTGGCCGGATTGGCGTGGACGACCGGCAAGATCGCCATGACCAGCGACGGCACGCCCTGGCGGCCGCTGGTGCACGCCCTCGACATCGCCACGGCCATCCGGATGACCCTGGACAGCCCGCGGGAGCGGGTGCACGGGCAGGTCTTCAACGTGGGCAGCGAGGCCAACAACTACCGGGTCCGGGAGGTCGCCGAGATCGTGGCCGCCGAGTTCCCCGGTTGCGAGCTCTCCTTCGGAGACCCCAGCGCCGACAACCGCAGTTACCGCGTCGGGTTCGACAAGATCCGCGAGGTGCTCCCCGGGTATGAGACCGGCTGGGACGCCAAGGCGGGAGCCGCCCAGTTGCACCGGATCTTCGAGGCCATCGACATGGACGAGGCCACCTTCACCGGCCGGGGGCACACCCGGCTCAAGCAGATCGAATACCTGATCCGGACCTCGCAGGTCGACCCCGAGCTCTATTGGACGGCGCCGTGAAGTTCACCCCGCAGGCGGTGGACGGCGTCCACCTGGTCGAGATGGAGCCGCACTCGGACGAGCGCGGCTTCTTCGCCCGGTCGTTCGCCGCCGAGGAGTTCGAGGCCCACGGCCTGCAGTCGGCCGTGGCGCACGCCAACGTCTCCTTCAACCACCGTGCGGGCACCATGCGCGGCCTGCACCTGTCCCTGCCCGGGCACCCGGAGTCGAAGTTCGTGCGGTGCACCCGGGGTGCCATCGTCGATGTCGCCGTCGACATCCGGCCCGGCTCGCCGACCTATCTGCAGCACGTCGCCGTCGAGCTGTCCGCCGACAACCGCGCGGGTCTCTACCTGCCGGCGCACGTGGCGCACGCCTACCTGACGCTCACGGACGACACGGAGGTGCTCTACATGGTCAGCGTTCCCTACGCGGCCGGCGCCGAGATCGGCTACCGGTACGACGACCCGGCCTTCGGGATCCCGTGGCCCCGCGAGGTCTCGGTCATCTCCGACAAGGACGCGGCCTGGCCGGCCTTCGACCACGCGGCCAACGCGGCGGCGTTCGCAGCGGGGGTCGACTCGTGATCGTCGTCGACCGCCTGCTCCGGGAGCGGCAGACCGAGGGACGGCCCGTCCGACTCGGGATCGTCGGCGCCGGGTTCATGGCCTGCGGGCTGATCAACCAGGTGCTCAACAGCACCCCCGGCATGCAGCTCGTGGCCGTCAGCAACCGGACCCCGGTCAAGGCGCACGAGGCCGTCACCACCGCCGGTGGCCGGCCGGCCGCCGCCGAGAAGCCGGGCGGCGTCGACCGGCTGGCCGCCTCCGGCGAGGTGGCGATCACCGACGACTTCCGGGTCCTGACCGACAGCGACGCGGTCGACGTGGTCGTCGACGCGACCGGCGCCGTGGCCTTCGGAGCCGAGGTCGCCCTGGCCTGCTTCGCCGGCGGCAAGCACCTGGTCCTGCTCAACGCCGAGGTGGACGCCACTCTGGGACCGCTGCTGGTCACCAAGGCCGATGCGGCCGGCCTCGTCTACTCCGGCGCCGACGGCGACCAGCCGGCCGTACAGATGAACCTCATCCGGTTCGTCCGCCAGATCGGCCTGCGGCCGCTGGTGGCCGGGAACATCAAGGGTCTGCAGGACCCCTACCGCAACCCGACCACCCAGGAGGGCTTCGCCAAGCGGTGGGGCCAGGACCCGTGGATGGTGACGAGCTTCGCCGACGGCACGAAGGTCAGCGTGGAGGAGGCCCTGGTCGCCAACGCGGCGGGCTTCTCGGTGCACCGGCGCGGCATGCTGGGCCGCGACCACCACGGGCACGTCGACGAGCTGACGACCATGTACGACATCGAGGAACTCCGGGCGCTGGGGGGAGCCGTCGACTACGTCGTCGGCAGCCGGCCGGGGCCGGGCATCTACGTGCTCGGGGAGCACGACGACCCCAAGCAGCGTCACTACCTGGAGCTGTACAAGCTCGGGACCGGGCCGCTGTACAGCTTCTACACGCCCTACCACCTGTGCCACTTCGAGGTGCCGATCACGGTGGCCCGAGCCGCCCTCCTCGGCGACCCGGCGATCCGCCCGGCCGGCGCCCCGCAGGTCGACGTGGTGACGACGGCCAAGATCGACCTGTCCGCCGGGACGGTCCTCGACCGCCCGGGCGGATACCACTACTACGGCGAGGCCGAGCGGGCCGACGTCACCCACCGCGACCGGTTGCTCCCGCTGGGCCTGGCGGAGGGCACCCGGTTGCTCCGGGACGTCGCCAAGGACGAGGTGATCGGCTACGCCGACGTCCAGGTTCCGGGGGACCGGTTGGTCGACCGGCTCCGCGCCGAGCAGGACACCCGGTTCTTCGGCAGTTCGGCGGCGGCCGTCTAGCGGGTGGTCAGTCCGGGACGGACTCCGACCGGGGGCCGGCCGCACCGAGAACCCGGACGGTGTCCGGCGGGAGACCTGCAGCATCTCCAGCGACGCGCGGAGCAGCAGGATCAGCCCCAGGTTCTCGGTCACCTCCTCGATGTGGGTGATGACCTGCAGCGGGGCGCCGTCGGTTCCGGGGTGGTCGAGCAGGCCACTGACCGACTCCAGGCCGAGGGCGGCCGTCAGGAAGATCACGACACCGAGCAGGAGGTCGCGACGCGCGCCACCGCGGAGCCGGGTCCCCAGCCAGCAGAAGGCGATGAGGACGACGGCCGCCGGAACGAGGGCCGGGATCACCCACAGGTAGCTGGAGACGCCTGGCGGCGTCGCCGTGAGACCGATCTCGTCGAGGTTCTCGTGCAGGGCGGTGAAGTCGTCGAAGGCCATCGCGAGCAGTAGTGCGGCAGTCGCGTAGAACGCCCTCCCGGTGTGTCCGCCGACCAGTCTGCCCGTCACCGCGTGACCGAGGAACGCCGCCATCCCCAGCATGACGCTGAAGAACGTCGGGAGGTTCATCTCCTTGGAGACCCCGAAGAACATGCGGACCGGTGATCCGGGGTCGGACAGGAAGCCGACCCCCGGCGCGATGTTCGGCAGGCCGATGCTCAGCGCGGCAAGGGCCAGAGCGGTCAGCGTCAGCGCGGCAGGCAGGCGGGGGAAAGGCCTCCGCCATCCCTCCGCATCGGTGGACTCGAGGCCCGTGACCTTGTCGTCGTGCACTCCGCTGTGCTGATCGATCATTTCCGCCCCGCCTCCCGTGCCCGCGGGAAAGACCGCGGTGGGGATGGACGGTAACCAACCCGTGGCGGTCTCGATACGGTGGACCGGAAAGTTGTGTGAGGTGTAGCACGCGGGGACGGTTGCTCGTGACAACGGGTATTGCTGGCCTGTCAGAGAGCCCCGACGCGCAGGGCCGCGCGGCCGGGGGTGCCCCCCGTCCGTGGTCGGCTGCGAGCCGGTGCCTGCTGGACGTTCCCCTCACGCTGAGTGTTGGGTAACGTCGCGAAGCCTGGAGCGGGCAGCGCCTGGACTCGCCCGAGAGCGTGATGACCAGGGACGGGGGTCGAGCAGTGACGAGGGATGGAGTAGTGGCTCTCACGCAGAGTGATCAGCCGTCGCCCGTGCAGGGTTCCCCGGACGGTTCGAGGTCCAGGACGCTGTTCGGTCTCGGTGGCCCGGGTGCCGCCAGCCAGCGGACGTCCTGGCAGGGGATCTACGTCCGGCGGATCCTGGCCGGGGATGCGCTGGCGGGTCTGACCGCCGCGGCCGCCGGTTACCTGATCCGGTTCGGGCCCGAGACGGCCACCCAGGGGTCGCACGCGGCGTCCGCGTGGATCGCGGGGCTGCTCCCGTTCGTGTGGGTGACGGCGATGCTCCTGGCGCGTGGTTACGAGCGGCGCTTCCTGTGGATCGGTCCAGAGGAGTTCCGTCGGGTCTTCTCTGCTGCCGTGTTCCTGCTGGCCACGGTCGGCACCGTGAGCTGGGCGTTCAAGCTCGAGGTCGCGCGGGGCTTCATCGTCCTGGCGCTGCCGCTGGCCACGTTGCTGACCCTGGGCCAGCGCTACGCGCACCGGGTGTGGGTCCATCGGCAGCGGAGCGGGGGCCGCTTCGAGCAGACCATGCTGATCGTCGGTCACGGTTACGGCATCGCCGCCCTGCACACGCAGATCGACCGGGAGGCCTACCACGGCTACCGGGTGGTGGGTTGCTGCCGGCCGGCCGGGCAAGCCGGGCAGGACGACGAGATCTACGGCTCGCTGCCGGTCCTCGGCGGGCTGCACGAGGTAGCCGAGGTCGTCCGTGCGCATGCCGTCGAGACGGTGGCGGTCCTCCCGTCGCCGGAGATGGACGGGCCTGCCCTCCGGCGACTCGGCTGGGCGCTCGAGGACACCCAGGCGGAGCTCCTCCTGGCTCCGGCGATCACGGAGATCGTCGGGCCGCGGGTGAACATCCGCCCCGTCTCCGGTCTCCCGTTGCTGCACATGGAGCGTCCGGAACTCCGTGGCGTGCGGCGCCTGACCAAGGAGGCGACGGACCGAACGGCCGCCGTCGCGGCGCTGCTGCTGCTCTTGCCCCTGCTGCTTGTGGTCGCGGCTGCCGTCCGGTTCACCAGCCAGGGCCCGGCGCTCTTCCGCCAGGAGCGGGTCGGCCGGGACGGCCGGGTCTTCCACATGCTGAAGTTCCGGACCATGGTTCAGGGCGCCCACGACATGACGGCGTCGCTCGCGGCGCAGGACGAGGGCAACGGGGTGCTCTTCAAGCTGCGCAGCGACCCGCGGGTGACCAGGGTGGGCAAGGTCCTGCGGCGGTACTCCGTCGACGAGCTGCCGCAGCTGTTCAACGTCGTCCGCGGCGAGATGTCCCTCGTCGGCCCACGGCCTCCGCTGCCGAGCGAGGTGGAGCGGTACGGGGTGGACATGCACCGCCGGTTCCTCGTGAAGCCGGGGCTCACCGGGCTCTGGCAGATCAGCGGCCGCTCGGACCTGTCCTGGGACGACTCGGTCCGGATGGACGTCCGCTACGTGGAGAACTGGTCACTGGCTCTCGACCTCATGATCCTGTGGAAGACTGCGGGCGCTGTTCTCCGGGGCTCGGGAGCGTACTGACGGGCACCCCCGCCCGGCACGACTGCATGCACCCGTACAGGTGAAGAAGGCCCGCTGTGCCGGGTCCGGCGTCCGCGGAGCGGCCTGAAGGGCGGGCACCCGAGTAGCGTCCGGATGTCAGGGATCGGCATGGACAGCACCTCCACCGGGCGTGGGCCGCACGGGCTCCGCCGGGAGCGGGACCGGCCACCAGCGCCGGTCGGAGGGCTGCGGTCAGCGAGGCGACGGGGGAACGCATGGACGACTCATCTCGGACGGGATCGGATCGAGCGGTGATCGGGGGCGCGAGGTGAAGGCGGTCGTCCTGGCCGGAGGCCTGGGGACGCGGCTCAGCGAGGAGACGACGGTCCGGCCGAAGCCGATGGTGGAGATCGGCGGTCGTCCGGTCCTCTGGCACATCCTCAAGACCTACGCGGCCCACGGCATCAACGACTTCGTCGTCTGCTTGGGCTACAAGGGCTACTACATCAAGGAGTACTTCTCCACGTACGCCCTGCGCATGTCCGACGTGACCATCGACCTGGCCAAGAACCAGGTCCACGTGCACTCGGCCAAGGCCGAGGACTGGCGGGTGACCCTCGTGGACACCGGTGAGGAGTCCATGACCGGCGGCCGGCTCCGCCGGGTCGCCGACCACCTCGACGGGGAGACGTTCTGCTTCACCTACGGGGACGGGGTGGCCGACATCGATATCACCGAGTCGATCCGCTTCCACCGGCAGCAGGGCCGCCTGGCGACGATGACGGCCGTCCAGCCGCCCGGCCGGTTCGGTGCGGTGGTGCTGGGTGAGGACGAGACCTCCATCCACTCCTTCCACGAGAAGCCCGAAGGCGACGGCGCCTGGATCAATGGCGGTTACTTCGTCCTCGAGCCTGACGTCATCGACTACATCAGCGACGACAGCACGGTGTGGGAGCAGGAGCCGCTGCGGGAACTGGCGCACGCCGGGCAGCTGAGCGCCTACCGCCACCAGGGTTTCTGGCAGCCCATGGACACCCTGCGGGACAAGAACATGCTCGACGAGATATGGCGCAGCGGTCGGGCGCCGTGGAAGGTGTGGTGACCTCACCGTCCGGCTGAGTCGGCCGGACGCTGAGGGCCTTGGCCTCCGGTCAGCCGGCCAGGATGCTGTCCACGACGTCCTCGAGGGTCAGCCGGTCCACCCGCGGCTCCGGCGGTGACTCGGGCTCGCGCTCGTCCTCGTCCTCCTTCGGCTCGGGCTCGGGTGTCGGCGTAGCGGTGGGCGCGGGGGTGGGGTCGGCCGAGGGTGCGGGTGCCAGAGTGGGGTCGGCCGGGGCTGCGGGCGTGAGAGTGGCCTCGGGGTCCGGCGTGACCTCGGGCGCGGGCCGGGGCTCCGGGGCAGGCGGCATCGGCTCGGGGTCGGGAACCGGATCGAGGACCGGATCGGTGGTCGGACCGACGATCGGCTCGGTTCCCGGGTCGGTCCTGGGATCGCTGACCGGGTCGGGCCCCGGATCGGCCACGGGCGACGGGTCCGGAACCGGCTGCTGCCCCGAGGGCTGCTGTCTCGACGGTTGCGGAGCCGGCGTGCTCACCGCGGCCGGCGGAGAGGTGCGTCGAGGGGCCGGCGGCGCCGGTCGGGCGGGCGCCTCCGTGGCGGCTGCGCCGGGAACGGGGCGGCCCGGTTCTGCGGGCGCCGCTGGGGGCGGACCGTCGATGCGCGGCGGCGGACGGTCGAGGCTTCCCGGAACCGGCACCGGCCCGGGCTCCTGGAGGGGCGGCTCCATGGAACCGCCGGTCCCCGGACGTGGGCCTGCGCTGGACGGGACCTCTCTGGCGGGCGGGTCCCCGGCGGTGCCGGCCGCCGGTCCGGTGCCCTCGGCGGGGGTCGTCCCGGGAGCCTCTGGAGGAGGACCGGGGTCGAGCTCGTCGGGCGAGTCGAGTCCGGTCGCGGCCCGGGTGACCGGATCCGCGAGCGCGGACGGTCGGTCCTCGGTCCCGGAGCGGACGGCCCATCCCGCCGAGCCGAGCAAGAGCGCGGCGACCAGCAGGTGGGCGGCGACCCGGCCGCCGAGGCCACCGCTACGCGCCGGACGAGCCCGCGGCCCGAGGAGTGCGGCGAGGCCCACCGCCGTCCCCGCGACGAGGGCGACCGAACCGACCGCGAGCAGGGTGCTGCCGAGTCCCAGGGTCGCTACCGCGAGCACCAGGAGACCGAGCCCCGAGCCCGACAGCAGGTCCCGGAACGAGGTGCTCCGCTCAACCGGCGTCCGCCGGCCCGGCCGACGGACGTGAGACATGCCCACGCGTGCCTCCCAGGGGTGGTGGCCGAACGGAACGGCGAATGACGACCAGGGTCCGCAGTGTCTCCGGACCTCGGGCACCCGGCAACGCCGGGCACGAAGCCTCTGGCCTGGAGGAACCGACAGTGGTCGGCTCGTCACGCTCCGGCCGGAGGTGGCCGGTTCCTCATGCCGCCCCACCCACCCGTCAGCCGGGGAGGCGCGGATCCGTTCGGATCGAGCCGGCGGTCACCAGACCGGTGGCCGGGCGTACCGCGTCATCCGTGCGATGGTCCGCCACTTCAGGGGCCGGCGCTCGGTGGGCGTCCTCAGCCCCTCCCAGGTCCCGGCCAGGTACGTGCGGACGTTGTCCGGGCGGCGCAGGGACCGGGCCGCCTGCAGGCCGGCCCAGGACATCACGTAGGGGACGCCGAAGACGAGCGGCAGGTTGCGGCGAGCGAGCCACATCCGGTTACGGCCGCTGAGCCGGTAGAAGTCCTTGTGCCGGGTCACCTGAGTCAGCGGGTGCTCGGCTGCCAGGTCCGCCTCGTAGCGCACGGTGTGCCCGGTGTCCCAGACCCGCCAGGCCAGCTCGACCCCCTCCAGGCTGTACCAGAACGACCCCGGCCACCCGCCCGCGGCGTCGAACACGTCGCGCCGGATGGCGAGCGCCCCTTCCAGCACCTGGAAGGCCATGCCCGAGCGCATCCGGTCCCCGACGCGGCTGCGCGGGGTCCACCGCCTCGGCGGCTCGCCCCCGCCGAGCACGTCGATCCGCGGCTGGATCATGCCCAGCCGCGGATCGGCGGCAAAGCGGCGGGCGGCCTCGGCCAGCAGGGTGTCCTCGGGCAGCACCTCATCGTCGTCCAGGAAGAACAGCAGGTCGCCGTCCACCTCCGGCACCCCGGCGTTGCGCCCGGCCGGGATGCCGACGTTCTCGGGCAGCCCTAGCGTCTTGACCCCGGTCGGCAACCCCGTGGGCTGCCACCCGTTCCCGACCACCACGAGGTCGACCGTGACGTCGCGCTGGCGGAGGAGCGACTCCACGGCGGCCCGGAGTTCGGCAGGGCGGTTGCCCTGGGTCAGGACGACGGCCCCGTACCGCGGGGCACCGACCTGCGGGGCGGGCCGGCTCATCGGGTCACGACCCGACCGGCGACCGTGGCCCGCGCGGTCACGGCCCCCTTCACGTACGCCCAGCAGACCTGCGCGGTGGTCCGGTCGCCACGGAGGCGCAGCTGGGCGGCGCGCACTGCGTAGCCGGCGGCGTTGACGGCGTTGATGGCGAGGGCCACCGCCGCAGGGTTGTGCTTGCGCACGTAGCGGGTCATCGCCGCGCCGCGCAGCCGCGCCATCTCCAGGGACGGTGCCCCCGAGCCACCGGCATCCCCGACGAAGGTCACATCGGTGCGCAGCCGCTCCGTGAGGCCGTGCTCACGGGCCGCTCGCCCGTAGGCCATGTCCTCGCAGTACACGTAGAAGCTCTCGTCGAAGCCGCCGAGGGAGAGGAAGGTCTCCCGGCGCACCGCCATGCACCCGCCGCTGACCCAGTCGACCGCCAGCGGCTGATCCAGTCGGGGGGTCGCGTACAGGCCCGCCCGCCGGAAGACCTTGTGCGCACCGAGGGCGTGGGTGAACGCGCGCCCGACCGACGGTTCCCAGCCCCCGTTCTTCTGCGGCCTACCGGCCGCATCGGCGCGGGTGGCTGCGCTGGCGGCACAGGTGGGGTCGTCGGCCACGTCCTGGACCAGGGTGGCGAGCACCTCGTCCGTGGGGCGGATGTCCGGGTTGAGGAACACGAGGTACTCGGCCGTCGAGGTGCGGGCCCCGAGGTTGGCCGCACGGGCGAAACCGACCCCGCCCCCCGGAAGGTACCGACCGCGCGGGCGCTTCGATACGACCTCGTCGACGCCGTCCACGCCGTCGGAGTTGTCGACGACGACGACCGGCAGGTCCTCCGACAATCCGCTCAGCAGTCCCTCGAGCTGGGCGCGGCTCCGGTACGTCACCACGACGAGCTCGACGTCCCGTTCGGTCAGGGGAACTGCCACCACGATGTACGGACTCCTCACCTCGGCGGTGCCACATCATCTCGGCGGCGCCGCGTGCATCTCCGTGGCAAACTACCTGGTTCGGGCAGGACACCCGACCATGCGTCCGTCGGATACGGCGGCCCGTTAACCCGTAGGCGTGAGGCTGTCGGCGGCCATTGCCCGTGCTGGCGTGACGTGACGAGGAGTGGATGTGGGTTCGGAGCAGCAGGTCGGCCACAGCACGTCGCCGCACCAGGCCGTCCCTGCTGGGGGACCCGAGCCGGCACAGCCGGAGCGTAGTCCGTGGGTGGCGCACAGGTGGCTGTCCGCCCTGCTGGTCCTCGCGGTGGTCCTGGGAGTCCTCCTGGTGGCCGGAATCGTCGACGGTGAGGACGACCCGGGCGGCGACGGGGTCCCGGTCGCGACCGAGGCGCCGCTCGACGCCGAGGAGCCGTCCGAGCCCGGGCCGGAGGCCGACGTCCTGGCGGAGGAGCCGATCCAGCGGCCGACACGGGACAACTGGGAGAGGCCCATGGTGGGCGTCTTCCGCAGCACCAACCCGGACGAGGTGGCCGCCTACGAGGAGTGGCTCGGGCGTCCGATCGAGCTGGCGGCCGACTTCTCCGCCCGGGCCAACTGGTGGGACATCTCGCGGCCCGACTACCTGGTCGAGGGCTGGGAGGGTCAGGAGCGGCGGCTGGTGCTCGGGGTCGCCATGCTCCCGGAGGAGGTCGAGGGCGTCTCCATCCAGGAGGGCGCGGACGGCGAGTACGACGAGTACTTCCGCACCTTGGCCGAGACGCTCGTGGCCCACGGCCACGAAGACGCCATCCTGCGGCTCGGCTGGGAGTTCAACATCGACGGCTGGCGCTGGTCCACCGAGGACGAGGAGGCCTGGATCGAGTACTGGCGGCGGATCGTCACGACGATGCGCGAGGTCGAGGGCCAGGAGTTCCTCTTCGACTGGACCGTCAACAATGGGGCGGGGAACGACTACGACGCCGTCGAGTACTACCCGGGCGACGAGTACGTCGACTTCGTCGGGGTCGATGCCTACGACGTGAGCGGGGCCAGGGGCACCTATCCCATCCCCGAGGACTGCCTCGGGGAGTGCGCCGAGGAGCGCCGGGAGCGCGCCTGGGAGGTCCAGATCTACGGCAGCGACCGGGGGCTCGAGTTCTGGAGCGACTTCGCGGCGGAGCGCGGCAAGCAGATGTCCCTGCCGGAGTGGGGTGTCTGGGACCGCACGGACGACCTCGGCGGTGGGGACAACCCCCACTACATCGAGCAGATGGCCGAGTTCATCGAGGACCCCGACAACCGGGTGGGATACCACTCCTACTTCGAGAGCACCAACGACGGCGGCACCCACCGGCTGTGGCAGAGCGACCGGTTCCCGGAGGCCCGGGAGCGCTACCTGGAGCTGTTCGGAGGCTGACCCCTCCCGGCGGTCAGAGCAGGAGCCGTCCCCGCGGGGCGGGGAGGCCGACGCCGCGGTCCGTCCCCTCGTCGGCCAGGAGCCGACTCCGGTCCAGCTGGTCCAGTCGCCGGCCCGCGCCGCCGGCCCACAGCCCGGTCAGCAACCAGGCGGTGACGACGGTGTGCGGCTGCAGCAGGCTGCCAGAGAGCAGGAAGATCATCACCAGGACGGTCCCGGGGACCACGCGCCACGCGCCGCGGTCGAGGAGGACCAGCACGATGAACAGCGCCAGGACGCCACCGGCCACGAGCCCGTACTCGAAGACCAGCTTGGGGATGATCGTGTACACCACGGGTTCGCGGCCTTCCCGGCCGGACGGCAGCAGTCGGTCGACCGAACCGGCCCCGTAGCCCATGAGGAAGCGGATGGGATCCTCGCGCAGCGCACCGGCCACCTCGGCGTAGGGCTGGACGAAGCGCAGGTAGCCGCTGCTGCCCACCTGGGACGTCTCGCCCATCCGGCGGGTCAGCAGCGGGGCGACCGGGCTGGCGAGCAGGCCCACCGCGGCCAGCGCGAGCGCCCCCACGTGCACCGGCCGGATCAGCCACCCGGCTCGGACGGCGATCAACAGCCCGCCCACCAGCAGCACGATCAGGCCCGTCCCCGAGACCGCCGAGAAGACACCGCCCACCAGGACCAGGACCTGCCAGGCCGGGGCCCTGGTCACCACGGCGACGACGGCACCGAGGGCGGTGAACTGGGAGAAGAAGGACGGCTCGAGGAAGACGAAGGCATTCGCCTTGTGCACCGGGGATCCGTAGACGACGGGGATGCTGCTGTTGAAGCTGTCGTCGATCAGCACCGGCGGCAGGAACTCACCGACGTAGTCGGTGTAGGACCACACCCCCACGAACTGCGAGACGAGTTGCACGATGCCGACGGATGCGAACACAAGCATCATCCACACGAAGCCCCGGGCCACCGTGATCAACGAGGCCGTCGCCTCGGGGACGACCCGGTAGATCCAGAGCAGGTACAGCAGGATCAGCAGGCCCAGAGACGGCAGGCTCGGGGTCGACCCCATGGCGGCCGCCGTCAGGGTCGCGACCAGGCAGAGAGCCACCGCGAGCATGAACAGCTCCGCGCGCATCCGATCGGCACGGGCCTGGCCGGTGAGCAGGAGCAGCGCCAGAGCGCCGTACGCGACAAGGATGCTGAGCTGCACCGGGCTCGGGCCGACCGGGAGAACCAGGCGCTGCACCAGCAGGATCAGGGCGAGCGTGCCGATGACGACCGTGGAGACGCGAGGACCCCGTCCTGCCAGGACCGGGCCGCTGCCCGGCCCCGTCCCCCCGTGTGTTTCCCGGTGCGACCGCACCGAGGGCCGTGCCGGTCTGTCCGCTGGCGTCACGCCGCATCCTCCGTCCGTGCGCTGCCCCGATGGTGGGAAGAACTGCTCACGACGGCGCTGCCTGCCGTCGGAGCATGTGAACATTAGGGCCGACGACCGGCTCGCCGGTGCAGGGAGGATGGCCATGATTACCACATCGGGGGAGAAGTCCCTCGTCGCTTCCGCCCTGTGGCGCCGGCGTCGACTGATCGCTGTCGCGACCGTCCTCGGTGCGGTCCTCGGCTACCTGCTCAGCTCGCTACAGGACGAGACGTACCAGGCGGAGAGCCGCCTGGTCCTCTCGGCGACCCACCCCTTCGACCCCCTCGGCGGGACCGCTGGGAACGCCTCCCGATACCTCGCCAACCAACGCGAGGTGATCCAGTCCGGCGAGGTGCTCGACCTGGCGGCCGCGGAGCTCGGCGCGGGCGACGACACCGAGCTGCTCGAGGAGTCGCTCGCCGTCACGACCCTGGCGGACAGCGACATCATCATCGTCACTGCCCAGGCGCCCACCGCCGAGCTCGCCGCGGCTCGTGCCAACGCCGTCGCGTTCGCCTACCAGCAGTTCATCAGCGAGCGAGTGGACGAGATCGCGGATGCGGCTGCCCTGGTGGTCGCCGGGGGCGCAGCTGCGGTCGCCGGCATCCGGACCGAGGCGGCGGTCTACGGGGACGGCGTCTCGGTGGTGGAGAGGGCGTCCGTGCCGGTCGAGCCCATCGCGCCGAAGCCGGTGCGCGACGCGCTGCTCCTCGGGATCCTGTCCGCAATCGTCGCCTCGGGCTTCGCGCTCTGGCGGCGCGACCACCAGGCACGGACCCCCCAGGAGCTGGCGGCGGACGCGGACGCTGCTCTGCTCGGCGTGGTGGACGTCCCCGTGGCCCGCGGGAGGGTGACGGCCACGGCGCCCGAGGGCTACGACATGGCCGTGGTCGGTCTGGACTACACCTGTGACGGCCGGTCGCCCATCGTCATGGTCAGTCCGCTGGGTCGCCATCCACTGGCTCGAGGAGTGGCCCTCGGCCTGGCCGCGGCCGCGGCCCGCACCCGCCGGGTCCTCGTCGTCGACGCCGACGGGGACGGTGCTCCCCTGATCGCCGCGGCGCAGGTGGATCCGCCGCCCCAGACCCTCGACGAGGCCGGCGATGCCGGGAGCCTCGACCGTTTCGTCGTCGACGCCCCGCTGCCCGGAGATGACGGCGTGCGCGTCGATCTGGCGGTCCTCACCCGGGATGCTGCAGGACCGCAGGGGGCGGCGCGGCGCCGCCTCGCCTCGCTGGCCGGTGCCTACGACCTGGTCCTGGTGTGCGCGGGTCCCGTCTCGGAGGACCCGGTGGCGTTCGCGCTCCTCCGGGACGTCGGGGAGGTCGTCCTCGTGGTCGACGGGCAGGGACGAGGGGCCCGGACCCAGGACCTCGTCGACGTGCGGGATCGGCTCTCGCTGGCCGGGCGCGCGTGCTCCGGTGTCGTCGTCGCGAGCGCCCGCAGGTCACGGGCCCGGCTGCGCCACCAGCCGCCCCTGCGGTCATCGCCCGACGCGGTGCCCGACGCGCCGGTGCACACGCGCTGATCCCGGCCTGACCCGCAGCGGTACGGGCACGCGGTTCCGGGTGCCCACCGCGCTGACGGTGGCCATCGCCGTGTCAGAGTGAGGGTCGGTGACCGCGAACCTCTGCGCCCGCACCGAAGTCTTCCGTGGGTGCGCAGCCCGTGGGGGCGAGCCCGCTGATGGTGTCTGTCTCTGAGGAGTGCGCATGAGCCGCCCCACCCGCAGGGCTCGCGCCGGCCGGGACAGGCCGTCCTTCGGAGGCGCGGTGTGGCGGGCGCGCTGGCTGATCCTGGGAGCAGCCGTCGTGGCCGGCATCGGTGGATACGTGTTCAGCGAGGGCCAACCCCGGGAATACACCGCGGTCAGCCGCGTCGTACTGTCCGCGGACGACGTCTTCGAACCCCTGGGCGGGAGATCCTTCGTCGACTCGTCCCGCTTTCTGAGCAACCAGCGCCTGATCATGACCACCCAGCCGCTGCTCCGGGCGGCCCTCGAGCGGTTGGACGGCGACCTCTCGGTGAGCGAACTGGCCGAGTCCGTGGACGTCTCGGCTCTCTCCGACGCCGACGTGCTGCTCGTCGCTGCCACGGCACCGACCCCGGAGTCTGCGGTGGACCGGGCGGATGCAGTGGTGACCGCCTACCTGGAGTCGGCGACCGAGCGGGTGGCGGGCAGGGCTGCCGCCGCGCTGGCCGCGACCGCGGACCCGGCCGTGGCCGACCAGATCCGCACCGAGGCGGCGGTGTACGGGGACGGGGTCGCCGTCGTGGAACGGGCCGTCTTGCCGGAGGATCCGTCCTCGCCCCGTCCGTTACGGGCCGCGGTGATCCTGGCCGTCATCGCCGCGCTGGCCGCTACCGCCCTGGCGCTCCTGCGGCGACCACCCGCAGGTGACGTCACACCGATCGCCGAGGCCGCCGGGAGCCCGGTCCTCGGAGTCGTCCCGGTGCCCGGGGCCGGGAGGGTCGGAGGGATGGTCCCGGACGCCGAGGACCACGCCCTGACGCTGGTAGCGCTCGACTACGCCGTGCACGGAGCCGAAGGTCCGGTGGTCCTGACCGGCGTCACCGAGGACAGCGGGACGGCCGCCGCCGTGGAGGGCCTGGCATTGGCCGCCGCCGCGCGTGGCCGGAACGTCATCGTGCTCGATGCCGATCCGGGGGCGCGTGCACTCGTCGAGCGACTCGTCTCGCAGGCGCCCCCGCGCTCGGTGGAGCAACTGGCGCAGGCGTCGGTGGACACCGGCGAGGGCGTGGTGGCCGTCCGGACCGACGGCGACCTGCCGGGCCGGATCGGGCTGGCCATGCTGGGGGACTCCCGGGACACCGGCTTCGAGACCGGCGGGGCGGTGGACCGGGCGCTGCTCCGCCTGACGGAGGTGGCAGACCTCGTCCTCGTCCACACCGCTCCGGTGCGGTCGAGCCCCTCGTCGTTGGCCCTGGTGGGCAGGGCGGCTGCCGTGGTCGCCGTCACCGGGCTCGGCGAGGATCCGGACCTGCTGGCCACGGCGCGGTACCGGATCGAGGCGGCCGGGAAGGAGCTCACCGGAGTGGTCGTCACGAAGCCGGCCGGCCGACGTCCCCGTCACCCCAGGCGGGCGACCCGCAGCGGCGCCGTCGCGCATCCGGCCCCGGAGACCCTCGGCGATCGGTCCCGGGGTTGAGCCGGCGGTCGCCGGCCGGTGCGCCGGCCTCCTCGCCGGGTACGTCGGGGGACCAGCGTGACCCCTCCCGACGGCGTGACCCCTCCCGACGGCGTGACCCCTCCCGACGGCGTGGACTCCGGCCCGGCCGATCCCAGCAGCAGGCGCTCTGGACCATCCTCTCGCAGGCGCTGGCGAGCATGTCGAACTTCGGCCTGACGATCGCCGTCGCCCGAGCGGTCGACGAGGAACTCGGAGGCGTCTTCACCTACGTGTTCCTGATCTTCAGCCTAGCCATCGGCCTCTCCCGCGCGGTGACGACCGATCCCCTCCTGATCAGGTTCAGCGCTGCCTCCGACGAGACCCGGGGCCGGGCGGTGGCTCAGGCGGCCGGCTCGAGCACCGGCGCCGGGCTCACCTTCGGCCTCGTCTGCCTGGCCGTCGGGCTGGCCCTGGGTGACCAGCTGGGGGAAGCGCTGGCGCTGCTGGTGATCATCCTGCCCGGCCAACTCCTGCAGGACAGCTGGCGCAGCGCCGCGTTCGCCACCGGGGCCGTCCACAAGGCCGCGGTCAACGACCTCGTCCGGTTCCTGGTCCAGTTCGCGGCCATCGCGGCGTGCATCGTCTCGGAGACCGACGAGCTGGGCTGGTACCTCGCCGCCTGGGCGCTGGGTGCCTGGGTGGGCGCCGGGCTGGGGGCCTGGCAGTTCGGGCTGCCCGCTGCCCCTGCGGGGGTGATCGCCTGGCTGCGCCAGCACTCGTCGATCAACGTCCGGCTGGGCGGGGACTACCTGATCAACATGGGGTCGTTCACGCTGACCACATCCCTGCTCGTGGTGCTGCTGGGGTTCGCCGCGACGGGCGGGCTGCGCTTCGCGCAGACCCTCCTCGGCCCGATCCAGCTGGTGTTCGGAGCTCTGACGGCCTTCATGGTTCCCCTGCTGGCCCGCCGGCTGGCCGCCCGGGGACCGCGCGCGCTACGTACCCCCGCCCTCCTGCTGGCCGGCTTCGCGTTCACCATCAGTGCGACCGTGGTGGTCACCCTCCTGCTCCTCCCGGATTCGATCGGCCGGGAGCTGCTCGGGTCCTCGTGGGACGAGGCCGAGCGCGTAATGGCCGCGGTCGGTACGACGCAGTGCCTCATCTCTCTGGTGATCGGCGCAATGGCGACGCTCAAGGTCCTCAGCCGGGTCGATCTTCTCTTCCGGGCCACGCTGGTCCAGGCGCCGCTCATCCTGGGGCTGGGGGTGGGCGGCGGTGCCTGGCTCGGGATCGAGGGCGCCGCCTGGGGCATCGCGCTGGCCCACCTGGTGGGAGGCGTCCTCATGGTCGTCCTCGCGGTCCGAGCCACCGGCGCCACCACCGCCGACCGGGACGACGCCCCGCCGGCGGTCGTCCGGGCTGCTTCCGACGCCTGACGGCGGCCGGCGGCAACGGCTCCGGAGCCGTCCGCACCGGACCCGGACGCCGGCGATGTCATTGCCCGGGTGACACGCCAGGCCGACACGCAGGGCGGGGGATGCCAACGGGACCGCTGTGACTGGTGGGGTTGTTGAGTACTGAGCGTGACCTTCCGTATGCAGAGCTGACATGTCACAGTCGACATGTCGATGACTCAACAGGTCGGTTACATCGCTCAGGGTGACCGACGCCCGGAGGACCCCCCGCTGTGAAACTTCCCCGTTCCCGTGTCGGAGCCACTGCCCTGGCGGCAGTTGCCCTCCTGTCGATCACTGCCTGCCAGCCGCTGGCGCAGCTGTCCCACGGTCCCGACTCCCCATCCCAGGGCGCCGTCATCGGTGCCCGGCAGGGCGGCATCCCGGAGTCCGGCCCCACGGACGAAGGGACGGCGGTGAGTCGCGGTGAGCGCAGGGCTCCCACCGCAGTCCCTCCCGGCACGCCTCTGGTGACCGCGGCCCCTCCCGCCGAGGTCCCGGTGGAGGTGCCCGCGGCTGCGGTCCCCGAGAGCCCGGCTCCTGTCGTTGCGCCGCCGACGGCGGCTGCGCCCCCAGCGGCCGATGCGCCACCGGCGGCCGCACCGCCGGCCGCCGCTGCGCCCGCCGCCGTGCCGCCGGCCGCAGCGCCGCCGGCCGCCGCTGCGGGCCGGCAGGCTGCGGCGATGCAGGGGAGCCGTTCGGGTGCAGCCTGGCGGAGCGGCGTCTACGTGCCCGGTTCGGACCCCGAGGAGTACGAGGCCTTCGCCGCCTGGCGCGGACGGGAGCTCGATGTCGTGGTCGACTGGCCGGCGCGGTCCAGCTGGGCCGACATCGTCAACCCGACCTGGCTGTACAACAACTGGTCGGGGACTCCCTACATCAAGTCGTTCGGGGTGGCCATGCTGCCCGAGAAGGAGAGCGCGTCCCTGGACGCATGCGCGCGGGGCAGCTACGACCGGCACTGGCGGGAGTTCGGCGAGAACCTGGCCGAGCGCGGATTGGCCGACGAGGTCATCATCCGGCTCGGCTGGGAGTTCAACGGCGACTGGTACAAGTGGTCCGCCCGCAACCCCGAGGCGTTCGCCGCGTGCTGGCGCGCCATCCATACCCAGGTGGAGCGAGTGGCGCCGGAGCTGCGCTGGGACTGGAACGTCAACCGTGGCCGCGGGCACAGCGTCGCGGACGCCCGGAAGGCCTACCCCGGTGACCAGTACGTCGACATCGTCGGAATCGACTCGTACGATATCTGGCCCGGTGTGCGGACCGAGGCCGACTGGCAGGAGCACCTCGCCGGTGAGTTCGGGCTCCGCTTCTGGGCGGACTTCGCGATCCAGCGTGGCAAGCAGGTCAGCGTTCCCGAGTGGGGGCTCTACCCGGGCACGGAGCAGGCCGGGAACAACGGGGGGGACAACCCCCTCTACATCGAGAAGATGGTCGGGTTCTTCCGCTCGCTGGGTGACCACCTGGCGTACGAGTCCTACTTCAACCAGTCGAGGTCGGGGGTCGCCGGCTCGCTCGTGAGCCCGAACCAGAACCCGAGAGGCTCTGCCGCCTACCAGAAGCTCTACCGCTAGACCGGCACGCGCGTCGTCATCCCGTGCGGGAGCGTCGAGGAGTGCTCCGACGGTGGGCGGTCACCAGATCCTGGTGACCGCCCACCTGCGGTGCCCGACGCCGGCGCGGGGAAGGGCGGAGCGACCCGGCTGGCCGTCAGGACGAGGCCGCTGCCCCGCGGGCGGCCGAGGCAGCCCCGGGCGTCGCCGGCAGGACCCGAGCCGGAGACACCATCGCGGTCGCACCCGCGGGAACGTCCCGCAGGACCAGAGCGTGCGCGCCGATGGTCGCGTCATCCCCCACGGTGATCCTTCCGGCGATTGTCGCGCCCGGCCCCACGTCGACACGGTCCCCCAGGGTGGGCTGGTCGTAGGTTGTACCGCCCTGCTGGCCGAGCGTCACGTGCTGCCGGATCACGCAGTCGTCGCCGATGACGCTGTGCCTGCCCAGGAGCACACCGACGTGGTGAGGGAGCAGCAGTCGCCGGCCGATCCGGGTCGTCGGGTAGAGCTCCATCCCGTACACGTTCCGGATCAGGAGGTTGTTCACTGCGTGTAGTGCCAGGCGGCCGACCCTGGCCGGCAGGCCCGTGCGCTGGGCCAGCGACACCTGCAGGCGGTGCACCACGAGGGCGTGAACACCGGGGGCGGTGAGCTTGCGGTTGTGGGTCAGCCAGTCCTCGCGGACGAGGTGGAGCGTCGATGGGGTGGGCTGGCGCGTCATGCAGGCTCCTCAGGCAGTGGACCCGGCGTCCACGGTCAGGGTCGTCCCCGTCACTCCTGCTGCCGCCGGGCTCAGCAGGTACGTCACCGCGGCGGCGACCTCCTCGGTGGTGGCGAACCGGTCGAGCGGGCTGCGTCGCTGCACCCGGGCCATGCCGGCATCCCCGAGGACCGTGGTCATGTCCGTGTCCAGGAAGCCGGGCGCGACCGCGTTGACGGTCACGCCGCGACGTCCCAGGTCGCGGGCGAGTGACCGGGTGAACCCCTCGAGCCCGGCCTTGGCGGCCGCGTAGACCGACAGGCCACGGAAGCCTGTGCGGGCGACGATCGAGGACACGGTGATGACCCGTCCACGGCCCACGGACAGCATGGGCCGGCAGAGGTATTTCGTCAGCATGATCGGCGACAACAGGTCCAGGTCGAGCACCGCGCGGATCTGGCTGTTGTGCATCGTCGGCAGCAGGCCGTCCAGCCCGGCGGCGGCGTTGTTCACCAGCCCGTAGGGGGCGCCGTGCTCGGCCAGCACCTGTCGCGCCAGACGTGGGATCGCGTCGATGTCCGACAGGTCCGCGCACAGGTGCGCGTACCCGTCCCCGATGTCGGCCTCCTCGACCGATCGGCGAGCGATCCCGAGGACCCGGTAACCGTTCGCCACGGCTTCCCGGGCCAGAGCCCGGCCGAGCCCCCCGCTCGTCCCGGTGATCACCACGAGGTCGCTCACCGGCGGCCGACCTTGCCGGTCGACGTGACGACCATCTCGGGAACGACCTTGACGGAGGCGGGGACGTGCACCGAGGAGAGTCGGGAGGCTACCTCGGCGCGGAGCGCGGCGGGCAGGGCCCTCGTGTCGGCCTCGGATGTGGGCAGCACATCGGCCACCAGGATGTTTCCGCTGAAAGCGTTGCGCCGGGAGGTCACCACGGCGTCGACGACGTCCGGATGGGCCCGTAGCACGCTCTCCACCTGCTCCGGTGACACCAGGACACCGCCGACGTTCACCGCGCCGGAGGCCCGGCCGAGGATTCGGATCCGATCGGCGGTCATCTCGACCAAGTCCCCGGTGTCCACGAAACCGTCGGGCCCGGCGCCACTGACCTCGGGAGCCTCGACGAACAACCGGCCGTCGCGCACGTCCAGTCGCACCCCGGACGGCGCGGACTCCAGATAGGCGCGCGGGAAGCCCTCCCGGCCGTCGTTGACGGCGAATGCCGCACCGGTGTCCGTGGAGGCGAAAATGTGCGTGATGCGTGCCTCGGGGAACGTCCGGCGCAGCGCGTCGAGGAGGCGCTGGTCGGCGATCTCGCCGCCCAGCGTGATCTGCGTCAGCGGCAGTGCCCTGGGGTCCTGGCTCTGCAGAACCTGGCGCCAGATCGTCGGTGTCGCCGAGATCGTGTCGACCGAGTTGTCGGCCAACCACTGCAGTCGGTCCGGCAGACTTCCGTGGCCGGATGCGTCCACCAGGACGTCCTCGCTCGCCAGTGCCTGCAGCAGGACCTGGAGGCCTGCCATCCGCGTAGGCTCGTAGAGCAGTCCCCAGCGTCGCTGCGTCCGGCCGCCGGTGCCGGGGACGCGGACCGTCCGGCTGAGGGACCTCAGCGTGTGGTCGACCGGCTTCGGTTCGCCCGTCGTCCCGGACGTGAACAGTCGCCAGCGGGTCCGGGTCTCGGCCTGGTCCGTCGCTGCCTCGCCCGCGTGCTCGTCATCTTCCGCTGCGGACTCCGTCCCCACGGCCGCGTCGTCGACGGTGATGGTGCCCGGCTCCACGGAGTGGCCGAGGGACCCGATCAGGTCGACCCGTCGGGCGCGGCCCTCGAGGACGCAGAGGGCTGCGGCCACGGTGCGGGCCCGGTGGGCCTGGAGGGCGACGACTGCTCCCCGGGGAACGATGCGGCGCAGACCGAAGGGGTCCTGACGCAACTCCGCGTGCAGCACGGCACCGTCTCGGTCGATGATCGCCGGCCCGGCACCGCTGCGGGCGGTGTCCTGTGGATCAGCGCTCATGCGGCCGTCCGGAGTAGATGTCGACGAAGTCGGCCAGGGTCGTGGGATAGACGGGATCGTCCATCTCGGTGAAGGGGTCGTAGCCGAGTGACTCCTCGAGCCGTGTGACGAGGACGGCGAACCCGAGGCTGTCGAGACCGCTCTCCAGGAGGACGATGTCGTCGGTCAGCGGCGGAACGTCTTTCCCGTCCTCAGCCAGCAGTGCCGTGATCTCCTCGACGACGGCTGCCCGCACCTGGCTCACGTCGGCCATGCCGACCCCTCTCCGCAGTTTGCTCCGGACTCACCGGGGACATCATAGGCAACCCGCCGTTGCGGGAAACCTTTCCAGCCTGCAGGCGGTCCTTGGTGACGGGTACGGCGTCGGTGCTGGGCAGCATCCGCGCCCAGCCCTGCTGTCGCTATCTCAGGCGACGGATCGCCCCGGGCGGCTCCTCCGCGGGGGGAGTGTGTCCTCTGCTGCCTCGTCCCCGCATAGCTCTTCCAGGGCGAGGATGAAGTCTCGCTCGAGGCGCAGGAAGTGGCCCTCCCAGGACCAGTGCTCCTCGACGAACGACCGCGCGGCGGTGCCGAGACGGACCTGGGCCGCACGGTCCTCGAGGAGGCGGATCGTCTGCTGCGCGAACTCCGCAGGGTCGTCTGTTACGGCGACGCAGTCTGCCGGTGCGCCGATGCCCTCGTTCGCCACGGTCGTGGCGACGACCGGCTTTGCACATGCCAGGTACTCGAGCAGCTTGTTCTGCATGCCGCCTCCCGCCTGCATGGGGTTGATGCAGACGGTGGCGCTGCGGATGAGGACCGCCGGGTCGGGGACCGTGCCCGTCACCGTGATCCCGTCCTTGCCGTGCAGCGCGCGGACCTCGCCGGTCGGTTCCCGGCCGACGATCATGAACTCGGCCTGGGGAACCGCGCGGCGCACTGTCGGCCACACCTTCTGGGCGAACCAGAGGACGGCTTGGACGTTGGTCGGCGTTCGCATGACGCCGGAGAAGACGATCCGGTTCGGGACGACCTCGTCCGCGGTGGCCACCGCGAACTGGTCCAGGTCCGTGCCGTGCGCCCCGAAGACCACGTTGTCCAGTTCGGGCAGCCCGGCCCTGCGGCACTCCTCGTTGATGGTGTCCAGGTCCTGCTGACCGATGAGGACGGACCGGTCGAAGTCCCGCCAGACGGTCGTCTCGTACTGGCGCACCCGCCGTGACTCGTACCAGTAGAGGGTCCGGGTCCAGACGTTCGATGCGTTCTCGAGGATCCGGCGGGTGTTGAGGCTCTGGGAGAGCTGCATCGCCAGGAACGTGGCGGGACGGCGGCGCGAGACACCGTCCCGCTTCTGGCGGATGCTCCGGGTCGCCTCCGCGCTCCGGAGGTAGTACGTGTACACGATGTCGTAGTCGCCGTCGCGGGCGGCGCGGTCCACGGCCTGGCGCTGCCGGCCGTTCCGGAAGATGCCTACCTGGAGCGGCCTGCCTGTGCAGACGGCCTGGAGCATGCCGAGCGCCATCCGGAACCGACCGTGCCGGAAGAGGCGGACCTGGGAGCAGTGGTCGCGCAGCCAGGACTGGTGGGACTCCGTGATCTGCCCACCCGTACGGAGGGCGTACAGGTCGACCGTATGGCCTCGGGCGGCGAGGAAGGAGATGAGGTTCGCTACGGTCATCTGGTCGGCTCGCCTCATGGGCAGCGGTGACCTGCTGTAGACGATCGCGATGCGCAGCGGCCTCGGCGTCGGTTCGACGCGCATCCGGCGGGGCAGCTGAGAGCCCTCCGTCGGCGCTGCTCGTGTGGGGCCGCCGGGCAGGAAGCGCCCGGTCATGCGATGCGGTTGGTGGACACGACCGGCTGATCCGGGCTCAACTGAAGGTCCGACGCGGTCCCGTTGGTGTCGACCACGAGCGCGTAGTCCTGCGACTCGGCGTGCTGGGCGCTCACCAGGAGCGAGGACAGCTGCGGCAGGTGGCTGTACGCATAGCCGAGGTTCTGGCCGACCAAGGCCGCCGGCTCCAGGTAGGGATCGTAGACCTCGACCAGGCACCCGTCGGTGATCAGCATCCGGGCGAGGTCGATGGCCGGGCTCTCCCGGACATCGTCGGTGTGCGCCTTGAAGGTGAGGCCGCAGAGCAGGATCCGGTCGCCGGGGGAGACCGCGCTCCGGATGTCCTGGAACTGGTGGTACTTGTGCGACTCGTTGCTACGGATCAGCGCGTCGATCAGGTGGGTGTTGGCGCCGACGTCAGCGGAGATCCGCTGGAGTGCCCGCACGTCCTTGGGCAGGCAGGAGCCGCCGAACGGTCCGCCCGGGCGGAGGTACCGGGCCGAGATGTTCAGCTTGGTGTCCGACAGGAAGATCTCGGACACCGCCGAGGCGCTGATGCCCATCTGCTGGCAGATGCGCCCCAGCTCGTTCGCGTAGGCCACCTTGACCGCGTGCCAGGTGTTGTCGACGAACTTGGTCAGCTCGGCCTCGCGGAACGGGACGTCGAACCACGGAGCCTGGACATCGGCATAGAGCTTCAGCATGGTGTCCGACCCTCGGCCGTCACGAGTGCCGACCACCACCTTCGGCGGCTCGAAGTAGTCGCGCATCCCGCTGCTCTCGCGGAGGAACTCGGGGTTGTAGACGAGCTCCAGCGCGGCGTCGATGTCGTCCCCCAGCGCGCCCTGGAAGATCGGCCACACCAGCTCCTCCATCGTTCCGGGCCGCACCGTCGACCGGTACGCCACGGTCAGCGGGGTCGTGCGCCCGGTTCCGACGTTGGCGGCGATCTGGCGGCTGACCTCGGCGATGTAGGTCATGTTGTGGCCGCCATCGGGAGCGCTCGGCGTGCCCACGCAGACGATCGCCAAGTCAGCGTCGTCGAGCACGCCGATCGGGGAGGTCGTCGCGGACAGCGTCCCCCGGTCGATCCCCTCAGCGATCTGCTCCTGGACGCCCGGTTCCATGATCGGCGATTTGCCACGCCGGATCGTGGACACCTTGGCCTCGCTGACGTCGATCCCGACGACCACGTGCCCTTGCTTCACCATGCACGCCGCTGCGGTCATGCCGACGTAGCCCAGGCCGAAGACGGCTACCTTCACCGGTGCTCACTCCCTGCGTTGATCGAAAATCCACCCTAGTCGGCACCGCGCCGGGCCGAAGGGGCGGCAGCGCACGTCCACACGTCCGTGTGACGGCAGCCAATGGAACCTGTGTCGCAGCCGCACCGCCTCCTCGACGGTCGGTGCGACAGGGTGGCTCAGAACCCGGCGCGGACCATACCGCAACGGCAGCCGTAGGCCGTCGCGCTGCTGAAGGGATCGTCGCCGATCCGGCGGAACCAGTGCACGTGGCTTCAGTGCACGTGGCTTCGTCCTGGTGTGCCTGCTGTCGGCTCCGGGCGGCCGGAGGTCGCCCGATGCGGCCCGTCGGCTGTCCTGGTCAGCAACAGCGCGTTCAGCACGACGACGTCTCCGATCCGGGCCTTCGACCCCGCTCCGAGTAGGGCTCTCCACGCTCGGCAGTCGGATCCCTGCCTCGTTCGGCGGATCTGTCGTTCTGCCGTTTCCCCAGGTGGCGCGAGTGCCACGTGTCTAGCACCTCGGCACGGAGCTCTTTCACTACGGCGGTGTGGTCCACTCGAGCAGGTCGTCGGCGGAGCGGGTGTTGACCACCCGCTCCACCGGCACGCCGCACTCGATCGCCCGCTCGCAGCCGTTGTACTGCCAGTCCAGCTGGCCAGGGGCGTGCGCGTCGGTGTCGATGGCGAACTCGCAGCCCAGCTCGACGGCCAGGGTGAGCAGCCGCCGCGGCGGGTCCAGCCGTTCGGGGCGGGAGTTGATCTCCACCGCGGTGCCGTGCTCGACGCAGGCGGAGAAGACGGCCTCGGCGTCGAACTGGCTCTCCGGCCGCGGCCGCTGGGTCCCGTTGCGCTGTCTGCGGCCGATCACCAGCCGGCCGGTGCAGTGGCCCAGCACGTCGGTGTGCGGATCGGCGACGGCGGCGAGCATCCGCCGGGTCATCGCCGCGCGGTCGGCGCGCAGGTCGGAGTGGACGCTGGCGACGACGGCGTCGAGCCGGCCGAGCAGTTCGTCGGTCTGGTCCAGGCTGCCGTCGACGTTGATGTCGACCTCGATGCCGGTGAGGATCCGGAAGGGCGCGAGTTCCTCGTTGAGCGCGGCGACGACGTCGAGCTGCTGCTCCAGCCGCTCGGGGGAGAGCCCGTTGGCGACGGTGAGCCGGGGGGAGTGGTCGGTGAGCGCCAGGTACTCGTGGCCGAGCGCGATCGCGGCCTCGGCCATCTCCCGGATCGGGCTGCCGCCGTCGGACCAGTCCGAATGCGCGTGCAGGTCGCCCTTGAGCGCGGCACGGAACGCCGCGATCTCGTCGGCCGCCGGCACCTCGTCGGCGTAGCCCTGCTCGAGGTCCGCCAGGTACTCCGGCACCTGGCCCTCGTGCGCCTGGGCGATCGCCGTCGCCGTCTTCGGGCCGATGCCCTTGAGGTCCTTCAGCGTGTTGGTGCGGATCCGGCGGTCGAGCTCGGCCTCGTCCAGGCCGGCGACCACCGCCGCGGCGGTGCGGTAGGCCCCGACGCGGTAGCTGGCCTCGCGGGCGCGCTCCAGGAGGAAGGCGATCCTCCGGAGCGCGGCCGCGGGCGGAAGGGGGGTGCTCAGCTCAGCACCTTCAGGGCTCCCTTGCCGGTCTTCTTGCCGGCCTTGCGCGAGGCCTTCTTCTGCGCCGTGACCGCACGCTTGGAGGCCTTCTCGTAGTTCTTCTCGGTGACGTCGGCGGCCCGCTTGGCCGCCCGCTTGGCGCGGTAGCGCACCGACGGCCTGCCCTCGGTGTCGACGGCGGCGAGCAGCAGCCCGCCCAGCAGGCCGGTGTTCTTCAGGAAGTTCGAGAGCTGCCCGAACTTCTCGGTCGGGTCGTCGTGCTCCCAGAACCGGTGACCGGCCAGCGTGGTCGGCACGACCGACGCCGACAGGGCGATCGCGGTCAGCCGGGGGAACTTGTTGAGCGCGAACAGCGAGCCCGCGGCGACCTTGATGGCGGCGTCGGCCTTCACCCACTGCTCGACGTCCCGGGGCACCTCCACCGGGAGCTGCTTGTCGGCGGTGTCGGCGAGCTTCTCCACCACAGGGCGGGCGCCCGGCACGCGATCCTGCGGCTTGCGCAGCGTGCTGATCCCCCCGTAGATGAAGGGCGCGGCGAGCAGGGGCCGGGCGATCCGGCGAACCAGCATGGTGACCTCTTTCCTCGATGCATCGGGACAGTCGCGTCGTGGACTGCCCGCAAGATCCACCGGGCAACCACCGTCCGCAACTCGGGGCCGTCGGCCGACGGCATCCGCGGCTGCCGGGGCACGCGTCCCCCGCCGTGGGCTACGGAAGTCCAGCGCCCCCGCCAGGGCAGCCGTAGGGCGCCGGGCGTGCGGCGCCGGTGTCGGCTCAGCCCACGTCGTCGTCCACTCGCGGCTCGGGGCGCCCCTGTCGAGGGATCTCGGTGACTGCATCCCGCGCCGACGGGCGAGGGGTGGCGTCGCCGCTGCCGGCTGCTGGCTGCCGGTGGACGGTCCGCGGGTCGCCGTGGCCGGTCGGCGAGTCGGATGGCCCTGCCCACGAGAAGGGCCGCGAAGAGCGCGACCACCGGCCAGGCGACGAGCAGCCAGCCCCACCACGGCACCGCCGTCCCCCGTCCTCCGCGCCGACGTCGGTGGTGACGATCGGTCACCTCGACACTACGGTGGGTGTGCGGAGAGTGCAGGACGACGACGGCGGGGACTCTCCGGAGAGTCGGAGGCGCGCGTCAGGACTTCTGGCGCGCCCGGTAGGCGGCCACCGTGGAGCGGCTCGCACAGGTGTTGGAGCAGTAGCGGCGGCTGGCGTTGCGCGAGGTGTCGACGTAGACGTCGTCGCACCCCTCGGCCGAGCAGACACCCAGGCGCTGCCAGCCGTGCTGCACCACCACCTGCGACAACCCCATCGCCACCGTCGTCGTCAGCTGCTCGAGCGCGGGGGCGTCGGGGCCGGCGTAGTGCAGGTGCAGCTCGCCGTCGTGGTCGGTGGCGTAGGGCCGGGGACGGGCGAGCGCCAGCAGCTCGTTGAGCCGGGTGAGGACGTCGGGCTGCGAATCGGCCAGCGCGACGGCGCGGACCAACCGCGCGGTGGCGGCCGCCTGGTGAGCGTCGGAGGCCGTGAGTTCCAGCGAGGTCCCGGGCGTGAACCACTCGTCGTGCGCCGCCAGGAAACGGGGCACGCCGTCGTCGGGTTCGAGGTCGGCGTTGGCCAGGGCGATGGCCAGCTCGACCGCGGTAGACCCGTAGGTGTCGTAGTCCAATTGACTCCCTACCGTCGAGTCCCTACTCTCGGGACTGCGTAGGCGATCAACGGTCTTTGACCGCCTACTGTTCCTTTCCCTGCAGTGTGAAACGAGTGCAAGCGTGCGCGCCTACCTCGCCGTCTGGCGGCTTCCCTCCGCCCCGGTGCTCCTCCTCGCCGGCTTCGCCGGCCGTCTCCCGTCTGCCATGGTGCCGCTCGCGCTGCTGCTCATGGTGCAGCAGCAGACGGGCTCGTACGCCATCGCCGGTCTCGCCGCGGCCTCCCTCGGGGTCGCTTCGGCCGCGATGGCGCCGGTCCTGGGGCGGCTCGCCGACCGGAGGGGGCCGCGGACGATCCTGCTCGCCCAGGCGGCGCTCTACCCGCTGCTGCTCGCCCTGCTGGTCGCCGTCGTCCTCGGGGGAGCGCCGGACGCCGCCGTCGTCGCCGCCTCGGGCCTGGCCGGCGCCAGCACGCCGCTGGTCTCCGGCACCGTCCGCGCCCTGTGGTCGCGCACCGACCCGCGCAGCCGCTCCACCGCCTACGCTCTCGACGCCACCGCCACCGAGCTGGTCTTCGTCGTCGGCCCCACGCTGGTCGCCACCCTCGCGGTGCTCGCGGCACCGGCGTGGGCGGTCGGCGTCGCCGGCGCGCTGGCCGTCGGCGGGGCGCTGGGCATCGCCCGTGCGGCCCGGTCCTGGGTGCCCGCGCCCGCCGGGGCGGCGAGCCTGTTCTCGACCGTGCTGACCCCCGGTATGCCACGGGTGCTGCTCAGCGGCTCGGCCGTGATGCTCGGCTTCGGCGCCCTCGAGGTCGCCATCCCCGCGTTCGCCGACTCCACCGGCGCGCCCGGCCTCTCCGGCCTGCTGCTCGCGGTCTGGTCGCTGGGCTCGGTCGCCGGCGGGCTGTGGTTCGGCGCCCGCGTGATGAGCGCGTCGCTGCCCCGGCAGTACCGCTGGCTGCTGTTCGGCGTCACCATCGGCCTCGCGCCCCTGGCCTGGATCTCCAGCCCCTGGGCGCTCGGCGTCCTGCTGTTCCTCGGCGGCACGGCGATCGCGCCGACCCTCACCGTGCAGAGCTCGCTGGTCGGGTCCATCGCCCCCGTGCACGCCACCACCGAGGCGTTCACCTGGCTCTCCACCATCACCGTCGGCGCCTCGGCGGTCGGCGCGGCCCTCGGTGGCGCGCTGATCGAGGGTCGGTTCGGCGTCTCCGGGGCACTGGTGCTCGCCTGCGCCGGAGCCGCGGCGGCCGTCGTCGTCACGCTGGTGCCCGGGCGGGACATGGAGCCCGTCGCCGCCGTCCGGGAGAGCGTCCCGGCCTGAAACCGCCGGCTGAGTGCGCCGGTCGAGTGCGACGAACTCGTGGCCATCACCGGGGCTGATCGCCACGAGTTCGTCGCACTCGGCTGGTCGACGTCCGGGCCCGCGGACCCGGGCTGGGAGACCCCTGGAGGCGCTGGTAGTCTCTTCCCTCGGTGGTTACGAGGCGACTCGGACCCCGGGAGGCTTCGCCTAGTCCGGTCTATGGCGCCGCACTGCTAATGCGGTTTGGGTTAATCCCCATCCCGGGTTCAAATCCCGGAGCCTCCGCGTACGACAACTGAACACACGCACCCGTAGCTCAACGGATAGAGCATCTGACTACGGATCAGAAGGTTAGGGGTTCGAATCCCTTCGGGTGCACGTCTGGTTGAGACACCGATCTGCCGCGCCGCCCCGACGGGGGAGACGCGGCAGATTCGTTTCCCGGGTCGTCACCGCTGCCCGAGCCGGCCTTCCCCCGCCCCGCTCTGGGGCTGCTGCTCGTGCTCTGCGGGTGCTGCAGCGCCCCCACGGCGCGAGAACGACCCCCAAAGGGCGGGAGTGCGCACCGGGGCGCTCGCACGCCGGGTGGAGCGGCGGCCATCGCGCACTTTGCGATCGCGTGACAGACGCTGCCGGCCGGTGGCGAGATCCCGGGACCGGGGTATCGAGGGGCAGGGCCCGCCATGCGGGCCCTGCCGTTGTCGCCTGCGCCGAGGAGTTTCGTGTCGCCCCGCCCCTCCATCAACGGCTTGCCGCTGCCAGGGGTCGAGGATGCTCCGCGGAAGCGGGTGCGCCGGGGCGGACTGGTGGCCGAGCTCGCCCTGGCCGTGCTGCTCGCCGGTGCGCTGCTCGCGGGGCTGGCCCTGCCGCTCGTGGGTGGCGCGTCGATGGCGACCAACGCCGGTGCCGGTCTGCTGCGCCCGGTCAGCGCCGACCTGCTCGACCTCACCCCGGCCGGCAACACCCGCATCCTCGCGGCCGACGGTTCGCTGATCGCCGAGCTCTACCGGCGCAACCGCACCCCGGTGCCCGGGGAAGCCATCGCCCCGGTGATGAAGGACGCGCTGATCGCCATCGAGGACAGCCGCTTCTTCGGCCACAGCGGGGTCGACGGCAAGGGGCTGGCCCGGGCGTTCCTGACCAACCTCTCGGCCGGCGAGGTGGTGCAGGGCGGCTCCACGATCACCCAGCAGCTGATCAAGCAGATCCGGCTGCAGACGGCCACTGACCCCGACGCCCGCGAGGCCGCCACCGACGAGAGCCTCGGCCGCAAGCTCCGCGAGGCACAGCTGGCCCTCGCCCTGGAGCAGCAGTACACCAAGGACGAGATCCTCACCCGCTATCTCAACCGGGTGTACTTCGGCGCCGGCGCCTACGGGGTGGCCGCCGCGGCCCACGCCTACTTCGGGACGACGCCGGACGCCCTCACCCTCGCCCAGGCCGCCACGCTCGCCGGTCTGGTGCAGAGCCCCAGCGAGTACGACCCGTTCGTCGCTCCCGAGCGCGCCACCGAGCGGCGCGACGTCGTCCTGGCCCGGATGGCGGAACTCGGCATGGTGGACCAGGCCGCGGCCGACGCCGTCCGCGCCACCCCGGTGGTGCTCACCCCCGGCCAGCCCCCGCCGCGCGGCTGCCGGGAGGCGCTGATCGGTGGCTTCTTCTGCGACTACGCCCTCGACTACCTGACCGGCACCCTCGGCTTGAGCGTGGCCGAGCTGGAGACCGGTGGGCTCACCGTCGAGACGACGCTGGACCCGGCCATCCAGCGTGCCGGCGACGCGGCGGTGCTGAAGACCCTGGGCCTCCAGGACCCGCGCGCCGGCATCTACACCGTCGTCGAGCCGGGCACCGGCCGCGTGCTCGCCATGTCGGTCAACCGGAAGTTCGGCGTCGTCCCGGGCGATCCGGCCTACACGACGGTCAACCTCAACGTCGCCGCCGGGCAGGGCTCCGGCTCGACGTACAAGGTGTTCACCGCCGCCGCGGCGATGGAGCAGGGCTTCGGGCTGGAGCACCGCATCACCACCTCCAACCCCTACGTGTCGACGGTCTACCAGGACGGCGACGGCCCCTACGACGTGGAGAACGCCGGCCGCTACCCGCGCACGCTGGACATGGAGCGGGCGCTGTACATGTCCTCGAACACCTACTTCCTGGCGCTTCAGGACCAGCTGGGCAGTGTGGAGGCGCCGGTCCGCATGGCCCAGCGGCTGGGGCTGCGCTCCCTGGACCCGATCGCGGACGAGATCGTGGCCCAGAACCGCGGCTCGTTCTCCTTCGGCTCCGAGGCCACCAGCCCGCTGCACCTGGCCAACGCCTACGCGACGCTCGCCGCCGGCGGCACCCGGTGCGCGCCGATCCCGATCGCCCGGGTGCTCGACCGCGACGGGCAGCCGCTGCTCGGCGAGGACGGCCAGCCGCTTGGCGGGCCGCAGTGCGAGGCCGGCGTCGTCGACCCGGCGCTCGCGCACACCCTCACCCAGGCGCTGCGCAAGGACGTCGAGCCCGGGTTCCCCGGCCAGACCGGCGAGCGTGCCCACGTGCCCGGGCACCAGATCGCCGGCAAGACGGGGACGACGCAGAACAACTTCTCGGTCACGTTCGTCGGCTACACACCGCAGCTGTCGGCCAGCGTGATGGTCTACGACCCGGTGGCCAACCGGGACGTCGGTGGCTTCGGCGGTGGCATGCCCGCGCAGATCTGGCACGACGCGATGCAGCCGGTGCTGAGTGCCCGGGCTCCGGCACCGTTCCCGCCGGCTGACGTCCGGTACGTGGACGGGACGCGGGCGACCGTGCCCGCAGGCTGCGCGGGGAAGAGTGCCGACCGGTGCCGCGGGATCCTCGGCGCCCGTGGCCTGACCGCCATGCTCGCCCGCGTCGACAGCGGCCGCCCGCCGGGCGTCGTCCTCGGGGTCCAGCCGGGGCCCGGCAGCCTCGTGCAGCAGAGCGCTCCGGTCACGGTGCTGGTCAGCAACGGTGCGCGCTGGGCGCCGCCTCCGCCTCCGCCTCCGCCGCCGCCCCCGCCTCCTCCTCCTCCTCCTCCTCCTCCGCCGCCGGCCCCTGAGCCGCCGCCGCCGCCGCCGCCGGCGCCGGCGCCGGCGCCGGCGCCGGCACCGGAACCGGCACCCGCGTCCGAGCCCGAGCCCGCGCCCGAGCCCGCACCGGAGCCCGCACCGGCGCCCGCACCCGAGCCCGCACCGGAACCGGCACCCGAGCCCGCACCGGAACCGGCACCTGAGCCGGCTCCCGAGCCGGCACCCGAGCCCGCACCGGAACCGGCACCGGAGCCGGCGCCCGAGCCCGCGCCTGAGCCCGCACCGGAGCCGGCACCTGAGCCCGAGCCCGCACCGGAACCGGCGCCCGAGCCCGCGCCTGAGCCCGCACCGGAGCCGGCACCTGAGCCCGAGCCCGCACCGGAACCGGCACCGGAACCGGCACCCGAGCCCGCACCGGAGCCGGCTCCCGAGCTCGCTGGGCAGCCGGCGTAGGCCGCGCCAGGCATGGGGGGGAGTGGGGGCGGGGGGCCGGTCCTGACGGTCTGGCCGCGTTGGTCGGTCTACCCAGCAGTGGGTAGCCACTCGTTCCCGGCTACCCCCGCCCGGATCCCACTGTGACCCACACCACAGCCCCCGTCAAGGCGGCGCGTTGACTCACGCCAGATGCCCGCGTAGCGGCTTCGTTGCCTCATCAAGAAATGCCCGCGTAGCGGCGTGGCGGTGAGCCCGGAGCGCTGGGGTCGGGCCACGGTCGGCGATGGGGTTAACGATGGGGCAGCGGAAGGCGGTCACGAAGACGACGGCGAAGCGGTACCGGTCTGCGTCGAAGAGCGAGAAGGCCGCGATCTTGACCGAGTTGTGCGCGGTGACCGGCTGGCACCGTGACCACGCCCGCAAGGCGCTGCGCCTGGCGCTGGCGGGCGAGCCGCCGCGGCGAGCACGGGCGCCTCGCCCGCCGGTCTACGGCGAGGACGTGCTGGTGCCGTTGCGCAAGATCTGGGCGGTGCTGGACGCGCCGGCCGGCAAGCGCCTGGCCCCGTTCCTGCCCGAGATCACCACTGCGCTGGAGCGGGCAGGGGAGCTCGACCTCACTCCTGCGGTGCGGGCCCAGCTGGTCGGTATGTCGGCGGCCACGATCGACCGGCGGCTGGCCGGTGACCGCAAGAAACTGCAGCTCAAGGGCCGGTCGGGCACCAAGCCCGGGTCGTTGCTGAAGTCGCAGATCCCGATACGCACCTGGGCGGACTGGAACGAGGACGAGCCCGGTTTCGTCGAGATCGACCTGGTCGGACACGAGGGCGGCGACCCCTCGGGTGACTTCGCCCAGACCCTGACGGTGACCGACATCGCCACCGGGTGGACCGAGACCCGGGCGGTGCGCAACAAGGCGCAGAAGTGGGTGTTCGCGGCGCTGATGGAGATCACCGCGGCGTTCCCGTTCCCGGTCAAGGGCATCGACTCCGACAACGGCAGCGAGTTCATCAACGCCCAGCTGCTGCGCTACTGCGTGGCCAACAAGATCACCTTCACCCGGTCGCGGGCCGGGCGGAAGAACGACGGCGCGCACGTGGAGCAGAAGAACTGGTCGGTGGTGCGCCAGGCCGTCGGCTACCACCGTTTCGACACCGGCGCCGAGGTCGACGCGCTCAACGAGCTGTACGCCCGGCTCCGGCTGCAGATCAACTTTTTCTCCCCGCAGCAGAAGCTCATCGAGAAGACCCGCGACGGCGCGAAGGTGATCAAGCGGTACGACACCGTGGCCACGCCCCACCAGCGCACCGTCGCCGACGACCGCATCCCGGCCAAGATCAGAACAGCGCTCGACAAGCAGTACCGCGGTCTCAACCCCGCTCAGCTACGCCGCGACCAACACGCCCTCAGCGACAAGCTCCTCGACCTCGTCAGGACCAAGCACCTGTCCCGACGCGTCCCGGCCACGCCGCCGGCTACCCGGGCACCTGCCGGTGAGGCAACGAAGGCTCATCCGCGGGCATCCGCACGTGAGTCAACGAAGGGCCGTACGCGGGCATCTTGACGTGAGGCAACAGGGGCGGGTGCGGAGTGTCGCCCTCCAGCCGCAGCCGGGACGGACTCCCTGGACGGACGTCCCTCAGCCGACGCGACGGAGGATGTCCGGGCTCAGCTGGTCGACGGCGGTGTGCCCGGTCAGCCCCAGGGTCAGGTCGAACTCGCCGACCACGTCGGAGATCACCTGTCGGACCCCCTCCTCGCCGGCCAGTGCCAGCCCCCAGGCGAAGGGGCGGCCCAGCAGCACCGCCCGGGCGCCGAGCGCGACGGCGGTGAACACGTCGGCGCCGCTGCGGATTCCGCTGTCGAGCAGCACCGGCGCGCGGTCGCCGATCGCGGCGACGACGTCGGGCAGGGCGTCCAGTGCGGCGATCGAACGGTCCACCTGGCGGCCGCCGTGGGTGCTGACGACGACGCCGTCCATCCCCTCGTCCAGCGCGCGGCGGGCGTCGTCGGGGTGCAGCACGCCCTTGAGCAGGATGGGCAGCTTCGTGCGCTCCCGCAGCCAGGTGAGGTCGGCCCAGCTGATCGAGGGCCGGGAGTAGATGGACAGGAACGTCTCGACGGCGGCGCGGGGCAGCGGCGAGCGCAGGTTGTCGCGGAACGACCCCGGCCACGCCTTCGCCATCGTCACCAGCGCCTTGACCGCGGCGGGCGTCGGGCGGGGCTGCGGTTGGGCGGGCGGGGAGTCTGTCTGCCCGGCGCCGGCGGCCCGCGCCTCGACCAGCCTGCGGAACACCGGGTCGGAGGTGTACTGGGCGATGCCCTTGCCCAGGGCGAACGGCAGGTGGCCCAGGTCGAGATCGCGTGGCCGCCATCCGAGCATGGTGGTGTCCAGGGTGACCACGAGCGCGTCGCAGCCCGCGGCCTCCGCCCGGCCGATCAGGCTCTCGACCAGCTCGTCGGAGGTCGACCAGTACAGCTGGAACCAGCGGGGCGCGGCGCCCATCACCGCCGCGCACTCCTCCATCGAGCGGGAGCCCTGGTTGGAGAAGACCATCGGCACACCGGTGGCCGCGGCCGCCCGGGCGACGGCGAGGTCGGCCTCCGGGTGCACCAGTTCGAGGGCGCCGACCGGGCCGAGCAGCAACGGCGCGGGTAGCCGGCGTCCGAACAGCTCCACCGAGGTGTCGCGCGCGCTGGCGTCCCGCAGCACCCGGGGGACGACGGCCCACGTGTCGAACGCGGCGCGGTTCGCCCGCTGCGTCGTCTCGTCGCCCGCGCCGCCGGCCACGTAGGCGTAGGCGCGGGCGTCGAGCACCCGCTTGGCCCGCTCCTGCAGCCGCCGGATGCCGACGGGCACGCGCGGGGAACGGCCGTACACCCCGGCCCGGTAGACCTCGTTCTGCCGCCGTCGACCCACGCCCACCTCGTTCACGCGGCCACCGTAGTGACCCCGCTCTCACCGTCTCCCGCGGGGCGGGCGGAGGGCATACCGGCGACCTCACCGAGGTTCTCCGGAGACCGGTCGGAAAGGGAATTCCCGACACGCCGGACGACACGCCCGACACGCGCGTAACGGGCTGGCGACGAAGCGTCACATCCTGCATCATCTGGAACTCCAGCGCACCGAAAGGCGGAGATCGGACTGACCAGCAGGTGGGAGTTGACCGCCGAACCGACGTGGACGACGTCGGCCCGGAAGGCGCGGAGCGCCCGCTCTGCCGGTGTGGTGACCGGTCTCCTCGTCCTGCTGCTCTCCGCCGCGGTCGCCGGGGCCGGGTCCGCGCTGGCGATCGACGACCCGACCCGTCCGGACGCCCGCGTCACCCACGGGCCCAGCTGCCACCCGGGCGGGATCGTCGTCGAGGTCGTCGCCGGCAGCGCTCCCTTCTCCGTCCGCCTGGCGACGACCCGCCGGCCGGCGGGTGAGGACGAGGCCACGCTCGGCGCGCAGGGCAGCAGCGTGGTGCTGCGGACCGGTGACGTCGCACCCGGCGAGACCATCGACCCACGGCTGGAGTTCACCGCCCGGGACGGTTCCGGCGTCGCATACGTCGACGAGCTCGAGGAGTACACGCTCACCCGGCCGACGGTGGAGGACTGCCAGCTCGCCCTGTCCCCGCCGCCGCCCCCGCCCGCGCCGCCGACGGCCAGCGTGGAAGCCGGTGCCACCGCTCCCGCACCCAGCACCGGCTCGGCCGGCGGCACCGGCTCGCAGGCGGGCGTCGCGGTGACCACCAGCCGGGCACCCCGCACCACCACGACGAGCAGCGAGACCAGCACGACGGGCACCCCGTCGGTCACCTCCGTCCCGGAGAGCACCTCGCCGGCCGTCCCGGCGCCCGCGGCCGCGGGCACGCCGCAGATCCCGTCCGGGGGCACGGTGACCCTGCGCGGAGCGGGCTTCATCCCCGGTGAGCGGGTGGACATCCGGCTCCACGGCCGGGACACGGTCCTCGCCACGGCGACCGCCGACGCCGACGGTGCGGTCCGCGTGGACGTCCGCATCCCCGCGGACGTGACGGCCGGTCCCACCACGCTCGACCTCGTCGGCGTCGACTCCGCCGTCAGCACCGGTGTGGACCTGCAGGTCGCCGCCGGCCAGGAAGCGGCCGGCCGGACGCGGGGTGTCGTCTCGCTCGCCTCCCTGATCGCGGCGGCGGTGGCGCTCGTGGGCACGGTCGGCGCGCTGGTCTCGGTCGCGGGCCGGCAGCACGCCGATCGTCGCGGCCGCGGCCCGATCCGTACCGCCTGACCGGTTTCGCCGCTCCCGGATCAGGGGACGATGGGCAGGTGCCACTGTCCGAGGACGCGATCGCGCGCGGGGTCCCCCGGGACGCCGCCGCTCTTCCCGGAGTCGCTCCCCGCCCCGCCGAGACGTGGTTGCGCATCGTCCAGGTGCACGACCGGATCACCCGACGGGTCGACTCGGCGCTCCACCGCCACCACGGCCTCTCCCTCACCGGCTTCGAGGCCCTCCGCCGGATCGCCGACTCACCGGGCGAACGAGCGTCGATGGGGGAGGTCGCCGAGGCCGTCGGGCTGTCGCGGCCCGGCGTCACCAGCACGATCAACCGGCTGGTGACCGAGGGCCTCGTCATCCGGGAACGGGTCGAGGGCGACAAGCGGCTGCTGCACGCGCGGCTGACACCGGCGGGCCGGGAACGGGTGGAGGCGGCCCGCGTCACGCACGACGAACTCGTCGCCCACCTGCTCACCCTGATCGGGGACGACGCCGCCGTCGTCACCGACGCCCTGGCCCGGGTCTCGGCCGCCACCCGCAGCCGCCGCTGACGTCCCCGGGTGGACCGGGCGCGACGCGCGTACGGTCGCCGGCGTGACAGACCTCCGTGACCGGCATCACCCAGGGCTCCGCACGACGGCGGTGCGGCGATGAACGGGGCCCAGGCGCTGATCCGCACCCTGGTCGACGCGCGCGTCGACGTCTGCTTCAGCAACCCGGGCACGTCCGAGATGCACTTCGTCGCCGCGCTTGACCAGGTGCCGGAGATGCGCGGCGTCCTCTGCCTGTTCGAAGGCGTGGCCACCGGTGCCGCCGACGGTTACGGGCGGATGACGGGCCGCCCCGCCTCGGTCCTGCTGCACCTGGGGCCGGGTCTGGCCAACGGGCTGGCCAATCTGCACAACGCCCGCCGCGCGCGGACGCCGATCGTCACCGTGGTCGGTGATCACGCCGGCTACCACAAGGCCTATGACTCACCCCTGGAGTCGGACATCGACGCCCTCGCCGGCACGGTGTCCGGCTGGGTCCGGCGCTCCGCGCGGTCGGCCGACATCGGCGACGACGCCGCGGCCGCCGTCGCCGCTGCCCGCACCGCACCCGGCCAGATCGCCACGCTGGTCCTGCCCGCGGACACCTCCTGGTCGGCCGGTGCCGCGAGCGCCGCGCCGCTGCCGGTCGAGGCGCCGGCGGCGGTGCCGGACGACGCCCTCGCCGCCGTGGCCGCCGTGCTGGCCTCCGGCGAGCCGTGCGCCCTGCTGGTCGGCGGGGGAGCGACCCGCACCCGGGGCCTCGTGGCCGCGAGCCGGGTGGCGGCCGCCGCGGGGGCGCCGCTGTTCTGCGAGACGTTCCCCGCCCGGCTGGAGCGCGGCGCGGGCCGGCCGGTGGTCGAGCGGCTCCCGCGGGCGGCCGACCAGGTCACCCGGCGGCTGGCCGGCGTCCGTCACCTGGTGCTGGTGGGTGTCCGCTCGCCGGTGTCGTTCTTCGCCTATCCCGACCAGCCCAGCGACCTGGTGCCCGACGGCTGCCAGGTGCACGAGCTGGGCACGGTCGCCGACGACCTGCCCGGTGCGCTCGAGCGGCTCGCGGACCTCGTGGGCGCGCCCGCGGAGGCGGTCCTGCAGCCGGCCGGGCGGCCGGAGCTGCCCACCGGCGAGCTGAGCCTCGACTCGATCGGCCGGATCCTGGGTGCGCTGCTGCCCGAGGGGGCGATCGTGGTGGACGAAGGCGTCACCTCCACCCGGCAGATGCCCGGCCCGACCGCGGGCGCGCCGCCGCACGACTGGCTCACGCTCACCGGCGGAGCCATCGGTCAGGGGCTGCCGGTGGCGACCGGAGCCGCGGTCGCGGCGCCGGGTCGCCCGGTGATCTGCCTCGAGGGCGACGGCAGCGCCATGTACACCGTGTCGGCCCTGTGGACCCAGGCTCGCGAGGGGCTCGACGTCACCACGCTGGTGTTCAGCAACCGCTCCTACCGGATCCTCGAGGGGGAGCTCGCCAACGTGGGGGCGGCGGCCTCCGGGCCGCGGGCGAGGGACCTGCTGGAGCTCGGACGGCCGGAGCTGGACTTCGCGGCCATGGCCACCGGCATGGGCGTCCCGGCGACGCGGGCGCGGACCGCCGAGGACCTGATCCAGCAGTTCCGCCGCGCGCTGGCCGAGCCCGGCCCGCACCTGATCGATGTGGTACTTCCCGGTCCGTGAACGAGTCCGAACCGTTGCCGACTCCCGGGCGCCGCCGTCTCCCAGCTGTGCTTACATCGTCGTGACCCGGGCCACCGCCCGATCCGGCGGTAGCCGGCGTCACCATCCAGGAGGAACCATGCGGAACTCGTCAGCCCTCAGCGGCCTCGTCCTGCTGGGTCTCGTCGCGGCGTGCGGTGGGGACGGCGAGGAGGCCGCAGCTCCTGGCGAGGCCGCCGCCTCCTACCCGACCGAGTCGATCCGGATGCTGGTGCCCTACGGCGCCGGTGGCCCCACCGACCTGACCACCCGCACCGTCGGCGCCTGCATCGAGGAGGAGCTGGGGCAGACGGTCGTGGTCGAGAACATGGAAGGCGGATCGGGTGCGCTGGCCATGACCGAGCTGGCCGGTGCCGAGCCCGACGGGTACACCCTGTCGCTGGTCACGGCCGGCACCACGGTCCTCACCCCGCTGGCCAACGACCTGGACTACACCAAGGACGACTTCACCCCGATCGGCGTCATGTCGCTGGTGCCCTCGGTGCTGGCGGTGGGGGAGGACTCGCCGTACGCCTCCGCCGAGGACTTCTTCGCCGCGGCCGAGGCCGAACCGGGCACGGTGACCGTCGGCGTCCCCGGCGCCTCGACGCCGCAGGGCATCGAGCTCCAGCGGCTGGCCGACGAGCACGGCGTGGAGGTCACCGTGGTCCCGTTCGACGGGAACGCCGAGATGACCACCGCCGTCCTGGGCGGCAACGTCGACGCGGTGCTGATCAACGCCTCCTCGGACGTCGTGCAGAACATCGAGGCCGGGGCGTTCCAGCCGCTGGTGGCCTCGTCGGAGGAGCGGCTGTCCTGGCTGCCCGACACCCCGACCTTCACCGAGCTGGGCTACGAGGGGCTGACCCTCTCGGGCTCCACCTTCGGCCTCGCCGGCCCCGCCGGTCTGCCCGACGACGTCGTGACGACGCTCGAGGACACGCTGCAGACCTGCCTGGCGAAGGACGAGGTGCGCCAGACGATCGGCGAGCAGTACGTGCCCGAGGAGTTCGCCGGCGCCGACGAGCTCGGCACGATCCTCGACGACACCCAGCAGGCGTACGAGCCGATCCTCGGCTGACCTGCGCATCCCCTGTACCGATCCCGCACGACCGGAGGAACCACACATGCGACGAATCCGTGCCACCGCCCCAGCCCTGCTGGCGGCGTCCGTCCTCGTCCTCGCCGCCTGCGGTGACGATGCGGCCGAGCCCGACACCGATGCCGGGGGTGGCGGCGACGCGGCCGCCGCCGAGTACCCGACCGAGAGCATCACCCTGATCGTGCCCTACGCCGCCGGTGGCCCCACCGACCTGGCGGGGCGCACGATCGGGTCCTGCATCGAGGAGGAGCTCGGGCAGACCGTGGTCGTGGAGAACCGGGAGGGTGCCTCCGGCTCGGTCGGCATGCAGGCGATGATCGCCGGCGGCAACGACGGCTACACCCTGTCGCTGATCGCGGTGCCCGCATCGGCGACCAACCCGCTGCAGGACGACGTGGGCTACACGAACGAGGACTACGTCCCGATCGCCGTGGTCACCGAGATCCCCTCGGCGCTCGTCGTGGGAGCGGACTCGCAGTTCAGCACCGCCGAGGAGTTCTTCCAGTACGCCGAGGAGAACCCGGGCGAGCTCAACGTCGGGGTTCCCGGCACGACGACGTCGCAGGCGATGGAGCTCCGGCGGCTGGCCGAGGAGTACGGCGTCGAGGTGACGGCGGTGCCGTTCACCGGCAATGCCGAGATGACCACGGCCATCCTCGGCGGCAACGTCGACGCCATCTTCATCAACTCCTCCCAGGACGTCCTGGAGAACATCGAGGCCGGCAGCTTCCTCCCGCTGGCGGTCAGCCCGGCCGAGCCGGTGGACTACATCGACGCGCCGACCCTCGCGGAGTCCGGCTTCCCCGAGCTGACCAACAGCGTGTCGGTGTTCGGTCTCGCGGCGCCGGCCGGCGTCCCGGACGACGTCGTGTCGACGCTCGAGGAGACGGTGGACACGTGCCTGCAGAAGAACGAGGTCCGCGAGCAGCTGGGTGAGCAGTACGTGCCCGACGAGTTCATCGACTCCGAGGCCTTCTCGTCGCGGATCGACAGCATCATCGAGGCCTACGGCCCGATCCTGCAGGAGTGACCTTCCGCCGTGGGGCCCGCCGGGAACGGCGGGCCCCACGGCGCCGGCCTGCTCCCGGTCCCCGCGTCCTCCTGGAGTTCCCGATGTCCAAGCACCTGCACCGGCTGGCCCCCGCGCTCCTGCTGGTGTTCGGCCTTGCCGCGATGTACGGCGCATACCAGCTCGGCCTCGGTGAGCTCCAGGCCCCGGGGTCGGGACTGTGGCCGTTCATCGTGGCGTCGCTGATGGCGCTGACCGCGCTGCTGCTCCTGTTCATCGACGACCCCGACGACTACGAGCAGTGGAACCGGAATGCCCTGCGCATCGCGGGCGGGCTGCTGAGCCTCGCGGCGTTCATCGTGCTCTTCGAGACGATCGGCTTCGTCATCCCCGCCTTCCTCATGCTGCTCCTCTGGCTGCGGCTGTTCGCCAAGGAGCCGTGGCGCTGGGCCGTCCCGCTGGCGGTCGGCGGCGCGCTGGTGTTCTACCTGCTGTTCGACGTGGCACTGGCCGTGCCCTTCCCCGACGGCATCCTCTTCGCGGGAACGGGGCGCTGACGTGGGAATCCTCGACGGGATCAGCCAGGGCTTCGCCGTCGCCCTCGACCCGGTCAACCTGCTCTACGTCTTCCTCGGCGTCCTGATCGGCACGGTCATCGGCGTGCTGCCGGGCCTCGGGCCGACGGCGACCATCGCCCTGCTGCTGCCGCTGACCTACGAGGTCGAGCCCGTCACCGCGGTCATCCTGCTGGCGGGCATCTACTACGGGTCGATGTACGGCGGCACGATCACCTCGGTGCTGCTGCAGCTGCCCGGCGAGGCGGCCTCGGTCGTCACCACGTTCGACGGCTACCAGATGGCCAAGCAGGGCCGGGCCGGCCCCGCCCTGGGTATCGCGGCGGTCGGCTCGTTCATCGGCGGCACGGTCGCGGTGATCGGGCTGACCCTGCTGGCGCCGCCGTTGGCCGACCTGGCCGTCGAGTTCGGCTCGCAGGAGTACGTGGCGCTCACCGCCCTCGGCATCCTGCTCGTCACCTACCTGGGCACCCGGCACCCGGTGAAGAGCCTGTGCATGGCGGCCCTGGGCCTGCTGCTGGCCACCATCGGCCAGGACGCCATCACCGGGACCACCCGCTTCACCTTCGGGCAGATCTCGCTGTTCGACGGGTTCGACTTCGTCGCGGTGGCCATGGGCCTGTTCGGCGTCGGCGAGATCCTCTACAACGTCGAGAAGACCGAGAAGGCCCAGGCGATCAAGACCAAGCTCAAGAACGTCTGGCCGAGCCGCAAGGACTTCCGCGACTCCTCGGGTGCGATCGCCCGCGGCTCGGTGATGGGCTTCTTCATCGGCGTCCTGCCCGGTGGCGGCGGGGTCATCTCCTCGCTGGCCTCCTACGCCACCGAGAAGCGGCGCGCCAAGGACCCGAGCCGGTTCGGCAAGGGCGCCATCGAGGGCGTCGCGGGGCCGGAGACGGCCAACAACGCGTCGTCGACCTCGGCCTTCATCCCGCTGCTCACGCTCGGGATCCCGGCCAACGTGGTCCTCGCGCTGATCTTCGGCGCGCTGCTGGTCCAAGGCATCACACCCGGCCCCCAGCTGATCTCCCAGGAGCCCGAGATCTTCTGGGGCGTCATCGCGTCGATGTACATCGGCAACCTCATGCTGCTGGCGCTGAACATCCCGCTGGTCGGGGTGTTCGTGCAGCTGCTGCGGGTGCGGGCCGGGATCCTCGCCGCCTTCGCGCTGCTGGTCACGATGGCCGGCGTCTTCTCGGTCAACAACGACCCGTTCGACATGTGGGTCGTGCTGATCTTCGGCATCGTCGGCTGGCTGATGAAGAAGACCGGGTTCGAGCCGGGCCCGCTGGTGCTCGCCTTCGTGCTCGGCTCGATCCTCGAGACCAACTTCCGCCGATCGATGCTGCTCTCCGGCGGCGAATTGTCGACCTTCGTCACCCGGCCCATGTCCGGAACCATCTTCGCCCTCATGGCGCTGGTCATCATCATCAGCGTGATCTCGGGGATCCGGAAGCGTCGCCGCCGCAGCCGCCCGGCCACCCCGGGGGAGGAGGACCTCACCGCGACGGGGACCACCGCCGAGCCCGAGGGGACCCCCGGCAACGAGACGACCGACGAGCAGGTGCCCCCGGCCGAGAGCGGGGCGCCGCGCGACCGCTCCTGACCGAACCGGAATCCATCGAGCGCGAGGGGCGCGAGTGATCGACAAACGGGTGGCGTCCCTCGCCGAGGCGGTCCAGGGCCTGGCGGACGGCTCGACCGTCCTGGTCGGCGGGTTCGGCGCCGCCGGCGTCCCGGTGGAGCTGGTGCACGCCGTCCTCGACCAGGGGGCGCGGGACTTGACGATCGTCACCAACAACGCCGGCGCCGGCGAGACCGACGTCGCCGCGCTCATCCGGGAGCACCGGGTGCGGAAGATCATCTGCTCGTACCCGCGGTCGGCGGGGTCGATCTGGTTCGAGGAGTTCTACCGGGCGGGGGACATCGAGCTCGAGCTGGTCCCCCAGGGCACGCTGAGCGAGCGCATGCGTGCGGCGGGGGCGGGCCTCGGTGGCTTCTTCACCCCCGCCGGCGCGGACTCGCTGCTGGCCCGCGGCAAGGAGGTGCGGATGATCGCCGGACGGCGGCACGTCTTCGAGGAGCCGCTGCGCGGCGACCTGGCCCTGGTCAAGGCGTTGCGCGCCGACCGCTGGGGCAACCTGGTCTACAACAAGGCGGCGCGGAACTTCGGCCCGACCATGGCCACCGCCGCGGAGGTCACCGCCGTGCAGGTGCGGGAGTTCGTGGAGCTGGGCGATCTGGATGCCGAGGCAGTCGTGACCCCGGGCATCTTCGTCGACCGGGTCGTCGAGGTGGCGGAATGACCCAGCTCTCGCACACCGACATGGCTGCCCGGGTCGCCCGCGACATCCCCGACGGCTCCTACGTCAACCTGGGCATCGGCATGCCCACCCTCGTCGGCGACGTGATCTCCGCCGGCAAGGAGATCGTCTTCCACAGCGAGAACGGCATCCTGGGCATGGGCCCCGCGCCGGCGCCCGGCGAGGTGGACTGGGAGCTGATCAACGCCGGCAAGTCGCCGGTCACCCTGCTTCCCGGTGGCTCCTACTTCCACCACACCGACTCGTTCATGATGATGCGCGGCGGCCACATCGACGTCACGGTCCTGGGTGCCTTCCAGGTGTCCGAGCAGGGCGACCTCGCCAACTGGGCGACCGACGACGCGCACCTGCCCCCGGCCGTCGGCGGCGCCATGGACCTGGCCGTCGGCGCCAAGCGGGTGCTCGTGCTGATGATGCACACCACGCCCGACGGCCGGGCCAAGCTCCTGCCCGAGTGCACCTATCCGCTCACCGCCGCCCAGGTCGTGCACCGCATCTACACCGAACTCGCGGTCATCGACGTCGGCCCGGACGGGTTCGTGGTCCGCGACATGGTGGTCGGGCTCTCCCGCGAGGATCTGCAGGAGCGCACCGGTGCGTCGCTGGCCTTCGCCGACGAGGTCGCCCTCCTGGAGCCCTCCGGCAGCTGAGCTGCTCCACCGCGAGTCGGTCTCTGCCCACACCGGCTGGGCAGAGACCGATCGCGCGATAGGTCTCTGCCCACACTGGCTGGGCAGAGACCGACTGCCGCTGCAGCCCCTCCGGTCCGTCACCCGTTCGGACGGCCGCGGAACACTTCAAGCCCGTAGTGTTTGGGTCGCCGCGGATCGGGCAGGGGGGTGATCATGCTCGCGCAGTGCACCGTCGTCGTGCCGACGATCGGGCGACCGTCGCTCGACGTCCTGCTCGACGCGCTCGCCGCTGCCCCGGGCCCCCGGCCGGCCGAACTGGTCCTGGTCGACGACCGGCCCACCGGCGCCCCGCTGCACCCCGACCGGCCGGGCCTGCCGCCGGTGCGCGTGGTGCGGACCGGTGGCGGCGGCCCGGCGCGCGCGCGGAACCTGGGCTGGCGCACGGCCCGGACGGAGTGGACCGCCTTCCTGGACGACGACGTCGTCCCCGACCCCGACTGGTACGCGCGGCTGGAGCAGGACCTCGCAGGTCTGCCGGCCGACGTCGCCGGCAGCCAGGGCCGCGTCCGGGTGCCGCTGCCGCCCGACCGGCAGCCCACCGACTGGGAGCGCGGCACCGCCGGGCTGGCCGCCTCCAGCTGGATCACCGCCGACCTCGCCTACCGCCGCAGCACCCTGGCCGCGGTCGGCGGTTTCGACGAGCGCTTCCCCCGCGCCTTCCGCGAGGACTCCGACCTGGCGCTGCGGGTCATGGACACCGGCGCCCGCCTGGTGCGCGGCGAGCGCTGGATCACCCACCCGGTCCGGCCCACCGACCGCTGGGTCAGCGTCCGGGTGCAGGCCGGCAACGCCGACGACGTGCTGATGCGCCGGCTGCACGGCCCCGACTGGCGCGATCGGGCCGACGCCGCGCTCGGCCGCCGTCCCCAGCACACCGCGGTCACCGCCGCGGCACTGGCCGCGGTCGGGCTGGCCGTGGCGCGGAGGCCGGGCGCCGCGGCTGTCGCGGCCGCCGCGTGGGCGGCCGGCACGGCCGAGTTCGCCTGGCGGCGCATCGCCGCCGGTCCGCGCGACCGCACCGAGGTGAGCACCATGCTGGCCACCAGCGCGCTGATCCCGCCGCTGGCCACCTGGCACTGGCTCCGCGGGGTGGTGCAGCACGTGGGGGTCCGCCGCTGGAAGGGCCTGCCCGACCTGGTGCTCTTCGACCGCGACGGCACCCTCGTGCACGACTACCCGTACAACGGCGACCCCGCGTGGGTCCGCCCGGTGGACGGCGCGAAGGAGGCGCTGGACGCGCTGCGCACCCGCGGCGTGCGGGTCGGCGTGGTGAGCAACCAGTCCGGCGTCGCCCGCGGGTTGATCACCCGCGAGCAGGTGGCCGCCTGCATGGAGCGGCTCGACGAGCTGCTCGGCCCGTTCGACACCATCCAGTTCTGCCCGCACGGGCCCGACGACGGCTGCGGCTGCCGCAAGCCCGCCCCCGGCATGGTCGCCGCGGCCTGCGCCGAACTCGGCGTCGACCCGGCGCGCTGCGTCGTGGTCGGTGACATCGGCGCCGACGTCGAGGCAGCGGCCGCGGCCGGCGCCGTCGCGATCATGGTGCCCACCCCGGTCACCCGCAGCGAGGAGGTCGAGGCCGCCGGGCACCGGGCCGGGACCCTGACCGCCGCGGTCGACGACGTCCTGGCGGGGCGGTGGTGATGAGCCCCGGACCCGCCCCCCGCAGCCGCCGAACGGTTCTCGTCGCCCGGCTGGACAACGCCGGGGACGTCCTCCTGCAGGGCCCGCTCGTGCGCGCCGTCGCACACGGCGCCGACCGCGTGGTATTCCTCGCCGGGCCGGCCGGAGCACCCGCCGCCGAGCTGCTGCCGGGCGTCGACGAGGTGTGGACGTGGGCCTGCCCCTGGATCCTCGGCGACCCGCCGGCGGTGGACGCCGCGGACGTCGCCGCCCTGATCGGGCGCGTGCGGGCCCTCGCGCCCGATGCGGCGGTCATCTCCACGTCGTTCCACCAGTCGCCGTTGCCCCTGGCCCTGGTGCTGCGGCTGGCCGGCGTGCCGCGCATCTCGGCGATCAGCGTGGACTACCCCGGCACGCTGCTCGACGTGCGCCACCGCGTCGAGGACGACCTCCCGGAGCCCCAGCGGGCGCTGTCGCTCGCCCGGGCCGCGGGCTTCGAGCTGCCGGACGGCGACGACGGCCGGCTCGCCGTGCGACGACCCCTGCCCCCGGTCGCGCACGAGCACCGGGGCCATGATCTGTCGCCCGGGTACGTGGTCGTGCACCCCGGAGCGTCGGTGCCGGCGCGGGCCTGGCCGGCGGAGCGCTGCGCCGAGGCGGTCGAGGCGCTGGCCGACGCCGGTCACCGGGTGCTGGTCACCGGCGGGCCGGGGGAGAAAGCCCTGAGCGCGGCCGTCGCCGGGAGCCGCGGCGTCGACCTGGGCGGCGCGACGTCGCTGCCGGAGATGGCCGCGCTGCTGGACGGTGCGGTCGCGGTCGTCGTCGGCAACACCGGTCCGGCGCACCTGGCCGCCGCCGTCGGGACGCCGGTCGTGTCCCTGTTCTCGCCGGTCGTCCCGGCCGCCCGGTGGGCGCCCTACGGCGTGCCCACCGTGCTGCTCGGCGACCAGTCGGCCCCCTGCCGCGACACACGGGCCCGCGAGTGCCCCGTGCCCGGCCACCCCTGCCTGACCTCGGTGACGGCGCAGGACGTCGTCGTCGCCGTCGCCACGCTCACCACCACGGTCCAACAGCCGGCCGTTCTCCGACACCCTGTCGCAGCCCGAGAGGCGGCGCCGACACTCCAGGGGAGAACGTGAAGATCCTGATCTGGCACGTGCACGGGTCCTGGACGACGTCGTTCGTCCAGGGTGACCACGACTACCTGCTCCCGGTGACGCCGGATCGCGGTCCGGACGGTCTCGGCCGCGCCCGCACCTGGGACTGGCCGTCGTCGGCCCGCGAGGTGACGCCCGAGCAGCTGCGCGACGAGCAGGTCGACGTCGTGGTGCTGCAGCGCGTCCGCGACCTGGAGCTGGTCCGCGAATGGCTCGGCCGCGAGCCCGGCCGCGACCTGCCCGCCGTCTTTCTGGAGCACAACGCGCCGGGGCTGGAGCCCGGTGACGGCCCGGTGCCGCACACCGTGCACCCGATGGCCGACCGCGACGACATCCCGATCGCGCACGTCACCTTCTTCAACCAGCTGTTCTACGACAACGGCCGCGCCCCGGCGACGGTCATCGAGCACGGCATCGTCGACCCGGGGGAGCGGTACACCGGTGAGCTGGCCCGCGCTGCCGTCGTCACCAACGAGCCGGTGCGCCGCGGCCGGACCGTCGGCGCCGACCTGCTGCCCGGCCTCGCGCAGGCGGCACCGGTCGACGTCTTCGGCATGGGCCTGGCCGGGCTGCACGAGGCGTACGGCCTCGACCCCGACCGGGTGACCCTGCACGACGACCCGCCGCAGGCGGCGATGCACGAGGAGCTGGCCCGCCGACGGGTCTACGTGCACCCGGTGCGCTGGACGTCGCTGGGGCTCTCGCTGCTGGAGGCCATGCACCTGGGCATGCCGGTGGTCGGGCTGGCCACCACCGAGGTCGTGGCGGCCGTGCCGGCCGAGGCCGGCGTGCTCTCCACCCGGCCCGACCGGCTGTGGGCCGCCGTGCGCGAGTTCCTGCACGACGAGGGCGCCGCCCGGCTCGCCGGCAAGGCGGCCCGCGTTGCGGCGCTGGAGCGCTACGGACTCGACCGCTTCCTGCGGGACTGGGATGGGCTCTTGGAGGAGGTGACCAGGTGATGTGCTTGACAGTGCGGCGGAGCCGTTCCGCTCCGACACCGGAGGTGGGTCGATGAGGACCGACCAGCTGGGGACGTACCGGCTCAGGATCGACCTGGTATCCGAGCACGCCAGCCCGCTCGCCGCGATCGGTGGCGTCGACGCCGGCGGGCAGAACGTGCACGTCGCCGCCCTGGCCGCCGGGCTCGCCCAGCGCGGCCACGAGGTCACCGTGCACACCCGCCGCGACGACGCGGGGCTGCCCGAGCGGGTTTCCACGCCGGACGGGTACGACGTCGTGCACGTCACCGCCGGACCGGCCGAGGCGCTGCCCAAGGACGAGCTGCTCCAGCACATGCCCGCGTTCGCGCGGGTGCTGCGGCACGGCTGGGCCGCGCAGGCACCCGATGTCGTGCACGCGCACTTCTGGATGAGCGGCCTGGCGTCGGTCGAGGCGTCGGCCAGCCTGCTCACGCCGGTGCCGGTGCTGCAGACCTTCCACGCCCTCGGCTCGGTCAAGCGCCGGCACCAGGGCGACGCCGACACCTCGCCCGCCGAGCGGATCGACCTCGAGCGCGGGCTGTGCCGCGACGTCGGCCACGTCGTCGCCACCTGCTCCGACGAGGTCTTCGAACTGCGCCGCCTCGGGCTGCCGAGCGACCGGGTCTCGATCGTCCCCTGCGGCGTGGACACCTCGGTGTTCACCCCCCGCGGCCCGGTCGCACCCCGGACCGAGCGCACGCGCCTGCTGGTCCTCGGCCGGCTCGTCGAGCGCAAGGGCCAGGACGACGCCGTCCGGGCCCTGCGCGCGGTGCCGGAGGCCGAGCTGGTGGTCGTCGGCGGCCCGCCGACCGACGCGATCGACGCCGATCCGGAGGTGCAGCGGCTGCGCGGCATCGCCGCCGAGGCCGGCGTGGCCGACCGGCTGGTCTTCGCCGGGTCCGTGGCCCGCGCCGACGTGCCGGCCTGGGTGCGCTCGGCCGACGTCGTCCTCGCCGTGCCCTGGTACGAGCCGTTCGGCATCACGCCGCTGGAGGCCATGGCCTGCGGGCGCCCCGTCGTCGCCACCGCCGTCGGCGGGCTGCAGGACACCGTCGCCGACGGGGTCACCGGTGACCTGGTGCCGCCCCGCGACCCCGAGCGGCTGGGCGAGGTGCTCGCCGCGCTGCTCACCGACGACGAGCGGCGCGCCGCCTACGGCGCCGCCGGCGTGAAGCGGGCCCGCGCCCGCTACCGCTGGGCCCGCGTCGTCGCCGACACCGAAACCGTCTACCGGCAGGTGCTCGCCCGCCGCCGTCCCGTGGAGGTCGCCCGATGAGCAGCATTCCGATGAGTGCGGCCCCGAACACCACCGCTCCGTCCTCCAATGCGGAGGCCGTCTCGCCCGACACCTGCACCCACCTCACCGGTGCCGACCACGTCGCCTCGCTGACCGCGGCGCTCGGCTCGTTGAACGGCCAGCTGGACGTGCTCGACCGGTGGGGCCGGCAGCTGGCCGGCGTGCTGTGCGGCGAGTCCCGCGGCCGGCTGCTCGCCGCCGGCAACGGGGGCAGCGCCGCCCAGGCCCAGCACCTCACCGCCGAGCTGGTGGGCCGCTACCGCGCCGACCGGCCACCGTTCTCCGCCATCTGCCTCACCGCGGAGACCTCGTCGCTGACCGCCATCGCCAACGACTACCCGGCCGACGAGCTGTTCGCCCGCCAGGTGGAGGCGCACGGGCGGGCCGGTGACGTGCTGATCCTGCTGTCGACGTCGGGCCGCTCGCCCAACGCCGTCGCCGCCGCCCGCCGGGCCCGCGAGTGCGGCATCACCACGCTGGCCCTCACCGGCCCGGCGCCCAACCCGCTGGCCGCCGCCGCCGACGACGCGGTCTGCATCGACTCCCCGTGGACGGCGACCGTGCAGGAGTGCCACCTGGTCGCCCTGCACCTGGTCTGCGCCGCCTTCGACGCGGCCGTGCTGAGCGAGCCCTCGCGGGTCCCGTCCGGGCCGACGCTGGGGACCGCCCGGTGACCCGCCGCGATCCCGCGTTCATGGCCGTGCGTGCGGATCCCCGGCCGCTGGTCGTCGTCGGAGACGCATTGCTCGACGTCGACCTGGTGGGGTCGGCGTCCCGGCTGACCCCCGATGCGCCGGTCCCGGTGGTCGAGGACATCGAGCGACGGGAACGCCCCGGCGGCGCCGCGCTGGCCGCGGTCATCGCCGCGGCGGCCGGGCGCCGCGAGGTCGTCCTCGTGGCCCCGATCGACTCCGACGAGGGCGCCGACCGGCTGCGCGCCCTGCTGGCCGGCCGGGTCCGGCTGATCGAGATCCCGGCCACCGGCGGCACCGCGGTCAAGCAGCGGGTGCGGGTGGGCGACCACTCCGTCGCCCGGCTGGACAGCGGTGCGCCGGTGGCGGCGCTCGGTGAGCTGCCGGCCGAGGCCGCCGCCGCCATCGGGAACGCGGCCGCGGTGCTGGTCGCCGACTACGGCCGTGGGACGACCGCGGACCCCGCCGTCCGCGCCGCGCTGACCGCCGCACGGGGGCCGGTGGTCTGGGACCCGCACCCCCGGGGCGCCGACCCCGTGCCCAGCGCCCGCCTGGTGACCCCGAACGGCGCGGAGGCCGCCCGGGTGGCCGCCGCGGCCGGCGTGGACGCCGAGGGCAGCGGCCTGGCCGCGGTCGGTACCCGCGCGGAGTCGCTCATCCGGCACTGGAGGGTCGGGGCGGTGGCGGTGACGCTCGGCTCCCGCGGCGCGCTGCTCTCCTACGGCTCCGGGGCGCCGATGGTCGTGCCCGCGGTCACGGTCACCGGCGGGGACCCCTGCGGAGCCGGTGACTCCTTCGCCGCCGCCGCGGCGCTCGCCCTGGCCGACGGGGCCGTCACCGGTGAGGCCGTGGCCGCCGCGGTCGCGTTCGCGTCGGCGTTCGTGGCCCGCGGCGGGGCATCGGCCTGGGACGCCGCCGAGCCGGCCGAGCCGGATGTCGTTCCCGAGCCGGGTGCGGACGCGGTGATCTCCCGCGTCCGGGCGGCCGGCGGCACCGTCGTCGCCACCGGGGGGTGCTTCGACCTGCTGCACCCCGGCCACGTGGCCACCCTGCGCGCGGCCCGGGGCCTCGGCGACTGCCTGATCGTGTGCATCAACTCCGACGACTCGGTGCGCCGGCTCAAGGGCCCGTCGCGGCCGTTGGTCACCGCGACCGACCGCGCCCGCGTGCTGGAGGCGCTGGAGTTCGTCGACGCCGTGGTCGTCTTCGGCGAGGACACCCCCGCCGAGGTGCTCGACCGGCTGCGCCCGGACGTCTGGGCCAAGGGCGGCGACTACGCCGGCGCCGACCTGCCCGAGGCCGAGGTGCTGCGCGGCTGGGGCGGCCAGGCCGTCGTCCTGCCCTACCTCGACGGGCACTCGACCACGGCGCTGGTGGAGCGCTCGCAGGTGTGATGCCCGCCCCCGGAGTGGCAGGCATAGGAACCTATGCCTATGGATTCGGGCCCCATTCCATAGGCATAGGTTCCTATGCCTCGGTTCCCGTGAGGGGCGGGCAGCCGGTGGCGGTGGTGCTGCGGCCGCTGGGGCTCGGCGACCTGCTCACCGGCGTGCCCGCCATCCGGGCGATCCGGGCCGCGGTCCCCGATCACCGGCTGGTCCTGGCGACGACGGAGCCGCTGCGGCCGCTCGCCGAGCTGATCGACGCCGTCGACCAGGTGCTGCCCGCCCGCGAGCTCGAGCCGCTGGACTGGTCGGGACCACCGCCGGAGCTCGCCGTCGACCTGCACGGCAAGGGCCCGGCCTCGCACGTGGTCGTGGCCGGCCTGCACCCGCAGCGCCTGCTCACCTTCGCCAGCCCCGGGTACCCCGGCCCGACCTGGCTCCCCGGCGAGCACGAGGTGCGGCGATGGTGCCGGCTGGTCTCCGAGGGGCTGGGCGTCGAGGCCGATCCCGATGCCCTCGATCTCGCCGTCCCGGCCGTGCCGCCGCCGGTGCGCGACGTCGCCGTCGTCCACCCGGGTGCCGCCTACCCCGGGCGGCGCTGGCCGGCCGACCGGTTCGCCGCGGTCGCCCGGCACCTCGCCGGCGCCGGCCACGACGTCCGGATCACCGGCGGCCCGGGCGAGGTGGAGCTGGCGCGGTCGGTGGCCTCGGCCGCCGGCCTGGGGGAGGGGTGCGTGCTCGCCGGGTGGACGACGTCGATGGAACTGGCCTCGGTGGTCGCCGCCGCGCGGGTCGTCGTCTGCGGCGACACCGGCGTCGCGCACCTGGCGTCGGCCTACCGACGGCCGTCGGTGGTGCTGTTCGGCCCGGTGTCCCCGGCGCTGTGGGGCCCGCCGGCGCGGGCGCAGCACGTCGTCCTCTGGCACGGCGACGGCACCGGCGACCCCTGGGGCACCGAACTCGACCCGGCGCTGGCGCGCATCACCGTCGACGAGGTCGTCGCAGCCCTCGACCGGCTGCCCGACGCCGCCCACCGACCCCGGGCATAGGAAGCTATGCCTACGCTTCGGCGCCGCGGGACGTATGCATAGCCTCCTATGCCCGTGCGGGGTTCGGCCGGGGTTCAGCCGCGTTGGCGGAGGGCGTCGAAGAGGACGGTCTGCAGGTCGCTCTCGTCGACCGCGGAGTACGCCGCCCCGCCGGTCGCGTCGGCGATCTGCTCGAGCGCGGTCAGGTCGGCGTCCGGGCCGAGCGCCACCCCGATGACCTTGATGGGCCGCTCGGGATCGGCCTCGGCGGCGAGCGTGATCAACAGGTTGTCCAGGGTGAGGCCGTTCTGGTCGTCCTCGTTGGTGCCGTCGGTGAGGACCAGGACGCTGTTGACCGCGGTCGGGTCGTAGTTCTCCCGCGCGGCCCGCACCGCGGCCAGCGTCGTGTCGTACAGGCCGGTGCCGCCCGGGGTCAGCCGGTCGGGGATGGTGTCGAGCTGGTCGTCGAGGATCTCCCGCTGCGTGGTGTCGCCGACGAGGGTCTCGAGCTCACGGGTGGGCACCAGCTCGGTCCAGTCCTGCTCGCCGTCGAGCTGGTAGGCGAACGCCCACAGGCCGAGCGCGAAGTCGCCGGGCACGAGCGAGAGCGTGGCTTTCGCCGTGTCCCGGGCCAGGGTCGCGCGCGTCCCCTCACCGACCGGCGCCTCCATGGACGTCGAGACGTCGAAGACCGCGAGGATCCGGGAGGGATCCGCCAGGTTGCTCAGCTGCGCCACCAGCGCCTGGACGGCGGCGGGTTCCAGCTCGAGGGCGGTGGGCGCCTCGGCCCGGATCCCGGCGTCGGCGGCGTCCGGGGGCACGGCGCCGTTCCCGTCGCGGAAACCGGCGTCGACGGCCGCGGTGCGCGCCGCGTCCGAGGTCAGTGCGCGGACGACCGCTGCCACGGCGAGGGCCTGGTCGCCGTCCGGCGACCCCACCCGCACGACCGGGTAGTCCAGCACCGGGCTGCCCTCGCCCGGGTAGACGGCGACGAGCGCGGACGCCTCGGCGGCGGTGTTGATCTCGTAGACCTCCTGTTCGCTGACCGGGACCAGCGGGGCATCGGCACCGCCCTTCAGGCCCGCGGCCAGGCCCTCCGCGGCGGACAGCGCGGGCCCGCGCTGGGCGGCCAGCACGGCCTGCACGACGGCGTTGCCGGCCGCCTCGCCGCCGCCGAGCGCGGTGCTCACGGCGGTGAGCGCGGCCAGCCCCTCGGCGCTCGTGGCGAGGTCGGGAACCGCGACCGGGTGCGCGCCGGCCAGGGCGGCGCCCCATCCGGGTGGCTGGTCGGCCCAGCCGAGGGCGTCGACGGCGGCCTGGCTGGTGGCCAGCACGACCGGCGACGTGGCCAGCGAGCCCACCACCTCCAGCGGTGCCTCGGCCGCGCGGGCCGCCCACAGCGACGAGTCGGGTACCCACACGCCGGGCAGCGCGTCGGCCGCCAGGGCAGACAGGTCGCCGACGGTCTGCAGCGGCTGCTGGGTGGCCACGGTGGTCTCGACGCAGAGACGCTCCTCGACGACGATCTCCGCGGGGAGGATCCGCTCGGTCAGCTCGCCCAGCTCGGGGGCGACGGTGACCGCCACGGTCGCGCGGTCGTCACAGCCGCCGCTACCGGTCAGCCACCAGGCGAGGCCGCCGCCGGCCAGCACCACGGCCAGCGCTGCGGCGATGAGGACGGGCGGCACCGGACGGCGACGTGCGGTGGTATCGGCGTGGCGGCCCATGCTCGCTCTCTGAGGTCGACTCGGGGTGGGCGCGGCTCCCCCGAGCCCGCCGCTCCAGGTTAGAGGGCGACCGCGCCGCTCCGGGGTGACCCTCGTCGCACGCCGGGGTCAGACGGCCTGCACCCGCGCGGTCTGCCGCTGGGCGGCGAACCAGTCGACGGTGCGGCGCAGCCCCTCCTCCGAGGGCACCCGAGGCCGCCAGCCGAGCAGCTGCTCGGCGCGCGTGGTGTCCGGGCGGCGCACCTTGGGGTCGTCGACGGGCAGGTCGATGTAGTCGATGGGGGAGCCGGAGCCGGTGAGCTCGACGATCCACTCGGCCAGCCGCAGCATCGACAGCTCGTCGGGGTTGCCGATGTTGACCGGGCCGGTGTGGGCGGAGAACGCCATCGCGAGGATGCCGGCGACGGTGTCGTCGACGTAGCAGATGGAGCGCGTCTGGGACCCGTCCCCGGCCACCGTCAGGGGGCGGCCCTCGAGCGCCTGGTTCACGAACGCCGGGATGGCGCGGCCGTCGTCGGCGCGCATCCGGGGGCCGTAGGTGTTGAAGATCCGCACGATGCCGGTGTCGGTGCCCTTCGACGTCCGGTAGGCGGTGGTCATGGCCTCGCTGAACCGCTTGGCCTCGTCGTAGACCCCGCGGGGGCCGACCGGGTTGACGTTGCCCCAGTACTCCTCGGTCTGCGGGTGCTGCAGCGGATCGCCGTAGACCTCCGACGTCGACGCCAGCACGTACCGGGCGCCCTTGTCGTGCGCCAGGCCGAGGGTGTGCAGGGTGCCGAGGCTGCCGACCTTCAGCGTCTCGATCGGCATCTTCAGGTAGTCGATCGGGCTGGCCGGCGAGGCGAAGTGCAGCACGAGGTCGACCGGGCCGGGGACGTGCACGTAGTCGGTGACGTCGCAGCGGACCAGGCGGAACCCGGGGTGCTCCATCAGGTGGAGGACGTTCTCCGGGGAACCGGTGAGGAAGTTGTCGAGGCAGACCACCTCGACCCCGCGCTCGAGCAGCTGCTCGCACAGGTGCGAGCCCAGGAACCCCGCCCCTCCGGTGACGACCGCCCGGCGGATCGTCCGTGTCTCGCGTGCCGGCCCGCTGACCATCGCCGTCCTCCTCGCCCGCGCGCGGGAGCGCGCTGCAGCACCCCCTACCCGGAGATCAACTCCGCACACACTTCGATCCCGAAGTGTCGGGGCGGCGGTCCACCCGAACGTGGACGGGCCGCCGGCCTCCCGAAGGAGACCGGCGGCCCGGTGCACGGTGGGGTCAGCCGATCAGCCGGCCGGCTCCTCCTCGGGGATGGCGTCCGCCGGCGGGGTGGACTCCTCGCCGGTGTACTCCTCGATCGGGGCGTCACCGATGTCGGTCACCAGCACCGGGGTCAGCTGCTCGGAGCCGCCGTCGGGGGTGATCCGGGCGAGCGACATGCCGCTGATGCCGAGGTGGCTCTCCTCCGAGTAGCGGAACGGCGCCAGGCCGGGGCCCTGCCAGTCCTCGCCGATCTGCTCGACGATCTCGACGAAGTCGTCACGCGTGGGGTTCCGCCCAGCCGCCTGCAGCGCCTGCACCATGGTGTATGCCTGGCTCATGCCGTAGATGCGGTAGTTGGTGAGCTCACCCTCGCCACCGCACTCGTCCCAGATCCGCTGGAACTCCTGCACCCAGGGGTTGTCGGTCTCGTCGACCGTCGGCAGGTAGTCGGTGGTGATGGCGCCGGCCAGCAGACTGGCGTCGCTCACCGCACCCTGGGAGAAGCTGTTCAGCAGTCGCCCGACCAGCGCCGGGTCCGACCCGACGTTGGAGTAGAACCACTGCTCCGGCTGGAAGCCCAGCTGAGCTGCGGCCAGCTGCGACAGCGCCGTGTAGCTGGGCACGGTGAAGCCGACGACGACGTCGGCGCCGGCCGCCTGCAGCGCGGCGATCTGCGGACCGATGTTGGTGTTGCCCGGGACGTAGCGCTCGACGGCGACGATCTGGTCGTCGGAGAGGTACTGCCGCAGGCCGGCCTCGCCGTCCTCGCCGAAGTCGTCGTCCTGCAGGAAGAGGCCGACGTTGGCGTCCGGGAAGTTCTCGGCGATGTACTGGCCGATAATCTTCCCCTCGCTCATGTAGTCGGTCTGCCAGCCGAACGTGTAGGGGTACTCATCGGGCTGGGCGCCCCACAGCAGCGAGCCGGATGCCACGAACATGTCGGGCACCCCCTCGGCGTTGAGGAACTCGAGGACCGCGCTGTGCGTCGGGGTCCCGAGGCCGCCCATGATCGCGAAGACCTCGTCCTCGAGCACCAGCTGGTTGACCACCTGGGCGGTCTGGGTCGGGTTGTAGGCGTCGTCGCGGTAGATCCACTCGATCTCGCGGTCGTAGATCCCGCCCGCCTGGTTGACGCAGTCGAAGTAGGCCTCGACGCCGGTGGGGATCTCGCTGTAGCCGGGGGCGGCCACACCGGTCAGCGGGTAGTGCGAGCCGAGCGTGATGGTGTCCTCGGTGATGCCGATGTCGGAGGCCTCGTTCTCACCATCGGCGCTGGCGCTGACGCCACCGCCGTCCCCGTCGTCGCCCCCGGCGCCGCAGGCGGCGAGGGTGGCGAGCATGGAAGCGGCGGCCATGGTGGACAGAAGCCGTCGGGAGGATCTGGACAACAGTTCTCCTCTGATGCGGCCCGGGCATCGGTGCCCGGGAGTCTGGATGGGATGGAGCGGCCGGGATCGGCGAGACGATCGGGTCGTGCTCACCCCCTGCTGCCGGGAGCCGACGTGGCCCCCGCGGCCTGCTGGGCTGCGATCTGCCGCTTGGCCTTGCGCGTCAGCCAGCGCATTTTGATCGTGCCGACGAAGCCGGCCGGCGCGAAGATCATCACCACGATGAGCACCACGCCGTAGACGAGCGGCGCCAGCTGGGCGGCCTCGGTGTTGTTCAAGCCGAAGTCGGCACCCAGGTTCGTGACGAACGGCGGCAGGAAGACCAGCAGCGCCGAGCCGAGCAGCGCGCCGAGCAGGCTGCCGAGGCCGCCGATCACGATCGCGGTGAGCAGCGACAGCGACAGCACGATGGTGAAGCCGCTGGGTGCGGCCAGTCGGACGACGATCGCCAGGACCCCGCCGGCCAGGCCCGCGGCGGCGGCGCTCACCACGAACGCCAGCACCCGCCACGCGCCGAGGTTGATGCCGGCCAGCTCAGCGGCGACCTCCTGGTCGCGCACCGCTCGCCAGGTGCGCCCGATCCGGCTGCGGACCAGGTTGGCCAGCAGGAAGTAGGTGATCAGCAGGCAGACGACGCCGATGTAGGCCAGCCACTTGGTGTTCGACGCGTTGCCGCCCGACACGAAGCCGATGAACGCGTCGAACGACTCCGGCGCGCGAGGCGCGCTCACCCGCAGGCCCTGCTCACCGCCGAGCCAGTCGTGGAAGTAGATGGCCAGGCCGGGGATGCCGACCGCCAGTGCCAGCGTCGCCCCGGCCAGGTACGGGCCGTGCAGGCGGGCGGCGGCGACGCCGACCAGAGCGCCCACGAGAGTGGCGACCACCACGGCGGCCAGGAAGATGACTGCCAGGGGCAGCGGCTCCTCGGCGGCGAGGAACAGCGCCGTGGTGTAGGCGCCGACCGCCATGAGCGCGCCGTGGCCGAGCGAGATCTGGCCGTTCATGCCGGTGAGCACGGTGAGTCCGCCGGCGGCGATGGCGTAGTAGCTCAGCTGCGCCAGCTGCGAGTTGGTGAAGGAGTCGGTGAGCTCCAGCACGGCGACCGCGACGACCGCTGCGATCAGCAGCACCAGCAGATGCCGCAGCAGCGTGGACTCCGGCAGGAACGTCCGGCCGGTGCGGGCCGGCGCCGAGGGGGCGTCGGCCGCAACCGTGGTCTCGCCGGGGGCCTGGGACGCCGCCTTGCCCGGGGCGTCTTCGGGGGTCCGCAGTTCGCTCATCGTCATGCCCTCCGTGCCACGGTGCTGGAGAAGAGACCGCCGGGGCGCACGAGCAGCACCACCATGAGGATCACCAGCGCCGCGACGTTGACCAGCGCGCTGCCGCGCTCGACGTAGCCGCTGACGTAGCTCAGCGCCAGGCCGAGGAGCAGCCCGCCGACGATCGCGCCGATGGGGGAGTCCAGCCCGCCGAGCACCGCGGCGACGAAGCCGAAGATGATCAGGCTGTCCATGTAGGCCGGCCAGACGAACTCACCGCCGGCGATGAGGATCCCGGACAGCGCCCCGACCACCGCGGCCAGCGCCCAGCCCAGCGTCAGCATCCGGCCCACCCGGACGCCGAGCAGGCGGGCGACCTCCTGGCCGAAGGCCGAGGCGCGCATCGCCAGGCCGACGCGGGTGAACCGGAACAGCGCGACGAGCAGCGCCATCGTGACGATGACCGCGAGGGCCACGAAGATGCTGTTGGGCGTCAGCGCGATGGTGGTGCCGCCGATCTCGAGCCCGCGCAGACCGAACGGTGCCGGGAAGCTCTGGAACGACGAGCCGAAGAGGATCGCGATCAGCGCCTGGATCGCGACGAACAGGCCGAGGGTGACGATGACCGCGTTGAGCTCGGGCCCGCCCTCGACCGGCCGGATGACGACCCGCTCCACGATCGCGCCCAGGGCGAAGCCGCTGAGCAGCGCGGCCGCGAAGGCCAGCCAGTAGGACATCCCGCCCTGGATGAGGGCGAGGGCGATGAAGGTGGTGAGGGCGGCCATCGCGCCCTGGGCGAAGTTGACGATCCGGGTGGACCGCCAGATCAGCACCAGGGCGAGCGCGAAGGCGGCGTAGATGGTGCCCTCGATCAGCCCGGTGATGGTGACGTTCACGAAATAGGTCACGACGATGCGTCTTCCTGACTCTGCGGGCGGCTCAGAAGCCGAGATAGGCGTGCCGGAGCTGCTCGTCGGCCATCAACGTGCGCGCGTCGTCGGTGACGACGACCCGGCCGAGGTTGAGGACGACGCCGATGTCGGCGACCGACAGCGCACTCCGGGCGTTCTGCTCGACGAGCAGGACCGACAGGCCTTCGCTGTCGACCAGTTGGCGGAGCAATCCGAAGATCTGCGCGACGATCTTCGGGGCCAGGCCCAGCGAGGGCTCGTCGAGGAGCAGCACGCGGGGGCGGGCCAGCAGCGCGCGGCCGATGACCAGCATCTGCCGCTCGCCGCCGGACAGCGTGTGCGCGTGGTTGTCGCGCCGCTCCGCGATGCGCGGGAAGAGGTCGTAGACCCGGTCGAACTCCTCCTTGCCGACTTTTCCGCGGAACAGCGAGCCCACCCGCAGGTTCTCGTCGACGGTGAGCTCGGCGATCACGCCGCGGCCCTCGGGGACGTGCGACATCCCCTTGGCGACCATCGACTCGACGCGCGCCTTGGTGATGTCCTCACCGTCCAGGCGGACGCGCCCCCCGGTGGGCCGGACCAGCCCGCTGATCGTGCGCAGCAGGGTGGTCTTGCCGGCGCCGTTCGCGCCGAGGACGGCGGTGATCCGGCCGGTGTCGGCCCGCAGGGTGACGCCGTCCAACGCTCGGACCGGTCCGTACGAAGCGCTGAGGTCCTCCACCTCGAGCAGGGCGGTCGTCGTGGCGCTGCCGGCTGCCGCCGGCATGGCGGTGGCGCCGCGCGTGGTCTCAGACACGGGTGGCTCCTCCTTCCGGCGTGCTCGCCGTCGTCGGCCCGGCCTCGACCTCGTCGCCGAGGTAGGCCTCGGTCACCGCAGGATCGGCCTGCACCTCCGCGGGCGTGCCGGCCGCGATCTGGATGCCGGAGTCGAGGACGGTGATGCGGTCGCACACCCGCATGACCAGGTCCATGTGGTGCTCGACCAGCAGGACACTCATCTGGCCGGACAGGCTGCGGACGAGGTCGCCGAGCTCGTGCATCTCCTCCTCGGACAGGCCGCTGGCCGGCTCGTCGAGCAGCAGCAGGTCCGGCTCGGCGACCAGCGCGCGTGCCAGCGCGACGCGCTTCTGCACCGGGTACGGCAGCGAGCCGGGGTAGCGACCGGCGTACTGCTCGGCGTCCAGCTCGGTGAGCGCGTGCATCGCCCGCTCGCGCAGCCGGTGCTCATCCTTGTCCGAGGTCGGGAGCGCGAACAGCGCGGAGAAGAAGCCGGCCTTCGCGTGCCGGTGCGCGCCGACCATCACGTTCTCGAGGACGGTCATCAGCGGGAACAGGCCGACGCCCTGCAGCGTGCGGGCGATGCCGAGGCCGGTGAGCTGTGCGGGCTTCAGGCGGCGCAGCTCCTGCCCGCGCCACGTGATCCGGCCGGCCGACGGGCGCACCAGTCCACAGGCGACGTTGAACAGGGTCGTCTTGCCGGCTCCGTTGGGACCGATGAGCCCGTGCACCTGGCCCGGCTCCACGGTGAGCGAGACGTCGGTGAGCGCCGCGACGCCGCCGAAGGCGACGTTGATGCCGCTCATCTCGAGCCGGGAGGTGGGCGCGTCGTCGGGTGGCTGGCTGCCGGAATGCCTGAGCGGCTGCGCCAAGGGGCCCACTGCTCCTCTTCGTCAGGGGATCACCGTCCGGGCATGCCGAACGGCCTCGATCGGGTCACGAGTATTTCTGGTGAGCCTGCCCGGCGGTGTTCGCGGTCACAATGGGCGCACCGCACAGCGATCCCGAGGTCGGGTTGTGCTGTCCGTCGGCGCCGTGGAGCCGGTTCCCGACCCGCTGCGGGCGTCGATTGGGTCACGCTTCGGTGGCGCCGACCCTCTCGTGCCGTGGGTGCACTCACAATGGGCGGAACGCACAGTTCTGAACTCCCCGTGTTGTGCTGTCAGCGGTGTCTTCGAGGAGGTGATCGAGTGCACGCCTTCCGGCCGGAGGTGGCGACGAGGCTTGCGCAGCTGGGGCCGAGGCTGCTCGACCAGCTCGACGCGATGACCGACCGCATGGTGGACGTGCTCGCCCGCACCGAGCCGGCGTACCGCGAGCTGATCGAGCAGTCCGAGCAGGACCTGCGGCTGTCGACGCGCTCGAACCTGGAGAACGGGCTCCGCTCGCTCATGGCCGCGGCGGGACCCGGAGGGTCGCCGCACCTGGCGTCCGCGCGGGCGGTGGGGCGGCGGCGGGCCGCGCAGGGCATGCCGCTGGAAGCGGTGCTGCGGGCCTACCGGCTGGGCGGCCAGGTCACCTGGGAGACGCTCGTGGCGGTGTCCCGGGACGGCAGCGGGCACGAGGACACGCTCCTGCTCGAGGTGGCCGGCTCGGTGTGGCGCACCAACGACGCGGAGTGCGGCGCGCTCGCCGAGGGCTACCGGCAGGAGCAGCGACGGCTCGACGGCGTGGACGAGCAGGCCCGGCAGCAGGTGCTGGACGGCCTGCTGGACGGCCGCGGCAGCGATCCGGCGTTCGTGCGCAGCGCCGCCGAGCTGTTGGCCATGCCGCTCGAGGGGCGGCTGATGGCGGCCGTCGCGCTGCCGGGCCCGGACGGGGAGCCGGGGCTGGAGACGCCCGCGGAGACCCTGCTCAAGCGCGGGCTGCGATCGGTGTGGGGCGCCCGCAGCGAGGCGCAGGTCGGCGTGGTGGTGCTGGGCAGGAGCCGGCCGGCCGACCTGCTGGCCCTGCTGCGCACCGCGGCGCGCGGGCCGGTCGGGGTGTCCGACGTCGTCGTCGGCGCGGCCGCGGCCGGTGTCGCCTACCGGCTGGCCGAGACGGCGGTGCGGACATTGCCTGCCGGTGCCAGCCGGGTGGTGAGCATCGACGAGCGACTGCCCGAGGCGCTGCTCAGCAACTCGCCGGAGATCAGCTCCCGGCTCGTCGGGCAGTCCCTCGGTGGGCTGCTCGAGCTGCCGCAGGACGAGCGCGAGGTGCTGCTGGACACGTTGGCGGCCTTCCTCGCCTCCGACGGGTCACCGACCCGCGCCGCCGACGCCCTGTACTGCCACCGGAACACGGTGATGCACCGGTTGCGGCGGATCGAGTCGGTGACCGACCGGAAGCTGACCGACCCCCGCTCCCGGCTGCTCTGGCAGCTGGCCCTGCTGGGCACCGAGCACGGGCAGCCGGCCAGGCGCTCCGCCTGACTACTGGAGGTAGCTCTCCACCTGCTGCTCGGGCCGGACCTGCGCCTCGTCGGGGTTCTCGTCGTACTGCCGCTTGGCGCGGCGCTGGCGCAGCAGGTCCCAGCACTGGTCCAGGTCGGCCTCGACCTTGCTCATGCGGGCCCTGGTCTCGTCGGTGTGCTCGCTGCTGTCGCGCAGCGCGTGCTCCTCGTCCACCAGGGTGTGGATGCGCGTCAGGATGTCGTCCTCGTCCATGCTCTCGAACCTGCCCGGGGACAGAGCCGTGAAACCGGAACCCGCCCCGTGCGCCCGGACGGTCAGGACTGCTCGGGCACCCAGCCCTCGACGAAGGCCGCCAGCCGGCGGTGCACGGCTCCGCCGGCGCGGCCCAGGGCCAGCAGCGCGGCGCGGTCGAGCGGGACCCGGACGGTGCGGCGGCCCGGCCGGCCGCTGGCGACGGCGTGGCCGGCGGCCACCAGCTCGGGCCACGGGCGGGCGAGCTGGTGGCGCACCCGGCCCAGGGCCGCCGCGGAGGGGCCCGCGTTGCCCTCGACCATCGCCGTCACGAAGCCGGGGTCGCTGCCGGCCACGCGGGTGCCGTCCCGGAAGCTCCCGGCGGCCAGCGCGAGCGCCAGCGGCCCGGCCTCGGCCGCCGCGGCGGCGAGCGCGGCGGCGAGCAGGTGCGGCACGTGGCTGATCGTCGCGACGGCGTCGTCGTGCTCCGCCGCGGTGACCGGCACGACCTCGGCGCCGACGGCCAGTGCCACCTCCGCGACGCGCAGCCACCGGGGCAGTTCGGTGTCGGCCTCCAGGCAGAGCGCCCAGCGGGCGCCGGTGAACAGCGCCGGGTCGGTGGCCCCGTGCCCCGACCGCTCGGTGCCGCACATGGGGTGGCCGCCGACGAACCGGCGTCCCAGCGTGGTGCCGACGGACGCGAGCACCGGCACCTTGACCGACCCCAGATCGGTGACCGTGGCGTCGGGGTCGATCGCCAGCCCGTCCAGCGCCGTCGCCATGACCGGCAGCGGCACGGCCAGGACGACGACCCCCGAGAGCTCCCGGGTGATCCGCACACCGCGCGCGGCGGCGGCGTCCCGGGCATCCGGGTCGACGTCCCAGCCGGACACCGGGCGGCCGGCAGCGGCGAGGGCGGCGGCCAGCGAGCCACCGAGCTGACCCAGCCCGACCACCGCCACCGGGGGAGCGGGCATGGTCGGTACCGGGAACGAGGGTGCTCCACCGGCGGGGGCGGCCCCGGGGCGCGCGGCATCGGCCATGATCAGAGGCTATGACGCCTCTCCCGACCGACGCGCTGCTCCACCCCGCCACGCCATGACGCCCCGGTCGTTCCTCCTCAGCCCGGAGCTCGCCGACTACGTCCGCGCGTCGTCCGACCCGGTCGACGACGTGATGGCCGACCTGATCCGGGAGACCGCCGAGATGGCCGCCCGCGGGGAGGCGTCGGCGACCATGCAGATCGCACCCGAGCAGGGGGTGCTGATGCGGCTGCTCACCACCGCGCTGGGCGCGCGGCGGGCGATCGAGATCGGCACGTTCACCGGCTTCTCCGCGCTGTGCATCGCCCGGGGGCTGCCCGAGGACGGCTCGCTGCTCTGCCTGGACCGCAGCGAGGAGTGGACGGCGGTCGCCCGGCGGTACTGGGAGCGGGCGGGGGTGGCCGGGCGGATCGAGCTGCGGATCGGCGACGCGCTGACCACGCTCCGGGGGCTTCCTCGTGCGGAGACGTTCGACCTGGCCTTCGTCGACGCCGACAAGACCGGCTACGCCGCCTACGTCGAGGAGCTGCACCCGCGCATGAGCCGCAACGGTGTGGTGCTGCTGGACAACACGCTCCGGGGCGGCCAGGTCCTCGAGCCGCGCGACGAGTCCGACCGGGCGCTGGCGGAGCTGAACACCGCGCTGGCCCGCGACCCGCGGTGGGAGACGGCACTGCTGCCCCTCGCCGACGGCCTGACCCTGCTGCGCAAGCGATGACCGGCACCGGGGCGGAGGGGCCGCCCAGCTACGCGGTGCGGGTCAGCCGCAGCGACGGGCGGTGGCGGGTGGAGCTGCTGGCCGACGACGCCGGCGACGAGCTGCCGGTGCTCGAGCGGGCGCTGGGCGACCCGGCGGCCGGTCACTGGCCGCCGCCGGTCGTGCTCGTCGTGGACTCCCGGCTGTACTTCGTGGCGCTGCGGCACGGCCCCGGCGGCATGGTGCGCGCGCTGATCTCCGACGCCACGATGCTGGAGTGGGTGCTCGCCGCCGAGGTGGTGGAGCGCTACGGGATCGGCGTCGACACCGACGGCGCCTTCGACGACGACGAGACCGGCTGGCCCGGCGGCGACCTGGACCTGTTCGCCGACGACGGGCTGCCCGCTGAGGAGCTACGACCGATCGTGACCGCTGACGACCTGTGGGCCGACGAGATGGTGGCCCGGATCGCCACCCGGCTGGGCTTCGCCGACGAGCTGGCCGCGGCGGTGGTCTCGTGACCGTCACCGCGGTGGTGTTCGACCTGGGCGGGGTCATCACCGAGAGCCCGATGACCGCCTTCGCCGCGTACGAGCGCGAGGCCGGGCTGCCCGAGGGCCTGATCCGCCAGCTCAACTCGACCGATCCGGACACCAACGCGTGGGCCCGGTTCGAGCGCAACGAGCTCGACGTCGCCGGGTTCTGCGCGGCTTTCGAGGCCGAGGCCGCCGCGCGGGGCCACCGGCTCGAGGCGGCGCGCGTCCTCGCGGCCCTGCACGGCGAGGTGCGGCCGGCCATGGTGGCCGCCGTGCGGCGGCTGCGGGAGGCGGGGCTGCCGCTGGCGCTCCTGTCGAACAACGTCGCGCCGATGGAGCGCACCGGGCGGCTCGGGGAGCTGCTGGGCCTGTTCGACGCGATCGTGGAGTCATCGGTCGAGGGTGTGCGCAAGCCCGAGCCCGAGATCTACCGACGGGCGCTGGTGCGGCTCTCCGACGCGGCCGGCCGGCGGATCGAGGCCGCCGACTGCGCCTACCTGGACGACCTCGGCATCAACCTCAAGCCCGCCCGGGCGCTGGGCTTTTCCACGATCAAGGTGGTGGACCCCTCCGCCGCGCTCGCCGAGCTGTCCGAGCTGGTCGGCTTCCCGCTGGACGGCGCCGCGTGAGCCGATACCTGGTTCGCCGGCAGTCCGTCTCTGCCCACCGGAGCTGGGCAGAGACGGATTGGCGGCAGGGGGCCCCGTGAGCCCCGACCTCGACGCGGCGATGGGCCGGGCGCTGGAGCTGGCGGCCGCCGCGGAGGGCTGGGGCGACACCCCGATCGGCGCCGTCGTCCTCGGACCGGACGGGACGGTGCTGGCCGAGGCGGCCAACGAGCGGGAGAAGCGGAGCGACCCGACGGCGCACGCGGAGGTGCGCGCGCTGCGGGCCGCCGCGCAGGCGCACGGGGACGGCTGGCGGCTGTCCGGCTGCACCCTGGTGGTCACGCTCGAGCCCTGCACGATGTGCGCGGGCGCCAGTGTCCTGTCCCGGGTCGACCACATCGTCTTCGGCGCCGAGGACCCGAAGGCAGGAGCGGCGGGATCGCTGTGGGACGTGGTCCGCGACCGGCGGCTCAACCACCGCCCCCAGGTGACCGGCGGGGTCCGCGCGGAGGAGTGCGGCGCGCTGCTACGTGCTTTCTTCCGGCGGCAGCGGGGCCTGTAGTCTCTTCGGCGGTGGCGTGTCCGAGCGGCCGAAGGAGCACGCCTCGAAAGCGTGTGAGGTGCAAGCCTCCGTGGGTTCAAATCCCACCGCCACCGCCAGGGGCTACCGACGGAAGATTCCGGAAGTAGCGACGAAAGTGACGGCGAAGCCGTCTTTGGGGGATCTGACCGGCAGGTTGGGGACTCTGGGGGCGGCTTCGCTGCTGTTCGGGGCCGGATCAGCCGCTGTTGTGGGCGGATCGACGGCCATCGAGGGTCATCGGAGGCTGAATCTGCCGTTCCGGACAGTTTGCGGGCATGCCGAAGGGCCGGTCCGTTGGGACCGGCTGGCGAGTGCTGTGGGGTTGTTCATCTGGCCGGGTTAGGCCGCGGCCGTCTCGGGTGGCCCGACGCCGGGTGGTAGGCCGGTGCGGGCGTGTTCGCCCTTGCGCTGCTTGCGAGGAACGTAGATGACGCCGCTGGGGTCTTCGATCGCGTTGGCGAGGAACGTGCGGATCTTGCGGATGCTCGCAGCGGCGAGCAGGAACGCGGCGAAGACGCTCTGCGCGGCCTTGCCCCGGACGCGGCGCCTGCCGGGTGCAGCGAGGGCCTCGTGCGCTTCGTCCTTGGCGAACCCGTGCATGCCCTCCTGCGACTGGCGCAGCGTGTTGTACAGGTCCGTGTGCTGGTCGGAGCCGTAGGGCAACGACTGGCGGACCTTGGCACCGTCGAGCGGGCTGACCGCGATCGACTCTGCCCGCAGACGCGAGGCTTGTTCTCCCCGCTGATGTCGGCGGGCGGAAGGATCCGCAGCCGGGCGTCGGTGACGTGCCCGTTGACCACGAACCGGTCGAGGATGAGCGCCCGCACGGGGCGGCCGGTGGACTGGTCGGCGTCGGCGTTGTGCAGGACCTTGGTCTAGAACGACGGCCCCAGGTACTTGACCGCCCCACTGCCCTCGCCCAGGTTGTCGCAGGTGCGCAGCAGCAGTCGGTAGCCGTCCTCCGGCGTTCCCCGATGCATGGCATCAACGGCCGCGGCGAGCCGGGCCTCGGTGAGCGGATACGGCAGCCGATCGGGACGGGTGTAGACCAGCGCCCGGCGCGGCACCAGCCAAGGCTGATCGCCGGTACCCCACGCGTAGCACCCGGCCAGCAGCGCCCCCAACCATCCCGGCCGCTGGACGGGCCGAGCCCGGTGAGCAGATCCCGGCGGGTGATCCGCCGGTGTCCCCCCCGCGCGTTGCGGGCGGTAGGTCATGGAAGAACGTGGTCCACGCCGGATTGCCGATCCGGGTCTCCCACCAGTCGGGGTGGAAGTCGAAGCCGTGCGCGAGGATCTGCGCCTCGGTGGGCAGGTCGCCGACCCGCTGGGAGAACGTGCCGGTCGACGGCGGCAGAGCCTGCAGCGCCGGATACGGCTCCGGATCGCCCACAGGGCTATGTCTCGCCCCGGCCAGTGTCCGTGCAACGCCGCCCGCGTCAGGCGACGGTTGCTTCGTGCGGCCGAGTGACGCCCAAAACCGGTTCGGTCGCGTCGGTCACCATCGGCTGCATCCAGCCGTCGAGGGTCTGCCAGTAGGTCGCGTCGGCCTGCAGGTCTGTTTCGTACCGGAGCTTCCACAGCAGACCTGCGTCTGTGTGGGCACTCCAGGCCAGCAGATAGTCCCGCAGAAAGGCGTTGATTGACTCGTCGCCTTCTTCGCAGGCGGCCTTCCACGGTTCTTGGTCCTGCAGTTCGGCCAGCAGGCGGCGGGCTGGCGCAACTGGCGCCAGGCGGTCGAGGTTCTTCTTCTGAAGCCCCGCCAGTTGACGGTGCATGAACTTGCGCTTGATGTCGCTGTCACCCCAGAACAGCCGAGTGTCGCGAAGGCCGTCGGCCACCTTGTCCGCCATGGCGTTCGCGCCATCCATGATGGTGCCCATGGCCGCCATGAGCGTGGTTGCGTCCGCCGCTTGTTCCAGGTGGCGGCGGAGCCCGTCATCGCCGACCACCTTGAGTGGGTCACCCGAGCAAGCAAGGTTGTGCGCCTGGACGGCGGTCAGGCGGGCACCCCAGAGAAGGTGCAGGGCGGCCTCTGCCATCTCGCGCACGTCCGAGGTGAGCGTGAAACTCCGATTCATGCCGGGCTGAACGGGACCGTCCATCGACGCGAAGAACCGGTCGAGAGCCTTGGCGACCAACTGCGCGAGCAGAACCAGATCGACCTCGTCGCCTTTGCTCGCGGACTTCAGCGCGTGGTTGAGGGTGTCGCGGAGGTGGAGTTCTGCGACGTTGACGTCGATGCGTTCCGTGCGCGTCAGGAGATCACTGATTCCCGCCCGGACCTCCTGCAGTCCAACCTGCATCTCGCGCAGCATGCGCGTCTGCTTCTTGACCTCGAACAGGATCGCCGTGGAGATCGCGAGGTTGACGACGGAGACGCCGAGGTTGGCGAGTTGGACCGCACCCATCACGGCGGAGGCGTCCGGTGCCGACGGCAGGGGCCCCGTCGGTGTGGGCAGCCCCAGGCCCGCCGCATCAGCGGATCCGACCGGGATGTAGCGGATCTTCTGCGGGTTTGGGATCGGCCCGTTGGAACCCATGACCTGGTAGACGAGGCGCACGGCCTGGCCGGGTCCGGTGCTGGTGTACGGCGCTTCCACAGCCGCGCTCCTTCCGTTGCGTGGTGAACGTAGTGGCCGACGGTGACGATCAGGCCGAGCGACTCGCGCTGTGGTGCCAGCGCTCATCGACCGGTGATGGGCGTCGACAGCCTGCGCCCGCACTCCTCCTGGATGTCGAAGGCCGAGCCCGGGCTGGAGTGACATGCGCGCGGTGCTCCAGAGTGCGCCGTTGCGTGGCGGCGCCGTCGTCGCGACGCAGACTTGCCTGGCCGTTATCAATACACCATGCAGCCTCTGCTGGGAGAGGGCTTATACCCCTTTGACACACCGTATGGAGACCGGTTGTCGAGGGTCAGCCAACCGTGGCCGCAGGATGCCGACGTGTACAAACTGCTGGGTGCCGATCGTCGTCCGTACATGAGCCCGGTCCCCGGAACGCTGGGCGGCTATCGGCCCGGGAAGATCTACGGACGCCTCGACTGTCCCTCCGCTCTCAGGTGGATCGCCAAGGGCCACTACGTCAAGCACCGGGTCTTCTTCGCCGATGAGGCCACGGCCATCGCCGCCGGTTACGAGCCGTGCTCCAGGTGCTTGCCGGAGAAGTAGCGGGAGTGGAAGCGGACGGCAACCGCTGTAGCCCCACCGCTCCTGCGGCCCCTGGCCGAGTGAAGTCCCTGGCGGGGAATGATCACCGATGCGGCGGGGAACGATCCCGCACAGGATGATCTTCGGGCTGTTCAGCGGCTTGTGTCGTCAGCCCGCCAGCAGTTCCGACGGCGGCGTCCGGCCGGGTCCTGACCCGGCCGTGCGCCGCCGTCGTCGTTCGGCGGGGCGGTTCAGGCGGGGAAGTCGCTGTCCAGGATCAGCACACCGTCCCGGTCCAGGAACGTGAACACGTGCGGCCCGGTCTCGCGGCGGCCGTCGGGGTAGCGCAGCTCCATGGTGGCCGTGGCCGTGCTCCGCCCGTCCTCGGCCGCGATGTCGCTGAGGCGCACGTCGGAGAACTGGTCCCAGTAGCGGATGTAGTTCTCCCGGCTGATGTTGGCGCGCAGCGTCGGGCCGGTGAGCTCCCAGGCCCGGGCCGGGTCGTCGAGCACGAGCCGGTGGTAGTCCCGGAGAAAGGCGCGGATGTTCGCTTCGTTCAGCGGGTCGACGTCGCTGCCCTCGCCGCCCCCTTCGCCGTCCTCCTCGCGTTCGTCCCGGTCGTCGTCCTCGGGCTCCTCCGCGGGGGCCGGTGCGGTCGGCTGTTCCTGCTCGACCGGCGGCTCGGGCTCGACCGGGGGAGGAGCCGGCTGCTCGCTGGTCGGCGGCGCCTCCGACGGCGCCGAGGTCGTGGAGCCCGCGGCCGGTTCCTCGGGATCCGCGTCGCCGAGCGTGTTCACCAGCAGCGCGAGTGCGCCCGCCAGGAACACCGCGACGATCGCGGCCGCCGCCCAGGCGCCGCGCCGCCGGCCGGGGGCGGCCGGCGCGGGTGGCGCCGGAGTGGGGGCCGGCTGCGGGACCGGGGTGCGGGGGACCGGCGTGAACGCGGCGGGGGTCGGCCGGGGCGCCGGTCCCGATACGGGGGTGGAGGCGAGGACCGCGGTCCCGGCCGGTCCCGACGACGGCCGCAGGTCGGTCCGGGCGAGCAGGACTGTCGTCGTGTCCCCGTCCCGACCGGCCGCCAGCCGGGCCAGTTCGTCGCGCACCTCCGTCATCGCCGGCCGGGCGGTGGGGCCCGCGGCCAGCATCCGCAGCAGCGGGCCGGTGAGCTCGCCGGCGCGGCGAGGGGGCATGACCTGCCCACCGGCGACCCGGTGCAGCATCCCCAGGGCGTTGTCGTCCATGCCGAACGGCGGCATGCCTTCCAGGCAGGTGTACAGCGTGGCTCCGAGGGAGAAGACGTCGCTGGCCTCGGTCATCTCGAACCCCTGCGCCACCTCGGGAGCGAGGAACGCCGGGGTGCCGGTGAGCTGGCCGGTCTGGGTGAGAGTGACGTCGCCGCGGGCGTGCGAGATGCCGAAGTCGGTGATCTTCACCAGCCCGGCGACCCGGCCGCCGCGGCCGATCAGGATGTTGGCCGGCTTCACGTCGCGGTGCACGATGCCTGCCGCGTGCGTGGCGGCCAGCGCGTCGGCGACCTGGGCACCGATCTGCGCCACCTGGTCCCCCGCGCAGCACGCCGTCCTGGGTGAGGACCTCCGCGAGGCTGCGCGAGGGCAGGTACTCCATGACCAGCCAGGGCGCCCCGCCCTCCACGGCGACGTCGTAGACCGAGATCGCGTGCGGATGGCTCAGCCGCGCCGCGATCCGCTCCTCGCGCAGGGCGCGCTGGCGCTGCTCGTCGATCTGCTTCTCGTCGGCCCCGAGCGGGAAGAGCACCTGCTTCACCGCGACCTGCCGGCCGAGCCGCTCGTCGCGGGCGAGCCAGACGGTCCCCATCCCGCCGCCGCCGATCTGCGACTCCAACCGGGGACGGGTCAGACGGTGGAGGGCACGCCGTACCGGCGTGCGTACTCCTCCTGCGCACCCACCGGCAGGGCGTCGTAGAGCTCGCCGAGCTCCGTGTGCACCTCGGGATCGAGGTCGTCGAAGATCCGCTGCCAGGTGGGTGGCTCGTCGTAGCTGCGGGTGAGCAGCAGCTCCCACGCCTGCGCCTGGCGGTCGCGCTTGCTGCGCTCGGCGACGAACTCCGAGAGATAGCGGTCCTTCGCCGCGGTCTTCTCCTCGGCCGTCGCGCCGGCCGGCAGCCCCGCCGCGTCGCCGCCCTTGAGCACGCCGACGATCGCCTCCACGACGTCCGGCCGCACTTCGCTGTGCTGGCTCATGTCCCGCGCCTCCTCGTCCGTGCCCCGCGACTCGGGGCCCTTCCCCGCCGACCGCACGGTCAACCGCTCTGCCGTGCAGGATGCCGCACACCTGCCCGGACGGCCCGTCCGCGGTGTCGCGGCCGACCGCCGGAAAGGGAACCGGTAGCATTCGGTCCGTACCTGGAGGATTCGCCTAGTGGCCTATGGCGCTCGCTTGGAAAGCGGGTTGGGGGCAACCCCTCGGGAGTTCGAATCTCCCATCCTCCGCAGTACGGACAGGCCCCGGTGTGCGCACCGGGGCCTGTCGTCTCCACGTCGGGGTCGTCGGCCCGCCGGGTCAGGCGCCGGCAGCCGGCGGGACCGGCGCCGGCCGCTGCAGGCGGCGCAGGTACAGCCCCGCGACGGCGGCCAGGACGAGCAGCCCGCCGGCCAGTGCCGCCGGCGCCAGGCGCTCGCCGAGGAGGAGGGCGGCCAGTGCGGTCGCCGTCAGCGGTTCCAGCAGGGTGACGATGGACGCCACCGCGCCCGGCACCGTGCGCAGCCCGGTGAAGAACATCGCATAGGCGGCCGCGCTGGGGACGGTCCCCAGGTACAGCAGCACGGCCAGGGCGGCCGGGTCGGCGGTGAACCGGAGGCCGGCGGCCAGTGCCACGGGGGTGAGCAGCAGCGCCCCGAGGGCGAAGCCCACGAGGGTCACCGGTACCCCGGCGGGCACGCCGGCGCCGGCCAGGGTGACGACGGTGTAGCCGAGGGCCGACCCGACCGCCAGGAGAGCACCGAGCACCACGGCCGTCCCGGTGTCGGCACCGGCCGAGACCCCGACGAGCAGCACCAGCCCCACGAGGGCCACGACCAGCGCGACGGCGGTGGTCCGATCGGGGCGGCCGTGACCCAGCAGCGAGGCGCCGACGGCGATCAGCAGCGGCGCCAGGCCCAGCGCCACGAGGGTGGCGATGCTGACCCCGCTCGCGGCGACCGCGGCGAAGTAGGCCAGCTGGTACGCGGCCAGCCCGGCGCCCACCAGGAGCAGTCGGACGACGGTGCCGCGGGTCACCGCGGGTGCGGGTCGGGACCGGCGCCGGGTGGCCGCCCAGAGAGCGAGGAGGACCACCGCGCCGATGGCCATCCGGTGCCAGGCGATGTCGAGCGGGCCCAGATCGCTGCGCCGGGCGACCACCGCGCCACTGAGACCGGAGGTGCCCCAGCAGAGGGCGGCGAGCACGACGAGGGGGAAACCGCGGCGGGCGGCGGCGGGGACGGCGGTCGGGCGCTCGCGGTCCGCGGTGAGGTCGGGGGTGGACATGACGCTCCAGGTGCCGGTTCCGGTGGGGGACTCGTCTCCGGAGCGCGGCGCGCCGGTGCGCGGATGGCTCCGGGTCAGGACCGGGGCGGCGGGAGCACGAGGCGGAGGCGGGGCGTCACGGGAAGCAGCGTAGCGGGGCGTGCGGCACCGGCCGGGCCGATTCCTCTACAGTGGTGCGCGACCCCTCGTGTGGCGTCACCCTGTGAACCTCCCCAGGGCCGGAAGGCAGCAAGGATAAGCGGGCTCTGGCGGGTGCGCGGGGGGTCCCTGTCTTCTGCCGGCCTCCGGCCGACACCGCGATGACATCGCGGTCCTCCGGACCGCACCGCGGCCAGGTGCCGTCCCCCTGGTGTGCGGAGCCGTTGCCCGTGTCCCGATCGGGAACCCTCCGGGCTCCGCGATCGGTCCACACTGTCGGCGGTCGCGTCCGCTGTGGTGTCTCACGCCCCGCGTAACCTGCTGCCGTGGCTCTGGCGCTCTACCGCAAGTACCGCCCGGCGACCTTCGCCGAGGTGGTCGGGCAGGAGCACGTCACCACCCCGCTGATGAACGCGGTCGACGCCGGGCGGATCAATCACGCGTACCTGTTCAGCGGCCCGCGGGGCTGCGGCAAGACGTCGTCGGCCCGGATCCTGGCGCGCTCGCTGAACTGCGAGCAGGGGCCGACGTCCACGCCGTGCGGGGTGTGCGGGTCCTGCATCGCACTCGCCCCCGACGGCCCGGGCTCGCTGGACGTCATGGAGATCGACGCGGCCAGCCACGGTGGCGTCGACGATGCCCGGGACCTCCGCGAGCGGGCGTTCTTCGCGCCGGTGAACAGCCGCTACAAGGTCTACATCGTCGACGAGGCGCACATGGTCACCACGCAGGGCTTCAACGCCCTGCTGAAGGTGGTCGAGGAGCCGCCGGACTTCCTCGTCTTCGTCTTCGCGACGACGGAGCCGGAGAAGGTCCTCCCGACCATCCGCTCGCGCACCCACCACTACCCGTTCCGGCTGGTGCCGCCGACGACGCTGCGCGCCCTGCTGGAGAAGACCTGCGCGGCCGAGGGTGTGCAGGTGGAGCCGACCGTGTTCCCCCTGGTCGTCCGGGCCGGCGGCGGCTCGGTGCGCGACTCGCTGTCCATCCTCGACCAGCTGCTGGCCGGCGCCGGCCCCGAGGGCGTCACGTACCGGACCGCGGTCGGGCTGCTCGGCGTCACCGACGACGCGCTGCTCGACGAGACCATCGACGCGCTGGCCGCCCAGGACGCGCCCGGCGTCTTCCGTGCGGTCGACCGCGTGGTCGAGGCCGGCCACGACCCCCGGCGCTTCGCCACCGACCTGCTCGACCGGCTGCGCGACCTCATCGTCCTCGACGCCGTTCCCGACGCGGGCGGCAACGGGCTGCTCGACTGCCCGCCCGACCGGCTGGACCTGATGAGCTCCCAGGCCCAGGCGCTGGGTTCGGCGACGCTGTCGCGGATGGCCGACACCGTGCACGAGGGCCTGGGCGAGATGCGCGGCACCACCGCGCCGCGGCTGCTCCTGGAGCTGGTCTGCGCCCGCATGCTGCTGCCGGCCACCGACGGCTCCGCCGCCGCCACCCTCCAACGCCTGGAGCGCCTGGAGCGGCGCATGTCGATCGCCGGCGAGCACGCCGGCCGCCCCGGCGCCGAGGTCGCGCCGGCAGCGGCCCCCGTCCGGGAGGCTCCGGCGCGCGAGGCCGCGCCCCGGGACAGCGCGCCCGCTCCCGACCCGGCCGGCCCGCGCCGGGAGTTCGTCCGCCGGTCGCAGACGGGAACCGAGCGCTCCGGCTCCGGGGGACCGGCTGCCGCACCGGCGGCCCCACCGGCCCCACCGGTCGCGCCGAGTCCGGCTCCGGAGCCGGCTGCCCCCGCACGTCCCGCGGCCGCGGCGCCCCCCGCCGCCGCGCCATCGGCACCGGCTCCGGCTGCGGGAGGCGACTGGCCGGAGACCGCCCGTCCCGGTGCGAAGCCGCCCGCCGCCGCACCGTCGGCCGCCTCGACCGACGACTGGCCGGAGACGGCCCAGCCGGGCAGCCGCCCGCGCCCGGCGGCGCCCCAGCCGTCCGCACCGGCGGCAGCCGCCGCGGCACCGGCCACCGACGCTCCCGGCCGGCATCCCCGGGAGGTCGTGGACGAGCCAGACATCCCGCTGCCGCCGGAGCCCACCGACGACGAGGACTGGCCGCACGCCGCGCAGCCGGGCGCCGTCCGCGCCGCCGAGTCGCGGCTCGAGCAGCCACGCCCGCCGGCCTCCCCGCCGCGTGCGGCCGCGGAGTCCGCGCCGGCCCCCCGTGGTGGCGAACCCACGCCCGTGGTCTCGGCGAACCCACCGGAGACCGCCTCCGACGGCGAGCTGACCACCACCGACGTCCGGCGGGTGTGGCCGGAGCTGCTCGCTGTGGTGAAGAAGCACAAGCGCACCACGGAGGCGCTGCTGAAGAACGCCCAGGTGCACCAGCTGGCGAACGGTGTCCTCACCCTCTCGACGTCCTCGCCGGCGCTGGCCCGGCGGCTCGGCGACGACCTGAACAAGGACGTGCTGCGCGCGGCGCTCAACGAGCTGCTGGGTGTGCGCTGGCGGGTGGACGCCGTGGTGGAGGGGGCCGGTGCCGCGGCCGGCTCGGCGAAGGCGGCCCCGGAGGCGGTCCGCGAGGCGGCCCGGGCGGCCGAGGCGGCCGAGGCGGCCGAGGCGCGGGAGCTCATGGCCGAGCGCGCGGCGGAGAGCTCCTCGGGCGGCGACCGCGAGCCGGAGCCCGCCGTCGACCAGGAGCAGGCGGCCCTGCAGCTGCTGCGGGCCCAGCTCGGCGCCCGGCCGGTCGACGGCTGAGACGCCAGGGCGGCGCGCCGTCGCCTCGTCGTACCGGCGGCCTACTCTCGTGACATGTTCCCCGGAGGCCAGCAGCCCGACCTGTCGCAGCTCATGAAGCAGGCGCAGCAGATGCAGCAGCAGCTCGCCGCCGCCCAGCAGGAGCTGGCGGCCACCGAGGTCACCGGCAGCGCCGGCGGCAACCTGGTCACCGCCACGATGACCGGCGACGGTGACCTCACCGCGCTCACCATCGCGCCGGCGGCGGTCGACCCCGACGACCTGGAGACGCTGCAGGACCTCGTCGTCGCCGCGGTCCGGGACGCCAAGCGCGCCGCGGACGAGCTGACCGCCAGCCGGATGGGCCCGCTCGCCGGCGGCCTGGGCGGCGGCGGCCTGGGGCTGCCCGGCCTCTGATCGGGCGCGCCCGCCCGATCCACACCGCAACCCGAGGAGCACCGTGTACGAGGGTGCCGTCCAGGACCTGATCGACGAGCTCGGTCGCCTGCCCGGCGTCGGGCCGAAGAGCGCCCAGCGCATCGCCTTCCACCTGTTGTCGGCCGAGTCCGCCGACGTCACCCGGCTGGTCGCTGCCCTCACCCGGGTGCAGGAGTCGGTCCGCTTCTGCGTGACCTGCTACAACGTCGCCGAGGCCGAGCAGTGCCGCATCTGCCGCGACCCGCGCCGCGTCGAGGACGTGCTCTGCGTCGTCGAGGAGCCCAAGGACGTCGTGGCCATCGAGCGCACCCGCGAGTTCCGCGGCCGCTACCACGTGCTGGGTGGTGCGATCAGCCCCATCGACGGCGTCGGCCCGGACGACCTGCGGGTCAAGGAGCTGATGACCCGGCTGATGAACGGCGCGGTCACCGAGCTGATCATCGCGACCGACCCGAACCTCGAGGGCGAGGCGACGGCGGCCTACCTGGCGCGACTGGTCGGCCCGATGGGGCTCACCGTCTCCCGGCTGGCCAGCGGGCTGCCCGTGGGCGGCGACCTCGAGTACGCCGACGAGGTGACCCTGGGCCGGGCGTTCGAGGGCCGCCGGCGGATCGAGGCCTGACGGCGGGCTCCGCTGCCTCCCCCGGAGGGGGGCCGGTCGAGTCCCCTGGTGCACCTCTCCGGCACGGAGGGTGGCGAAAGGTCACGAGATGATGTCGATCATCACGTCGCCGTCACCAGCAGCACCGCGGGAGTCCTAGGGTCGCGGAACGCACCGGTGGACGTTCGTTCGTCGCCGGCCGTCCCGCCCGGAGCTCGTCCGGCCCTCGAGGGTCGAGAAGGCAGGTCTTCCGCGATGTCACGTCGTGCCACTCGTGCGCTCGCCGCCAGCGCGGCCGCACTCACAGCAGTCACCCTGTCGGCCTGTGCCTCCAGTGACCGGGACTCCGAGGGCGGTGGCGACCCCGCCGCCGAGGAGTCCGGCGGCACGCTGGTGTTCGGCGCCGCCGGTGACCCGGCGATGTTCGACCCGGCGTTCGCCAGCGACGGCGAGACGTTCCGGATCGCCCGCCAGATCCACGAGGGCCTGCTGACCACGTCCGCGGGCGGCACCGAACTCGAGCCGTCACTGGCCGAGGACTGGGAGGTGAGCGAGGACGGCCTCGAGTACACCTTCAACCTGCGTGAGGGCGTGACGTTCCACGACGGGACCGAGTTCAACGCCGAGGCGGTGTGCTTCAACTTCGACCGCTGGCACAACTTCGACGGCCTCGCCCAGAGTCCCAGCGCCACGTACTACTACCAGGCGGTCTTCGGCGGCTTCGCCGACAGCGAGGACCCCGGCATCTACGAGGGCTGCGAGGCGGTCGACGAGAACACCGCCGTCATCACGCTCAACCAGGTGACCAGCAAGATCCCCGCGGCCCTCTCCCTGCCGGCCTTCTCCATCCAGAGCCCGACGGCGCTGCAGGAGTACGACGCCGACAACCTGGGCGGCAGCGAGGACGCGATCACCTACACCGAGTACGCCCTCGAGCACCCCACCGGCACCGGCCCGTTCAAGTTCGAGAACTGGGACCGCGGCAACGGTGAGGTCACCATCGTCCGCAACGAGGACTACTGGGGCGAGCAGGCGTTGCTCGACGAGATCATCTTCCGCACCATCCCCGAGGGGAACACCCGCCGGCAGGAGCTCCAGGCTGGCACGATCGACGGCTACGACTTCGTCTCGCCGGCCGACTACCAGACCCTCGAGGACGACGGCTTCCAGGTCCTGGTGCGCGACCCGTTCAACATCCTGTACCTGGGCCTCAACCACGGGAACGTGGAGGGCACCAGCGCCAACCCGGCGCTGCAGGACATCCGGGTCCGCCAGGCCATCGCGCACGCGATCAACCGCGAGGAGATCGTGACCTCGCTGCTCCCCGAGGGTGCCGAGGTGGCGACGAACTTCATGCCGCCGACCGTCGACGGCTGGGCCGAGGACGTGCGGACCTATGAGTACGACCCGGAGCGGGCCCGGCAGCTGCTCGAGGAGGCCGGCGCGACCGGCACCACGCTGCGCTTCTACTACCCGACCGACGTCAGCCGGCCGTACCTGCCGGACCCGGCCGCGATGTTCCAGGTCATCGCGGAGGACCTGCGCGAGGTCGGCCTGACCATCGAGCCGGTCGCGCTGCAGTGGAACCCCGACTACCTGCAGGCGGTGCAGTCGGGCCAGGCGGACATCCACCTGCTCGGCTGGACCGGGGACTACAACGACGCCTACAACTTCATCGGCACGTTCTTCGCCGAGGACCAGAACAACATGGCGTCCGCGGAGTTCGGCGCGTTCAGCGCCCCGGAGATCTTCGCCGCGCTGGCCGAGGCCGACGCCGAGCCGGACCCGGCCAACCGGACCGAGCTCTACCAGGAGGCGAACCGGCTGATCAAGGAGTTCCTGCCGGCGGTGCCGATCTCGCACTCGCCCCCGGCGCTGGTCGTGGCCGAGAACGTCCAGGGCCTGGAGCCCAGCCCGCTGACGGCGGAGGACTTCTCGACGGTCACCCTGGCGGACTGAGTCCGTTCCGTATCGACCGCGCCGGCGGTGGCACGATCGCCACCGCCGGCGCGGTCGCCGGTACGCGGTAGGACAGTGGTGTCCGGAAAGGCTGGACCGAGCAGGTGCTCCGCTTCATCGTCCGGCGGCTGTTCCAGCTGATCCCGATCCTGCTGGGGCTCTCCGTCCTCCTCTTCGCCTGGTTGCGCGCGCTGCCCGGCGGCCCCGCGCAGGCGGCCCTGGGTGAGCGGGCCACGCCCGAGGCGATCGCGCAGTACAACGAGCTGTTCGGCCTCGACGAGCCGCTCTACGTGCAGTACTTCCGCTTCCTGGGCCGTGCGGTCACGCTCGACTTCGGCAACTCCACCCAGTACGGGCGGCCGGTCACCGAGGTCTTCCTCGAGCGGTTCCCCGGCACCATCGAGCTGACCGTCCTCGCGATGATCTTCGCGATCGGCGTCGGCATCCCGCTGGGCTACCTGGCCGCCCGGCGGCACGGCAGCTTCCTGGACTCCGCCTCGGTCGTCGGGTCGCTGCTCGGCGTGGCGATCCCGGTCTTCTTCCTCGCCTACCTGCTCCGGCTGCTGTTCGCCGTCGAGCTCGGCTGGCTGCCCGGTTCGGGCCGGCAGGACGTGCGGATCGACGCCACCCGCATCACCAACTTCTACGTCCTGGACGGGCTGCTGACCCGGGAGTGGGACGCCGCCTGGGACGCGTTCCTGCACCTGATCCTGCCGGCCATCGCGCTGGGCACCATCCCGCTGGCCATCATCGTGCGGATCACCCGGGCGTCGGTCCTCGACGTCGTCAACGAGGACTACGTGCGGACGGCGAACGCGAAGGGCCTGGCGACGGCGACGGTGCGCCGCCGGCACGTCGTCCGCAACGCACTCCTGCCGGTCTCGACGACGATCGGGCTGCAGACCGGCCTCCTGCTGTCCGGCGCGGTGCTCACCGAGACCGTCTTCGCCTTCGGCGGGGTGGGGTTGACCTTGCGGGATGCCATCACCTACCGGGACTTCGCCGTCCTCCAGGGCTTCATCCTCATGCTCGCGGTGGTCTACGTGCTGGTGAACCTGCTGGTCGACATCTCCTACGGCCTGCTCGACCCGAGGGTGAGAGTTCGATGAAGCTTGCGGAATCGAACCGGAGAGCGGAGCGATGAAGCTTGCGGAATCGAACCGGAGAGCGGAGCGATGAAGCTTGCGGAATCGAACCGGAGAGCGGAGCGATGAAGCTTGCGGAATCGAACCGGAGGGCGGAGCGGTGACGGCGCTCGGCGAGTACAAGCGCGAGCGGATCGACGAGCTCGCGGCCCGCGCCGGCCAGCTCCCCGCGGGGGAGGGCGGGCTGTCGCTCACCCGCAGCGCCTTCCGCCGGCTGCGCCGCGACCCCGTGGCGATCACCGGGGCCGTCATCGTGCTGGTGTTCCTCTTCGTGGCGGCGTTCGCGCCGTGGCTCGCCCCCAAGGACCCGGTCACCCAGTACCTGCTGTCGGACATCCGGCCCGGCCTGATCCCCGGCTCTCAGGAGGGCTTTCCCCTCGGTGTCGACAACCTCGGGCGGGACCTGCTCTCCCGGCTGATCTACGGCTCGCGGCAGTCGCTGCTCATCGGCGTGGTCTCCACCGTGCTGGGGTTGATCGTCGGCATGTCCCTGGGCGTGCTGGCCGGCGCCTTCGGCGGCTGGATCGACACCGTGGTGATGCGGTTCGTCGACATCATCCTGTCCATCCCCGGCCTGCTGATGGCGATCACCATCTCGGTGCTGCTGGGGCAGAACCAGTACGCGCTGATGATCGCCATCGCCGTCGTCCAGGTGCCGGTGTTCGCCCGGCTGCTGCGCGGGTCGATGCTGGCCCAGCGGGGCAGCGACTACGCCGTCGCAGCCCAGGCGCTCGGGGTGAAGAAGGCGCGGATCGTCTTCGGCCACGTGCTGCCCAACTCGCTGTCGCCGGTCATCGTGCAGGCGACGCTGTCGCTGGCGACCGCGATCATCGAGGCCGCCGCGCTGTCCTACCTGGGCCTGGGCGACCCCGACATCGCCCGTCCCGAGTGGGGGGCGATGCTGGCCAACGCCCAGGACTTCCTGTCCATCCGCCCGGCCCTGGCCGTGTGGCCGGCGATGTGCATCATCGTCGTCGCGCTCGGCTTCACACTCCTCGGTGAGCGCCTGCGCGAGGCCCTCGACCCGAAGTTCCGGCGGTGAGCCGGGTGGTGCAGAGCAGCCGTGCGGCGGCGGGCGGCCTGGCGACCCCGGTCCTCGAGGTGGAAAACCTCGCCGTCACCTTCGCCCGCCGTGGCGAGCAGGCCACCCGTGCCGTGGACGGGGTCAGCTTCTCGGTGGCCCCCGGCGAGACCATCGGCCTGGTGGGGGAGTCCGGCTGCGGCAAGTCGGTCACCTCGCTGGCCGTCATGGGGCTGCTGCCGCGGCGCGGTGTCCAGGTGACCGGGTCGGTACGCCTGGACGGGCAGGAGCTGGTCGGCGCACCCGACCGGGTGCTGCGGAGCTTGCGCGGCGCGGACATGGGGATGGTGTTCCAGGACCCGCTGTCCTCGCTGAACCCGACCGTCCCGATCGGCACCCAGGTGACCGAGGTGCTGCTGGAGCACCGGGAGATGACCAAGGCGGAGGCGCGCGACGAGGCCACCCGGCTGCTGGACCGGGTGGGGATCCCCGATCCCGCCCGCCGGTTGAAGGAGTACCCCCACCAGCTGTCCGGCGGCATGCGCCAGCGGGCGCTGATCGCCATGTCGCTGGCCTGCTCGCCCCGGTTGTTGATCGCGGACGAGCCGACCACGGCGCTGGACGTGACCATCCAGGCGCAGATCCTGGAGCTGCTCCGGGAGCTCGTCGTCGACTCCGGCACGGCGCTGGTCATGATCACCCACGACCTGGGCGTGGTCGCCGGGCTCTGCGACCGGGTGCACGTCATGTACGCGGGCAAGGTCATCGAGACCGCCGACCGGCACGAGCTGTTCGCCCGGCCCCGCCAGCCCTACACCGGGGGGCTGCTGGCGTCGGTGCCCCGGCTCGATGCCGGCCGCGGCACCCCGCTCACGCCGATCCGGGGCTCGGCCCGCGACGCCATCCCGTGGGCGGAGGGCTGCGCCTTCGCGCCGCGCTGCGACAACGCCCAGGACGACTGCCTGACCGAGGTGTCCGGCAGCACCGTGCCGCTGGAGCCCGACGGTCCCGGCCGGGAGCTGCGCTGCCGGCACCCGCTGGAGTACCCGCCGACGCCGGCGGGCGCCGCTGCGGCCGGCACCGACGCCCCGGGAGCCGCCCGATGACCGCCGTCCCGACGTCTCCCGGCCAGGACGAGCTGCTGCGGGTGGAGGGCCTCAAGGTCCACTTCCCGATCAAGGCCGGGATCTTCTTCGACCGCACCGTCGGGCACGTCCAGGCGGTCGACGGCGTCGATCTCGTCGTCCCCCGCGGAGCGACCTACGGGCTGGTGGGTGAGTCCGGCTGCGGCAAGTCCACGCTGGGCCGGGCCATCCTGCGGCTGGTCGAGCCCACCGCCGGACGGGTGCTGTTCGACGGCACCGACGTCGCCGCGCTCAAGGGTGAGCCGCTGCGGCACATGCGCCAGCGCATGCAGATGGTGTTTCAGGACCCGCTGGGCAGCCTCGACCCGCGGCAGAACGTCGAGTCGCTGCTGTCCGAGCCGCTGCACGCGCACGGCCTCGGTGGCGGCAAGGCGGGCATCGCCGAGAAGATCCGGACCCTGCTCGACGCCGTGGGGCTGCCGTCGGCGGCGCTGCGCCGCTATCCGCACGAGTTCTCCGGCGGCCAGCGGCAGCGCATCGGCATCGCGCGCGCCGTGGCGCTCGAGCCGGACCTGCTGATCGCCGACGAGCCGGTGTCCGCGCTCGACGTGTCGGTGCAGGCCCAGGTGCTCAACCTGCTCGAGGAGCTGCAGGAGCGGCTGGGCCTCACCTACCTGGTCATCGCCCACGATCTCGCGGTGGTGCGGCACATCAGCGACGTCGTCGGCGTCATGTACCTGGGCTCGCTGGTGGAGCAGGCCCCGGCCGACGACCTCTACGAGCAGCCGCTGCACCCGTACACGCGGTCGCTGATGAGTGCCGTGCCCGTGCCCGACCCGGTGGTGGAGGAGACGCGGGAGCGGATCCTGCTGGCCGGTGACCTGCCGTCGCCGGCGAACCCGCCCAGCGGCTGCCGCTTCCACACCCGCTGCCCCTGGCGGCAGGAGACCCGGTGCGACGACGAGGTGCCGGTGCTGCGCGAGCTCGGTCCGGGCCGGCTGGTCAGCTGCCACTGGGCCGAGGAGATCCGCGACGGCGTCCTGCGGCCGCGCTCGCCGGAGGAGGCGCTGCACGCCGGTGTCGCCGCCCGGCAGGGACGGGAGGTGCGGCCGGCGGACGACGACCCGACCCCGTTCCTCGGCCGGGACCGGCCGCTGCCGCGCAACACCCAGGGGTGAGCGGAGCGGCTCGGCCCGCGACGACGACGTCGTCGCCCCGGCGGACCGCCCGGCGCACCCGCAGTGCGACCAGCTGTCCGAGCACCCGGACCAGCGCGTGGTAGGCCGGGGTCGAGCGCGGAGGCTGCTCCGGCGCAGGTGGTGGCGGGACCGCCCTACCCAGCGCGGCCGGGCCGGACCCGTCCGGCGTCGGTAGGGTCGGCCGGGTTCGACGTCGCCCGTCCTGGAGGTGCCCGTGCGCCGGCTGTGCGTCGTCATGGGAGCGCTCGGCGTGCTCCTGCTCGCGGGTGGGCCGGCGTACGCGGTGCCGCCGTTCCGGCTGAGCGCGCAGGTCGTCGACGAGGTCGGCGCGCTCGACGGCCGGACCGCGGAGGTCGAGGCGGCACTCGAGCGGCTGCGCGCGGACACCGGCACGCAGCTGTTCGTGGTGTTCGTCCCCAGCTTCGACGGGGCCGAGGGCGACGAGTGGGCCGCCGCCACCGCGGAGCTGAGCCAGCTCGGCCGCAACGACGCCCTGCTGGCGGTAGCCGTGGAGGACCGGGCGTACGGCTTCCTCCGCCCGGGGACCTCGTCGCTCTCCCGGGAGCAGCTGGGAGACCTGGCGGCCGCGGAGGTCGAGCCGCAGTTCGCCGAGGAGGAGTGGGCCGCGGGCGTGGTGGCCTTCGCCGGTCTGCTGCGGCAGGGCGAGACGGCCGCCGCGGACGCCGGCGAGGTCGCGTCGGACGGCGGCTCCGGTGGCGTCGGCCCGCTGCTGGTCCTCGGCGCGATCGCCGTGGTCGGCGGTGGCGCGTACCTGGTCAGCCGGTCGCGCCGGAACCGCGGCGACGCGGTGTCGGCGCCGGGCCGGCAGCCCGAGCGCGACCCCTACGAGGGCACGCCGACCGACGAGCTGCGGGGCCGCGCCGGCGAGGCGCTGCTGGAGCTGGACGAGGCGGTGAAGACCTCGCAGCTCGACCTCGACTTCGCCCGGTCGCAGTACGGCGAGGACGCCGTGGCCGGATTCGGCACCGCGCTCGCGCAGGCCAGGGCCGACCTGGGGCGCGCCTTCGCCGTGCGCCAGCAGCTGGACGACGACACGGGAGGGCGGGGGACCGGACCGGACGAGCCGGCGACGCGGCGGATGCTGGCCGAGATCCTCGCGCTCACCGACGCCGCCGACGCCCGGCTGGACGAGCAGAGCGCCGCCTTCCAGCAGCTGCGCGACCTGGAGCGGACCGCTCCCGAGGTGCTGGCGGCGCTGGAGCCGCGGATCGCCGCACTGCGCGGGCGGCTGCCGCAGGAGGAGCAGCGGCTGGCCGGGCTGCGCTCGCGGTTCTCGGGGCAGGCGGTGGCCGCGGTCGCCGACAACGGGACCGAGGCGGCGGCCCGGCTCGACGCCGCCGAGCAGGAGGTGCGGGAGGTCCGGGAGGCGCTCGCGGCCGGCCGGTCGGGGGACGCCGTCGGTGACATCCGCGCCGCGGAGGACGCGGTGGCGCAGACCGGGACGCTGCTCGACGCGGTGGGCCGGCTGGCATCCGACCTGGATGCGGCGGCCGGACGGGTGGCCGCGGCCCGCGCGGAGACCGAGCAGGACCTGGCCGAGGCCCGGGCGCGGGTGGCCGGGGGCGACCGCAGCGGGCTGGAGCCGCAGATCGCCCGCGCGGAGGCGGCCCTGGCCGCGGCCGACGAGGCGCTGCGGCCGGCCGACGGCACGCCGGGTGACCCGCTGGCGGCGCTCCGCCAGCTGGAGGACGCCGAGGCTGCGCTCGAGCAGACGCTGGCGGCGGCCCGCGACGCGGAAACCCGGACCCGCCGGGCGGCCGCCGCACTGGACCAGGCACTGCTGACCGCGCGGTCGACCGTCGCTGCCGCCACGGACTTCGTCGACACCCGGCGGGGAGCGGTGGGCCCGGACGCCCGAACGCGGCTGGCCGAGGCCCAGCGGCACCTGGCCGCCGCCGTGGACCTCGGTGCCGCCGACCCGGCAGCAGGCCGGGCTGCTGGGCCAGCACGCGCTGAACCTGGCGCAGGACGACGTCGGCCGGTGGAACTCCGGCTACGGCGGCTACGGGCCGGGGAGTCCCGGCGGCTTCGGCGGCGGGTACCGGCGCGGCGGGGTGGACCTGGGCAGCCTGGTGCTCGGCGGCATCCTGCTCGGCGGCGGCCGGTCCCGCGGCGGGTTCGGGGGCGGCGGTCTCGGCGGCGGCGGGTTCGGGGGCCGGTCCGGCGGGGGTTCCTTCGGTGGCCGCGCCGGTGGCGGCTCCTTCGGTGGCCGGGCGGGCGGCGGACGGTTCTGAGCGGTCGCGCCGCGGGCCCTGGGAACTGTCGGTGGCCGGTGGGACGGTGACCTCCCCCACAACAGGAGGAGGCACCGATGCCCGCTCGAGACACCGCCTGGCCGGCCGGGACGCCGTGCTGGGTCGACTACGGAGTAGCTGACCTGGCGGCGGCGAGGACCTTCTACGCCGAGCTGCTCGGCTGGGAGTACACCGGCGGCGACCCCGAGTTCGGTGGCTACCTGAACGCGGAGAAGGACGGGCGGCGGGTCGCCGGCCTGGGCCCGCAGATGGACGAGGCCGGTCAGCCCGGCTGGACCACCTACTTCGCCACCGACGACGCCGACGCGACCGTCGCCCGCATCCGGGAGGCCGGCGGCACGGTCGTGGTCGAGCCCATGCAGATCGGTCCCATGGGACGGATGGTCGTCGCGCTCGACCCGCAGGGCAACGCGTTCGGGCTCTGGCAGGCCGGCGAGCACACCGGTGTCCAGCGGTTCGGCGAGCCGGGCTCACTGGTCTGGAACGAGGCGGCCGTCGGCGATCCGGAAGCGGCCCGTGCGTTCTACAGCGCGGTCTTCGGTTTCGAGTGGGACGCGATGCCGGGCATGGAGCCGTACGCCACGTTCCGCATCGGTGACCGCCCGCTCGGCGGCATGGGTGGGATCCAGCCCGGCCTGCCGACGGGCTGGGCGACCTGCTTCGCGGTGAGCTCCACCGACGGCGCGGTCGCCACCGTCGAGTCCCGGGGCGGCAAGGTCCTGCACCCGGCCGAGGACAGCGAGTTCGGGCGGTTCGCCGTGGTAAAGGACCCGTGGGGCGCGCCGTTCTCGGTCATGGAGGTCCCGGCGGAGGAGTGAGGTCCGGCCCTGCAGGGTCCCGCCGCGCGTTCCCGGGCGGCGCGGCGCGAGGGGCGTCCAGCAGTCGGCCGGCGCGAACGGGGCGCGCCGGTCTGGCCCGCTGCAGGGCCCCGCCGCGAACCCGCGAGCGGTGGGGGCAGGGGTCCGTCAACCGGGCAGCTGGCCGTAGGCGTGCCCGGGGCGGAAGCGGATCACGAGCCGGCCCTCGGCCACCATCGCCGCGCGGTAGTCGTCCCAGTTCTCGTGCTCGCCGGAGACGCCGCGGTAGTAGGTGATCAGCTCCTCCACCGTGGCGTCCTGCGGATCGGCGGCCACCGGGGTCAGCTCGGCCGTTCCTTCCACCGCCACCCACGTCCAGAAGTCCGGGGACGCGACGTGCAGGGTGACCCGAGGGTCGCGCTCCAGGTTGCGCGTCTTGGCGGGTCGGCGGTGACGGAGACGCGGACCAGGCCGTCGTCCCAGGCGTAGCCGACGTTGGACAGCTGCGGGCGGCCGTCGCGCTTGACGGTGGCGAGCACGCCCCAGCGCTGGGTGGCGACGAACTCGAGCAGCCGCGGGTCGGCTGACTTCGAAGAAGTCATGTGGCGGGACACCCCTAAGGTCGATGTTCTGCTGGCCGCTGTCTAGTCTCGCACCCTCCTACGTGTCCGCTTCTCGGGAAAGCTAGGCCCAGGCCCGTACTTGACTGCCACACCCCGCTGCTGCTCCGACACTCGGACGAGGATTTCCCGGCCAACGAAGTCCCGGAGAATATCTCGCGCCTGGTAGACGTCTACGTCGAACACGCGCTGCACGGTTGCGTTATTGATTGTGCCGTACTCGCGGACGTGGTCGACCACCTTCTTGTTGACGTCAGTCGTTGCTCGGCGGTGATACTTCACGGCGGGTCCAAGGGACGCAAGCGCTCCGCCGCGCAGTCGGTATGTTGGCTTCTTTCTGAGCGCGGTTCCCGCCGTAGGTTCGAGGAGTTCAGCCTCGCCCGAGCTGAGTCTGCGCAGCACGGCTTCGGTAGCCTCTATGTCGCGTTGAATCACATCGGCCGCCTGGCTTGCGGTGACCGTTCGTTGTTCGCAAAGCATGCGGACGATGAGTAACGTGTCCGTGTCGTCCCTTTCAGTATCTGGCAGATCAGCGATGAATCGTGTAATGCGGGCGTTCGGGGGCCCGCCGCGGAAGGTGACCCTGGTCCCTAGGCCCTGCGTTTCCTCTTCCTTCACTTCCGGTACTGATCGCCCACTCCGCACCATTTCCCGGAACATTCGGTCGACGCCCTGGCCAAGCCCCTCTGCGAGTCCGAGAGTCCTGAGGGCTGTAGCGAGGGACGGGAATCGGGCGCGAGAACCGCTGGTCAAAATATTCCGCGGAGTGATTCCTGAGACGAGAGGCCCTGGGGATGCGACAGTAAGCACCTCGGGGGAGTGCTCGACTTGGACTGGGCGCTTTTCCCGATAGTCGCCGTGTATAAGTGCGTTTGCAAGAGCTTCGCGTACTGCGACACTCGGGTAATCCTCCACTTGCAGCTGCTGCCCCCCGGCTGTATTCACCGGGGTGATGCCATTCCTGGCCGAGATGGTCTCTATGGCCTCCGCGAATGCTAGGACGAGTGGTGTCCCCCATCGGCGTACCGCGGTTGCCTCGCCGCCAGGCGTGGGACGGTACTGGTACACAAGGATCTCGTCGTTTGCTGACTTGGCGTTCTGACATAAGAGAGTCTCGCCAGCGCGCGTTAGGTGGCCGGTCTCTGTTACCACCCGAAGTGCGTGCAGGATGTCGACGTCAGTAGCTTCGGCGAGACGTCGTCGGGTTGCATCGGGAGTGCCTCTGAGGAGGTTTCGGACCCGCAACATTGCGTCGGAGTCCACGTCGCTCGGCGTTCGATCGGTGGGCTGGGCCGTCCAGTCGTTGCCGCGACGTTCGTCATCCAGGCGGCTCACGTCTGCGGGGCGCATGGGGAGGCACTGATCGTTCCACCGCCTCGTTACGAGCCCCTTTTTCGTGGCATAGACGTCGAGCCCCTGGGGGACGCGGATGGTGAGCAGCCTCTGTCCTTCGTGGCGGTGTTCCGCTACGTCTGTGACCAGTGGAGGCTCGGTGAGTGCGTGTATGCGAGTGCGAATGTCGTCGGCGTTGCTCGTGGTGCCGACGAAGGACCCTGGCCCGGTGCCATTGTCCGTGACTCCAACTACAAGCAGTCCGCCGTTCGCGTTAGCGAAACACACCGCAGCCTCGGCTAGGTCCTGCGCCGTCTCCTTGGTGCTGCCCTTCTCGGTCTTGAAGTCGAGCATCTGCCCCTCGAGGCTGGAAGCGGACCGCGTGCCTTTCCAGATGAGCTGCAGCAGCCTGGGTAGGTCGGTCGTCGCCGTCATTTGGTGCTCCTTTGGGGGAGCTGACAGTTTGTCACTCTCCCCAAAGTCCCGTCAAAGTCGGGACTCCTGCCACCGTAGTGTCACCGCACCCGCCCGCGGGCCATGAGCGGTACCGGCGGAAGCGGCGGTGCGGCGAGCCGGTCGCCGTCGTAGCCCACCACGGCGCCGAACCGGTCGGACTCGCGGTTCCACTGCTCGGCGTAGGCGGCGATCTCCTCACCCGCGCGGCCCACGAAGTTCCACCACATGACCAGCCGCTCCTCGAACGGCTCGCCGCCGAGGAGCAGCAGCCGCGACGCCTCGGTCGCCCGCAGCCGCAGCACGCGCCGGCCGGTGCCCAGGTAGAGCATCGCCCCCGGCGCCAGGACGACGTCGTCCACGCGCGCCGCGCCCGCCGAGGTCAGCAGCGCGTACTCGAAGTCCGGCTCCAGCGGGATCTCGACGTCCGCGCCGGCGGCCAGGTCCAGGTCGACCCCGACCAGCGGCGTGTACGCCCGTCCCGGCGAGGTGACGTCACCGAAGGAGCCCATCAGCACGGTGGCGGTGAGCCCGTCGGACCCGAAGCCGGGCAGCGTCCGCTGGTGCTCGAAGTGCGGGGCCACCTCCCGATCGGTGTCGGGCAGCGCCACCCACAGCTGGGCGCCGTGCAGGAACCGGGGATGGGTCGCCGGCGACTGCTCGGCGTGGGCGATGCCGTGCCCGGCGGTCATCAGCGCCAGCTCGCCGGGCCGGATGCGGACGTCGCTGCCGAGCGAGTCGAGGTGGTGCACCTCGCCCTCGAGCAGCCAGGACACCGTCTGCAGCCCGGTGTGCGGGTGCGGCGGCACCTGCATCCCCGGAGCGGTGGCGATGTTGTCGGGGCCGTAGTGGTCGACGAACACCCACGCGCCCACCATCCGCCGGCCGAGGGTGGGCAGCAGCCGGCGGACGTGCGTGCTCTCCCCGAGGAGCACCTCCTTGCCCGGCAGCAGGTCCAGGACCGGGCGGGCGGGAGTGCCGGCCAGCCCGCCGAGGTCGCGGGCGGGCGGACGCCGGTCGAGATTGCTCATGACAGCTCCTGCCGGGGGTCGAGAGGAGCAGTCTCGCCCCGGACGTCGCCGTGCGGAACCGGTCCCTCGACGCGCTGGACCGGGATGGCACCGAGCCGGCCGGCGGAGAAGTCGGTGAAGGCGTCGGCGACCTCCTGCCGGGTGTTCATGACGGACGGCCCGTACATGGCGATCGGCTCATTGATCGGCCGCCCGCCCAGGATGACGACGTCCAGCGCCGGCGTGCGCGACTCCTGGTGCACCGCCCCGCGGACGGTGATCGTGTCGCCGGGGCCGAGCACCGCCAGTTGCCCCGTGCGCACCGGCGCACCGTCGATGCCGACCGACCCCGCACCCGAGAGCACGTACACGAGGGCGTTGAAGTCCGGCCGCCACGGCAGGTCCAGCGTCGCGCCGGGGGAGACGGTTGCGTGCACCATCGCCATCGGCGTGCAGGTCGACCCCGGCCCGCGCTGGCCGGCGACGTCCCCGGCGATGACCCGCAGGACGGCGCCGGCGTCGGGGCTGGCCAGCAGCACCGAGGAGTCGGCCCGCAGGTCCTGGTAGCGCGGCTCCACCCACTTCTGCGCCCGCGGGAGGTTGACCCACAGCTGCAGCCCGTGGAACAGCCCGCCGCTCACGACCAGCTGCTCCGGCGGCCGCTCGATGTGCAGGACGCCACCGCCGGCGGTCATCCACTGGGTGTCGCCGTCGCTGATCGTGCCGCCGCCGCCGTGCGAGTCGGCGTGCTCCAACGTGCCGTCCAGGAGGTGGGTGACGGTCTCGAACCCGCGGTGCGGGTGCCAGCTGGTGCCCTTGGGCTCGCCGGGTGCGTACTCGACCTCGCCCATCTGGTCCAGGTGGAGGAAGGGGTCCAGCGCGCGCAGGTCGATGCCGGCGAAAGCCCGGCGGACCGGGAAGCCCTCGCCCTCGAAGCCCGACGGCGCCGTGGTCACCGAGCGGGTGCGGCGGCGCACCGTGCGGGGCGCGGGCAGCGGGACCCGCGGCAGGGTGGTGGCGTCCTCGACGGTCACGGCAGGCATGCCGGCCTCCTCGGTCCAAGTAACAACCGTCACCGACTGCAGCGTCGCGGGACCACGATGTCTTCCCGGGCAATTCCCCTTCGCGTGCAGACGTTGCCCGGTCCCGACGACTGCGCCAAGGTGGTCCTGGAAGCCGCGAAGTGCGGCGTCGACGCCGCGGGGGCTCCGGTCGCCGTCACGGGAGCGTCGGACGGTGCCGGCCGGGCAGCCCCCAGCGGCCGCTGCCCGGAAACGGCGGCTGGTAGGTCGGCCGCATCGCGACGTCGAGGCGAGAGGGGGACACCGTGGACCGTGGGATCACCCGGCCGATGGCCCGGCAGGCACACGGCGCCGAGCTCGAGGAGGCCGGCAAGGAGCGCAGCGAGCAGCACGGCGAGGACAGCGGCATGCCCAGCCGGATGGACCGGCTGCGCGCCCAGCAACGGCAGGTGCTCTGGATCCCGTGGACCCTGATCCTGCTCGGCTTCTGGCAGCTGCTCGTCCCGCTCACGCTCGGCTACGGCAACGAGGCGCTGTGGGCAGAGCCCAGCGGTGGGCGGGGCGTCTGGTTCTCCGACGAGACCATGGCGCCCTTGCGCGCGTCGCTGATGACCTGGTCGGACGTCATCAGCGGGGTCCTGTTGCTCGTGCTCGGCTGGCGGGCCCTCAAGCCCGACCGGCCGATCGCCTGGTGGGGCGCCTGCTTCGTCGGCATCTGGCTGGTCTTCGCACCCATCGTGCTGTGGTCGCCGACCGCCTCGGGTTTCGTGAACGACAGCATCGTCGGGCTCCTGGTGATCGCCCTGACGATCCTGATCCCGGGCATGCCGAACATGACGGCGTTCATGACGATGGGCCCGCCGACCCCACCGGGATGGAGCTACAACCCGTCGAGCTGGCCGCAGCGGGCCATCCTGGCCGCGCTGGCCTTCGTCGGCCTGGTCGTGTCGCGCTACCTGGCCGCGTTCCAGCTCGGCTACCTGGAATCGGTGTGGGACCCGTTCTTCGGATCGGCCAGCACCGAATCGGTGCTGAACTCGAGCATCTCGCACATGTTGCCCATCTCCGACGCCGGGCTGGGCGGCATCGCCTACACCTTCGAGTTCCTCATGGCGTTCATGGGCGGTGTGGCGCGCTGGCGCACCATGCCGTGGATGGTGGCCATGTTCGGCGTCCTGGTCATCCCGCTCGGGCTGGCGCACATCGCGCTGGTCATGTCGATGCCGGTTGCCGTGCACGCCTGGTGCACCTTCTGCATCCTCGCGGGCCTGGTGATGCTGCCGATGGTCGCGCTCACCGTCGACGAGGTCGTCGCCATGGGCCAGCACGTCAAGCAGTCCCGTCGCCGGGGAGACCGGGACGGATCGACCTGGAAGATCTTCTGGCAGGGCGGCCAGGCGGAGGGCTGCACCCCCGACGAGCGGACGCCGGAGATGCTCGAGTTGCCCGACCGCCCGCTGACCCTGCTCCGGTCGTCGCTGTGGGGCACCGGCGCGCCGCTCCCGCTGCTGGCCGTCGCCGCGCTCGGGGTAGGGCTGTACGCAGCGCCGGGTGTGCTGGGCATCGACATCCGCAGCGGCACCGCCGACGTCGCCCACCTCGGCGGTGCCTTCGTCGTCGTGGTCGCCGTCGTGGCCATGGCCGAGGTGCTGCGGCCGGTGCGGCTGCTCAACGTGGCGGGCGGTCTGGGGGTCGCCGGACTCGTCCTGCTGACCGGTCCGGGCGTGGTCCCCGCGGCGGTCATCGTGCTGACGGGCCTCGTCGTCGCTGTCCTGTCGGTGCCGCGCGGCCCCCTGCACGACCACTACGGCGAGTGGGACCGGCCGGCCCGCTGGCCGGAGCGGCGGTCGGCCTGATCCCGGACGGCCCGGTGCATCCCCGCATCGGCGGGGCGGATACTGGGCGGCGATGAGCGCACCCCTGAACCTGGTCAACCTCGAGCGGGTGCACAAGGCGCACGGCACGACGGTGATCCTCGACGACGTCTCGCTCGGGATCGCCGCCGGCGAGCGCATCGGCGTGGTCGGTCGCAACGGCGGCGGCAAGAGCACGCTGCTGTCGCTGCTGACCGGCGCCGACGACCCCGACTCCGGCCGGGTGACCCGCCGCGGCGACATCGCCATGGGGGTGCTCGACCAGTCCGGCACGCTGCCCCCCGGGACGACGGTGCGTGACGTCGTCCTCCCCGCGTCGATGTTCGCCGCCGAGCACGAGTGGGCCGGTGATGCGGCCGTCCGCTCGGTCCTCACCGGGCTGGAGCTCGACCGGCTCGGTCTCGACGCCCCGGTCGCCCCGATGTCCGGCGGGGAGCGGCGGCGGGTGGCGCTGGCCGCGCAGCTGATCCGGCCGCTGGACCTGCTGGTGCTCGACGAGCCCACCAACCACCTCGACGTCGAGGGGGTGGCCTGGCTCGCCGAGTACGTGAAGCAGCGGACCGGCGGCATGGTCGTCGTCACCCACGACCGGTGGTTCCTCGACGAGGTGTGCACCACCACATGGGAGGTCGCCGACGGCAGCGTGCACGCCTACGACGGCGGCTACTCCGCCTACACGCTGGCCCGCGCGGAGCGGGCGCGGATCTCCGCGGTGACCGAGGAACGCCGGCTCAACCTCGTGCGCAAGGAGCTGGCCTGGCTGCGCCGCGGTCCGCCGGCCCGCACCAGCAAGCCGAAGTTCCGGATCGATGCCGCGCAGGCGCTGATCGCCGACGAGCCGCCGGCCCGCGACTCGATGGCGCTGAAGGGCTTCGCCGCCCGGCGCCTGGGCAAGACGGTCTACGACGTGGAGAAGCTCGACTACGCCGTCCCCACCGAGGACGGGCCGCGCACGCTGTTCGAGGACCTCACCTGGCACGTCGGCCCCGGTGACCGAATCGGCGTCGTGGGCGTCAACGGCGCCGGCAAGACCTCGCTGCTGAGGCTCCTGGTCGGCGAGACGCAGCCCGACGCGGGCACGGTCGTGGTCGGGCAGACGGTGTCACCGGCGTACCTGTCCCAGCACGTCACCGAGCTGCCGCGCACGCTGCGGGTGGTGGAGGCGGTGCAGGACGTCGCCCGCATCGCGCGCATCGGCAACCAGGAGATCTCCGCGTCGTCCCTGGCCGAGCGGTTCGGCTTCGCGGCCAACCGCCAGTGGACCCCGGTCGGGGACCTCTCCGGCGGCGAGCGGCGCCGGCTGCAGCTGCTGCGGCTGCTCATGGCCGAGCCGAACGTGCTCGTGCTCGACGAGCCGACCAACGACCTGGACATCGACACCCTCACCGCGCTGGAGGACCTGCTCGACGGTTTCCCCGGCACGGTGCTCGTGGTCAGCCACGACCGGTACTTCATCGACCGGGTGTGCGACAAGGTCGTGGCCCTGCTGGGCGACGGCACGCTCGCCGAGCTGCCCGGTGGGGTGGACGAGTACCTGCGTCGCCGCGCGGCGGGCGGTGCCCCGCTGACGACGGCGGCCGGCAGCGACGGCCCGCGCCCGGTGGGTGCCCCGTCCACGGCGGCCCCCGCTGTCTCCGCGGCCGACGCGCGGGCGGCGAAGAAGGAGGCCAGCCGGCTGGAGCGGCGGATGCTCAAGCTGGACGCCGACGAGAAGAAGCTGCACGAGCAGCTCGCCGCGGCCGCCACCGACTACGCCCGTGCCGCGGAGCTCGACACCCAGCTCAAGGCGCTGCATGCGGAGAAGCAGCAGATCGAGGAGGAGTGGCTGGCCGCGGCGGAGATCGCCGAGGGCTGAGCCCGTGCCCGCACGGCAGGCCGACCGGCCGGCACGGCAGCAGGTGTCCGCGGACAGTCGGGCTCTGCCCCACCGTGCTGGGCAGAGCCCGACTGTCCCCGGGAGAGGTGTGCGGGTTCCGGCGGCCCCCCCCGGACACGGGCGAGCCGCGACGGGATCCAGCCGGTGGTCGTCGTCGGCGGGAGCGCCCGCTCACACCGGGCGGCCGGTGACCCCCCGCCGGTAATCTGCAGGAACCGCCCGCCGGCTGTCCCCCTGACGTCTGTGGTCGTCCCCGAGCCCATCGAGACTCCCGGAGACCCGTGCTCGCCGTTCTGCTCCTCCACCTGCTGGCCGCGGGATCCGCACCGCTGCTCGTGCGCTGGTGGGGCCGGCAGGCCTTCCTCGTCCTGGCCCTGGTGCCGGCCGCCGGCTTCGGCTGGCTGCTGACCCGGCTGACGACGGTGACCGGCGGCGGCGACGTCGTCCAGCGGATGCCGTGGGTGCCCGCCCTCGAGCTCGACGTCGTGCTGCGGCTGGACCCGCTGGCACTGCTCTTCGCGCTGCTGGTCACCGGGGTGGGCACGCTCGTCCTGCTGTACTGCGCCCGGTACTTCGAGCCCGGGGACGACGGGACCGGCCGGTTCGCCGGCACGTTCACCGCCTTCGCGGGCTCCATGCTGGGGCTGGTCCTCGCCGACCACCTGCTGCTGCTCTACGTCTTCTGGGAGCTCACCACCGTCTTCTCGTACCTGCTCATCGGCGGTTCGGGTGGGCGGCTGGCGGCCCGGCGGGCGGCCGGCCAGGCGCTGATCCTCACCACGGCCGGCGGGCTGGCCATGCTGGTCGGGCTGATCATGCTGGGCGAGACCAGCGGCAGCTACCTGCTCTCCGAGGTGGTCGCCGACCCGGGCAGTGGCCCGCTGCTGGTCGCCGGGACGATGCTGGTCCTCGCCGGGGCGGTGACCAAATCGGCCATGGTCCCGTTCCACTTCTGGCTGCCCGCGGCCATGGAGGCCCCGACCCCGGTCAGCGCCTACCTGCACGCCGCGGCGATGGTGAAGGCCGGCATCTACCTGGTCGCCCGGCTCGCGCCCGGGTTCGCCGACGTGCCGGGGTGGCGGCCGGTGGTCCTCGGGCTGGGCCTGGCCACGATGCTGGTCGGCGGCTACCGGGCGCTCCGGCAGAACGACCTCAAGCTCCTGCTCGCGTTCGGCACGGTCAGCCAGCTCGGCTTCCTCATGGTGCTCGTCGGCGCCGGCAGCCGGGAGCTGGCCGCCGCCGGGCTGGCGATGACGCTGGCGCACGCGCTGTTCAAGTCCACCCTCTTCCTCACCGTCGGGGTGATCGACCACGCGACCGGCCTCCGCGACCTGCGCCGGCTCTCCGGCCTGGGCCGGCGACTCCCGGCGGTCGCGGTGATCGGCACGCTGGCCGCCGCCTCCATGGCCGGGCTGCCGCCGCTGCTCGGCTTCGTCGGCAAGGAGGCAGCCTTCACCGCGCTGCTGGACGGCGGCCTGCCCGACCGCACCGCCGCCGTCGTCGTGCTGGCCGGTCTGGTGCTCGGCTCCGCGCTGACCGCCGCGTACACCGCCCGCTTCCTGTGGGGCGCGTTCGCCCGCAAGCCCGGGCTCCCGGCGACCGAGCCGGCCGAACTGGTGCACCCGCCGGGTGCGCTCTTCCTGGCCGCGCCCGCTGTGCTCGCGCTCACCGGTCTGGTCGCGGGGCCGCTCAGCCCGCTGCTCGAGCCGCTGGTCGCCGGCTACGCCGACGCGCTCCCGTTGCTGGCACCGGAGGCCGAGAAGCTCGCCCTGTGGCACGGGTGGCAGCCGGCGCTGCTGCTCTCGGCGCTCACGCTCGCCGGCGGTGCCGCCCTCTTCGCCGGGCGCGCCGCGGTCTACCGGAGCCAGCGCCGGTTCGCCGTCGGCGCCTCGGCCGACGAGGGCTACTGGAACACCATGCAGACGCTGGACCGGCTGGCCGTGCTCGTCACGGGCACCACTCAGCGCGGCTCACTGCCGGCCTACCTCGGCACGATCCTGGTCGCGGTCCTGGCCCTACCGGGGGTGATGCTCCTCGCGCGTGCCCAGTGGCCGGGGGAGTGGCGGGCCTGGGACTCCCCGGTCCAGGCGCTGGTCGGCGCGGTGGTGCTCATCGCCGCGGTGCTGGCGCTGCGGATCCGGCAGCGGCTCTCGGCGGTGCTGGTGGTGGGCGTCACCGGCTACGGGCTCGCGGTGCTGTTCGCGCTGCACGGCGCGCCCGACCTGGCGCTGACCCAGTTCCTGGTCGAGACGCTCACCCTGGTCGTCTTCGTGCTGGTGCTGCGCAAGCTGCCCAAGGACATCACCGAGCGGCACCGGCCCCGCGAGCGGGTGGTCCGCGGAGTGATCGCCGTCGCCGTCGGGGCGTTCATGGCCGCCGCCGGTGCGGTGGCGCTGAGCGTGCGGACGGCGACGCCGGTGTCGGTGGCCTTCCCCGAGGAGGCGTACGAGTTCGGTGGCGGGCAGAACATCGTCAACGTGACCCTGGTGGACATCCGGGCCTGGGACACCCTCGGCGAGATCTCGCTGCTCGTCGTCGCCGCCACCGGGGTGGCCAGCCTGGTCTTCCTGCGGCGGCGCACCGGCGGCGTCGACCGGCTCGACCCGCGGCGGACCCCGCCTCCGGCGCGCCCCGCCCGGCGGGCCCCCCGCGCGCAGTGGCTGGCCGCGTCCGTCGCGCTGGCGCCCGAGCGGCGGTCGGTGATCCTCGAGGTGGTCACCCGGATCCTGTTCCACACCATCGTGGTGTTCTCGCTCTACCTGCTGTTCAGCGGTCACAACCAGCCCGGCGGCGGGTTCGCCGGCGGGCTGGTCGCCGGCCTGGCGCTCGTGCTGCGCTACCTCGCCGGAGGCCGCTACGAGCTCGGCGAGGCGGCACCGGTCGACCCGGGCCTGCTGCTGGGGCTCGGGCTGCTCCTCGCCGGCGGCACCGGCATCGTCGGGCTGGTCCTGGGCGCCGACGTGCTGCAGACGGCCATCCTGGAGACGACGCTGCCGGTGCTCGGCGACGTCAAGCTGGTCACCTCGCTGTTCTTCGACATCGGCGTCTACCTGATCGTGGTGGGGCTGGTGCTGGACATCCTGCGCAGCCTCGGCGCGGAACTGGACCGCCAGGTCGACGAGCACGACGCCATCGACTCCGTGCCCGGAGAGGTGATCCTCCGATGACCCCCACCGTCGTCCTGCCGGTGATCATCGGTGGCCTCTACGCCGCCGGGGTGTACTTGCTGCTCGACCGCAGCCTCACCCGGGTGCTGCTGGGTTTCCTGCTGCTCGGGAACGCGACCAACCTGCTGCTGCTCTCGGCCGGTGGGCCGGCCGGGCTCGCGCCGATCCTCGGGTACGCCGAGCCGGAGGAGATCAGCGATCCGCTGCCGCAGGCACTGATCCTCACCGCGATCGTCATCACCTTCGGCATCGCCGCCTTCCTGCTGGCGATCATCTACCGCTCCTGGCGGCTGGTCCGGCAGGAGGTCGTCGAGATCGACGAGGAGGACCGCCGCGTAGCCCTCCGCTCCGGCACCGACGCCGACGAGATGGATCCGGACGACCTGGCCCTCGAGGACCGGCCGGCCGCGCACGCCGACAGCCTGGGCGGCGACGCGGGTGGCGACCTCGCCGTCGAGGGCACGTTGGCCCGCCGCTACAGCGGGATCGCCTCCGACGACGTCGACCTGCCGCCGACCGAGCGGAGACGACGGTGATCCGGGTCCTCATGCCGCTGCCGGTGCTGCTGCCGCTGCTCGGGGCGGCGGTCGCGCTCCTGGTCGGCGGCCGGCACCCGCGGGCGCAGCGGACGCTGAGCATCCTGGTGCTCGGCACGGTGCTCGTCGTCTCGATCGCGCTGCTGCTTTTGGCCGACGCCGACGGGGCGGAATCGCTCTCCATCGGCGGCTGGCCGGTGCCGCTCGGCATCGTGCTCGTCGTCGACCGGTTGTCGGCGCTGATGCTCGTCGTCGCGTCGACGGTCGCGCTGGGGGTGCTCGTGTTCGCCGTCGGGCAGGGCGCGGCCGACGGCGACGAGGAGACGCCGATCTCGATCTTCCACCCGACGTTCCTGGTCCTGATCGCCGGCGTGGCCAACGCGTTCCTGGCCGGCGACCTGTTCAACCTCTACGTCGGCTTCGAGATCCTGCTGACCGCCAGCTATGTGCTGCTGACCCTCGGCGGCTCGGCGCCGCGGATCCGCGCCGGCATCACCTACATCGTGGTCAGCCTGCTGAGCTCGCTGCTCTTCCTGGCCGCGATCGGGCTGATCTACGCCGCCACCGGCACGGTGAACATGGCGCAGCTGGCCGGCCGCCTGAGCGAGCTGCCCGAGGGCACCCAGCTGCTGCTGCAGTCGATGCTGCTGATCGCTTTCTCGATCAAGGCGGCGGTGTTCCCGCTCTCGGCCTGGCTCCCGGACAGCTACCCGACCGCCCCGGCGCCGGTCACCGCGGTGTTCGCCGGGCTGCTCACCAAGGTCGGCGTCTACGCGATCATCCGCACCCAGACGCTGCTGTTCCCCGGTGGTGCGCTGGACACGGTGCTGATGGTGGCGGCCCTGGCCACCATGCTGATCGGGATCCTCGGCGCGGTGGCCCAGACCGACATCCGCCGGATCCTGTCGTTCACCCTGGTCAGCCACATCGGTTACATGGTCTTCGGTATCGCGCTCGGCTCCGCCGCGGGGCTGGCGGGTGCGGTGTTCTACGTCGTCCACCACATCGCCATCCAGACGACGCTGTTCCTCGTGGCCGGGTTGATCGAGCGGCAGGGCGGCTCCACCGGCGTGGACCGGCTCGGCGGCCTGGCGAAGGCCTCGCCGTTCCTGGCGGTGCTCTTCTTCGTCCCGGCGATGAACATCGCCGGCATCCCGCCGCTGTCGGGGTTCATCGGCAAGCTCGGGCTGCTGGAGGCGGGGATCGCCGACGGCGGGTGGCTGCCGATCGCGGTCGTGGCGGCCGGCGCGGTCACCAGCCTGCTGACCCTGGTGGCGATCTCGCGGGTGTGGAGTCGCGCCTTCTGGCGCCCGCCGGCGCAGCCGCCGGCGGCCGACACCGACGAGGCGGCTGCCCGGGACGCCGGACCGGAGCTGGTCGCCGCCCCGCTGGAGGAGCTGGCTTCCGACGACGGCTCCGGCAGCACCGCCACCCGTGTCCGGCGGCGCGCGGCCTGGCGCCGGCACACCGCCGTCGCCACGGCCAGCACCCCGGCCACGGACGGGCTGGGCGACGGCGCGGAGTCGGCGCGGCCGCTGCGGCCCCTGCCGCAGGTGATGATCGGGTCGACCACGGTCATGGTCGCGGTGACGGTCGCGCTGACCGCGCTGGCCGGCCCGCTGTACGCGATCGCCGGGCGCGCGGCCGTCGACCTCCTGGACCGCGGGCCGTACGTGAACGCCGTCATCGACGAGGAGGACGCGCCGTGACCGGGGAGGCCGCCGCTCCGGGGGTCCCCCGGCTGCGCCACCAGCTGCCGCTGCTGGCCTGGCTGGTCCTCGTCTGGATGCTGCTCTGGGGCACGTGGTCGTGGGCGAATCTGCTCGGCGGTGCGGTGATCGCGCTGGTGGTGACCTCGGTGCTGCCGCTGCCTCCGGTGGTCGGCGGGACGCGGCTGCGGCCTGGACCGCTCCTGCGGTTCGTGGGCGCCTTCGTCGCCGACCTGATCAGCTCCGGGGCGCTGGTCGCCTGGCAGACGCTGCGGCCGAGCGGCATCGAGCGGAGCGCGATCATCCGGGTCCAGACGCGCACCGACTCCGATCTGCTGCTGACCATCCTCGCCGAGTCGCTCACGCTGGTGCCCGGGTCGATGGTGCTGGACCTCGACCGTGAGCGTCGCGTGCTCACCCTGCACGTCCTCCACGTGCGGGGCCCGGACGACGTCGAGCGCCAGCGGGCTTCGGTGCTCGCCCAGGAGGAGCGGGTGGTCCGGGCGTTCGGGACGGCGGCGGACGTCGCGGCGCTCGGCCCGTCGACGGGCGAGCCGGTGCGGGGAGGGACGTCGTGACCGTCGTCTACTGGCTGGCCTACGGCATGCTCGGCGGGGGCGCGCTGCTGGCCCTGGTCCGGTTGGGGCGCGGCCCGTCGCTGCTGGACCGCGTGGTCGCCACCGACACCCTGCTGGTGATCATCGCGGCGGGCCTGGCGGTGCACGCCGCGCTGGAGCGGGACCCCACCGTCGTCCCCGTGCTGGTGGTCGTGTCGCTGCTGGCGTTCGTCGGCTCGGTGTCGGTGGCCCGGTACATCGGCGGCATGCTGCTGAGCTCGGCCGACGACGGCCAGGACGTCGGGTTGCCGGAGGCGGCCGAGGAGACCGCGGCCCGGACTGCGGAGGCGGACCGGTGAGCGTGCTGGAGGTCGTGGGGGACGTCGTCGCGGTCGTCCTGCTCCTGCTGGGCGCGCTGCTGTGCCTGACCGCCGGCATCGGCCTGGTGCGGTTCCCGGACGTGCTGACCCGGATGCACGCGGGCACCAAGCCGCAGGTCCTGGGGGTCCTGCTGATCATGGTCGCCGGCGCGATCCGGCTGCAGGGCTGGTCGGCCACCTGGATGCTGCTGCTCGTGGCGGTGTTCCAGCTGCTCACCGCGCCGGTGAGCGCGCACATGATCAGCCGGGTGGCCTACCGCCGCCGGCACGTGCGCCGCGATCTGCTGCTGGTCGACGAACTGCGCGCCGACGACGAGCTGCGGGACCGGGTGTACCGCGGGGACGAGCCCGCCGACGCGCCGCCGCAGGAGCCGGGCCGCGCGCTGGCGGAGAGCCGGCAGGAGGACCGGGCCATCCGGGACGAGCGCGGCTGACCGCGCTCGCCCCGGCGCGTCGTCGCTAGCGCTGGGCGCGGTTGACGGCGGAGACCACGGCGCGCAGCGAGGCGCTGACGATGTTGGGGTCGATGCCCACGCCCCACAGCACCCGCTCGCCGACGGCGCACTCGACGTAGGCCGCCGCCCGCGCGTCGCCGCCGGCGGACATCGCGTGCTCGGCGTAGTCGAGCACCCGGACGTCGACGTCGAGGGTGCTCAGCGCGTCGACGAACGCCGCGATCGGGCCGTTGCCGCGGCCCTCCACCGTCACCGGGACGCCCTGGTCGACCAGCTCGACGACCATCTCGTCGAGGGAGTCGCCGTGGGCGGTGTGCCGGTGGCCGCTCAGGGAGAACCGACCCCACGGCGCCTCGGGGTCGGGCAGGTACTCGTTGGTGAACGCCGTCCACATCTGCTGGGCGGTCACCTCGCCGCCCTCGTCATCGGTGTGCCGCTGGATGACCGCGCTGAACTCGATCTGCAGCCGGCGCGGCAGGTCGAGGTGGTTCTCGGTCTTCATGATGTAGGCGACGCCGCCCTTGCCGGACTGGCTGTTCACCCGGATCACGGCCTCGTAGCTGCGGCCGACGTCCTTGGGGTCGATCGGCAGGTACGGGACCGCCCAGGTCTGCTGCTCGACCGGGACGCCGGCGGCCCGCGCGTCGGCCTCCAGCGCCGTGAAGCCCTTGTTGATGGCGTCCTGGTGGGAGCCGGAGAACGCGGTGTAGACCAGGTCGCCGCCGTAGGGGTGCCGCTCGTGCACGCCCAGCTGGTTGCAGTACTCGACCGTGCGCCGGATGTCGTCGATGTCGGAGAAGTCGATCTCCGGGTCGATGCCCTGGCTGAAGAGGTTCAGGCCCAGGGTCACCAGGTCGACGTTGCCGGTGCGCTCGCCGTTGCCGAACAGGCAGCCCTCGATGCGGTCGGCGCCGGCGCGGTAGCCCAGCTCGGCGGCGGCGACGGCGGTGCCTCGGTCGTTGTGCGGGTGCAGACTGAGGACCACGGCGTCGCGGCGGGCCAGGTTGCGGTGCATCCACTCGACCTGGTCGGCGTAGACCGTGGGCTCGGCCATCTCGACGGTCGCCGGCAGGTTGAGGATCGTCGGCCGCTGGGGGGTGGGCTCCCAGACGTCGGTGACGGCGTTGCAGATCTCGACGGCGAAGTCGAGCTCGGTGCCGGTGAAGGACTCGGGGGAGTACTCGAAGCGGATGTCGGTGTCGCCCAGTTGCTCGGCGAGCTTGCGCACCACCTGAGCGCCGTGGACGGCGATGTCGACGATGCCGGCCCGGTCGGAGTTGAACACCACCCGCCGCTGCAGGGTGCTGGTGGAGTTGTAGAGGTGCACGATCGCCTGCTCGGCGCCGTGCAGGGACTCGAAGGTCCGCTCGATCAGCTCGTCCCGGGCCTGGGTCAGCACCTGGATCGTCACGTCGTCGGGGACCAGGTCCTCCTCGATCAGCTGCCGGACGAAGTCGTAGTCGGTCTGGCTGGCCGCCGGGAAGCCGACCTCGATCTCCTTGTAGCCCATCCGGACCAGCAGCTCGAACATGCGGCGCTTGCGGTCGGGCGTCATCGGGTCGATCAGCGCCTGGTTGCCGTCGCGCAGGTCGACCGCGCACCAGCGCGGGGCCTTCGCCGTCACGGTGTCCGGCCAGGTGCGGTCGGGGAGCACCACCGGGGTGAAGGGGGCGTAGCGGTGCACCGGCATCCGGGAGGGCTGCTGGGGATGGCGGGCGTGCGGGTGGGTGTCGCTCATGGGGAGGCTCCTGGTGCGGGCTGCCGTGCGCGGAGTGCGCACAGCTCCGGGGACGGTCAGCGGGCGCCGGGGACGCCTGAACCCCGCGGCGAGGAAGCCGACCTAGGAGAGGGCCTCGCCGCGGCGGGTAAGCAGGAGGCTGCCGCGCACGCCGCCCACGGTAGCAGCGGCTCAGCCCAGATCGCAGGAACAGGGGCAGCCGTCGGCGTGAACCGGGCGGCGGGAGAAGTCGTCCAGCTCGTCGCAGGAAGGCAGGCAGGTGCAGGTGAACGGGTCCTGCGACAGCGGCTCACCGGCCGCTCGCCGGCGCTCGAGTTCCGCGGCCCACCGCTGCGCGGCCTCCCCGGCGCGCCGCGCGAGCGCCGCCAGCCGCCGGCTCCGGGCGCGCTCCTCGGGCGAGTCACCGGGCTGTGGGCGCAGATGGTCGTCGGGCCGGTTCTCCGTGCGGGCCCCCGGGGGATCCCACGGGGAGCGGCGGTCGAACGTGTAGATCGGCCGGGGTCGGTCACGCCGGTCGACCCACCGCGAGGACCGCTCGTCGCTGAGCACCGTGTCCAGGTGGGCGGGGAACCGCCGACCGGCCGCATCACCGGTCATCCCGCACACCTCGCGTCCCTCGACGTCGAGCAGTCCGAGTCGGAGCCCGGCCAGCCCTGCGGCGACCGCGAGCAGGCGTGCGTCCATGCCGGTGGTGCCCGCCTCGACGGCGGCGACCGTGGACTTCGAGACGTGGAGCTCGGTCGCGAGCTCCCGCTGCGACAGATCGGCTCGGCGGCGGATCCGCCGGAGCAGGCCGCTCAGGTCGAAGCTCGGTGCGGAGGAGGCGTCGGGCACTGGCCGAGCGTGGCCCCGGACGGGGGACGGTAGCGAGAGCCGTTGATGTTCTGTGGACACCTGGTGGCGGCGAGGGGCAGCGGGGCCGGCGGCGGGCGGGTCAGAAGGCCTTGCGCAGGCGCAACCGGAGCGGGCGGCCGTCGGGGTCGACCAGCAGCCGGTAGACCGGGGTGGCCCACAGCCGGGTCAGCCGGGACAGCTTCTCCGGGTGGTGCGGCCGGAGCCGTCCCGGTGGCCGGGGGCCGTGCCGGCCGTTCTCGTGCCACTGGTCCAGGGCGGCCGCCCGGGCCTCGATGGTGGTGACGAACAGTTCGGGATCCACCAGCAGGTCGTCCTGGCTGCCGTCCTCGGGCAGGTCGAGGTGCTCGCGGGCCAGTTCCAACCGCAGGTCGCGGGCGAAGACGCGCGCGCAGTCGCCGGTCCCGGCCGGGTCCTGCGGGTGGCGGCGGTCGTGGGTGGGGTCGAGCACCGCGGTGGACAGCTCGCTGTCGTGGGTCCAGGACCGGCGGTTGAAGTTGTCGCTGCCGATGCTGGCCCACACGTCGTCGACCACGCAGACCTTCGCGTGCACGTAGACCGGCGTCCCGGCGCGGTTCTCGACGTCGAAGACGTGTACTCGCTCCTCCCCTCCGGCCCGGACGCAGAGATCGATCGCCTGGCGGCGGCCGACGTACTGCGGCGTCGCGTTGAACGCGCCCTCCTGGTCGGGGATGCGCGGGACGATGACGACCAGGTGCAGGTCGGGGTTGTCGGTCAGCGCGTCGGCGAACAGCTGCGCGACCTCCGACGACCACAGGTACTGGTCCTCGAGGTAGATCAGCCGGCGCGCGCGCTTGATCGCCTTCGAGTAGCCGCGGGCGATGGAGCGTTCGCCTTCCGGGGCGAAGTCGTACTGCGGCCGGAGCTTCGGGTAGGTCCGGAGCGTCTGGACCAGGTGCGGCCCGCAGGCCGGTGGCGGCGGGATCTCCGGTGGTAACGGGGAGGGGTCCAGCCGCGCCCGGCGGAACCGGTCGATCACGTAGGCGATCGGGTTCCCCTGGACCGGACTGGTGGGGTCGTCCCACCGCTCGCGGAACGTCGTGTCGAGGACGGCGACGGCCGGGCCGCGGATCTCGGCCTGGATGTCGTGCCAGGGCGGTGTCGGGCCGTACGCCGGCGCCATGTGCACCGCCTGCGGGTCTCCGCCGTGGTCGCCGTCGTCGCGGCGGCTGTGGCACAGGTCGATGCCGCCGGCGAAGGCCACGTCGCGCGACGGGTCGGCGGGGCAGCGGATGAGCACGATCTTCTGGTGGTGGCTGCCGACCCGGCGCACGCGCTGGTCGAGGACGACCCGACCGCCGTCCTCCTCGATCTCACGGTCCAGCGCCCGGTTCTCCTCCTTGCTGTAGGACAGCGCGTCGGTGTGCGACCGCCACACCAGTCCGCGGACGTCCACCCCGCGGTGCGCCGCGGCGCTGAAGAGCTCGTTCACGGTCGGTCCGTCCGGTCGCAGCCGCTGGTCGGGATCACCGCGCCAGTCGGTGAACCACAGGCGGTCGCCCTCGCCCAGGCTCTCGACGATCTCGACCAGCCGGTCGAAGTACGCGGCCCCGTGGACGAGCGGCACCACGCGGTTGCCCTCGGTCCAGGCGGGGAGCGGGGTGCCGGGGTTGCCCCGCTCCTCCGCGGTCAGCAGCCACGCCGCCGGGTCGTCCATTTGTTGATCTCATCCTGCGGGAACGTGCGGACGCAACCACCGGTCACCCCCGCCGCGCCGGTAGCCTGTGGACCCGTGGCCCTCGTCGTCCAGAAGTACGGCGGTTCCTCCGTCGCCTCCGCAGAGCACATGAAGCGTGTCGCCGAGCGGATCGTCGCCGCGAAGAAGAACGGCGACGACGTCGTCGTCGTGGTCTCCGCCATGGGTGACACGACCGACGAGCTGCTCGACCTGGCCAGCCAGATCACCGACGACCCGCCCGGCCGCGAGCTCGACATGCTGCTGACGGCCGGCGAGCGGATCTCCATGGCGTTGCTGGCGATCGCCATCTCCGAGCACGGCTACGAGGCGCGCTCCTTCACCGGGTCGCAGGCCGGCGTGATCACCACCGGCAGCCACGGCAAGGCGCGGATCATCGACGTCACGCCCGGCCGGCTGCGCTCGGCGCTCGACGACGGCTCGGTCGTCATCGTGGCCGGGTTCCAGGGCGTCAGCCAGGACACCAAGGACATCACCACCCTCGGCCGCGGCGGCTCCGACACCACCGCCGTCGCCGTCGCGGCGGCGCTCGACGCCGACGTCTGCGAGATCTACACCGACGTCGACGGCGTCTTCACCGCCGACCCGCGCATCGTGCCCAACGCCCAGCGGCTCGAGACCATCACCTACGAGGAGATGCTCGAGCTGGCGGCGTCCGGGGCCAAGGTGCTCATGCTCCGCTGCGTCGAGTACGCCCGCCGCTACGGCATCCCCGTGCACGTCCGCAGCTCCTACTCACAGCTCCCCGGCACGATCGTGGCCGGCTCGATGGAGGACCTCCCGGTGGAACAGGCGATCATCACGGGCGTCGCGCACGACCGCTCCGAGGGCAAGATCACCGTCTTCGGGGTGCCGGACCGGCCGGGCGAGGCGGCGCAGCTGTTCCGCGTGCTCGCCGACGCCGAGATCAACATCGACATGATCGTGCAGAACGTGTCGGCCGAGGCCAGCAAGCTCGCCGACATCTCCTTCACGCTGCCCAAGAGCGACGGCCCCACCGCGCTGGCGGCGCTGGAGCGGGTGAAGCACACCGTCGGCTACACCGACGTCAGCTTCGACCAGCACATCGGCAAGGTCTCGCTGGTGGGCGCCGGCATGCGGTCGCACCCCGGCGTGTCCGCCAAGTTCTTCGGCGCGCTGGCCGACGCCGGTGTCAACCTGGAGCTGATCAGCACTTCGGAGATCCGGATCTCCGTGGTCTGCCGCGACACCGACGTCGACATCGCCGTGCGCGCGGTGCACGACGCATTCGACCTGGGCACCGACGAGGCGCAGGCAGTGGTCTACGGAGGGACCGGACGATGACTCAGCTTCCCGCCCACGGAGTCTCCAGCAGCGGCCTGCGGGTCGGCATCGTCGGGGCGACCGGCCAGGTCGGCACCGTCATGCGCGAGATCCTCGCCGAGCGGAACTTCCCGCTCAGCGAGCTGCGGTTCTTCGCCTCGGCCCGCTCCGCCGGCAGCACCCTGCCGTGGGCCGGCGGCGAGATCATCGTCGAGGACGCGGCCTCCGCGGACCCGACCGGCCTGGACATCGCGATCTTCTCCGCCGGTGCGACGACGTCCCGCGCGCAGGCCCCGCGGTTCGCCGAGGCGGGCGTGACCGTCATCGACAACAGCTCCGCCTGGCGCCGCGACCCCGACGTCCCGCTGATCGTCAGTGAGGTCAACCCGCACGCGCTGGCCGACATCCGCAAGGGCATCATCGCCAACCCCAACTGCACGACCATGGCCGCGATGCCGGTGCTCCGGCCGCTGCACGACGAGGCGCAGCTCGTGCGCATCGTCGCCAGCACCTACCAGGCCGTCTCCGGCAGCGGGGTCGCCGGCGTCGAGGAGCTGCACAGCCAGGCCAAGGCCGTCGTGGAGAAGGCCGACGCGCTCACCCACGACGGGTCGGCCGTGGCGTTCCCGGACCCGGTGAAGTACGTGGCGCCGATCGCGTTCAACGTGCTGCCGATGGCGGGCTCCGTCGTCGACGACGGCTCCTTCGAGACCGACGAGGAGCAGAAGCTCCGCAACGAGAGTCGCAAGATCCTCGGCATCCCCGACCTGCGCGTCTCCGGCACCTGCGTGCGCGTGCCGGTCTTCACCGGGCACTCGCTCTCGCTCAACGTCGAGTTCGCCCGGCCGCTGAGCGTCGAGCGGGCCACCGAGCTGTTGTCGGCCGCGCCCGGCGTCGAGCTCTCCGACGTGCCGACCCCGCTCCAGGCGGCCGGCCGCGACCCCAGCTACGTCGGCCGGATCCGGCAGGACCAGGGGGTCGACGACGGTCGCGGCCTCGCCCTGTTCGTCAGCAACGACAACCTGCGCAAGGGCGCCGCGCTCAACACCGTCCAGATCGCCGAGCTGATCGCCGCCCGCGGCCGCTGACGCCCGTGGCCGGCGCCTGCTCCGGCAGGATCGTCCCGTGATCGACGACGGCGCCTTCTCCGACGACGGGCAGGCATTCGCGCCCGGCGCGGACCGGTACCTGCTCCGGGGTTGGGTCGAGCTGGAGCTCGCGTTGGAAGGCGGCGTCCCCGTCGACGCCGCGCACGCCGTGCTCAGCGACGTGGTCGTGCGCGCGTTCGGCCCCGGGATGTTCGGCTGGGTGGCCGAGACCCTGGCCGCGGAGGGACGCGACCCGCAGGACCTCGCTGCCCTGCTGGACGACGAGGACCTCGCCGAGCGGACGCTCGTCGTGCTCCACGAGCGGATGGGCGAGGACGACCGGGCGCCGGAGCCACCGGAGGCCCACCTCGTGTGGTCGGCGTTCTCCCCGCACGATCCGCACGGGGGGCGCGGGGCGTTCCGGCGGGCGGTTCGCCGGCGGACGGAGAACGCACGCCGGGCGCTGCTGGAGCCCCGCCGTCCGCGCGTCGCCGGCCGGCGCGACGGGTGAGCCGCGCCGGCCGGGCCGGTCAGGGCTGCACGTGCCGCAGGGCGAACGCCAGGGCGATCTCCACCTGCCGGATGGTCTCCTCGATGACCAGCGAGCCGTGCCCCGCGTCGAACCGGTACACCTCGTGGTCCTTGCCGAGCTCCTCGAGGCGGGTCAGGTAGTTGTCGATCTGCCGGATCGGGCAGCGCGGGTCGTTCGCGCCGGCCACCACGAGCACCGGCGCGGCGACGGCGTCGACGTAGGTGATCGGTGAGGAGCGCACGTAGACGTCGCGCACCTCGTCGGGTGACCCGCCGAACAGCGCCCGGTCGTAGGCCCGCAGGCCCTCCATCTCGTCCTCGTAGGCGGCCTGGTAGTCGGCCACCGGCACCTCCGCGATGCCGGCCGTCCAGCGCTCCGGCTGGGTGCCGAGCCCGAGCAGGGTGAGGAAGCCACCCCACGAGCCGCCGGTCAGCAGCGTGCGCGACGGGTCGACGACCCCCTCGGCGACCAGCGCGTCGTAGACGGCGCCGATGTCCTCCAGCTCGGTCAGCCCCGGCCGGCCGGTGAGCGCGTCCCGCCAGGCCGACCCGTAGCCGGTCGACCCGCGGTAGTTCACGTGCACGACCGCGTACCCGGCGTCGACGTAGGCGGCCCGGCGGGCGCGGTAGGAGTCGTCGTCGGCGGCCTCGGGTCCGCCGTGCACCAGGAACGCCGTGGCGTACGGAGCGGGGCCCTCGGGCCGGACCAGCAGCGCGTGGACGTCGCCGCCCGGGCCGGGCACCCAGCGGTCCTCGACCGGGTACGCCGCCGGGGCCTCTTCGTCGGACACCGAGAGCACGACCGGGCCGTCGGCCCGGCGGATCACCGGCGGACGCTCGGAGTTCGACCAGGCCAGCTCCACGGTGCCGTCGGGGCGGGCCGTGGCTCCCCGCACGACGCCGGGCGGGGTCGCCACCCGCTCCAGCCCACCGGAGACCAGGTCGTAGCGGTAGAGCTCGGTGCGGGCGGCGTGGTCGTGGCCCACCAGCAGCGCCGACCCGTCGGGGTACCAGCCGGCCGTGACGTCGCCGGGCAGGTCGAGCACGATCTCGGTCTCGGTGTCGGCGGCGACGTCCCAGACCAGCAGCTCCTCGCGGCCCCGCCGCTCGTGGCCGACCAGCAGCCGCCGGTCGCCCGGCAGCGGCGCGAACTCCAGGGCGTGCAGGCCGAGACCCTCGCCGTCCCACTTCTCGGCCACGACGGCGTCATCGCCGGTCCTGAGCACCCGTAACGCCGGGTAGCGCGGGTCGCCGTGCTCGGAGTGCGAGATCACCAGCAGCTCGTCGTCACGGGTCAGCGCGTCCACCGAGGCCGGGTCGGGGTGCCGGTAGATGATGCGGGGCGCCCCGCCGTGCGGGGCCAGCCACAGCTCGCTGCCGTCGTCCGTGCTCCGCCCGATCGCCACGAGCGACCGGCCGACCTCGAGGCCGGCCGGGTAGGCCGGTCCCACCTCGGCGACCGCGACGGCGTCCTCCCCGCCGCCGAACGGCTGGGTCATCCACACGCCGAACTCGTCGCCGTCGTTGTCGGCGAACCACCAGATCGTCTCGCCGCCCGGGCTCAGCGTGGCGATGAGCGTGCCGTTGGGGCGGTCGGTGACCTGCCGGTGAGCGCCGGTCCCACGGTCCCAGGCGTACTGCTCGACCACCCCGCTCAGGTCCGAGGAGTAGAGGTTCCGGTGCGGGGCCTCCTCCGCCCAGTCCGGCAGGGAGACCCGGGGCGCCCGGAACCGGGCCTGCCAGCGAGCGGTGACCTCCGGCGGAAGGGTGGGGGTGGCCTGCTCGGCGGTCACGCGCCGCGCCTCGCCGGCGCGCGTCGAACGCGTGCCCCAGCTGCTCTGTCCATCGGTTCCGCTCGCACGCTCGCTCACGTGCCCATCCTCGCAGCGTCCCGGAACGACTCAGGGGCCGCCTTCCGGCGGCCCCTGAGCGGAGGGTCGGGGTGACAGGATTTGAACCTGCGGCCTCGTCGTCCCGAACGACGCGCGCTACCAAGCTGCGCCACACCCCGAGGTGCGTCGTCGAGTCTAGCGCTGCCCCGTCGCCGGCTCGGCGGCGGGGGACCGGGTGATCAGGCCGGACGCGCGGTGAGCGTGAGCAGCGTGGCCTCGGGCGGGCAGGCGAACCGCACGGGGGCGTAGGGGCTGGTGCCCAGCCCGGCCGAGACGTGCAGCCAGGTACCGGCCGGGCGCCCGGTCGCGGGCGGGGCCCAGCGGTGCAGCCAGCGCACCCGGTCGCGGTCGATGCCGCAGTTGGTGACCAGGGCCCCGTAGAACGGCACGCGGAGCTGCCCGCCGTGGGTGTGCCCGCAGAGCAGGAGGTCGTACCCGTCGGCGGCGAACCGGTCGAGCACCCGGGGCTCGGGGGAGTGCGCCAGACCGATGCGGACGTCGGCCGCCGGATCGGCCGGGCCCCCGACCTGCTCGTAGCGGTCCCGCCGCAGGTGTGAGTCGTCCACGCCGGCGAAGGAGATCCGCCGTCCGCCGACGGTCAGCTCGCCGCGGGCGTTGGTGAGGTCGAGCCAGCCGCGCGCGAGCATGCCGTCGCGCAGGTCCCGCCAGGGCAGCTCGTCGCCGTGCACCCGCTTGTGCGCCCGCTTGAAGTACTTCAGCGGGTTCTTCGGCCGGGGCGCGTAGTAGTCGTTGCTGGCCAGCACGAAGGCGCCGGGCCGGTCCAGCAGCGGGTCGAGCGCGCGCAGCGTGCCGGGGACGGCGTCGAAGCCGGCGAGGTTGTCCCCGGTGTCGATCACCAGGTCGGGCTCCAGCTCGGCCAGCCCGGCGACCCACTCCTGCTTGCTCCGCTGGCCGGCGGTCATGTGCAGGTCGGACAGGTGCAGGATCGTCAGCGGGGCCGACCCGGGAGCGAGCACCGGGACGTCGAACCGCCGCAGGGTCCAGCGGGTGCGTTCGTAGAGGCTCGCGTAGGCGGTCACCGCTGCGCCGGACGCGACGGCGGCGGTGGGGACGGCGGTGTACCAGCGCACGGTCGTAGAGCCTACGGGCGCACGTCGCACCGGCGTCGTGCCAGGCTTGGGAGTGACCGAGCTTGCGAGGTCACCAGGAGAAGAGTTCCGCTGTCGGGCACGAGGCCGACGAGCGCCAGCGAGGAGAACAAGTGACCGAGCTTGCGAGGTCACCAGGAGAAGAGTTCCGCTGTCGGGCACGAGGCCGACGAGCGCCAGCGAGGAGAACAAGTGACCGAGCTTGCGAGGTCACCAGGAGAAGAGTTCCGCTGTCGGGCACGAGGCCGACGAGCGCCAGCGAGGAGAACGAGTGTCCGACCTCAAGGAACAGCTGCGCACCGACCTGACCACCGCCATGAAGGCCCGCGACGAGTTGCGCACCGCCACGCTGCGCATGGTGCTCGCCGCCGTCAGCGCCGAGGAGGTCGCGGGCAAGGAGGCCCGCGAGCTCACCGACGACGAGGTGCAGGCGGTGCTCCGCCGGGAGGCCAAGAAGCGCCGGGAGGCCGCCGAGGCATTCGGTTCGGCCGGCCGCGCCGAGCAGGCCGCCCGTGAGCAGGCGGAGGGCGAGGTCCTGGCCGGTTACCTGCCCGCCCAGCTCGGGGACGCCGATCTCGCCGCGATCGTCGCCGACGTGATCACCCGCACCGGCGCCTCGGGCATGAAGGACATGGGCAGGGTCATGGGCGCGGCGAACGGCGTCGTCGCCGACCGGGCCGAGGGAGCCCGGGTGGCCGCCGAGGTACGCCGCCAGCTCGGCTGACCAGGCCCCGTCCTCCGCACCGCGAGCTCGACGCGGCGCGGAGGACGGTCCTTCGTCAGTTGGCCGGCGGGGGCGTGACCGGCTCGGCCGGCGGTGCCGGTCCGTCCGCGGGCGGTGTCGCGGGCTCCGCGGGCGGCGCGGCGGGCGGTGGCGTGGAGCTGCCACGGTTGCGCCGACGGTCGTCGTCGCCGTCGGAGGACCGGTCGCCGATGGGCGGTGCGTCGACGCCCCGGCCCGCGTACCTGGGGTCGGCGGGCTGGAATGCCGCGGGGGCCTGCGCCGACAGGATCGGCAGCATCGCGTCGTGCCAGATGCTGGCCGGCTTGCCGCCGCCGTAGCCGCCGACGCTCTGGTTGTCCCGCGGGCGGAACACCATGACGCTCGCGGTGTACTCGGGGGTCGAGCCGACGAAGGTCACCGAGTCGTTGGCGTTCACCGTGCCGGTCTTGCCGGCGATCTGGTGACCGGGGATGTAGGCCCGCGAGCCGGTCTGCATCCGGTTCCCCGGCTCGACGTCCCTGCGCATCATCTGGTTCAGCGTGTGGGCGAGCCCGGGCTCGATGACCTGCTCGCACCGGTCACCCTTCACCACCGGCTCGCCGTCCTCACCGGTCAGCGGCTCACCGTTGGGCTTGGTGATCGAGAGGACCGGCGTCGGGACGCACCTGACCCCGCCGGCGGCGATCGTCGCGTAGGCGTTGGCCAGGTCCAGCGGGCTGACGCCGTCGGTCCCGAAGGCGAACGACGGGCGGTTCTCGTCGATGATCTGCTGGGCCGGGGTCTGGGTGACCGAGTAGTCGAAGTTCATGCCCAGCCGCTGCGCCATCTCGACGGCCGGCCGGATCGCGCCGAGCGCGTCCTCCAGCGCCAGGAAGTAGGTGTTGGAGGACATGTAGAGCGCCTGCGTCATCGTCAGCGTGTTCGGGTAGCGGCTGCCCACGTTGCCGATCTTGTACGGCTCGATCTTCCGGGTCTCCGGGTTGTACGACTCGTACACCCGGGAGGTGTAGGGCTCGGGCGTGGTGATGGTGTGGCTGGCCGGCAGCCCCCTCTCCATCGCCGCCGCGGCGACGAAGGTCTTGAAGGTCGACCCCGATCCCTTGGTCGGGATGGTCGCGAAGTTGATCGACTCGCAGCCGGCGGCGGGGTCGCCGCAGCCGAACCTGCGGTTCACGCTCATCGCGAGCACGTGCCCGGTGCCCGGCTCGATGGCGTCGAAGACCCCGACCACCGGGGCCCCCATGCCCACGGTGTTGAGCACCGCCTGGTCGCCGGCGGCCTGCATGTCCGGGCGGAGCGTGGTCTGGATGGTCAGCCCGCCCTTCTCCAGGTCGGCCTGGGTCAGCCCGAGGGTCCCGATCAGGTAGTCCTTGGCGTAGGCGCAGAAGAACCCGCCGATGGACGCGTCGATGCAGCCGTTCGGCGGCGCCAGACCCGGCGTGACCTGGACCGGCTGCGCGGTGTAGTCGGTCAGCTCCTGCGCGCTGATGTGGCCCAGGTCGTGCATCCGCTGCAGCACCTGGTTGCGCCGCTCCACGGCGTTCTCCGGGTTGCTGATGGGGTCGTCGGTGCCCGGGTTCTGCACCAGGCCGGCCAGCATCGCCGCCTGGGGGACGGTCAGGTCGGTGGCGTTCACGCTGAAGTACCGCTGGGCGGCGGCCTGGATGCCGTACGCGCCCTGCCCGAAGTACACGATGTTCAGGTACCGGGTGAGGATCTCGTCCTTGGAGTAGGTGTCCTCCAGGGCGAGCGCCAGGCGGGCCTCGCGGAGCTTGCGGCCCACCGTCTCGGCGTTGGCTGCCTCGCGCGCCTCCGGGGTCTTCGCCGTCTGCAGCAGGGTCTGCTTGACCAGCTGCTGGGTGAGGGTCGAGCCGCCCTCCCGGACCGAGCCGGCGGCGAGGTTCGTCATCAGCGCCCGCATGGTGCCCTGGACGTCCAGGCCGTTGTGGTCGTAGAAGCGGGAGTCCTCGATGTCGACCAGCGCCTGCTTCATCACGTCGGCGATCTGGTCCGAGGTCACCGGCGTGCGGTTGTGCTCGTAGAAGTTCGTGATGAGCGTGCCGTCGGCCGCCAGCAACCGGCTGGGGCCGGCCGGGGTCTCGTCGGTGAGCTCGACCGGGAGCGCATCGAGCAGCGAGACGGAGTTCCGTGCCACCAGGCCGGGGCCGCCGACCCAGGGCAGCAGGAGACCGGCCACGAGCGCACCGGCGACGACGATCGTCGCGGCGAGCTTGGCGAGCACACGGGAACGGAGGCGCGCGTTTTCCGACATCGCGGCCAGGGTACGTCGGTCCGGCTGGTCGCCGCCGCGCTCAGCCGCGGCGCGCGGGAAGGACTCGTGTCCTCGGCGTGCCGGTCGGCGTGTCGTCGTCGGCCCCGGTCAGCGCCTCGGCCATCCCCCGCAGCCCGTCCACGTCGTGGACGTCTCCCGCAGCCGCCGGCACCGTGCGCACCGCCACCTCGGGGTGGGCGCTGGTGAAGCGGTCGGCCAGGTGCTGCTCGCGCGCGGCCTGCTGCATGCGCTCGGCGTGCACCCGCAGCGCGGCGGCGGTCAGCGCCGCGGTCTCCCCGCCGGACTCGGCCACCTCCTCCGCGGCCCCTTCGGCGCGCGTGGCCGACAACGCGGTCGTCGCCGGGGGGTGGGTGCGGTTGAGCACCAGCCCGGCCAGCGGCATGCCCTCCGCCGACAGCCGGTCGACGAAGTAGGAGGCCTCCCGCAGGGCGTCGGGCTCCGGGGCGGCGACCACCACGAACCAGGTGCCGGGACGGCGGAGCAGCTCGAACGTGGCGGTCGCCCGCTCGCGGAAGCCGCCGAACATCGTGTCCAGGGCCGCGACGAAGGCGGAGATGTCCCGCAGCAGCTGGCCGCCGAGGATCTTGCTGATGATCCGGCTGAAGAACAGGAAGCCGGCGCTGGCGAACTTGAACCCGGTCCGGCTGGGCGCGGTGAGCAGCCGGATCATCGTGCCGTCGAGGAAGCGGCCCATCCGGTTCGGCGCGTCCAGGAAGTCCAGCGCGGACCGCGACGGCGGGGTGTCCACGATGATCAGGTCCCACTGGTCGCTGGCCCGCAGCTGGCCGAGCTTCTCCATCGCCATGTACTCCTGCGTCCCGGCGAAGGAGGAGGAGAGCGCCTGGTAGAAGGGGTTGTCCAGGATCTGCTGGGCGCGCTCTGGCGTGGAGTGAGCGGTGACGACGTCGTCGAACGTCCGCTTCATGTCCAGCATCATCGCGTGCAGTTCGCCGTCGATCCCGGGGACGTCGACCCGCCGCGGCTCGTTGTCCAGCTCCACCAGGCCGAGCGACTGCGCGAGCCGCCGCGCCGGGTCGATGGTGAGCACGACGACGCTCCGCCCGGCCTCCGCGGCGGCCAGCGCGAGCGCGGCCGACGTCGTCGTCTTGCCGACGCCGCCGGCGCCGCAGCAGACGACGATGCGGGTGGCCGGGTCGGCGATCAGCGCGTCGAGGTCCATCGCGGGCGCCTGCCGCCGACCCTGGGCCTCCGCGGGCGACGCGCTCACGCGGTGCCCCCGCTCGCTCCCGCGGAGCGCTCCGCTCCTCGCTCGTTCCTCGCTGCGATGCTCACGCCCCTGTCCGCTCGCCCCACCTCCGCGCGCAGGTGGTCCTCCAGGCGACCGGCCAGCTCGAACAGGCAGCCCACATCCATGGGACCCGGCAGCAACGGCAGCTCCACGGTGGGGCGACCGAGCGCGGTCACCTGGTCGCGCAGCGCATCCTGGGCGGTCCAGCGGCGGGCGTGCTCCACCACCTCGGCGGCCAGGGCGTCGGCGAGCGCCGCGCCTCCGGGCAGACCCGCCGCGGCGAGCGCGGGCGAGAGGTCGGCGCCGGAGAGCTCGCCGGCGGCCGCGCGGGAGAGGGCGTCGGCCGGCAGCACCGGCTCGGCGGCCATGTTCACGACGACGGAGCCGATGGGCAGTCCGGCCTTCTCCAGTTCCGCGATGGCGTCGGTGGTCTCCTGCACCGGCATGTCCTCGAGGATCGTCACCAGGTGCACCGCCGTCTGCGGGGAGCGGAGCACCGCCATGACGCCGTCGCTCTGGGTCTTGATGGGCCCGGACCGGGCCAGCTGCGACATCTCCCCGGTGACCCCGAGGAACCGGGTGATCCGCCCGGTGGGCGGGGCGTCGACGACCACGGCGTCGTAGACCTCCCGGCCATTCCGGCGCCGGGTCACCGCCTCCTTGATCTTGCCGGTGATCAGCACGTCACGAAGACCCGGCGCGATGGCGGTAGCGAAGTCGATGGCGCCCATCTTGCGCAGCGCCCGCCCGGCCCGCCGGAGGTTGTAGAACATGTCGAGGTAGTCCAGCAGGGCCTCCTCGACGTCGATGGCCAGGGCCTTCACCTCCCCACCGCCCCGGGCGACGGCGACGCGGCGCTCCTCGTAGGGCAGCGGGGGCGTGTCGAACAGCTGGGCGATGCCCTGCCGACCCTCGGTCTCCACCAGCAGCACCGACCGCCCGCCGGCGGCCAGCGCCAGGGCCAGGGCAGCGGCGACGGTGGTCTTCCCGGTGCCGCCCTTGCCGGTGACCACGTGCAGACGCGCAGGCGACAGGTCGGGGATCACGGCACCAGCGTAGGAGCAGGTGAGCGGGTCGGCCCGCGGCGGAGCCCGGGGGCGCGGGCGGCCGTGCCCCTCCTCCGCACCGGCTGCAGTAGCGTCGCGCCCATGAGCGAAGCCGCCCGCCAGAAGTGGGAATACGCGACCATCCCCCTGCTGGTCCACAACACCAAGGCGATCCTCGACTCCTGGGGCGTCGACGGGTGGGAGCTGGTGACCGTGCTCCCCGGCCCCGCCGGGGCCGAGCAGCTGGTCGCCTACCTCAAGCGCCCGGTATGACGGCGCCCGCGCAGAGCTGGCACGCCCGGCTCGCCGAGCTCGGCATCCGGCTGCCGGCGGTGGCCGCCCCGGTCGCCGCCTACGTCCCCGCGGTGCGCACCGGCTCCCTGGTGTTCACCTCCGGTCAGCTGCCCTTCGTCGACGGCGGGCTCCGCCGCACCGGCAAGGTCGGCGGCTCGGTCGACGTCGAGGCCGCTGCCGCCGACGCCAAGCTGTGCGCGCTCAACGCCCTCGCCGCCGTCGACGACCTCGTGGGGCTGGACTCGGTGGCCCGCATCGTGCGCGTGGTCGGCTACGTGGCCAGCGTGGAAGGCTTCACCGGCCAGCCGCGCGTGGTGAACGGGGCCAGCGAGCTGCTCGGGCGGATCTTCGGCGAGGCCGGCCAGCACGCCCGGAGCGCCGTCGGCGTGGCGGAGCTGCCCCTCGGGGCCCCGGTCGAGGTCGAGCTCACCGTCGAGCTCCGGCCATGACACCGCTGTCCTCCGGACAGCACCGCGGCCATGACACCGCTGCCCTCCGGTCAGCACCGCGCCCAGGTGCCGTCCCCTGCTGCGTGGAGCCCCTGCCCATGTCCCCAGCGGGAGGCCTCCGGCCCCCGCGCCGGGTCCACCGCTGACGGGGTGACGTCTGATGACACCGGCTGAACCGAAACAGGCCGCGACCGTCCTGCTGCTGCGCGACGGGAGGCCCGGGCTCGAGGTCTACCTGCTGCGCCGGACCAGAGGCATGCCCTTCGCCGGCGGGATGACCGCCTACCCCGGTGGCGGCGTCGACCCGCGGGACGGCGACACGGAGATCGGCTGGACCGGGCCGGCGCCCGACCAGTGGGCCGCCGCCTTCGGGTGCGGCGAGCGGACCGCCCGGGAACTCGTCTGCGCCGCGGTGCGGGAGACGTTCGAGGAAGCCGGCGTCCTGCTCGCCGGGCTGCCGGACGGTGCGGTCGTTCCGGACGTCTCCGGCGACGACTGGGAGGAGCAGCGGCAGGCGCTGCTGAGCCGCGAGCTGTCGCTGGCCGGGCTGCTGGCCGACCGTGGCCTGGTGCTCCGGTCGGACCTGCTGCGCCCCTTCGCGCACTGGATCACCCCGCCGGTCGAGCCACGGCGCTACGACACCAAGTTCTTCGCCGCCGCGCTGCCGGTCGGGCAGGAGGCGCGCGACGTGTCGGGCGAGGCGGACGAGGCCGCGTGGCTGAGCCCGGCCGCGGCGTTGGCCGAGCTGGAGACCGGCACCCGGCCGATGATGCCGCCGACGACACACACGCTCGGCCAGCTGACCGGGTTCCCCGACGTCGCCACCGCGCTCGCCGGGTCGCCCCCGCAGCCGGTGCAGCCGATCAGCCCGCGGTTCGAGGACACCCCCGACGGCCGCTGGGCGGTGCTGCCCGACGGCACCCGCATCCGCCTGGCCGTGCCATTACCTTCGTGATCCTCCGGATCACACCGCGGCCACGTGCCGTTCCCCGGCTGCACTGAGCCGCTGCGTCGCGCCTGCGCGGACCCCTCCGGGGCCCACTCGGCACGACCGAGCTCTCCTCACCTGAGGCAGTGAACGCGAGAGGGCCGGAACCGTCACGGTCCGGGCCTCTCGCGTTCGACGGTCGTGCCGACTACCTCGCCCTTCGGCGCAGGCGGTCTTCGTCGAGGACGACGACGGACTTGCCCTGCAGCTGGATCCACCCGCGGTGCACGAAATCGGCCAGCGCCTTGTTCACCGTCTCGCGCGAGGCGCCGACGAGCTGGGCCAGCTCCTCCTGGGTGAGGTCGTGCTTCACCCGGAGGCCGTCGGTGTCGCGGCTGCCGAAGCGGTCGGCCATCTGCAGCAGCGCCTTGGCCACGCGACCGGGGACGTCGGTGAAGATCAGGTCGGCGACGGAGTCGTTCGTGCGGCGCAGGCGGCGGGCCAGCACGCGCAGCAGCTGCTCACCGATCTCCGGGTGCGCCTCGATCCACGGCAGCAGCACCGACTGCGGCATGCGGGCCAGCTTCACGTCGGTGACCGCGGTGGCCGTCGCGGTGCGCGGACCCGGGTCGAAGACGGACAGCTCGCCGAACTGGTCGGACGGCCCCATGACCGCGAGCACGTTCTCCCGGCCGTCCGGCGACCGGCGGGACAGCTTGATCTTGCCGGTCATGACGATGTACAGGCTGTCGCCCGGCTCGCCCTCGTTGAAGATCACCCGACCCCGCGGCAGGTTGATCGTCTCGAGGCGGCTGAGAACGGGGTCCACCGCATCCTCGGAGAGCCCCTGGAAGAGCCCCGACTGAGCCAGCACCTCGTCCACTGCACGTCCTCTCACACTCTTCGCCGACACAGGGGTGCCCGTGTCGAAAGCGAGTCTAGGCGGCTGTGCAGTCGGTCACCCGTTCGGTGGTGATCTGCGTCCCTCGTCGGAGCGAGATCCGACCTCCCCGCAGGGAGCCGTCCTTCAGACCATCGGCGGGTTGTCGGAGCGGCGGGCGCTGTGCCGCCGTCGCCGCCAGCGGGACAGGGCGCGCCGGATCCCGGACGTCGCCAGGGTGTCGACCTCGCCGGGGGTGGCGGTGTTGAGGAACTCGCTGACCTCGCGCGCGGACGACGCCGGCCGGCGGAGGGGCTCCTCGACCCGTTCCATGACCAGCAGGAACGCGATGAGCAGCGGTGGGAAGAGGATGACACTGAGGGCGACCATCCCGACCTCCTCTGCGTCGTCGGCGGAACCGGGGGAGCGATCCGCCCTCAAGGATGGCACGGAAGGAGAAGGTCGGCAGGCCCGCATACCCTCGAGCGCGTGTCCGCACCCGCGTCCTCACCGGCCTACGCGCGCCCCGTCCGTGCCCGTCGCCCCACCCGCGCCGCGCTGACCGGAGCGTCGCCGTTCGATCCGGAGGAGACACCGCTGGCGCAGACCCGCCGGGCCCGCCGGATGGCCCGCGAGCTCGCCGTCATCCACGCCGATGCGCACTGCGAGCTCGACTTCACCAACGCCTTCGAGCTGCTGGTCGCCACGGTCCTGTCGGCGCAGACCACCGACAAGATGGTCAACAAGGTGACGCCCACGCTCTTCGCCCGGTACCCCGACGCGGTCGCCCTCGCGGGCGCCGACCGAGGGGAGCTGGAGACCATCCTGAAGCCCACGGGGTTCTTCCGGGCGAAGGCGAACTCCGTGCTCGGGCTCAGCCAGGTCCTGGTCGAGCGGTTCGACGGCGAGGTCCCGCGCCGGATGGCGGAGCTGGTCACGCTGCCGGGCGTGGGCCGCAAGACCGCCAACGTGGTGCTCGGCAACGCGTTCGGCGTGCCCGGGCTGACCGTCGACACCCACTTCGGCCGGCTGGTGCGCCGGTTCGGCTGGACGGCGGAGGAGGACCCGGTCAAGGTCGAGGCCGAGGTGGCGCGGCTGGTCCCGAAGAGGGAGTGGACCGACTTCAGCCACCGGGTGATCTTCCACGGGCGCCGGGTGTGCCATGCGAAGAAGGCGGCGTGCGGGGCGTGCGGCCTGGCGCAGTGGTGCCCCTCGTTCGGCATCGGCCCGGTCGATCCCGAGGTGGCCCTGACGCTCGTGAAGACACCCGTCGCCTCGGACACCGAGTGATGCGCCGATCGTTCGTCGCGCTCGCGGCGGCTCTCCTGCTGGCCGGCTGCACCGGCGAGCCGGCCGACGACGGCGGCCCGGCCGCCGCTCCCTCGACCGCGGTGGCGCCCCTCACCCCCTGCCCCGAGCAGCCCGAGGCCGCGGCGGTCGGGGCGCAGCGACTGCCGGCGCTGGTGTTCGAGTGCCCGGGGGGTGGCTCGCTCGACCTCGCTCGGGCACCGGGCGTGCCGATGGTGGTGAACCTGTGGGGGAGCTGGTGCCCGCCCTGCCGGGAGGAGATGCCGGTGCTGCAGGAGTTCGCCGAGCTGGCCGGGGACGACGTCAGGATGGTGGGCGTCATCAGCAAGGACGGGCTGCCGCAGGCGGCGTCATTCGCCGAGGACGCCGGCGTCACCTTCCCCAGCGCGTTCGACGGCGAGGGGGAGCTGATGGCCGAGCTCGGCCTGAACGCCCTGCCGTTCACCTACTTCGTCGACGCCGGAGGTGCCCTGGTGCACACCGAGGCCGGGCCGGTGGGCTCGCTGGACGAGCTCCGTGGCCTGGTGGCCCAGCACCTGGGCGTGCAGCTGTGAGCGCGCAGCCGGTGGCCGACGGGCTGCCCGACTACCTGCGTCGGCTGGTCGAGCGCGCCGGCGACCTGCCGCTGCGGCACCGGCGGCCGGAGGCGACGCGCACCGCGCGACGCTCCGCCGTCCTCATCCTCTTCGGCGAGGGCCCGCGCGGCCCCGACGTGCTGATCATCGAGAAGTCACCGCACCTGCGCAGCCACGCCGGCCAGCCCGCGTTCCCGGGAGGGGGCGCGGACGCGGGTGAGGACTACCCGGTCGGGACGGCGCTGCGCGAGGCCGAGGAGGAGGCGGGGATCGACCCCGACGGCGTGCGCGTCCTCGCCACGCTGCCGGAGCTGTTCCTCGGCCCGTCGGACAACCTCGTGGTGCCCGTCGTCGCGTGGTGGGACGACCCGCGGGACGTCACCGTCGGCGATCCCCAGGAGGTGGCCCGGGTCGCGCGCGTCCCGCTCGCCGACCTCGTCGACCCGGCGAACCGCTTCCGCATCCGGCACCCGACCGGCTTCATCGGCCCGGCGTTCGGCGTCGCCGACATGGTGGTGTGGGGGTTCACCGCCGGCCTGCTCGACGCGATCCTCGAGGCGGCCGGCCTCGCCCGCCCGTGGGACGCCTCCGACGTCCGCCCGCTGCGCGAGACCGGGGTGCGCCCGCCCCACCTGCCCGGCTCGCTGGGCGCCGGGGGGGCCGAGGACGCCGCCGCGCCGACGGTGGCCGATCCCGCGCCCGACGGCGCTCCGACGCGTACGGTCTGGCCCCGATGAGCGGTAGAAGGACCACCTCCTCCCCACCCCTCGCAGGCCCGGGACGGGGTCCGGGAGGCGGCCGGGGCCTCGGCAGGAAGACCGTTGCGGTCGCCGCTGCGCTGGTCATGCTGACCGGCTGCGGCAGCGAGGAGCCGGCTCCGGCGCCGGTTGCCGAGGGCCTGGGCGAGGTGACGGTGGCCGCCGACGGCGTCCAGGAGGTCACCGTCCAGACCAGGGACGACTACGAGTTCTACCCCGACCACTTCACCGTCGCCCCCGGCCGGGTGCGGCTGACCGTGGAGAACGTCGCCGACCAGATGACCCACAACCTCGAGTACACCGACGAGGAGCTGCCCGCTCCGATCGACGCCGGCGTCCCCTTCCTCGCCCCAGGGCAGGAGGAGACGATCGAGTTCGAGGTCCAGACGCCGGGCGACTACCCGTTCGCCTGCACCTTCCACCTCCAGCTGGGTCAGGTGGGCACGATGACGGTCAGCGGCCGATGACGACAGGTAGCGGATCGCGCCCGGAGTCGAGCGGGGGTATTGACGGGTGTCCGTCGTCGACGTCCTGCTGATCGTCCTGGCGTTGGTGTTCGCGCTGTCCGGCTTCCGGCAGGGCCTGCTCGTCTCGGCCACCTCGATCCTCGGCTTCCTGGGCGGCGCCGTCCTCGGTGCCCAGCTGTCGGGCCCGGTGGCCGACCGGATCGACGGATCGAGCGTGACCCGGGTGTTCGCCGCGCTCGTGGTGGTCCTCGCCGGGGCGCTGCTCGGCCAGATCCTGGCCGGTGCGGCCGGGCGGGCCGTGCGGTCCCGGGTCACCTGGGAGCCGGCCAAGATGGTCGACTCCGCCGCCGGGGCGGTGGCCTCGGCGGCGTCGGTCCTGCTGGTCGCGTGGATGGTCGCCTCACCGCTGGCCAGCTCCCCGTTCCCGCAGGTGGCCAGCCAGGTCCGGCAGTCGGCACTGGTGCAGGCCGTCGACGGGACGGTCCCCGACGGGGTTCGGACCGTCTACCAGAACCTCCGCGACGCGATCGACCGGCGCGGACTGCCCGACGTGCTCGACCCGCTCACGCCGACCGACGCCCGCGAGGTGCCGGCCCCGGACCCGGCGCTGGTGGACAGCACCGTGGTCGCCTCGGTCGAGGGCTCGGTGGTGCGGATCCGCGGCATCGCGCCGACCTGCTCGCGGCAGGTCGACGGCTCCGGCTTCGTGTACGCCCCCGAGCGGGTCATGACCAACGCGCACGTGCTGGCCGGCGTCACCGAACCGGTGGTGGTCGCCGAGGGCGAGGAGTACGACGCGGTGCCGGTGTTCGTCGACGAGGCCGTCGACGTCGCGGTCCTGGCGGTCCCGGGCCTGCCGCAGGTGCCGCTGACCTTCACCGCGGCGGCCGCCGACACGGGGGACGACGCGCTGATCATGGGATACCCGGGCGGCGGACCGCTGTACGTCGGGCCCGCCCGCGTCCGCGACCGCGGGGAGATCAGCGGGCCGGACTTCCGGAACACCGGGACCGTGGTCCGGGACGTCTACGCACTCTTCGGTCAGGTCCGCGCCGGGAACTCCGGGGGCCCGCTGTTCGCCCCCGACGGCAGCGTTCTCGGGGTGGTGTTCGCCTCGGCGATCGACGACCCGGAGACCGGGTACGCGCTCACCGGCCCCCAGGTGGCCGAGGCGGCCACGGCGGGCAGCCGGGCGCTCGCGGAGGTCAGCACCGGCACCTGCGAATGACCTGGATGAATCCGCGAAGCGCATTCATCCAGGTCGGGCCGGAGGCCCCGTCCCCGGGTGCCTGCCAGTCCGGCGTAGCCGGTCGATGACCCCGCCGGAGGCGCGTTCGCGATTCGCCAGAGGTCAGCGCAGCTGCGAGATGATTGCCTTGCTCACCTCGTCGGCGGCCTCCTCCTGCGGGAAGTGGCCGACGTCGGGGAGCTCCCGCCACTCGTAGGCACCCGCGACGTACCGGCCCGACCCGCGGGCGGTCTCCGGCAGCACGCAGGGGTCCAGCGCGCCGTGCAGCTGCAGGGTGGGCGCGGTGATCGGCGCGGCCATCCGGCGGGCGTAGCGCAGGCCGTCGGGTCGCAGCTGCGACCGGCCGGCCCAGCGGTAGTACTCCATCGCGCCGTACGCGGCCTGCGGGATGCGGGCCGCGGCGCGGTACCGGTCCACGGCGGCGGCGAAGTCCGCCGTACGGGACCACTCCGGCCCCGCCCAGCGCTGCATCAGGTCGGCCACCGGGTCGTCGTCGAGGCGGGTCAGCCGGCGTTCGGGGAGCCGCGGTACCTGGAAGCCGAGGGCGTACCGCAGCGCGCGGCGCTGGCGGCGGTCGGTCAGCCCGGCGCGCAGCAGCCGCGGATGGGCCATCGAGACGACGACCAGCCGGCGCACCACCCGGGGCTGCAGCGCGGCCACCGTCCAGCCCAGCAGGCCGCCCCAGTCGTGGCCGACCACCACGGCGTCCCGCTCACCCAGGGCCCGCACCAGTGCGGCGACGTCGGCGGAGAGGGTGGGGAGGTCGTAGCCGCGGGGCGGCTTGTCGCTGGCGCCGTAGCCGCGCAGGTCGGGGGCGACGGCGCGGAACCCGGCGTCGGCGAGGGCGGTCAGCTGCGACCGCCAGGTCCACCAGAACTGGGGAAAGCCGTGCAGCAGCAGGACCAGCGGTCCCTCCCCGGCCTCGGCTGCGTGCAGCCGCACCCCGTTGGCCGAGATGTCGCGGTGGGTCCACGGCCCGGGGAGCAGGACGCTGGTGGCGTCGGGACGGCCGTCCGGAGGGACGGTCATCGGCCTCAGACCCGGTACGACTCGTTGCCGCGCAGCTCCACCTTGCCGCCGCTCACCACGGGGACCTCGCGCCGCCGGGTGCCCGGCGCCTCGCGGTGCATCACCTCGGGCAGCTCCTTGAGCGACTCGATCGTCCGCTCGGGCTTCTCGATCTTCTTGATCATCTTCTTGCCGACGAGTGCGGCGACGCCGGCCAGCGCGATGAGCAGGAGGAAGACGATGGCGTAGGCGATCCACCGGATCAGCCCGAGCCAGGTGAGGAACTCGGCCAGGGCGATGAAGAAGAAGATCCCCGCGAAGGCGGCGAACACGCCGGCCGCGGCGAACGAGGCGGCGCCGATGCCGCCCTTCTTCGCCGAGGCGCCGACCTCCGCCTTGGCCAGCTCGATCTCGTTGCGGATCAACGTGGAGACGTCGGCCATCGCGCTCTGCACGAGCGTGCCGATCGAGGGCTCGACGGCCGGGCCGGCTCCGTCGGTGCGGATCTGCGACACACTGTGGGCCACGGGTGGCTCCTCCTTCGGTCCAACGCTGCTGGTCAGGACGATCGTGCCCCATGAGCGCCGGCACCGCGTCCCGATGCCGTCGGACGGGGCGGAGGCATAGGAAGCTCTACCTATGGCTCGGGGGTCCGAGACGTAGGTAAAGCCTCCTATGCCTGGTGGGGTCAGTCCTCCGCGGGCGCGGCGGGCAGCTTGTCCTTGATCATGTTCATGACCGAGGAGTCGGTGAGCGTGGTGACGTCGCCCAGCTCGCGGTTCTCGGCGATGTCCCGCAGCAGCCGGCGCATGATCTTGCCCGACCGCGTCTTCGGCAGCTCCTGCACCACCATGATCTGGCGGGGCTTGGCGATCGGGCCGATGTCGCGGGCGACGTGGGTGCGCAGCGTCTGCACCAGCTCGTCCCCGGAGTCCGTTCCGCTCTCGCGGAGGATCACGAAGGCGACGATGCCCTGGCCGGTGGTCGGGTCGGTGGCGCCCACGACCGCCGCCTCCGCCACCGCCGGGTGCCCGACGAGGGAGGACTCCACCTCGGTGGTCGAGATGCGGTGGCCGGACACGTTCATGACGTCGTCGACCCGGCCGAGCAACCAGATGTGGCCGTCGGCGTCCTTCTTCGCGCCGTCCCCGGCGAAGTAGGTGTTCTTCCCGAACCGCGACCAGTAGGTGTCGACGTAGCGGTCGTCGTCGCCCCAGATGGTGCGCAGCATCGACGGCCACGGCTCGGTGAGCACCAGGAGCCCGGTGGAGTCGTTCTCCAGCTCCTTGCCCTCGTCGTCGACCACCTTGGCGGAGATGCCGGGGAAAGGCCGCTGGGCCGAGCCGGGGACCAGGGTCGTGACCCCGGGTAGCGGGTTGATCATGTGGCCGCCGGTCTCGGTCTGCCACCAGGTGTCGACGATCGGGCACCGTCCGCCGCCGACGTTCCGGTGGTACCAGAGCCAGGCCTCGGGGTTGATCGGCTCGCCGACCGAGCCGAGCAGGCGCAGCGTCGACAAATCGAAGCCCGCCGGGATCTCGTCGCCCCACTTCATGAAGGTGCGGATGACCGTCGGTGCGGTGTACAGGATCGTCACGCCGTACTTCTGGATCAGCTCGAACCAGCGGCCGCGGTGCGGTGTCTCCGGCGTCCCCTCGTACATGACAGACGTCGCCCGGTTGGAGAGCGGTCCGTAGACGATGTAGCTGTGGCCGGTCACCCAGCCCACGTCGGCGGCGGTCCAGAAGACGTCGGTGTCGGCCTTGAGGTCGAAGCTCGCCCAGTGGGTGAAGCTGACCTGGGCCAGGTACCCGCCGCTGGTGTGCAGGATCCCCTTGGGCTTCGCCGTCGTGCCCGAGGTGTACATGATGTAGAGCGGGTGCTCGGCGTCGAAGGACTGCGCCTCGTGCTCGGTGGACTGGCGGTCGACGACGTCGTGCCACCACAGGTCGCGGCTGTCATCCCAGTCGACGTCCTGCTCGGTGCGCTGGACGACCAGGACCTTCCGGACGCCCTCGGTGCGGGACACCGCCTCGTCGACGGCGGGCTTGAGCGCGCTGGGCGCCCCCCGCCGGTAACCGCCGTCGGAGGTGATGACGACCTGCGCACCGGCGTCGGTGATCCGGCTGGCCAGGGCGTCGGCGGAGAAGCCGCCGAAGACCACCATGTGGACGGCGCCGATGCGGGCGCAGGCCAGCATCGAGATGACGGCCTCGGGGATCATCGGCAGGTAGATCGCCACGCGGTCACCGGCCTGGACGCCCATCTCGGTGAGGGCGTTGGCGGCCTTGCAGACCTCGTCCTTCAGCTGGGCGTAGGTGATCGTCCGGGTGTCGCCCGGCTCGCCCTCCCAGTGATAGGCGACCTGGTCGCCGTGGCCGGCCTCGACGTGCCGGTCGACGCAGTTGTAGGCGACGTTCAGCGTGCCGCCGAGGAACCACTTGGCGAAGGGCGGGTTGCTCCAGTCCAGGACCGTGTCCCACTTCTGCGTCCAGGTGAGCCGCTCCGCTGCCGACGCCCAGAACCCCAGCCGGTCGCGCGCGGCCTCCTCGTAGGCGTCCGGCCCGAGGTTGGCCTGCGCCGCCAGGTCCTCCGGCGGGGCGAAGGTGGGGCCGTCGACCTGGGGCGTCTCGCTCATGGGTCCTCCCGAGTCCTGCGTCGCCTGGTACGCGACGGTGCAGCGTGGTCCAGGACACACCGTATGGCCCCGGGGCGTCCGGCGTCTTCCCCGCGCACCGTCGGCCGGGACCGCTGCAGCAGACTGGGTCCGTGACGGCCCCGCAGGCGGAGGTGGTGGCGCGCATCCCCGGCGCCGCCGCCTTCGGGCTGGTGCCGTCGCCGGGGACCCTCCCGGTCCCGGCCGAGCGGCTGGCCGACGCGCGATGGCTGGCGGAGCTCCTGGCCACCCGCACTCCCCGGGCGGGCGCCGCGCGGGTGCACGCCACGGTGTGGTGGTACTCGGCGTCGGCCGTGGTCCTGGCGCCGGTGCTGGCGGGGCTGGCCGCGGGTCGTCCGCTGTCGGCGCGACCGGCCGACACCACCGTCTTCCTCGGCCGCGGTGGGCTGCCGGTCGCCGCGGTGTCCGCGGTCGCCGGTGGCGATCCGGCCGACGGCCTGCGGGAGTGCCTGTCGGCGGTGGTCCCGGCGCTGGCCGCGGCCGCCCGCATGCGGCCACGGCCGCTCTGGGCGATCGCCAGCGACTCGCTGGCCAACGGGCTCCTGACCCTCGGGCGGGCGCTCGGTGACACCGGGGCGGTCACCGCGCTGGCCAGGCCGCTGGCCGCGGCAGTGGGCGCCCCGCTGCCGGCTCCGCGCTACGTCGACGTCGCCGGCACGCGGTTCACCGCCCGCGCGTCGTGCTGCCTGATCGACCGGCTGCCGCAGGGGGCGACCTGCCTGTCCTGCCCGCGCCGGCCACCGGCCGAGCGACGGAGGCTGCTGGAGGACGCCGCCGCCCGGTCCTGGGGCCCGGGTCCGGCGCCTCGCCCTCCGGGATCCGCCGGGAGATGATCGGCGCAAGCCGGTGACGACAGAGGAGGTCGGTCATGCCTGTGATGCCTGCCGCGTTTTTCGGCCACGGCAACCCGATGAACGCGCTGGAGAAGAACCGGTACACCGCGGCCTGGCAGGCCTTCGGCCGGTCGGTGCCGCGCCCACGGGCGATCCTCGTCGTCTCGGCGCACTGGTACGTGCAGGCCACCGCGGTGACCGCCATGCCGAGGCCGCGCACGATCCACGACTTCTTCGGGTTCCCGCGCGAGCTGTTCGACGTCCGCTACGAGCCGCCGGGACTGCCGGGGTTGTACGAGGAGATCGCCGACATCGTGCACCCGACGTGGGTGGGCGCCGACCTGGACAGCTGGGGGATCGACCACGGCACCTGGTCGGTGCTGAGGCACGCCTTCCCCGACGCGGACATCCCCGTGGTGCAGTTGTCGATCAACGCGCTCAAGCCGTTCGACTACCACCTGCAGCTGGGCGCGGCCCTGGCGCCGCTGCGCGAGGACGGCGTGCTGGTGATCGGCAGCGGGAACGTCGTCCACAACCTCGGGGGCGTCAGCCGTGCCCTCCCCGATGCCGGCTTCGACTGGGCGCAGCGGTTCGACGAGGACGCCAAGGAGCGGATGCTCACCGACCCCGCGGAGATCGGCCGGCTGGACGGGCACCGCGATTTCGACCTCGCCGTCCCGACCCCGGACCACTTCCTGCCGCTGCTCTACGTCGCGGGGGTCGCCGGCGCCACCGACGCCCCGGTGGACGTGCTCGTCGACGGCTACGCGTACGGCTCGCTGTCGATGACCGCCTACACCGTCGGCATGGACGCCCCCGAGGTCTCGGGTTCCGGCATCGCGGCGGCGCTGCCCGACGGACCCCCGCCGGATGGCGCCAACATCTGAGGAGCTCACGACTACTCGGGTGACCCATCACAGTCGGTGAGAACACCCCGGAGGGAATCGCGGACGTCGTCACCGGTACCTGTGTCGCGTCGTTACGGCTGGGCAGTGATGTCGCGCACGCCCTGAGGCCGGGAGGCCCCCTTGTCGACGCATGCCCCGCTCCGCTCCCGCGGTTCCCGTGGTCGCCAGGTCCTGGCGACCTCCGGCCTCACCGCCGCCCTCGTGGTCGTCCCGGGCCTGGCGAGGGCCGAGGAGCCGGCGCTCCCGGGAGCGGTCCCGGTGCCCGTGGCAGAGGTGGTCGAGGAGGAGGTCGCGGACGCCGTCGGTGGCGGAGCGCTGCCCGGCACGGATTCGACGGCACCCGGCGGGACGGAGGAGCCGGCGCCCGCACCGTCGCCGGAGGTCCCCCCGGAGCTGGGCGCGGCGCTGCGGCAGCTGGCCGCGGCCCTCCGGCTCCCCGACGAGTGCGTGGACGGCATCTCGCAGAGCGTCGACCTGATCGTCGGCGGGCTGATCGCGATCCCGGCCGAGTTCGAGGCGCTGGTGGCCGAGCTGCGCGCCGCGCTCCAGGGCGCGGCCGCCGGCGGGGGGCCGGAGGGGCTCCCCGATCTCGCCGGGCAGCTGCGGCAGATCCTCGCGGGCGCGGCCGCCCCGGCCGTCGTGGCGGACTCGTCGATCGTCGAGGGGCTGGAGCTGCTCGCCGAGACCCTGCCGGCCTGCATGCCCACGCTGCCGGCCGCGCCTCCGGAGCCCCCGCAGCCGCCGGCGCCTCCGGCTCCCGCCCCGCCGGCCGCGCCAGCGCCGCAGCCGGTGGCGCAGCCGGTCGTCTACCCGGGCTACGCGCCGACGGGCGCCGACGACGACGGCGACGGCGACGCGCCGGCCGCCCTCGCCGGTGCGCTGGCGCTGCTGGCCGGCGCCGGCGCGGCCGCGTACCGGAGGCAGTGGCGTGCGGTTCGTTCGACGGATTGATCCCGGCGCCGTCGCCGGCGTCCTCGTCCTCCTGGCCGCGGCCGTGGCGGTGGTCCTCGTCGTCGGGGCACGCCCCGGTCCGGGAGTGCAGCCCGGCGCGGAGGTGGGCGAGGTCGCGGCCGCGGGGTCGATCGTCCCGACCGGCCTCGCCGTCCCCGCCATCGGCGTGGACGCCGAGGTCGAGTCCCGGGGCACCGTCCGGTACGAGAACCCCTTCACGGGGGAGGCCCTCGACGGCTACGGGGTCCCGGAGTCGATGGCCACCGCGTCGTGGTGGTCCGACGGACCGGCGCCGGGCTCCGGGCAGATGGCGGTCATCCTGGGACACCAGCAGTCCGGGGGCTCCGCGGTGTTCGACCGACTGCACGAACTGCGCGAGGGGGACGAGGTCGTCCTGCGCGACTCCGGCGGCGAGGTGCTCCACCTGACCGTGCTGGGCGCGCCCCGCACCGGGCTGAGCAAGGCGACCTCCGCGCTCGCGGACACGCTCAACGGGCACCCGGAGGGCGCCGACGTCGCGCTGGTGACCTGCGGTGGGGAGTTCGACGACCGCGCGGGCACGAGCACCGACAACACGGTGGTGTTCGCGACGGTCTCCGCCGCCCGGTAGTTCCGCGGGAGCTCGCGGCCCTGCTCAGGGCTGGGGGAGGAGCCCCGCGACCTCGCCGACGACCCAGACGGCGGGTGGCCGGATGCCGCTGTCGGGGAGGGTCCTCGGCAGCTCGGCGAGGGTGGTGCGGACGGTGCGCTGGGTGGGGGTGGAGCCGTCGCTGATGACGGCGACCGGGGTGCCGGGTGCGCGGCCGTGCTCGACGAGGGTGGCGGCGATGGCCGGTGCGGTGTCCACGCCCATGAGGACGACGACGGTGCCGCGGAGCCGGCCGAGGGCCGGCCAGTCGACGAGCGAGTCGGGGTGGCCGGGGGGCAGATGGCCGGAGACCACGACGAACTCGTGGGTGAGGCCGCGGTGGGTGACGGGGATGCCGGCCAGGGCGGGGACGGCGACGGCGCTGGTGATGCCGGGGACGACCTCGACGGGGATGCCGGCTGCCGCGCAGGCCTGGAGCTCCTCCATGCCGCGGCCGAAGACGAAGGGGTCGCCGCCCTTGAGGCGGACGACGCGGCGCCCGGCGCGGGCGTGGGTGACCAGCAGTTCGTTGATCCGCTCCTGGGCCATCGACCGGCCACGGGGCAGCTTCGACGCGTCGATGACCTCGACCTCGGGGGGCAACGAGGCCAGGAGCGCCTGGGGCCCGAGGTGGTCGGCGACGACGACGTCGGCGTGGGCGAGGGCCTGCCGGCCGCGCACGGTGATCAGCCCGGGGTCGCCGGGCCCACCGCCCACGAGCACCACGCTGCCGCCCGCGACGTGCCGGGCGGCGCGGTCGCCGACGGTGCCGTCGGTCAGCCCGGTGATGATCGCATCGCGGACGCCGATGGCGCGCTGCGGGTCGCCGCCGCCGTGCACGCCGATGACCAGGTCGCCCTGGCGGCCGATGGCCGGCGTCCACACGCTCGAGGCGGCGCGGTCGTCGGCCCGGGCGCAGAAGATGCGGGCCCGCTCGGCCTCCTCCGCCACGGCCGCGTTCGCCCCCGGGTCGTCGGTCGCCGCGATCGCGTACCAGGCGCCGTCGAGGTCGCCGGACCGGTAGGGGCGCCGCAGCCAGGTGATCCGCCCGGCCGCCGCGAGCGACTCCACCGCCGGGGTGACCTCCGGGCTCACCACGGTGACCCGGGCACGGGCCTCCAGCAGGCCGGCCACCCGCCGGTGCGCGACGCGGCCGCCGCCGACGACCACCACCAGGCGGTCGCGCAGCCGGAGGCCCACCGGGTAGACCGAGCCCGACTCCGGGGGGACCGGGGTGGCGTTCAGCGGATCTCCTCGGGGCCGGCGGGGACGGCCACCGCTGCGGAGCGGGGCCGAGCTGTCCCGCCCAGGATCGCAGCGAGGTCTGCGGCGACGGCGCGGGAGGTGTCCGGATCGCGGACGGCGACCCGCAGGTGGTCGGCGGTCAGGCCCGGGAAGGTCTCCCCGCGCCGCACCGCCCAGCCGGCCTCCCGCAGGGCCAGGGGTCACGTCCCCACTCTGGCAGGCGAGCGGGACACGCCCCCGTCGCGGTCATGGGACGGGTCGGAGAACGATGGGCGGCCTTCGACACGCACGCTGCCCGAGCTGCGGCGGATCACCTCCGGCTGCCCCCTCGCGCGCCCCCCTGCGGGGCACCGGCAGAGTGACCGCCGTGCGGGGACGGCGGAGTGCGAAGCTGCTCGACGCCGCCCTCGTCGTGGCCGGCGCGGTCGTCGTCGGCCTGCTGCTCGACCTGGCGGGGATGCCCACTCCGGCGCTGTTCGGCGGTCTCGCCGCCGGCCTGGTCCGGGCGCTGGCCGTCCGGAGCCCCGCGCGGGTGCCCGAGCCCGCCGGCATCGCCGCGCAGGCCGTCATCGGGGTGGCAGTGGGTGCGCTGGTCGAGCCGGGCGCGCTGCGGGCCGTGGCGGCGGACTGGTTGCCGGTCCTGCTGGTCACCCTCGGCACGCTCGCGCTGAGCCTGCTGGCGGGGTCGGCGCTGCAGCTGCACCGGGGGATCAGCCCGGTCACCGGTGCCTTCGCCATGATCGCCGGTGGGGCGGCGGGGATCGCGGTGATGGCGCGCGAACTCGGCGCCGACGAGCGGACGGTCGCCGTCCTGCAGTACCTGCGGGTGCTGCTCATCGTGCTGCTGATGCCGGTGGTCGCCACCACCGCCTACGGCGCCACCGCCGATGCGGGCATCGTCCCGGACAGTGGCGGGGCCGGCTGGGTCGCCGGTCTGGCGTTCACCGGGGCCTGCGCGGTCGCCGGCGTGGCCGGCGGGCGGCTGCTGCGGCTGCCGGTCGCCGCGCTGCTCGGCCCGCTCGTCGTCGCCGCGATCGTCGACCTCACCGGGCTCTCCGGGGGCGCGGAGGTGCCCGGCCTGCTGGAGGACGCCGCCTTCCTGGGGATCGGCCTGCAGGTGGGTGTCAGCTTCACCTGGGGCAGCCTGCGCGCCATCGGCGGGGTGCTCCCCGTCGCCCTGGGGATCACCACCGCGCTGATCGTGGCGTGCGCCGGGCTCGGCGTCCTGCTGGCCGGGGTCACCGGTGCCAGTGCGCTCGACGGCTACCTGGCGACGACACCCGGTGGCCTCAACGCCGTCCTCGCCACGGCCCGCGACTCGGGCGCCGACACGACCTTCGTGCTGTCGGTGCAGGTGCTGCGGCTGTTCGTGATGCTCTTCAGCGCGCCGCTGGTCGCCCGCTGGCTGCGGCGGTCGCGGCCCGGCTGAGCGTGCAGCGCTGCCCGAACCGCCGCGGCGGGCCTACTCTCGTGGACCGGCGCGCGAGCGGGAGGAGAGCGAACTGTCCGAGGAGATCGGGCCCGGGTCCGACACCGGCGACCAGGATGCGGTGCTGCTGTTCGTCGGCGGGCCCCTCGACGGCAGGGTGCAGATCCGGGCGGCGCGGCACGGCGACCCGCTGCCCACGGTGACCCACGTGCACCTGCACGGCGGGCCCAAGGTGGTGCACCGGTACGACCTGCAGGTCGTCGGTGAGCAGGCCGGGGTCTACCACCTGCGCCCGCCCGCCCAGAAGCTCACCCGCGAGGACCGGCTCGCCGACTGACGGCGGTCACCAGCCCTGCACGCGCCGCACCTCGGCGACCACCCGCTCGAACCGTGCGCGGTCCAGCGCGGCGCCCTCGCGCCGGACGGTGGCGGGGTCGAGGACCAGCAACCGGTCCAGCCGGACCTCGCTCGGCCGCCGCCGGGGATCCCAGGCGCCGGTGCCGATGTCGGTCCAGCGCCGCCCGTGCCGGGCCTCGTCGGCGGCGTCCCGGTCGTGGTCCTGGCTGCTGAGCATGAGCCCGACCAGCTCCTCCCCGCGGCGGCCGATGACCAGCACGGGGCGATCCTTGCCCCGGCCGTCGTTCTCGTCGTACGGCACCCACGCCCACACCACCTCACCCGGGTCGGGCCGGTCGTCGTCGTGCGGGCGGTAGGAGACGTCGACGGCGTCGCCTCGCGGTGCGGGGCGGGACCCGGCGGGCGCCCGGCGGCCGCGCGACAGGTGTCCGAGCAGGCGCCCCGCCAGCCGCGCCGCCGTCCGCCCGAGTCGTCGAGGTGCAGCCATGGGCAGCACCGTACGGACCCTTCCGGCCGGTGCCCGGACACGAATCGGTCACCCCGTGCCACATGTGACCCATCGACACCAATTGGTCACCGTGAGGGTTCGGTGCGCCGAAAGGGGGGCAACCATGGAGCCGCGGGGAGCGTCGCGGCTCCCCGGGAGAAGGGGGTCTCCATGACATCGGCAGAGCCGGCACGACCCGCCGTCCCGCGGGCACGTGAGGTGAAGGCGAGCGTGCTCGCCGCCTTCCAGCTGGTGGAGGACGCCCGGTACTTCGGCTCCGACCGCAGACCCCGCCGGGTGCGCGTGCGCGCGCTCGCCGAACGGGCGGTGGCCGACCGCAGGCTCGCCCGCGACCTGCGCGCCAGCTAGGCCGCGATCAGAGTTCCTCGGTCAGCGCGGCCCGCATCACGGCGTCGTCGGTGGGGATCGTGGTGTCCCGGCAGTGCTCGCGCAGCACCGTGCCGAACGAGGGGTAGGCCGAGCGGTCCACCCGGCGCTCGGGGTCCCACAGCCCCGACCGCATCACCGACTTCGGGCACTGGAAGTAGGCCCGCACCACCGACAGCACGAGCACCGACAGCGGCGGCTTGCCGAACTCGGTCAGGTCGACGTCGAGCTCGCCCGGGTCCACCACGGACGTCGTGCCGTAGACCCGCAGCGTCTCGTCGAACCCCGGCACGAAGAACATCAGCGCCGCCCGCGGGTTGGCGTCCAGGTTGTGCAGGCTGTCGATCCGGTTGTTGCCCAGCCGGTCGGGCAGTGCCAGCCGCCGCTCGTCCAGCACGTGCACGAAGCCGGGATCCCCGCCGCGCGGTGACACGTCCGGCCAGCCGTCGGCCGTCGCGGTGGCGAGGGTGGCGAACGGCGACAGCCCGATGAAGTCGCGGCAGTAGGCGTCGAGGGCGTGGATCTCCTTGTCGAGCACCCGCTGCGAGGGCGCGCGGTAGGCGGTCAGGGCGGCGGGGGCGGGATCCACGCCGAGACCGTAGTCGGCCCCGGCTAGCGTGGGCGACCGTGCCCGAGGTCTGGAGTTCCCCCGTCCGCTACGTGGAGTGCGATCAGCAGGGCGTCGTCTTCAACGCTCACTACCTGACCTGGGCCGACGAGGCCTCCAACGGGTGGTGGGCCGCCCACGGGCTGGCGTGGGACGAGCTGGTCGCCCGCCGCATCGACCCGGTGGTCAAGGCCAGCTCGCTGGAGTGGACGGCGTCCGCCCGCTGGGGCGACACCGTCACCGTGGACGCCGAGACGGAGAAGGTGGGCCGCACCAGCGTGACCGTGCGGTTCACCGTGCGCGTGGGCGAGCGGGTGTGCTGCGTCGTCCGCAACACCTACGTCGCCCTCGCGGACGGCCGCCCCACCCCCTGGCCGGACGACGTGCGGGCGCGGCTCACGGAGGGCTGAACCCGGCGCCCGGCGGCAGCAGCGGCAGCCCCTCCGGAGGCCCGGCCTCGATCAGCCGCCACAGCGCGTCGGTGTCGGCGTGCTCGGCGACGAGGTCGCCGAGCCGGTCCAGCCGGGCCTCGCGCACGGCGGCGAAGTCGGTGTCCGGCGCGGGCACGAACCGGCGGCCGGTGAGCCCGGCGACCTCGGTGAGGAAGGCCCGGCGGAACCCGTCGTTCTCCAGGGCCCCGTGCCAGGTGGTGCCGAACACCGATCCGGCCCGCGCCCCGTCCAGGAATGCCTCGGCGGCAGCCTCCCCGGCAAGGTCGACCGTCACCACGCCGTGGTGGATCTCGTAGCCGCGCACCCGGTGGCCGAGGGCGGTGCCCACCGGGCGGGCCAGCGTCTTCTCCGGGGCGAAGCGGACGTCGGTCGGCAGCAGCCCCAGCCCCGGCACCGTCCCGGCCCGCGACTCCACGTCGTCGGTGATGGTGCGGGCCAGCATCTGGTGCCCGCCGCAGATGCCGAGCACGGGCAGTCCGTCGGCCGCCCGCCGGGCCACGGCGTCGGCCAGGCCGGTCGAGCGCAGCCAGGCCAGGTCGGCCACCGTCGCCCGGCTGCCCGGCAGCACGACCAGGTCGGCGTCGGCGAGCTCCTCGGGGCGGGTGGCGTAGCGCACCAGCACACCCGGCTCGGCAGCCAGCGCGTCGAGGTCGGTGACGTTCGAGAGCCGGGGGAGCAGGGGGACGGAGACGCGCAGCACCTCCTCGCCGTGCGGCGGCCCGGCGCTCGCGGGCGTCCGTCCGATGCCGACGGAGTCCTCGACGTCGAGGTCGAGGCCGCCCAGCCAGGGCAGCACACCGAGGGTGGGCCGCCCGGTGAGCTCGCTCAGCCGGTCCAGGCCCGGGCGGAGCAGCCGGACGTCGCCCCGGAACTTGTTCACCAGGAAGCCGGCGACCAGCCGCTGGTCGGCCGGCGGCATGAGCGCGACGGTGCCGTGCAGAGCGGCGAAGACGCCGCCGCGGTCGATGTCGCCGACGACCAGCACCGGCAGCTCCGCCGCGGTGGCCAGGCCCATGTTGGCGATGTCGTCGGCCCGCAGGTTGATCTCGGTGGGGGAGCCGGCGCCCTCGCAGACGACGACGTCGAACCGGGCGCGCAGGTCGGCCAGACTGCCGAGGACCTGCTCGAGCAGCGCTGCCTTCATCGGCCGGTAGGACAGCGCCGTGACCTCGGCGACCGGCCGGCCCAGCACCACCACCTGGCTGGAGTCCTCGCCGCCCGGCTTCAGCAGTACCGGGTTCATGGCCGCCTCGGGCTGGACCCGGGCCGCGGCCGCCTGCATTCCCTGCGCCCGGCCGATCTCCGCGCCGTCGGCGGTGACCATGGAGTTGTTGCTCATGTTCTGCGCCTTGAACGGCGCCACCGAGACGCCCTGGCGCACCAGCCACCGGCAGATGCCGGCGGTGACCACGGACTTCCCGGCGTCGGAGGTGGTGCCGGCGACGAGCAGCGCGCCGCTCACACCGCCTCTCGGGGCAGGTCCCAGCCGGCCGTCTCCTGACCGGACAGCTCGGCGATCGCCACCATGATCCGGTCGGTGACCTCGCGGCGGGCCCGATTGCGGTTGGCCTGACCGCGGTGCTCGGGGAAGGTCAGCGGCTTGCCGAAGGTGATCGTGACGCGGTGCGGGCGCGGCCAGCTGGCGCCCACCGGCTGCACCCGGTCGGTGCCGTGCACCGCGACCGGGACGACGGGGCAGTCGGCGGTCAGCGCCAGCCAGGCCACGCCGGTCTTGCCGCGTGCCAGCCGGCCGTCCTTGGACCGGGTCCCCTCGGGGTAGAGGCCGAAGGCGGTCCCGTCCCGCAGGATGCCCAGGGCGGTGTCGAGGGCGGACTGCGCGGCCCGGTGGGTCTCCCGCTCGACGGGGTACGCGCCCAGCGCCGTGAACAGCGTGCGGGTGACCCAGCCGCTGAACCCCCGGCCGGTGAAGTACTCCGCCTTCGCCAGGTAGGCGACGCGGCGGGGCGCGGTCAGGGGGATGACGATGCTGTCGATGAAGGACAGGTGGTTGCTGGCGAGGATCACCGGTCGGTCGAGCGGCACGTTCTCGCGGCCGGTGATGTGCGGCCGGCACAGGACGAAGAACAGCGGCCGCAGCACGAAAGTGGCCAGGACGTAGAACATCGGGCTCCCTCCTCGGCGGCTCCGCGCCGCGGCGGCGGGCACCGCTGCTGCGGACGCCACGCGCTGCCCACGATCCTGCCCGAACCGGCGCGACGACCGGGCGGCGGCCCGAGGACCCGCCTCAGGGAAGCGGCCGCGCCGGGGGACAGGCGTCGCGCAGGATCCGCCCGACCTCGGCGGGCAGCGGGGCGTCGCCCGCGGCCGACCCGCTGATCGCCTGGGCGACGTCCCGGATCTTGCGGTGGGTGTGGCTGGAGATGTGGGCCAGCAGGTCGAACGCCGCCTGCTCGCCGCAGCCGACCAGCAGCATGAGGATGCCCTTGGCCTGCTCGATCGCCGCGCGGCTGGCCATGGCGGTCTTCAGCTGCGCCACCTCCGTCCGCAGGGACCGGACCTCCGCGTCGGGCCCGGGCGGGCGGCAGCCGGTGACGTCCAGGCACGTGCCCTCGACGGCGCGGACGTTCCCGGCGTCGTCCCGGGCCGGCTTCCCCTGCAGCACCACCACGCGCTCCGCTCCGCCGGGCCGCACCACCCGGGTCTCCAGCACGAACGCCTGGCCCGCGCCGCAGTCGGTCAGCGCGGCGAGGACCCGCCCGCCGTCGTCGGGGTGGTGGGCGGCGACCAGCGTCTCCGTGCACGGCGCGGTGACGGCCGGGTCCAGACCGAGCACGGCGTGCATCTGCGCGGACCACCACCAGGTGTCGGCCCGCGGGTCGTAGCGGTAGCGCCCGGCCGTGCCCGGCGCGGCGTCCGTGCGCCGGGGAACGGCGCAGGAGGGGTCCGGGCCGCCGACGGGAGAACGGCGGGTGGTCGACCGGGAACGGGCAAGGGTCGGTGACGACATGGTCGAACTCCTCGGCCGAGGCGTACCCGGCAGGGCAGGTCCACGGCGCCGCGGGCTCGACGAGGTGTCCACCGGCCCACCGGGCCGGCCGCTCCGATGGCAGGACCCTACGTCCGCGCTGCTCCCGTCGCAGCCCTGTGGCCCGCCGCTGCGGGGCGGTACCGCCCGGCTCCGCGACCGCGCACCGCGCGGACCGCCACGGCCAGCCCCGCGGCGGCGAGCCAGACGGCCCGGGACAGCCGCACCGCGCGGGGGATGTCCGCCGTCGCGGGTGCACGTCCGTTTCCCAGCGCGGGCCGGTCCTCCACCCGCGAGCCGTACACGTTCCGGCCGCCCAGCCGCAGCCCGAGCGCCCCTGCCAGGGAGGCCTCGCAGCGACCGGCGTTCGGGCTGGGGTGCGCGGCGCCGTCCCGCCGCAAGGCGCGCCACGCCCCGGCCGCCGAGCCGCCGGCCGGCGCGGCGCACGCCACCGTCAGCGCCGCGGTGAGCCGGGCGGGCACCCAGTTGGCGACGTCGTCGGCCCGCGCGGCCGCCCAGCCGAACCGGGCGTACCGCGGCGAGCGGTGGCCGACCATCGCGTCGAGGGTGTTGACCGCGCGGTAGCCGAGGAGGCCGGGCAGCCCGGCCAGCGCGGCCCAGAACAGCGGGGCGACGGCGGCGTCGGCGGTGTTCTCGGCGACCGACTCCACGGTCGCGCGGACGAGCCCCGCCTCGTCCAGAGCGCTGGGGTCCCGCCCGGCGAGGCTCGGCAGCATCGCCCGTGCGGCGTCCAGGTCGCCCGCCGCCAGGGCGTCGTGCATCCGGCCGGCCGTCCGGCCCAGGGACGTGCCACCCAGCACGGCCCAGGTGGCGGCCGCCGTGGTCACCGTGCGCAGGACCGGCCGCTGCCTGGTGCTCCGGTCGGCCGCGGCCCCCATCGCCGTCGTGCCGCCGACGAGCAGCGCCCAGTGGCCGGCGCCGGCCGGACGGGAATCGCGCCAGAGCCGGCGTTCGGCCGCCGCGGCGACGGTCCCGAACCCGGCCACCGGGTGCCCCCGCCGGGGGTCGGCCAGGGCGACGTCGGCCAGCACGCCGAGGGCCAGGCCCAGCGCGGTCGCCGGATCGGGGGCGGGGCGCGGCACGGCGTCATGGTGCCAAGCGCCCGGTGGCCGCTGCCGGGCCGGTCCGGCGTCCCTAGGATCGTGCGTCATGCGCCTGTTCGGCCGTTACGACGGCGTCGCCCGGCCGATCGTCACCTACGGCAGCAACCCGGTCCTGCACCGCCGCTGCGTGGAGGTGACCGCCTTCGACGACGGGCTCCGCCGGCTGGTGCTCGACATGTTCGCCAGCATGGAGGCCGCCGACGGGGTGGGGCTGGCGGCCAACCAGATCGGTGTGGACGCCCGGGTGTTCGTGATCGACTGCCCCGACGCCGAGGGTGCGGACGTCGTCGGCTACGTCGTGAACCCCTCGCTCACCGTCCTCGACCCGGTGGGCGAGGACCCGGCGGAGGAGGTCACCGAGGAGGGCTGCCTGTCGGTGCCCGGTCCCTACGCCGAGTTGCCGCGTGCCTTCCGGGCGCGCGTCGACGGGGTGGACCTGCACGGCGACCCGGTGTCGATCGAGGCGACCGGCATGGCGGCCCGCTGCCTCCAGCACGAGGTGGACCACCTGGACGGCACCGTCTACGTCGATCTCCTGCCGGAGGAGCAGCGGGAGCGGCTGCTCGCCGAGGCCGCCGGGCCGGGCGGCGACCTGCCCGCCTGACCGGGGTGCCGGCCCCAGCGACGGTGTGCGCGGATGTGCAGTTCGAGTCGGGCGGATTCAACTGGTCGACGCAACACCGGCTAGTTGATCATCAGACAATAGTCGAGCGAGTTCCTCGGCCGGAGTGTGGAAGCCGAGGGTCTTGCGAGGGCGGCCGTTGAGCTTGTCGGCGATGGCGTCCAGGTCGGCGGCGCTGTGCCCGGACAGGTCGGTGCCCTTGGGCAGGTACTGGCGCAGCAGGCCGTTGGTGTTCTCGTTGCTGCCGCGCTGCCAGGGGCTGTGCGGATCGCAGAAGTAGACCGGCAGGTCCGCGGCGATGGTGATCTCGGCGTGCCGGGCCAACTCGATGCCCTGGTCCCAGGTCAGCGTGCGGCGCAGCGCGACCGGCATGGTGGTGATCTTGGCGGTGATTGCGGCGGCGACGGCTTCGGCGCCGTGATCGGCTGGCAGATGCAGCAGCATGGTGAACCGGGTGGTGCGCTCGACCAGCGTGCCGACCGCCGAGCCGCTGTCCTTGCCGACCATCAGGTCGCCCTCCCAGTGTCCGGGCACCGCGCGGTCGGCGACCTCGGCGGGCCGCTCGGAGATCATCACCTTGTCCTTGATCCGCTCACGGCGGCCATCGGCTCGCCGCCGCGGCTTGCGCAGCGCCCGGCCGGTGCGCAGGCAGACGGCCAGCTCACGGCGCAGCGCACCCCGGCCTTGCACGTAGAGGGACTGGTAGATCGCCTCGTGGCTGATGCGCATGGACTCATCGTCGGGGAACGCCAGCCGCAGCCGATGACTGATCTGCTCCGGGCTCCACTGCAGGTGCTCGAGCTTGTCGGCCACCCAGTCGCGCAGCACCGGATGCTGGGTCAGCTTGGCCGGCTTGGGCCGGCGCGCCCGGGCCTCGGCGCGGGCCTGGGCGACCGATGCCTTGTAGCGGCCGGCCGGACGGCGCGTCAGACAGCCGCGAGCGAGTTCCCGGCTGATCGTCGAGGGGCTGCGCTCCAACCGCCGGGCGATCTCGCGGACGCCCAGACCGGCCGCCCGATCCGGCGCGATCTCCTCACGCTCACTGACGGACAGATAGCGGCCGTTGGGCTCGGCCAGCTGCACAGGGGGTATGCCGCCGGCCTCGACGAACCATCGCCGCCCGGTGCTGCCGGTGACCCCGACGGCTGCCGAGGCGTCCTCGGTCGAGGATCCCGCGGCGATCAGCTGCCAGAACCGCCGACGCACCTCCTGCGGCAGCGGTACATGTCCCGTTGCTCCCATCGACACCACCCCGTCTCATCGAGGTGTTGCGTCGACTCCTTGAACCCAAGTCGGTGGAACTGCGCACCAGCGCACATCGTCGGGGCGCGGGTGTGCCCGGCGGGCACGGGGTAGCGGGGGCAGCATGGCCCTCCCGCGGATTCTCGTCCTCGTGCTCGCCGGTGGTGCCGGCGGCCGCCTCGAACTGCTCACCGAGCAGCGGGCCAAGCCCGCCGTGCCGTTCGCGGGGATCTACCGGCTCATCGACTTCCCGCTGAGCAACTGCCAGAACTCCCAGATCGCCGACGTCTGGGTGTCGATCCAGTTCCACCCCACCTCGCTGCACGACCACCTGTCCAACGGCCGGCCGTGGGACCTCGACCGCACGGCCGGCGGGCTGCTGACCCTGCCGCCCTACAAGGGGACCGAGCGTGGCGGGTGGAACACCGGCACCGCCGATTCGCTGTGGCGGCAGGCGGCGCAGATCCGCGAGTTCGAGGCCGACGCGCTGGTCGTCGTCAGCGCCGACGCCGTCTACAAGCTCGACTACCGGGAGGTGGTCGAGGCCCATCTCGGTTCCGGCGCCGAGGTGACCATGGTGACCACGGAGGTGGCCGCCGACGACGCCCCGCGCTACGGCATCGTCGAGGTCGCCGACGGCGACCGGATCACCGGCTACGCCTACAAGCCCGACGACCCGGCGACGACGACGGCGACCAACGAGGTCTTCGTCTTCTCCCCGACCCCCACCCTCGACCGGCTGGAGGCGCTGAACTCCGAGGTGGGGGAGGAGGGGCTGGAGGACCTCGGCACCCACCTGCTGCCCGCGCAGACCGCCGACGGGTTCGCCCGCGCCTACCCGCTGGGCGGCTACTGGCGCGACGTCGGCACGATCCCGGCCTACTGGGATGCCCACCGGGAGTTCATCGCCGAGGAGCCGCCGCTGGACCTCGACGCCCCGCGGTGGCCGGTGCACACCCGGGGTGGCCGGCACAGCGCGGCGCGGGTGCTGAGCGGCTCGGTGGTCGAGGAGAGCCTGATCTCCGGTGGCACCCGGGTCGGCGGGGAGGTGCGCGGCTCGGTCATCTCGCCGGGCGTGGTCATCGAGCGGGGCGCGACCGTGGTCGACTCGGTGCTCCTGCCCGGCGTCCGGGTGCGCTCGGGCGCGACGGTGACCCGCGCGGTGCTCGACGACCGGGTCGAGGTGGGCGCGGACGCCTCCGTCGGCGGCGACGGGGAGATCACCCTCGTCGGCCGGGAGGCGCGGGTCGCCGACGGCACCGAGCTGGCGGCGGGCGCCCGGTACCCCGAGCCGGAGAAGTGAGGCCGGGAAGCGGCCGGACCGGGGGCGCGTTGCACCGGCCATGTCCCAGTTCGAACTCGACCTGCACTCCGAGTTCCTGCGGGCCGACCTCTTCCTGAACATCGGTCAGCCCGCCGAGGCCGCGCGCATGCTGCAGCCCGTCGTCGACGCCGAGCCGCGCAACGAGGCGGCGCTGGAGCTGCTCGCTCGCGCCTACTACGGCTCGGCCCAGCTCGGTCCCGCCGAGGAGTCGCTGAGCCGGCTGGTGGAGCTCGCGCCCAGCAACGGCTGGGCCCGCCGCGCGCTGGCCCGGACGTTGGAGCGGCAGAGCCGGCCGGCCGAGGCGGCGGTGCACCACCGGATGGCGGACGCGCTCGGCGCTGCCTGAACCGGTCCAGCCGGCGGTCCGGCGTCCTCTGGGACGATGGCCCGAGGGCACTGCACGCGCCTCGACCCGACTGCCCGCCGCGAGCACCGTCCCGGTCCGCCGCACCGACACGAGCCCTTGCTCGGCCAGGAGATCCCATGACCCGCCGCACCGTTCCCGGGGCGCTGCTCGCCCTGACCCTCTCCCTCGCCGCCTGCGGCGGTGGCGAGGAGGAGGCCACGCCCCCGGCGGCGGCCGAGGTGGCCGAGGAGGTCTCGACCGACCTGTCCGAGGCGCCGGACGTCCCGCCGACGGACGCGCCCGCGCCGGACGAACTGGTGGTCGAGGACGTCGTGGTCGGCGACGGCGAGGAGGCCGTGGACGGCACGTCCGTAGCGGTGAAGTACGTCGGCGCGTTCTACGAGACGGGGGAGGAGTTCGACTCCTCCTGGAGCCGCGGGGCGGACGACACGCTGCCGGTCACGCTCGGTGCGGGGCAGGTGATCCCGGGCTTCGATCAGGGGATCACCGGTATGCAGGTCGGCGGACGACGGGTCGTCACCATCCCCAGCGAGCTGGGCTACGGCGAGGCCGACAGCGGCCCCATCCCCGGCGGCTCCACGCTCGTCTTCGTGATCGACCTCGTGGAGGTCAGCGGCTGACCGTCCGACATCGCAGCGGCGGCTTCTGGGTGCGCACCGTCACGCCGCGCCGTTCGCTGCAGGGTCCTGTGCGCAGCGGGATCCTCCCGGCCGGCCGTGGGTAAGGGGGGCCGCATGAGCATTCTCGGCAAGCTGTTGGGAACAGCGGGAGGCGCCGCCCGGGGCGCGGCACGCGGCGGCCGGGCCACCGGACGACCGGGCCGGGGGGTGCCCCGGAGCGCCATGGGGCGGACGACCGGCCGCCGGGGCCGTGGGACGCCTGCCTCCTCCGGTGGTATCGCCGGCATGCTCGGAAGCCTGCTCCGCCGCCGCTGAGCGACGCCCGGGCCGGGAGGTCACCCGCAGATCTCGAGCCGGGTCACCGTGCCGTTGTGCGGGGTGACCGCGGGCATCGCGTCGGGCCCCAGCCCGGCTGCGACCGCTTGCGCCGCCCGGATCGTGTCCCCGTGCGTCACGAGCGCGACGACGTCGGCCGGCGGCTCCGCGCACAGCTGGGTGAGGAACGCCGCGACCCGCGCGTGCAGCTCGGCGAGGCTCTCGCCGCCCTCGGCCGCCCAGTGCGCGTCGGACCAGTCGACGACGTCCCACAGTTCCCGGGACGGCCGGCCCTCGAGGACGCCGTACCCCTGTTCCCGCAACGCCGGGGTGGTGGTGAACGGCAGCCCGGTGGCCCGGGCGCAGTGCTCCGCGGTCTGGATCGCGCGCAGCAGGTCGCTGGACAGCACGGCGCCGGGCCGCAGGTCGGCCAGCTCGGCGGCGGCCGCCTCCGCCTGGGTGTGCCCCAGCGGGGTCAGCGGCACATGGGCGACCTGACCCTGCATGCGGCCGACGGCGTTCCACTCGCTCTGCCCGTGCCGCACGAGCAGCAGGGTGACGGGTCGGGCCATGGCAAGGAGCGAGCGTAGGGCAGGGGCCTGCGGCGGAGCGGGCGGCCCCGCCTCGTACCGTCGTGGCCGTGAGCATCCCCGTCCGCCCCGGCGCCGCGCGCCCCGCCGCCCGTCCGGGCGCCTCCGACCCGCTGGCCCCGCTGCTGGACCTGCCGGGGGTCCGGGAGGCCGCCGACGGCGCCCGGGCCGGCATCGACCGGCTGCTGGGGCACCGGGTCCTGCGGCGGGAGTCGGCCGGCGTGAGCACCGAGTCGGCGCTGCGCGGAGCCCGCGCCTCGGCGGCGCTGGCGGGGGTCGACGTCCCGCTGGCCGAGCTGCGCGCCGGGTCGGTGACCGACCCGGTGGTGCAGGGCGCGCTGCGGGCCTCGGTGGCGCTCGGCGCCATGGTGGAGACCTGGCCGAAGGCGCCGGGGCAGGTGCTGGCCCGGCTGCACGTCCTGGCCGCGGCCGACCTCGCCGACAGCGGGGACCTGGGCCGGCCGGCCCCGCACGCCGGCGCCCGGCTGGGTGGGCTGTTCTCCCTCGTCACCGGCGCGACCACGGTGCCGGCGGTGCTCGTCGCGGGCCTGGTGCACGGCGAGCTGGCGGCGCTCGCGCCGTTCGGGGTCGCCGACGGCGTCGTCGCCCGTGCCGCCGCCCGGCTCACCGGGATCACCCGCGGGCTGGACCCCAAGGCGGTGTCGGTGCCTGAGGTCGGGTTCGCCGAGCTGGGTCGGGACGCCTACGCCGACGCGCTGGCCGGGTACCGCTCCGGCACGCCCGAAGGCGTCGCCGCGTGGCTGGTGCACTGCTGCCGCGCCACCGAGCACGGTGCCCTGGAGGGCCTGGCCATCTGCGAGAGCCTGCTGCGGGGCTGACACTGGGGCCATGCGCTCCCTCGACGTCCCCGGGCTCGGCCCGGTCAGCCGGATCGGCCTGGGCACCTGGCAGTTCGGGTCCCGCGAGTGGGGCTACGGGGACAGCTACGCCGACCGTGCGGCCCGCGACATCGTCCGCCGGGCGCGCGAGCTGGGGATCACGCTGTTCGACACGGCGGAGATCTACGGCTTCGGGCGCAGCGAGCGGATCCTCGGCGCGGCCCTCGGCGAGGAGCGGGACCGCGTCGTGGTCGCGAGCAAGATCTTCCCGGTCGCCCCGTTCCCGCCGGTGGTGCGGCAGCGCTGGGCCGGCAGCGCCCGCCGGCTGGGCCTGGACCGCATCCCGCTCTACCAGGTGCACCAGCCCAACCCGGTGGTGCCCGACTCGGTGACCATGACCGGGATGCGCGCCCTGCTCGACGCGGACCGGATCGGCGCGGCCGGCGTCTCCAACTACTCGCTCGGCCGCTGGCGGGCGGCCGACGCCGCGCTCGGTGGGCCCGTCGCCAGCAACCAGGTGCAGTTCTCGCTGGCGAGCGCGGCGCCGCTGGACGACCTGGTGCCCTTCGCCGAGCAGGAGGGCCGGCTGGTCATCGCCTACAGCCCGCTCGCCCAGGGGCTGCTGGGCGGGCGCTACTCGGCGGCGAACCGGCCCGGTGGGGTGCGGGCGGTCAACCCGCTGTTCGGTACCGAGAACCTGCGCCGGGTCGCACCGCTGCTCGACGTCCTCCGCGAGGTGGCCGACGCCCACGCCGCCACTCCCGCGCAGGTGGCGCTGGCCTGGCTGATCGCGCAGCCGCGGGTGGTGGTCATCCCCGGTGCGTCCAGCGTGGCGCAGCTGGAGTCCAACGCCGCGGCCGACGGGCTCGGCCTGGCCGACGACGAGGTGGCGGCGCTGACGGCGGCGGCGCGCGCCTTCCGGCCGGTGTCGGGTGCACGCACGCTGGTCGACGGCGTCCGGGAGCGCCTCGGCCGCTGACGTCTCTCAGTGCGGGCTGAGCCCGAGCCCGAGGAGGGCGACGAGCACGATCCCTCCCGCTCCGGCGGCCGCCGCGGGGAGCCATGCCCCGGTGGCCGCGCCCGCTGCTGCGGCAGCCAGTGCGGTCAGCCACGGCCCGGAGCGGGAGACGAACAACCCGGTCCGCCGTCGTGCCGGACACTGCCGGGCGGAGGTCCGCGCGGCCTGCCCGAAGCTGGCCGCGGCGACGCAGACGGCCAGGACGGCCAGCCACGCCACGACCACGGTGAACACGTCGGCAGGATGGCGCAGCGCGGGCCGGGGCCCGGGGCGCCTCGCCGGAGGAGCGGAGGGGTCAGGCCCCGCGGTGGCGGCGACGGGAAGGGGCCGGTGCCTCCGGGACCAACCCCGCGCGCACCGCCCGGTGCCGGGCGTACCAGGCCAGCCCGACGACGGCGGCGCCCACGCCCATGGCAGCGCCGGTGACGACCGGTGCGGGCGGCACCGAGAAGCGGGCGCGCATGCTCACCGGCCGCTCGAAGCGCCGCACCGGCCAGCCGTGCTGCAGGGCCGCCTTGCGCAGCCCCCGGTCGGGGTTCACCGCGGTCGGGTGGCCGACGGCCGACAGCATCGGCAGGTCGGTGATCGAGTCGCTGTAGGCGTAGCAGTCGGCCAGGTCGTACCCGCCCTCGGCGGCGACCTGCCGCATCGCCTCGGCCTTGTGCTCGCCGTAGGCGTAGAAGTCGATCTCCCCGGTGTAGCGGCCGTCCACGGTGACCATCCGGGTCGCGACGACGCGGTCCACGCCGAGCATCTCGCCGATCGGTTCCACCATCTCCGCCCCGCTGCTGGAGACGATGACGATCTCCCGGCCGGCGGCGCGGTGCTCCTCGATGAGGTCGGCGGCCTCGGCGTAGACGAGCGGGTCGACGATCTCGTGCAGGGTCTCCCGGACGATCTCGTGCACCGTGGCGGCGTCCCAGCCGGTGACCATGGCGGTGAGCTGCGCCCGCAGCCGGTCCATCTGTTGCGCGTCGGCGCCGGCGAGGGAGAAGACGAACTGCGCGTAGGCGGTCTTGAGCACGGCGCGGCGGTTGATCAGCCCACCGTGGAAGAACGGCCGGCCGAAGGCCAGGGTGCTGGACTTGGCGATGACCGTCTTGTCGAGGTCGAAGAACGCCGCGGCACGGGACACGTCAGTCACTGTAGGTGTGTCGGCGCGGTGTGACGTGGACCGCACACCGTCCACACCCGATGGGGTCATCCACAGTTCGCCCGCCGTTCTGGCACTGTCTGCCGAACCTCCGGTGGAGTCGACCGCGTGCCCGACTTCCCGCCGCCTCCCCGGCCGCCCCGTCCCCTGGTCGTCAGCGCCGACGAGGAGCTGCTCGACGAGCTGCTCCGGGTGCTGGCCGCCGCCGGCGCGGAGCCGGAGCTCTGCACCGGCGGGCCGGCGCTGCGCCGGGCACACCGGGAGGCGCCGCTGGTGCTGCTCGGCGCCGACGCCCTGGCCCTGGCCGGACCGCGGGCGCTGCCCCGGCGCCCGGGCGTGGTCGTCGTCGCCACCCGGGAGCTGCCGGCGGCCGGGTGGGCCGCCGCGGTGGAGGTCGGGGCCGAGCGGGTCGTGGTGCTCCCGGCGGACGAGGCCTGGCTGCTCACCCGTGCGGCGGCCGCGGTCCGCGCTCCGGTGGAGCGCGGCCCGCTGGTCGCCGTGGGCGGGGCCTGCGGCGGCGCGGGCGCCAGCACGGTCGCCGCTGCGCTGGCCGCCGCCGCGGGGCCCGCGGTGCTGGTCGACGCGGACGGGTGGAGCGGCGGACTCGACCTGCTCCTGGGCGCCGAGCTCACCGGCGGGCTGCGCTGGCCGGAGGTCGGCGGCCTCCGCGGCCGGGTGGCGGGGGAGGCCCTGCTCGCCGCGCTCCCCGAGGTGCAGGGCCTGCACCTGCTCTCGGCGGGCAGGGGATCAGCCGAGCCGGTCCCGGAGGAGGCCCTGGTCACGGTCGTGGAGGCGGCCCGGACGACCGGCCGGTGCGTGGTCGTCGACCTGCCCCGGCCCGGTTGCTGCGGCGTGGGCGGAGGGCCGCAGGCGGTGCTCGCCGACGCCGACCTCGCCCTCCTCGTCGTGCCCGCGCGCCTGCGCGCGGCCACGGCCGCGCGGCTGCTCGTGGCCGCCGACGGACGGCCGTGGTCGTCGGCGCGGCTGGTGGTCCGGTCGGTGCCCGGCGGGCTCGCACCCGAGGACGTCCAGGAGGTGGTGGGCCGGCCGGTGTTCGCCGAACTGCCGCACGACCGCGGCGCGGTGGCGCGCGCCGAGCGAGGCGAACCGCCGGGCACGGGCACGCGGTCGCCGCTGGGTTCCCTCGCGCAACGGGTGCGGACCGCGCTGTCCGGGGACGAGCGCCGGTGAGCGTGCCGTCGCTGCTGGACCGGGTGCGGGAACGGCTGGCACTCGCCGACGAGGTGCCGTCCCGCGCGGGTGTCGCCGCGCTCGTGCGCCAGGAGGCGGGCGGGCTGATCGGCGACGACGACGTGCTGCTCGCCGTCCGGACCGCCGTCGACGAGCTGGCCGGAGCCGGACCGCTCGAGCCGCTGCTGCGCCTGCCCGGCGTCACCGACGTGCTGGTCAACGGGGCGGGCCAGGTGTGGATGGACCGCGGCGCCGGCCTCGAGCCGGCTCCGGGTGTCGGGTTCGCCGACGAGGACGCCGTGCGGCGGCTGGCCGTGCGGCTCGCCGCGTCCGCCGGGCGGCGGCTCGACGACGCCGCACCCTGGGTGGACGTCGGCCTGCCCGACGGGACGCGGCTGCACGCCGTCCTCCCTCCGGTGTCCGGCGGCGGCACCTGCATCTCCCTGCGGGTGCTGCGGCGGCGCGCGCACACGCTGGCCGACCTGGACCGGTCGGGTGCGCTGCCGGGAGAGAGCGGAGCGCTGCTGCGGTCGGTCGTCGCGCACCGGCTGGCCTTCCTCGTCACCGGGGGGACCGGCTCCGGGAAGACCACCCTGCTCAGCGCCCTGCTCGGGGAGGTCGACCCGGCCGAGCGGCTGCTGCTGTGCGAGGACGCCGCCGAGCTCAGCCCCCCGCACCCGCACATGGTCCGCCTGCTGACCCGGCCGCCGAACGTGGAGGGCGCCGGAGCGGTGGGACTGCGCGACCTGGTGCGCCAGGCGCTGCGGATGCGCCCCGACCGGCTCGTGGTCGGGGAGGTGCGCGGCGCGGAGGTGGTCGACCTGCTGGCCGCGCTCAACACCGGGCACGACGGCGGCTGCGGCACCCTGCACGCCAACCGGTCCACCGAGGTGCCGGCCCGGCTGGAGGCCCTCGGGGTCGCCGCGGGACTGGGGCGAGCCGCCGTGCACAGCCAGGCGGCCGCCGCCCTGCAGGTGGTGGTGCACGTGCGGCGGGCCCGTGACGGGCGGCAGGTCGACGAGATCGCCGTGGTGCGCCGGCACGGGGAACTGGTCGTGGTCGAGGCGGGCTGGCGGGCCGACGGCGGCCCGTGTCCCGCCGGCGACGCGCTGCGCGCCCGCCTGGCCGGCGGGTGACCGCGGCCCTGCTCGCGGCCGCCTGCGCCGCCGTCCTGTGGCCCGGGGCGCGGACGGGCCTGCACCGGCGGCTGCGGGCGGCCACCGGCGATGCTGCGGGTGGGGTGCAGCGGTGGCCGGCCCGCCTGCCGCTCCTGACCGCGGCCGGTGCGGCCGGCGCGGCTGCCCTCGTCAGCACCCCGCTGGTGGCCCTGCTCGCCGGCGGGAGCGCAGCACTGGCCGCGCGGGCGTGGGCATCTCGCCGGGCCGGTACCGCCGCCGAGACCCGGCTCGTGGCGCTGGCCGAGGCGCTCGGCGCGCTGGCCGCCGAACTGCGGGCCGGGCGGGCGCTCGAGGAGGCGGCCCGCGGTGCCGCCGGCGCCTGTCCCGACCGGGAGTGCGGTGCCGCGCTGGTGCGTGCGGTCCGGGCACCCGGTGCCGCGGGGACCGGGGCGGGCGGTCCGCAGGCCCGCGGCGACGAACTGTCGGCCGAGCTCGCCCGGCTGTCGGCGGCCGTGGTGCTCAGCAGCCGCACCGGCTGCTCGCTGGCCACCGTGGTGACCGCCGTCGAGGACGACCTGCGGACCCGGCTCCGGCAGCGGCGGGCGCTGCTGGTCGCGACCGCGGGCCCCCGCTCCAGCGCCCGGCTGCTGACGGGGCTGCCGGTGCTCGGGCTGGCCATGGGCAGCGGGATCGGCGCCGATCCGTGGCAGGTGCTCACCGCGACCGGTACCGGGCAGGTGCTGCTCGTCGTGGGCGTGCTGCTCGAGGTCGCCGGGATCGCCTGGACCGGTCGGCTGGTCCGGCGGCTCGGCCGATGATCCCCGGGCCATGGCTGACCGTGCTGCTGCTGGCCGGAGCGGTGGTGGCGTGGGCCCCCGGTTCCGCCGTCGTCGGCGCCCGCGTGCGCCGGCTGGTGCGCGGAGGCGGGACGGCGCGGGCGCGCGGGGAGCCGGCGCCCGGCGCGGTGGGCGACCGGCGACGTCGGTGGCTGTTGAGCGGGGCCGCCGGGCTGGCGACCGCTCTGCTGCTCGGAGGAGTCCTCGGGCTGACCGCCGCCGCCGCGGTGGCCGTGGGTGTGGAACACCTGCTGCGGCGCGCCGGCCCGGATCCGGACGCCGCCGCGCGGGCTGCGCTGGCCCGCGATCTGCCGGCCGCCTGCGACCTGCTCGCCGTCTGCCTGGCCGCGGGGTTGCCCGTCGCCGGTGCGCTGGCCGCCGTGGCCGACGCCGTGCCGGCGCCCCTCGGGCCGCGGCTGCGGCACGTGGCCGCGCTCCAGCGGCTGGGCGCCGAGCCGCGGCAGGCGTGGGCCGACGCACCCGCCGAGCTGGGCGGTCTGGGCCGCGCGCTGGTGCGGGCGGGGGAGTCCGGGGCCGCGGCGGTACCGGCGCTGCGGGCCCTGGCGGCGGAGAGCCGGGCCGGGGCCCGGGCGGGCGCCGAGGCGGCGGTGCAGCGGGCCGGGGTGTGGGTGCTGGCGCCGCTGGGGCTGTGCTTCCTGCCGGCGTTCGTCTGCCTCGGCGTGGTCCCGCTGGTGCTTGGCATCGCCGGGGATGTCTTCGGCTGAGCGTCCACAGCCGCAGGCGCCCTCCACAGATTGTCCGCGGCCCTCGGCCGGGTCCCACCCGGCCAGCAGGCTCGGGGCACGGCCCCGCCGGGGCCCCGTCCGAGGAGGAACTCCATGACCGCACCGCTGCCCGTTGCCGATCCCGATCCCGCACCGGAGACGCCCCGGCACGGTTCCCCGGTCCGTCGCTGGGCGCGGCTCCAGGCCGCGGCGGAGGCGGGCATGAGCACCGCGGAGTACGCGGTCGGCACCGTGGCCGCCTGCGCCTTCGCCGCCGTCCTGTACCGCGTGGTCACCGGCGACTCGATCGTCACGGGGCTCACTGCGCTCGTGGACACGGCGCTCGCGACGCTGTCCTGAGCCGATGCGCCGGGTGCTGAGCAGAGGGCGTGCCGAGGACGGCATGGTCACGGCCGAGACCGCGGTCGTGCTCCCGGTGCTGCTGCTGGTCCTGGTCGGCGCGGTCGCCGCGGTGACGGTGGTGGGCGCTCAGCTCCGCTGCGTCGACGCGGCCCGGGAGGGCGCGCGGGCAGCGGCGCGTGGTGAGGACGTCGCCACGGTGGCGGGATGGGCCGGCCGCGCGGCGCCCGACGGAGCGCGCACCACCGTGGCCACCGGCGCCGGCGAGGTCCGCGTGCGGGTGACCGCCGAGGTGACCCCGCTCGGTCCGCTGCCCTGGCGGGTGACCGTGACGGCCGAGGCCGTGGCGCTGCCGGAGCCGCTCGGGGAACGGCCGTGATCCGCGACTCGCCGGAACGCGGATCGGCGACCGTGTGGGTGCTCGCGCTGTCCGCGGTGCTGGCCCTGCTGGCCATCGCCGGTGTGCTGGGAGGCGCTGCGGCGGTCGCCCGGCACCGGGCGGCGAGCGCCGCTGACCTCAGCGCCCTGGCCGCCGCGGGACGTTCGGTGCTCGGCGACCCGAGCGCCTGCGCCGTGGCCGCCGACATCGCCGCCGCCAACGGCGCCGAGCTGACCGGCTGCCGCGTGGTGGACGGGAGCGTCGTCGAGGTCACCACCCGGGTGACCCTGCGGCTGGGGCGGCTCGGCGGCCACGCCGCCACCGGACGGGCCCGCGCCGGGCCGGTGGCCGACGCGGGCGGGGCGCGGCTCGGCGGTCAGAACACCAGATCGGGCTCCGCGGCGGCCGGAGCCCCGTCCCCGGTACCCACCGTGCGGTCGTCGGTGTCGTCGGTGTCGGGGTCGGCGTGGTCCCGGGCGGCCAGCTCGTCGAGGACCACGTCCAGCACCCGCACCGCCCCGGCCTTGTCCAGCGGGTCGTTGCCGTTGCCGCACTTGGGCGACTGCACGCACGACGGGCAGCCGGTCTCGCACTCGCAGCTGGCCACGGTGGCCCGGGTGGCCTGCAGCCAGCGGCGCAGCGCCGCGTACCCGCGCTCGGCGAAGCCGGCCCCGCCGGGATGACCGTCGTAGACGAAGATCGCCGCCGTCCCGGTGTCGGGGTGCACCGCGGTGGACAGGCCGCCGAGGTCCCAGCGGTCGCAGGTGGCCAGCAGCGGCAGGATGCCGATCGCCGCGTGCTCGGCCGCGTGCAGCGAGCCGGGCAGCGCCGCATCGTCCACCTCGGCCCGTTGTACTGCGCGGGAGTCCAGCGTCAGCCACACCGCCCGCGTGCGCAGCTGGCGCGGCGGCAGGACGAGCGGGAACTCGGCGAGCACCTCGCCGGTGCCCAGGCGGCGCCGCTGGTAGGCCACCACCTGGTTGGTCACGTCGACGACGCCGGTGTGCGCGGTGACCGCGCCGAGCGGGCGGGTCTGCTCGATCGAGACGATCGCGAGGTCGGTGACGTCCCGGGCGACCGTCGTCCAGTCGGGGCTCTCCGGGTGCACGACGGCGCAGGCGTCCTCGACGTCGTACTCGTCCACCACGAAGGTGTCCCCGCGGTGCACGTAGAGCGCGCCCTCGTGCACGGTCGCGTGCGCGGCGCCGCCGTCGACGGTGCCCAGCAGCCGTCCGGTGCCGGCCTCGATGATCGCGACCGGCTCGTCGCCGCTGCCGCGGATGTCGACGTCGGGACGCCCGCGTCCGGCCCAGTACCAGCCGGTCGGCCGGCGCCGCAGCTGACCGGCGGCCACGAGCTCCTCGAGCTGCGCCTCGGCCACCGGACCGCCGAAGTCGGCGAGGTCGTCCGGCGTCAGCGGCAGCTCGGCCGCGGCGCAGCACAGCTGGGGGCCGAGGACGTAGGGATTGGCCGGGTCGGTGACGGTGGCCTCGATCGGCCGGCCGAAGACGGCCCGCGGATGGTGCGCCAGGTAGTGGTCCAGCGGGTCGTCGCGGGCCACGAAGACGACCAGGGACTCGCGCTGCGCGCGGCCGGCCCGGCCGGCCTGCTGCCACAGCGAGGCCAGCGTGCCCGGGTAACCGGCCAGGACGACGGCGTCCAGCCCGGCGATGTCGATGCCCAGTTCGAGGGCGTTGGTGGTGGCGACGCCGAGCAGGTCGCCCGCCGAGAGCGCCCGCTCCAGCTCGCGCCGCTCCTCCGGCAGGTAGCCCCCCCGGTAGGAGTCCACCCGGCGCACCAGATCGGCCCGCCCCCGGTCGGCGAGGATCCGGCGGGCCTGCTCCGCGACGGACTCGGCGCTGCGCCGGGAGCGGACGAATGCCAGCGTCCGCGCGCCCCGCTCCACCAGGTCGGCGAGCAGGCCGGCGGCGTCGGCGGCGGCCGAGCGGCGCAGCGGTGCGCCGTGCTCGCCGGTCCGCTCGGTCAGTGGGGGCTCCCACAGGGCGAACGTCGCCCCAGGACGCGGCGAGCCGTCGTCGGTCACCGCCACCACCTCGGTACCGACCAACCGGGTGGCGGCGGCCGCCGGGTCGGCGACCGTGGCCGAGGCCAGGACGAACACCGGGTCGGCGCCGTACCGGCGGCAGATCCGCCGGAGCCGGCGCAGCACGTGGCCGACGTGCGAACCGAAGACCCCGCGGTAGGCGTGGCACTCGTCGATGACGACGTAGGCCACCCGTCGCAGCGTGCTCGACCAGCGCTGGTGGGCCGGCAGGATCCCGCGGTGCAGCATGTCGGGGTTGGTGACGATCCAGCGGGAGTGCCGCCGGACCCAGTCCCGCTCCTCGGCGGGGGTGTCGCCGTCGTAGGCGGCCGGCCGCACCGACGGATCGGCCAGCGCGGCCACCGAGGCGAGCTGGTCGCGGGCCAGCGCCTTGGTCGGTGCCAGGTAGAGGACGCAGGCCCGCGGGTCCTCGGCGAGCGTCGTCAGCGCCGGCAGCTGGTAGGCCAGCGACTTCCCCGACGCCGTGCCGGTGGCCACCACCACGTGCCGGCCCTCGCGGGCCAGCTGCGCCGCCGCCACCTGGTGCTGCCACGGGGCACCGACGCCGCGGGCCGCCAGCCGGTCGCGCAGCGCGGGATCGGTCCACGCGGGCCAGTCGGTGGTCCGGCTCGGGCGCACCGGCAGGTGGTGCACGTGGGTGACCGGCTGCTCCTCCTCCGGCGTCGCGGCGAGGACGGCCGCCAGCAGCTCGCCACCAGGCGGCACCGGCCGGGCGCCGGAGGGCGGGTCCCCATCCAGGAGACCGTCGTCCGTGCCGGGAGGGGGAGCCGACCGGACCGGGTGCAGCGTGGTCACGCATCCTCCTCGATGGCGCTCGTCCGCGTGCCCACGGGTGCTGTCGCTCTGGGTGACCTCGCACGCTCGGTCACCACCCCACTGTCACACCTGGTGGCAAGGCGCCGCCCTCCAGGAGCACTCCGGGGGGAGAAGGGGAGTGACCGGCGCTGGTCAGGGCGGCGGCCACTGCACTCGACCGACGTGCTCGGACGGCGGTCAGGGAGATGTCCTCGCCGTCCGCCGAGGAAAGCGGAGCGCGAGACGACTACCGGACGTGTGATCTCCCTTACACTTCGCCCCGTTCCGGAGCCGGTCCACCCAGACCGGCGCCGGAACGCCCACCTCCGCCGTACCGGGGAGCACGGCGCCTCCCGGGCGGCTGCCGACGCCTGGAGGATTCATGCCCGACAGTTCCCTGTCCGGCGGGGAGATGGCCCTGGTCGCCGTCATCCTCGTCATCTCCCTGGCCGCGCTGGCGTTCGCCGGCTACCTGGTGCGGGCCGTCACGGCCGCGGACCCGGGCACGGAGAAGATGCAGGAGATCGCCCGGGCGGTGCAGGAAGGCGCGGCGGCCTTCCTCCGGCGGCAGTTCCGCACCCTCGCCGTGTTCGCCGTCCTCGTCTTCCTCGTGCTGCTGCTCCTCCCGGTCGCGGACGGCGGGTGGGGTACGCGCATCGGGCGGGCACTGTTCTTCCTCGTCGGCGCGACGTTCTCGGCCGCCGTCGGCTTCATCGGCATGACGCTCGCGACCCGCGGCAACGTGCGGGTCGCCGCCGCGGCACGGGACGGCGGGTACCAGCCGGCGTTCCGGATCGCGTACCGCACCGGCGGCGTCTGCGGGATGATCACGGTCGGCCTGGGCCTGTTCGGGGCGGCGCTGGCGCTGCTGCTGTTCGACGAGACGGCGCCGGTGGTCCTGGAGGGCTTCGGCTTCGGCGGCGCCCTGCTGGCGATGTTCATGCGGGTCGGCGGCGGGATCTTCACCAAGGCCGCCGACGTCGGCGCCGACCTGGTCGGGAAGGTCGAGGCCGGCATCCCCGAGGACGACCCGCGCAACGCCGCGACCATCGCCGACAACGTGGGGGACAACGTCGGCGACTGCGCCGGCATGGCCGCGGATCTCTTCGAGTCCTACGCCGTGACGCTGGTGGCCGCGCTCATCCTCGGGCAGGTGTTCTTCGGCTCCGTGGGCATGGTGTTCCCGCTGGTCGTGGCCGCGATCGGGGTGATCGCCTCGATCGCCGGCATCCTGGCCACCAGGCCCGGGGAGCGGGACAGCAGCGGGCTGGCCCCGATCAACCGGGGCTTTTTCGTCTCCGCGGTGGTCTCGCTGCTGCTGGTCGCGGTCGCGTCCTTCACGGTGCTGCCCGGCACCGTCGTCGGCGTCGACCTCCCGGTCAGCCTGCCGGTGCTGGGCTTCGTGGCCGTGCTCGTCGGCGTCGTCCTCGCCGCGGCCATCCAGCAGCTCACCGGCTACTTCACCGAGACCAGCCGCAAGCCGGTCCAGGACGTCGGCCGCAGCTCGCTGACCGGGCCGGCCACCGTCATCCTCTCCGGCATCTCGCTCGGCCTCGAGTCCGCCGTCTACGCCGCGCTGCTCATCGGCGGTGCCGTGTACGGCGCCTTCCTCATCGGTGGCGGTGCCGCCCTCTACGCCGTCGCGCTCGCCGGCACCGGTCTGCTGACGACCGCCGGCGTGATCGTCTCGATGGACACCTTCGGGCCGGTCAGCGACAACGCCCAGGGCATCGCCGAGATGTCCGGCGACATCGACGGCGACGGCGCCCGGGTGCTCACCGACCTCGACGCCGTCGGCAACACCACCAAGGCGATCACCAAGGGCATCGCCATCGCGACCGCCGTCCTCGCCGCCACGGCTCTCTTCGGCTCCTACAACGCCCAGGTCGAGGTCGCGCTCGAGGAGGCGGGCACCACGCTCGGCGACGCGTTCAGCCTGGTCAACCCGAACAACGTGGTCGGCGCGGTGCTCGGGGCCGCGGTGGTCTTCCTCTTCTCCGGGCTGGCCATCAGCGCGGTCTCCCGCGCCGCCGGCCGCGTGGTCTTCGAGGTGCGGGAGCAGTTCCGCACGCGGCCGGGGATCATGAACTACACCGAGCGCCCCGACTACGGCGCCGTCGTCGACATCTGCACCAAGGACTCGCTGCGCGAGCTGGCCACGCCGGGCCTGCTGGCCGTGCTCGCCCCGGTGGCCGTGGGCTTCGGGCTGGGCATCGGGCCGCTGGCCGCCTACCTGGTCGGCGCCATCGCCGCGGGCACGCTCATGGCGGTCTTCCTCGCCAACTCCGGCGGCGCCTGGGACAACGCCAAGAAGATGGTGGAGGACGGCGCGTACGGCGGGAAGGGCAGCGAGGCCCACGCGGCGACGGTCATCGGCGACACGGTGGGCGACCCGTTCAAGGACACCGCCGGCCCGGCGATCAACCCGCTGATCAAGGTGATGAACCTGGTGGCGCTGCTGATCGCGCCCGCGGTCGTCGGGCTGTCGGTGGGCGAGGACGCCAACACCGGCCTGCGGGTGGGGCTGGCGCTGGCCGCGGTCGCCGTCATCGTGGCGGCCGTCGTGGTGTCCAAGCGTCGCTCGGTGGTGGCCGGCGAGGTGACCAGCACGCCCACCGACGCCTCGCTCACCACCAGCGCGCCCTGATCTCGCCACTGACCCCTTGGCGGGACGCCCGCTTCCGTCCCCGGGAACAGGGCCGCAGCATCCGCGTTGGTCGGGGTGACGGCACGCCCGCGGAGGGTTGCCCCCGGCGCCCGGGTGCCGGGGTGGCTTACCGTGGCCCGCCGAGGGGCGTTCCGCGGTGGCGCCCGCCCGGTCCCGGAGCCCCGGGGTCGACGCAGCAGGGCGACCTGGTGCGGACCGGTACGCCGCGACCGCACCACCTCAGCACCACCGACAGGAGTCCCGTGCCCACGAAGACCACGCAGCCCGCCGCCGAGAGCGACCCGACGACCGACGGGGCGGCCAAGAAGCCTGCCCGCCGGGGCTCGGCCGCGTCCGGCGGGCGGCCGCTGGTCATCGTCGAGTCGCCCACCAAGGCCAACAAGATCGCCGGGTACCTGGGCAGCGGCTACGTCGTCGAGGCCAGCGTCGGGCACATCCGCGACCTGCCGCGCAACGCCGCCGACGTCCCGGCCGAGCACAAGGGCGCCGCGTGGGCGCGGCTCGGCGTCGACGTCGACAACTCGTTCGAGCCGCTCTACGTGGTCAGCCCCGACCGCAAGCAGCAGGTGACCCGGCTCAAGCAGCTGGTCAAGAACGCCAGCGAGATCTACCTCGCGACAGACGAGGACCGCGAGGGCGAGGCCATCGCCTGGCACCTGATCGACACCCTCAAGCCGCGTGTCCCCGTGCGCCGGATGGTCTTCCACGAGATCACCCCCGAGGCGATCGCCCGTGCCGTGGCCAACCCCCGGGAGCTGGACACCGCGCTGGTCGACGCCCAGGAGACCCGCCGCATCCTCGACCGGCTCTACGGCTACGAGGTCAGCCCGGTGCTCTGGAAGAAGGTGCTGCCCAAGCTCTCGGCCGGCCGCGTGCAGTCGGTGGCCACCCGCATCGTCGTCGAGCGCGAGCGCGAGCGGATGGCCTTCCACGCCGCCGACTACTGGTCGCTGGAGGGCACGTTCGCCGTTCCCGGACGCGCCGCCGGCGCCGACGAGGGCGAGCCCACCACCGTCCGGGCCAAGCTGGTCAGCGTCGACGACAGCCGGGTTGCCACCGGCCGCGACTTCGACCCCTCGACCGGTCGCACCACCGGTGAGGTCGTGCACCTCGACGAGGCCGGCGCGCGTGGGCTGGCCGCCCGACTCGAGGGCCGCCAGGTCAGCGTCAGCCGGGTCGACGAGAAGCCCTACCGCCGTCGTCCGTACGCGCCCTTCACGACGTCGACGCTGCAGATGGAGGCCGGCCGCAAGCTCGGCTGGTCGTCGGCGCAGGTGATGCGGGTGGCCCAGCGGCTGTACGAGAACGGCCACATCACCTACATGCGGACCGACTCGACCAACCTGTCGCAGGAGGCCATCAACGCCGCCCGCCAGCAGGCCCGCGAGCTGTACGGCGACGCCTACGTCCCCGCGGAGGCGCGGCGCTACGCGAAGAAGGCCAAGGGCGCGCAGGAAGCGCACGAGGCCATCCGCCCGGCCGGCGACAACTTCCGCACCCCCGGGCAGCTGGCCGCAGGGCTCGCCCGCGACGAGTTCCGGCTCTACGAGCTGATCTGGCAGCGCACCGTGGCCTCGCAGATGGCTGACGCCGTCGGCCAGACCGTCAGCGTCCGGCTGGCCGGCCGCAGTAGCACCGACGAGGCGGTCGAGTTCACCGCCAGCGGCCGGACCATCACCTTCCCCGGCTTCCTCCGCGCCTACGTCGAGTCCCGTGACGAGGGCGCCTCGGGCGCCGGCGACGAGGACCACGGCAGCGACGACGCCGAGCGCCGGCTGCCGCGCCTGGAGCGCGGCCAGCAGCTGGACACCCGGGCGCTGGACGCCAAGGGGCACACCACCCAGCCGCCGTCCCGCTACACCGAGCCGAGCCTGACGGCGCGGCTGGAGGAGCTCGGGATCGGCCGGCCGTCGACCTACGTCTCGATCCTGCAGACCATCCAGGACCGCGGGTACGTCTGGAAGAAGGGCAACGCGCTCGTCCCGTCGTTCGTCGCGTTCGCCGTGGTCAACCTGCTGGAGCGGTACTTCGCCCAGCTGGTCGACTACCAGTTCACCGCCTCCCTGGAGGAGGAGCTGGACGAGATCGCCGGTGGCACCCTGCAGCGCGTCACCTGGCTGACCGAGTTCTACTTCGGCGGCGAGGGCCGGCACGCCGGCGCGATCGCGCAGTCCGGCGGTCTCAAGCACGTGATCGGCCAGCGGCTGGAGGAGATCGACGCCCGCGGCATCAACTCGATCCCGCTGCGCGCCACCGACCCCGAGGGGCGCCCGGTCGTCGTCCGCGTCGGGCGCTACGGCCCGTACCTGCAGGTCGACGGCGACGACGGCGCGCGGGTCAGCATCCCCGAGGACCTCGCGCCCGACGAGCTGACCGAGGAGAAGGTGCGCGAGCTGCTCGAGGCGCCGTCGAGCGACCGGGAGCTGGGCACCGATCCGGAGTCCGGCCACCCGGTGGTGGTCAAGGCCGGCCGCTACGGCCCCTACGTCACCACCGTCGTCCCCGAGGGCAGCAAGGACGCCCCGCGGACGGCCAGCCTGTTCTCCTCCATGTCGCCGGAGACGCTCACCCTCGACGACGCGCTGACGCTGCTCACCCTGCCGCGCACGGTCGGGACGACGCCGGAGGGCGAGGAGATCCAGGCGCTCAACGGGCGGTACGGGCCCTACCTGAAGAAGGGCACCGACTCCCGCTCCCTGGAGAGCGAGGACCGGCTGTTCACCGTCACCCTCGACGAGGCGCTGGCGATCTTCGCCCAGCCCAAGCAGCGCGGTCGCGCGGCGGCCAAGGCCCCGCTCCGGGAGCTGGGCACCGACCCGGTCACCCAGGGCCAGGTCACCGTGCGCGAGGGCCGGTTCGGCCCGTACGTCACCGACGGTGAGACCAACGCGAGCCTGCGCAAGGGCGACGAGGTCGAGTCGATCACGATCGAGCGGGCGGCCGAGCTGCTGGCCGACCGGCGGGCGCGCGGGCCGGCGACCAAGAAGAAGGCCGCCAAGAAGACGACGGCGAAGAAGACCGTCGCCAAGAAGACTCCCGCGAAGAAGGCGACGGCGAAGAAGACGGCGGCGAAGGCAGCGGCCGACGCGGTCACCGCCGGCTGATCGCCTTCCCGCGCCGGGGATCCGGCGCGGGGGCGTCCGGGGATCAGGACGGACGGGTCCCGACGGCGAAGACCCGCCGGAAGGGCAGCAGCGTCGTGCCGTCGGGGCGCGCGGGGTAGGCGGCCCGCACGTCGGCGTACCCGGCCGGCTCGAGGACCGTGTCGGGGTGGGGTGCCGCCTCGGCCAGCCGGTCGGCCCACTCCGGGGAGCGGCACAGTGCGGCCAGCAGCGCATGGGTGGGAGCGCGGAAGTTCCCGGGCACCTGGACGGCGAGCCACCCGCCAGGCGGCAGGCCCGCGGCCCAGCGGGCCATCAGCTGCGGATGCCCGGGCACCCAGTGCAGGACGGCGTTGCTGACGACGACGTCGACCGGCCCGTCGGGAGCCCACGTCCGCACGTCGCCGGCCTCGAACATGACCCGGCCCGGCACGGTGGAGGACGCGGCGGCGGCGAGCATCTCGGGGGAGGAGTCGACACCGGTGACGGCCGCACCCGGCCACCGGCGCGCCAGCGACGCGGTCAGCGAACCCTCCCCGCAGCCGAGGTCCACGATCCTGCGCGGGGACTCCGCGGACACCCGCGCGAGGAGATCGGTGAACGGCCGGGCCCGCTCTCCGGCGAACCGGAGATAGGTGTCCGGCTGCCAGCCACCCGGCGAGCTCTCGGCGGCCGGGCGCGTCGCATCGTCGGGTGGTGCCATCGCCCCGGACCCTGGTCCCGCGACGCCCGGCTGCGGAACCGGCGGTAGCCGCTTCCTGCTTCCGGGCGGCTGGTCGGCGAAATCGTCCCGGCGGCCCGGTACCGTGGCCCCCGCCGGGGCCGGCTCCGCCCCGCCGTCCATCGACCCGAGGAGCTCCTCATCCCGCCCGACCAGACCTCACCGGCACCCTCGCCCGACGAGGCGGTGACGGCTGCGCCGGTCGAGGAGGACGCCGCAGCGGGTGACGGTCTCCCGCCCGCCGGCACGCCGGTGCCCCCGGACGCGGAGCTGCCGCTGACCGATGCCGGCGAAGCCGACACGTCCGACCGGGGCGATGGCGCCGGTGCGGTGGGTTCGGTGGCCAAGATCCGGGCGGTGCTGCGGGTCCGGGACTTCCGGAAGCTCTGGCTGTCGATGTCGCTGTCCAGCTTCGGCGACTGGCTGGGCCTGCTGGCGATCACCGCGATGGCCGCGTCGATGGTCGACGGGTTCGCGGCGTCGAACTTCGCCCTCGGCGGGGTGCTGCTGTTCCGCCTGCTGCCGGCGATCGTGCTGGGCCCGCTGGCCGGTGCGTTCGCCGACCGGTTCGACCGGCGCAAGACCATGGTGGTCACCGACATCATCCGGTTCGGCCTCTTCGCGTCGATCCCGATCGTCGACAACCTGGTGTGGCTGTTCATCGCCCAGTTCCTCATCGAGGCGTTCAGCCTGTTCTGGATCCCGGCGAAGGACGCCGCCGTCCCGAACATGCTGCGCAAGGACCAGCTGGAGCCGGCGAACCAGCTCTCCCTGGTCACCACCTACGGCCTGACGCCGGTGCTCGCGGCCATCGTGTTCGCCCTCCTCGCGGTCATCAACGCGGAGCTGCCGTCGATCGACGAGGTCGACCTCGCGCTCTACGTGAACGCCGTGACCTTCCTCGTCGCCGCATTGGTCATCTGGAACCTGCCCTCGATCAGCGGGCGGCGGGCCGCCGGAGCCGTGGTGCAGCAGGAGAGCTTCCTGGGTTCCTTGAAGGACGGCTTCTCCTTCGCCGGGCACACCCCGCTGGTCCGGGGGCTGGTCGTCGGCATCACCGGCGCCTTCGTGGCCGCCGGAGCGATCATCGCGACCGGCCAGTTCTACGTGCAGGCCCTGGGCGGCGGCGACGCTGCGTACGGCCTGCTCTTCGGCGCCGTCTTCGTCGGTCTCGGCCTGGGCATCGGCGTCGGGCCCAGCATCGCCCGCGATCTCGCCCGCGAGCGGGTGTTCGGGGTGGCCATCGTCTTCGCCGGCATCGCCGTCCTGCTGCTGTCGGCGTCGCCGACCCTGTGGATCTCGCTGGTGCTCGTCGTCCTCATGGGCTTCTTCGCCGGCATGGCCTACCTGGCCGGGTTCACCCTGCTCGGGACGGAGGTCGAGGACGAGATCCGCGGCCGGACGTTCGCCATCGTCCAGTCGCTCGTGCGGGCGGCGCTGATCGTGTCGCTCGGCGTCGTGCCGTTCGGGGTCGGTCTGATCGGGCAGCACGACGTGGACCTCGGCGCCGTCGCGCTGCCCCTCTCCGGCGAGCGGGTGATGCTGTTCGTGGCCGGCCTGATCGCGGTCGGGGTCGGGTTGCTGGCCTACCGGCAGATGGACGACGGCCGGCCGGTGCCGCTGCTGGCCGACGTCGTGACGGCGCTGCGGCGGGACACCACCGCCCGGCGCCGGCTGGCCAGGGGCGGGGTGCTCATCGCCTTCGAGGGCGGCGAGGGCGCCGGCAAGTCCACCCAGGTGCGCCGGCTGCAGGAGTGGCTCGCCGACGAGGGACTGGTCGCCCGCGCCAGCTTCGAGCCCGGCGCGACACCCGCCGGCGCGGGGATCCGGGGCATCGTGCTGGACAAGGCGCAGGCGGGGCTCGCCCCGCGCGCGGAGGCGCTGCTGTACGCCGCCGACCGCGCCCAGCACGTGCACGACGTCCTCCGGCCGGCGCTGGACGCCGGCGAGGTCGTCATCACCGACCGGTTCATCGACAGCTCGCTGGCCTACCAGGGCGCCGGCCGCACGATCCCGCTCGACGACGTCCGCATGCTCTCCCGCTGGGCGGCCCAGGGGCTGCAGCCGGACCTGACCATCCTGCTCGACCTGCCGCCGGAGGTGGGGCTGGCGCGGGCCCGCGGACGGGCCGCCGCCGACCGGCTGGAATCCGAGTCGCTGGACTTCCACCAGCGGGTGCGGCAGACCTTCCGCGCCCTGGCCGAGGCCGCCCCCGATCGGTACCTGGTGCTGGACGCGCGGCAGTCCCCCGACGAGATCGCGGCCGCGATCCGCATGCGGGTGGCCCGGTTCCTCTCCGGTCTGCCGTTGCAGAACCTCGCGCACCCGGTCCGGCAGGTCGAGGTAGCGCCCCCGGTGCGGCACGACGGCCGGCCGGACCCGGCGCCCCACCACCCGCACGCGCAGACCGGCGCCACCCCCCAGCTGCACCCGTGAGCGCGCCGGTGAAGGCGCCCACGGAGGGCGTCTGGACCCAGCTGGTCGGCCAGCCGGCCGTCGTGGCCGACCTGCGGGCGGCGATCGCCGATCCCACGGCGATGACGCACGCCTGGCTGTTCACCGGCCCGCCCGGCTCGGGCCGGTCGGTGGCCGCGCGGGCCTTCGCCGCGGCGCTGCAGTGCCCGGCGGGCGGCGACGGCACCTGCCACGAGTGCCGCACGGTGCTCGCCGGCACGCACGCCGACGTGCACGTCGTCGTCCCCGACGGGCTGTCGATCGGCGCGGACGAGGCCAGAGGGCTGATCCGGGTGGCCGGCCGGGCGCCGTCGGGCGGGCGCTGGCAGGTCGTCGTCGTGGAGGACGCCGACCGGATGACCGAGTCGGCGTCCAACGCCATCCTCAAGATGATCGAGGAACCGCCGCCGCGGACGGTGTTCCTGCTGTGCGCCCCCAGCCTGCACCCCGACGACGTGCCGGTCACCATCCGGTCCCGGTGCCGGGTGATCGGCCTGCGCACCCCGCCGGTCGGCGCGATCGCCGACGTCCTGGCCCGCCGCGACGGCGTCGACCCGGCGCTGGCCGCCTGGTCGGCGGCCGCCTCCGGCGGGCACGTCGGCCGGGCCCGGCGGCTCGCCCGGGACGAGGAGGCGCGGCTCGCGCGCAAGGCGGTGCTCGACGTCCCGCTGCGGCTGGTCTCGCTCGCCGCCTGCCTCGACGCCGCCGATGACCTGGTGGGGTCCGCGAAGGAGGAGACCGACGCCGCCACGGACGCCCTCGACGGCTCCGAGACCGAGGCGCTGAAGACCAGCCTGGGCGTCGGTGCCCGCGGGCCCGGCGTCGTCGCGGCCACCCGCGGCGGGGCCGGCCAGCTCAAGGAGCTCGAGCGCCGGCAGAAGTCCCGGGCCACCCGCATCGGCCGCGACTCCCTCGACCGCGCGCTGGTCGACCTCGCCGGGCTCTACCGCGACGCCCTGGTGCTCGACGCGGCGCAGTCGTCCCCCGACCACCCCGCGCCGACGCTCAACCATCCCGACCGCCGGGCCGACGCGGAGGAGCTCGCCCGCCGGATCGGCGCGGAGGGGGCGCTGCGCCGCATCGACGCGATCCTCGCCTGCCGTCAGGCGCTGGAGCGCAACGTGAAGCCGCAGGTGGCGCTGGAGGCCCTCACCGTGGCGCTGCGACTGCCCGCCTGACACCCACCGCCCCTGCGTGAGGCCGGTGGTCCGGTGTCGTAGGCTGTGCGGGCAGTTCGCCGCCTTAGCTCAGTCGGTAGAGCATCTCACTCGTAATGAGAAGGTCGTCGGTTCGATTCCGACAGGCGGCTCTCCACTCCAGCGGGCCCGTCCACCAGGACGGGCCCGCTGCGTCGTCCGCGGGGCGCCGGAGGTGCGCACGAGGGCGGCCGGCCCGTCCCCGGAGATCGCCACCGTGCGCACCGGGCGGGGTTCGACGAGTCCTGGTCGCGGGAACGGCTGACGGCGGCACGCCCCCGTGGGGGTGTGCCGCCGTCGGTGCGCTCGGCGCCCGGTCCGGAGGGCCGGGCGGATGTCAGTGGTGCGGGGAGTTCTCCTTGGCGCGCTCGATCGAGGCCAGGATCTCGGCCTCGGCCGCGTCGCGGCCGACCCACTCGGCGCCCTCGACCGACTTGCCCGGCTCGAGGTCCTTGTACGTCTCGAAGAAGTGCTGAATCTCCAGACGGTCGAACTCCGACACGTCGTGGATCTCCTTGAGGTGCGCCACCCGCGGGTCCGTCGCCGGCACGCAGAGGACCTTGTCGTCCCCTCCGGCCTCGTCGGTCATGCGGAACATGCCGATCGCCCGGCAGGTGACCAGACACCCGGGGAACGTCGGCTCCTCGAGGATCACCAGGGCGTCGAGCGGGTCGCCGTCCATGCCCAGGGTGTTCTCGATGTAGCCGTAGTCCGCCGGATAGCGGGTGGAGGTGAACAGCATCCGGTCCAAGCGGATGCGTCCGGTCTCATGGTCCAGCTCGTACTTGTTCCGCTGGCCCTTCGGGATTTCTACCGTCACGTCGAACTGCACGAACGTAGTGTGGCCCACGGGGGCCCCTAGGGTCGGCGCAGGCCCCCTCTCAGGGGGTGGACAGCATCTCGTCGAGCGGATCGACGGTCGTCACGGCCAACTACGGGCGCTTCCGGCGGCGCATGGCGCTGGGCATCGTGGCGCTGGTCCTGCTCCTCGTCGGCGGCGGCATCGGCCTCGGTGTGCTGCTCGGTACCGACCCAGGCGGCGCCGGCGACGCCGCCGCCGTCCCCGGCGCGGAGCTGCCCCGGCTCGGCGAGGCGGAGCCGGCCCTCGCCGCTCTCTCCACCGACGCCCCCGTCCCCGATCCCGACGTCCTCTCGACCCTCCTGACCCCGATCGTCACCGGCCCCGCGCTGGGGCCCGGCACCACGGCCCAGGTCGTCGACGTCGCCACCGGCCAGGTGCTGTTCGAGCAGGACGCCGCCGCGCCCCTGACCCCCGCGTCCACCGTGAAGCTGCTCACCGCCGCCGCCGCGCTGACCACCCTCGACCCCGCCACCAGGCTGGAGACGCGGGTGGTCGGTGGTGCCGTCCCGGGTGAGGTGGTGCTCGTGGGTGGCGGCGACCCGACGCTGTCCCGGACCGATCCGTCGCAGACCTACCCGGACGCGCCCACCATGGCCGACCTCGCCACCCAGGTGGTCGCCGCGCTGCCCGCCGGCACGCCGGTGTCCCGCGTGGTCGTGGACAGCTCGCTGTTCAGCGGGCCGCTGACCGCCTCCGGCTGGGGGCCGGGCGACGCCCCGTCCAGCTATGCCGCGCCGATCACCGCCACCGCCGTCGACGGCGCACGGGTCGGCCCCGGGGCGGTGGCGCGCAGCGGCCAGCCCGGTCTCGACGCCGGTGCCGCACTCGCCGACGCTCTCGGCGCCCCGGGGGCCACCGTCGTGCTCGGCCAGGCGCCTCCCGGGGCGGAGACGCTCGGCACCGTGCAGTCGGCACCGGTGTCCCGGCTGGTGGAGCAGGCCCTGTCGATGTCGGACAACGTGCTCGCCGAGGCGCTGGCCCGGCAGGTCGCGCTGGCGAGGGGCGAAGCAGCCAGCTTCGAGGGGGCCGCGCAGGCGGTCGTCGACGCGCTGGACGACGCCGGGCTGGACGTCTCCGGCGTCACCCTCGCCGACGGCAGCGGGCTCTCCCGCGAGAACGTGCTGACCGCCGAGGTGCTGACGGACCTGATCAGCGGGGCGGCGGACGGCAGCCTGGGCAACGCCTCCGGGCTGCTCGCCGGCCTGCCGGTGGCGGGGTACGACGGCACGCTCGCCGACCGCGGCGACGACGACCCCGCGACCGCGCCGGGCACCGTGCGCGCCAAGACCGGGACCCTGCTGGGCGTGCACGCGCTCGCGGGCACCGTCGTCACCGCCGAGGGGCGGCTCCTGGCGTTCGCGGTCGTGGCCGACGAGGCGACCAGCAGCGCGGCGGCGGCGGAGGCCGCCCTCGACCAGTTCGCCGCGACCCTCGCCGCCTGCGGCTGCAGCTGAGAGAGGACCCTCCTGCCCCCGCCGCTCGCAGGCTCGCGGCGGGTCCCTGCACGAGGGCCTACGGTGTGGGGCAATGTGTTCTCCAGCGTGGCGCAGCCACTCCGCTCCTACACCGGAGGTGGGTCGATGAGCAGCGCCTCCTCGATGGTCGACTGGGACCTCGCCGGACGCACGGCCCGCCGCCTGGTGAACGCCGGCCCGCAGACCACGCGGGAGGAGGCCGCCGCCGTCGTCGCCGAACTGCACGAGGCCGCCGCCACGGCGGTGGCGCACGTCGAGGCGCTCACCGGTCTGCGACCGGTGCCCGGTGGGGCGGTGCCCGAGGTGGTCGTCGTGGACCGGCCCGGCTGGGCCGACGCCAACGCCCGCGGCATGGCGGCACTCCTGGATCCCCTGGTCGAGAAGCTGGCCGAGCGCCAGGAGACCCGGCCGGGGGTGCTGTCCACCGCCATCGGCTCCCGCGCCACCGGCCTCCAGGCCGGTGGCCTGCTGGCGTTCCTCTCCTCCCGGGTGCTCGGTCAGTACGAGATCTTCGGCACCGGTGGCCGGCTGCTGCTGGTGGCGCCCAACATCGTCGCCACCGAGCGGAAGCTGGGCGTGGACCCCTCGGACTTCCGGCTCTGGGTCTGCCTGCACGAGGTCACCCACCAGCTGCAGTTCACCGGCGTCCCGTGGCTCGCCGAGTACGTGGAGGCGCAGATCGCGGAGTTCGTGGCGGCCACCGACCTGAGCCCCGACGTGCTGCGGGAGCGCCTGCAGGACGTGCTGCGCAGCGTCGCCGACGCCGTGCGGGGTGGCGACGGGGACGGCCAGGCCGAGGGGCTGATGGCGCTGGTGCGCGACCCCCGGCAGCGGGCGGTGCTGGACCGGGTCACGGCGGTGATGAGCCTGGTCGAGGGGCACGCCGAGTACGTGATGGACGGCGTCGGACCGGACGTCGTGCCGTCGGTACGCACCCTGCGCAAGCGGTTCGCCCAGCGTCGCAAGGGCCGCGGCCCGATCGACCGGGTGCTCCGCCGGCTGCTCGGCCTGGAGCAGAAGATGAAGCAGTACGCCGACGGCCGGCACTTCGTCGGCGGCGTCGTGGAGCTCGCCGGCATGGAGGGCTTCAACCGGGTCTGGCAGGGGCCGGATAACCTGCCGCTCCTCGACGAGCTCACCGCTCCGCACCTGTGGGTGGAGCGGGTGCTCGGCCGCCCGGCGCTCCCCGCCTGACCGCCGCGTGAGCGGGCCACCCCCCGCGGTCGCAGAGCTCCGGCACGCCGTCCGCGCGGGGCTGCGCGGCAGCGACCGCCCGGTGCTGGCGGCCTGCAGCGGGGGAGCGGACTCGATGGCCCTGGCCGCGGCGCTCGCGTTCGAGGGGCGCGCCGCCGGTGTCCGCGTCGGCGGGGTGACCGTCGACCACGGGCTGCAGCCGGGGTCGGACCGGCGCGCCCGCACCACGGCGGCGGTGCTGAGCGAACTGGGTCTCGACCCGGTGCTCGCCCTGCGGGTGCAGGTCACCGGCGCCGGCGGCCCGGAGGCCGCGGCCCGCACCGCCCGGTACACGGCCCTGGCCGCGGCGGCGGCCGACCACGGTGCCCGGATCGCCCTCGGGCACACCCTGGACGACCAGGCCGAAACCGTCCTGCTCGGGCTGGGCCGCGGCTCGGGCCCGCGGTCGATCGCCGGGATGGTCCCCGAGCGGGCCGACGGCGCGGGAACCTGGTGGCGCCCGCTGCTCGGGGTCCGCCGCGAGACCACCCGCCAGGCCTGCGCCGACCAGGGGCTGCCGGTGTGGGACGACCCGTGGAACACCGACCCCGCCTACACGCGCGTGCGGTTGCGCACCGAGGTGCTGCCCCTGCTCGAGGAGGTGCTGGGCGGCGGGGTCGCGCCGGCGCTCGCCCGCACCGCCGCCCTGCTCCGGGAGGACCTCGAGGCCCTCGACGCGCTCGCCGCGGTCGAACTGGCCCGGCTGGCCGCCGAGGTCGGCGACGGCGGCCTGCCCGCCCGCCCGCTGGAGCCGTTGCCCGCCGCGGTGCGCCGCCGGGTGCTCCGGGGCTGGCTGCGTGCCGCCGGCGTCCCCGACCTGCAGGCCGTGCACCTGCGCGCGGTCGAGAGCCTGGTCACGCGCTGGCGCGGGCAGGGTCCGGTGGACCTACCCGGCGGCGCAGGCGTCGCCCGGGCGTCTGGCACTCTGGTGGTGCTGTCGCCGTGAGCCCGGGGCGGCATCCCCGGACCCGCACCCCATGAGGAGCCCCTTCCGTGACGGAGCCTGCCACCACCCCCGGGGCGCTCGGTCCCGACCACGGCTACGGGCCGGACATCGACCACGTCACGCTCACCGAGGCGCAGATCCAGGAGAAGATCGGCGAGCTCGCCGCCCAGGTCGCCGCCGACTATGCGGGCAAGGAGGTCCTGCTGGTCGGCGTGCTCAAGGGCGCGGTGCTGTTCATGAGCGACTTCGCCCGGGCGCTGCAGCTCCCGACGCAGATGGAGTTCATGGCGGTCTCCTCCTACGGGTCCTCCACCAGCTCCTCGGGCGTCGTCCGCATCCTCAAGGACCTCGACCGGGACATCACCGGCAAGCACGTGCTCGTCCTCGAGGACATCATCGACTCCGGGCTGACGCTCTCCTGGCTGCTCAAGAACCTCGGTGGCCGGGCGCCGGCGTCGCTCGAGGTGTGCGCGCTGCTGCGCAAGCCCGACGCCGTCAAGGTCCAGGTACCCGTCAAGTACATCGGGTTCGACATCCCCAACGAGTTCGTCGTCGGCTACGGGCTGGACTACGCCGAGCGGTACCGCGACCTGCCCTACATCGCGACGTTGAAGCCCTCGGTCTATCAATGACACTGTCGTCCTCCGGACGACAACCGCGGCCAGGTGCGTCCCCGACTGGCGCTGAGCCCACCCGCCGCACCCGGCGAGGGCCCTCCGGGCCCGTCGCCGGCTACGACCCTCGCGAGGCGACTCACCTCGGGTGCCGCGACTACCAGCCGTCCCCGGCTCGGGCCCGCGGCTCCTCGGCACGCCTCGGGGAGCCTCCGGCCCCCGCTCGGCGCACCGACCCCCCTCCGGCGTAGCTCGCCCGGGTGCGTTCCCAGCTCGCACGCAGGAGTTCGCCAGGTTCCCCGGTGTACCTTCGGTCCCGACGAGTTGCACCGAGCGCCGGGTCCGTACCCGGGCCGCTGGCGGTGTCCCGGGATGAGCAGGAGGGACGACGGGCAGGCCGGCTTGCCGGCGCCCGGCATCGGTGTATGGAACGCAAGAAGATCTTCCGCTCGGTCTGGTTCTGGGTCGTCCTGGTCATCCTGCTGGCCCTCACCGTCTCCTCGCTGTTCAGCGGTGACGGTGAGCTCGACGAGATCCCCACCTCGACGGCCCTCGAGCAGATCGAGGAGGGCAACGTCGAGTCGGCGACCCTGAACACCAAGGAGCAGACGCTCGAGCTGGTGCTCACCGACGCGGTCGAGGACAGCACCGAGGTGATGACGTCCTACCCGGTGGCCATCGAGGGCGACATCGTCGAGCTGCTGCGCGCCGAGGACGGCGAGAACGCCGAGTTCGACACCAACGTCACCCAGGAGAGCCTGCTCGTCAGCCTGCTCTTCAGCTTCCTGCCGTTCCTGATCCTGCTGCTGCTGCTCTTCTGGCTGTTCAACTCCATGCAGGGTGGCGGCCGCGGCGTCATGGCCTTCGGCAAGTCGAAGGCCAAGCAGGTCACCAAGGACACCCCGAAGACGACGTTCTCCGACGTGGCCGGTGCCGACGAGGCCATCGAGGAACTGCATGAGATCAAGGACTTCCTGCAGAACCCGGTCAAGTTCCAGGCCGTGGGCGCGAAGATCCCCAAGGGCGTGCTGCTGTTCGGCCCGCCCGGCACCGGCAAGACCCTGCTGGCCCGCGCCGTGGCCGGCGAGGCCGGCGTGCCGTTCTTCTCCATCTCCGGCTCGGACTTCGTCGAGATGTTCGTCGGCGTCGGCGCCAGCCGGGTCCGCGACCTGTTCACCCAGGCCAAGGAGAACGCCCCGGCGATCATCTTCGTCGACGAGATCGACGCCGTCGGCCGGCACCGCGGCGCCGGCATGGGTGGCGGCCACGACGAGCGCGAGCAGACGCTCAACCAGATGCTCGTCGAGATGGACGGCTTCGACGTCAAGGGCGGCGTGATCATGATCGCGGCGACCAACCGTCCCGACATCCTCGACCCGGCGCTGCTGCGCCCCGGCCGGTTCGACCGGCAGATCGCCGTCGACCGGCCCGACCTGCTGGGCCGCAAGAAGATCCTCGAGGTGCACGCCAAGGGCAAGCCGCTGGCGCCCGACGTCGACCTGGAGACCGTGGCCCGTCGTTCGCCCGGCTTCACCGGCGCCGACCTGGCCAACGTGCTCAACGAGGCCGCCCTGCTGACCGCGCGCAACAACGGGTCGCTGATCACCGACGAGACCCTCGAGGAGGCGATCGACCGGGTCATCGCCGGCCCCGAGCGGAAGACGCGGGCGATGAGCGAGAAGGAGAAGAAGGTCACCGCCTACCACGAGGGCGGGCACGCCCTGGTGGCGCACGCGCTGCCCAACCTGGACCCGGTGCACAAGGTGACGATCCTGCCCCGCGGCCGTTCGCTCGGGCACACCCTCGTGCTCCCGACCGAGGACAAGTACACCCAGACCCGGTCGGAGATGATCGACACCCTGGCGTACGCCCTCGGCGGGCGGGCGGCCGAGGAGCTGGTCTTTCACGAGCCGACCACCGGCGCCGGCAACGACATCGAGAAGGCCACCGCGATGGCCCGGTCGATGGTCACCCAGTACGGCATGAGCGCCAAGCTCGGCGCGGTCAAGTACGGCACCGGCGACGCCGAGCCGTTCATGGGCCGGGACATGCACTCCCGCCCGGACTACTCCGAGGCCGTGGCGGCCGACATCGACGCGGAGATCCGCGCGCTCATCGAGGCCGCCCACGACGAGGCCTGGGAGATCCTGGTGGAGTACCGGCACGTGCTCGACCAGCTGGTGCTCGAGCTGATGGAGAAGGAGACCCTCTCCAAGGAGGACATGGCCCGCATCTGCGCGCCGGTCGCCAAGCGGCCCTCCCTCGCGCCGTACAACGGCTTCGGCAAGCGCACTCCGTCGAGCGAGCCACCGGTCCTCACCCCCGCCGAGCGGGCCGCCGGGAACGGTGCCACGCACGACACCACCCCGGTGGGCGACATCGGGGCCCCGGCGCAGCGATGAGCCGGGAGCGGCGATGAGCGAGGTGCCCGCCGAGCCGGCCGACCAGCTGCTGGAGCCGGTCCGCGGCGTCGACCAGCAGCGGGCGGCCGCGGCGGTGCGCGAGCTGCTCCTCGCCATCGGGGAGGACCCCGACCGGCCCGGCCTCCGGGACACCCCGGACCGGGTCGCCCGCGCGTACGCGGAGACCTTCGCCGGACTCGCCCAGGACCCGTACGACATCCTCGCGACGACGTTCGACGAGGACCACGACGAACTGGTGCTGGTCAAGGACATCCCGATGTACTCGACCTGCGAGCATCACCTCGTGCCCTTCCACGGGGTCGCGCACGTGGCCTACATCCCCGGCGACGACGGTCGGGTCACCGGGCTGTCCAAGCTGGCGCGGCTGGTCGAGGTCTACGCCCGCCGCCCCCAGGTCCAGGAGCGGATGACCCGGCAGATCGCCGACGCCCTGAACGACGCCCTCAAGCCACGCGGCGCGCTGGTCGTCGTCCAGGCCGAGCACCTGTGCATGGCCATGCGCGGGGTGCGCAAGCCCGGGTCCTCGACCGTCACCTCCGCGGTCCGCGGGATCTTCCGGGAGAACGCGGCCACCCGCAGCGAGGCGATGAGTCTGGTGCTCGGCCGGTGAGCACGGCCCGGCGATGACCACGGCCCCCCTGCCGCGGCCGGGACGCTGCCTGGTGATGGGCGTCCTGAACGTCACGCCGGACTCCTTCTCCGACGGCGGGTGCTTCGCCGACGCCGCGACCGCGATCGCGCACGGGATGGCGATGCACGCGGCCGGTGCCGACTACGTCGACGTCGGCGGGGAGTCCACCCGCCCCGGCGCCGACCGGGTGGACGCCACCGAGGAGTGCCGGCGGGTGCTGCCGGTGATCCGCGAGCTCTCGGCCGCCGGGGTGCGCACCAGCGTCGACACCACCCGCGCCGAGGTCGCCGAGGCGGCGCTGGATGCCGGCGCTGTGCTGGTCAACGACGTCAGCGGCGGGCTGGCCGACGAGGGCATGGCCAAGCTGGTGGCCGAGACCGGCGCGCCGTGGGTGCTCATGCACTGGCGCGGCCACAGCCGGGAGATGTACGCGGCCGCGCAGTACGGCGACGTCGTGACCGAGGTGTGCGCCGAGCTCACCGCCCGGGCGGAGGACGTCGTCGCCGCCGGCGTGCGTCCCGAGCAGCTGGTGCTCGACCCGGGGCTGGGGTTCGCCAAGCGGCCGGAGCACAACTGGGCGCTGCTGGCCGGACTCGACCGGGTGGTGGCCCTCGGTCTCCCGGTGCTCGTCGGGGCCTCGCGGAAGTCCTTCCTCGGCCGGCTGCTCGCCGGGCCGGACGGGACACCCCGGCCGGCCGAGCAGCGGGACGACGCCAGCCTGGCCACCACCGTCCTCGCCGCGGAGGCGGGAGCATGGGGGGTGCGGGTGCACGACGCCGCGGCCTCCGTCGACGCGGTACGCACCCTCGACGCCATCCGCAGTGCGAAGGGAGCCCGACATGGTTGAGCGACGCACCCCCGACCGCATCGCCGTCCACGGCATCCGGGCGCACGCCCACCACGGGGTCTACGCCTTCGAACGCGAGCGCGGGCAGATGTTCCGCGTCGACGCCGTCCTGGAGCTGGACACCACCGCCGCGGCCATGGGTGACGACCTGACGCGGACGGTCGACTACGCCGACCTCGCCCAGCAGCTGCACGCCGTCCTCAACGGGGAGCCGGTGAACCTGTTGGAGACCCTCGCGCAGAGGCTGGCCGACGTCTGCCTGCGCAACCAGCTCGTCGAGGCGGTGGAGATCACCGTGCACAAGCCGGAGGCCGAGCTCGGCGTCCCGTTCGACGACGTCACGGTCACCATCCGGCGCCAGCGCGCATGAGCCGCGCCGTCCTGTCACTGGGGGCCAATCTCGGCGACCGCGCCGGCACGATCCGGACCGCGCTGACCGCACTCAAGGACGCGGGGCTGGTCGCCCGCTCGACGTTGTACGAGACGCCGCCGTGGGGTCCGGTCGAGCAGTCGCCGTACCTGAACGCCATCGCCGTGGTCCGGGGCGATCGCGACGCCCGCGGCTGGCTCACCCTGGCCCACGAGCTGGAGCAGGCCGCCGGCCGCACCCGGGAGGTCCGGTGGGGCCCGCGCACGCTCGACGTCGACGTGGTCACCGTGGCCGGCGACGACGGCGCACCCCTGATCTCCGAGGACCCGGAGCTCACCCTCCCGCACCCGCGGGCGCACGAGCGGGCCTTCGTGCTGGTCCCATGGCAGACGCTCGACCCCACCGCCGTCCTCCCCGGGCGCGGCGCGGTCGCCGACCTGGTGGCGGCGCTCGACCCGGCCGAGGTGGCCGCGGTCGTGCGCTGGGACCACCTGCACTGAGGCCGGCCGTGACCCCCGTCCGTCGCCGTGACCTCGCCGTGCTCGCCCTCGGGCTGGCCGTGGCCGCCTGGCTGCTGGTCCGCACCTGGTACGGCGACCTCCCGCCGCTGCGCTGGTGGCTGCCGGTCCCGCTCGCCGTCCTCGCCGTCGTCGAGGCCCTGGGGGCCCGCACGCTCCGCACCAGGCTGGACGCACTGCGGGCGGCCCGCGCCGGGCGCGGCCCGACCGGGCCGGACAGCGCCGCCGTCCGGCCGGTGGAACCGATGCTCGTGGCCCGCCTCGCCGTGCTCGCCCAGGCCAGCGCCTACGTGGGCGCGGTGTTCGCCGGGATCTGGGCCGGCGTGCTGCTGCACGTCGGGCCGGCGGTGGGCCGGCTGCAGTACGCCGGCAGCGACACCGTCGCCGCGCTGATCGGCCTGCTGAGCTCGCTCGCCCTGGTCGCCGCCGCCCTGTGGCTGGAGAGCGCCTGCCGGATCCCGCCGGAGGAGGAGGGCCCGAACGAAGGCGTCAGCGCCGTGTGATCCGTCGTCCTCCGGACGACACCGCGACCCGGAGCCCCCGGTGCGATGAGCGTGTCCATCGCACCTGCGCGAGACCCTCCGGGCCCCACTCGCGTGATCAGGCGAGGAGCGCGCCCGCGGTCTCCGGAGCGGCGCCCTCGATGGAGCGGCGCAGCGCCGCGTGCAGCGACTCGGGGGTGAGGACGCCGAGGAAGTGCTCGCCGTCGAGCACCGCCACCCAGCCCGCCTCGTGCTGCAGCATCGTCGCGAACGCCGTCTTCAGCGAGGCCTCGCGCGGCACCCAGGCCTCCATCCGCCGGGCCGCCGAGCCCACCGTGCCGGCGCCCTCCGCCCGCTCGAGGGAGAGCCAGCCGTGCAGGTTGCCGTCGTCATCGAGGACGACGGCCCACCGCGCACCGGAGCTCCGCAGCGTCGACCGGGCGTCGGCGAGGCCGTCGGCCACATGCACCACCGGTGGCCGCTCGAGGTCGGCGACGTCGATCCCGGTGACCGCCAGCCGCTTGAGGCCCCGGTCGGCGCCGACGAAGTCGGCCACGAAGGCGTTCGCCGGCCGGCCCAGCAACTCCGCCGGGGTGGCGAACTGCTCCACCCGTCCGCCTTCGCTCATCACCGCGATCCGGTCACCGATCCGCACCGCCTCCTCGATGTCGTGGGTGACGAAGACGATCGTCTTGCCGACGGCGGCCTGCAGCCGCAGGAACTCCGACTGGAGGCGCTCGCGCACGATCGGGTCGACGGCGGAGAAGGGCTCGTCCATCAGCAGGACGGTGGGATCGGCCGCCAGCGCCCGGGCCACCCCGGCCCGCTGGCGCTGACCGCCGGACAGCTGGTGCGGGTACCGGTCGCCGTGGACGTCGGCATCCAGGCCGACGAGGACCATCAGCTCCTCCACCCGGTCGGCGATCCGGCGCTTGTCCCAGCCCAGCAGGCGCGGCACGGTGCCCACGTTGACCCGGATGGTCTGGTGCGGGAAGAGCCCGACGTTCTGGATGACGTACCCGATGCGGCGGCGCAGCTTCACCGGGTCGGCTGCGGTGACGTCGTCCTCCCCGAGCAGGATCCGGCCGGTCGTGGGCTCGATGATCCGGTTGATCATCTTCATCGTGGTGGTCTTGCCGCAGCCCGAGGGGCCCACCAGGACGGTCAGCTCGCCGGCGGCGAAGGTGAGGTCGAGCTCCTGGACCCCCACCGTGCCGTCGGGGTAGACCTTGCTGACGCCCTCGAGCCGGATGGCCTCGGCGCCCCCGGCGCGTGCGGGGGAGTGCGGAGGGGCAGTAGCGTCCACGAGATGGCCTTCCTGGGGAGCGCCCGGTGCTGAGCGCGGCGAGCCGGAACGCGCTCGCGGTCGATGCGGCGCCGAACCCGTGGTTCGACCCGTCCTACGTGACGTCGAACTGGGACTCCATTGTGGGCTACCTGGGCGAGCACGTCAGGCTGACCGCCGCCGCCGTCCTGCTGGGCGCGCTCATCGCGCTGCCCCTGGCCCTGCTGGCGCGGCGCAGCCGCTGGCTCGCCGGGCCGGTGCTCGGCCTGTCGACGCTGATCTACACCATCCCGTCGCTGGCGATGTTCGCGTTCGTCTTCCCGTTCACCGGCCTGACGGCGACGACGGTGCTGATCGGGCTGGTGCTGTACACGCTGGTCATCCTGGTCCGGAACTTCCTGACCGGGCTGCAGTCCGTGCCGGCCGACGTGCGCGAAGCGGCCCGCGGCATGGGCTACGGGGCGGGCCGGCTGCTGTGGCAGGTCGAGCTGCCGCTGGCGCTGCCGGCCTTCATCGCGGGGCTCCGGGTGGCCACCGTGTCCACCGTGGCGCTCACCACGGTGGGTGTCATCGTCGGCCACGGGGGCCTGGGGCAGCTCATCGTGGGCGGGTTCAACGCGAACTTCTACCGGGCGGAGATCGTCACCGGCGCCGTCGGCTGCGTGCTGCTGGCCCTCCTGGCCGACCTGCTGCTGGCCGGAGCCGAGCGCGTGCTGACCCCGTGGGCGAGGCGGGCGCGCTCGTGAACCTGTTCCAGGAGGCGCTCCGCTACCTCAACGACCCGTTCAACTGGACCCGTGATGGCGGCATCCTGGATCTGCTCGGAGAGCACCTGCGGATCTCGGCCTCCGCGGTGCTGGTCGCGATGCTGCTCGCCCTGCCGGTGGGCATGTTGCTCGGGCACACCGGCCGCGGCGGCGGTTTCACCGTGGCGCTGTCGAACGTCTCCCGGGCCATTCCGACGCTGGCGCTGCTCACGATCTTCGCGGTCACCCCCATCGGTTTCGGGCCCACGGCCACGACGATCGCCCTGGCGGTGTTCGCCGTCCCGCCGATCCTCACCAACACGTACGTGGGTTTCCGCTCCGTCGACCGGGACGTCGTCGAGGCGTCGCGCGCGATGGGCATGAACGGCCGCCAGGTGGTGCTGCGCGCCGAACTGCCGCTGGCGGCCCCGCTGGTGATGACCGGGGTCCGGACGGCCGCGGTCCAGGTCGTCGCGACGGCGACGCTGGCGGCCCTGGTCGCCGGCGGCGGGCTCGGGCGGATCATCACTCTGGCGTTCGCGCAGCAGGACTACGGGGCGGTGCTCGCCGGCGCCGTCCTGGTCGCGCTCCTGGCGGTGCTCACCGAGGCGGTGCTCGCCACGCTCGCCTGGGCAATGACGCCCGGACCCCGGCGGCTCTGGCCCGTGGCGCGCGGACGGACAGCGAGCGACCCCCGACTCTCTGCATTCGCGCGACCGCGGTAGCCGCGGGTGCGGTAACGGAAGTGCAACAGGTCCCGGTCTCGGTTGCACACAACTGGTCGGGCAGGTTGCATGTGGCTCGCGGGAACTCCCGCCAGACACGCGTGGCAGCCGGCTGCCACGGGACACAGAAGGCGGGGCGTCAGGACATGCGCGCACGCATCCGGTACATCACTCCGTTCGCCGTCGCGGTCGCCCTGACCGCGGCCTGCGGCGAGTCGGGTTCCTCGGGCACCGGCGGGGGTGGCGCGGGCGGCGAGACGGCGGCCTCCGGCGACGCCTGCGCCCCGGTCCCCGGCGACCAGCTGGTGGTCCTCGAGGACGACCGCAACCTGCAGAACGCCGACAACATCATCCCGGCGGTGAACGCGGCGGCAGCTCAGGCCAACCCCGCCCTGCTGCCGGCCCTCGACGAGGTGTCCGCGGCTCTCACCACCGACGAGCTGGTGGCGATGAACGCCGCCGTCGACGTCCAGCGGCAGAGCGCCGAGGAGGTCGCCGCCGCGTGGGTCGAGGAGAACATCGACACCGCCGGCCTGGAGCAGGGGAGCGGAACCGTCGTGGTCGGCGGCGCGAACTTCACCGAGTCCACGATCCTGGCCACCATCTACGCCGACGTGCTCGACGCCGCGGGCTTCGACGCCTCCGTGCAGGAGGTCGGCAACCGGGAGCTGTACCTGCCGGCGCTGCAGAGCGGGGAGATCCAGGTCTTCCCGGAGTACCTCTCGACCGCCACGGAGTTCCTCGAGGGCGACGACGCCAACCAGGTCGCGTCCGGCGACGTCGACGCCACCGTCGAGGCCCTCACGCCGCTGGCCGAGGAGGCCGGGCTGGTGTTCGGCCAGCCCTCCGAGGCGGCCGACCAGAACGCCTTCGCCGTCACCCAGGCCTTCGCCGACGAGCTGGGGGTCAGCACCCTCTCCGAGCTGGCCGAAGCCTGTGGGGACGGTTCCCTGGTCCTGGGCGGCCCGGGCGAATGCCCGGAGCGGCCGTTCTGCCAGCCGGGTCTGGAGGAGACCTACGGCCTGGAGTTCGACAGCTTCCGGGAGCTCGACGCCGGTGGGCCGCTGACGAAGGCTGCCCTCGAGCAGGGGGAGATCTCCCTGGGCCTGGTGTTCAGCTCCGACGGCGCCCTCGCCCAGGGCTGAACGCTCGCCCAGGGCTGAACCCTCTCCTGGCTCACCGTCGGGGGTCCTGGCTCACCGTCGACGCTGAGCCAGGACCCCCGATGATCAGGTCACCTGATCATCAGGGGTACCAGCCGCCGGGGGGCAGCAGCTCCCCGGCGGCGACGGCGGCGCCGACCCGGTTGCCCTCCGGGGCCAGGGGGCAGGACCAGCGCGGGTCGTAGGCGCACGACGGGTGGTAGGCGAAGTTGAGGTCGACCACCAGCCGGTCGTCGTTCCCGCCCAGGTCGGCGCCCTTCACGGTGTCCAGCAGGTAGCGTCCCCCGCCGTACGTGGTGTCCCCGGCACTGCCGTCCCGCAGCGGAAGGAACACCCCGCCGCCGTAGAGCGCCACCCACCAGACGTCGAGCCGGCCCACGCCCGGCAGCGTCACCGCGCCGATCCGCTCCAGGGGCACCACGCCGTCGGCGGCCGTCGGCACCTCGAGCCGCAGGGGCGCGGCCGGCTCCACCACCGGCTCGAAGCGCAGCGCCGGTTCGTACGGCGCGTGCGGCAGTCCGGTGAACGCGGCCCGTGCGGCGGTGTCGAGCGGTGACTGCGGATGGCCGGCGAACAGCTCGTCCCGCCCGTCCCGCCACCGGCGCCAGCCGGCCTCCGGATCGGCGGTGTCGCGTACCGCGGCGTGCAGGGCGGCCACCCGGCGGCGCCAGTCGAGGAGGGAGAGGGTCACCCCAGCACTGTGACATCTGCGGCCACGCTCGGCACGGGCGCGGATGCTGCCCGTGAGCGCCGCTCGTCGCTACCCTGGGGCCATGCCCCGCCGCGAGGACGACGACGTCGACCGCGGCCCGGCCGCTCCAGGTCCCCGGATGCTGCTGCAGGCCGGCGGTTTCGTCCTCGCCGTGGGCGCCACCCTGGCGGTCCTGCTCACCGACGACGCCCAGCTGCTGAAGATCGCCGTCGTCGCCGTGGCCTGGGCATTCGTGCTCGCCACGTTCGCCGCCGGCCGCGGCGGAGCCGACCGGGTGCGCGCCGCCGCGCGCGAGGCCGACCTGCGGCGGGCCTACGAGCGGGAGCTGGAGCGCGAGGTCGCCGCGCGCCGTGAGTTCGAGCTCGAGCTGGAGAACGAGCTGCGCCGGGAGACCGAAGGCGCGATGCGGGGGGAGCTCCAGGCGCTCCGCGGGGACATCGCGGCGCTGGCCGACCTCCGGGACGAGGTGGCGCGCGTGTCCAGCATGCGCGGTGACCTCGCCGCGCTGGGCGGGCTGCGGGACGAGGTGGCCCGGGTGGCGGCCCTCCGTGACGACGTCGCCGCCCTGACCGGCATGCGGTCGGAGCTGGAGCAGCTGGCGGCGCTGCGCGAGGACATGGGCCGGCTGCGCGCCGAGCTCGCCGAGCAGCTGTCCAGCGAGATGCTGGTCGAGCGGGTCGTGATGCGCACGCAGGCCAGCCGGTTGCCGGGGGAGGGAAGCCGGCTCGACGGGCCGGCCCGCGTCCTGGACGGTGGTGCTCCGTGGAGCGACGAGGCGCCCCCGCGGGAGCTGACCGGCGGATGGCCGGCGATCCGGCTGGACGAGCCGCGCGAGGTCCAGCAGTTCGAGCAGGTCCGCACCAGCACCTGGTCCGCGCCGGCACCGCCGGTCACCACCGCGTTCCCGGCCACACCCCGCCGGCCGGCACCACCACGTCCGGCCCACCGCCGGCCGCGCCGCGGCCGCCGGTGCCGCCGCTCCCGTCGGCTCCCGAGCCCGTCTCCCCGGCGTTCGGCCGGCACGACCGCGCCGCGGCGCACGAGGGTGATCCGTACCTGGGGTCGGGGTGGTCGCGGCACGTGCCCGACGCGCTGCCGCCGGTGCCCCCGCGCACGGTGGTCGCACCCGTGGTCCCGCCCTCGGCGGAGCCGCCGCCGGCCGACCCTCCCCGGTCCCCCCTGGAGTGGCCGGCCGCTCCGTCCCTGCTCGGCCCGCCCACGCCTCCCCGGCTGGAGGGCGCCCCGCGCCGCCGGCGTACCGACGACACCCTCGAGCCGCCGGTGCCCGGCGAGTTCGTGCCGACGACGCAGCACCCCGCGGTGGCGCCGTCCTGGGCGGCCCCGCAGCCCGCCGACGACGGCCGGGCCCCGGGTCAGGACACCTCGGACCGGCTGGCGCAGATCCTCGCCGAGAACGGCGTCAGCACGTCCTCGGGTGGACGCCGCCGGCGGCGGTACCGGGAGGACGGGGAGTCCGACGACGTCCTGGCGCGGGTCCTCGGCCGGGACTGAACCGGATCAGCGCGGGCCGCGCGACAGCCCGCCGCCGTCCAGCACCAGGGTCTGGCCGGTGACCCACCCGGCGCCGTCGCCGAGCAGGTAGGCCGCGGCCTCGCCGACGTCCTCCGGCGTCCCCAGGCGGGCCATGGGGTAGGACGCCGCCGCCTCGGCCTCGCGGCCCTCGAACAGCGCGCCGGCGAACCGGGTCTTCACCACCGCCGGCGCCACCGCGTTCACCCGCACCTTCGGGGCGAGCTCCACGGCCAGCTGGGTGGTCAGGTTGATCAGCGCCGCCTTGCTCACGCCGTAGGCGCCGATCTGCTGCGAGGAGCGGAGACCGGCAACCGAGGCGACGAAGAGCACCGACCCGCCGTGCTCGGACATCCACGCCCGCCATGCCTCCTGCACCAGCCCGAGCGAGGCGACCACGTTGGTGTCCAGGATCTTGCGGCAGGCGTCCAGGTCCAGGTCCATGAGCGGCCCGTAGGCGGGGTTGATGCCCACGTTGCCGACCAGCGCGTCCAGGCTGCCGAACGTCTCGACCGCCGTGCGCACCGCCGCGGCCCGGTGCTCCGGGTCACCGGCGTTCCCGGGGACGGCGACGGCCACCTCGGGGCCGCCGAGCGACTCGACCGCCTCGGCGAGAGCGTCGGGCTTGCGGGCGGTGAGCACCACCCGGGCGCCCCGGTCGACCAGGCTGCGGGCGATGCCCAGGCCGATGCCCCGGCTGCCGCCGGTGACCAGAGCGGTGCGTCCCTCGAACGTGTGCACGGTGCCTCCCTCGCCGATGTGCCGGCCGTCACGGTAGGACGGCGCGGTGGCGCCGCGACCGCCGGGTCTCCGGCCGAGCGTGAGCCACGCCACAGCAACCAGGCGTTGCGGGGGCGCACACTGGTCGCAACACTCGCCATAGGCACGACCTCCGCGTGACACATCCGGTTGCAGCGGACGCCGGCCGAACGCACCACCCGCATGACCCACCGCGATCTCCGATGGTGGAGATCGCGCCCGACGTCCGGTACCCGCCAGGGACTGGAACGAGAGGTGCATCGATGCCTGCTTCCCGCAGGACCGTCCGTGCCGCCGGACTGCCGGCGGCCTCGTCCGCGCCCGCCCGCCTGCGGGTGGGGGTGATCGGCGCCGGTCGCGTCGGCGCCGTCCTGGGCGCCGCTCTCGCCGCCGCCGGCCACGAGGTGGTCGCCGCCTCCGGCCTCTCCGCCGCCTCCGCCGAGCGGGCCGCGCGCCTGCTCCCCGGCGCACCCCTCGTCCCCGCCGACGAGGTCGTCGCCGCCTCCGACCTGGTCGTCCTGGCCGTCCCCGACGACACCCTCCCGGGCCTGGTCTCCGGGCTCGCCGGCACCGGCGCCTGGCGGGCCGGCCAGTTGGCCTTCCACACGTCCGGCGCGCACGGGCTGGCCGTCCTCGGCCCCGCCGAGCGAGCGGGGGTCCTCGCCCTCGCCCTGCACCCCGCGATGACCTTCACCGGCGCCGCGGAGGACGGCGAGCGGCTCGTCGGCGCGCCGTTCGGCGTGACCAGCCGCCCCGAGCACCGGCCCGTGGCCGAGACCCTGGTCCTGGAGATGGGCGGGGAGCCTTTCTTCGTCGCCGAGGCCGACCGCGGGCTGTACCACGCGGCCCTGGTCACCGGTGCCAACCACCTGGTCACGCTGGTGGCCGAGGCGTCGGACCTGCTGCGCACCGCCGGCGTGGGGGATCCGGCGCGGGTGCTCGCCCCGCTGCTCACCGCTGCCCTCGACAACGGACTGCGGCGGGGCGACCGGGGGCTCACCGGGCCGGTCAGCCGGGGGGACGCCGGCACCGTCGCCCAGCACCTCGCCACCCTCGCCGAGCGCGCCCCCGACTCGGTCGCCGCCTACGTGGCCATGGCCCAGCGCACCGCGGAGCGGACGCTCGCCGCCGGCCGTCTCAAGGCGCACGAGGCCGCGCCGCTGCTCGACCTGCTGGCCGAGCCACCTGCCCGCCCCACCACCCCGACGCACCGCTCCGACGACCCCGCGGGCTCCCGGTGACCGGTCTCCGGACCGCCCCCGTCGTCGCCGAATCCGTCTCCGAGCTGCGCCGGCTGGTCGCCGCGCTGCCCGGCCCGGTGGCGCTGGTCCCCACCATGGGCGCGTTGCACGAGGGGCACCGGGCCCTGGTCCGTACCGCGCGGGCCCGTGCCGGCAGCGTGGTCGTGTCCGTCTTCGTGAACCCGACGCAGTTCGGCCCGGGGGAGGACTTCGACCGCTACCCGCGCACCTGGGACGCCGACCTGGCCACCCTGGCCGAGGAGGGGGCCGACGTGGTCTTCCACCCGCCGGTGGAGGAGGTCTACCCGTCCGGTGCGCTGGGCGTGACGGTCGACCCCGGGCCACTGGGAACCGTGCTGGAGGGCGCGGTGCGCCCCGGTCACTTCGCCGGGGTGCTGACCGTCGTGGCCAAGCTGTTCGGGCTGGTCCGGCCGGACCTGGCCCTCTTCGGCGAGAAGGACTACCAGCAGCTCACCCTCATCGGGGCGATGGCGCGGGAGCTGGCCCTCGGTGTGGAGGTGGTCGGTGTCCCGACCGTGCGGGAGGCCGACGGGATGGCGCTGTCCTCCCGCAACCGCTACCTGGACCCGGACCAGCGCAGCACCGCGGCCGTGGTCAGCCGCGCACTGCGGGCCGGGGCCGCCGCGGGCCCCCTCGGTGCCGGCGCGGTCCTCGCCGCTGCCCGGGCCGTCCTGGCCGAGGCGCCGGAGCTGGTCCAGGACTACCTCGAACTCACCGATACCGACCTGGGGCCGGCGCCCGCCGCCGGGCCCGCCCGGCTGCTGGTCGCCGTCCGCGCCGGCGCCACCCGACTGCTCGACAACGCCCCGATCACGCTGGGAGACCCCCGATGATGCGCACCATGCTCAAGTCCAAGATCCACCGCGCCACGGTCACCCAGGCCGACCTGCACTACGTGGGCTCGGTGACCGTCGACGAGGACCTGCTCGACGCCGCGGACCTGCTGCCCGGCGAGCAGGTCGCGATCGTCGACATCACCAACGGCGCCCGGCTGGAGACCTACGTCATCCCCGGTGAGCGCGGGACCGGCGTGATCGGCATCAACGGGGCCGCGGCCCACCTCGTGCACCCCGGCGACATGGTCATCCTGATCAGCTACGGCGTCATGGACGAGACGGAGGCCAAGAGCTACATCCCCAAGGTCGTGCACGTCGACGGCGCCAACCGCGTCGTCGAGCTCGGCGGGGACCCGTCGGCCCCGGTGCCCGGCGCGTCCGACCAGCAGCGCAGCGACCTCGGCGTACCGGTCCGGTGACCGGCTGGGTCCTCCCGTGCTGCTGACCGTCGACGTCGGCAACAGCCAGACCGTCCTGGCGACCTTCGACGGCGACCGGCTGGTCGGCTCCTGGCGGGTGACCACCGCGCCCCGCGCCACCGCCGACGAGCTGCGGATGGTGTGGCGCGGCCTGCTCCGCGACACCGAGGTCACCGGCGTCGCCGCCTGCTCGACGGTCCCCGCGCTGCTGCCGTCGCTGCGCCAGCTGCTGGACTCCCTCGAGGTGCCGGTCGTGCTGATCGGCCCCGGCGTGCGGACCGGGGTCCCGCTGCACGTGGACAACCCGCGCGAGGTCGGTGCCGACCGCGTCGTCACCGCGCTGGCCGCGCACGAGCTGTTCGGCCGGACGGCCGACGGCGGCGACCGCCCGGTGGTCGTCGTCGACTTCGGCACCTCCACCAACGTCGACGCCGTGGGCCCCGGCGGGCAGTTCCTCGGCGGCGCGCTGGCGCCGGGCGTCGAGGTCAGCCTGGACGCGCTGGCCAGCCGGGCCGCCCAGCTGCGGTCGGTGGAGCTGACCTGCCCTCCGCACGCCATCGGCAAGAACACCGTGGCCGCGCTGCAGTCCGGGCTGGTCCTCGGGTTCGCGGGCCTGGTCGACGGGCTGGTCGGGCGGATCGCGGCGGAGATCGTCACCCAGTTCGGTACCGCACCGGTCGTGGTCGCCACCGGGGGGCTGGCCCCGGTGGTGGCCGGCAGCTGCCGCACCATCGCTGAGCGCGAGCCCGACCTGACGGTGCACGGGCTCCGGCTGGCCTTCGAGCGGCAGCAGGCCGCCGAGCGGCGGGGAAGCGCCCCGTAGGCTGGGCCCCCGTGACCGACGAAGGACCGAACGGCCCCGCCAGCGACGACACCGGCGCGGAGGAGCTGCCCGAGCAGATGCGGGTCCGGCGGGCCAAGCTCGACCGGCTGCGCGAGTCGGGCATCGACCCGTACCCGGTCACCGTGCCGCGCACCACCACGCTCGCCGGCGTCCGTGCCGCCCACTCCGAGCTGGAGCCGGACACCATGACCGGCGAGCGGGTGGGAGTGACCGGCCGGGTGATCTTCGTCCGCAACACCGGCAAGCTCTGCTTCGCGACGTTGCGCGAGGGCGACGCCGAGCTCCAGGCGATGCTCTCCCGCGACCGGGTCGGCGAGGAGTCGCTCGCCGCCTGGAAATCCGACATCGACCTCGGTGACCACGTCTTCGTCGAAGGCGAGGTCGGGACGTCGCGCCGCGGCGAGCTCTCGGTGTTCGCCGACTCGTGGCAGCTCACCGCCAAGGCGCTGCGGCCGCTTCCGGTGGCGCACAAGCCGATGAGCGAGGAGTTGCGGGTCCGCCGTCGTTACGTCGACCTCATCGTGCGCGACGAGGCCCGGCGCACGGTGCGCCAGCGGGCCACCGTGATGTCGACGCTGCGGGCCGGCCTCGCCGCCCGCGGCTACCTCGAGGTCGAGACCCCGATGCTGCAGACCGTGCACGGAGGCGCGGCCGCCCGGCCGTTCCGCACCCACATGAACGCCTTCGACCTGGACCTCTACCTGCGCATCGCCCCGGAACTGTTCCTCAAGCGGTGCATCGTCGGTGGGCTGGACCGGGTGTTCGAGATCAACCGCAACTTCCGCAACGAGGGCGCCGACAGCTCGCACTCGCCGGAGTTCGCGATGCTGGAGGCCTACCAGGCCTACGCCGACTACCAGGTGATGGCGACGGTCACCCGCGAGCTCATCCAGGAGTGCTCGGTCGCCCTCTTCGGCGACCACGTGGCCCGGCACCACGACGGCACCGAGATCGACCTGTCGAGCGAGTGGCCGCAGGTCCCGCTCTTCACGGCGGTGTCGGAGGCGGTGGGGGAGGAGGTCACCCCCGGGACCCCGATCGAGCGGCTGCGGCAGCTCGCCGAGCGGCACGAGGTCGGCGTCGACCCGGCCTGGATCCACGGCAAGCTCGTCGAGGAGATCTTCGAGGCGCTGGTGCAGCACACGCTGCAGGAGCCCACCTTCGTCATCGACTACCCGGTCGACACCTCGCCCCTCACGCGTGCGCACCGGACGCAGGCCGGGGTGGCGGAGAAGTGGGACCTCTACATCGGGGGCATCGAGCGGGCCACGGCGTACTCCGAGCTGGTGGACCCGGTGCTCCAGCGGGAGCGGTTCACCGCCCAGGCCGCGCTCGCTGCGGCCGGCGACCCCGAGGCCATGGCATTCGACGAGGACTTCCTCGAGGCGCTCGAATACGGCATGCCGCCGACCGGTGGTATGGGGATGGGCATGGACCGGTTGATGATGACGCTCACCGGGCTCGGCATTAGGGAGACGATCCTCTTTCCGCTGGTCAGGCGAATTAGTTCCTGAACTCAGCCGACCCATCGGGTCGCAATAGATCGGCGAAGGTTCTCCGCCATTACCGAATTGCCGCGACTTGTGATCTAATGGGCCGCGCACCCGTCGGGTGCTATTTCCGACCGGCTCCCGGGCCGCTGCGAAGAGCGAGGAACGAATGGCGCGCAAGGTCCAGGTCATCCTGAGCGACGACCTCGACGAGAATCTGCCGGCCGACGAGACCGTGAGCTTCTCGCTCGACGGCACGTCGTACGAGATCGATCTCGCGGAGAAGAACGCCCAGGAACTGCGCGACGTCTTCGCCCGGTACGTCTCTGCGGCGCGGAAGGTCGGCCGCGGTACGCGTGCCTCCGGCGGTGGCCGCTCCCGGGCCACCGGTGGCGGTGGCCGCATGGACCGCGAGCAGGCCGGTGCCATCCGCGACTGGGCGCGCAAGAACGGCCACGCGGTCAGCGACCGCGGCCGCATTCCGGCCAGCGTCGTCGAGGCCTACGAGGCCGCCCACTGACACAGCTCCGCTGGGGAGCCGACCGCCTTCGGCGGGCTGATCCCTCGAAAGACAGATGCCGGCTCCGCCGGCGACGACGAAGGCCCCGGGAAGCTCCGCTTGCCGGGGCCTTCACCGTCGCTTCGCTTGCCGGGGGCGTTGGGTGTCCGCTCACGGCGTAACAGCGTCGGAACACCACCTACCGGGGGGTGGTTGGAACGGGCAGCCACCCACCGCACCTGTCGGCGACGACGGGACGGCGTGGTCCGCGACTACAGTGGAAAGACCGGTGCCCCCGCGCGCCGACGGACGTCGGGTGCTCCTCTCCATATCGGGGGAGGGCAGCGCCGGACCAGCCGGTCAGAGGAGAAGCAGCAGATGTTCGAACGGTTCACCGACCGAGCCCGCCGCGTTGTTGTCCTGGCCCAGGAAGAGGCCCGGATGCTCAACCACAACTACATCGGCACCGAGCACATCCTCCTGGGCCTGATCCACGAGGGTGAAGGCGTCGCTGCCAAGGCGCTGGAATCCCTGGGCATCTCGCTCGAGGGCGTCCGCCAGCAGGTCGAGGAGATCATCGGCCAAGGCCAGCAGGCCCCCTCCGGTCACATCCCCTTCACCCCGCGGGCGAAGAAGGTGCTGGAGCTGTCGCTGCGCGAGGCGCTGCAGCTCGGCCACAACTACATCGGCACCGAGCACATCCTGCTCGGCCTGATCCGCGAGGGCGAAGGCGTCGCCGCCCAGGTCCTCGTGAAGCTCGGCGCCGACCTCAACCGCGTCCGCCAGCAGGTCATCCAGCTGCTCTCCGGCTACCAGGGCAAGGAGCCGGCCGCGGCCGGCGGCCCCGCCGAGGGCACGCCGTCGACCTCGCTGGTGCTCGACCAGTTCGGCCGGAACCTCACCCAGGCCGCTCGCGACCAGAAGCTCGACCCGGTGATCGGGCGGGCCAAGGAGATCGAGCGGGTCATGCAGGTGCTGTCCCGCCGCACCAAGAACAACCCGGTCCTCATCGGCGAGCCCGGCGTCGGCAAGACCGCCGCCGTCGAGGGGCTGGCCCAGGCCATCGTCAAGGGCGAGGTGCCCGAGACGCTCAAGGACAAGCAGCTCTACACCCTCGACCTGGGGGCGCTCGTCGCCGGTTCGCGCTACCGCGGTGACTTCGAGGAGCGGCTGAAGAAGGTCCTCAAGGAGATCCGCACCCGCGGCGACATCATCCTGTTCATCGACGAGATCCACACCCTCGTCGGGGCCGGTGCCGCGGAGGGCGCGATCGACGCCGCCAGCATCCTCAAGCCGATGCTCGCCCGCGGTGAGCTGCAGACCATCGGTGCCACCACGCTGGACGAGTACCGCAAGCACCTGGAGAAGGACGCCGCGCTGGAGCGCCGCTTCCAGCCCATCCAGGTCAGCGAGCCGACCCTCGCCCACACCGTGGAGATCCTGAAGGGCCTGCGGGACCGCTACGAGGCGCACCACCGGATCAGCATCACCGACAGCGCGCTCGTGGCTGCCGCGACGCTGGCCGACCGGTACATCTCCGACCGCTTCCTGCCCGACAAGGCGATCGACCTGATCGACGAGGCCGGCGCCCGGATGCGGATCAAGCGGATGACCGCGCCGCCGGACCTGCGCGAGTTCGACGACAAGATCGCGGCCGTCCGCCGCGAGAAGGAGTCGGCGATCGACGCGCAGGACTTCGAGAAGGCCGCGTCGCTGCGCGACACCGAGAAGCAGCTCCTGGGCGAGAAGGCCGAGCGCGAGAAGCAGTGGAAGGCCGGCGACATGGACGTCGTCGCGGAGGTCGACGACGAGCAGATCGCCGAGGTCCTCGCGAACTGGACGGGTATCCCGGTCTTCAAGCTGACCGAGGAGGAGACCTCGCGGCTGCTCCGCATGGAGGACGAGCTCCACAAGCGGATCATCGGCCAGGAAGAGGCCATCAAGAGCGTCAGCCAGGCGATCCGGCGCACGCGAGCGGGCCTCAAGGACCCGCGCCGTCCCGGTGGTTCGTTCATCTTCGCCGGCCCCTCGGGTGTCGGTAAGACGGAGCTGGCCAAGGCGCTCGCGCAGTTCCTCTTCGGTGAGGACGACGCGCTGATCCAGATCGACATGGGTGAGTTCCACGACAAGTTCACCGTGTCGCGTCTGGTCGGTGCGCCTCCCGGTTACGTCGGTTACGACGAGGGCGGTCAGCTGACCGAGAAGGTGCGGCGCAAGCCGTTCTCGGTGGTCCTCTTCGACGAGATCGAGAAGGCGCACGCAGATGTGTTCAACACGCTGCTGCAGGTTCTCGAGGATGGTCGGCTCACCGATGGTCAGGGCCGGATCGTGGACTTCAAGAACACGATCCTGATCCTCACGACCAACCTCGGTACGCGGGACATCTCCAAGGCCGTCGGCCTCGGATTCCAGGCCGGGAATGACAACCAGAGCAACTACGAGCGGATGAAGCTCAAGGTCAACGAGGAGCTCAAGCAGCACTTCCGGCCGGAGTTCCTCAACCGCATCGACGACATCGTCGTGTTCCACCAGCTGACCGAGGACGAGATCGTCCACATCGTGGACCTCATGCTCGCCCGACTCGAGACGCAGCTGAAGAACAAGGACATGGCGATCGAGGTGACCCCGGCGGCGAAGAAGCTGCTGGCGACCCGTGGGTTCGACCCCGTCCTGGGTGCCCGGCCGCTGCGCCGGACCATCCAGCGCGAGATCGAGGACGCGCTGAGCGAGAAGATCCTCTACGGCGAGCTGACCAGCGGTCAGATCGTGGTGGTGGACGTCGACGACGCCGAGGGTCCCGCGCAGAAGTTCACCTTCCGCGGCGAGCCCAAGCCGCTCGACCTGCCCGACACCCCGCCGGTGGCGCTCTCCGGCGGCGACGAGGGCCCTGCGGCCTCGGCCGAGTAACGACAGCACCGACGGCAGGGGCCGTTCCCACCGACAGGTGGGGGCGGCCCCTTCGTCGTGCGCGTCGCGTCGTGATCAGGTCGCCTGATCACAAGGGGTCCTGGCTCACCGTCGACGGTGAGCCAGGACCCAGAACGATCAGGTCACCTGATCAACATCTCCGGTGGGGAGGCGGAACAGGCCGTCGGCGGTCTGCTCGACCAGGCCGTCGGTGAGCAGCGAGTCCAGGCATCGGCTGCGCTGCACCGCGTCGTCCCAGGTGGTCGCCAGCGCCGCTGCGGTCACCGGCGCGTCCGCCGCCCGCAGCACGTCCAGCAGCCGGCCACGGACCTGCCGGTCCGTGCCGGCGAACTGCTGCACCCGCCGCCGGGGTCCGTCGTGCGCCGGGTACCCGGCCAGCCGCCAGGCGCAGCGGTCGCGCACCGGGCAGGCCGCGCACCGCGGCGTCCCGGCGATGCAGACCAGGGCGCCCAGTTCCATGACCGCCACGGAGAAGCGCACCGCGCGGGCGTCGTCCTCGGGCGCGAGGGCGGCGATGTCGGCCAGGTCCGTGGCCCGGGCGTTGCCGGCCTCCGCGCGACCGTGCACGAGCCGCGCGACGACCCGACGGACGTTGGTGTCGACGACGGGCTGCCGCTGCCCGTACCCGAAGCACGCCACCGCCCGGGCGGTGTAGGCGCCGATACCGGGCAGCGCCTCGAGGGCGGCGACGTCGTCGGGCACCACGCCCCCGTGCCGTTCGGCGATCGCGGCGGCCGCCTCCCGCAGCCGCAGGGCGCGCCGCGGGTAGCCCAGCTTGCCCCAGGCGCGGATGACCTCGGCGGGCGGCGCAGCGGCCAGATCGGCCGGGGCCGGCCACCGGGCCATCCAGGAGCGCCACACGGGCTCCACGCGCGCCACGGGGGTCTGCTGGAGCATCACCTCGCTGACCAGGACCGCCCAGGGGTCCACCCCCGGCGTTCGCCACGGCAGGTCCCGGGCGGCGGTCGCGTACCAGTCGACGATGACTTCTCCGGCCGGAGGCGCCGCGGCGGCGCGGGAAGGACCGGTCACGGGCAGCCAGTCTGCCGTGCCCTCGGTGCGGCGTGCCGACCGGACCAGTCCGCCCCGGGCGCACTAGCGTTCCCGGCGTGTTGCACCCGGTCGGCCCGCTGCCCGCCGCCGTCTACTGGCGGCGACGGCTGACCGTGCTCGTCGTCCTCCTCCTCGTCCTCGGCGGGGTGTCCTGGCTGACGGTGAGCCTGGTCGCGGGGTCCGGAGCCGGTGCAGCGGCGGCGAGCGGCACGGCGGCGCCCGCCGAGGTGCCCGCGCTGGAGCGCGTGGTGCCCACGGTGTCCGAGCTCCGGACGCCGGCCACCGCGCCGGTCTCGGCCCCCGCTCCGGCGCCGGAGCCGGTCAGCGACCCGGCCCCGGCCGGACCCACCCCGGGCGGGCCGTGCACCGACGACATGCTGGGCCTGGAGGTGCGCACGCCCGGTCAGGTCGCCGTGGGCACCAAGCCGACGTTCGAACTGGTCGTGGTGAACACCGCCTCGGTGCCGTGCGTCCGGACGCTGGACAAGCAACTGCAGGAGCTGGTGATGGTGGATGCCGCCCGCACCCGCGTGTGGGGAAGCAACGACTGCTTCCCGGAGAGCAGCAGTGACCAGCGGATCCTCGCGCCCGGCGAGGCGGTGGTGTTCCTGATCGTCTGGGGCGGGCTGACCAGCGAGCCGACCTGCACGGCGCCGCGGGTGAATCCGGCGCCGGGGGAGTACGTCCTACGTGGCCGGCTCGACACCAAGGTCTCCGGCGACGCCCCGATCGTCCTCGGCTAGGCGCGGGGCCGGCCACTCACGCCGGTGGAGCTGAGCGGCTACCTGCCGCGTCTTCGGGTCCGCTCCCGGGCGGGTGGATCCCCCTCGAGCCACTGTGTCATCGGGCGGAAGCCGTCGTCCGGTACCTGACGGAGGAGGACCACCGCGAGGGCGAAGAAGACCAGCACGGAGAAGGGCACGTACATGCCGGCGTCCGCGAGAAAGGCCGCCCTGCCTTCGATGTCCCCGCGGCGGAACGGCACGGCCCACAGGAAGAGCACCGCCGCCGCCAGGAGCCAGCACATCGTCGGCACCAGCACCCGGCGACGCGTCCGCGCGGACAGCAGCAGCACGGTGGGAGCGGCGGCGACCGCTCCGCACATCGCGCCCACCGTCCCCTGCAGCACCCCGGGCCGGCCGGCCAGCAGCGGCCCCAGGACCGACCACGAGGCGTACGCCAGAACGATCCCCACGGCAATCGCAGCAGCCATGATCAGCAAGGTGGCCATGACTCGCCGGCCGTACCCAGGGCGGGGCTCCGCCCCTTCCCGCTCGCGAGGTCCCACGGGTCAGCTGTAGCGGTCGAGGATCGAGGTCTCGGCCAGCCGGGAGAGCCCCTCGCGGATGCCGCGGGCTCGGGCTTCGCCGACGCCCTCGACCGCCAGCAGGTCCTCGATGGTGGCCGCCAGGAGCTTCTGCAGCCCGCCGAAGTGGTCGACGAGCCGGTCGATGATTCCGGCCGGCAGCCGGGGGACCCGCGCCAGCAGGCGGTACCCGCGCGGGCTGACGGGGGAGTCCAGGGCGTCGGGGGAGGTGGGGAGCCCGTAGCAGCGCGCCACGGCCGACAGGTCGAGCAGTTCGGTGGCCGTCAGCGCCCGCAGGTCGGTGAGCACCTGGTCGATGGTGCGCGGCCGGCGGCCGGTCGGCGGGAGGTAGTCGCGCACGAGGAGGCCGCGGTCCTCCTCGACGCCGGCGAGCATCTCGTCCAGCTGGAGGGCCAGGAGCCGCCCGTCGGTGCCGAGTTCGACGACGAATCCCTCGATCTCGTCGGCGATGCGCCGGACCATCTCCAGCCGCTGGCTGACGCTCATCGCGTCGCGCACGGTGACCAGGTCCTCGATCTCCAGCGCCGAGAGCGTGCTGGCGACCTCGTCGAGGCGCAGCTTGTACCGCTCGAGCGCCGCCAGGGCCTGGTTGGCGCGGGCGAGGATCGTGGTGGGGTGCTCGAGGGTGTACCGGCGTCCGGCGACGTACACGCTGATGATGTGCATCGACTGGCTCACCGAGATCACCGGGAAGCCGGTCTGGACGGCGACCCGCTCCGCGGTCCGGTGCCGGGTGCCCGACTCCTCGGTGGGCACCGTCGGGTCGGGCATGAGGTGGACGCCGGCCCGCACGATCCGCGTGCCGTCGTAGGAGACGATCACCGCGCCGTCCATCTTCGCGAGTTCGCGGAGGCGGGTGGCCGAGAGCGCCACGTCGAGGGCGAACCCGCCGGTGCACAGGGACTCGACCACCCGGTCGTACCCGAGGACGATCAGCGCGCCGGTGCGACCCGCCAGGATGCGCTCCAGGCCGTCGCGCAGTGCCGTCCCGGGAGCGATGCGACCGAGGAGTTCGCGCAGCGCGACCTCGGGGTCCACGGCGGCGGGCACGAGCGCTCCTGACGGTCGAGTGGTACGGCGGTTGAGTCTACGTGCCCGGGGGGTGGCCCGGGCGCGCTCGGGTACAGGCGGCCGGTGGCGCGGCTATGATACGAGACCTTACGGGCTCAGAAGAGGCGGTGGAAGGCCGCGCCCAGATCAGGCACCTCGATCAACCGCATTCCGGGGGGTGCGGATCCGGCATCCGGCGGGACCAGTGCGGAGCGGTAGCCCTGGCGGGCGGCCTCGGCCAGCCGGCGCCCGGCGCCCCCCACCCGGCGGATCTCGCCGGAGAGCCCCACCTCGCCGAAGGCGACCATCCCGGCCGGCAGCGGGGTGTCCTTGGCCGCCGACGCGATCGCCAGCGCGAGGGCCAGGTCGGCTGCGGGCTCGGCGATCCGGACGCCGCCGACCGAGGCGGCGTACACGTCGGCGTCGGCCAGCTTGACGCGGCCCCGCCGCTCCACCACGGCGTTGACCATGGCGACGCGCTGCGAGTCCAGCCCGCTCACCGCCCGCCGGGGCGAGCCACCGCCGCCGGTGCTCGCGACGAGGGCCTGCACCTCGGCCAGCAGCGGCCGGCTGCCCTCCAGGGTGACGGTGATGCAGCTGCCGGGCACCGGATCGGCGCGGCGGGAGACGAACAGCGCCGACGGGTCGGGGACGCCGACCACCCCGCTGTCGCCGATCTCGAAGCAGCCGATCTCGTCGGCCGGACCGAAGCGGTTCTTGGTGGCGCGGACCATGCGCAGGGTGGAGTGCCGTTCGCCGTCGAAGGAGATCACCACGTCGACCAGGTGCTCGAGGGTGCGCGGGCCGGCGATGGCGCCGTCCTTGGTGACGTGGCCGACCAGGATGGTGGTCATGCCGCGGGTCTTGGCCACCCCGGTCAGCGCGGACGCCACGGCGCGTACCTGGGTGGAACCGCCGTCGGTGCCCTCGACGGCCGGTGAGCGGACGGTCTGCACGCTGTCCAGGACCAGCAGCGAGGGGTTCACCGCCTCGACGTGGGCGAGCACCGCGGACAGCTCCGTCTCGGCGGCGAGGTAGAGCTGGTCGTGCAGTGCACCGATCCGCTCGGCGCGCAGCCGAACCTGGCCGGCGGACTCCTCGCCGGACACCACCAGCGCCGGGCCGTTCGACGCCGCGACCCGCTGCGCGACCTCCAGCAGCAGGGTGGACTTGCCGATACCTGGCTCACCGGCGACGAGCAGCACCGCACCCGGCACCAGCCCCCCGCCGAGCACGCGGTCGAACTCCGGGATGCCGGTGGGTACCGCGCGGGCCCCCGCGAGTTCGACCTGCGCGATGGGGCGGGCGGGCGCGCTCACCTGACCGGCCGAGACCGCCCGCAGACCGGTCGCCGGGGCGCCGTTCTCCCGGAGTGTGCCCCAGGCCTGGCACTCGGGGCAGCGGCCGACCCACTTCGCGGAGGCGTAGCCGCACTCGGTGCAGCGGTGGGCGGGGCGAGCGGACTTCACTCCGGGGGACGGCACGTCGAGGACGCTATCCGCCGGCACCGACAGTTCCGGGGAACGGGCGCCGGCCGGTAGCGCCGGTCAGCAGCCCAGGTCAGCCGTGGGCCTCGCCGGCGGCCTCTTCCTCGTGGTGGAAGTCGAAGGCCTCGCCGCGCTCGAGCACGTCCTCGGGGGTGGCCACCACGGCCGGCACCGTCACCTCGCCGGCGTTGGCGAAGGTGAGCTGCAGTTCGACGGCTTCGCCGGTCGTGAGCTCCTCGTCGAGGTCGGTGAGGGTGATCGTGGGTCCGTCCTCGGCGCCGACGAACACCGTCGACCCGGCCGGGATCTCCAGGTCCTCGGACCCGGACCCGGTGTCGGAGCCCGAGGTCTCGACGACCGCCCCGCCGAAACCCTGGCCGGAGATGCCGGTCAGGGTGTCGTCCTCGGTGCCGGGGTTCGCGATGGCCAGCCGCACCGTGGCGTCCTCACCGGCCTCGTAGAGGCCCTCCTCGGGATAGGCCAGGGTGATCGCGCGCAGGTTCAGGTCACCGACCTCCGCCATCGCGCCCCGCTGGTCGCGCAGCTGCGTGGCGGTCTGCGTGACCTGTCCCGCGCTGCACGCGGCGAGCGCGACGGGAGAGAAGAGCAGAACGCCCATGGTGGCGGCGCGCAGAGCGCGGTTCACAGCCGTCGACCTCCAGCAGGACCGTGCCGGCCACCGGGGGTCGGTGGCACCGAGACCCCCGGAGCCTAACGGTCGCTCCAGCGCGCCGCCCGCAGGGAGCGGTGCCGGCCGCGCGTCCCTCCCGCCGGGGTTCGCGATGCGCTCCCGGCGACCGGCGCGCGCTCAGGTGAGCGCGGCGCCGCCGGCCACCAGCAGGACGACGTCGAGCACGGTCAGCAGCATCACGGCGGGGAAGGCGAGCCGCCGGAAGCGGGGTGTGCCCGAGAGGGCGGCCACGGCGGCCGCCGGGGCCGCGAGCGCGAGGGCGATCCACCCGGAGGCGGTGGGGTCGCCGGCCGGGCCGAGCACCAGCACGAGGGACGCCGCGGCGAGCAGCAGCGCGCCGGCCACCGCCGACATCCGGGCGCCCAGCCGGTGGGGGAGGCCGCGGACGCCGGTGGCCAGGTCGTCCTCCAGGTCGGGGGCGACGTTGGCCAGGTGCGCGGCCGCCCCCAGGGCGGCGCCGGCGGTGATCAGCCACCACGGGGCGGCGGCGTCACCCGGCGCGGCGGCGACCACGCCGGCGGGGAGGGCGCCGAACCCGACGACGTACCCCGCGCCGGACCACACCGTGCGCTTGAGGCCGGCGTTGTAGGCCCAGCCGCTGGCGACGAGGAGCAGCAGCAGCAGGCCGGGGACCAGGCCGAGGAGCAAGGAGAGGACGACGGCCGCGCCCGCCGCCAGGAGGGCCGCCCGGCGCAGCCTGGCCGGCGTCACCGCCCCCTGCACCACCGGCTTGTCCGGCCGTGCCACGGCGCGGTCGCGGTCGGCGTCCAGCCAGTCGTTGCTCCACCCGATGGACGCCTGACCTGCGAGGACGGCGACGCAGAGCAGGGCTGCCCGGCCGGCCGGGAGGCCGGCGGAGATGGCCAGGAGGGTGGCGACGGCGGTGACCGCGACCGCCGGGCCGGGGTGCGTGGCGAGGGCCAGCGCGCGGGCGGCCGCCAGCAGCCGGAAGGCTCCCGCAGGCACATCAATCACGCTCTGTCAACCCCTCCGGGTCCATCGATCAGGGCTCTGACCTGCAGATTTACTGCTCGGGTCGGATCCGTTGGTCAGTCTGCCGTGCTAACCTGGGGATAGCGAAAGGGGTCACATCCACATGGGCTTCACTGTCGGCGAGACCGTCGTTTACCCGCACCACGGTGCCGCGCTCATCGAGGCGATCGAGAAGCGGACGATCAAGGGCGTAGAGAAGGCCTACCTCGTGCTGAAGGTCGCCCAGGGCGACCTCACCGTGCGCGTGCCGGCCGACAATGCAGAGATCGTCGGCGTCCGTGACGTCGTCGGTCAGGAGGGCCTGGACAAGGTCTTCGAGGTGCTGCGCGCTCCCCACACCGAGGAGCCGACCAACTGGTCGCGCCGCTACAAGGCGAACCTCGAGAAGCTGGCCTCCGGTGACGTGAACAAGGTCGCCGAGGTCGTGCGTGATCTGTGGCGTCGCGACAAGGACCGCGGGCTCTCCGCCGGCGAGAAGCGCATGCTCTCCAAGGCCCGGCAGATCCTGGTCAGCGAGCTCGCGCTCGCCGAGGGCACCAACGAGGACAAGGCCGAGATCCTGCTCGACGAGGTCCTCGCCAGCTGAGCTGCACCTTCTCAGGACGAACCGAACCGCTCCCGTGCACGCTGTCGCGATCATCGCAGCGGCCGGGAGCGGTTCGCGTCTGGGGGCCGACCGCCCGAAGGCGCTGGTCCCGCTCGCCGGGCGGCCTCTGGTCAGCTGGGCGGTCGAGGGTCTGCTCGCCGGGGGCGTGGCGGACGTCGTCGTGACCGTGCCGGCCGCTGACCGCGCCGCCTTCGCCGCGGTGCTGCCCGCGGAGGTGCGCCTCGTCGACGGCGGGGCCAGCCGCACCGCCTCCGTCCGCGCGGGGCTGGCCGCGGCCGGGGACGCCGACGTCGTCCTGGTGCACGACGCCGCCCGGCCGCTCACCCCGCCCGACGTCGTCGCCCGGGTGGTGGCGGCGCTGGCCGCCGGCGCACCCGCCGTCGTCCCGGTCCTGCCCGTCGTGGACACCACCGTGGTGGTCGGCGATCACGGTGTGGTCACCGGGTCGCTGCCTCGCGCGGCCCTGCGCCGGGTGCAGACGCCGCAGGGCTTCGACCGGGCCACCCTGGTCGCCGCCTACGCGGCGCTCCCCGACGGCACCGAACTCACCGACGACGCCGCTGTCGTGCGCGCCGCCGGCGTCGCGGTGCACACCGTCCCCGGCGACGAGCGCGCCGCCAAGATCACCATCCCCCACGACCTGGTGCTGGCCGAGGCGCAGGTGCGCCGGTGACGGCCGCCAGCCTGCGGGTCGGCATCGGCACCGACGTCCACCCGATCGAGCCGGGGAAGCCGTGCCGGCTGGCCGGCCTGGAGTGGCCCGGGGTCGACGGCTGCGCCGGTCACTCCGACGGCGACATCGTCGCCCACGCGCTGACCGACGCGGTGCTGTCGGCCGCCGGTCTCGGCGACATCGGCGGCCTGCTCGGCACCGACGACCCGCGCTGGGCCGGCGTGACGGGGCCGGCGGTGCTGGAGCACGTCCGGGAGGTGCTGGCCCGCGGGGGCTGGCAGGTGGGCAACGCCTCGGTCCAGCTGATCGCGACCACGCCGAAGCTCGGCCCCCGGCGGGCGGAGGCCGAGGCCGTGCTCTCCGCCGCGCTCGGCGCCCCGGTCAGCGTGACCGCCACCACCACCGACGGCCTCGGGCTCACCGGCCGGGGCGAGGGACGTGCCGCGGTGGCCACCGCCCTGGTGGTCCGGACGGGGGAGACGGCAGCGGAGCCCCCGCGGTCGGCGAGCCCCGCTCCGTAGACTCCGCGCAGTGAGCCTCCGCCTCTACGACACCGCGGCCCGTGCGGTCCGGGACTTCGTGCCCCTGCGTCCGGGAAAGGCGTCGGTCTACGTCTGCGGGCTCACCGTCCAGGGCCCGCCGCACGTGGGGCACGTGCGCGCCGCGCTCGCCTTCGACGTCCTGCGCCGGTGGCTGACCGCGCAGGGGCTCGACGTCACCTACGTCCGCAACATCACCGACATCGACGACAAGATCCTGGCGAAGGCCGAGGCCAACGGCGTCCCCTGGTGGGCGTGGGCGTACGACAACGAGCGGGCCTGCACCCGGGCGTACGACATCCTCGGCGTGCTCCCGCCCACGTACGAGCCGCGGGCCACCGGGCACGTTCCCGACATGGTCGAGCTGATGGACCGGCTGATCCGGCGGGGCCACGCCTACGCCGTCGACGGCGACGTCTACTTCGACGTCCGGTCGTTCCCCGAGTACGGGGCGCTGACCGGCCAGAAGCTCGGCGACCTCCAGCCGGCGGCCGACACCGAGACCGACGACCGCAAGCGGGACCCGCGCGACTTCGCGCTGTGGAAGGCCGCCAAGCCGGGGGAGCCGGAGACCGCCTCGTGGCCCACGCCGTGGGGCCGCGGCCGCCCCGGCTGGCACCTCGAGTGCTCGGCGATGGCCGAGCGCTACCTCGGTCCCGAGTTCGACATCCACGGCGGTGGCCTGGACCTGCGGTTCCCGCACCACGAGAACGAGCAGGCGCAGTCGCGGGCCGCCGGTGACGGGTTCGCCCAGTACTGGCTGCACAACGGCTGGGTCACCCTCGGCGGCGAGAAGATGAGCAAGTCGCTGGGCAACACCGCGCTGGTCGACGAGGTGGTCACGCGGGTCCGGCCGGTGGAGCTGCGCTACTACCTGGTCGCCCCGCACTACCGCTCGACGATCGAGTTCACCGATGCGGCGCTGGAGGAGGCCGGCTCGGCCTACCGGCGGATCGAGTCCTTCGTGAAGCGCGCGGCGGAGCGGGTCGGGGCGGGCGCCGGTGCCCCGGTCTTCTGCGCCGACTTCAGCAGCGCCCTCGACGACGACCTCGCGACGCCGGCGGCCATCGCGGCCGTCCACGAGACCGTCCGGGAAGGGAACACGGCGCTCGCCGACGGGAACGACGCCGCGGTCGCCGGCACGCTGGGCTCGGTGCGCGCGATGCTCGGCGTGCTCGGCCTCGACCCGATGGACCCGCAGTGGGCCACCAGCGGCGGCGACGAGAAGCTCGGCCGGGCGGCCGACGGCCTCGTGGCGCTGGTCCTCGAGCAGCGCCAGGCCGCCCGGGCCCGCAAGGACTTCGCGGCCGCGGATGCGATCCGCGACCAGCTCGCCAACCTCGGCGTCTCCGTCGAGGACACCCCCCAGGGACCCCGATGGGAGCTGACCTCCTGATGGCCGGCAACAGCCAGCGCCGCGGCCGCAGCGACGGCGCGGGCAAGAAGCGTGCGACCGCCGGGACCGGCGGCAAGAACCGCCGGTCCCTCGCCGGCCGGGGCGCGACCCCGCCGGCCGAGGCGCGGCCCGGCCACCCGGCTCAGCGGCGGGCCGCCGCCGAGCAGCGTCAGCGGGCCGACCGGGCCCGTGCCCGCGCGAAGTCCGAGGAGCAGCCGGAGCTGCTGCTCGGTCGCAACCCGGTCGTAGAGGCGCTGCGGGCCAGGATCCCCGCCACCGCCCTGTACGTCGTCACCGGCGACACTCACCGCGCCACCGACGAGCGGATCGCCGAGGCGCTGGCGCTGGCCGCCGACCGCGGGCTGCCCCTGCTCGAGGTGGGCAAGGCCGAGTTCGACCGGATGTCGCAGGGCGCTCTGCACCAGGGCATCGGCCTGCAGGTCCCGCCCTACGACTACGCGCACCCCGACGACCTGGTCGACATCGCCCGCGACTCCGGCCGGCCGCCCCTGATCGTCGCGCTGGACGGCGTCACCGACCCGCGCAACCTCGGCGCGGTCGTCCGCTCCGCGGCCGCCTTCGACGCGCACGGGGTGGTCGTCCCGCAGCGGCGGGCGGTCGGGATGACGGCGTCGGCCTGGCGCACCAGCGCCGGCGCCGCGGCCCGGATCCCGGTGGCCCGGGCGGTCAACCTGGCCCGCGCGCTCGGCTCCTACCAGGACGCGGGCCTGATGACCGTCGGCCTGGCGGGGGACGGCGACGTCGACCTGCACGCGTTCGACGGCTTCGCCGACCCGGTCGCGCTCGTCGTCGGCGCCGAGGGCACCGGCCTGTCGCGGCTGGTGCGCGAGCGGTGCGACGTCGTCGTTCGCATCCCGATCGACCGCGACACCGAGTCGCTCAACGTCAGCGTCGCGGCGGGAATCGCGCTCTACCAGATCGCGTCCCTCCGGGCCGCACCGCGGCCAGGTAGCTCCTCGCGTTGAGCTGAGCCGTTCCGCGGCTCTCGTCGGTGACCCTCCGGGCCACGCTCCTCGACCGCCCTCGCAGGGCGGCTCCCTGTCGTTCCTCGGGGACCCTCCGGGCCCCGCTCGTCACGACAGCAGCTGGGCGACGGTGTAGATCACCAGGCCGGCGAGGCCGCCGACGACGGTGCCGTTGACCCGGATCCACTGCAGGTCTCGGCCCACCTGGAGCTCGATGCGGCGGCTGGTCTCGTCGGTGTCCCAGCGGGCGACGGTGGTGCCCACCAGGTCGGCGAGGTCGCCGGAGAACCGCTCGACCAGGTAGACGGCGGCCCGCCGGCCCTGCTTCTGCACCAGCTCCCGCACCCGGGGGTCGGTCTGCAGCAGCTGGGCCGTGTCGGTGATCAGCCCGGCGACCCGGCTGCGCAGCTCCGACGAGGGGTCGGCCGCGGCCGCGAGGACGGCGTCCTTGGCCTGGGTCCACAGCGAGCCCGACCAGGTGCGCACGGCCGGGTGCTGGAGCAGCTCCGCCTTGAGCTCCTCGATCCGGGCGGCGGTGGCGGGATCGGTGCGCAGCGCGTGCACGTAGGCCCGCAGCCGGGCGTCGTAGGAGCGGCGCAGCTCGTGCCGCGGGTCGTCGCCCACCTCGTCGAGGAAGCCCTGCAGGCCGGCGAACACCCGGTCGAAGACGCGGTCGTCGACCCAGTCGGGCACCCACGCGGGGGAGGCGTCCCCGAGCTGTGCCCGGAAGACCAGGCGGTTCTCCTCGAGGAACCGGGCCAGGCCGCGCAGGCCGGCCGACAGCACCTCCTGGTGCCGGTCCCCGTCGACCACGAGCTCCAGCGCCCGGGCGACGGCCGGCGCGGCGGGGGTCTCGTGCAGCTTGCGCTCGACGAGCGCGGCGACGGCGGGGCGCAGGTCGTCGTCGCGCATCAGGTCGCCCAGCCCGGAGAGGGCCACCCCGGCGTCACCGGCCAGCCGCTCGGCCCGGCCGGGGGCGGCGAGGAACGTGCCCAGCCGGCCGGGGAGGTCGATCGTCTCGAGCGTGTGGTCGACGACGGCCGCGGTCAGGAAGTTCTCCTGGACGAAGGCGCCCAGGCTGGTGCCGATCTGGTCCTTCTTCCGCGGGATGATCGCGGTATGCGGGATCGGCAGCCGCAGCGGGTGCCGGAACAGCGCGGTGACGGCGAACCAGTCGGCCAGCGCGCCCACCATGGAGGCCTCGGCGGTCGCACGGACGTAGCCCACCCATGCGCCGGCGTCGTCCCCGAGCAGCAGGCACGCGAAGAAGACGGCGGCGGCGAGCAGGAAGAGCCCGCTCGCCAGCCGCTTCATCCGGGTGAGGTCACGCGCCCGGGCCGGGTCGTCGAGCGACCCGGCCAGGGGCGCGATCAGTCGGGGAGCGGCCACCCGGCCCAGCCTAGGGACCGGGCCGCGGGCGGCCGCCGGGTGTCAGCTGGTCGTGCCGAGGGTGACCTCGACCGTGCGGGTGCCCGAACCCCGTCGCACCGTCAGCTCGACGGTGTTCCCAGGAGCCTGGCTGCGGATCGCCGCGGTCAGTTCGGTGGAGGTGGTCACCGGGCGCTCGCCGACGGCGCTGACGACGTCGCCCTCGCGCAGCCCGGCGGCCTCGGCGGCGCTGCCCGGCTCGACGCTGACCACCTCGGCACCCGTGCCGACCTCGCGGTTCCCGTCGTCGGTGGCGGTGCTCGCCCGGACCCCGAGCAGTGCGCGGGTGGCGCTGCCGGTCTGGATGATCTCCTGGGCGATGCGCTGAGCGCTGTTGCCCGGGATCGCGAAGCCGACACCGATGTTGCCGCTCTGCGACTGGCCGCCCGGCACACCGGAGGCGACGGTGGCGATCGCGGTGTTGATGCCGATCACCTCGCCGGCGCCGTCGACCAGCGCCCCGCCGGAGTTCCCGGGGTTGATGGCGGCGTCGGTCTGGATGGCGTCCAGGACCGTCGCGTCGTCCTGCGTGGAGCCGGTGGCCACGGCGCGGCCGGTGGCGCTGATGATGCCGTCGGTGACCGTGTTGGACAGGCCGAGGGGAGCGCCGATGGCGACGGCGATGTCACCCACCTGCACCTCGTCGGAGTCGGCGAACACGGCGGCGACGAGGTCCTGGGCGTCGGCCAGGCGCAGCACGGCGAGGTCGAAGGCGGGGTCGGTGCCGACCACCTCGGCGTCGTAGAGCGTGCCGTCGGCGGTGCGCACCTGCACGGTGCCGGTGCTCCCGCCGTCACCGGCCACGACGTGGTTGTTCGTGAGCACGTAGCCGTCGGCGGTGAGGACGACGCCTGAGCCGCTGCCGGCTCCGGCCCCGCTGCTTACGTACACGGTCACCACGCTCGGGGCGGCCTTGGCGGCGGCCGCCGTGGCGGTCGTGGCGCGCTCGGGGTTCTCGATGGTCACGCTCTGGGTGGACGCCGACGTGCCGCCGCCGGCCGCCGGCTCGTCGATCAGCGCGGTGACGCCGGCGCCGGCGCCGCCGCCGATCAGCGCACCGGCGACCAGGCCGGCCAGGCCGATCCGCAGTCGCCCACCGCGGCGGGGCTCCGGGCGCTCCTGCAGCGGGATCGTCGGGGAGGGCAGCCCGCCGTACCCCGGGTAGACGGGGGGCGCCACCGGCTGCGGGGTGGTCGGCTGCGTCGCCGTCGGCTGCTGCGGTGGCTGCCAGGCGAACTGCTGGCCCGCGCCGGGGTACTGGTGCTCGCTCACTGGTGTCCTCTCCTCGCGCAGTGCTCTGCGCTGCTGCGTCGCTACCCACTGTCCGACCCGCCTCTGCTCCAACGCTGGGGGGAGGCTGTGAACTTCCTGGGTGCGGCGCCGACCTCCAGCGGACTGCCGCCACCCAGGAGCACCCTCGTGACGGCGCCCGGCAGGGTGGCCAGCCCCACGGTGCGGGTCCGATCGAGCGGAGGCACCAGCGCGGTGGTCGGCCCGCGGCGGCGGTGGCGACGACGATCAGCAGGAGGGCGGCCACCAGGACCGGGCTGCCCTCGCCGAGCCCGGAGAGCCGCCCGCTTCCCGCGGCGAGCGCGTCAGGACGACGAGACGACGGCGACGCGCAGATCGACGCCGACCACGGAGGACCCCACGTGCGCCGGAATGGCCGGATCAGCCGACGATCACACTGGTCGGCTTCCGCGCCGCGGTCCGCTCCTCGCTCGCTGGCGCTCGCTGCGATGCTCCCGGGGCTGTCAGCCGACGGCGACGATCTCCTCGTGCGGCTCCAGCTCCGGGCGGTGCACGGGCGGGACCAGGGCCATCGGCGAGGTGCAGTGCCGCAGCAGCCAGCGGTGCGGCCCGTCGAGCCCGCGGTGGAGCAGGTCGCCGTGTCCGGCGCTGAACACCAGCAACGGTGCGGGACAGGCGGCTTCGAGGATCCGCCGTGCGCCGGCGGAGGGTAGCTCGGTCCGCTCGACGTCGGTTCCCGGGAAGCGACGGTCCCACTCGGCCGGGTCCCCCGCCCAGCCGTCGACCGAGGGGGTGAGCAGCAGCGAGAGCGGGGTGCCGGTGCGCTCCGCGGCGGAGGCGGCGAACTCGGCGACGGCGGCGTCGTCGTCGGGGTCCCCGATGCCCAGCACGGCGACGACGGGTCGGCCCGGGGCGGACCCGCCCCGGCGGCGGGGGACGACGACGACCGGCTGCGGCGAGCGGGCGGCCACCCGCAGCACCACCGGGGCCAGGACCATCTCGTCGACCGCTCCGGTGGTGGCGCTGCCCAGCACCACCAGCTGCCCGGCGGCCGCGGCGCGCAGCAGCGCGGGAGCAGGTTTGTCGGCCACGATGTCCGTGGTGGCCGGCAGGTCGCGCTCGGCGTGCCGGGCCACCGTGAAGGCGGCGCCGACGATCTGCCGGGCCCGGGCCAGCTGCGGTGGCGGCTCCGCACCCGAGCCGCGGCGGTGCGCCAGGTAGGGGGCCGCATGCACGATCCGCAGCGGGGCGCCGCGGCGCTGCGCCTCCGCGGCGGCCCATCGGACGGCGTTCAGCGCGCACTCGCTGCCGTCCACCCCGACCACGACCTCGCGGGCACCGGGATCCGGTCCACCGGCCGTCTGCCGCTGGGACGGGACGAGGGGGGTCGAGGTCGGCACGGCGCACCTCCGGAGCACAGCGGGCGTTGTCGCCTCTCCGAGGGTCCTCCGGGCGACGCCCGGAGGGAAGACCTCTGGGCCTGTCGCGCGTCCTCGGGGTCCCGTCCCGTGTCGGCGATCGACTCCTGGGCGATCGATCGGTGGCTGCGTGTGCAGGGACGGCGCGAGCCGGGTAGTGGGGTGCCCGGTGGCCGGGCGGGGGCAGTCCCCGCCGGTCGCCCGTCCCGTCCCGTCGGCGCCGTGGAGGCTGCCCGTGCCCGCCCGTCGTCCCCTGCTCCGGTTCCTCCTCGGCCTGGGTCTGGCCTGTGCCGCCGTGGTGGCCGTCGTCGGCGGCATCGCGCTGCGCGGCCCGGGACTGGTCGCCGTCTGCGTGTCCGGTGGGCTGGCCGGCTGCATCGCCGCTGGGGTGGCCCGGGAGACGCCCGGTCCGCCCCGCCGGTCGACCGTCGAGGCGGCCGGTCAGGCCGCCGCGATCACCATCGGGGCGCTCCTGGTCGTCAGCGGCACCGCCGTGCTCGCGGGTGGGGCGATGGCGCTCCTGCTCGCCGGTGCTCTCGTCGCCGGCTGGGCCGCGGTCCGCTGGTTCCACGACCGCCAGGAGGCCACCGCCGCCGGCTCCGCTGCCGTGACGTCGCCCTTCCCGGCGGTCCGCCCGCTTCCCGGCCCGCCGTGGCCGTCGCCGGCGCCGGCAGTGGCGGGGTTGCCGACCGCGGCGCTGGGAGAGGAGTGGCTGCGGACGGGTGCCGCCCTGCAGGGCGCGCTCGCGCCCGCAGCGCGGCAGCGGATCGTCACCCGGCGGGCGCAGGTGCTCGACGAGCTCGAGCGCCGGGACCCGGCCGGGTTCGCCCGCTGGTTGGCCGCCGGCCCGCTGCACGCCGGTGACCCCGCCGGCTTCGTGCGCAGCGAGCCCCCGCGCGCTGCCCCCGGCACCGAGGCCGAGGCCGCCTGACCGCCGTGCCCTCCGTGAGGTGGACCCCGCCGTCGGCCGTGGCGGGGGGCGCGCCGCCGTGGCGTGCTTCATCGCGACGCTGGTGATCGCCGTCTGGTGGAGCCCGTTGCGGCGCTGACAGGTCAGGGCCCGGCCTATCGGATCCGTCGCCGCGGAACCGATCCCGTGAGTGGTCCTTAGACTGTCCCGGGGCTGAGCTGTACGTCCCGCCGGCGTGGCGCAATTGGTAGCGCACCCGACTTGTAATCGGGCGGTTAGGGGTTCGAGTCCCCTCGTCGGCTCAGCGACAACCGGTTCAGCGACGTGGGTGACGCACGTAGCGTCGCCGCGTGAGCTACGACGCCCTCGCCGAGAGCGTGAGACTTCTCGAAGGTGCGCCTCCTGCCAGTGACGCGCGGCTGAGCCGCCGAGTCCGCTACGCCGCCCTCGCGGTGGATCGCGACGGCGACGTCGCCATCACCATGTTCCTGCGCCGGGGGGTCAGCGGGCAGCCCCTGCTCGACCTGCACTCGCTGGAGCTGACCGGCGGCGGCTGGCGGTTGCTCGGGGGAGGCGGCGGGCCGGGCGACGAGGCCCTGGACCCTCGTCCGGCACTGGCCGACCTCCCGGGGCCTGCGGTGAGCCTCGGCGGCGGCGGAACCGCTGGGAGCCGGCGCGGGCTCCTGGGCCGGCGCCGGACCACCTGGGTCAGCTGGGCGGAGTTCCGGGCGGCGGAGGAGGTGGCCCTCGTGCGGGTCGGAGACCGCCACGTGCCGGTCGCAGGGCACGGCATGGCCGTGGTCGTCTGGGCCGGCATGCCTCCGACCGTCACGGCGCTGGACGCGTCGGGCGAGGAGCTCGGGCGGGTGCCCCTCCGTGCGTCCTCGTCGCGCGAGTACCGCGATCCCTAGGCGTCGCTCAGTCGAAGCTGCCCGCGCCGTCGCGCCGGTAGCGCGACAGCCGCTCGACCCGCGCGCGTTCGACCCGCTCCGCGCGGACGTGAGCGGCCGTCCCCGGCTCGTACCCGGCCTTGACCACCCGGTGCTCGGTCGTCTCCACCATGAAGGCGAGTGAGAACAGCAGGCCGAGCAGGAGGCCGCCCACGGCGGCCGAGAGCCGGTAGGCCAGCGGGACGGGCACCACCAGCAGGCAGAGGGCGACGAGCGGCAGCAGCTGGACGACCGCCCGGGCCAGGTGCCGCCACACCCACGTGCTGCCGGTCGTGTCCGCCAGCACCCAGGGGGAGAGCTCACGGGGCAGCCGCCCGCCGAGGGCGTACCAGACCCACTGCACGGGGTTCGGCCGCTCGTTGCGCACGTCCAGAAGGTAGGCCGCGGTGGCGCCGACCGGGGGCACGGATCGGCCTCGTCCCCGCGCGTACGGTGCGTCGTGTGGACGAGCGTCGCCTGGGGGTGATCTCCGGGCTCGGCGCCTACGCGCTCTGGGGCCTCTTCCCGCTGTACTTCCCCCTGCTGGAGCCCGCCGGGGCGCTGGAGATCGTCGCCCACCGGGTGCTGTGGTCGCTGGTGTTCATCGGCGTGCTGCTGAGCGTCGTCCGCCGCTGGGGGCACGTGCGGGCGGCGGTGCGCAGCCCCCGCGCCCTCCTGGTGCTCGCCGGTGCCGCGGTGTTGATCGCCATCAACTGGCTGATCTACGTCTACGGGATCAACTCCGGCCAGGTGGTGGAGGCCTCGCTCGGGTACTTCATCAACCCGCTGGTGAGCGTCGTGCTCGGCCTCGTCGTCTTCGCCGAGCGGCTGCGGCCCCTCCAGTGGGTCGCGGTCGGCATCGCCGCCGTCGCCGTCGCCGTGCTGACCGTCGACTACGGGCGCCCGCCGTGGATCGCGCTCGGTCTCGCCCTGTCCTTCGGGCTGTACGGGCTGATGAAGAAGGTGGTGCGGGTCGAGGCGGCTCCCGGGCTGTTCCTCGAGACGGCGCTGGTGGCGGCTCCTGCCGCGGTCGTCCTGGCGCTCCTGCACTCCGGCGGCACCGGCACGTTCGCCAACGCGGGTACCGGCCATGCGCTGCTGCTGGCCAGCGCCGGGGTGGCGACGGCGGTGCCGCTGCTGCTCTTCGCGGCCGCGGCCCGGCGGATCCCGCTGTCGACGGTGGGTCTGCTGCAGTACCTGACCCCGCTGATGCAGCTGGCCATCGGCGTCTTCGTCTACGGGGAGCCCATGCCGCCCGCGCGGCTGGCCGGTTTCGTGATCGTCTGGCTGGCCCTGGCGGTGTTCACCGTCGACACGCTCCGACACGCCCGAGCCGGTGCCCGGCGCGCGCCGGCGGACGCGGTGGTCGTCACCCCCTGACGCGGCGTCGCGGGCCCGCCGCGGCGCGCGGCCGGAAACGTCGGTGGGCGGCGCTACGGTCGTGCTCGAGCGCCGGGGACACCCGGGAGCCCAGCACGCCAGGAGAGGGACGACCCATGAACAGCGACCCAGCCCCCGCGGTCTCCCCGCCCCGGGCCGACGGGTCAGGGGAGATGTCCGCGCAGGTCAGCACGGTAGGCCTGTCGCGACGCGAGCACGAGATGCTCGGTTTCGAACGGCAGTGGTGGCGCCGCGCCGGCGCCAAGGAGACGGCGATCCGGGACCTCTTCGACACCACGCCGACCCGTTACTACCAGGCGCTCAACGCCCTGGTCGACCGTCCCGAGGCGCTCGCCAGCGACCCGCTCCTGGTGCGGCGGCTGCGCCGGCTCCGGACGGCACGGCAACGAACGCGTTCGTCCCAGGTCCTGGGCAAGGGGAATGACATGGATTAGATTCAGTCACCGTGGGCAGGCACGCCGCGTCAGGCAGTGACGGACTGAGCCAGGGAAACGCGTCTGCAGCCGGTGGGCGGCGCCGGACCGATCCGGTCGACGGTGCGCGGCCGGGCATCGCTCAGGGGCTGTCCGACCACCCGACGGCCCCCGGGCGCGAGCGGGGTCGCGACGTGCGGCTCGACGCCCCCGCCGAGCCGCCGCGGCAGATGTCGCGTTCCCGGCTCCCGCTCCCTCCGGTTCCGGCCGGGCCTCATCCCGCAGCCGCACGCAGCGGTGCCGTCCCCTTCCAGGCGGTGCCCGCAGCCGAGCCGCGCGTCGAGCGGCCGGCTCCGGTCCGTGGCGCCGACGTCCTGACCCCCGTCTCGGCGCCGCACGCGTTCGGCGAGCAGCCGGCCCACCTGGCCGGGAAGGCCGGCGTCGCGGACGTCATGCCGTCGCGCACGCGGGTGCCGGACGAGCCGCTGGCGACCGCCGGTCCCAGCCAGGACGTGCGCACCGCCGCGCCGCGGGTGCCGCGTGTCCCGCGCCAGACCACGCCCGGGGGTACCCCCTCCTCCTCCTACGGCGACTGGACCAAGCCGTCCCGGACCGACGAGACCGGCCGCTCGCGGCTCGGCCTGGACGCCGGGCCGGAGCTGCAGCGCGTTCCGCCGGCGCCCGCCACCAGCGCGATCCCCGAGCGGGAGACGGCGGCCCGTCGCGACCAGGTCGCCGGCGTCGACGACGACCTCGACGCGCACGAGTACTACGCCGACGCGGACCACGACTACGACGACGTCGAGCTCACCACCGGCGGGGCCGCCGTGGTCGCGGGGCCGGGGGCCGGGCCGGCGAAGCGCAGCCGGGCCACCTACCGTGCCGAGCGGCAGGTCGCCGACGCGGCGCGCCGCAAGGCCGCCAAGCGCAACGGCACCCCCGACGTGCTGTTCGAGGACGAACCCGACCGCAAGCCCCGGCGCGTCCTCAAGGGCCTCGTCGCCATGGCGGTCGTGGCCGGCGCCGTGCTCGGCGTCTACACGGTCACGCAGCCGGGGCCCACGGCGCCCGCGGCGCAGGCCGAGGCCGCGGCCCCGCCCGTCGCGCCCACCGTCGCCCCGCCGACCCAGGCCCTGCCGCCGCTGAACACGCTGCCGCTGGACGTCGAGGCCGCCGCGACCACACCCGTCCGGGTACCGGTCACCGTCCTCAACGCGACCACCATCACCGGGCTGGCCGGCAAGATCTCCGACACCGTCGTCGCCGGCGGCTGGGAGTCCCCGGGCGCGGGGGCCTACCCCGGCACCGACGTGGCGGCCACGACCGTCTTCTTCACCGAGGGCGACGAGCAGCAGCGGCAGGCCGCGCTCCAGCTGGTCGAGCAGTTCCCCGACCTGGCGGGCCCCGCGCCCCGGTTCTTCGAGGTCGCCGACGTGCCGGCGCCCGGTCTGGTCATCGTCGCCACCGGCAACTGGCAGCCCTGATCGGTGCCTCCGGGCCGGCGCGGAACACGCACGGCCTGCCGGCCGTTGGGCGCAGCGTGCGCCCCCTCTGCGGGCTCGTGCGTTCCCGCCCGCGCCCCGGTGCGCGCGCCACGCTCGCGGCCCTGCTCACCCTCGCCCTGTCCCTGGGGTTTCTCGTGCTCACGTCCCCCGCCGGTGCGGCGGAGGTCGGCACGGAGGACATCCGGGTGCCGTCCGGTTCCGGTCCCGACGCCGTGGAACTCGACGCGACGATCTACCTGCCCGACACCGACGAGCCGGCGCCCGCGGTGGTCCTGGCGCACGGGTTCGGTGGCAGCAAGCGTTCGGTCGCCGATGATGCGCTCGACCTCGTGGAGCGCGGCTACGTCGTCCTCACCTACTCGGCGCGTGGCTTCGGCGACAGCAGCGGCCGGATCGGCCTGAACGACCCGCGCTACGAGGTCGCCGACCTCTCCACCCTGCTCGACCTGCTCGCCGAGCGCGACGAGGTGCAGCTCGACGATGACGGCGACCCGCGGGTGGGGGTCGCCGGCGGCTCCTACGGCGGGGCGCTGGCCCTGCTCGGTGCCGCCTACGACGAGCGCATCGACGCGATCGCGCCGCAGATCACCTGGCACTCGCTGACCACCGCGCTGTTCCCCGACCACACCGGGGACCTGGAGACGGGGACCGTCGCCGCGGTACCCCCGACCGTGGACGACGGTGTCTTCAAGCAGCTGTGGGCCGGGCTGTTCTTCGGCATCGGCTCGGCGGCGGGTGGCCTGCTCGACGCCGTCGGCGGGGGACCGAGCGGGGCACAGGGCGCCGCGGCCGCGTTGCCGGAGGAGCTGCTCGAGCGCGCCGCCCAGAACCCGGAGGTCGTCGAGCAGCTGCTCACCTGCGGCCGCTTCCGGCCCGAGATCTGCGCGGCCTACCAGTCGGCCGCCTCCACCGGCACCCTGACGCCGGAGGTCGCCGCCGTCCTCGACCGCAGCAGCCCGGCCGGGGTGCTCGACCGCATCGAGGCGCCGACCCTGCTCGTCCAGGGCACGCAGGACTCGCTGTTCGGCCTCGGCCACGCCGACGCCAACGCCCGGGGTATCGCCGGCGACGGCACGCCGGTCAAGGTCGTCTGGTTCGCCGGTGGCCACGACGCCCCCGGGTCGGGCCGTCAGCAGGAGGACCTGCGCGAGCAGGTCGCCGGCTGGTTCGACTGGTACCTGCGGGGTGCGGGCGAGGAGCCGGGCACCGGCTTCGAGTTCCCCGCCCCGACCGGTCTGGGCGCCACGGTCGGCCGGGTGCAGGGCGGCGGCCAGACGGTCGTCGCCGAGGAGTACCCGGGCCTGGCCGACGCCGAGCCGGCCGACCGGGGGTCGGTGAGCCTGGCGGGCCCGGTGCAGCCGGTGGTCACCCCGGCCGGCGGCGCGCCCGCGGCGCTCACGACCGTGCCCGGCCTCGGTGCGCTCACCGCGGCCCTCGGCGGTACGACCGCCGAGATCCCGGGCCAGTTCGCCGCCTTCGAGAGCGAGCCGCTCGCGACCGCGGTCGAGGTGGTCGGCGCCTCGACCGTCGACCTGGTGGTCGCCTCGCCCACCGGATCGGCCACCCTCTTCGCCAAGCTCTACGACGTCACGCCGAACGGCGGCACGACGCTGCCGGGCGGTCTCGTGGCGCCGTTGTCGCTCACCGGCATCTCCACCGACCCCAGCGCGCCCACCCGGATCAGCGTCACGCTGCCAGGCATCGTGCACCGGTTCGAGGCCGGGCACGCGATGCGGCTGGTGGTCTCCTCGACCGACCAGGCCTACGCGCTCCCGGACGAGGCGGCGGTCTACTCGGTCGGCCTCGCCTCGGCGGGGGCGGCCAACGGGACGGTCGCGGGCGAGTCGGTGCTCGCCGTCCCGCAGGTCGACGGCCGCACCGAGGCCGAGGCCGGCTCGCTGCGCTGGTGGGCGCTGCTCGCCGCCGTCGTCGCCCTGGGCCTGCTCGGCTGGGCAGCTGCACTCCTGTGGGGCCGGCACCGCCGGCGCCAGGTCTCGCACGTCGAGCCCGACGGTGAGGACGTCCCCCTGCGCTTCGAGGGGGTCACCAAGGCGTACAAGGACGGCTTCGTCGCCGTCCGCGACCTGTCCTTCGAGGTGCGCCGTGGCCAGGTCCTCGGCCTGCTGGGCCCCAACGGGGCCGGTAAGACGACGTCGCTGCGCATGCTCATGGGCCTCATCCGGCCGACCGAAGGGCGGATCAGCGTCTTCGGGCACGCCGCCGGGCCGGGCGCGCCGGTGCTGTCCCGGCTGGGCTCCTTCGTGGAGGGCACCGGCCTGCAGCCACACCTGTCCGGCCGCGACAACCTGACCCTCTACTGGGCCGCGACCGGCCGGCCGGCCGAGGACGCGCACATGGAGGAGGCGATCGCGGTCGCCGGGCTCGGCGCGGCGCTGGACCGGCCGGTGCGCCGGTACAGCCAGGGCATGCGCCAGCGGGTGGCGATCGCCCAGGCGATGCTCGGGCTGCCCGACCTGCTGGTCCTCGACGAGCCGACCAACGGGCTGGACCCGCCGCAGATCCACGCCATGCGCGAGGTGCTGCGCAACTACGCCGCGACCGGCCGCACGGTGATCGTCTCCAGCCACCTGCTCAGCGAGATCGAGCAGACCTGCAGCCACGTCGTCGTCATGGCGAAGGGGCAGAAGATCGTGCAGGGCACGGTGGAGGAGATCGTCGGCAGCGGGGGCTCGGTGCTGGTCGGGCTGGCGGACGACGCCGACACCGACCGGGCGATCGCCGTCCTGTCCGCGTTGCCCGGCGTCACCGCGGGCCGTACCGACGACGGCCTGGTCGCCGAGCTCGACGGCGCCCGGCGGGCCGACGTGCTCCAGGCACTGGTGGGGGCGGGCATCGCCGTCGATCAGTTCACGCCGCGCCGGCGGCTCGAGGACGCCTTCCTGGCGCTGGTGGGGGAGTCATGAGTGCCGCGAGGCCGGAGCCGAGCCGATGAGACCGAGCGAGCACGTGCAACCGACCGGCGCCGTCGCCGGCTACCGGCCGGAGCGGACGCTGCGGCTGTCGGTGGAGCTGCGCCGGCAGTTCAAGCGGCGGCGCACCATCGGCGTCTTCGCGCTGATGATCGCGCTCCCGCTCGTGCTGATCGCGGCGCTGCAGCTGGGCGCCAGCGAGGAGGCGGCGGAGAACAGCCGGATCAACCTGGTCGACGTCGCGACGGCGAGCGGGCTGAACTTCACCCTGTTCGTGCTGTTCGCGACGACGGGGTTCTTCCTGGTCGTCGTGTACGCGCTGTTCTTCGGCGACACGGTGGCCGTCGAGGCGCAGTGGGGGTCGCTGCGGTACGCACTCGCCACCCCGATCCCGCGGATGCGGCTGCTCCGGCAGAAGTGGCTGGCCGCACTCGTGCAGTCGGTGGCGGCGCTGCTGACGCTGGCGGCGGTGGCCGTGGTCGCCGGCGGTATCGCGTTCGGCTTCGGCGACATCCAGACGCCGGTGGGGGTCGCCATCCCGCAGGGTGACGGGATGCTGCGGCTGGCCGGGATGCTCGGGTACCTCGCCGTTCACCTGCTGGTCGTCGGCGCGCTGGCGTTCTGGTTCTCCACGATCACCGACGCGCCGCTGGCGGCGGTCGGCGGTTCGGTGTTCACCATGTTCGTCTTCGCGATCCTCGACCAGGTGGAGCAGCTGGGCTCGATCCGCGACTGGTTCCCGACGGCGGAGGAGTTCGCCTGGACCGACCTGCTGCAGACGCCGATCGAGTCCGGTGACCTCTTCCGTGGCGTCATCCAGTCGCTGGTCTACGTCGCCGTCTTCACCGCGCTCGGCTTCCGGCACTTCGCCCGCCGCGACGTCACGTCATAACTGTCGCCCTACCGGGCGACACCGCGGCCAGGTGCCGTCCCGGCCGGCGTGGAGCCGCTGCGTCGCGCCTACGCGGACCCCTCCGGGGCCCACTCGGCGCGACAGAGCCCTCACAAGCTCGCCCGCACCGCCTGTGCCCAGCCCTCACCCATCGCGGCGTCGGTGATCGCCACGTTGGGGACGGCGCCCATCAGCCCCGTCATGCCGTCGACGGACGCGCCGTTCGCGGTGATCCACAGCCGGCCCACCGCGGGCGCCATGTCGAGGTCGCTGACGCTGTCGCCGATGGCCACGGCGTCGGCGGGGGAGAGGCCGCGGCGCGCCAGGTCCCACGCGATGGCCGCGCCCTTGGAGATGCCGCGCGGCATCAGGTGGTAGACCCGCGGCGGCGCGGGATCGGCGTCCAGACCCATCCAGGACGCCGCCGGGATCGCGCCGTTGTCCTTCAGCGTCAGCCAGCCGGCACCCCGCTCGGCCAGCCAGGCGTCGACCGACAGCGGGTCGACGCGACCGCGCAGCAGGGCGTCGGTGTCGTGGGTGGCGTGCCAGGGGGCGTGCCACTCCAGCCGTCCGGGGTGGGCGGCGATCAGTTCCTCGACGACGCCCAGCTGCGCCATCACCGCCATCGGCGTCCGGTCGCCGAACTCCTCGGGCAGCTCGCCGCGCAGCCGGTGGGTGTTCCGCCCGGAGCCCCAGCCGATGGTGGCGCCCAGCTCGGCGATCGCACCGTCGGCGGCGAAGATCCGTGCGGCCTCCACGACCTGCTCGTAGGTCCGGCCGCTCACCAGCACCAATGCCACCCCGGCCCGATGCAGGTCGAGCAGTGCACCGGCCGGCCCGTCGGTCAGCTCGCGGCCGGCGGTGTGCCAGAAGGAGCCGCGGGGGCCGACCATGGTGCCGTCGAGATCGGTGTAGACGATGCGGGCTGCCACGACACCATCCTGTCCGGCGCCGGAGCCGGTACCGCCCGCGGGTACGCTGCACCCGTTCACTCATCCAGAGGGGCAGAGGGACACGGCCCGATGAAGCCCCGGCAACCGCCGTCCGACGCGATTTCCGCGCCGACGGGAGGTGCCAATTCCGTCCCGCGCGGCTCGACGGCCCGCAGCGGGGAAGATGAGGAGGTAGTCGTCGCATGACTCTCACCGCTCCCGGTTCCGCCCAGGCCGACTCGTCTGCCGGCGGTCCGGTTCCCCCGTGCCCGGCCCGCGGGCTGGTCTGCCGCAACTGCGGCGCCACGTTCGGCCTGATCGCCGAGCACGCCTGCGCCGAGTGCTTCGGCCCGCTGGAGGTCGACTACGACCCCGAGGTGATGCGTGCGGTCACCCGTGAGCAGATCGAGGCCGGGCCGCAGAACATCTGGCGCTATGCGGCGCTGCTGCCGGTCGGCCAGCACCCGGCCGACCGGGTGTCCCTCGACCCGGGCATGACGCCGCTGGTCCGCGCCGACCGGCTGGCCGCGGAGCTGGGCCTCACCGGCGGCCTCTGGGTGAAGGACGACTCGGCCAACCCCACCCACTCGTTCAAGGACCGGGTGGTCAGCCTCGCCGCCACCGCCGCCAAGGGGCTGGGCTACCGGAAGATCGCCTGCGCCTCCACCGGCAACCTGGCCAACTCCGTGGCCGCGCACGCCGCCCGCATGGGGCTGCCGTCCTACGTGTTCATCCCCGCCGACCTCGAGCCGGGCAAGGTCGTCCAGTCCGCGGTCTACGGGCAGACGCTGGTCGCCGTCGACGGGTCCTACGACGACGTCAACCGGCTGACCAGCGAGCTCGCCGAGACCGACGAGTTCGAGGACACCGCCTTCGTGAACCAGAACGTCCGGCCGTACTACGCCGAGGGCTCCAAGACGATGGGCTACGAGCTCGCCGAGCAGCTCGGCTGGCGGATCCCGGCCCAGGTGGTCATCCCGATGGCGTCGGGCTCGCTGCTGACCAAGGTGGACAAGGCGTTCCGCGAGCTGGTCGCCGCCGGCATCGTCGAGGCCACCGAGTGGACCATCTTCGGCGCGCAGTCGGCCGGCTGCGACCCGATCGCCACCGCCTTCGACAACGGCTGGGACGTCGTCAAGCCGGTGAAGCCCACGGGCATCGCCAAGTCGCTGAACATCGGCAACCCCGCCGACGGCCCGTACGCCCTCGATGCCATCCGCCGCACCGGTGGCGCCGTGGGCCGGGTGGGGGACGACGAGATCGTCCAGGGCATCCGCGATCTCGCCCGCACCACCGGCGTCTTCGCCGAGACCGCCGGCGGTGTGACCGTCGCCGTCCTGCGCCAGCTGGTGGGCAACGGGCGGCTGGACCCGGCCAAGGAGACCGTCGTCCTCAACACCGGTGAGGGCCTCAAGACCCTCGACCCGCTGGAGCCGGTCGTCGGCCCGACCCACCGGGTCGAGCCGTCGCTGAAGTCGGCGCGGGCAGCCGGGCTCATCGGCTGAGCGGCGCCGACCGCGGATCGGCCGCCGGACACGTCGTCCGATCCGGGCAACGGTCCGGCAACCATGTACGCGACCAGGTGTCTCCTGTTGTACGTTCTCGCGCGGTTTCAGTTCCAGGTTCGTGATCGACGGGCGGAAGAGCTAGACCCGGTTCCCCGACCCAGAGGGACCGTCCGTACGCACGAAACGTGGGAGCACACGTGGCACAGGGCACCGTGAAGTGGTTCAACGCCGAGAAGGGCTTCGGCTTCATCGCCGTCGACGGCGGCCAGGACGTCTTCGTCCACTACTCGGCCATCCAGATGGACGGGTACAAGAGCCTCGAGGAGGGCCAGCGGGTCAGCTTCGAGGTCGTCCAGGGCGCCAAGGGCCCGCAGGCCGACGCGGTCACCGCCGCCTGAGCCCGCACCAGCACTGAGGGCCCGGTTCCCCCTGAGAGGGGAACCGGGCCCCTTTGGTCAGCCAGGGTGCTGCCCGCGCCCTCCGGGCATAGGAGGCTTTGCCTATGCATCCGGGGCCGCATCCGTAGGCAAAGCCTCCTATGCCTGAGCGCCGGCCGGGCCGTGGATGCGCCGGGAGCGGGGCCTCGCTACCCCCACTTCTTGCACTCGCCGGGGTCGAGTGCCAAACTCGTTTCTGGCACTCGGGGCTCCTGAGTGCCAATCAGGTCGGAACGGTGAGGCACCGGTCCGTGGGCCGACGGAGCGCCCACGTCGCTGGTGTCGTCCGTCGCGGGCACCAACCCGGCCGTGCAGCGATCAATGCATGGAGGACATCACCACATGGCCAAGATGATCGCCTTCGAGGAAGAGGCGCGCCGCGGCCTCGAGCGGGGCATGAACACCCTCGCCGACGCCGTCAAGGTGACCCTCGGTCCCAAGGGCCGGAACGTCGTGCTGGAGAAGAAGTGGGGCGCCCCCACGATCACCAACGACGGCGTGAGCATCGCCAAGGAGATCGAGCTCGAGGACCCGTGGGAGAAGATCGGGGCCGAGCTGGTCAAGGAGGTCGCCAAGAAGACCGACGACGTCGCGGGTGACGGCACCACCACCGCCACCGTGCTCGCCCAGGCGCTCGTGCGCGAGGGCCTGCGCAACGTCGCCGCCGGTGCCAACCCGATGGCCCTGAAGAAGGGCATCGAGAAGGCCGTCGCCTCGGTCACCGAGTACCTCCTCGCCACGGCGAAGGACGTCGAGACCAAGGAGCAGATCGCCGCCACCGCGTCGATCTCCGCCGCCGACCCCGCCATCGGTGAGCTCATCGCCGAGGCGATGGACAAGGTGGGCAAGGAAGGCGTCATCACCGTCGAGGAGAGCAACACCTTCGGCCTCGAGCTCGAGCTCACCGAGGGCATGCGCTTCGACAAGGGTTACATCTCGCCCTACTTCGTCACCGACGCCGAGCGCATGGAGGCCGTCCTCGACGACCCGTACGTGCTCGTCGTCAACTCGAAGATCAGCTCGGTCAAGGACCTGCTCCCGCTGCTGGAGAAGGTCATGCAGTCGGGCAAGCCGCTGGCCATCATCGCCGAGGACGTCGAGGGCGAGGGCCTCGCGACCCTGGTCGTGAACAAGATCCGTGGCACCTTCAAGTCCGTCGCCGTCAAGGCCCCGGGCTTCGGTGACCGCCGCAAGGCCATGCTGGGCGACATCGCCATCCTCACCGGTGGCCAGGTCATCAGCGAGGAGGTCGGCCTCAAGCTCGACACCGCCGGCGTCGAGCTGCTCGGCCGCGCCCGCAAGGTCGTCGTCACCAAGGACGAGACGACGATCGTCGAGGGCGCCGGTGACGCCGACCAGATCCAGGGTCGGGTCAACCAGATCCGCAGCGAGATCGAGCGGTCGGACTCCGACTACGACCGCGAGAAGCTGCAGGAGCGCCTGGCCAAGCTGGCCGGTGGCGTCGCCGTCATCAAGGCCGGTGCCGCGACCGAGGTCGAGCTCAAGGAGCGCAAGCACCGCATCGAGGACGCGGTGCGCAACGCCAAGGCCGCCGTCGAGGAGGGCATCGTCGCCGGTGGTGGCGTCGCCCTGGCGCAGGCCACCACCGTCGCGTTCGACAAGCTCGAGCTCGAGGGTGACGAGGCCACCGGTGCCAACATCGTGCGCGTCGCGCTCGAGGCGCCGCTGAAGCAGATCGCGATCAACGCCGGCCTCGAGGGTGGCGTCGTCGCGGAGAAGGTCCGCAACTCCGAGACCGGCTGGGGCCTCAACGCCGCCACCGGCGAGTACGTGGACCTGGTCGCCGCCGGGATCATCGACCCCGCCAAGGTGACCCGCTCGGCGCTGCAGAACGCCGCCTCCATCGCGGCGCTCTTCCTCACCACCGAGGCCGTCATCGCGGACAAGCCGGAGAAGAACGCGCCGGCGATGCCGAACAGCGACGGCATGGGCGGCATGGACTTCTGAGTCCGGTCTCTCCGTAACACCAGCACTGCCCGGCAGGGGCGGTCCGCTTCCGAGCGGGCCGTCCCTGTCGGCGTTCCACGGGCCGGTGCCGCCGCCCGGCTCGGTCCGGCCGGGCGGACGTGCAGCCGCGCCACGGTCCGGCCGTACGTCGGGCGACGCGGCTCGACCCGGACCGGCGGCGCTCCTCACTCCGGCGCGAAGACGCAGAACTCGTTTCCCTCGGGGTCGGCCAGCACGTCCCAGTCGATGTCGTCGTCCTGTCCCCGCACGAGCGTGGCGCCGGCGGCCAGCAGCGCGTCCCGGTCGCCGTCGACGTCGAAGTGGAGGCGGTTCTTCGCCGTCTTCGGCTCGGGAACCGGGTTGATCCAGATGTCCGGCCCCGCGCCCGACGGGTCGATGATCAGCGCCGGCCAGTCGTCCTCGCGGGGCGTGCCGTCGTCGAGCGTGTCCTTGCGGGTGTAGCCGATGGCGGCGCACCACCAGTTCGCGAGGGCCTGGTGGTCACGGGCGTCGAGGCAGAGGTCCTTGAAGCGGGCCGGAGCAGTCACCCGACCAGCTCAGCACAGGAGGCGAGCCGGCCGCACCCGGGGAACGATCATCGGCGTGGCTGTGATCATCGGGACCTCGGGCTGGCAGTACCGCGACTGGCGCGGTGCCTTCTACCCGCCGAAGCTCGCGCAGCGGCTGTGGCTGGAGCACTACGTCCAGCACTTCGCGACCGTGGAGAGCAACAACGCCTTCTACCGGCTGCCCGAGCACGAGACGTTCGGAAAGTGGCGGGAGCGCACGCCGCCGGACTTCGGGTGGGCGGTCAAGGCCAGCCGCTTCCTCACCCACATCAAGCGGCTGCGTGAACCCGAGGAGCCGGTCGCGCGGCTGATGGGCCGGGTCGCGGGCCTGGAGCACAAGCTCGACACGATCCTGCTGCAGCTGCCGCCCACGCTGAAGGCCGACCCGGAGCTGCTCCGCGAGTGCCTCGCGCAGTTCCCCACCGGCACCCGGGTGGCCGTGGAGCCGCGGCACGAGTCGTGGTGGACCGACGAGGTCCGCGCGCTGCTGGAGCGCTACGGCGCCGCGCTGTGCTGGGCCGACCGCGACGAGCAGCCGGTGGCGCCGCTGTGGCGCACCACCGACTGGGGGTACCTGCGGCTCCACCACGGGTTCGAGGGCTGGGGGTACCGCCCGCAGACGCTGCAGCTGTGGGCCGACCGGATCGTGGCCGCCTACGGCGACGAGGACGTGCTCGTCTACTTCAACAACGACCCCGGCTGCAACGCCGTCATCGACGCGGTGGTGTTCGCCCAGGCGGTCCGCCGGGCCGGGGGCAACCCGACGCGCGTGCCCACGGCCGACCAGGCGACCGGGCTGGCCTGGGCGCCTGCTTGACGCGGTCAGTCGCCCCTGGACCCCTGGGCGGGGCGCTCGGCGTTCCTACGGGCCTGGTCGGCGGCCTCGGCGACGTCCTCCTGAGCCTGCTCGGCGGCCTGCTCGGCGGCCTTCCGGGTCTCCTGCGCGGCGTCGCGCGCGGCCTTGGCGGCCTCACGGGCCGCCTTCTCGGCCTCCTTGGCGGCGTCCCGCGCGGACTTCTCCGCGTCGTGAGCGTCCTGACGCGCCTTCGCCGCCTCCAGCGCCTCCTGGGCGTGCTCGTCGGCGTGCGCGATGGCGTTGTCCAGGCCGCGCGTGCCGGCGCCGTCGTCGGCGGTCGCGTCGTCCGTCGAGTCGCCGGTCGGGGCCTCGGTGCTGTCGGCGGAGGAGTCGTCGGTCCCCTCGACGTCCCCGGGGCCGTCCACGCCGGAGTCATCCGTCTCCGTCGCGTCGTCCGGGTCCGGGTCGCCGGAGTCGGGCAGCTCGAACGGGGACACGGTCTCCACGGCGTCGGCGACGACGTCCTGCACCGGTTCCGGCAGCACGCCGGCGGCACCGGCGCCGGTCACCCCGGCGGCCGCGATGCCCAGCCCGGTCGCCACCTGCGCCACGGTGCTCGCGCCGGCGATCTTGGCGGCGACAACGGCCAGGCTTTCGAGAAGTGCCATCGAGCGGTTTCCTCCGAACGTCGGCCGCCGGGTGCGGCTCCTTCGTCCGGTATCGGCACCTCCGGCAGGCGGCTGGAGTCGTCGGGAAGGAATCACCCGTTCAGATGGTCTCCAGGTGCTCGGCGACGGTGCGCGGCGGCCGGCCGAGCAGGGTGGTGAGCACCCGGGGGCTGCCGGCGAAGCCGTGCGCCCGGTACCAGTCGAACATCGCGGTGCGACAGCGGCCGGCGTAGGTGCCGTCGTCCATCGCCGCGACGTCGACGGCGGTCACCGGGCGCGCCGAGTGCCGGGACAGCAGCGCCGCGACGTCGGGTGCGGTGAGCGCCTCGGGGCCCGCGGCCTCGAAGGTCCCGCTGTCGAGCCCGTCCTCGGTGACCAGGACCGCGGCGGCCTCGGCGACGTCGCGCAGGTCGACGAACGACTGCGCCTGCTCGAGGCCCCACGGGCTGCGCAGCTCGCCGGTCTCCACGGCTCCGGGCAGCTGCCCGTCGAGGTTGTCGGCGTAGGCGCAGGGCTGCAGCACCCGCCACCGCGCGGCCGTGCCGGCGACCGCGCCGTCGAGGGCCTCCTCGACGCGGTCCTTGGCCGCGTGGTGCGGCATCGCCCGGGTCTGGGGGCGGAGCACCGAGTGGTAGACCAGGCGCGGCACCCCGGCGTGTGCGGCTGCCGCCAGGACGGCGGGCGCGCCGGTCGCCTCCGCCGGGTCGAAGTTCGGCCAGATCAGGTACAGGGCCTCGGCGCCGGTCAGCGCGGCGGTGAGGTCGCCGGTGAGGTCGCCGACGACCACTTCGGCGCCCAGCGCATCGAGTGCCGGCCGCGGGCGCCGGGACGGGACCACCGCGCGAACCCGTTTACCGCGGGCCATCAGCGCCCGGACGACGGCGGTGCCGGTGACCCCGCCGGCTGCGGTCACGGCGATCACGGGGCCTCCACGGCCTCGGCGTGCCGCACCCCGAGCTGCTCGGCGGCCTGGCCGAGCACCTCCTGCACCGCGAGGGTGTCGGCCAGCGGCATGACGGCGCTCTCGGTGCGGCCGGCCCGCAGGCACTCGGTGACCTCGATCAGCTCGTGCGCGTACCCGGCGCCGGTCTGCCGGCGGGCGATCGTCTCGGGCTCTGCGCCGGTCCGGTGCAGCACGATCGTGTCGGGGTGGTGGAAGCGGGGGACGACGTCGATCCAGCCCGTCGTCCCCACGACGCGCGCCGTCCCGGGTAGGGCGTACTTCAGCGAGGTGGTGAGCGCGGCGTTGCGGCCGTCGTCCCAGCCGAGCAGGATCGCCGCCTCGGCGTCGGCGCCGGAGGGGAAGAGCGAGCCCGTGGCCACGACGCGGTCGGGAGTGCCCAGCAGCATCTGGGCGAAGGAGACCACGTACACCCCCAGGTCCAGCAGCGCGCCGCCGCCGAGCGCGAGGGCGAACAGCCGGTCGACCGGGTCGTACTCGCGGGCGACGCCGAGGTCGGCCTGCACCGACCGCACCTCGCCGATGGCGCCGTCGGCCACCAGCTCGTTCAGCGCGACGACGGCCGGCTGGAACCGGGTCCACATCGCCTCCATGACGAAGACGCCGGCCTGCCGTGCGGTGTCGACCACCTCCACGGCGCCGGCGGTGGTGGCGGTGAACGCCTTCTCCACCAGCAGCGCCTTGCCCGCCCGCAGGGCGGCCAGCGCGATCGCGTGGTGCTGCGGGTGCGGGGTCGCGACGTAGAGGACGTCGACGTCGGGGTCGGCGATGATCTCGGCGTAGGAGCCGTAGGCCCGCTCCAGTCCGTGGCGGGCGGCGAAGGCGTCGGCCCGCTGCTGCGAGCGGGATGCGACGGCCACCGCGCGTGCATCGGGGACGACGGCGAAGTCCTCGACCACCTTCTCCGCGATGCGGCCCGGCCCGACGACACCCCAGCGGATCTCCCTGTTCACCCGGCAGACGCTAGTCGGGGCGAGGCAGACTGCTCGCCGTGGCCGTGCTCATCGACTCCCCGGTGTGGCCGTGGCGCGGCCGCCGCTGGTCGCACCTGGTGAGCGACGTCAGCTACGACGAGCTGCACGCCTTCGTCGCGGCCGAGCTGGGCATCCCGCGCCGGGCGTTCCAGGGCGACCACTACGACATCCCGGAGGACCTCTACGCCGTCGCCGTCGCCGCCGGGGCGGAGCCGGTCGAGTGCCGGGAGCTGCTCAGCCGGCTGCTGGCGGCAGGGCTCCGTCAGCGGAAGCGCGCGACCGCAGCAGGGTGAGCTCGGCGGCCAGGTTGGCGCGCGCCAGGGGCTCCCACTCCCTGGCAGCGGGCAGCCGGTAGAGCCGGGGGAGAGCGAGCAGCCGTTCCAGGACGGCGATCCGGCCGGCGGTGAAGACCTCGTCGGAGAGGTGGCCGTACTCGGCGCGGACCGCCGACGCGTAGCCGGCGTAGGCCTGCGGCGGGCTGGCCAGCACGGCCAGGTCGGCGTCGCACAGCGCCGCGCCGTTGGCGTCGCCGGGCTCGGGATCGTGCCCGGCGGTGAGCAGCACCAGCCGGACGACCTCGTCGACCCGCTCGTCGGGCGCCAGCCCGCGCAGCCCGGCCCGCGCGCGGGCGGCACTGATCTCCTCGTTGTCCGGACGCCGGGGGTCGTACACCACGTCGTGGTACCAGGCGGCCAGCGCGACCGCGGCGGGGTCGGGGACGTCGGTGCTCAGCCGGTCGAGCAACCCCAGGACGGCCGCCAGGTGCGCGAGGTCGTGGTACCGGCGGTGCGGCTCGCTCCACGCGGCGAGGACGGCGGCCCACTCGGTGCGCGAGGTGGGGGAGTCGTCGGCCAGCGCCGCCCAGGCGTCGAACCCGACGGGGCCGCTCACCGCACCCCGCAGGTGCGCAGCGCCAGCAGCGCGAAGGCGCGGGCGGCGGTGACCAGCTCGGTGATGGGCACCTGCTCCAGCGGGCCGTGCGCCAGGTGCAGGTCGCCGGGGCCGTAGTGCAGGGTGGGGATGCCGGCGGCGGCGTACTGGCGCAGGTCGCTGCCCGCGGCGACCGCACCCTCCCCCGGGTGCGGACCGCCGGCGTCGGTGACGGCCGCACGGACGTCGTCCAGCAACCGGTGCCCCGCCGGGAGCTGGCCGCTGGCGAACGCCCCGCCGGTCCAGGTCAGCCGCACCGGGTGCTCGGCCAGCCACGGGTGGCCGGCGGAGATCTCGGCCAGCCGGCGTTCGAGCGCCGCCTTCGCCGTCCCCACCGGCTCGCCCACGCGGACGCCATACCGGCCCTCGGCGACCAGCCGGTCCGGTACGGAGCTCGCCCAGTCGCCGGCCTGCACCCGGCCGATCGAGATGCCGTAGGGGAAGCGCGCGTCGCCGAACCGCGGGTCGGCGTCGCGCTGCCGTTCGGCCTCGTACGCGATCAGCCCGGCGTGCACGTGCGCGAACAGCTCGACCGCGCTGACGCCCCGGTCGCGCATGGCGGCGTGTGCGGCATGCCCGGTGATCTCCAGCCGGAAGGTCAGCGCCCCGGCGTTGGCGGTGACGACGGCCTGCGCCGTGGGCTCGGGGATGACGCAGCGGTCGCCGGTGTGGCCGCGGCGCAGGGTGGCCCATGCGCCGAGCCCGCCGTCCTCCTCGCCGATCACGCCGTGCAGCGCGAGCGGCCGGACCAGGCGCACCCCCGCCGCCCGCAGGGCGTGCACGGCGGCCAGCGAGGCGACGACGCCGGCCTTCATGTCGCAGGCGCCGCGGCCGTGCACCGCGCCGTCGGCGATCCGGGGCACGAACGGGTCGCCGGCCCAGCGGGCGGGGTCGCCGGGCGGGACGACGTCGGTGTGCCCGGACAGGACCAGCGCGGGCCTGCCCGCACCGCCCACCGTGCCGACGACGCCCCACGCCTCGGTGCGCAGGACCTCCTGGCCCGGGGCGTCGGGAGCCGCGGACGCCTCGGCGAGCTCGATCGGCCAGCGATCGACCGTGCAGCCCAGCTCCTCCAGCCAGTCGCCGAGCAGCTGCTGCACCTCGCTCTCGGCGGGCGTGCCACCGACCGACGGGACGGCGATCAGCGCGCACAGCCGCTCGACCGCCCACCGCTCGTCGACAGCGGAGAGCACGCGCGCCTCGACGGCGGTCAGCTCGGCCACGCTCGGAGTCTGGCACGCGTCGCCGACGGTCCCGGGCGGTGCCGGCAACTAACTTGGCGGCCGTGAGCCAAGCCCCGCCGCCGCCCGGCTGGTACCCCGACCCCGCCGGCAGCCCGGGCACCCGCTGGTGGGACGGCCAGAGCTGGACCGGGCACGTCCAGCAGGCGCCGGCCGGCCCGTCGCTCTACGACCAGCCGGTGCTCCTGGTGAACCAGAAGACCAAGCTGGTCGAGCTCACCAACGAGTACGCCGTTCTCGACGGCGAGGGTCGGCAGATCGGCGCCGTCGTCCAGGTGGGCCAGAGCGGCGTGCAGAAGGCGGTCCGGCTGCTGTCGAGCCTGGACCAGTTCCTCACCCACCGGCTGGAGGTGCGCGACGCCCGGGGGCCCGTGCTGGTGCTCACCCGGCCGGCGAAGCTGGTGAAGTCACGGGTGGTGGTGGAGCGGCCCGACGGGCAGCCGATCGGCGAGATCGTGCAGGCCGGCGTGTTCGGCAGGATCCGGTTCGACCTGGTCGCCGGCGGTCAGCTGGTGGGGGCGATCCAGGCGGAGAACTGGCGGGCCTGGGACTTCGCGATCACCGACGCGGCCGGCACCGAGGTCGCCCGGATCACGAAGAAGTGGGAGGGCCTGGCGAGAACGATGTTCACCACGGCCGACCGGTACGTCGTCCTGGTGCACTACCGGCTGCCCGAGCCGCTGGCCAGCATGGTGATCGCCTCGGCGCTGACCGTGGACACCGCTCTCAAGCAGGACGAGCGCGGCTTCAACTAGATCGCGATCCTCCGGACCGCACCGCGGCCAGGTGCCGCCCCGGCGCGCGTGGAGCCGCTTCGTCGCGCCTGCGCGGAATCCTCCGTGCCCCCACTCGGCACGACACGATCCGCCCTGCGCGGGTAGCCTCGACTGTGTCCGGGCCGGGTGCCACGTGCCCCCGGGTGCCATTTGGTTACGCCTTCACGGACTACCGCCCCGACTTCGGTCGGGGGCCTGGAGCCGTGTTGTGCATCTCGCCGCGAGGCGGCCGTCATCCGGTCCGGACCTCAGCTGCCGATCGGCCCCATCTCCGGGTGAGGCCGATCGTTGCAAGGGGGAACAGGGCTTTTCCTCAGACGCGGATGACCTGGAGACCCGGCACGCCGTCGTAGTCGGCGTCCTGCGTGACGACGGGTAGGTCCAGCGCGAGTGCCGTGGCGGCGATCCACGAATCGTTGAGCGGCATCCGCCGGCCGGTGTCGCGCAGAGTCAGGCGCAGGCCGGCCCAAGCGGCTGCGACGGACCGGTCGATCGGCAACGGCTCCAGGTCGTCCGCGAGTGTCAGCGTCTCGAGCCGCCGGGCGCGGGTCGCGCCATCAGGGGCCGCAAGCACGCCGAGCCGTAGCTCCGCGATCGTGACGACCGAGACAGCGATCCGCTCAGGCGGATGTCCGGACAGCGGGCGTTGCTGCTCGACGGCGCTGAACAGAGACGTGTCCGCGAGACCGAGAGCCGCTCGGTCCGCATCGATCGTCATCGGACGGGCACGTCGTCGGTGGTGTCGGGAAGGAGGGCGGCCAGATCGTCGGCCAGCGCAGCGTCTGCCAGCCCTCCGGAGATGTGCCGCACGAAGTGATCCCACGCCATGCTGGGCTGGCGGCTGGGCAACGGGACCAGCTCGGCGACGGGGCGACCGCTGACCGTGACCCGCAGACGCTCTCCTGCCTGGACCCGGCGCAGCACGCCGCTGACGTCGTTACGAAGCTCGCGAGCGGGAACGTCCGTACTCACGAGCATGAGCGTAGCAGGGTTGCTACAGCATGGTACGGAGGCGCTCGCGGCGGGCGCGCAGCACGTCGACCGACGCCGATGCCGAGGGCGGGCCCGGCACCGACTGGCGCAGCTGGGTGTGCACCACGGCCTGCGGCTGGGACGTGCGCGCGGCCACCCGGTTGACCAGGCGGTTGACCTCCCGGCGCAGCTCCGCGGCGTCGCGCCACGAGCGGCCGGTGTCGTCCTCGTCGGGGTGGTCCTCGACGAGCATGAACTCCTCGTCGTCGGAGTGCTGGCGGGAGGCGATGCGGACCCGCAGCTCCTCGTCCCGCTTGGCCAGCAGCGACGCCGTCTGCTCGGGGGTGAGCAGGCCGGGGATGCCGAGGAAGTCCTCCTCCTCGGGGGCCACCAGCGCGGGGCGGCCCTCGCCGGTGTGCGCCGTCCCGCCGTGGAGGACGTGCGCGAAGCGGGCGTCGGCCTCCAGGGCCTCCCACTGCTTCATGCCGTCCGGGTCCTTCTCCTTGGGCGGCAGCGGCTCGAGGTCGAGCTCGTCGCCCTGCACCGTCTTCGGCGGCGGCATGACGTGGTTGCGCTGCTCCTCCATGGAGGCGGCCAGCGACAGCAGCGGGCGGACGGCGGGGAGGAACACCGTCGCCGACTCGTGCGACGCCCGGGAGCGGACCACGCGGCCGACGGCCTGGGCGAAGAACAGCGGCGTCCGGTAGGAGGTCATCCACGCCAGGACGGCGGCCCGTGGGACGTCGACGCCCTCGGAGATCATGCGCACGCAGACGGCGATCCGCGCCGACCCGGTGGCGAAGCGCTCGATCTTCTTCGACGCCTTCGGGTCGTCGGAGAGGATGAGCTCGGCGGCCTTGCCGGTCACCCGGCGGACGATCTTGGCGTAGGCGCGCGCGTCGTCCTGGTCGCTGGCGAGGATCAGGCCCGCGGCGTCGGGCATGCCGCCCTCCTCGCGCAGGTGGGTGATCCGGTCGTCCATCGCGGCGATGACGTGCGGCACCCACTGGCCCTTGGGGTCCAGCGCGGTGCGCCAGGCCTGCATCTCGACCGACTTGGTGCCGGCCTCGCTCAGGGACGCGGCGACGACCTCGCCGGCGGAGTTCCGCCAGCGCGACGTCCCGGTGTAGGCGGCGAAGACGACGGGGCGGACGACGCTGTCGGCCAGCGCCTCCTTGTAGCCGTAGGTGTAGTCGGCCCGGCTGATCAGCCCGATGCCACCGGAGCCGTCGTCGCCCTCGAAGCTGTCCTCCTCGTAGCGGACGAAGGGGATGCGCTCGTCGGGCTTGGTGCGGAACGGCGTCCCGGTGAGGCAGAGCCGGCGCGCGGCCATGCTGTACGCCTCCTCGACCGCCTCACCCCAGGACAGGCCGTCACCGGCGTGGTGCACCTCGTCGAGGATCACCAGCGACTTGACGGCGGTGGACCGGGCCGCGTGCAGCATCGGTTTGCCCGCCACCTGCGCGTAGGTGGTCACGTAGCCCTGGGTACCGGCGCGGACCGGGCCGACGGCGTTGGTCAGGTTCGGGTCGAGGACGATGCCCATGGCATCGGCGGCCTCGGCCCACTGCAACCGCAGGTGGTCGGTCGGGCAGACGACGACGACCCGGGCGACCTCGCGCCGCGAGAGCAGCCGCGCGGCGAGCGTCAGGGCGAAGGTCGTCTTGCCGGCGCCCGGCGTAGCGGTGACCAGGAAATCCTTGGGGGAGCTCTCCTCGTACTGGCTGAGCGCGGTCTGCTGCCACGCCCGGAGCGGTCGGCTGGTCGTCTGCGGGCTCAAGGCCTCCGCACGTGCTGCGCTCCCCATGTCGGGACCATCTTCACCGGCGGGAGGCCAACACGCCCAACCGGATGCCTCCCGCGCGCGCCGCCGCCCACGACGTATGGGGACAGCGCGTGAGCCGCTGACCTGCGCTGATGCGTGTCAACAGGGCCGACCTGTGGGGATCCTCATGCTCGTGAGGGACCGGAACGTCACGTCCCGCCGGTCACGGGCATCCCAACCGCCTCCTGTGATCGCCCTGGAGTGATGACGTTCCCCGGGCGAGTCGGCCTCTGCCCAGTGGAGTTGGGCAGAGACGGACTGTCGGCGGAGCAGCAGCACAGGGCTGCCCGGCGCGGCTTCGGCGCCGCCGCAGGATGCGGTCGGTGATCGGCGCGGAGCCCGGAACCCCCGCTGGCAGACTGCGCCGGTGGTTCCCGTGTCGCTGCGCTGGTCGACCTCGCCGCCGGTCGAGGACGGCCTGCGATCCGCCCTCGTCGCCTGTTGGCGGGATGTCGCCAACGCCGGGGGAGCGGGCGGGTTCGCCCGTCGGCTGACTCCCTCCGGCTCGAGGTGCGCGGCGGGATGGGCCTGGAGGCGTTCTACGAGCGGTTCGGCTGGGCGGTGACCGGCTGCTGGCCCGGCGCGCTGCAGATCACCCCGGACGACCGGCGCGACGAGGTGCTGATGGGGCTCGACCTCGCGCGCCGGCTCCAGGCCTGACGAGGTGCGTCGACTCCTCGGACCCACATGATCGGAACGGGGCGTCGGCGCACACGCTCGGCAGTTCTCAGTCGGCGGGCTCGTCCACCCAGTCGGGGCCGTTGACCTCACCGGGGCCGGCCAGGTCGGCGGCGTCGACGATCGTGTAGGCGTAGCCCTGCTCGGCGAGGAACCGCTGCCGGTGGGCGGCGTACTCGCTGTCGAGGGTGTCCCGGCTGACCACCGTGTAGAAGTGCGCCTGCCGCCCGTCGGCCTTGGGCCGCAGCACCCGGCCGAGCCGCTGCGCCTCCTCCTGCCGCGAGCCGAACGTCCCCGACACCTGTACGGCGACCGCGGCCTCGGGCAGGTCGATGGAGAAGTTCGCGACCTTGGAGACGACGAGGGTCTTGATCTCCCCGACTCGGAATGCCTGGAAGAGGCGCTCGCGCTCCTTGTTCGTCGTCGAGCCCTGGATCACCGGGGCGTCCAGCGCGGTGCCGAGCTCCTCGAGCTGGTCCAGGTAGGCGCCGATGACGAGCTTCTGCTCCTCGGGGTGCCGCTCCAGCACCCGGCGGATCACCGGCAGCTTCGACTGCGCGGTCGCCGCGATCCGGTACCGCTCCTCGGGCTCGGCGACGGCGTAGGTCATCCGCTCCTCGTCGTCGAGGGAGACCCGCACCTCCACGCACTCGGCCGGTGCGATGTAGCCCTGCGACTCGATGTCCTTCCACGGCGCGTCGTACCGCTTCGGGCCGATGAGGGAGAAGACGTCGTCCTCCCGCCCGTCCTCGCGGACCAGGGTGGCGGTGAGGCCCAGCCGGCGGCGGGACTGCAGGTCGGCCGTCAGCCGGAAGATCGGTGCGGGCAGCAGGTGCACCTCGTCGTAGACGATCAGGCCCCAGTCCTGGGCGTCGAAGAGGTCCAGGTGCCGGTACTCGCCCTTCCGGCGGGTGGTGATCACCTGGTAGGTCGCGATGGTGACCGGGCGGATCTCCTTGCGCTCCCCGGAGTACTCGCCGATCTCCTCCTCGGTCAGCGATGTGCGGGCGATCAGCTCGCGCTTCCACTGCCGGCCGGAGACGGTGTTGGTCACCAGGATGAGCGTCGTGGCCTTCGCCTCGGCCATCGCCGCCGCGCCGACCAGCGTCTTCCCGGCTCCGCACGGCAGGACGACGACGCCGGATCCGCCGGCCCAGAAGCCGTCGACGGCCTCCTGCTGGTAGTCGCGCAGGTGCCAGCCGCTCTGGTCGAGCTCGATCGGGTGCGCGGCGCCGTCGACGTAGCCGGCGAGGTCCTCGGCCGGCCAGCCGATCTTCAGCAGCGCCTGCTTCAGCCGGCCGCGCTCCGCGGCGTGCACGGCGATGCTGTCGGCGTCGATCCGCGCACCGAGCATCGGGGCCACGCGCTTGGAGCGGATGACCTCCTCCAGCACCGCGCGGTCGGTGGTGGTGAGCACCAGCCCGTGCACCGGGTGGTTCGCCAGCGTCAGCCGGCCGAACCGGTCCATCGTGTCGGCGACGTCGACCAGCAGCGCGTGCGGGACCGGGTAGCGCGAGTACCGCACCAGCGCGTCGACGACCTGCTCGGCGTCGTGGCCGGCGGCCCGGGCGTTCCACAGCGCGAGCGGCGTCACCCGGTAGGTGTGCACGTGCTCCGGTGAGCGCTCCAGCTCGGCGAACGGGGCGATCGCCGCCCGGCAGTCACGGGACAGCGGGTGGTCGACCTCGAGCAGCAGGGTCTTGTCCGACTGGACGATGAGCGGACCGTCGTTCAACGCAGGCCTTCCTGGCAGGGGCTGGGGATCGTGCGTACCGGCGCGGCCGGCGGGCTCGTCGGGGTCAACCGCCGGAGCCCTCGGGAGCTTCCCCCTCGACCAGGGCCACCGAGGTGATCCGGTGCACGGCGAAGGTGCGGTTCTCCCCGCGCCGCTCGTCGTAGCCGGAGAGGAAGCCACCGGCCAGCGACACCGGCTGCACCACGCGCTGGCTGCCGCTGCCCTGGGCGTCGACGTACCCGAGCCACACCGGTACGCCCTCGCGCACGGCCCGGGACAGCAGCTCCAGCGTCGAGGCCGTCGTCACCCCGGGCACCTGGCGCACCGCCTCGCCGCGGCGGGCGGCCAGCGCGGCGTCGCCGGCCCGGATCTCGCGCACCGTGGCGGCCAGGTCCTCCGCGTTCAACGCCCGCGGTGCCGGGTGCGACTCGCTCCCCGTCCGGCGGCCGGTGGCGCGCGGGCGGGCCGGCGGCCGGGTGAGGACGGTGCCCCCGGGGTGCTCCCCGGCCGGCGCGTAGCCGGCCTCGCGGAGCACGGTGAGCACCTCGTCGGCACCCAGGGCGCTGACCAGCACGCCCGGCGCCAGCCGGCGCAGCTCGGCCGATGCGGTCCGCCGGTCGCCCTGCACCTGGGACAGCAACCCGTGGTCGTCCGAGCGGACGTAGGACTCGATCGCCCCGACCCGCAGCCGGCCGTGCTGGCGGGCGACGTCGTCGACCAGGTAGTCCAGCGCCTGCGGCACCGGGGTGCGCGACGCCTTGGCGAAGAAGTCGTGCAGGTCGGTCGCCGACCACCCGGCGTCCAGCGCGCGGCGCACGCTGCCCTCCGACACCCGGAACACCGTCGCCCCGCCGGAGGACTCGACGTCGGCGACGACGGCGAGGGTGTCGGCCAGCTCGGCGACCAGCGGCCCGGGCGCGATCAGCGAGAGGTCCGGCTGCGCGAGCACGTGGTCCACCGGCTCGGGCATCAGCCCGCGCATCCGCATCGCCGCGCCGTCCGCACCGCCGCTCAGCAGCCCGCGGCCGGCGGTCGAGAGCACCCCCGACACCAGGACGCCCAGCCGCGCCGCCTCCGCCAGCATGTCCGGCACCGGGGCGAGCCGGTCGGCCCGTCGCGGGGTGCGCCAGCGCAGCAGCGCGGTGAGGTCGTCGGGTGCCAGGCCCGAGCCGGCCGGCTGCTCGGCCAGCACGCGCAGCGCCGAGCGCCGGATCGCCGGTGCGGTGTGCCGCACCAGATCGGGGGCGAGCGCGTTGGCCGCCTTGCCCGCGAGGTCGCGCACCCCGACCAGCGAGGGCAGCCGTACGCCGTCCAGCCAGCCGGCGGCCAGCGCCGCCCACCGGTCGGCGAGGTCCTGCTCCCGCCAGACGTCGTAGGCGCGGGTGGGCAGCCACTCGTCGCGGTGCGGGCCGCCCACGTCCAGCAGCCCGGCGGCGAAGGCCAGCTCCAGCAACCACGCGAGGTCGGGCTCGGTCACGTGCAGCGACCGGGCCAGCCGCCTCTGGTCGCGCACGCCGACCCCACCGCTGCGCAGCAGCCCGGCCGGCTCCTCCTCCAGCAACGTCAGCAGCTCCCCGATCCGGCCGACGCTCTCCAGCGCGGCGCCGGCGGACTGCCGGTCGGTCACCTGCGGGTCGCGGGTGACCACGGCAGGTTCGGGACGGCGCCGCGGTGGGCCGTAGGGGGAGTCGCCGCGGAGCAGCAGACCGATCTCGCGGGGGAGTTCGACGTTGAGGGCGTCGATGCGCGCGAGCAGGCCGCGCTGCAGGAGGCGCCGGGCCGGCGTCGATCCACCGCTCGGGCTGTCCGGGAGGTGGCCGACGGGACGGTCCCCGGCCAGTTTCTCCAGGACGGCGCGTTCCTCCGGGGCGAGCTCGGCGACGGCGGCCGGCAGGTCGGCGGGCAGCTGGACGCGCAGGTCGGTGGCGCGCCGGCCCAGGCCCGCCGGGTGGCGGACGGCGCGGCGCACCGGGTCGGGGGCGTGCAGGACGTCGTCGCCCCAGAGCAGCGCCCGGGTGGTGAGCGCCTCCAGCGCGCCTTCGAGCACGTCGTCGGGCACCTCGGGCAGCGCCGCGATCAGCTCGTCGGGGGCCAGGCCGTCGGTCGGCGCCAGCAGGACCACGTCGAGCACCTGCAGGGTGGCGGCGTCGAGCTCGTCCAGCGCCCGGTCGACCGACACCGGTACCGCCAGCCGGCTGGCCAGCGCGACGACGTCGGAGGGCGCGGGGCGGGCGACGTCGGGCCGGGCCGCCAGCAAGGCGCCCAGCTGCTCGTCGCTGCGCGTGCGCAGCCAGGCGGCGAGCGTCGCAGGAGCATCCGTGGACATCCGGTCCACGCTACGTCGCGGTACCCGCCGACGCTGCTGCCAGCATGGGCAGGTGCACCCCGCGAGCGAGGACCCGAACACCCGGACCGCCCTGGCCACCCACCAGGTCGGCGCGCTGCGCTGGCTCGGTGGCGGGGTCATCGCCGTCGTCCTGGGGGTGCTGCTGGCCGTCGCGGCGGTGGCCATGGCGGGCGACGACGGCCGGCGGGTGCCCGCCGCCGGGGTCGCCGTCGTCGTCCTGGTGGTCGGCGGGCTGGTCGCCGTCGGCGTCGGTGCCGGCGCCCTGCTGCGCACCCACCGCTGGCGCCAGGCCCTGGCGGCCACCACCTGGCGCACCGGGACGCTGCGGATCGCCGGGCCGGCCGCGCTGTCCTTCGAGCCCGCCGGCTACGACGAGCTGGCCGACGAGCCGGTCCGGCTGCGGCTGCTCAGCACGGCGGTGTGGCGGACCCGGGCGGTGCAGGCCCTCGACGGGGGAACGGTCCGCGCCGCGCCGGTGGGGGGCGACCGGTGGGTCCTCACCGCCGATGGCGCCGGCACCGTCTGGGGCGCCCGCGAGGTGCCTGGCCGGCGCTGAGGACGACACCGGGTCGCCCGCCCGGGGCGGTGGCGTGCGCCCGCGGGGGGTGATCGGCCAAGATGAGCGGAGAAGGCGCACCGCGCGGTGCGCCGGTACCGCAGACGGAGGCGTCATGGCCAAGCGCAACGAGAAGCACGCCCACCTGGTGGAACCGACCTGGGGCGAGTCCGAGGACGGCGGCCCGCCGCTGACCGAGCTCTCGGCCTCGGTCGCCGGCTCGCTGTCCCCCTTCGGGCAGGACCACAGCTTCCCGCTGCCGGCGGAGCGGCTGCGCTACGCGCACCCGACCGACAAGCCCAACCGCGCCGGTCTCCAGACGCCCGAGGGGCGGCGTCGGCGGTGAGCGCTCCCGTGCTGCCGTCCTACAGCAGCGGAACCGCCACGGTTCCCCTGCTCGGCGACACGATCGGGGCGAACCTCGACCGGACGGCAGCGCGGGTGGGCGACCACGAGGCGCTGGTCGAATGCGCCTCGGGTCGCCGCTGGACCTATCCGCAGCTGGTCGCCGACGTCGACGCCTGCGCGCTCGGCCTCGACGCCGTCGGGGTGCGGAAGGGCGACCGGGTCGGCATCTGGGCGCCCAACTGCGCGGAATGGGTCTTCGTCCAGTACGCGACGGCGAAGCTCGGCGCAATCCTGGTCAACATCAATCCGGCCTACCGGACGCACGAGCTGGCCTACGTGCTGAAGCAGGCCGGCATCTCGGTGCTGGTCTCGGCCCCGGAGTTCAAGACCAGCGACTACCGCGCGATGGTCGCGGAGGTGCGGGGTGACTGCCCCGACCTGCGCGAGGTCGTCTTCCTCGGCTCCCCGGAGTGGGAGCGGCTGCTGGACACCGGCCGGGCGGGGGACCGCGCGCTCCTCGCCGAGCGGGAGACCCAGCTCTCCGCCGACGACCCGATCAACATCCAGTACACGTCAGGGACGACGGGCTTCCCGAAGGGCGCCACGCTCACCCACCACAACCTGCTCAACAACGGGTTCTTCGTGGGCGAGGGCTGCGGCTACACCGAGGCCGACCGGGTGTGCATCCCGGTGCCGTACTACCACTGCTTCGGCATGGGCATGGGCAACCTCGGGGCCACCTCGCACGGCGCGACGATGATCATCCCGGCGCCGGGCTTCGACCCCGCGCTGACCCTGCGGGCGGTCCAGGACGAGCGCTGCACCTCGCTGTACGGCGTCCCGACGATGTTCATCGCGGAGCTCGGGCTGCCGAACTTCGCCGAGTACGACCTGTCCAGCCTGCGCACCGGCATCATGGCCGGCTCGCCGTGCCCGGTCGAGGTGATGAAGCGGGTGGTCGCCGAGATGGGCATGACCGAGGTGACCATCTGCTACGGGATGACCGAGACCTCACCGGTCTCCACCCAGACCGGCGCCGACGACGACCTGGAGCGGCGCACCGCCACCGTCGGCCGGGTGCACCCGCACCTCGAGGTGAAGGTGGTCGACCCGGCCACCGGGCTCACCGTGCCGCGCGGCACCCCGGGGGAGTTCTGCACCCGCGGCTACTCGGTGATGCTCGGGTACTGGGAGGAACCTGACGTCACTGCGAAGAGCATCGATTCGGCCCGCTGGATGCACACCGGCGACCTCGCCGTCATGGACGAGGCCGGCTACCTGAACATCGTCGGCCGGATCAAGGACATGGTGATCCGCGGCGGGGAGAACGTGTACCCGCGGGAGATCGAGGAGTTCCTCTACACCCACCCCGACATCGTCGACGCGCAGGTCATCGGCGTCCCCGACGAGCGGTACGGCGAGGAGCTCATGGCCTGGGTGCGGTTGCGCGAGGGCGCCGAGCCGCTCACCGCCGACGCGCTCAAGGAGTACTGCTCCGGCAAGCTCGCCCACTACAAGGTGCCCCGCTACGTGAAGGTCGTCGAGGAGTTCCCGATGACCGTCACCGGCAAGATCCGCAAGGTCGAGATGCGCCAGGTGTCGGTCGAGGAGCTCGGGCTCCAGGGAGCGGCGGCGGTCCGGAACGCCTAGACCCTCGCCCGGGACGCGGGCGTCAGCCGGACGATCAGCTTCGAGATCAGCGTGCCGGCGACCACCCACACGAGGGCGGCGAGCGCGGCGTTGACCGTCTCGGCGATCCTCGGGTCCTCCGGCGCGAACAGGTCCTGGGTGAACCAGCCGAAGTCCTCCCGGACGCCCCGGGTGAGCTCGACCAGCGGGTTCGCCGGGTTGGCCTCGAAGAAGACGAAGACGGCGTACACCACGATCAGCCCGGCGATCACCGAGGCGACGACCCGGACGACCGTGGCGAGGAGCGAGAGGACACGGGCCATGCGGGCATGATCCACTGCGCGGCCCCGATCCGCGACCCGTCGTCGCTGGTCAGGCGCTCTCGGCCGGCACCACGAGCGCCCGGTGGTCCGACAGCGGCAGGTGGACCGCCTCGGCCGGTCCGCTCGCCCGGATGCTCCCGCGAACCAGGACGTGGTCGAGCTGCCGGGTGGGCCGGGGCGCCGGGAACGTGGCCGCGGTGGCGATCGGCCGCAGCCCGCTGTGCCGGGCCGCCGCGCGCTGCTGCATGTTGAGGTCGCCCATCAGCACCAGCGGCTCACGGGTGCCCTCCAGCGACCGGACGAGGGTGCGCAGCTGGTGGGCGTTCCACCGCGGGATGAACGACAGGTGGGTGTTGCAGACGGTGAACTGCCCGAACGGCCCGTCCAGCACGGCGGCGACGGCGACCCGCGGTTCGTCGCGGGCCAGGAAGGGGCGCCGGGACTGCGGGGACCACAGCGGCACGCTCACCTGCAGCGGTGCCAGGCGGACCACCCGCCAGGACACCACCGGGTAGCGCGACAGCAACGAGACCCCGTAGCTGGCCGACCCCGGTTGCTCGTCGCCGGTCGCGGCCATCCAGGTGCCGCCGGGCGTCCCGGAGAGCGCGGCCACGAACTGGTGCTCCGGGGCGCCCATCGCCTCGGCGGCGACCGCGGTCAGGTCGGCACCCAGCGAGCGCGGCTGGTCGCGGTCGACCTCCTGCAGGCCGAGGACGTCGGCGTCCAGGGTCTTGACCGCGGCGGCCAGCCGGTCCACGTCCACCCGGCCGTCGTCGAGCGAGCGTCCGTGCAGGAGGTTGAACGTAGCGATGCGCATCCGGTCCCTGTGCCCGGTCACCGCCGCATCTACCCGGGGCCGTGCGTGCCGGCGCTACCAGCGGGTAGCGAGGGACGCGTGGAGCCGCTCTTCCCCCGCGACCAGGTGCGTGACCTGCTGAAGCGGACCGCCGTCGCGCTCAAGGAGGGTGAGGTGCCCTTCGCCCTGTGCGGCGGCTACGCCGCGTGGGTGCGCGGCGCCCCCGAGCCCGACCACGACGCCGACTTCATCGTGCCGGCCGCCGAGTCCGAGCGGGCGGCGAAGGCGCTGGCCGACGCCGGGCTGCAGGTGGTCGACCCCGCGGAGGACTGGCTGCTCAAGGTGGTCCAGGGCGAGGCCTTCGTCGACGTCATCTGGCGGACGTGCGGCCGCCCCGTGGAGACCGACCTCATCCAGCGGGCGGAGACGCTGCCCGTCCTCTCGGTGCAGATGCCGGTGCTCGACGCCACCGACCTGATCGCCTCGAAGCTCATGGCCCTCGACGAGCACTACTGCGACTTCGGCCGGCTGCTGCCGGTGGCCCGGGCGGTGCGCGAGCAGGTCGACTGGGCGCAGGTGTCGCGCGAGGTCGCCGAGAACGACTTCGCCGTCGTCTTCCTGGCGCTGCTCGACCGGCTGGACATCGTGCCGGGCGTCAGCCCGGGATGAGCACGGCCACCGCGGCGGCGAGCGCGGTGAGCACGACGCCGGCGGTGACGGCCCGGATCAGCGCGGGGCAGGACACGCCGGCGCCCGCGGCCCGGTGGTCGCGGAGTCGCCGGTAGCGCAGCGGCGCCAGGCCGCCCAGGATGCCCAGACCGATGAGGGCGGCGAGGCCGGCGGCGACGACGAGGGCGGGGCGGTCGGCGGCCACCGCCCGGAACCCGATCAGCCCGGCGACGGCCAGGACCCCCAGCCCCGTGCGCTGCCAGGACAGGTCGGTGCGCTCACCCGCCGCCCCGGGCACCTCCGGCCGGGTCAGCGGAGCACCTCGAGGGCGACGAGCACGCCCACCACGACCACCACAGCGGCGACGGCGGCGGTCGCAGCGGGCATCACCCAGCCCTGGGGCAAGGGCTGGTCGGCGCGGATGGCGGCCTCGTTCTGCCGCCAGCGGTGGTATCCCGCCAGGGCTGCTCCCAGCCCGATCAGCACCAGCGCGAGAGCGATCGCCGCGCTGCCCCAGGACACCCCGAGGTCGGGCGCGTAGGTGGCGACGGCGACCCCGCCGGCGACGAGCGCCAGCCCGGTGCGCAGCCAGGCGAGCAGGGTGCGCTCGTTGGCCAGGGTGAACCGGTAGTCGGGGTGGTCGGGGCCGTCGGTGGGCTCGGGCACCGGGTCAGGGTAGGGACTGCCGGAAAAGGCGGGACGGGGCGCGGGCGGCGGACGGTTAACCTGTGCAACGAGCGGTGCTGTGCCGCCGTCGTTCCCCGGCCCGCGTGGCCGTGCCCATCGAGGATGAGGGATCCCACCGTGCCCACCGGCAGAGTGAAGTGGTTCAACGCGGAGAAGGGCTTCGGCTTCCTGTCCCGCGAGGACGGGCCCGACGTCTTCGTGCACAAGGACGCGCTCCCGGCCGGGACGTCGGAGCTCAAGCCGGGGCAGCGGGTCGAGTTCGGCATCGTCGCCGGGCGGCGCGGTGACCAGGCGCTGCAGGTGCGCATCCTCGACCCGCTCCCGTCGGTGGCGGCCACCGTGGCCGCGAAGAGCCGGAAGAAGCCCGACGAGCTGGTCCCCATCATCGAGGACCTGATCAAGCTGCTCGACGACGTCGGCGAGGGCCTGCGCCACGGCCGGCACCCCGACCGCGCCGAGTCGCGCAAGGTCGCCTCGGTGCTGCGCGCCGTGGCCACCGACCTGGAGGGCTGACCGGGGTCAGGTCCCCAGGTCACCGCCGGCCCGCAGGAAGCCGATCGGCCAGGCGGCGCTGAACTCGCCGCAGTCCCCGCCCTTGTCCTCGACCACGACGAGGTAGAAGGCCGGCGGGAGGACATCGGAGGAGTTGATCCCGTCGAAGGTCTCCGTGCCCTGCGGCACGTCGACCTCGCCGATCACCTCCTGCAGCGACTCGTCGAACACCTGCACCTGCCAGCCGCGTTCGGCGATGCCCTCCGGCACGGTGAGGCGGATCGCGGTGTCGGGGGAGACCTCGACGACCGGCGGCGTGGTCTCGTAGCGCTGTCCCTCGCCGTCCAGGCAGTACTGGGTCGGCTGGGCGGTGATGTCCTGGCCACCGGCCCGCACCCGCACGTCGCCGGGGGCCTCGGGTTCCCCGGCGCACGCGGCGAGCGTGCCGGCCGTGCAGAGGACGAGCAGGAGTGCGGGGGCGGGGCGTCTCACGACCACGACGGTCCCACCGGCGTCGTCGGCAGCTCCGGGGGCCCCGCCGGCGCGGCCGGTCGCCGGCTGCGGTGGAGGCTCCACAGGATCAGCGCCACGGCGAGGCCGAGCAGCACCGCGGCGACGGTGAACCCCAGCCAGCCGGTGGGCGGGAGGGCGATCCCCAGCGCACCGCCGGCCACCCACGACAGCTGCAGCATCGTCTCCGACCGGGCGAACGCCGAGGCCCGCAGGCTCTCGGGCACCTCCCGCTGGATGATCGCGTCCAGGGACACCTTGCCCAGCGCGTTGGCAACGGCGGCGACGCCGGCCACCAGCACCGCCATGCCGAAGCCGTAGAACACCGCGGCGACCACCGTGATCGCCGCGGCCGTCCCGGCGGCGTAGAGCACCAGCCGGTCGGGGGCGGCGGTGTGCAGCCGCGAGCCGACGGCCGTCCCGGCGAAGCTGCCCGCCCCGGCGGCCGCCGCGATCGCACCCAGCGCCAGCGTGGCCTCCCAGCCGTCGGCGAAGGTGGCCTGGACGAGGAACGCGGAGAAGATCGTGAGGAACCCGCCGAGCCCGCGCAGCGCCGCGTTGGCCCGCAGCGCGAGGACGACGTGCGGGCTGACCCGGCGGCGGCGCCGGCCGGGCCGCGGGATCTCGGTCGTGGTGGTGAGCACGTCGGCCGGCTCCTCGCCGGTGGGGACGTCGACGTGGCGGGGCAGCCGGACGGCGAGCACCGCCCCGCTGACGAACACCGCCGCGGTGGCCCAGAGCTCCCAGTCGAAGCCGAGGAATGCGGCGACCCCGGCGGCCAGGCCGCCGGCGACCCCCGCCGTCGCCAGGCCGAACACCGACAGCCGCGCGTTGGCCGACGTCAGGGACATCGCCCCAGGGAGCACCCGGGGGACGACCGCGGCCCGCAGCACGTTGTGCGCCTTGGACAGCACCAGCACCCCGAGCGCCGCGGGGTAGAGCCAGAGGTCGTCGAAGTGCGCCGCCATGACCAGCGCCAGCACCGCCCGGCCGCCCAGGGACACCGCCAGGGCCCACCGGCGGCCCCGCTGCAGCCGGTCCAGCGCGGGGCCGATCACCGGGGCGAGCAGGGCGAACGGCGCCATGGTCACCAGCAGGTAGAGCGCGACGTTGCCCCGCTGGGCGTCGGTGGTGGCGGCGAAGAAGAGCGTGCCGGCCAGCGAGACGGCGATCATCGCATCGCCGGCCATGTGCAGGGCGTTGACCCAGAGCAGCTGGGCCAGCCCGGTCTCGGCGGCACCGTCGGCCCGGCTGGCCGCACGCACCCGGCGGGCGGCGGCGACGGTGAGCTCCCGGCTGCGGGCGGCGGCCACGCGGGTGACGGTGACCTTCGGGCCGCCCGGCAGCGGGGGAGTGGCGGTTGCGGCGGGCATGGGCCGGGTCTGCGGCCGCGGTACCCCGAGCGGGGTGGTGTCCAGCCGGTCCGGGGCGGGCGGCACCGCGCGCCGGGACAGCCGGGACCGCCGGGGCGCTCCGGGCGGACGGCGGGCGGCGGACACGTGACCATGGTGCCGCACCGGCGGAGGAGTCCGGTCGGAGACGTTCGAGCGGTCGTCCGCCACAATGGGGGGCGTGTCCGAGTCCCTCGCAGCCGTCCGGCCCGCCTCTGCGGCGGTCGACCCGCTGACCGCCGCGATCGAGCCGGCCCGCGCGGCCGCCGTCGAGACGGCCGGCGACCCCGATCTGGTGGGCGACCACCTGGTCGCCGTCGCCGAGGCCGAGGTCGGTGCCGGCCTGGGCGAGGTGCTCACGCACACCTTCGCCAGCCGCCTCCCCGGCTACGTCGGCTGGCACTGGGCGGTTACGATCGCGCGTGTTCCCGGCGAGGACGGCGTCACCGTCGACGAGGTGGTGCTGCTCCCCGGCGAGCAGGCGCTCCTCGCGCCGGCCTGGGTGCCGTGGCACGAGCGGCTGCGCCCCGGGGACCTGGCGGTGGGCGACGTCCTGCCGGCCACCGAGGACGACTCCCGCCTGGCCCCGGCGTACACGGTCGACGATGACGCCGCGGACGATCCGGAAGGGCGCGTCGTCGCGCGCGAGATCGGGCTCGGCCGCGAGCGGGTCATGTCCCGCGACGGCCGCTCGGCGGCGGTGGCCCGCTGGACCGCCGGGAACTTCGGCCCGTCCGCACCGATGGCCCGGCAGGCGCCGGGCCCCTGCGTGACCTGTGGCTTCTACCTGCCGCTGGCCGGCTCGCTGCGGCAGGTGCTGGGGGCCTGCGGCAACGCCTACGCCCCCGCCGACGGCCGGGTGGTGACCGCCGACTACGGGTGCGGCGCGCACAGCCAGGCGACGCTCGTGGTGGTCGAGGAGACCGAGGTGGTCACCTCCGCCCGCTACGACACCTCCGAGTACGACGTCATCAGCGACTAGCCAGGCGGCCGCTCAGCCCTCCGGGGTTCCGTCGTCGGTCGCCGGGGGCGGCGTCCGGTCGCCCCGGGGGCGCAGCTGCCCCTGGGCGTGCATGACCCAGATGCCGAGGCCGGCCAGCCCGATGGCGGCCAGGCAGGTCCAGGTCCACATCCGGTCGACCCGGTCGCCGAGGATCAGCAGCACGACCAGCGCCACGGCCCAGACGGCGATCCCGACGAGGACCACCCGGAGGGTGTCCACCTGCAGCGGCGGCGGGGCCTGCTTCGTCGGGCGGGGCACGTCGCGACCTTAGGGCGTCAGGGTTCCGGCGGGGTGAGGTCGGCTGTTGCAAGACCGCAACGATCGTGTGGCACGCTGTCGCCGCTCGATGCCGCCCGACCGGCCGGGCGCGGGCAGGGCCGCCCGCCAGGTTCCGCAGCCTCGTCACCGGGAGACCGCATGCCCGACAAGTCCCGCCCGTCCGCGGGTGCCTCCGTCACCGCCACCGGCGACACCCCTGCCGACGTCTCGGCCGGCACCCCCCCGACCACGCCACGCCGCAGCGAGGGCCCCCGGGTCAAGCCGAAGAACGGCATGGACCGGTACTTCGAGATCAGCGCCCGCCGGTCGACCGTCAGCCGTGAGGTCCGCGGCGGGCTCACCACGTTCTTCACGATGGCCTACATCGTGGTGCTCAACCCGATCATCCTGACGAGCATCGCGGGGCCCGACGGCGTGCCCGGTGCCGACGTCGAGGGCACGGTGCTCCCGTTCGGCTCGATCGCCGCCGTCACCGCGCTGCTCGCCGGCGCCCTGACGATCCTCATGGGCGTCGTCGGCCGGTACCCCTTCGCGCTGGCCACCGGGCTGGGGATCAACGCGATCGTCGCGGTCTTCGCGGCCACGCAGCTGTCCTGGCCGGAGGTCATGGGCCTGGTCGTGCTCGAGGGTCTGCTCATCACCGTGCTGGTGCTCACCGGCTTCCGGAAGGCCGTCTTCGAGGCGATCCCGCCCCAGCTGAAGACCGCCATCGCCGTCGGCATCGGCTTCTTCCTCACCATCATCGGGCTGGCCGACGCCGGGATCATCCGGCCGGGGACCCCGCTGATCACCTTCGGCGTCGGCGGCCAGCTCGCCGGCTGGCCGATGCTCGTCTTCGTCGTCGGCCTGCTGCTGACCAGCGTGCTGGTGGTCCGCCGGGTCAAGGGGGCGCTGCTCATCGGCATCGTGGTGACGACGGTGATCGCGATCGTCGTCGAGGCCATCGCCGAGATCGGTCCGCGCTTCGGTGCTGACGGCGCGGTGAACGACCGCGGCTGGGCGCTGCAGGTGCCCGCGCTGCCCGGCGACATCGTCGGCGTCCCGGACTTCTCACTGCTCGGCAACTTCTCGCTCTTCGGGGCCTTCGAGCGGATCGGTGTCATCGCCGCGCTGCTGGTCGTCTTCGCGATCATGATCGCCGACTTCTTCGACACCGTCGGCACGGTGACCGCTGTCGGCGCCGAGGGCGACCTCCTCGACGAGAAGCGCAACCTGCCCCGGTCGCAGCCGGTCCTGCTCGTCGACTCGCTCGCCGCCGCCGCGGGCGGCGCGGGCAGCGTCTCGTCGAACACCACCTACATCGAGAGCACCGCCGGTGTGGCCGACGGCGCGCGGACCGGCCTGGCCAGCATCGTGACCGGGCTGCTGTTCCTGGTCGCGGTGTTCTTCACCCCGCTGGTGGCCGTCGTGCCCACGGAGGCGGCCGCCCCTGCCCTGGTCATCGTCGGGGCACTGATGATCAGCCAGATCAGGCACCTGGCCTGGGACGACATGTCCCTGGTCATCCCCGCGTTCCTGACCATCGCACTGATGCCGTTCACCTACTCGATCACCAACGGCATCGGGGCCGGCGTGGTCAGCTTCGTGCTGCTGCGCCTGGCGACCGGCCGGCGTCGCGACGTGCACCCGCTGATGTGGGTGATCGCGATCCTCTTCGTCGTCTACTTCGCCCTGGAGCCGCTGCAGCAGCTGTTCTGACAGCGGACGGGCCGAACGGGGGACACCTGGGTGGTTACGCTGATCACCGTGGGCCGGACGACGCTGGACACCGCTGCGCTCGCGCACGAGCTGCGGCTGGCGGTCATGCGGTTCTCGCGGCGGCTGCGCAACCAGCGGGTGGACACCTCGGTGACGCTCACCCACCTCGCCGCCCTGTCGACGCTGAAGCGGCACGGTCCGATGAGCCCGGGTGAGCTGGCCGGCCACGAGCGGGTGCAGCCGCCGTCGATGACGCGGGTCGTGGTCGCGCTCGAGGCAGCCGGGCTGGTCACCCGCACCCCGCACCCCACCGACGGCCGTCAGGTGATCATCGGCCTGACGTCGGCGGCGGAAGAGATGCTGGCGGCCGAGGCCCAGGCACGCGAGGCCTGGCTGGCCGGCCGGCTCCAGGAGCTCACCGCCGAGGAGCGGGCGGTGCTGCGCGAGGCCGCCGGGATCATGGACAAGCTCGCCAGTGGGTGACCTGCACGAACACTGACCAGCGGACGTCGTCCGAGCAGGGGAGCGGCATGTTCCGGGCGCTGCGGGTGCGCAACTTCCGCCGCTACGCCTCGGCCAACCTGCTCAGCCTCACCGGCACCTGGATCCAGCGCATCGGCCAGGACTGGCTGGTGCTGCAGCTGTCCGACGACAACGGCGTCGCGCTCGGGCTGATCACCGCGCTGCAGTTCGGGCCCTCGCTGCTGCTGAGCATGTACGGCGGCGTCCTGGCCGACCGCTACGCCAAGCGCCGGCTGCTGCTGGTCAGCCAGGCCCTCATGGGGTTGCTCTCCCTGGTCCTCGGGGTGCTGGTCGCGACCGGCAGGGTCGAGCTCTGGCACGTGTTCGTGCTCGCCGGGGCGCTGGGGTCGGTGTCGGCCGTCGACGTGCCGGTGCGGCAGGCGTTCGTCTCGGAGATGGTCGGGCCCGCGCTGCTCACCAACGCCGTCAGCCTCAACTCGACGATCTTCAACGGCGCCCGGCTGGTCGGGCCGGCGCTGGCCGGGCTGCTGATCGCGGCGGCGTCGGGCGACACCGCGCCGACCTTCTTCATCAACGCGGCGAGCTTCGCCTTCACCATCGTGGCGTTGGCGGGCATGCGCGCCGACGAGCTGCTGCCCAGCCCACCGGTCGCCCGCGGCAAGGGGCAGCTGCGCGCCGGACTGGCGTACACGTGGGCGCACCCCGATCTGCTGCTGGCCATGGGTCTGGCGTTCGTCATCGGCACCTTCGGCTTCAACTACCAGGTGACCATCGCGCTGATGGCCCGGGAGACCTTCGAGCTGGGCGCCGCGGCATTCGGGCTGCTCTCCACGGCCTTCGCCGTCGGCTCGCTGACCGGTGCGCTGCTGTCCACCCGGCGCAGCGTCCGGCCCCGGCAGCGGTTCCTGGTCGGCTCGGCCGTGCTGTTCGGCGTGCTCACCGTCGTCTCCGGGCTGATGCCGAGCTACGCGAGCTTCGCGCTGCTGCTCGTGCCCACCGGCGCGGCCGCGCTCCTGTTCAGCGTGGCGACCAACAGCTTCGTGCAGTTGGGTGTCGACCCGCAGATGCGCGGCCGGGTCATGGCCCTGTACTTCATGTGCTTCATGGGCGGCACGCCGGTCGGGGCGCCGCTGGTGGGCTGGATCTCCGAGCACTTCGGTGCGCCCTGGGGGCTGATCCTCGGCGGGGGGATCTGCGTCGTCGCGGGGCTCGGGGCGGCGGTCTGGCTGGCGCATGACCGGCCGGTGCGGGTGAAGCTGCAGCGGACGCCGCTGCGGGCCCGCCTCCGCATCGGTGACGGCGCCGCCGGGGTGCCCTCGGCACAGGTGCGGGCGGCCGAGGAGAAGCTCTCGGAGAAGGCGCCGGGTCAGCAGTCGGTGTGACTCGCGCCGCCCCGGACGCGCGTACCGTCGGGTCGCACCGGTCGTCGCACGTGCCCAGGGGGCGGACATGGCCACCGCATTGATCCAGCTGATCGCGCTGCTCGCTGCCTTCGCCGCGCTGGTGGCCTTCGCCGGGCCGCTGACCCGCCGGCTGGAGGACTGGGCCGCCCGCCGCCGCGCCGCCCGTCATCCCGCCCCGCAGGCCCGGCCGCTGCAGGTGGTCGCCGCCGACCTGCGCCGGCTCGCCCGCCAGACGGCGTTCGTGCCGGCCGGGTCGCCGATGGTCCGGCGGCGTGCGCTGTTGGCCGCCTACGACGACGTGCTGGCCGAGGCCGCGGGCATGGTGGGGGTGGGCTGCGGGTTGACCGCCGTCCCCGAGGGCCGGGCCCGGGAGGTCGAGCGGCTCCGGGTGATCTCCGCACTGCGCGCGGCGGGGCTGCGGGTGGACGGCTGAGCGCCGGCCGGCTGTTCTTCGCCGTCGTCCCGCCGGAGCAGGCCCGCCGCGACCTGGACGCCGCCCTGGCGCCGCTGCGCGACGTTCCCGGCGCACCCCGGTGGAACCGTCCCGGACGGTGGCACCTGACGCTGCTGTTCCTCGGGCAGGTGCCCGACCCGGTGGTGCCCGACCTCGTGGCCGCGACCGGGCCCGCCGCCGCGGACACCCCGGCCATGACGCTGCGGCTGGCCGGGGGAGGGCGGTTCGGCCCGGCCCGCCGGCCGCAGGTGGCGTGGGCGGGGGTCGACGGGGACGTCGGCCCACTGACCGGGCTCGCGGCCCGGCTGACCGCCGCCGCCCGCGGACTGGGGCTCCCGGTCGAGGACCGCCCGTTCCGCCCGCACCTCACCCTCGGCCGCTGGCGACCCGGCCGGCCGGCCGACGGGACGCTGACCGACCGGCTGGCCGGTTACCGGGGCCCCGACTGGCCGGTGGCCGAGCTGCGGCTGGAGCGGAGCCGGCTGGGCGCCGACGCCCGCTACGTGACCCTCTCCGCGTGGCCGGTCGGCTGAGCTACCAGGCGTACTCCATCGGGGCCGGCCGGTAGCCCGGGAAGATTCCGTCCAGCCGGGCCAGTGCGGCGTCGTCCAGCCGGACCTCGAGGGCGTGGAGGGCACCCTGGAACTGCGCCATCGTGCGCGGACCCACGATCGGGGCGGTCACCGCCGGCTGGTGCAGCAGCCACGCCAGCCCGACGTCGGCCGGCGGGTGGCCGAGCTCCCGGCAGAGCGCCTCGTACGCCTCGAGTGCGGGACGGTGCTCCTCGATCCGCCGCTGCTGGCGTTCCGCGGTGCGGCGGCTGCCCTCGGCGGTCTCCAGCACGCCGGCGAGCAGCCCGCCGGCCAGCGGGCTCCACGGCAGGATGCCGACCCCGGTGTGCCGGGCGGCCGGCAGCACCTCCAGCTCGACGTGCCGGGTGAGCAGGTTGTAGTGCGACTGCTCGCTGACCAGGCCGGTGAAGTTCCGGCTCGCCGCCACCGCGTTGCCCTGCACGATCTGCCACGCGGCGTGGTTGGAGGAGCCGACGTAGAGCACCTTGCCCTGGGCCACGAGCGTCTCGCAGGCCTGCCAGATCTCCTCCCACGGCGTGCGCAGGTCGACGTGGTGGAACTGGTAGAGGTCGATCCAGTCGGTGCCCATCCGGCGCAACGAGCCCTCGCAGGCCCGCACGATGTTCCGGGCGGACAGGAAGGTGTCGTTGGGCCAGTCGGACATCCCGCCGTAGACCTTGGTGGCCAGCACGGTCCTCTCCCGGCGCTCCCCGCCCTGCGCGAACCAGGTGCCGAGCACCTCCTCGGTCCGGCCCTTGCCGGCGTCGAACCCGTAGACGTTCGCGGTGTCGAAGAAGTTGACGCCCTCCTCCAGCGCCCGATCCATCAGGGTGTGCGAGTCGGCCTCCTCGGTCTTCCAGCCGAAGTTCATGGTGCCCAGGCAGAGCCGAGAGACGGACAGGCCGCTGCGGCCCAGGTGCGTGTACTCCACGACATGCACCCTGGCACTCTGAGGGGCGTGCCGCAGGACGATCAGCTCACCACAGCCGACTCCGAGTTCGACCGCGCGACGACGGTCCACCGCGCCGAGGCCGGCGGGTACGTCGCCGACCTCCAGCCGGGCTGGGACGTGGGCAGCGGGATCCTCAACGGTGGGTACCTGCTCGCCGTCGCCGCGCGGGTGGCCGTCGCCGACAGCCCGCATCCGCACCCGGTGGCGGTGTCGGCGAGCTATCTGCGCGCGACGCCTCCCGGGCCGGCGACCCTGGCCGTCACGCCGGGACCGGCCGGGCGCACCCTCGCGCACACGGCCGTCGTCCTCAGCGGCGCCGAGGGGCCGACGCTGAGCGTGCAGGTGACGACGGCGACGCTCTCCGGCGAGGCGCCGGTGCACTCCTCGCCCGCGCCCGAGGTGCCCCCCGTCGAGGAATGCCTCGGCGCGCAGCCCGGCGCCGACATGGGTGGCCACCCCGTCCCCGCGGTGGGGCTGCGGCACCGGGTGGAGACCCGACTGGACCCGGCGACCGCCGGATGGGCGCTGGGCACTCCGTCGGGTGAGCCGGTCATGCGGGCCTATCTGCGGCTCGCCGACGGCCGGGACCCCGATCCGCTGGCGCTGCTGCTCTTCGCCGACGTGCTTCCCCCGACGAGCTGGTCGATGGGGCTGATGGGCTGGGCGCCGACCGTCCAGCTCCAGGTGCTGGTGCGGGCCCTGCCGGCTCCCGGGTGGTGCCTGGCCGAGGCGCGGGCCACCGAGATCGCCGGTGGCTGGCTCGACGAGGAGTACCGGATCTGGGACTCCACCGGGCGGCTGGTCGCGCAGAGCCGTCAGCTGGCCCGCGCTCCCCGCTGAGTCACCGGCGGGGCAGGTCCACCTCGCCGGTCAGGTAGTGCTGGACGGTGGGGCCGACCGCGGCGACCAGGGACTCCGGGGACGCCGAGGCGAGCGGCTCCAGGCGCAGGACGTACCGGGTGATGACCACCCCGACCAGCTGGCCGGCGACCAGGGCCCCGCGGGCGGCGCGCTCGTGCGCCGGCAGGTCCAGCGTGCCGACGACCCGCCGCAGCACCTGGGTCACCAGGAACTCGCGCAGCAGCTTCGCCGTCCACTCGTTGCCGACGGCGGAGCGGACCAGCGCCAATCCGGCGCTGCGGGCCGGACCGTCCCAGACGCGCAGCAGCATCCGGACGACGTTCTCGCCCAGCTGGTCCCGGCCGCCCGCGAGCACCTCGGGCAGGAAGTCCGCCGGGTCGGCCGGTGCCTCGATCGCGGCCAGGAACAGCTGGTCCTTGCTGCCGAAGTAGTGGTGCACCAGCGCCGGATCGACCTCGGCTGCGCCGGCGATCTGCCGGATCGTGGCCCCGTCGAACCCCCGCGCGGCGAACGCCTCCCGTGCGGCGGCGAGGACCGCGTCCCGGGTGCCGGGGTTGCCCGGGCGCCGTCCCGGACGCCGAGCCGGTCGCGGGCTGCTCAGCTGGTCCTCCTCCGCAGGGTCGCCGCCGCCAGGGCGAGGGCGAGCAGGGCGACGCCGGCCACGATGCCGACGTCGACCCACATCGTGCCGGTCGCCGCCGGGGAGCGCCCCACCTCCTGCAGGGCCTCGACCGCGTAGGTGAGGGGGAGCACGTCGCTGATCGCCTGCAGCCAGCCGGCCATCTGCTCGCGGGGGACCAGCAGCCCGCAGAGGAAGAACTGCGGCAGCACGATCACCGGCATGAACTGCACCGCCTGGAACTCGCTGCGGGCGAAGGCGCTGGCCAGCAGCCCCAGGGCCACCCCGAGCACGGCGTCGACCACGGCGATGAGCACCACCAGGCCGACCGACCCGGCGACGTCCAGGTCGTAGAGGGTCGTCGCCACCCCCACGGTGATGCCCGCCTGCAGGGCCGCCGCCAGGCCGAAGGCCAGCCCGTAGCCGAGCAGCAGGTCCAGCCGGGCCAGTGGCGTGGTGAGCAGCCGTTCGAGCGTGCCGGAGGTGCGCTCCCGCAGCATGGCGATGCTGGTCACCAGGAACATGACCACGAACGGGAAGATGCCGAGCATGGGAAGGCCCACCCGGTCGAACACGGGAGGCTGACCCGGGACGGTGGGCACGTCCTGCCAGAGCAGGTGGAGCAGGCCCAGCAGCAGGCTCGGGAGCACCAGCAGCATCGCGAGGGTGCGGTGGTCGTGCCGCAGCTGGCGGAGCACGCGGCCCCCGGTGACGGCCGTCAGGCGGGGGCTGACCGCGGCGGTCACGCCCGTGCCTCCTGTTCGCTGCCGCGGAACGCACCGCTCCTCGCTCGTTCCTCGCTGCGATGCCCACGTCCCTGTCCGCTCACGCCTACCTCCTCACGGGCGCGGACGAGCGTGAGGAACGCCTGCTCGAGGTCGTCGGAGCGGCCGTCGGCGCGCAGCTGCTCCGGTGTGGAGTCGGCGAGCAGTTCGCCGTCGCGGAGCAGCAGCAGCCGGTCGCAGCGACCGGCCTCGTCCATGACGTGGCTGGACACGATCAGCGTGGTCCCGGCGGTGGCCAGGGCGTGGAACCTCGCCCAGAGCTCGGCCCGCAGCACCGGGTCCAGGCCGACCGTCGGCTCGTCGAGGACCAGCAGCTCCGGCCGGCCGACCAGGGCGCAGGCCAGCGAGGCCCGGCCCCGCTGACCCCCGGAGAGGTCGGCGACCAGCTGGCCGGCGGCGTCGGCCAGCCCCACGTCGGCGACGGCGGCGTCCGCCTGCCGCGCGCCGGCCCCGTGGAGGGCGGCGAAGTAGCGGGCGTTCTCGCGCACGGTGAGGTCGGCGTAGACGCTCGGCGCCTGCGTGACGTACCCGACGCGGCGGCGCAGACCGGGGGAGCCGGCCGGCTCCCCGAGGACCGTGACGGTGCCGGAGCGCACCTTCTGGACGCCGACGACGGCCCGCAGCAGGGTGGTCTTCCCGCTGCCGCTGGGGCCGAGCAGGCCGGTGACCCGGCCCGCCGGGACGCGGCAGGACAGCCCGGGGAGCACGCGGCGGCGCCCCCGGTCGACGACGAGAGCGGTGACGGTGACGGCGTCCATGACGCGCCCTCCAGAACTCGACGGCCGACGAACTCAACGCTAGGTGAGTTAGCCGAGCGCCGTCAACGGAGTTCGCCGCCCTCGGCGGCGGGCAGAATCGGGCAGCGTGCCCCTCCCCGTCCTGATCACCGACCCTGCCGACCCGCGGGTCGAGGACTTCCGCGACCTCACGGCCGGTGACCGCCCGCCGGGCCGGGAGCGCGGCACCGGGCCGGTGATCGTGGAGGGCGTGCCGGCGGTGCAGCGGCTGCTCGCCTCCCCGTACCGGGTGCGGGCGGTCTTCGGCGTCCCCGGCCGGGTGGCGGCGCTCGGCCTGCCCGACGACGTCCCGGCCTACGAGGCCGACAAGTGGGTGCTCTCGGAGGTCATCGGGTTCCGGCTCACCCGCGGCGTCGTCGCCTCGGCCGACCGCAGGCCGCCGGCGGACCTGGACGAGCTCCTGGCCGGCCCCGAGCCGGCGGCACCCCGGCGGCTCGCCGTCCTCGAGGCCCTCAACGACGCGGAGAACCTGGGCTCGATCGCCCGTTCGGCGGTGGCGCTGGGAGTCGACGGCCTGCTGCTGGACCCGCGCTGCGCCGACCCGCTCTACCGGCGGTCGGTCCGGGTCTCGATGGGGCACGTGCTGTCGTTGCCGTTCGCCGTGCTGCCCGAGTGGCCGGCCGGCCTCGAGCGGCTGCACGACGCCGGCTACCTGACCGTCGCGCTCACCCCCGCGGCCGACGCCGTCGGCCTGGCCGACGTCGATCCGCGCGCACACCCGCGCACCGCCGTGCTGCTCGGCGCGGAGGGGCCGGGGCTCACTCCCGAGGCGCAGCGGACCGCGCGGGTGCGGGCCCGCATCCCGATGCGGGCGGGCGTGGACTCCCTCGGGGTGGCCGCCGCCGCGGCGGTCGCCTTCGCCGCCCTGCGCTCGGGTTAGCTGCGCAGGGAGAAGCGGGCCAGCATCTCGCGGGCCTGCTCGGCGTGCGCGGGGTGGCACATGATGTCGTACCGGCTGGCCGTGATCTTGCTGGTGCTGGTGAAGTCCCGCTTGCCGCGGGTGGCCGCGTAGCCCATCCCGCCGAAGGCCGCACCGAAGGCGACACCGATCAGCAGGCCGGTCACCACCGACCCGATCCAGTTGCTGCCGTCGGGAGCGAAGATGCCGAGCAGGAGCCCGACGAACAGACCCCACCAGGCACCGGCGGCGGCGCCGGCGGCGAGCGCCCGGCCCATGGTCATCCGGCCGGTCACGGTCTCGACCATCCGCAGGTCGGTACCGATGATCGTGACGTTCTCGACCGCGAACTTCTCGTCGGACAGGTAGTCGACCGCGGCCTGCGCCTGCTCGTAGCTGTCGTAGGAACCCACCTGGACGCCGCCCAGCGGCATCGACACAGAAGCACTCATGCCCGGTCAACTACCCGGACGGGCGCCATGTTCCACCCCGGCTGCCAGCGGGGGACCTGCTCAGCGGTTGCGGCGGACCCCGAAGACGATGTCCTCCCACGCCGGGATGCGGGCGCGCGGGTCCTCGTCGTCCGGACCGTCGCCGTTCCGGCCGAGGACGACGGTGTCGTGGTCGGCGACCTCGTCCAGGAGGGCGGTGATCGCGTCCTCGTCCGCCGGCGAGCCGTCGGGCGCGTGCACGTCGCGGACGTGCTCGTCCTCCACGCGCACCGGCGGCGGGACGGGGCTGGGCTCCGGGGTGCGGACGACCGAGACCGGCCGGCTGCGGGGCGCGGGGGAGACCGGTGGGCCGGCCGGCACCTCCGGGACCACCCGCACCAGGCGGGTGCCCTCGGCGAAGTCCGCGGTGGCGGCGTCGGCCGGGGTGACCGTGCGGGAGGGCAGGTCGTAGGTCCAGCGGGCGATGCCGGACTTGGCTCCCGCGCGCCAGGCTCCCGTGACCACCCAGGCGCCGTCCTCGCCACGGAACGCGTCCCACTGCACCGCGTCGATGTCGGTGTCGATGAGCCGCAGCCGCTCGACCATGAACTGCTGCAGGACCGCGCCGGGCGCGCCCTCGGTGAGCCGCACGCGGGCCTCGCGGGCCTGGCCCGCGACGCGCTCGCGCTCCTGGAGCACGGGGTGGGCGAACCGCATGATCCGCTCGACCCGGGCGCCGGTGGCGGCGGCGACCTGCTCGGGGGTCTCGCCGGACCGGATGCGGGACTGGATCACCCGGGGTGGCAGTTCGGTGCCGAGGTCCACGTCGATCTGCGTGAGCCGGCGGGCGTCTCCCCGGGCGGCCGCACGCACGCGGTCGTCGATGGGCAGCTCGAACCGCTCGCCGCCGTCGGTGTCGGGTCCCTCCGCGGTGAGGACGAGGCTCTTCCCGTCGTCGGAGAGCGCCACGAGGCGCAGCGTGCGCATGGGGCGACCTCCTGCAACCGGCGCGGCGGATCCGGACGAGAGTCCGGTGCCCGAGGCTATCGGGGGCGACGGGGTCCCGCGCGCAGGCGACCCGGCGTGGCGCGGAGCGGCCGGATGCGCCGGCTCCCTCCGCCGAGGGGTGCGGTCGGGGCCGTGCTCCGCCGATGACAGCGCTGACATCTGCCCGCAACGCGCGCCCGCCACGGTGGACGGCTCGCGACAGGCACCCACCGAGCCGAGGAGGTGCGATGGCCGGCCCCGGAACCGACCAGCGGACGGCACCCGCAGGGCTCTCCGCCCTGGATGCGCTCGTGCCCCCGGAGGCGCTGCCGGCGCACGTCCGGCGGGTCATCGCCGGGATCGCCGGCGCCGCAGCCGCCTGGTGCCCCGCGCCGTCGCCCGACGGCCGCCGGATCGCCTACGTCACCGACCGCTCGGGGCTGCCGCGGCTGGAGGTGGCCGCGCTCGACGGCCGCACGCCGCCTGCAGAGCTGTCCGGCCCGGACCAGGAGGTCGTCTCCGTCTCCTGGTCGCCCGACGGCGCCTGGCTGGCCTACCTGGTCAGCCCCGGTGGCTCCATCTGCGCCGAGTTGCACGTCGTCCGCCCGGACGGCACCGGCCGGCGGGTGCTGGCCGGGCAGGACCTGCGCACCACGGTCTTCGCCGGCTCCTGGGCCGGCCCGCACCACTACGCCTGCTCGATCGCGCCCGGCGACGGTCCCGACGCGGACGTCGTGCTCGTCGACGTCGTCTCCGGTGCGCACCGGACCCTGGCGTCCGGCGGGTTCCTCTCGGTCACCGCCGTCTCCGCCGACCGCCGTACCGTCCTGGCCCGGCGGGGCCCGCGTGGCTACCGGCACGTCGTCCTGATCGACGTGCCCACCGGCGTGCAGCGACGCGTCCTCCCGCTGGACGTCCCGGGCGGCATCGCCTCGGAGGACGGCCGGTTCTCCGCCGACGGGCGGACGGTCTACCTGCGGGCCGCGCTGCCCGGCCGGCCCGGCGAGGACCGCGCCGGCCTGGTCGCCGTACCCGTCGACGGCGACGGCCTCCCCGGGCGCGGGCGCACGGCCCTGTACCGGGCCGACGCCGACCTGGACGGCTACGCGGTGCGCGGCGACGGGACCGTGCTGGCGGTCTGGACCGTCGACGGCGTCAGCGAGCTGTCGGTACACGCGCTCTCCGACGGCGCCGTGGTGCGGCGGGTACCGCTGCCGGAGCCGGTGCTGTCGGGCTGGGCCGCCACGGCCGACGGGGCGGCGCTGGTCGCCGAGCTGACCGGGCCGCGGGCGCCGCGTGCGCTGTGGCGGGTGCCGCTGGAGGGTGCCGGCGTCCCCGAGCTGCTGGCGTGCTCGCCGACCCGGCCGGGGACGCAGGGGCTGGTCGAGCCGGCGTGGCACGACTACGTCGCCCCTGACGGCGTCCGGCTGTCGGGCTGGCTCTACGTCCCCCCTGGTTCCCGCGGACCCAACCGGACGGTGGTCAGCTTCCACGGCGGACCGGAGGGCCAGGAACGCCCCCTCTGGACACCGATGGTGCAGTGCATGGTGGCGGCGGGCCTCACCGTCTTCGCCCCCAACGTGCGGGGCTCGGGCGGGTTCGGCCGCGCGTTCATGACCGCCGACGACGGCCCGGCGCGCGAGGCGTCCTTCGCCGACGTCCGGACGACGGTCGACGAACTGGTGACCGCCGGGATCGCGGCTCCCGGGCGGATCGGTGCCCACGGCTGGTCCTACGGCGGCTACCTGGCGCTGGTCGCGCTCACCCGGTGGCCGGAGCTGTTCGCCGCCGGTGCCTCCCTGGCGGGCATGAGCGACCTGCGGACCTTCTTCGCCGGTACCGAGCCGTGGATGGCCGCGGCGTCGGTGACCGAGTACGGCGACCCCGTCGCCGACCGGGACCTGCTGGCCGCGATCTCGCCGATGACCGCGCTGGACCGGCTCACCGCCCCCGTGCTCCTCGCCCACGGGGACCGCGACACCAACGTGCCCGTCGCGGAATCCGTGCAGGCCCACCAGGCCCTGCAGGCCCGGGGCGCACGCGCCGACCTGCTGCTGTTCCCCGGGGAGGGGCACGCGATCGTCGGGCGCGCCAACCTGGTGGAACTGGGCGAGCGGCTCGCCGCCTGGTTCGATCGGTGGCTGTGAACGGGGAACTGTTCGCCGGCTACCCCACCACCCGCGTCGACGAGGCCGTCGGCCCGGACGGCCGGCTGCGGAACGGGTGGGCGGGGATGGCCGCTGCCCTGGAGCGGCTGGGGTCCGCCGGCCTGGTCGCGGCCGCCGCGGATCTCGGCGCCCGGCGGCGGGAGCGCGGTGTCGCGGTCTCCGCCTGGGTGGACGGCCGCCAGGAGCTGCGCCCGGTCCCACTGGATCCCGTGCCCCGGGTGCTGGACGCCGGCACGTGGGCGGCGCTGTCGGGCGGCGTCGCGCAGCGGCACCGCGCGCTCAACGCCTTCCTCGCCGACGTCTACCGGCCGGCCGGACGGCGGCGCGGCGACCCCGACCGCGCGGCGGAGATCGTCCGGGCCGGGATGGTCCCCGACTGGCCCGCCGCGCACGGCCCCGGTCGCGATCCGGGTCCGGTCCCCCGCGCCTGGCCCGGCCAGCCGCGGGCGACCGTCGCGGCCGCCGACGTCGTACGCGGCGCCGACGGCCGGTGGCTGGTCACGCGGGACGCCCTGCAGGTGCCGTCGGGCATCGGCTACGCGCTGGCCGACCGGGAGAGCGCCCGGGCGGCCACCCCGGAGCTGTTCGCCGGGCTCGGCAGCCGGCTCGTCGACCCCGCGGACGCCGTGCCGCTGCTGCGCGGCGCGCTGGCCGCCGCCGCGCCCCCGGCGTGCACGGGTGCCCCGCGGATCGCGGTGCTCACCCAGGGGGAGAGCGACGGCGCGTGGTTCGAGCACCAGGTGCTGGCCGAGGCGCTCGGTGCCCCGCTGGTGCGGGCCGGTGACCTGTGGCCGCGCGGCGACGGGGGGGTGGAGGTGGCCGTCGACGGCGGGCGGCTGCCGGTGGACGTGCTGTACCGCCGCTTCGACGACGCGCTGCTCGGCGCCTATCCGACCGGCGTCGGACTCCCGCTCGAGTCGGGGCTCACCGAGGCGGTCCGCGCCGGCCGGCTCGGGCTGGCCAACGTGCCCGGGAACGGCATCGCCGACGACGCCGCCGGCTACGCGTGGGTGCCGGCGATGATCCGCTTCTACCTGGGGGAGGAGCCGCTGCTGGACTCGGCGCGGACCTGGGTGCTGGCGGACCCGTCCGCGTGGGCCGCCGTCCGGGACCGGCTGCACGAGCTGGAAGTGCAGGAGGTCGCCGGGTACGGCGGGCGCGGCGTCGTCCACGGCCCGGCCTGCTCCGCCGCCGAGCTGGCCGCCCTGCGCGAGGAGATCGCCGCGGCCCCGCACCGGTTCGTGGCCCGGGAGCCGGTGGAGCCCTCCACCGCACCCACCCTGGTCGACGGCGTGCTCCGGCCCCGGCCGGTGGACCTGCGGGTGTTCTCCGTGGCGGGAACGACGACGACCACGCTGCCGGTGGCGCTGACGCGGGTGGCGCCCGAGGCGGCGCCGGTCCGCGTGGGCGTGCCCGGGGGCGGCAGCAAGGACACCTGGCTGCTCCGCTGACCGGGGCGGGTCAGCCGGCGGAGATCGTGGCCAGGATCCGGACCGTGGTGCCCTCCGGGCTGGGGATGGCCGTCACCTCGGCGAACGCGCTCATGAGCGTCGAGCCCCGCCCGCGGTCCATGCTGGGCACCCGCTCCCGCCACTGGCCGTGGTCCCGGACGGTGATCTCCACCTGGCCGGCCCCGGCGCAGGCGGTCACCTCGACGAACGGTTCGGTGGGTTCCTGGGCGTGCTCGATGGCGTTGCTGGTGGCCTCGCAGGCGGCCAGCAGCAGGTCGTAGGCCTGGTCCTCGTCGATGCCGGTGTCGGTGAGGAACCGGCGCAGCCGGCGGCGCACCGCCGGGATCGAGGACAGCTCCGAGGGCAGCCGCCAGCGCTCGTCGCGGCGGTCCGCCGGCCGGCCGACGGGCGGGACGGAGGTGCGCGGCGCCGGGATCGGCTCGGGACGCTGGACGGGCGTGCCCGGCGGCGGCGCGGTGGGTTCCGGCCGCCGGGTCTCGCCATGGTCGGCGGCTGCGGCGGCTGCGGCGGCTGCGGGGGCCGCGGTGGGTGCCGCGGCGCGGCCGGTCGAGCGCTCGAGGACGACGCGCACCCGGGCGAGCAGTTCTGCGGACCGGAACGGCTTGGCCAGGTAGTCGTCGGCGCCCACCTCGAGGCCCTCGACGGAGGCTTCCTGCCCGGCGCGGGCGGTGAGCATGATCACCGGGATGCCCCGGGTGGCCGGATCCGCGCGCAGCCGGCGGAGCAGCTCGAAGCCATCGATGCGCGGCATCATCACATCGGTCAGCACCAGGTCCGGCGCCCGCTCGGCCACCGCGGCGAGCGCCTCCTCGCCGTTGGCGGCGGTCCGCACGGTCCAGTGCGGGCCGAGCAGCCGGGTGAGGTACGCGCGCATGTCGGCGTTGTCGTCGACGACCAGGACGGTCGCCGCGCCCGCGCCGCCGGGAGCCCCGCCGGCGGGCCGGGAGGTCTCCTCCTCCCAGCTCGCCGCCTCACCGCGCGCCGCCTCCGACGGTGCCAGGGCCGCGCCGGTCGGTGCGGCGTCGGGCCGGCCGAAGGGGATGGCGACGGCGAACGTGCTGCCCGAGCCGGGCTCGCTGGTGACCGTGACCGTGCCCTCGTGCAGCCCGACGAGTTCCTGCACGAGCGCCAGGCCGATGCCGGCCCCCTCGCGGGTGCGCGCGGTGGAGCCGGGAACGCGGTGGAACCGCTGGAACAGGTGCGGCAGCTCATCGGCCACGATGCCCACGCCGGTATCGGCGACGGTGAGCAGGAGGCGGTCCCCGTCGGCCCGGAGGGCCACGTCGATGGAGCCGACGAAGGTGTACTTCACCGCGTTGGCGAGCAGGTTGACGACGACCTTCTCCCACATGCGGGGATCGACGTAGGCCGGCCGGTCCAGCGGAGGGCAGTCGACCGTGAGCCGGAGCCCGGCCCGCTCCGTGGCCGAGCGGAAGACGCCCGCCAGCTCGGCGGTGAAGGCGGCGAGGTCGGTCTCCACCCGGACCGGGGTCGCCCGCCCGGCCTCGATGCTGGCGAAGTCGAGCAGGTCGTTGACCAGCCGCTGCAGGCGCTGCCCGTTGCGCATGGCCAGTTCCAGCTGGTCGCGCACGTCGGCGGGCAGCGGTTGGGCCCGGTTCTCCAGGACGTCGCCGATCGGCCCCAGGAGCAGGGCCAGCGGCGTGCGCAGCTCGTGGCTGACGTCGGAGAAGAAGGTGGTCTTCGCGCGGTCCAGCTCGGCCAGGGACTCCGCCCGCTGCCGCTCGGTGCGGAATGCCCGGATGTTCACCACCGCCCCGGCGAACTGCCCGGCCACGAGCTCGTGGAAGGTGCGGTACTCCGCATCGAGGGCACGGTTCGGCGACGTGCCGGCGACCAGCAGGCCCACCGGCTCCCCGTCCTGGCCGGCGGTCAGCGGGAGGACGACCGCCTCGGTGACCGGATCGCCCCAGGGCCCCCCGGTGACCCCCAGGGAGTCCGGCGCCGGTACGAGAGTGGCGCCGTCGGTCTGCTCGGGGAGCAGGCCGGCGTCGACGCCCATGGTCGCCACCCGCCGGTACGTCCCGTTCTCGGTCGAGAGGTAGACGGCGGCGAAGGGCACGTCGAGGAGGTCGCCGGCCAGGGCCGAGCACATCGCCGTGACCGTCTCGTCCTCGTCACCCAGCTGGGCACCGACGGTGGACAGTTCGTGCAGCAGCTGCTGGCGACGGGCGGCGAGCAGCTCGCCGGTGACCTCCGTGCAGACGGCGTGCATACCGGCCACCCGGCCGTCGTCGCCGAACGCCGGGGCGTGGGAGACGGTGAAGTAGGTCTCCTCGCGGTACCCGGCGCGCTCGAGGAGCAGGAGCAGGCCCGGCAGCCAGGAGGCCTCGAGGGTGGCCATCGCGCGCTCGATGGGTGGGCCGAGCGCATCCCACCCCTCGGCGAGGGTCTGCCGGATGTCCTCGCCGATCGCCGGGTGCTTCGCGCCGATCAGCGGTGCGTAGGCGTCGTTGTAGAACTGCAGGTGCTCCGGCCCCCAGGTGAGCACCATGGGGAACTTCGAGACCAGGACCGTCCGTACGGCGAAGCGCAGACTGGCCGGCCACCCCTGCACGGGACCGACCGGCGTCTTCGCCCAGTCGAACGCGGCCATGATCCGGCCGACCTCACCACCGGCCGCGAACAGGTCGCTGCCGCCGGGACCCGACGACGGACCAGGATCCACGACCACCTCCAGCGACCAGTTGCGTGCGACAGCTGAGCAGGCGGGTCAGAGGCGCTCCACCACGTAGTCGACGCAGGCGGTCAGCGCGGTCACGTCGTCGGGGTCGACGGCGGGGAACATGCCCACGCGCAGCTGGTTGCGGCCCAGCTTGCGGTAGGGCTCCACGTCGATCACGCCGTTGGCGCGCAGCGTCGTCGCCAGCGCGGCGGCGTCCACCGAGTCGGCGAAGTCGACGGTGCCCACGACGTAGCTGCGGTGGTCGGGGTCGGCCACGAACGGGGTCGCGTAGGGCGACTTCTCCGCCCAGCCGTAGAGCCGGGACGAGGACTCGTGGCTGCGGCCGACGGCGCCGGACAGGCCACCGAGCGAGAGCATCCAGTCGATCTGCTCGGCGAGCAGGAAGAGGGTGGCGACGGCGGGGGTGTTGTAGGTCTGGTCCTTGGCCGAGTTGTCGACGGCGATCGACAGGTCGAGGAAACCGGGGATCCAGCGTCCCGAGGCCTTGATCTCGGCGATCCGCTGCAGGGCGTCGGCGCTCATCACGGCCACCCACAGTCCGCCGTCGGAGGCGAAGGACTTCTGCGGCGCGAAGTAGTAGACGTCGGTATGCGAGACGTCGACCGGCAGGCCCCCGGCGCCGCTGGTGGCGTCGATGAGGACGAGGGCGTCCTCGGTGCCCGAGGGCCGGATGACGGGGGCCATCACGCCCGTGGAGGTCTCGTTGTGCGCCCAGCCGTACGCGTCGACGCCGTCGGTGGGAGGAGGCAGGACGAGCGACCCCGGCTCGGCCGTCACGATCACCGGGTCCCGGAGGAACGGGGCCTCCTTGGCGGCGGAGGCGAACTTGGCGGAGAACTCCCCGTAGGTGCCGAAGGCGGCACGGTCACGGATCAGGCCGAACAGTGCGGCGTCCCAGAAGGCCGTCGTGCCGCCGTTGCCCAGCACCACCTCGTAGCCGTCCGGCAGGTCGAACAGTTCCCGAAGGCCCGCGCGCACCCGGCCGACCAGCTGCTTCACCGGCGCCTGGCGGTGGGAGGTCCCCATGAGCGCCACGCCCTCACCGGCCAGGGCCCGCAGCGCCTCGGGGCGCACCTTGGACGGACCGCACCCGAACCGGCCGTCGGCAGGCAGGAGCTGGGCGGGGATGGTGATGCTCATCCGTGGGAAGCCTTCCGGTGCACGTGGGTCGCGGCGGGGCGTCCGACGACGACGGCCCGGACCGCGGATCGCGACCGGGCCGTCGTCGCCGGACGGGGGCTCTCAGAGCGCGGCGGCCTGGTGGTTGATGGTGTCCCAGCCCTCGACGTGCTCGGGCTTGCGGGGCTCGGGGCCGATGTAGCGGGCCGACGGGCGCACGAGGCGGCCGGTGTTCTTCTGCTCGAGGATGTGCGCGCACCAGCCGGCGGTGCGGGCGCAGGTGAACATCGAGGTGAACATGTGGCTCGGGACCTCGGCGAAGTCGAGGACGATCGCCGCCCAGAACTCCACGTTGGTCTCGACCGGCCGGTCGGGACGCCGCTCGCGCAGCTCCTTGAGGGCGGCGTTCTCCAGGGCGAGGGCGGCCTCGAAGCGCGGGGCGCCCAGTTCCTCGGCCGAACGGCGCAGCACGCGGGCCCGGGGGTCCTCGGCGCGGTAGACCCGGTGGCCGAAGCCCATCAACCGCTCCTTGCGGTCGAGGAGGTCCTTCACGTACTTCTCGGCGTCGCCGGTCTTCTCGACGTCGTCGAGCATGTGCAGCACCCGGGAGGGGGCGCCGCCGTGCAGGGGGCCGGACATCGCGCCGATTGCGCCGGACATGGCGGCGGCGACGTCGGCCCCGGTGGAGGCGATGACGCGGGCGGTGAACGTGGAGGCGTTCATGCCGTGCTCGGCGGCCGACGTCCAGTAGGCGTCGACGGCGGCGACGTGGCGGGGGTCGGGTTCGCCGCGCCAGCGGACCATGAACCGCTCGACGATGGTGTCGGCCTCGTCGATCCGGGCCTGGGGCACGGCAGGGGTGCCGATGCCGCGGGCGGACTGCGCGACGTAGGACAGCGCCATGACCGCGGCGCGGGCCAGCTGCTCCCGGGCCGTCTCGCTGTCGATGTCCAGCAGCGGGCGGTAGCCCCAGAACGGCGCCAGCATCGCCAGCGCGGCCTGCACGTCGACCCGTACGTCGCCGCTGTGCACCGGGATCGGGAACGGCTCGGCCGGGGGCAGGCCCGGGCCGAACTTCCCGTCGACCAGCAGGGCCCAGACGTTGCCGAAGGTCACCTTGCCGACGAGGTCCTCGATGTCGACGCCGCGATAGCGGAGCGCACCGCCGTCCTTGTCGGGTTCGGCGATCTCGGTCTCGAAGGCGATGACGCCTTCCAGCCCGGGTACGAAGTCGTCGGCCATCTCGCATGCTCCTCTGCGCGCGGACCTGCATACGCCCGGGTGGGGGCGCACGATTTCCTGCCGACCCTAGGCCGTCGGCACGCTCGCGGCACACGGGGGGCCGTGCGGCGGCCCTCCCGAGCCGCCGGTCCCGGGGGGTGTCAGCATGGCGCCGTGCCCGACGTCTCCCGCATGCGGACCGACTACCGCGCCGGCCGGCTCGGCGAGGAGGACCTCGCCGCCACGTGGGTCGAGCAGTTCGACCGCTGGTTCGCCGACGCCGTCGCCGCGGAGCTGCCCGAGCCCAACGCGGTCGTGGTGGCGACCGCCGACGCCGACGGCGCGCCCGATGCGCGGATCGTGCTCATGAAGGGGTACGACGCCTCCGGCTTCGTCTTCGCGACCAGCTACGCCTCCGCCAAGGGCGCGCAGCTCGCGGTGAACCCCCGGGTGGCGCTGGTCTTCCCGTGGCACCCGATGCAGCGGCAGGTGCGGGCGGCCGGCCGGGTGGAGCGGGTCGGCGACGCGGCGTCCGACGCGCTGTGGGACCCGCGTCCCCGGGGGGCCCAGCTGGCGGCCGCGGCGTCGGTCCAGTCGACCGTCGTCGACTCCCGCGACGAGCTGGCGGAGCGGGTCCGGTCGCTCGACGAGCAGAGCGACGAGGGACCGCTGCCCCGGCCGCCGGCGTGGGGCGGTTACCGCGTCGTCCCGGAGCGGGTGGAGTTCTGGCAGGGCGGTGGCGACCGGCTGCACGACCGGCTGCGCTTCGTCCTCGACGAGGCCGAGGGCGGGGGCTGGGTCGTCCAGCGGCTGGCGCCGTGAGCGGACAGGGGCGTGAGCATCGCAGCGAGGAACGAGCGAGGAGCGGAGCGGCCCGCGGGAGCGAACCGGTGACGCCATGACCCAGCCGGTCGACCCCGCGGAGGGTGGCGCGCCGGTCCAGGAGCCCGTTCCGGAGCGGGTGCGCCGGCGGGGCTGGACTCTCGACACCACGCCGTTGCGCGATGCCGGCTACCGGCGGCTGTTCTGGGGCATCGCCACCACCACCATCGGCCAGCAGATGACGCTGGTGGCCGTCCCGTTCCAGGTCTACGCGCTGACCGGGTCCTCGTTCATGGTCGGCATCACCTCGATGGTCGCGCTGGTCCCGCTGATCGTCTTCGGGCTGCTCGGCGGGGCGATCGCCGACGCCATGGACCGTCGCCGGCTGCTGGTGGTCACCTCGATCGGCGCCGCGGTCACCAGCGCCCTGCTCGCGGCGCAGGCGCTGCTGCCCGGGGGCGGGAACCTCGCCCTGCTGTGGGTGCTGACCGCCGCGGTCTCCGCCTTCACCGCCGTCAACTCCCCGGCGCGCTACGCCGTCATCCCGGCGCTGGTGGGGCCGGCCGGCGTGCCGGCGGCCAACGCGCTGGCCATGACCGTCCGCCAGATCGGCGTCATCGTGGGCCCGCTGGTGGCCGGCCTGCTGATCGGGCTCGGCTCGCTGTTCACCGCCTACGCCATCGACGCCGTCGGGTTCCTCGTCGCCGTGCTGCTGCTGCGGGGGCTGCCGCCGCTGCCGCCCGGGCGGGAGGCCGGCCCGCTGCGGCTGCGGGCGACCCTGCAGGGGGTGTGGGAGGGCTTCGCCTTCCTGCGCACCCAGCCGGTGCTGCTCATGACGTTCGTCGTCGACATCATCGCGATGATGTTCGCCTGGCCGCAGGCGGTGTTCCCCGAGCTGTCCGAGACCCGGTTCGAGGGATCGCCGAACGCGCTGGGCTGGCTGTTCGCCGGCATCTCGATCGGCGCGCTGGCGATGGGCCTGACCTCCGGCTGGGTCTCGAAGGTCGACCGGCAGGGCGCGGTGGTGATCGTCTCGATCGCCGTCTGGGGCGTGGCGATCATCGGCTTCGGCTACGCCCCGACGCTGTGGCTGGCCGTCCTGTGCCTGGCCGTCGCGGGGGCGGGGGACATGGTGAGCGCGGTGCTGCGGTCGTCCATGCTGCAGCTGGCGGCGCCGGAGGAGATGCGGGGCCGGATGCAGGGGGTCTTCATCGTCGTGGTCACCGGCGGTCCGCGGCTCGGCGACCTGCGCGCCGGCGGGCTGGCCAGTGCCGCCGGGGTCACCTTCGCCATGGCGTCCGGCGGCGTCGTGGTCGTGCTGGCCATGGTCGCCGTCGCGCTGCTCGTGCCCTCGTTCTGGTTCTTCCGCGCGTCCCGCTCGGCGGCACGCTAGGCCAGGGCGCCGGCCACCACCCTCAGGTCGGCGACCAGGGCGCCGTAGGCGGCGTCCCGGGCCTCGTCGGGGGTGCGCAGGATCGCCGAGGGGTGGGTGGTCGCGAGGATCCAGGTCTGGTGCGGCGCGTCCTCGTCGTCGTCCTCCGTCGGCCCGCTGGCGCCGGGCGGGCTCCAGGGCAGGAGCTGCCCGTGCTCGCGGGTGATGCGGAACGACGGCGAGATCAGCGACTTGGCCGCCGTCGCGCCGAGCGCCACGACCACCTCGGGTTGCAGGACGGCGAACTCCGCCGCCAGCCACGGCCGGCAGGCGCGCAGGTGCTCCGCACCCGGTGTCTGGTGGATGCGCCGCTTGCCCTTGGTGAGGTGCCCGAAGTGCTTCACGGCGTTGGTCACGTAGGTCTCGGCCCGGTCGATCCCGGCCTCGTCGAGCGCCTTGTCCAGCAGCCGGCCGGCCGGGCCGACGAACGGCTCGCCCTTCCGGTCCTCCTGGTCGCCGGGCTGCTCGCCCACGAACACGATCCGGGCCGTCTCGGGACCCTCGCCGAAGACGGTCTGGGTGGTGTCCTCCCACAACTCGCACGCCCGGCAGCCCGCGGCCGCGGTGCGCAGCTGCTCCAGGCCGACACCCGTGGGCGGCTCGGCCACCCCGTTGCGCTCGCTCATGACCTGATGACACCGCACGCTGCGTGCCGGCGCGAGCCGGCTCCTGGCCCGGGCAGCCGACCGATACGGTCCGGGGCAGGAACAGGCGACGGCAGGAGGACTGGTGCTCGAGTTCGACGGGCTCCGCAAGAGTTACGGCGCCGACCAGGTGCTCGACGGCGTTGGCTTCACGGTCCGGCCGGGATCGATGTTCGGCTTCTGCGGCGCCAACGGTGCCGGCAAGACGACGACGATGCGGATCGCCATGGGCCTCGTCGTGCCCGACGCCGGGGAGGTCCGCTGGCTGGGCCGACCGCTGGACCAGCAGGCGCGCCGCCGGGTCGGCTACATGCCGGAGGAGCGCGGGCTCTACCCGAAGATGAAGGTCGGGGAGCAGGTGACCTACTTCGCCCGGCTGCACGGGCTGGACGCCGCTGCCGCCGCGCGGGCGTCGGCCGAGTGGGTGGAGCGGCTGGGCCTCGGCGCACGGAAGGGCGATCCGGTCGAGAAGCTGTCGCTGGGCAACCAGCAGCGCGTCCAGCTGGCCGCCGCGCTGGTCAGCCGGCCCGAGGTGCTCATCCTCGACGAGCCGTTCTCCGGACTCGACCCGGTGGGCGTCGACTCGCTGGCGGAGGCGCTGCTGGACCAGGTGCGCACCGGCGTCCCGGTCGTCTTCTCCAGCCACCAGCTCGACCTGGTGGAGCGGCTCTGCGACTCCGTCGGCATCCTGGCCCGTGGCCGCATGGTCGCCACCGGGACGGTCGAGGAGCTGCGCCGCCGGGAGGCCGGCCGGCTGCTGCGGGTGGTCGCCCCGGACGCCGCCCCCGGCTGGGCCACCGCGCTGCCCGGTGTCCGCGTGGTCTCGGAGCAGGCCGGCGACACGCTGCTCGAACTCGCCGGCGACGCCGACGACCAGGCGGTGCTGGCCGCGGCGCTGCGCACCGGCCGGGTCACCCACTTCGCCTGGCGGGACCCCACCCTGGTCGAGCTGTTCCGCGGCGCGGTCGCCGACCCGGGCACCGACGAGGAGGCGGCGTGAGCGCCCCCAGCAGTACGACCGAGCGCGGCCCGGGCAGCACCGAGCTCGTCCGGCTGGTCGCCGGCCGGGAGATCTCCACCCGGCTGCGGGACAGGAACTTCATCATCGGCCTGGGCGTCACCGTCCTGCTGCTGATCGGGCTCATGGCCTTCCAGATGGTCATGAGCTCCGGTGGCGACGAGCGGCGGCTCGGGATCGTGGGGGGCAGCTCCGCGCTCGGCCCGGCCGTCGAGGCGCAGGGCGAGGCCGTCGGCGTCGACGTCACGGTCGTGGCACTGGACGACGAGGCGGCGGCGCGTGCCGCGGTGGAGGCCGAGGAGGTCGACGGCGCGCTGCTGGCCGCCGGGCCGGGGCCCGAGCTGCTCGTCCAGGACCGCAGCTCGACGATGGAAGCGGTGGTGAACGCCGCGGTCGCCGGGATCGCGGTCGCCGAGCAGCTGGCCGAGGCCGGCGTCGACCTCGCGGCCGTGCCGGAGCTGCAGGTCACCCCGCTGAGCGGTGACGACGGTGGCGAGCAGGAGCAGGTGCTCGTCGCGCTCATCGGCGTCGTCCTGCTCTACGGCCTGCTGATCATGTTCGGCCAGTTCATCGCCCAGGGTGTGGTGGAGGAGAAGTCCAGCCGGGTCGTCGAGCTGCTGCTGGCGACGATGCGGCCCTGGCAACTGCTCGCCGGGAAGATCATCGGCCTCGGCGTGCTCGGGCTGGCGCAGATCGTGCTGATCGGCGTCATCAGCGTCGCCGGGGCGCTGGCCTTCGACCTGGTCGCGGTGCCGGGTGACCTGATCGGCACCGTGGTCTCGGTGGTCCTCTGGTTCGTGCTGGGCTACGCGTTCTACGCGGCGGTCTTCGCCATGGCGGCGTCCCTGGTCAGCCGGCAGGAGGACCTCGGCAGCGTCCTGACGCCGATGATCCTGCTGCTCGTCGCCGGCTTCTTCGTCGGCATCCAGGCCGCTTCGGACCCGGCCGGCACGATGGCCGTGGTCACGTCCTACGTGCCCGGCCTCTCGCCGCTGGTCATGCCGGTCCGGCAGGCCGCCGGCGAGGTCGCGGTCTGGGAGATCGCCGTCGCCGTCGTGATCATGCTGGTGGCGATCGTGGCCGCGGTCCGCATCGGCGGGCGCATCTACGCCGGCGCGCTGCTGCGGACCAGCGGGAAGACCACGCTGCGGGAGGCGCTCAGGGCCGAGCGCGGCTGAGCCGGTTGGGCCCAACCGGCCCGGGGTAGCCGCGCCGCATGGGCATGCAACTGGGCTACACGATGATGACCGAGCAGGCCGGGCCGAAGGACCTCGTCGGCCACGTGGTGGGCGCGGAAGAGGTCGGGTTCGACTTCGCCGTCAGCAGCGACCACTACTTCCCGTGGCTGGACGAGATGGGCCACTCGCCGAACGCGTGGGTGACCCTCGGGGCGGCGGCGCAGGCGACCAGCCGGATCCCGCTGATGACGTACGTGACCTGCCCGACCTTCCGGTACCATCCGGCGATCGTGGCGCAGCAGGCCGCGACGCTGCAGATCCTCTCCGAGGGGCGCTTCACCCTGGGCATCGGTGCGGGGGAGAACCTCAGCGAGCACGTGGTCGGCGGCGGGTGGCCCGGTGCCGACGTCCGGCACGAGCGGATCGTCGAGGCGCTGCAGATCATCCGCGACCTGTTCGACGGCGAGGGCTACACCAACTTCCGCGGGAAGCACTTCGACGTCGAGTCGGCCAAGCTCTGGGACCTGCCGGAGAAGCGGGTGCCGATCGGGTTCGCGGCGGGCGGGAAGCAGGCGGCCACGATCGCCGGCGAGCTGGCGGACGTTCTCGTCGCGACCGACCCGATGAGCGAGCTCGTGGAGCAGTTCGAGGCCGCCGGCGGTGCCGGCAAGTCCAAGGTCGCGCAGATGCCGATCAGCTTCGGCACCGACCGGGACGCCGCCGTGCAGCGGGCGCACAGCCTCTTCCGCTGGTTCGGGCTCGGCTGGAAGGTCAACGCCGAGCTGCCCGGCCCGACCGCCTTCGACGCCGCCAGCCAGTTCGTCACGCCCGACGACGTCGCCGGGTCCATCCCGTGCGGCGACGACGTCGAGGCCGTGATCGAGGGCGCCAAGGAGTACGCCGACGCGGGCTTCACCCACCTGGCCCTGGTGCAGATCGGCGGCGACCAGCAGCAGCCCTACCTCGACTGGGTGCGCAGCTCGCTGATGCCGGCCTGGCGGGAGGCGTTCGGCAGCTGATCGGGTGACCGGTCGGCCGCGGGCCGCTCCCTTGGGGTGAGGTCCGGGCGCGAGGGGGCGCGTTGCGCGCCCTCTCGCCGCGATCATCGGCGGCATGACCGAGGACCTGGACGTGCGGCTGCGGCGGCTGCTCGCCTCCGACGACGCCGACGCGCTGATCGACCTCGGCTGCGACCTGGCCGACGCCGGTCGGCAGGAGGACGCCGAGACGTGCTTCCGCCGGGCCTTCGACCTCGGCGACTCGGTCGCCGCGTTCAACCTCGGCAACTCCCTCGCCGCCCAGAACCGGTGGGCGGAGGCGGTCGACGCCTACGAGGTGGCGCTGCGCGGCGGCGAGGCCGACGCCTGGCGCAACCTGGGCCTGGTGCTGGAGGACCTCGGGGACCTCGCCGGGGCGATGCGCGCCTACCGGGGCGCCGCCGCCGCCGGCGACCTGGAGGGCGGGCTGCAGCTGGCGTTCCTGCTGCGCGAGCAGGGCGAGCGCGACCAGGCGCTGGTGGTCGCGGAGGAGTTCGCCGCCGCCGGCGACGAGGAGGCCGCCGCCGTCGTCGCCTGCTGGCGCTGGTGCTCCAGCCTCGACCCCTCGCTGGAGGCGGACTTGCGGGCCGGCCAGCACCACTTCCCGGCGGCACGGGCCGATCTGGCCCACCTGCTGCGCGAGACCGGCCGCTCCGCCGAGGCCCGCTCGGTGCTCGAGCGCGGGGCGAAGCTCGGCGAGCAGGTGGCCTGGCTGCCGCTGGGCAACCTGTACCGCGAGGACCTCGGTGACGAGGAGGCCGCCGAGGAGGCCTACCGCAGCGGGATCGCCGCCGGTGACCCCTACTGCCACCAGAACCTCGGCGTCCTGCTGGCCGACCGGGGCGACCTCGAGGGCGCGGTGGAGCAGTTCCGCCTCGGCGCCGCCGCGGGGGACCAGCTGGCCGCGCAGTGCCTGGGGGAGCTCGAGCGCGACTGACCCGGGTGCGGGTGTGACCCGGATCTCTCGGTCCGAGATACTCGGGCGGTGTCCGAAGCCACCGTCGACGTCGCCGACCTCCGCCACCACGGATCTGCCGGCCCCGGCGGCCGCGCCGACGACGAGCCGCTGCGGGAGGACATCCGGCTGCTGGGACGCATCCTCGGCGAGGTGATCGGCGAGCACGCCGGGCCCGACGTCCTGGAGCTGGTCGAGTCCACCCGGCTGGAGGCGTTCGGAGTCCGCCGGTCCGAGGTCGACCGGGTGGCGCTCGCCGCCCGGCTCGACGGTCTCGACGTCCGCTCGGCGAACCACATCATCCGGGCCTTCAGCCACTTCTCCGTGCTGGCGAACCTGGCCGAGGACATCCACCACGAGCGCCGCCGGCGGCACCACCGGCGGGCGGGCTCCCCGCCGCAGCGCGGCAGCCTGGCGGCCACCTTCGAGCTGCTGGACCGGGCCGGCCTCTCCGAGGACACCGTCGCCCGCGAGCTGGCCGGCGCCCTCGTCTGCCCGGTGGTCACCGCCCACCCCACCGAGGTGCGCCGCAAGACCGTCTTCCAGGTGCAGCGCCAGATCGCCGAGCTGATCCGGCAACGGGACCGCGCAGGGGGCGGGGACGTCGACGACGAGTGGTCGGCGCGGATGTCGCGCTCGGTGCTCACCCTCTGGCAGACGGCGCTGCTGCGGCTGTCGCGGCTCCGGCTCGAGGACGAGATCGACGAGGCGCTGCGCTACTACGAGCTGTCGCTGTTCGACGTGGTGCCGGCCATCAACGCCGACCTGCGCCGGGCGGTGGAGGAGCGGTGGCCGGGGGCAGGGGTGCTGCGCCGGCCGATGCTGCTGCCCGGCTCCTGGATCGGCGGTGACCGGGACGGCAACCCGTTCGTCACCGCGGACGCGCTGCGCCGGGCCACCACCCGGCAGGCGGAGACGGCGCTGGGCCACCACCTGGCCGAGCTCGCGGAGCTGCGCAGCGAGCTGTCCATGTCCGACCGGCTGATCACCTCCACCCCGGAGCTCTACGCGCTGGCCGACGCCTCGGGCGACGACTCGCCCTTCCGCGCCGACGAGCCCTACCGGCGGGCGCTGACCGGCATCACCGCGCGTCTGGCCGCCACCGCCCTGCGGGTCCTGGGGACCGTGCCCGGTGGCCGGGTGGCCGGTCCCGACGTGGTGGCCTACGCCGTCCCCGACGAGCTGCGGGCCGACCTCGACGTCGTCGACGCCTCGCTGCGCAGCCACGGTGCCGGCGCGCTCGCCGACGACCGCCTGCGGCGGCTGCGGGAGGCGGTCGAGGTCTTCGGGTTCCACCTGTGCGGGCTGGACCTGCGGCAGAACTCGGCGGTGCACGAGGAGGTGGTCGCGGAGCTGCTCGCCTGGGCGGGGGTGTGCGAGGACTACGCGGCACTGGACGAGGTGGCCCGGGTCGAGCTGCTGGCCGGGGAGCTGACGCTGCGCCGTCCGCTGGTGCGGCCCGACGCCCAGCTCTCCGAGGGCGCCCGGAAGGAGCTCGACGTCCTGCTCGCCGCCGCCGGCCAGGTGGCCCTGCTGGGGCCGCGGACCATCCCGAACTACGTGGTCAGCATGTGCGAGTCGGTGAGCGACGTGCTCGAGGTCGCCGTCCTGCTCAAGGAGGTCGGCCTGCTCGACCCGGGCGGCGTGGACGGCCCCACGTGCCCGGTCGGCATCTCGCCGCTGTTCGAGACGATCGGCGACCTCCAGGCTGCTGCGAGCACCCTCGGTGCGGTGCTCGACCAGCCGCTGTACCGGTCGCTGCTCGGGAACCGGGGCGACGTCCAGGAGGTCATGCTCGGCTACTCCGACAGCAACAAGGACGGCGGCTACCTGGCCGCCAACTGGGCGCTGTACCGGGCCGAGCTCGACCTGGTGGAGGTGGCCCGCCGGGAGGGCATCCGGCTGCGGCTGTTCCACGGTCGCGGCGGCACCGTCGGTCGCGGCGGTGGTCCCAGCTACGAGGCGGTCCGGGCCCAGCCGCCCGGCGCGGTGGCCGGGGCGCTGCGGATCACCGAGCAGGGCGAGGTGATCGCGGCCAAGTACGCCGATCCCGATCTCGCCCGCCGCAACCTGGAGGCGCTGGTCGCCGCCACCCTGGAGTCGACGCTGCTGGACGTCGAGGGGCTGGGGCAGGACGCCGACGAGGCCTACGCGCTGCTCGACGACCTCGCCGCCCGCGCGCAGCTGGCCTACCGGGAGCTGGTCCACGAGACGCCCGGGTTCGTCGAGTGGTTCCGGGCGGCCACCCCGATCGGGGAGCTGGCCGAGCTCAACATCGGCAGCCGGCCACCCTCCCGCAAGGCCGGCGACTCGATCGCCGACCTGCGGGCGATCCCGTGGGTGTTCAGCTGGTCGCAGACCCGGATCATGCTGCCCGGCTGGTACGGCACCGGATCGGCGCTGGAGTCGTTCGTCGACGGATCGCCCGAACGGCTGGAGCGGCTCCGGGACCTGCACCGGCGCTGGCCGTTCTTCCGCACGATCCTGTCCAACATGGGCATGGTGCTGGCCAAGACCGACCTGGGCCTGGCCGCCCGGTACGCCGGGCTGGTGCCCGACGAGGAGCTGCGCGCCCGCGTGTTCGACCGGATCCGCGAGGAGCACGAGCGCACCTGCCGGATGACGCGGGCGATCACCGGTGAGGATGACCTGCTGGCCGACAACCCCTCGCTGGCCCGCTCGATCCGGAACCGGTTCCCGTACCTGGAGCCGCTGCACCACCTGCAGGTCGAGATGCTGCGGCGCCGTCGCAGTGCCGTCTCTGGCGAGGACCCCGACGACGAGCTGACCAGCCGGAACATCCAGCTCACCATCAACGGCATCGCGACCGCACTGCGCAACAGTGGCTGAACGCTGGTTCCTGCGGCGGCCGGCGCCCGAGGGGGAGCTGCGGGTGGCGGTCAGCGGGGCCGACGTGCGGGCGGCGGCGCTCACCCTCGGCCTGCAGCCGGCCGCGCTCGCCCCCGCCGTCCACGACCCCCGGCTGCGCGTGCTGCTGGGCGGGGGACAGGCGGCGCTGGTCCGGCGGCAGTGGCACTCCGACGGGTTCGCCGAGGCCGTCGTCCTGCGGCGTACCGGTGTGCCCCTCGACCACCCGGCCCTGCGCGCGCTGGCCGCCGGGTGGGGCTGCGAACGCGCCCGGCACGGCAGCACCGACCGCTGGGTCGCCGTGCCGGGGCCGGGCCCCGAGGCGCCGCTGGCCGACCGTTTCCGGCACCTGGCCGCGCTGGCCGCCACCCGGGTGGAGGTCGCCGTCGCGCTGGCCCGCGACAGCGGTGAGGAGCGGACCAAGCGGGACGGCAGCCCGTCGCTGGCCGCCGACGAGGCCGCGCACGCCGCCGCCGTCGAGGTGCTGGGCGGGCTGGGGGTGACCGTGCTCAGCGAGGAGCGCCGCGACCGCCCGGTCACCGCCGGGGAGCCCTGGATCGTCCTCGACCCGCTGGACGGCACCGGCAACTTCTCCGCCGGGCTGCCGCCGTGGGCGTTCTCCGCGGGCCTGGTGGAGGGCGGGCTGCCGGTCGCGGGGCTGGTGGCCGACCTGGCGTCGGGGCGGCGGTGGACCGGCGTGCACGGGGTGGGTGCCGAGCGGGACGCCGTGCCGATCGCGCCGCGGCCGGGCAGCACTGTCGTCGTCCCCAGCGGGCCGGGGGGCGGGGCCGTCGCCGTCCCGTCGACGGCGCGGCGGGTGCGGGTGACCGGCTGCACCGCCGTCGACCTGTGCCTGGTGGCCGACGGGTCGGCATCTGCCTGGCACGACCTGGACCGCAGCGGGACCCACGTGCACGACGTCGCCGGCGGCCTGGCGGTGCTGCTGGCCGCGGGCGGGGTGGCCCTGACCGGCGACGGGCGCCCGCTGCGGCTGGACCCGGACACCGCGACGAAGATCCGCTTCGTCGCGGCCTCCTCCGCGGCGGAGGCGGAGGAGCTCATCCGGGCGGTGGGCTAGCGAGCCGTGGCCGCCCGGACGGCGGCCATCAGCGCTTCCCGCTCGTGCAGCGTGGTGCGGGCGCGGCCGCGGGTGGCGCCGAGCGCCTGCTCCGCGGCGTCGATCGCCCGCCAGTCGTCGAGCAGCACCGGTTCCGCGCCGCGGGCCCGCAGCGTGCGGACCAGGTCGTCGCGCTCCCCGTGCACGCGCAGCGAACCGTCGGTGGCGTCGGCCAGGAGCGCGGCGACGGTCTCCCGTGCGTCGTGCTTGTTGTGCCCCACCACCCCGCTGGGCCCGCGCTTGATCCACCCGGCGACGTACTCCCCGGGCGAGGGGCGGCCCTCCCGCAGCACCCGCCCCGTCTCGTTCGGCACCGTGCCGGAGCGCTCGTCGACCGGGAGCCCGGGCAGCGCGCTGCCGCGGTAGCCCACCGACCGCACCACCAGGTCGGCCGGCAGGACCTCGAACTCGCCCGTCCCGATCGCCCGGCCGTCGCCGTCGACGGCGGTGCGCTCCACCTCCACGCCGGTCACCCGGTCGGTGCCCAGCAGTCGCACCGGCCGGGAGTAGAAGCGCAGCCGGAGCCGGGTGCGCCCGGGCTCCGGGGTGTTCGCCGCCCACTGGCGCAGGACCGCGAGGTTGCGGGTGGCGTTGCGGTCGCCGGCGGCGCGCTCCTCGGCGTCGGGATCGAGGTCCAGGTCGGCGGCGTCGACCAGCACGGTGGCCGCCGCCAGCTCGCCGAGCTCACGGAGCTCCTGGGTGGTGAAGGTGGCCTGCGCCGGGCCGCGCCGGCCCAGCACGGTGACCTCCTCGACCGGCGCGGCGGCGAGGGCGTCGATGGCGTGCTGCGGCATGTCCGTGGGCTCGAGCTCCTCGCCGGTCCGGGCGAGGATGCGCCCGACGTCGAGGGCGACGTTGCCGACGCCGATCACCACGGCCGACCGGACGCCGACCAGCGCGGCCTCGACCATGGCCCGGTCCGCGTCGGGGTGCCCGCAGTACCAGGCGACGACGTCGGTGGCGGCCAGGCTGCCGGGCAGCTCCTCGCCCTCGATGCCCAGGTGCCGGTCGAGCGCGGCCCCGTAGGTGTAGATCACCGCATCGACGTGCTCGCGCAGCTCGGCCAGCGAGATGTCGGTGCCCACCTCGACGTTGCCGACGAACCGCACGAGCGGGTGGTCGAGGCTGCGGTGCAGCGTGTCCCGGATGGCCCGCATCTTCGGGTGGTCCGGCGCGATCCCGTGGCGCACGAGGCCGAACGGCGTGGGCAGCCGGTCGACCAGGTCGACGGCGACGGGCACCTCGCTCTGCCGGGTGAGGGCGTCGGCGGCGAAGATGCCGGCGGGGCCGGCACCGACGACGGCCACCCGCAGGGGGTGGCCGGCGGACGGGGGAGCGGGGGAACCGTCATCGACCACGACTGGCATCCTGACCCGGCCGGGGCCGCTCCACCAGAGCAACCGCCCAGGTTCCCTGATCACAGTCGCTCCAGGAGGCCCCGTGTCCGTCGTCGTCGTCGCCACTCTCACGCCCAAGCCCGACGCGGTGGACGCCGTCCGGGAGGCGATCCTGGCCGCCGTGCCGAAGGTGCATGCCGAGCCGGGCTGCGAGCTCTACGCGCTGCACGAGGGGGACGGGATCTTCGTCATGGTGGAGCGGTGGGAGAGCCCGGAGGCGCTCCGCACCCACGGCAAGGCCGAGGCCCTGACGACGCTGGGCGCCGCGCTGGCCGACAAGCTGGCCGCTGCGCCGGAGGTGCGCCGGCTGGCCGCCGTGCCCGCCGGCGACGCCGACAAGGGCGCCGTCTGACCCAGCTCCATGAGTGGTGGGATGTGGCCACACGGCGGCGGTTGCATCGCGCCCGGGTCGGCCCTCGGCCGTGGGCCGGCAGCGCGGTCCACATCCCGACGCTGTCGATCGCCGCAGATCCGGGTCAGAACGGGGGCGGTTCGGTCTGAGCGACCAGGCCGGTGGGTGTGGTGACGGTGAGGGTGCCGGTCGGGTCGAGGTCGTAGGTCCAGCCGGGTGCCTGGTGTTTGCCGCGGTGGTGGCCGGTGCAGAAGCCGGTGAGGTTCTCCGCACTGGTCGGCCCGTCGGGGTAGGGCGTGTTGTGGTCCAGTTCCCCGCCCCGCGGGACGCGGCGGCGGCAGCCGGCGAAGCGGCAGCGGCGGTCGCGGGCGCGCAGGTACCGGTCCAGTGCCGCCCCGGGTCGGTAGCCGTCGGTGGGTGGTGGCGGGCCGAGGCCGGGCCGACCGGTGAGGTCGTGCTCGCAGGTCTCGGGCCGGCGGGTGCAGGCCGGTCGGCCGCAGTGCGCCCTGCGGCGTAGTTCGCGGGCGTCGGTGAGTGCCAGCAGGGCGCCGGTGAGCTCGTCGACGACCGCGATGCGTGGCCGGTCGACCAGCGTGCCGCCACCGGATCGGTCGAGCAGTTCGGCCAGCGCGGCGCGTTGGGGGGCGGTCGCCGCGACCAACGCTGCCAGGTCCGATCCGGCCGCGTCGATCCGGCCGGCCGGGCTGCGCCGCCAGCTCTCCTCGTCCTCGTGGTCGGCCAGCCGCGCCCGGTCGACCGCCCCGGAGGCGCGGTTCATCGCCCGGTCCAGCGCCAGCAGGGCGAGGCTCGCCTCGTCCACGGCCGCATGCGCGGCCGGCCACAGCCCGGCCGGCGCCGGGGCCGGGGCCGGGGCCGGGGCCCCGCAGGACGCGGACTCCGTGGCCGCCCACCGCTCGCCCTCCCGGGTGGGGACGGCTGCGTGCGCTGCGCCCGGCCCGCCATCGTCGGCCCGGAGCTGGGCGGCCCCTCGGACATCCTCGTCCCAGAGCCGCTGCCGCACCTCCGGTGGCGGATCCTCCTCACCGCCCCATCCGCCGGCCAGGACGCGGGCCTCCATCTCCGCCCACCACCGCTCATCGGCGTCGCGCAGCCAGTCCGGCCAGGTCTCCGGCGGCGACGTCTCGACCTCCCACTGCGCGAGCAGGTGGCCGGGGCGCGGGCCCTCGCCGGTCGACCCGGTATCCGCCGGGCCTGCTGCCGCAGGCGCCAGCAGACCGAGGCCGCGCGCCAGCGCCCGGACCATCTCGGCCGGCACCGGCTCACCGCCGATCTCGCCGGGTTCCTCGCCACCGGCCAGGGTCCGCACCCCGGCCACGACGGTGAGCTGCGCCTGTACCGGCGGCAGCCGGCTCTCACCCGGGCGCAGCACCAGGTCGAGCAGCACGTCGGCCATCTTCTGCCCCCGGGTGCGGCGGTCCTCGGGGTCGTCGAGGGCGTCGGCGTACCGGCCCAGCACGTCGACCACCGCCTGCGCCTCGGGCACGCTCAGCAGCGACTCGACCACCGCCATCCCGTCCCGACGGTCGGGCCGGACGGAGACGCCGCGCTCGCGCAGGGCCTGGAGCAGCCGCTCGGCGTCCTGACGGGCCAGGCCCAGCCGGCGGGCCTTGGCAGCGAGCTGGGCGGGGGTCGTGACCCGATCCGCGGCCCAGTCCAGCAGGGCCTTCTCCGTCCGTGCGCGCACGGCGTCGTCGGTGATGGGCGCGACCCGTTCCAGCATCGTCCACAGGTGCCCGACGTGCAGCACGCCCGCCTCCAGCGCGGCCAGGGTGCCGGGCAGCCGGTGCACGAGTGTCAACGACCGCGTCAGCAGCTGTTCCGCAGCCTCGGTGGAGAGCGACAGCGCGACGGCGAGCTCCTGCGCCGCCCACTCGCTGACATCGGCGAGCACCTGCGGCCGGGCCGCCCGCCGCTCGGCGCTCATGGCACCCGGCTCACCCGGCTGCCGGTCCACCGACGCCGGCCGGGACGCCGCGAACTCCGCCACCGCCCGCGCTCGCACCGCCGTCTGCCGGGCGATCTCCCGATCGGCCGCCTGCACCGCGCCCAACGGCCCCGACGCCCAGCCGGCCACGGGTGCACCGGATGTGCCGGATGTGCCGGCCGCGACAGTGGGCTCCTGCTCCATGTGTTCGATCATATGTTCGGCCACTGACAGAAATGGGTCGCGATAGTGGTGGGTGGCCAGCACGATCGTCGCGCGTCCGACCGCCACTCACTCGCGGATCCCGGGTCTGACCGGGGGTGTCAGCGGCAGGCGTGGTTGTGGTCCAGGTCGTCCTCGACGTACTGGACCAGCGTCACCGTGCCGCCGGGCACCAGCGGGTCGTCGTCGCAGGTGTCCCGGGCGTCCTCGAGATCGTCGGCGCCGGCCAGCCAGCTGTCGAGGCCGGCCAGGTTGCTGTACCTGGGTACCTCGCCGACGATCCGGCCCCACTGGTAGCCGGTCGAGTAGACGCCGACCTCGGCATCCTCGGACAGCAGGTAGGCGGCCATGCCCTCGAGCGTGGCGCGGTTGCGGTCGCGGGCGTCGTCGGAGCCGATCTGCCAGGTGTTCATCGTCTCGACGTCGAGCCACCAGGTGTACCGCGAGGGCTGGCTGTCCACCCGCGCCGACCGCGCGGCCGGCCGCACGAAGGAGAGGGCACTGTTCTCCGCCCGCTCCCACCCGTACTGCCACGAGCAGGCCAGGGAGTTGCCGCCGTCGCAGTCGCCGTACGGGGTGTCCCCGTCGGTGGGCCACGTGGTGACCAGGTCGAGCACCTGGCCCGGGTTCGCGGTGTTCAGGTACAGCTGTGCGGCGGGCTGGTCGTCCACCCGGCCGGAGGATCCGTGCGCCCAGGCCAGCTGGTGGGACAGGCAGGGGTTGGCCCGGGTGGAGAGCCCGCCGTTGACGCCCACGATCGCGAAGGCCCGGTCGTCGGGGAGGTCGGTGCCGCACTGCGGATGAGAGACGTCGTAGCCGAGGGAGGTGCCGGACCGGGTCCGGTCGGCCTCGGCCTGGTCGGCGTCGGTCTCTGCCTCGGCCTCGTCCTGGTCGGCCTCGGTCTCGGCCTGGTCGGCCTCGGTCTCGGCCTGCTCGGTCTCGGCCTGGTCGGCGTCGGCCTGCTCGGCGTCGTCCTGCTCGGCCTCGGCGCGTGACGATCGGGTGTCCCGCTCCGTGGGGAGCGCTCGCTCCGCGCGCTCCGTCTGGCTCGACTGCTCGCTGCCTGCCTCCGGTCGGGTGCCGGTCTCGGCGGCGCCCGCGGTCGCCGGTGCACCGAGCAGCGCGACCACGGCGCTGGTCGTGACGACGACGGATCCCAGGGCAGATCTCATTCCCATCGACGGTACTCCCGGCTCCGGTGCGACGTCCGGCTGCTCAGGTGGCCTGGCAGACCGGGCACCAGTAGAGGTTGCGCCCGACCATGACCTGGGTGCGGATCTCCGTGCCGCAGATCCGGCAGGGCAGGCCGGTGCGCCGGTACACGTAATGGGCGTCCTCGGGCCGCGCGGCGCCGCTGCGCCGGGACCGGTTCTCCGGCCGGGTGGTGACGATGCGGCCCATCCGGACGCCGGACCGCATGAGCGCGACCAGGTCCGGCCACATCCGGGCCCACAGGTCCGCATCGATCTCCCGCCCCGGCCGGAACGGGGAGACCCGGTGCCGGAAGAGCAGTTCGGCCCGGTACACATTGCCGATACCGGCCAGCACCGACTGGTCCATGAGCAGGGTGCCGACGGCCGTGCGGCTGCCGGCGATCCGTCGGTGCGCGAGGGTGCCGTCGGTCCGGGGCCGCAGCGGATCGGGCCCCAGCCGGCCGAGGATGTGGTCGACCTCAGGCGTGCTGAGCACCTCGCACGTTGTCGGGCCGCGCAGGTCTGTCCACACCCCGGCCCCGGCCGGACCGTCGGCTTCCCAGCGCATCCGGAGCGCGCCCTTCGCCGGCGGGGGCGTACCCGTCCCGGTGGTGAAGCTGCCGTAGAGCCCGAGGTGCACATGCAGGCTGTCACCCCCGAAGCGGGCGAACAGGTGCTTGCCGTAGGAGTACGCCTCGTCGAGGACGCGGCCGTCGAGCAGTGCGGCACCGGCCCCGAACCGGCCCTGCGGGCTGGTGACGTGCACGGGCCGGCCGGCGAACAGCAGCTGCTGCTCCCGCGCCAGGCGGTACAGGGTGTGGCCCTCGGGCATCCGCGCAGCCTAGGTGCCCGCCCGCGGCGCCCCGGTCAGCGGTCGGCGGTCTCCAGGCCGAAGTGCGGGCGGTCGCCGACGGCGACCAGGTCGACCAGCTCGGGGTGCTGCTGGATGTAGTGCCGCACGAAGGAGCAGTAGGGGAGCACGGTGAGGCCGCGCTCGCGCGCGGCGGAGAGCACGCCGGCGACCAGCGCCTTCCCGATGCCCTGACCGCCCAGAGAGGGGTCCACCTCGGTGTGCGGGAGCGTCATCTGCCCGTTCTCGACGTGGTAACTGGCCAGCCCGACGACGCGTTCGCCCTGCCGGACCTCGAAGCGGCCCCGCTCGGGGACGTCGACCACCGTGGTCTCCATGTCTTCATCCACCTTCCGTGACCTCCGGCGCCGTTGCCAGAGCTCGACGTATGTCTCAGCACCGTAACCCGTAGAAAGGAGTCCGTCGCTCATCCGTACCGACATCGGGTGTGCCGGTGGGGTTCTCCCCCGGGGCCGGCCGGGCGCCCCGGGACGCCGCCGAGGCGACGCTCCGGACCTGGACCGAGGGCCGTGATCCGGGGCATGCCACGATGAAGGCCGGGCGGTCTTCCGCATCCCTGGGATGCGTCCCGCCCCCGTAGCTCAGGGGATAGAGCATCGGTTTCCTAAACCGTGTGTCGCAGGTTCGAATCCTGCCGGGGGCACCAGTAAAGCCGCTGGTCAGCGCTCCGCCCGGCGCCTCAGCCGAGGCGTCGGACGGGCGCCGATCCGCCTTCAGTCCGCAACCAGTCCGCACGAGCCGCGTCCATCCGGTCTGCGACGGCGTCCAGCTCGTCGCCGAACAGGTGGCCGTACCGGTCCAGCGTCATGGCGGCCGAGGCGTGCCCGAGCATCGACTGCACCCCCTTGATGGAGGCGCCGGAGGCGATGGCGAGCGATGCGGCCGTGTGACGTAGCTCGTGGGGCACCAGCCCCTCCAGGCCGGCCGCAGCCGCTGCGCGGTCGAACTGCCTTCGGCGGAAGTTCTGCACCCGCAGCGGCGTCCCGGCCTGTGACGGGAAGACCAGGTCGTCCGGTCCCAGGCCGGCGAGCTGGCCGGTGAGGTCGTCCCGCAGGAACCGCGGCACGGGCACCCGCCGCCGCGCGTGGGACTTCGGTGGCCCGAAGACCATGCGGCCGTTCACGTCGGTCACCGACTCGGCCACCTCGATCCGGCGCCGCAGCAGGTCGACCCGCCGCATGCGCAGTGCTGCCGCCTCGCCCCACCGCAGGCCGGTGTAGCCGAGCACCAGGACGAGCAGCCGGTGCGGCCCGCAGTGCTCGGCCAGGTGCGCCAGCTCTGCGTGGGTCAGATACCGCCGGTCGGTGGTGGGGAGGCGGGGCAGGTCCACCCCGGCGGCCGGGTTACGGGCGAGCCGGCCATCCCGGACGGCGGCGTCCAGCATCGAGGTCAGGATGTGGTAGGCCTGTCGCGTCCGGCTCGCCGACAGGCCCTCCGCACGCATGGCTGCGACCCACGTGACGACGTCGGAGTGCGCCACCTTGGACAGTGGCACCCTTTCCCACGTCGGCAGGACGCGGGTGGACAGCAGCGAGCGGTAGCTGGCCAGCGTCTTCGGCGTGAGGTGGGCTCGACCGGCCAGCCACGTCTCAGCCCACTGGCCGACGGTCAGACGCGAGCGCTCCGGATGCACGTAGCTGCCGTGCACGAGGGCCACGGTCTGCTCGTCGAGCCACCGCTGCGCGTCGACCTTTCGGTCGAAGGCCTTGGTGACCTCGCGGCCGGAGGGGTCGCGGAAGTGCGGCCGGTACCGCTTGCCTTTTCCATAGAGCGCGGTTCGCTCAAGCTTCCCGGTCTCGCGGTTCTTCCGGTGCCAGCGGTCCTGGATCGTGGCCATCGGTTGTCAACCTCCACCTCTTGGTCTACCTCGATCAACCTGCAAGAGAAGCCGTCGGGCCACATCTGTGGAACGCCTCTCCCCGTGTGGACAAGTTGCCTGCCGAGGGCGGCTCGCTGCGCGGCGGCCGGTTCACCGCGGCGGTCCTGAAGGCCTGCCGGGATGCGGTGCGAGGAGTCGGACGTCCTCCGGTCTCGGAGGTCGGATGCCGCAGCGCACTTTCGCCGGCTCGTTGGTTGGCCGGCGCAGGGAGACCTCGAGGTCATGACTCGTACGCCAGCGGTCGCGCTCCCGCCCGAGCCGGTCGCTCGGTTGGTTGAGGAGGGCCGGCTCGGCGAGCAGCTGCTCGACTCGTGTCCGGGCGACGGTGAGTTCCCGGTGCATCGCCTCGGCATCCCGTTCGGCATGGTCCAGCTGGGCCTGCAGGTCGCCGGCAGGGCCGGTCGCGTCCACGCGGGCCAGGCGGTCCTCGCGCTCGCGGCGGGCTTGGGTGAGGCTGCGCAGGGCGCGGTCGTGCACCGCCCGGGCGGCGTCGGCTGCGGCGGTCAGTCGGCTGTGTTCGGGATGCGCGGTCTCAGCGTGGCGATGGGCATGCTCGGCGAAGCCGGCCAGGAGACGTGGACGGTCGTCGGCCGCGACGGCTGTAGTGGCGATCCGATGTGGGTCGCTGGGCATGGTCGGTACGTAGGGCCACCAAGCGTCGGCCCAGGCGGTGAGCTGTGCGCCGGCGCGGGCGCAGGCAGCGCGCCGCAGGCCGAACAGGCCGGGGCCGTCCAGGACGATGCGGGCGGACCTGGTGGCGGGCTCACGCTGGGCGTCCCAGGCGGTGATCAGCTGCTCGAGCAGCCGGCCGGACTCGGTGGCGATGGTGGCCGCGCTGGCCTCGGCAAGTCGCCTGGTCCCGCTGGCTGCGTCGGCCGCCGTCTGACAGGTCGCCTCCAACGCCGGAAGCTCCTCGGCGAGCCGCGCCTCGCGCGCGGTGAGGTCGCCCAGCACGTCGCGGTGCACCTCAGCGAGGGTGAGGCCGTCCAGGCAGCGCTGCTCGGCTGCCCACGCGGCGTGCAGGTCGGTGAGCACCTGATCGAGCGGCCGTGGTTGGGCGTAGCGGGCGGCCTCGGCGGCGGCGAATTCTCTGGCGCGGGCTGGGCCGAGGTCGGCCCGGTCGCGGGCGAACACGGCGATCCACTGCTCCCGCGCCTCGGCCAGGTCGGCGGCGACCAGGTGGGCGGTGTTGGACTGCCGGCCGCGGGTCATGCCCACGTAGGCGGCCGCGGCACCGGTGGACTCGCTGACGACCAGGTGCGCCGTGGGAACGGTGTCGCCCTGTATGCCGTGTGCGGTGGTGGCGTAGGCCAGTTCGACGTGCTCGGCGACGTAATCGGTGGGCAACATCCGCTGTGCCGGGCCAGCGGGGGTGACACCGGCCGGGGTGACGTTCTTCGGAACAGGACCGGCAGGGGTGACAGTGAGGGTTCCGTGCGGGTCGATCGCGGTGACGGTCCACGTGTCGCGGTTTGCGACGCCCAGGTTCCGGTCGTTGCGGCGGGTGGCGATCCGCTCTCCGACGCCGATCCGCTGTCCCGAGCGGGTGCTCAACCAATTCGTCTCGTCGACGCGGCCGGTGGCGACGAGTTGGTCCCGGATGGCGGCGTTGAGCTGCGCGGCCTTCTCGCGGGTATCCACCACTACCGCCACCGGTCGGTCCTGGGCGTAGGCGGTGGCTGCCGCGGCGGCCAGCGACTTCTGCAGCGCAGCACTGTCGGAATGCAGCCGGAGCTGGCCGCGGGCGACCAGCGCGTCGAACACCGCTGCTGGATCGGCGCCAACGCGCATGGCCAAGGTCAGCTCGGCGTACTCGGTGTCAGGCACGGTGTGGCCGGTGCCGTCGGCGCGGGTGAAACGGTGTACCCGGTCCAAGGTCAGCACCGCGACCGGGTCGGCGTGTGCTGCGGCGAGGTCCAGGACGCCGCCGCGGCCGACCGCGGCCAGCTGCCGGCGGTCACCGAGCAGTGCCAGACGCACGCCGCGCTCGTCGGCGACGGTGAGCAGGGCACGGGCGGTGTCCTGGTCGAGCATGCCGGCCTCGTCCACCACCAGCAGGTCCCCGGCGGCCAAGCGCGCGGCGTCCTCGGGCCCGGTGAAGATACCACCGGTGACCGGGTCGGTCTGGTGGCAGCTGAGCCGACTCCAGGCGCTGTCGTCGGTCCAGCGCCAGCCGTGCTGGTGCACCAGCCAGGCGGCCGAACCGGCTGCCGATCCGAGCTCGGCGGCGGCGATCTGGGCGGCCTTCAGCGTCGGGGTGACGACCACCAGCCGCTGTCCCCGCGTCTGCAGCAGTTGGGCGGCGACGGTCAGGGTGGTGGTCTTGCCGGCGCCGGCGGCGCCTTCGATGACGACCAGCGCTCGGTCGCCGGCCAGCGCCGCGACCGCCGCGGCCTGCCCTGCGTCCATCCGATGGGCGTCGGCGACCAGCCGGGCCGACGAGGTCGGCTCCGCACCGTGCGGGGCCAGGCCGTCGACCGGCCGGATCAGGTCGGGGCCCGTCAGATCAACGCCAGGTCCGGTGGCGCGGTCGGCGAGCCGGGTGGTCAGCTCAGCCTCGACCTCGAGCACCTGCTGGCAGGTCAACGTCCGGATGTGCTCCGGCACGCCGTCCCGGTGCAGCAGGGGAACACAGCGGGTCAGGACGCGGGCGGTGAGGTCTTCGGCGAGCTCGATCCGCACGGCGGGATCGGCGACGATCCCGGCGGCGGCGATCAGCTGCTCGACTTCGCCGCGGACGTCGGCGGCGTTCCACGCTGAGCGACCGGCGGCCAGCCGGGCCAGTACCCGCTCCGCCGCGCCGTCCCGGTCCAACGCCCCGATCGGCGTGGTCGTCAGCTCGACCGGTTGGTCTCGGTCGCGGTAGCCGAGGGTGGCGAGTTCGCTGACCCACCGTGCAGTGAGGTCCTCCCCGGCTTGGGGAGTGACCTTGTCCGGGCGGTCCTCGGCCCAGGCGCGGGCGTCCCAGGCCCGGCGCAGCGCCGGCCCCGGCGATTCGCCGGGATGCGCGGCGGTCCATTCCTGTTCGTAGCGGTCCACATTCCGGCCGATTTGCGCCGCACGCGCGCTGAATGGTCCGACGAGATCCGATAGCTGCCGTATTTCGCCATCGGTGTCAAACGTGTATCCGTGGGCGGCAAGCGTGGCCCGGAATTGCGGGTCGCAGGCGACTGCGGCATGCCCGATCCCGTTGATCGCGGCCAGGAAGTCGCGGATGCCGACGGTGTGCAGTCCGCGCCATTTCCCGGCGGCGTACGCCCGTGCGTTGATCTGCAGGTGGAGATGCCGGTGCGGATCGCCGGCGCGGGAGGTGTAGTGCTGGACCGTTACCGCCTCCAGCACCTCGACCGGCACCTGCACCTGGCCGCCGCGCGGGCCGACGCGGGTGGTGGCGTGCTCGGCGAGCCAGCCGATGATCTGGCCGGCGGCGCGGTCCTGGGCCGCGTCATAGGCGGCGGCGACGTCCGGGTGTAGCGCGGCCGCCAGCGACCAGGACTTCGGGCCGTTGACCACGACCTCGACGAACCGCACCGCTCGGGCGTCGGTGCGCAGCCATCCCCGCGGCTCACCGGTGTCCGGGTGTCGGCCGGCCACCCAAGCCTCGTACGTCTGCCCGGTCAGCGGCGCCAGCTCCTCCACTCCCTTGTCGTTGCCGGTGGCGTAGCGGCGGGCGATCCCGGTGCCCTCGGTGAGGTAGTAGTCATCGGGCCGGCCCCGGCCGGTCTCCACGTAGTGCCGGGCAGCCGCGGGCGCACCGGCGTAGATCTTCATCCCGCCGTGCATTTTCAACGCCACCCGACAATGACCAACAAGTCACCCCTATAGACGCCGATGGGCCCCGCAAAGCGGGGCCCGACCTACCTCCGAAGGTAGCATGCGTGCCGTTCTCTAGTGAAGACCCGAGCATTTATGGAAGTGGTTGGATTTTACGGACGTAAAGTCGTGCAAGTCGCCGTCTCGTTGGTCGTTCATGGCGATTGTCGACTGCAAGCAGGATGCCGTCTTCTCGGTCACTGATGCTGACGACGATGAGCTCCGCGATGCACTGGTTCGCGCCACACAGCGGCCTCCTGCGACACGGTGGCGTGGGTGTCGAGCGGCTGGCGGAGGACGCGGCTCTGCCACGCCAGCAGGGTCCCGGTTGTCCTCCCCGTGCGGGAAGGTTCATCGAGCGGGTCCTACGGGACGGCGGCCGAGGGGCACATCTCTGTCCTGCGGTGATCCCTGTTGTGGTTCCCCTTGCGGTACTCACCCTCGGAGCGGAATTGTCAGGGACCGGGTCAAGTGGTACGGGCCTTAGACCGATTGGTGAATTGTGATAGCAGCCGGAAAGGGGCGCCTGCGGCGTCTCGCCATGTCACAGCTGTTCCTGGTCGTGGTCGTCGGCGGGGCGCTCGCGGCCATGGTGGGTCTGTTGCAGGTGATCGGCGACCGCGGGGCGGAGCGGGCTGACGCCGCACGCCTGCAGGTGGCCGAGGCCGTCGCCGCCGGTGTGGTGCGGCCGCATCTGGTCTTGAACCCGCCAGCGCAGGTCCGACTGGCGGCTGGCCAGGATGCGGCGCTGCGCGAGGCTGTCGGGCAACTGCGCCGCGACGGACACCTGCACGGCCTGGGCGTCTGGCAGCTGGATGGCACGCCGATTTTCCTTGACGTGGAAGCTGTCTCGCTGGGGAAGTGGGTGTCGGCGGCTGACCTGGCCCGTGCTGGCGCCGGACAGTCTTGGAGCGAGCATGCTGCCGCCGCGGACGGGAGCACTGTGCTGCGCGTGTTCGTTCCGATCGAGATGGACCCTCGGGTTGAGGCGGCGGTCTCGTCGGCGGTTGTGGCTGGCGTGGTCATTCCGCACGGTGCGCTGGCGCAGGCCGAAGAGCACGAGCTGCTTCGCCAACAGGTCACCACCGTGGTGCTGTTCCTCCTGATGGTCAGCACCGTCGTGTGGTCGCGATACCGGGTGCTACGCCGGGAAAAGCACGCCCGGCAGGATCCGCTGACCGGCCTGCTCAACCGCCGGGCGCTGCAGGAAGACGCACCGGCACTGCTCGCTCACGCGACACCCCAGGCTCCCGTGGCCCTGTGCATCATCGACTTGGCCCAGTTCAAGACGGTCAACGACACCCTCGGGCACACCGCCGGCGACCAACTGCTGGAGCAGGTCGCCGCGCAAATCAAGGGTGCGGTGCGCGGTAGTGACCTCGTGGTTCGCCTGGGCGGGGACGAGTTCGCCGTGCTGCTCACCGACCTGCGCGGGGTGGCTACCGCTCGGACCCGCGCCGATCAGCTCCTGCGGAAGTTGCAGGACACCACCTTCACCGTGCAGGGCATCGAGCTCAGCGTCGACGCCAGCATCGGGGTCGCCCTGGCCCCGGAGCACGGCGGGCAGGCACCGGAACTGCTGCAGCGGGCCGACGTCGCCATGTACCAGGCCAAACGCTCACATCGTGGCGTCGTGGTCTACGACTCCAGCACCGACGGGCACACCATCGGTCAGCTCGCGATGGTGACCGAGCTTCGCCGGGCTCTGGACAACGACGAATTCGTGCTGCACTACCAGCCCAAAATTTCACTGGCCGACCAGCGGGTGGTCGGTGTCGAGGCGCTGGTGCGCTGGCAGCATCCCGCCCGCGGACTGTTGCCTCCCGGAGAGTTTCTGCCGGTGATGGAGGCGAGTGGGCTGATGCAGCCGCTGACCCAGCGGGTGCTGCGCCACGCTGTGCACCAGGCCGCCAGCTGGAGGCGGGCCGGCATGCCGCTGAAGGTTGCCGTGAACATCGGCCCGCGCAGCTTGCTAGAGCCGGACTTCTCCGCCCGGGTGCTGGCCACACTCGTTGGAGCGGAGCTGCCGGCCTCCCTGCTCGAGCTGGAGATCACCGAGACGGCGGTCATGACCAACCCGGAGCGGGCAGCCTTCGTGCTGAGCCAGCTGCGGGCCCGAGGCATCCACGTCAGCATCGACGACTTCGGCGCTGGATACACCAGCCTGGCCTTCCTCCGCATCCTGCCCGTCGCCGCGCTGAAGATCGACCGGAGCCTGGTCACTCACATCCTCGACTGCCCGGAGGACGAGGCGGTCACCCAGGCGGTCATCGACCTCGCGCACCGCCTCGGTCTCAGCGTCGTCGCCGAAGGCCCGGAAACCGACGCCGTTCTGGACCGGCTCGCGGCGCTGGGCTGCGACGAGGCGCAGGGCTACGCGATCAGCCGACCCTTGAACCCCGCGGCACTCGAAGGGTGGCTCACCCAACGCCACGTCGACCACCCGGCAACCACCGACGGCGCGAACAGCAGGCGTAGGTCCCTGCCATGAGAACGCACCCAGGCCGGGTCACGGTGGCCCACCTTGCCGGGATGTGGCTCACCGGCCGAGCGATTCGACTCCACCAGCGCTGCGCCGATCGATGGCGACAGCGCAAGCCGGTGTGGGTTCTCCGGCTGCGGCGGGCCCGCCGCGCGATACTTCTGGCAGCGATCCTCACCGTGCTCGTCCTGCTGGCTGCACAGGAGGGCGGCGGACGGCCGAACATGACGTCGGGTGTACAGGCCAGCCAACCAGCCAGCTCCGAGTCAACGGAAGACCCTGGTGCGAGGCATCTTCTACCGTGGGACGTGGCCGTGCCGTCGCTGCCTGAGGCCGCCTCCACCATCTCGTGGCCGCGGGTCGGATTTCAGCCGCTGCTCGACCTGGCCGGGCGATCGCCGGTGGCGGACGCGGGGGGACAGTCAACGGCGGCGCCGGACGGTTCTCGGAGTCCCGCCCTCGGGGGTGTCGTGACCGTTGTCATCGTCGGAGCCGCGGGCCTCGCGGTGGCCTCCATCGGCGTCTTCCGATGGCTGGGGCGACCTCGCCGGCTCGATGCTCCTTCCGGTACCGAACCTGCGGAGCAAAGCAACGCGCCACAGGCCGCCGGGCCTGGCAGCACGCCCCCCGCCGACAACGAGGAGAACGCTGACGCCGCACTGGTCCCCACACCTCCGAGCCCCCCGGCGCATCCGGCGCCCAGTCAGGACGGGCCGCACCCGATCGATACCGTTGGGACGTCCGCCGACGGCGAGTCGATCGCGCCGCCAGCCGCACCATCTCCCGCAACCGACGATCCGGCACCCAAACCCCAGGCCATGGACGCCGAGGAGTGGGCCGCGGAGGATTCCGTCGACTGTCCACCGGCAGGACCGCATCCTGCCGCGGCCAGACACCGCAGCACGCCGACAACCGCGGATCCGGCGCCCCGCCGGGACCTCCAGAAGTCGAGCAGCCGCGTCGTCCTCTTCACGGCCACAAAGTGGGACTCGCAGTAAATACCCCAGTGGGAAAAGGCAGCCAGCGAGTAAGCGGACTGGCCGCACGGTCACAGAGGTCCTAATGAAGCTGACCAGCCCTGTTACCGATCCTGTTACGACGCAACGTCAGGATCGCTTGGCTAGGCGCCGCTTGTGCCGGTCCGACTCGGGTAGCCGCTCATCCATGGAGCAGATCAAGACTCAGCGCGAGGTCGACGTCGCTGCCATTCGCGCCCGACTTTCGGCCATCACCGAGGGACCGTGGTCACGACACGGTTGTGACGTGTACGCCCCCGGCGACCAGGTGCCTCTGGTGCGCGGCCGTGACGGCAGCGCCGTCGTCCGCGCGCAGGCCGACGTCGACGCCGAGTTCATCGCCCACGCACCGAGTGACATTGCAGCGCTACTCGACTTCGTGCAGCAGCAACCCGGAGGCGGTAGTGCAGAAGAAGCGATCGGCCGCTGAAGTCTCTGCTCCCCACAAGAGAGACAGCAGCCCGCTCGGTCCCCGGTGGGGGCGGGGAGCTCGTGGGCATTGAGAGCGCGCAGCGTCCGCCAGAGGTCGGTGTCTTGCGGGCCGGCGGCTTCGCCAGCGACCGCTGGAACGACGAGGGCCGATCTGTCCCGTTTCCAGCGCGTCGGGGGACATCCGGCGATCGACTTCGTCAACACCCTCGGCGGCCTTCCGGAGGCACCCGACGACGAGTACCTGTTCGGCTACGCCGACCTGGTGACCTTCATCGAGGGCGGCCGCCTGCTCGCCGACGGCCGACCAGCTGCGGCGGGCCGCCGACCGAGAACCCCGGCCGCTCTTGCCGTCCTTGACCGGGCACTGCAGCTGCGCGGCAGCCTCGACCGGGTACTGCGCGCCCGCCTCGCCGGCCAGCCGACCTCCGGCGGTGACCTCGACCTGGTGCGGCAGGCGTACGTCACCGCGCTGACCCACGCAACCCTCCAACCAACCGACGGCCCCTACGACTGGCCTGGCGATCTGACGGCCACGCCCTCGACCAGCCGCTATGGCCCCTCGCCGCCGACGCGGTGGACCTGGTGCGCTCAGGGCGGCCACACCAGCTCTCCCGGTGCGGGCACTGTCGGTGGCTTCCTGGACACCAGCAAGAACCACAGCCGCCGTTGGTGCAGCATGAACTCCTGCGGCTCGATCATGAAGATGCGCCGCTACCGGGCGGCACGCCGGCGGGGATAGCGCGGAGCCACCCTTCGGGGTTACCCCGGCTCAGGTTGATCGCCCGGCGCACCGATGGGACGGCAACGGATCGACAGAAGGCGCGATCCAGATGCTCGGAGGAGCACCCACATGTTGCTGCTCGAAGGCCTCGCCGCGGTCGCGGCCAAGATCGCCGGTGCCGGCGCAGTCGCGCAGGCCACCGCAGGCCTCGGTATCGCCGTGGCTGGTGTCACCGGGGCGGGCGCCGTCGGCGCCCTGCCGGCCTCGCTGCAGGACCCGGTGGCCGCCGCGGTCGAGACCGTGTCGCCGTTCGACCTTCCCGATTCGGATGACAGCCTCGAGACCGACGACTCGGGCCTTGACGGGCCGGGCGACCTGCCCGACGCACCCGACACCGACGAGAGCGATGGCCCCGATGACTCCGGCGACCCGGCTCGGCTGGCTGCCGAGGCCGAGGAGGAGGCGCGCGAGGCCGCCGAGGAGGCCGAGGAGCAGGCCCGCGAGGCGGCCGAGGAGGTTGCCGAGCAGGCTCGCGAGGCTGAGGAGCAGGCGCGCGAGGCCGCCGAGGAGGCCGAGGAGCAGGCCCGCGAGGCCGCCGAGGAAGCTGAGGAGCAGGCCCGCGAGGCCGCCGAGGAAGCTGAGGAGCAGGCCCGCGAGGCCGCCGAGATGGCGCCCAAGCCGGACAACTCCAGCCCCGGCTCGGCCAACTCGGGCTCCGGCGGTGGGGACGACGACTCCAGCGACTCGGACGACGACTGACACCTACGGCGTCTGACGCACCAGCAGGGCCCCGCTCGTCCGAGCGGGGCCCTGCTGCCGTGGGGCTAGGGCACGATCCAGGCCAACCCGGACGCCTCGTCCACCGTGGGTACCCGGGTGTAGTCCGGCCGGTACGAACGGCTGCGTCGGCGAAGACGACTGTATTGATGGTCGCGGCCCCACACCAGTCGTTGTTGAAGTAGACGAGGTCGCTCTCCCCGACCGTCCAGGTGCCCGCCAGGCGCTCGGCCCAGAGCTCCAGCGTCTTCCTTGCCGGTAGCGCCACTTCTCGAAACCCTGGTGGCAGCGCAGATAGCCCCAGTCGGCGGTGGCCACAGCGGGGCGACCAGCTGCTCGTCGCGGTCGGCCCTAGCACAGCGTCACCCCGTACCGCTCCAGTAGCGGCGGATCTGGTCGCTTCACCAGCTCTCGTGGCGGGGCTCGACGGCCATCCTCGTGCCGCCCGGGAACCGGATGAAACAGTCGCACGGCAGGTTGGGATCGGCCTTCGGCGTCGGCGCAGCTGCAACAGGATCGTGTCCAGCTTCTGGGCCAGCCCGGCGGCGCGCTCCGTCCATCAACCTGCCCACCGGCTTCCGCGGCCCGCTGATGTGGGCGAGGAACCGGCTGCCCTTGACCGCCCAGCGGACCTCCGGTGTGGCGCTCGCGCCACTTCTCGAACGTCTCCCGCTCGGGCAGGCGGTAGAAGGCGTTTGTACTCTCGACCGTGGCGAACAACTGGACGTAGTGCCTCATCAGGACTCAGCGACCCGATGAGCTGTCCGGTAGCGGATCGGCTCGCGGGACGTCGAGCGCATCGCCGCAACCGATACCGTCAGCGGATGTTCGGGCGGCCAGACGACGTGGCCGCTTGGGCGCTGTCGACCGAACGGCTGCTCTTCGGCGCCAGGCGCTTCCTCGGTTCCGATGAGGAGCCTGGAAGTGGCAAGGCGCTGCTGGTGCGTTCCACGGTGGATTCGGTGGCTGCGCCACGCGCCGTGCATCTGCACCCGGTCAAATCCGACAACGATTGGCGTGAGTACGACGATGAGCGGATCGCCGTAGAGGCCGGCTTCGGGATCGACGCGGCGACCGCCCGAGCGATGGTCGACACGCTCCGGGCGCGCGGTGACCGGCTGAGCTTGCCCTCTCCTTAGCCCGTGACGAGGACCGGCTGGTAGGAGCGGTCGGGCCGGTTTCGGCTGCCGAACCGGCCGCGCGCTCGGCTACAGGAAATCGACGTCTTTCCTGGCTGGCGTCGACCGGGTTACGGCGACGCGGTGCTCGCCGCGATCATCGACTTGCTCGCCCGTGAGTGCAGCACAATCGTGGTCGTCGGGTCCGACGAGGACGACTGGCCTCTGTCCTGGGCCTCCGCGGCTTCCATGACGTTGGGCGCCTACCGATCACCCGCTGACGGCTCCATCTCACCTCCGTCCGTAAGGGGATCCCTTGTGGGACCTCAGGGCGCGCTGTCAGGTCGGGAGCCGGGTTGCCCAGTCTCTGGAAGTCCGGCGATGAGAGCCGCGAGTTCCCGGTCGGGGCTGATGTGTCGCTGATAGAGCGGACCGCATGGGGTCATGGCCAGCCGCATGGATAGGCGCATCAGGTCGGGTTGCTCGGCACGGTCGAGGTCGGCGAGGTGGGTGAACTCGTTCATCACGCCGACCAGGCTGCGGTTGGCCGTAGCGGCCAGCCGGTGTTCCAGGGCCTGTGCCCGTTCGGCCTCGATCAGTTGCGCCGGAACTCGGTGCGCGGATAGCAGTTCGGCGAGCGCGTCCGGAAACCGGGTCAGCAGCGTCCTGGCGGGGGCCAGCGGCATGACGAGAGGCAGCAGCGTCAGCTCGTTGACCAGCAGCGCGGCCGGGCGGCGCCACCGGAGGACGGTCGCGTACCAGGCCCCGAGCACCGTCGTCGACATCTCGCCCGGCGTGACAGTCGGTCCCGGCACTCGGTCTCGGAACGCTCGGGTGCCATGGAAGATGATCATAAGGAGTCACTGCTGATGGAGGGCTCGTGCTCGGCGGTGAGCCGCTGGCGGGGAAGGTGCTGGGTTTCGTCACAGGCCGAGGACCAGGCGCAGGGCCGCGTCGACCTGGCGCAGTTCATCGAAGCTGAGGTGCCCGGCCGACTCTCCCAAGCGCTGTGGATCCACGGCGCTGGTCTGCTCGGCCAGCACCCGGGTCGGGCGACCGTCGATGGACACCTCAGGACGGAAGGTGGCCGTGCGTGCCGAGGTGGACGTCGGCGCCACTAGCCAGGTCGAGAGGGGCAGCAGGTCGGACTGGACGACGACGGCATAGCGGACGCCGGCCTGCTCATGGCCCCGGGCGCCACGGGGAGAGTGCAGTCGGTAGACCTCACCACGCACGCAGCGTCTCCATGTCCCGGAGAACCTGAGCCGCCTCGGCGCGGTCGGCGTCGTCGGCGGCCAGCGCAGCGGCCTCGGCGCGCAGGCTGTCCTGCGCGGCCGTCTTGGCGGCTTCGATCAGCGCCGCTCGGACCGCGGTGGAGACGGAGGTGCCGTCTTGCGTCAGGAGCGCCAACGCTCGGCGGGCGTCTTCGTCGGGGCGGAAGGTGATCGTCTCAGCCACCTCTGAAGTGTCTCACCTCGGGTAAGACGCGCGGAAGGAGCTGCTGGGCTGACTCTCCAGGGCGGAGCCCGAGAAACAGCCAGATCCTCGATCATCGCTCGACCGGGTGAACGTAGCGGCCCAGTACCGTCGCTGACCGGCCCCGATCCGGACCGTCCGCGAACAACGGCTGCGGCCGTCGCCGCTGACCGGCGCAGCGGAGCGCCAGCAACGGCCTCGCTCACGGAGATGCGCCATGACGGCGCTGCTGATCGGCTACGCAAGAGTGTCCACCGACGCCCATGACCTCACCGCCCAGCGCGAGGGGCTGCTCGCGCTCGGGGTCGATCCTGGGGATCTACGTCGACTACGGACTGACCGGCACCAACCGCGAACGCCCCGGGCTGTGCGAGAGGTGCCCGAGTCGATCGACCGTTGGCCGGGTACAACGATCCTCCTCGTTCGGAGGCAGCCGTCGACTGCCGTCCCGCCGCTCTCCCGCCGTGCGGGGAGGGCGCCGGCGGCCCGTACTTCCAGTTCCAGCCGGGGAGGAGGGACGACACCGCCCAACGAGATCCACCTGGCCTGGACGGCGGACGCGGCCGGCACCGGTCTCATGACCGCGGAGCACGACCTGACCGTTGACGAGAACGCCCGGCGGTCGTCGTGCACGAGGGGTTCACGCTGGACGACCCGATCGCCTGCGCCGGCTCAAGCCCGCCCGAGGACCCCGGCCTCTGACCGGGGCTTCCCCTGACCCGGGGGCGACTCTGACCCGGGGGCGCCGGCGCCGGAGGCCGTCAGAAGCCGAACAGCAGCCCGAGGCCGGTGACGGTGAGCCCCACCATCACCACGACCAGCGGTAGCTGCTCGACGGCCCGGGTCCGGGCCGTCGCCCGCAGCACCTGCTCCCGCAGCGCCTGCTCGTGGGCGAGGACGACCCCGAGGACGTGCCCGAGGACCACCGCGGCGACCTGCACGTAGGAGATGGTGTCCGGGCCGACGAGCTGGTAGTTGATCGTGTCGCCGGAGGCGCCGAACAGGTCCACCCCGGGGGTCCCCAGCGGGTTGCTGGCCAGGATCCAGGCCTTCTGCCCGTCGAAGACCCACAGCGAGAAGTAGTGCGCCACCGTGTAGCCGATGACGATCGGGATCACCGAGTGCGCGTACCGGCGGGGCTCCTGTCCGGGGGGCAGGCCGCCGAGCACGCCGGTGGCCGCGGTCGCGGCGACGTAGAAGGCTGCGACGAGCCCGATCATGACCAGCAGCCCGAGGGTGCCCGACAGGGTGCCGTTCTCCGCGCCCGGCCCGGTCGCCCAGAACTCGGTCCGGGTCAGCCCGTCGAAGGCGGTCGAGCCGAGTAGGACCACGACGACGGCTGCCAGCCCCGCGACCGGCCGGACGGTCATCGCGTTGGTCAGCGGGTTGCGGGCCACCAGCCGCCCGTCATCGCGCCGTCCCCAGGGAGATAGCTTGGCGATCAGGGTGGAGTAGACCTCGAAGCCGTCGCCGCGGGAGAACCAGCCCTCCCCGAACCACAGCGCCGCGAGCAGCTGCACGGCTGCGTACAGGACCAGGAAGGCGCCGACCACCGGCGGTTCGGTCCGCTCCGGGAACACCAGCTCCAGCCAGACGAACGCGAGGAGCGAGACCGCGGCCGGCCACATGCCCAGCGCCTGCACGTGCCCGGCGCCCGGCGCCGGGCCGGTGACCCTGCTCAGCAGCCGGTACAGCAGTCGCAGCGGGTTGACCACCCGCCAGACCGGCCCGAACAGCAGGCTGGCGGGGACCAGACCGACCCAGAAGGTGACATAGAGGACCCACGGGGCCAGGTTGTTGCCGCCGGGCGGACCGGCAAAGGCGACGACCACCACGAACGCCGAGGCGGTCAGGGCGACCGCCTGAGCGGCCGTCCGGAACCGGCCGGCGTCGAGGAGCCGCTGGACGGCGGCCGGCACCGGCCGGCCCGAGCCCTGGCCGCCGAGCGCCGGCCGGCGCCAGAACGCCAGCAGCGCGGCGAAGCTGACCAGCACGGCCGCCCCTGCTCCGAACAACGCCAGGGACAGCGGGATGGGCAGGTCGGTGCGCGTGCCGATCCCGTGCGCCAGCGTCGTCATGACACCTGGACGCTGAGCAGCTCCTCACCGACCTCGTGCAGCTCCAGCTCGAACACCCCGGGGATCGTGGCGTCGAAGGTCAGGGTGGCCGGCTCGCCGGGGGCAACGGGCGCCGATACGTCGTAGCCGTGCAGGTGGACCTCGTCGGCGACGTCGCTGGTCACCACGATCGTGACCGTCTCGTTCAGCGGGACCGGGACCCGGCCGGTGTCCCCGGAGACCTCCCCGCCGGCGAAGGCGACCTCGATCGTTCGTCCCGCCCGAGCCGGGGAGGGCGCAGCGGTCGGCGACGGGCGTGCGGAGGTGGGCGTCGGAGCGGCGGCCGGCTCATCCTGGCCGTCCTGCTCGTCTGCGGACCTCCCCGACGACAGTTCTCGCTCGGAGAGACTCTCCGGAGGCTCCAGATCTGCTTCTGGACTCGAACCACAGGCCGTGAGAGCCAAAACGGCCGCGAGACCCAGGACAGCTGCCCTGAGCCGACTAAGACCGGACCGGGAAAAGCATGGGGTCATCGGTTGACTAGCTCCTGATTCTGATTCGTACTGAGCCGGCCGAGCGGCATTCTGGCTGGTGCGCTGTCCGCTGGCAGGCCTGGCTAAGAAGCGGCACGGTGAGGTTCCAGCGTTGTACCGGTCATCGGGGCGTCGCTCCTCGATAGCCGGCAAGCCAGAGGCCGCAGGCGTCACAGGCCGGCCACATGGGGGCTCCAGAGATGGCAACAGGACATCGCGGACTGTCGGAGGCGGCAAGTGGTCGCTCATCATCAGTAGCCGTCCTCGCCCGCCGGGGTGAACGCGGCCAGGTCAGCGACTCCGAGTTGTTCCTCGATGCCGGCGACCCGGTCGAGCACCTGCTGTAGCGCGGCGTCGCCGTAGTGGGTGTTCTCCAGGTCGGCGAAGCGCTCGGCGAGCAGGTCGAGGTCCCGCTGGGGGGTTCTGCGCCGCAGCGCCGGGTAGATCACGGTGTCTTCCCAGGCCTCGTGTGGCTCGTACATGCGCACGAACTGGTCAAGCATGGTGCGCAGCCGCTCACGGGCGTCGGGGCGGGTCAGGTCGAGGTCGCCGGCACGGTAGATTTGGGTGGTCAGGTGGCGGCCTCGGTGGTGCTGGACCAGCAGGGTGCGGACCAGGTCGGGATGGGCGTCGCGGACCCGCGGGAAGACGTAGGCCTCCTCCAGTCCCTCGTGGAAGCTCTCCACGTAGTCGTGGACCAGGCGGGCGGCGTCGATGACCGCGTCGACCGGGGGGACGGCGTCGGCGGCGAGCTGGTCGGCGGCGGCGCGGTAGACGAGCAGGATCCGCTTGAGGACGCCGTGCTCGGTCATCAGCTCCTCACCCGGCGACGGCGGGCGGGGTGCGGTGTCGTGGTCGGCGTCGGTGAGCAGGTGCACCGCCTGTGTGCCGCCCACCCCGGCGGCCAGCCCGGCGGCGCCGGTGAGCAGGCCCCGGCGAGTGATCCGCCCGCGTCCGGCCCGCGCGGCCGGGTCGGTGGTCACGGCGTCGCCTCCGGATCGGTGGTCAGCGGCTGACCGGCGGCGTCGAGCACGTACCAGGGGGCACCGTTGAGCAGCAGCGCCTGGCCGTACGCGGTGCCAGGGTCGACATCGCTGGCGTAGCGGTAGAGCGGATAGCCGCCGTAGGTGACGACGTGCCCGCCGGTGTTCGGATCGGGCAGCGTGCTCAGCAGTTCAGGGTCGATCCCGTCGCCGGCCACGGGGGTGACTCCGTCGGCTACGGCCAGCGGTGGCCACGAGCCGGCGCACGGCCCGGTGCAGGTGACCCGCGCGCGGGCGTCCGGTGGAAACATGTAGAGCACGAAGCCGTCGCCGTCGGCGAGCACGGGTCCGAGGCCGGGGACGTCGACCAGTTCCACCTGGGCGGCGGCAGCGGCGTCCTGCGGCAGCACCGGGTCCCCGTCAGCGGCCTCGCCACAGCCGGCGACCGCCACGGCGGCGAGGAGCAGGACGGCGGCGTCGGCGCGGCGGCTCACGCGCCGTCCACCAGTCGCTGCAGGTACGCGCGATAGTCATCGGACGTGGTGCCCGACGTCCAGACCAGGCCGGCGCTGCCGTCGATGGACGCCAGCGTCTGCACGCCGTGCTGGATGGTCACCGTCCCGTCCGGGGCGACCTGGGGCGGGGAAAGCGAGACACCCACCGACTCGGCGACCGCGGTCACCTGCCCCGGCGCCCCAGTCAGCCCGACGAAGGGAGTGGCCAGGCCGCTGTCGAAGTGGGCAAGCCAGTCGGTCATCACCCCAGGCGTGTCCCGCTCAGAGTCGAGGGTGATGAACACGACCGGGGTCCGCTCCTGCACCTGCTGCAGCGCGACGAGCGCTGCGGCGGCGCCGAAGCGACGACGGCGGACGGTCCGGCCGGCGCGGTCGACGGTAGATGGATGCATGTTCTTTTCGTCGCTCCGTGCACGGTCTGGGTTCCCGCCGACGGTGTCTGAGTGCCGGCCCCGGAGAGGTCGCGGGGAACTCCGCGGGGGCCGGGAAGGACTCCTACTCCCACGTCGTCTGGTTTTCTCGGTCGCGCCGCACACTGCCGAGCTTCGCCGTGTCGATGGCCTTCGTACTGATGGGGCTGGTCTCGGGCTGCGACAGCGATCGTTCCGCGGCCGTTCCTGTGCGACTCACGAGGACACGGTGCGGCGGCGCGCCGTCCAGCCGAGGATGAGACCGCCGAGCCCGGCGATTAGTCCGATGATGGCCAGGACGAGGGCGGTCGTGGCCGTCGCCGAGCCGCCGTCCGCGGCCTGGGTCGTGGCCCCTTCCTCCTGGACGCCTGCCTCCTGGACGTCGGCCTCGTCGCCGGCGGGCTCCTCCGCGCCGGTGGCGGCGTCGTGGCCGCCGGCGTCCCCGTTCAGGGCGAGCACCGGGGCGGGCTTGTCCGGTTCGGCGCCGTCGATGGTCGGCTCGATCCAGGCGGATTCGCTGCCGTCGCTGTAGGTCTGCACGGTCGGGTAGCTCAGCGTCTCGGCGTCGGGGAACGGCCCGCCGGACAACGCGAACTCGCCGAACTCGCCGGGCGCGATGCCGGCGCCGTCCTCGGCCCGGAACTCGACCACCGAAACGTATTCGGTGATCTCCCGGCCGTGGGCCTGCAGCGGCTCGTCGAGCTGCTCGGTGGTCATGGTGACGTCCCACCCGGGCACGGGCATCGCCCGCAGGGAGGCCATGGCCGCCTCCTGCGGGATCTGCATGCGCAGTCCGACGGTGCTGGCAGTGTCGCTCTCGTTGGGCACCCGGAAGGTCAGCTTGCCGTAACCGCCGGGCTCCGCGTCCTGCGACGAGACCGAGACGTGCGCGGCGGCGACGCCGGCGAGCGCCATGAGGGTGGTGAGGGCGGCGGCCAGAATGACGGCCAGCCGATGGATCGTGCGGGACACGGTTCTCCTTCTTTTCTCTGTTTCTTTCTCGGTAGGGGTCAGCGCACCGGGAAGGTGGTGCGCGCGGTGGTGGCGGTGAACTCGTCGAGCCGGACGGTGACGGCGAGGGTCCAGGTGCCGGCGGTCGGGATGGACATGCCGTCGCCGACGTAGTGGCCGGGCCCGGCCGGTGCGAGATCGACGTCCAGCGGGCCGATCTGCTGCTGGGCCTCGGTGAGGGTCACGCGGATGTCCTGCGGCTGGGTCAGCCGGCCGGTCTCGTCGAACAGGTAGACGTGCAACGTGTTCGAGCCGGGCCGGCCCGGGTCGAGCGACAGCTGGACGCTGCCGGCGGTGCCGGCGGCACCCTGGAGCGGCAGCGTGGCGTCGACCGGCTGGGCCAGCGCCGACCGCGCCGGCGGCGTGCCGGCCAGCACCGCCGACAACGCGAGGACGACGGCGACGACCACGGCCTCGAGCAGCACCGCGCGGCGGAACGGGGCGACGTCGGCGACGGCGCCATCGGCCTGCGCCGCGGCGCGGGCGCGGGCGGCCACCTCGAGCGACCCGGCCATCGACGGCTCGGCCTCGGCGGAGAAGGCGTGCGCGGTCACCCGCCGCGGGCTGCCCCGGCGCGGCCGGGAGGCGCCGAGGTGCTGCTGCACCCAGACCCGGGAGACGCCGGCCGCGCCGAGCACCAGCAGCACGAGTGCGACCTTGGCCACCAGCACCCAGCCGTACGTCGTGCTCAACAGCGCCGTCGGCGTGCCGACCTCACGCACGGTCTGCACCACACCGGTGAGCACCAGAGCGACCACCGAGCCGAACGCCAGCCGACTGAACCGCGGCAGCGCGGTGGCCAGCTCAGCGGCCGGCACACCCGGGCGCAGCAGGCCGGCCAGCAGCGCGACCAGCCCGCCGACCCACAACGTCATCGCCGCGACGTGCACCGAAGTCACGAACACCGCGAAGACCGGCATCGAGCCGGCGACCGGGTGGCCGACCGCCGCCGTCGTGACCACCAGGCCGAGCGCGAGCACGGTGCCCGCCACGACCGCGGCCCGGCCCGGCGCCAAGCGCAGCACGGCCAGCAGCGCCACGGCCAGGACGACCCGAGCCAGCAACGTCGCGCCGTACGCCGTGGACGCGGTCGTGGCCAGCAGGTCCGGGTCGGCGACGGCGCCCAGGCCGGCCCCGGCGGCGTAGGAACCCTGCAGCAGGAACAGCAGCAGCCCACCGACGGCGACGGCGACCGCGCCGACGACGGACAGGCGCCGCAGCCGGCCCACCGACCACCCCGAAGGCCAGCACAGCAGCAGGAAAGCCGGAACACCGAGGCCCAGTGCCAGCCCCGCGAACCCCAGCCACCGCGCGGCGACCAGCAGGCCGGCGACGAACGAGTCGCTGTCGTCGGCGGCGTCGGCGACCGCCTCGTCGACCGGCTCACTGTCGCCGACCACGAACCCGAACGCGCCGCTGACCGGGTGGGAGTCAGCCGAGATGACCCGGTAGGTGACCAGATAGCCATCGTCCGGAAGGTCGCCGCGCAGCGGAACGGTCACCGTGGCCCCGTCGACAGACGGTGCTCCGGTATCGACCCGCTCACCGTCGGCGTCGAGCACCCGCGCGTAACCGGCGCCCAGCGACACCACCTCGGTGAACCGGAGGGTCACCTCGTCGGGCGCGGTCTCGAGCACCGCGCCCTCGCCCGGCGTGGTCGCCACCAGTTCGGCGTGCGCCGCAGCCGGCCCAGCGAGGACGACACCGGCCATCAACCAGCCGACGAGGGCGACGAGCAGCGCCCGAAGCCGCCTCACGCGGCGGCCCGCCGGCGGCTCACGGCCACGACCGCCCGCCCGCGCGGCCGCCGTCCCCGCCACGCCACCACGGAGATCAGGAGCACACCGGCCAGCAGCAGCAGGTGCACCAGCGCCCGGTCGGCGTGCACCTGCCCGCCCGCCAGGTCGCTGACCGTGGTGGCCAGCAAAAAGACGGTAAACGCGGCCAGGAACGGCAGCGAGCCGGGCGCCCAGCGCGGCACGGCGGCGACGGCGAGGAACGCCACGGCCAGGGCGGCGTTCCAGGCGCCGGCCTCGTGCGCCATGTGCACCGGCGCGCTCATCGCCGCCGTCCCGCTCATCAGCGCCGGCCAGGCCAACCCGGCCTGGGCCGTGGCGACCACCACCAGGGCCAGGCGCAGGCCGCTGCCCACCAGGCGGGCGCGGGCGGCCGCCCGCGTGCCGGGCAGCTCCTTCGGCAGCGCGGTGAGCACGCGCACGGTGAGATCGGGCACTTGCGGCGCCGGGGACAGGCGGGCCCGGCGGGTCACCGCCGCCGCCTGGCTCGTCCAGCCGGCACAGGCAGGGCAGGCGGCCAGGTGCCGGTCGAGGACCGCCTCGGGCATGCCGAGCGGCTCGCCGTCGAGCCGCGCGGAGCCGGCCTCTCGGAACGCGGAACACTGCATGATGAGGTAGTCGCCATCGGGGCCCGTCCGGTTCCCGGCCGGCCGGGAGGAGTGCGGTGGACGAGCTCGAGCGGTTCGCCGCTGCCGCCGCCGAAGGCGACCCGCTCGCGGCGGCGGCCCTGGTACGGGCCACCCAGTCCGAGGTGTGGCGGCTGTGCGCGGTGCTCGGCGACCGGCAGTCGGCCGACGACCTCACCCAGGAGACCTACCTGCGCGCGTTCGCCGCGCTACACCGATTCGAGGGCCGTTCGTCCCTGCGCACCTGGCTGCTGTCCATCGCGCGACGGGTATGCGCCGACGCCATCCGCTCCCGCCGCCGACGACCGACCCTGGCCCGCGGCGTGGAGCCGGCGGACGCCGAGGTTCCCGACGATGCCGACCGGGTCGGCGAGCAGGCCGCCGTCCGTGACCTGTTGGCCCGGCTCGACCGTGATCGCCGGGAAGCCTTCGTGCTGACCCAGCTACTCGGCCTGCCCTACGCCGAGGCCGCCGAAGTGGTCGGCTGCCCGGTGGGCACCATCCGCTCACGGGTCGCGCGGGCACGAGCCGACCTGGTCGAGGCGCTCGCCACGGCGGAGGACGCAGCGCTCGGATGACCTTCCACCGATCCCCTGCGGGGCACCAGGAGGCGGGCCAGTGATGGGCCCAGCTGACCTTCGCTGCAGGCTGGACGCCGCACGCTCAGCCACCGGCGGACCACCGCTCGATGGCTACCCGGCCGGTCAGGCCGGTGGCCCGGCCGACGTCGGCCCACGAGGCTCCGGCCGCGACCGCAGTCCGCACCGCCTCGTCGAGTGCCTGGGTAGCGGCGGCCTGCCTCGCGGCGGCCTCCTCGACGTCTTCGAGGGCCTGCCATCCGGCGATGTGCCGGCGCCATTCGCGCATGACCCGCGTCTCGTCGGCGGCCTCCAAATCGGCCCACGGGCCGGCTACGGCCAGCCGCCGCGCCGCCGGGTCGGCCAGCTCCCATACCGTCACGCGGACCCAGGGAATGCCGCGCCAGCCACAGGTGCAGCAGGCGACCCAGCCGACCACCTCCGCGTCCGGACGCCACTCCTCGGCCTCCTCGATCACCTCGCAGTGCACCGGGCCACCGGTCTCGCCGGGCACGATCCCGTCACCGCCGATGACCGCGCCGTCTTGCCACACGCCCTCGACGGTGCAGTCGTCGCTGTAGGCGAGCCGCACCCGGTCGCCGTCCCGCGGACCGTCGTCGGGTCGGCGGGCCACCAGTACCCCACGGGCGCTGGTGGTGCCGGCGCCTTGGGCGCCGTCGACGAATACGGGCACCACCCAGCCCTCATGCTCCTGGCCGTTTACGACCGGACCTATCCAGCCCATCGCTCCTCCTCCGGGTGCCTACGAGCAGCGTCGTCAGCCCGGCTCCGCCGCAGGCCCGCATCGGGCGCTTCTGTGGACGACCGTCGTTGTCCACAGGGGCAGGCGGCGCCGGCCCGGCGCGTGAATGCCGGCCCTCGATCAGCAGGGCGCACATCGACGCGCTGAGCGACGAGGTCGGTTCGGTCACGTTCGACCGGCAGCCTGGTGCCGGCAGCGCAGGAGGCGCATCGCACGATCTCGCCGACGGCATTGGCCATCCGCGGACACGGCGGCGCAAGCGGCTACAGGTAGTCGGCCTGCCCGCGACGGGCTTCGACCCACGCGTCGAGGTCGTCGCGGCGGTAGAGGACGCGGCGGCCGAGGCGGAAGCTGTGCGGTCCTGTGCCGAGGTGGCGCTAGTACCGAAGGGTGGCGACGGGAGCGCGCAGCACTTCGGCGGCCTCGCTGATGGTGAGCAACTCGGGCTGGTCGGCGGTGTGCTCGGTCATGGCTGTCTCCAGGCTGGTGGGAAGGTCCCGTGGTGCTCTCCAGAAGGCGCTATTCCACGGCCCTTGGTGACAGCCCACAGCCAACTTCTCCAGTTTTCCTCCGGTCCTTCTCCGGTACTCCTGCTGTTGCGCGCGCGTCCCGCTCCGGAGCTCGGGATCATGGGCGCACTGCCTGGGCCGGCGCCGGGCCCCGGGAGCTACCAGGTTGGGAATCTTCCGCCAAGACGTCCGCTTGCACCGGAGGAATACGGGAGGTCTGCAGCTGACGCTCGCGTGAAGCGTCCTTCGTCTGCGTCGACCCGGTCGTATGCCGCAATCCGGTACTCCCGGTGGTGTGACGCCGCGTCCGCCATCGCTGCGGATGGTTTCCGGCGGTGGCACCGTGTAGGCAGAACCCGCGCACTGCCGTCGGGCCAGGGGCCGTGGATCCTGAGTGAGGGTAGGAGTTCGTGACGCTCGCTGACCGCAGGCCATCGGTCGAGGTCGACGAGCTCGGCCCCGCGGAGGCCGCGGCCACGTTCGACCGGATCGCCCGCCGCGCCTTGGACCTGCGCGGACCGGACTTCCTCCAGGCCCTCGACGACGGCAAGTACGACGACGTCGACCCCGACGACTACCCCGGGCTGCTCGACGCACTCATGGCGCTGCCTCTCGTTCGCTGACGCATCGTTGCCGCACTCCTGGAGCCTGAACGCCGGCGATGGGATGGTGATGCGGCGGGCTCACGCTTCCTGGCGGCCATGCACTACCGGATCATCCCGGCCGATTCCGGGATGCACGACGTCGGGCAGGGACGCTGGCGGGTCACCACCTCGGCATACCTGTAGGAGTTCCGGACACCGGACAGCCGGAAGCTCTGGGCGATGCACTGGCACCCGGCGGGGAGGAGCCACGCCACCTTTCCGCACCTGCACCTGTACACCGTCCGTCGCGACGATCAATTCGTCACGCCGCGACAGACCCTGGAGTCGGCGGTGCAGTGGTGCATCGAGATGGGCGCCGAGCCGCCGAACCCTGACTGGCGCACCGTGCTCGCGAGTCCGAGGGCATCCACCGTCTATACCGGTCCTGGTCCGAGGAGCCGCCGTCACCGACCGCCTGCGCTTGACGTCCACGGGCGGGGCTACCGACACCGGCTCGACGCACCGTCCCCTTCACGAGCAGCCCGGGCAGTTCCACTTTGCCGGCTTTCCCACAACCCGCCCAACTCCGGTTGCGCCGGGCGGGGGAGGGGTGGGCCGTAGGCCCATCCCGAAGGGACGCGCAGCGCTCTTCCGGCGGCCGGCGCTGCCGGACACGATCCCCTGGGCGGTGGGGGAGGCGGTCCTCCCGGGCCCACCCCCGGCACGGGCTCATGGGCACGGAGACCGCGGCCATCGAGGCGGGCTCGACGGAGGTCAGTCCGCATTCAGTCCGCACTCAGTCCGCAGAACGTCCAGTCGGGACCCTCCACGGCCGTAACCCACAAATGACGTAACCGCAGGTCAACCGTCATATTCGTCGAACACCAATCGCGTTAAATCACGCGCAGAACGCATTCCTAAACCGTGTGTCGCAGGTTCGAATCCTGCCGGGGGCACCAGCACGTCCGGACCGATCCAGCGGTCGCGATCAGCGCAGCAGCTGTGCGTGCGCGGCTCGGGTCAGCGCGTCGGCGACCCGGTCGAGCGGGTCGGATTCCAGCCGCCACTGCTGCCAGTAGAGGACGACGTCGACGGCTCCGGCGGGGTCGAACGGTGTCGCCGGGCGCTGCCCGCCGGCGAGCTGGAGTTCCGGCAGCATGCCCCATCCGAAGCCGAGGGCCACGGCGGCGAGGAAGTCCGCCGAGGAGGGGACGTAGTGGATCGGCACGTCCGTCGTCGTCGGCACGTGCCGGCGCAGATAGGCGTGCTGCAGGTCGTCGCGGCGGTCGAAGACCACCACCGGGGCACGGTGCAGCGCGGCGGCGTCGGGCCCGTCCGGGAACCAGCGGTCGATGAACGCGGGGGCGGCGCAGGGCAGGTAGTGCATGCGGCCGAGCGGCGTCACGCGGCAGCCGGCGACCGGGTCGGCGTCCGAGGTGACCGCGCCCATGACGGTGCCGGCCCGCAGCAGCGCACTGGTGTGCGACTGGTCGGAGCTGTGCAGGTCGAACCGCAGCTCGTCGGCCAGCGGAGCCAGCGCCGGGAGGGCCCAGGTGGCCAGCGAGTCGGCGTTCAGCGCGATCGGTAGCACCGGTGCGCGGCCCGGCTCCGCCGGATCCAACTGGCGGCTGGTGTCGGCGACCAGGAGGCCCACCTGGCGGGCCAGTCGCAGCACCGGCTCGCCGGCGGCGGTGGCGGTCGCCGGCCGCCCGCGCTGCACCAGCACCCGGCCGGTGGCCACCTCCAGCGCACGCAGACGCTGGGAGACGGCGGACGGCGTCACGTGCAGCCGTCGCGCGGCCGCCTCGAGCGTGCCCTCGTCGATGACCGCGACCAGCGTCTGCAGCTGGGCCAGCTCCACGTCCATGGACAGATACGCTAATGGGACACAAGCAAAGTTAGCTGGACTGTCGTCCGTGGCGTCCCTAGCGTCGACGCACGTGACGACGGAGCTGCTGGCTGCACTGGCCGGGCTGGGGATGGGCCTCTCGCTGATCGTGGCCATCGGGGCGCAGAACGCCTTCGTCCTCCGGCAGGGGCTGCGCCTGGAGCACGTGACCGCGGTCGTGGCGGTGTGCGCGGTGTCCGACGCGGTCCTCATCCTCGCCGGGGTCGCGGGCAACGCCTGGCTCAGCGCCCGGCTGCCCGAGGCGGTCACCGTGATCCGTGTGGCCGGCGCCGCCTTCCTGCTCGGCTACGCCGTCCTCGCCGCCCGCCGGGCACTGCGCCCGTCGTCGATCGCCGTCGACGCCGGTGGCACGCGCAACGGCCTGCTCGCCACCGTCCTCACCTGCATGGCTCTGACCTGGCTGAACCCGCACGTCTACCTGGACACCGTGCTGCTGCTCGGCTCGGTGGCCGAGAGCCGCGGAATCGGCAAGTGGTGGTTCGCCGTCGGTGCGGCCGTCGGCAGCGTGGTCTGGTTCAGCGCGCTGGGCTACGGCGCCCGCCTGCTGCGGCCGCTGTTCGCCCGTCCGGCGGCGTGGCGGGTGCTCGACGCCGGCATCGCCGTCGTGATGGCCCTCCTCGGCCTCGCACTCCTCGCCACGGTGTTCTGACGCCGGGCCTGCGGCACTCCCGCTCGCCACTCGCCTCTTCCGCAGCCCGACGACCCGAGCCGGCCGGCCGTCCTGCGGCACCTGGCCGGGCCGGTGTGCGCGACTCCTGGCGGGCGCCGGCCTGTCCTGCACCGTCGTCGCCTAGCCCCTGCTCGCCGCGGCGGCGCGGCATGCGCAGCAGAAAAGTCCTGCTCAAGCACCGTGTCCACCCGGTCGATGGAATGCAGGTCAGCGTTCCCGATCGGAAGCGGAGCAACCAGCGTGTCCATCGCCATGGCAGGCGTCACCCGAGTCCTCGTCCTCGCCGACGCCCCGGTCCTCCGCCGCGGGCTCGTCGGCATGATCGACGAGACGGCGGGCATGCAGGCCGTCGGTGCCCCCGGTGAGCCGCGACGCGGACTCGTGCTGGCCGAGTCCGCCCGCCCCGACGCCGTCGTCGTCGAACTCGGTTCCGGCCGCGGTGAGACGCTGAACGCCTGCCGTGACCTGCGCCGCCGCTTCCCGCGGATCGCGATCGTGGCCGTGGCCACCTCCGAGGACCCGGCCGTGGTCAACGAGGCGCTGGCCGCCGGCGTCCGCGGGTACCTGCTCATGAACACCTCGGCGACCCTGCTGGGCTGGGCCGTGCTCGCCGCCCGCGCCGGGCGCACCGTCGTCGACCCCCAGATCCGCCGGGTCGAAGGGGGCACCGCCCCCGTGGTCCGGGAGCTGACCCCCGAGATCCCGCTCACCCGCCGTGAGTCCGACGTCCTCGACGAGCTCGTGCTGGGGCAGTCGAACCGGAAGATCGGCGAGAACCTGTTCATCTCCGAGGACACCGTGAAGTCCCACGTGAAGGCGATCCTGCGCAAGCTCGGTGCCCGCGACCGGGCGCACGCCGTCTCCCTGGTCCTGAAGGCCCGTACCCCCGGCTGCACCTGCGGTGCGCACAGCCTGACGGCCGCACCCGCCGAGATCTGAGCCGGGGCCCCCGCCGGTCGGGGCCGGCGGGGTTACCGTGCTGGGCATGGTCGGCATCCTGGCGGCTGCGCTGCTGCTCCTGCTGCTGGCCGGGATCGTCGTCTGGGCCGTCTCGGCGCCGCAGCCGGCCGCCGGCCGGCCGCTGCCCGCGCGGGAACGGGTCTGGCGCGAGCGGGCGGTCGCCGCAGCGCGCTGGAGTGCCGCACACGACCAGGTCGACGGGGTGACCCGGGTGCTGCTGCGCCGCAGCTGCCCCGGTCCGGACGGGCACCCGGAGGTGCTCGAGGAGCGCGTGTTCGACACCTTCCCGTCGGATGACCCGATGTGGGAGGCGCGCTTCACCGAGGCGATGGCCGGCGCCCGGTTCCGCTGCTCCTACCTCAACACCGAGGAGGGGCAGGCATAGCCGTTCCGCGGGCGGGCAGGATGGGGGGCATGGGTCAGGTCGTCGCCACCACCGAACGGGTTCTGCGCGCACCGGCGGACGTCGTCCGTGCCGCGCTCGCCGACTACGCCGTCACCCGGCCGCAGGTGCTCCCCGAGCAGTACAGCGAGTACCGCGTGGACGCCGGCGGGCAGGGCGCCGGCACGAAGGTGCACTGGCGGCTGCAGGCCACGTCCAAGCGCGTGCGCGAGCAGGACGTCGTCGTCACCGAGACCCCGGACGGGGCGCTCGTGGAGACCGACACCAACTCCAGCATGGTGACCACCTGGACCGTCACGCCCGCCGACGCCGGGGTCAGCACGGTGCGGGCACGCACCACCTGGACCGGCGCCACCGGGATCGGCGGGTTCTTCGAGCGCACCTTCGCCCCGAAGGGTCTGGCCCGGATCCAGGACGCGATGCTGACCCGGCTCGAGCAGGCCGTCGCCGCCGGCTGACCAGACTGGTCTCGGCGGCGCATCGGCCGCGCGGCAGGGACCATGGGCGCGTGACCCTCGCACCTGCCGCCGTCCCGGGGACGGGGGCCGCGGCCCTCGACGCGCTGGCCGACCTGGTCGCCGACGGCGACGTCGTCGTCCTGACCGGGGCCGGTCTGTCCACCGACTCCGGCATCCCCGACTACCGCGGGGCCACCGGTAGCCTGCGCCGGCACACGCCGATGACGTACCAGACCTTCACCCGCGACCCGCGGGGCCGGCACCGGTACTGGGCGCGCAGCTTCGTCGGCTGGCGGCAGCTGCGCGCGGCCCCGGCCCAACGACGGGGCACCGTGCCGTGGCCGGGCTGCAGGACGCCGGGCTGCTGGCCGGCGTCATCACGCAGAACGTCGACGGTCTGCACCAGGCCGGCGGCGCCCGCGACGTCGTCGAGCTGCACGGCGGGCTCGACCGGACGGTCTGCCTCGGCTGCGGGGACGTCGCCGACCGGGCGACGCTGGACGCGCGGCTGACCGCCGCCAACCCGCACTTCGGGCCACGGGTGGACGAGATCAATCCCGACGGCGACGCCGAGCTGCCCGATGAGGTGCTCGACGGGTTCGTGATGGTGGACTGCTTGGCCTGCGGGGCCGGGCCGCTCAAGCCGGACGTGGTCTTCTTCGGCGAGACGGTGCCGCGCGACCGCGTCGACCACTGCTTCGGGCTGGTGGAGGACGCCGGCGGCCTGCTGGTGCTGGGCTCCTCCCTGACCGTCATGAGCGGCTACCGGTTCGTGCTCCGCGCCGCCAAGCTCGGCATCCCGGTCGGCATCGTGAACGTCGGCCCCACGCGGGGCGACGCGAAGGCCGACGTGCGGGTCGACGGGCCGCTGGGCGAGGTGCTGCCGGAGCTGGCCGCCCGACTGGGCTGACGCGCTCGGTCGGCGGGGCGGCCGCTGCTCGGTGAGGATGGCGGCGATGCAGACATTCCTGCCCGTGGCCGACTTCGAGGACAGCGCGCGGCTGCTGGACTCCCCGCGCCTGGGGAAGCAGCGGGTGGAGTCGCTGCAGATCCTGCGGGCGATCGAGCTGCCCGACTACGGCTGGGCCAGCCACCCCGCCGTCCTCATGTGGAAGCGGCGGACGCCGGCGCTGGCCGCCTACGGGCTGGCGATGGCCCGCGTCTGGCGGGAGCGGGGCTTCGCCGACACCACGGCGGCGCAGATCGGGGAGTTCGCGCCCGAGGTGGTCGGCGTGCCGCAGGCCGACCTGGCCGCCGCCGGGCTGCTGCCGTCCTGGCTGGGCGACGAGGAGCTGCACCGCTCGCACCGGTCGAACCTGCTGGCCAAGGACCCGGAGTTCTACCGCGGCCGGTTCACCGAGCGGTTCGGCCCGGAGCCCGACGACCTGCCCTACGTGTGGCCGGGCCCCGACGACCTGCCACCGGCTCCCGAGCCCGAAGGGGTGCGGGTGTGGGTGGTGCGGCCGCGGTCGCACAACGAGCTGGGCGCCTGCCTGGCCGCCGGCGTGGTCGGCCTGGGGACGCAGTCGGGGATCGACGTCGACGCCGGCGGCCTGACCCCGGCCGACCTGCGGGCGCTGTCCAAGGAGATCTCCGGACGCCGCCCGGCCAAGGACCTGCGCCAGCTGTCGGCCTTCCTGGACGAGATGGCGCCCGGTGACGCGGTGGCGCTGCCCGTCGAGCACGGCGGCGGGCTGCTGGTCGGCGAGGTGGTGGGGGAGTACCTCTTCCAGGGCCGGGAGCTGCTGCCGCACCGCCGTCCGGCCCGCTGGGACCGGGTGGTGCCCCGCTCGGCCGCCCGGCCACCGGCGACCCTGCAGGACCCGCGGGCGCTGTTCCAGGTCACGCTCGACCCGGCGGTGCTGGGCTGACCTCAGGCCGACGGCAGCGGCACGTTCTGCAGCCGCACCTGACCGCGGGCCACGAGTGCGCCGTCGTCGGCGCGGGTGAGCAGCACCTGCCACAGCTGCTGGGTCCGCCCCTGCTGGATCGGCTCTGCGACGACGTCGACCCGGCCGCTGGTCATGCTGCGGATGAAGTCGGTGTTGTTGTTGACCCCGACCGCGAACTGCCCGTGGTCCTGCACCGCGCGGCTGGCCCCGATGCTGGCGGCCGACTCGACGACCGAGCAGTAGGCGCCGCCGTGGACGACGCCCCAGGGGGTGTGCTGGTCGGGGCCCAGGTCGACGTGCCCGGTCACCCGGGAGCCGCCGGCCTCGGCCACCTCGAAGTGCATCGCGGCGACGAACGGGGTGACGGCCGTCCGGCCGGCCGCGGGCTGCTCGCCGCTCACGCGTCCCAGACCAGGCAGAAGGGGTGGCCGACCGGGTCGGCGTACACCCGGAAGTCGCCACCGCCGCCCGGGAGCGCCCGGGCGCCCAGGGCCAGCACCTCGGGCTCGGCCGCGGCGATGTCGGCGACGCGGATGTCGAGGTGGAACTGCTGCGGACGCTCGGGTTCGGGCCACGCCGGCGGCTGGAGGTCGGGCGCCTGCTGGAAGGCGATGCGGTACCCGGCGCCGGTGACGACGACCCAGTCGTCACCGGGCCCTCCCTTCACCTCCATGCCCAGCAGGTCGGCGTAGAAGGTGGCGAGCGCGTGGGCGTCCGGCGCGTCGATCACGACGGAGTGCAGCTGACCGATCATGTCCCCATCCTGGCGTGCGAGTACGACGCCGAACAGCCGGATCCCGGACACCGGACACCGGGCGCAGCGATGCCGCCGTCCCCCCGACCTGCGGCGGTCGTCCCCGGTGCCCGAGGATCGACCCGTGCCCGCCTGCTCCGGATCCGTCCGATGACCGCCCCCGCCCTCGGGTCGCTGCGCTGGCTGCCGGCCGCCGAACGGACCGACCTCCTGGGTCCACCGGTCGCTGCCGCGCTCGCGGCGCTGCCCGGGCCCGCCTGGGTCGCCGAGATCGACGACGACCTCGCCGACACCGCGGCGTTCTCCGACGCCTACGGGGTGCCGCTCGAGGCCTCGGCGAACTGCGTGGTCGTCGCGGGCCGGCGGGCGGGGGAGACCACCCTGGCCGCCTGCCTGGTGCTGGCCACGACCCGCGCCGACGTGAACGGGCGGGTGCGCCGGCACCTCGGCGTCCGGAAGGCCTCCTTCGCGCCGCAGGACGTCGCCGTGTCGGAGAGCGGCATGGCCTACGGCGGGATCACCCCGGTGGGGCTCCCGGCGTCCTGGCCGGTGCTGGTGGACGCCGCCGTCGCCGCGGCCGAGCTGGTGGTCATCGGCTCGGGCACCCGCGGCAGCAAGCTCGCGGTGCCCGGCGCGCTCCTGGCCGCGCTGCCCGGTGCGGAGGTGCTGGAGGACCTCGGCCAGCCGCTGCCGGCCGAGCCGCCGGCGCCGGTCACGGCACCGGTGCGGCGCGAGCGTGCGGCCGACGACAGCGACGTCGGCTGGGGTGAGCGGCCTTCCGACGTCTCCGACGACGACCGCCGCTACCTGGAGGACCGCCCGCCGCACTGGGGTAGCGACTGAGCGGCCCTCAGGGGGCCGGGGGACGGGGAGGACCGGCCGGCCCCAAGCCTTGCTGGGTGCGCAGCAGGTCGCGGATCTCGACGAGCAGCTCCAGCTCCGTCGGGCCGATCGGGCCGGCCTCCTCGCCGCGCACCCGGCGCTCGAACAGCCGGTGGATCGGGAGCACGACCAGGAAGTACACGATCGCAGCCGTCAGCAGGAACGTGATCACGGTGCTCAGGAACGCGCCCCAGGTGAACTCCTGGCCGTTCACCTCGAGCACGCCGCCCAGCTCGCCGCCGCCGCCGAGCAACCCGATCAGCGGCTGCAGGAACGAATCGGCGAACGAGGTCACCACGGCGGTGAACGCCGAACCGATGACCACGGCAACGGCCAGGTCGACGACGTTGCCGCGGAACACGAAGTCCTTGAACCCCTTCAGCACGCCGACCATCCAGCCACACCGGCGCGTTTCCGTCAGTTCCGGGGTGGCGGCAGGTTCACGGTGAGCGTGGCGCCGGCCGAGGCCGCGGCGAGGCGGGCCGCGGTCTCCTCGTCGACGGCGAGCAGCAGCAGCCCGGCGCCGGGAGCGTCGTCCCCGCCGTCCTGACCGGGCGCGGCGAGCACGCGTGCTCCCGATGCCACCCGCTCGGCCGCGCCGGCCCCGGCGACGGTCGCCAGGACGTCGACCCGGTCACCGGTGCGGACGAGGGCGGCGACCGCGAGGTCGGCCAGCCGCACCGGCGCCGCCACCTCACCGGGCGCGAGAAGGGTGGTGAGGCCGGCGCCGACCAGCCGGGCGTCGGTGATCGGCTCGCCGCGGCGGACGGGCCCGGCGAGGACGCGGTGCACCAGCAGCGCGGGCTCGCCGACCACGCCGTCGGGCGCGGCCTGCGGCAGCAGGCGGACGACCCGGAGATCACCCGGAGTCAGCGCGATACCGGCGGGAAGGTCGGTCGCGGCGACCACCACCGGGAGCCCCGCCGGGCTCCGGTCACCGGCCGGGGCGGGTCCGGGGCGCAGCGCCAGCGCCAGCGCGAGCGCCACGAGTGCGGCGGCGGCCAGCCGGCGCGCGAGGAGCAGCGGGGAGCGGGGACGGCGGAGACGGAGCATGCCCCGACCCTGCCCGCCGGGCGGACGTCCGGGTCTGCTTCGCGGCGGACTGTGGATCGCACCCGGGCCTGTGGACGGACGGGGACGACCTGGGTCAGTCGGCCTTCGCGGCCTTGGCGCTGCTGCCGGCAGCCGACGACGACGTCGAGCTGCTCGCTGCCGAGCTCGCGGAGCTCGACGAACTCTCCTTGGCCGGGGTCGACGACGTCCCACCGTCGGAGGAGGAGCTGCCGGCGGTCTCGGAGGCGGAGCTGCTCTTCCGGCTGTCGGTGCGGTAGAAGCCGGAGCCCTTGAAGACCACGCCCACCGAGCCGTAGACCTTGCGCACCGGGAGGCCGCACTCGGGGCACTCGGCCACCGCCGCGTCGCTGAACGACTGCACGACCTCGAACTCGTGCTTGCCCCCGGGATTGGTGCAGGCGTACTGATAAGTGGGCACGGCGTGGCTCTCCCTGGTCGTGCGGAGTGGGTCGCCGAGCTGGCACTCTCGCCCGGCGACTGCCAATGATGCGCCATGCCGCCACCGCTCGTCCACGCATCTCGATGAGTGTCACTCACCCTGGCGGTGAGGGCGTCCGTCTACCGGTCCGCGGACGATCCCGCCGCTGCTCCGCCCTCCTGCGCCTGCTATGGAGGACGGATGGGTGACGAGACCGCCGATCTGGCCAGAGCGCAGCGCGTGCTCGCCGAGCAGCCCTTCAGCGTGTTGCTCGGGACGAGGATCACCGAGTGCGGGGACGGTTCCGCGACCCTGGAGATCGACGTCCGGGAAGAGCTGTGCCAGCAGCACGGCTTCCTGCACGGCGGCGTGGTCAGCTACGCCGCTGACAATGCGCTCACGTTCGCCGCGGGCAGCGTGAGCGCCGGCGGTGTGCTGACCGCCGGCTTCTCGATCGACTACGTGCGTCCGGCCGTCGGCACCATTCTCCGTGCGCACGCTCGCGTGATCAACGCGGGCCGGTCGCGCATCATCTGCCGATGCGACCTCTCCACGGTCGACCACGATGGCGCGGAACGCCTGTGCGCGGTGACGCAGGGCGCGATCTCTGTGGTCGAGACGCCGACCCGGTGACCGATTCGGCATGAGACGTCAGCGCCTGACCAGGCGCGCTCGCCGCGGGGTGTACGTACAGCCCGGGGACGGGCGCGGCGCTCAGCGGCCGCTGCGCTCGCGGTACCGCGCGGCCCGCTTCGCGGCGGCGGCCCGTTTGCGCTCGCTCTCGAGCTGCTGTCGCACGAGACCTGCGCGGTCCCGGACCGCGGTCGCCGTCCCGGCGGGATAGCCCGCCTTCACCACCCGGTTCTCGGTCGCCTCCGGCATGTAGGCCAGCGAGTACAGCATCGCCAGCGCCAGGCCTCCGCCGGCCACGGCGGCGCGCAGCCCCCACGGGGCCGGGAGCAGCGCCATCACCAGGGCGATCGGGATGGCCACCTGGACCAGACTGCGGGCGACGTGCCGCTGCCACCACGTGCCGGTCGTCGTGTCGTGCAGCACCCAGCCGCGGTGCCGCGCGGGCAGCCCGCCGCCGAGGGCATACCAGATCCACCGGTGCGGAGCTGGACGGACGAGGGGCTCGGCCGGCGCACCGGCCGCGGTCTCAGGCTCTGCCATGACCACTCTCTGCTGCTGCTCGACGAGGTGCACGCCTTGATGGTGCCATGATGCATGGTGCACCAACGATTAGTGCACCACATGCGCCAGAGGTCACAGCTCGTCAGGCCACCGTGGCGTCGGAGGCCTCGGGGTTGCCGGCGTCGATGGAGGCCAGTGCCCGCCGGGAGGCGGCGATGACATCGGTGAGCGACTCGTGCAGCGACAAGAGGTCGGCGACCGGCATGCCGAGACGCTGGACGATGCCGGCCGGGATCCGCTCGGCCCTGTCGCGCAGCGCCCGACCCTCGTCGGTCAGTGTCAGGGCCAGGTTCCGCTGGTCTCGCGCATCTCTTTCCCGCCGCAGGAGGCCCGCCGCCTCCAGTCGCTTGAGGAGCGGCGAGAGGGTGCCCGGGTCGAGCTGCAGCAGCCCGGCCAGATCCTTGACGGACAAGGAGCCGTGCTGCCACAACGCCAACATCACCAGGTACTGCGGATGCGTCAGCCCCAGAGGCTCGAGGACCGGGCGGTAGACGGCGACCACGTTGCGGGCGGCCACCGACAGGGCGAAGCACACCTGCCGCTCGAGTTCCAGGAGGTCACCGGGCTCGGGCTGTCGCGGCTGGTCGGTCATCACGGCTCCAGCCTAGGACGCTTGGTGCCCCACGCGTCCGCATCCAACGGCACCGCTCACGACAGATGCCGCAGGAACGACTGCGGATCGGCGAGGAACTGCCGCCAGCTCGCGGTGAGCTCCAGGTCGGCCCAGTCGGCGTCCCGCAGCCCCCAGGGACCAACTCGAGCAGCCGTGCTCCGGGCAGTGCGGCCAGGACCGGCGAATGCGTGGCGACGACGACCTGCGCCCCACGCGCCGTGAGATCGGCCAGCTGCGCCACGAGCGACAGCGTGCCGGTGAAGGACAGGGCCGCATCGGGCTCGTCGAGGACGTACAGCCCCGGTCCGCGGGCACGGTCGCCCAGCAGCGACAGGAACGCCTCGCCGTGGGAGAGCTCGTGGAACAGCGGTTCGGGCCGCTTGTCGTTGCGGTTGTCCTCGAGGTAGCTGTAGAGGCCGTGCAGCGTCTCGTCGCGCAGGAAGTACGCCCACCGGGCCGCGCCGGGGCTGCGTTCGACGATCAGGTCGAGGGCGCCGGGCTCGCTCGGCCGGGTGCGGTGCCGGGCGGACACCGACCCGCCCTCGGCGTTGAGCCCGAGCGCGGCGGCCAGCACCTCGAGCACCGTCGACTTGCCCGAGCCGTTCTCCCCGACGAGGACCGTGGCGCCCCCGCCCAGCTCCAGTCCCTCCCGGAGGATCTGGGCGACCGCGGGCACGGTGGCCGGCCAGCCCGCGGCAGGGGGAGGGGCGTCCGGGTCGGGCCTGAGCCGGCGGACGGGTCTGCGGTCCACGAGCCGATCCTGGCTCACCTCTGCGGGTCCTGACCCGAAAATGACTGACCCGAAAATGACTGGGGTACGGGCGAACGGAACCGACGGCTCGGCCTTGGGGCTGCGCCGAGTCGGGGACGGGCGAACGCTTGTGGGGTTAGGCGGCTGGGGTGAGGGTGACGGTGTAGCCGAGGGCTTCGAGCTGGTGAACGTGAGCGCGGCGTCGCCGGTCGGGGTCGGTTCGTTTGGCGTGGAAGTCCGAGCCGAGGTCGACGAATCGGGCGTCGGGATCAGACAGCAGATGCCAGATGATCACCAGCATGGAGCGGCCGACGGCGACCATGGCCTTCTTCCCGCCGCGGCGGCGGGCCAGGCGGCGATATCGCTCACCGAGGAAGGTGTCGGTCTTCGCCGCGCCGGCGACGGCCTCGCCGATGACTTTGGCCAGGTAGCGGTTTCCGTGGCCGGTGCTGCCGGCGCCCTTCTTCTTGCCGGCCGATTCCTTGGTGCCGGGGGCGAAGCGGGCCCAGGCGCACAGGTGCCCGTCGGTGGGGAACCGACTCATGTCCAGGCCGATCTCGGCCAGGATTGCGCTGGCGGCGACGCGGCCGATGCCGGGGATCTCATCGAGCTTCGCCACCGCGTCGGTGAAAGGGGCGACCATCTCCTCGATCATCACCTCGAGCTCGGCGATGTCGGCTGAGAGGCCGTCGATGCGGGCCAGCATCGTGGTCAGCAGCCGGGCGTGGTGATCGGTGAAGTAGCCGGTGAACGCCTCTTCCAGGTCGGTGAGCTTGGCGCGCATCCGGCCCCGGGCCAGCGCGGCGAGCACCTTGGGGTCGCGGGTGCCGGCGATCAGCGCGGCCAGCATGTCCCGCCCGGAGGCGCCGAAGATGTCGCTGGCCACCACCGACAGCTTGATCTGTGCGTCTTCGAGCAGCTTCTCCACCCGCTGCTTCTCCGCGGTACGCACCTCGACCAGATCGGCGCGGTAGCGGGTGACATCGCGCAGCCGGCGGATCTTCGGCGGAGGCACGAAGCTGGGCCGCAGCATGCCGCGCTCGGCCAGCTTGGCCAGCCACACCGCGTCCAGCTTGTCGGTCTTGGGCCGGCCGGGCAGGTGCTTGACGTCGCGGGCGTTGACCAGCTTCGGGTTCAATCCGCGGGCCTCGAGCAGGTAGTACGGCGGCTTCCAGTAGTCGCTGGTGGCCTCCATGACCACCTCGCTGACGCCCAGCCCGGCCAGCCGGTCGGCCATCACCAGCAGTGAGCGGGTCATCGTGCGATAGGTGACCACCTCCTGCATCCGCTTGCCCGGCCGGGTCGGATGCGGCACCCGCACACAGCACACCAGCTCGGCCTTGCCGATATCCAGCGCCGCCACCCGGGCGACGATCTCCTCGACCTGTTGATCTTCCTGAAGCACCATGACCTCCTCGCTCTCACCGACCCCTCGGGGGGCCGCCCGCGAGGACTGCTGGGCAGGACGAGCAATCTGATCCGCGTGCTCGAAGCGACAAGGAAGCGCCCACGGCGCAGCCCTCGGCACCCTGCTGGCTCACGACCTCCCACGATCAGGGACAACCGGCGTCGGCGGGCGACCCGACACACATTTTCAGCGCGGAACGCGCGGCCGCCAAGGCCAAGGATGCTGGCTCAGCGCCGACCGTGAGCCAGGAACCCTGATGACCAGGAGACCTGATCATCGGGGCGCCCTCAGCGGCCGAGGTGGCGGTACCGGTGCAGCCGGGTGCGGAAGCGCTCGGTGTCGTCCCGGCCGAGCAGACCGGCCAGCTCCTCGCCGAGCACCCGGCCCAGCCGCAGGCAGAACTCGGTCGGTTCGTCGGCGGCATCGGGCCGCTCCGGCACCACCCGGTCGACGATGCCGGCCCGCCAGAGATCGGTGGCCCGTACTCCCTGGTCGGCGGCCATCTCGCCGGCCCGGTCCACGGTGCGGTGCACGATGGCCGAGGCGCCCTCCGGCGGCAGCGGGCCCAGCCAGCCGTTGGCCGCGGCCAGCACCCGGTCGGCCGGCACCAGGGCGAGCGCCCCGCCGCCGGTGCCCTGCCCGAGCAGCACCGCCAGCGTCGGCGCCTTCAGCACCACCAGGTCGTGCAGGCAGCGGGCGATCTCCCCGGCCAGCCCGCCCTCCTCGGCCTCCCGCGACAGCGCCGCGCCGGGGGTGTCGATCAGGGTCACCAGCGGCAGCCGCAGCTCCGCGGCCAGGTGCATGCCGCGCCGCGCCTCGCGCAGGGCCGCCGGGCCCAGCGGCACCGACAGCGACTGGCCCCGCCGGTCCTGCCCGAGCACGACGCACGGGGCGCCGCCGAACCGGGCCAGCGCGAGCAGCAGCCCCGGGTCCTTCTCACCGGCCCCGGTGCCCGAGAGCCCGACGACGTCGGTGGCGGCGGTCCGCAGCAGCCGCCGCACGCCCGGGCGGTCCTCCCGTCGCGACGCGGTGACGACGTCCCAGGCGGTACGCCCGTCTGCACCGTCCACCCCGCCCAGCCCCGCGTCGGTGCCGTCCTCGGGGGTGGGCCGCTCGGCGTCCCGGACGTCGAGGTGCCAGGTCTGCCGGGCCGAGAGCACGCGCAGCGCGCGGTCGGCGACCTCGGCGATCTCCCCGTGCGGGACGACGGCGTCGATCAGGCCGTGCTCGGCCAGGTTCTCGGCGGTCTGCACCCCCTCGGGGAACGGTTCGCCGTAGAGGGCCTCGAACACCCGCGGGCCGAGGAAGCCGATCGAGGCGCCGGGCTCGGCGATGGTGACGTGCCCGAGCGAGCCCCAGGAGGCGAGCACGCCGCCGAAGGTCGGGTGGCGCAGGTACACCAGGTAGGGCAGTCCGGCCTCCTTGTGCCGGGCGATGGCCGCGGTGATGCCGATCATCTGCAGGAAGGCGACCGTGCCCTCCTGCATCCGGGTGCCGCCCGACACCGGTGCCGCGAGCAGCGGCAGCCCCTCGTCGGTGGCCCGCTCCACCGCGGCGATCAACCGCTCGGCGGCGGCCACGCCGATGGAGCCGGCGAGGAAGCCGAACTCGCCGGCGACGACGGCCACGCGCCGGCCGCGCAGCCTCCCCTCGCCGGTGATGATCGACTCGTCCTGCCGCGACTTCTCCTCGGCCGCCGCCAGCTCGCGCGCGTAGCCCTCCGACACGTCGGGGCGGACGACCGGGGAGTCCCACGACGTCCACGAGCCCGCGTCGAGCACGAGGTCCCGGAGCGAGCGTGCGTCGAGCCGGGCGGGCTTCCCGCTCACGTGGACGACCCGTCCAGCCAGGCGCGGATCGCGTCGCCGTCGGCGCCGAGCACCGGGGGGGCGGCGTGGTCGCGGCGGGTCGTCTCCGTCTCGCCGTCCGGACCCGGCGCGAAGAACCGCAGCGGCGGGCCGGGCAGCGACACCCGGCCGAGCGTGGCGTGGTCGACGTCGACCCGCAGGCCCTGGGAGAGCGCCTGGTCCCAGCCGTAGACCTCGTCGATCGAGCGCACCTTCCCCGAGGGGATGCCGACCGTCGCGAGCCGGGCGAGCAGCTCCTCGGCCTCGATGTCGGCGAAGGCGCCCTCGAGCAGGGCGATCACCTCCTGGCGGTGCTCCACGCGGTCGCCGTTGGTGCCCATCCCGGGCGCCTCGGGGTCGAAGCCGAACTCGGCGCACAGCTTCCGCCACAGCGAGTCGTTGGCGCAGGCCACCTGGACGCTGCCGCCCTTGCAGTGGAACAGGCCGTACGGCGCGATCGAGGGGTGGTGGTTGCCCTGCGCGCGGCCCACCTTCCCGGCCACCGTCCACGCCGTGCCCTGGAAGGCGTGGACGCCGACGATCGCGGCGAGCAGCGAGGTGCGCACCACCTGCCCGCGGCCGGTCTTCTCCCGCTCCATCAGCGCGGCGAGCACCCCGTAGGCGCCGTACATGCCGGCCAGCAGGTCACCGATCGGGACGCCGACCCGCTGCGGGTCGTCGGGCCCCGAGCCGGTGAGCGACATCAGCCCGCCCTCGCCCTGGGCGATCTGGTCGTAGCCGGCCCGGCCGCCCTCGGGGCCGTCGTGGCCGAAGCCGCTGATCGCCAGCGTCACCAACCGCGGGTTGAGCTCGGCGAGGACGTCGGTTCCGAACCCGAGCCGGGCCAGTGTGCCCGGGCGGAAGTTCTCCATCAGCACGTCCGCTCGGCGCAGCAGTTCGGTGAGCGTCGCCTTGTCGGCCTCGTCCTTGAGGTCGAGGGTGATCGACTCCTTGTTCCTGTTCGTCGACAGGAAGTACGTGGACTCCCGGTCGCCGGCCATGTCGTCGCCCGCCCCACCACCCCCGGGCCACACGAACGGCGGGCCCCAGCCGCGGGTGTCGTCCCCGCTGCCCGGGCTCTCCACCTTGATCACCCGGGCGCCGAGGTCGCCCAGCATCATCGCGGCGTGCGGCCCGGCGAGGGCGCGGGTCAGGTCGACGACGAGGACGCCGTCGAGAGGTCCGGACATGGCAGTCTCCCTGGCTCAGTGCCCGCCGGCTCCGGCGGCGCACGCGGAAAGTGTCTCAGCGTTGAGGTAATTTCGGTAGGCGGGTCACAGCCAGCCCGGGACGACGAACACCAGCCACGCGAGCAACGGGCCCACGGCGACGACGATCGCGGCGTAGCCCAGGATCTGCTTGTAGAAGCGGTCCTTGTCCACGTCCTGCGCGGCGGCCAGGACCAGCGCGCCGTTGGTCGAGAACGGGCTCACGTCGACGATGGTCGAGGCCACGGACAGGGCGACCACCACACCCACGGCGCTGATCTCCCCGGACTCCAGGAACGGCACCGCGAGCAGGATGGCGACGCCGATGATCGCCGTCGACGACGCGAACGCCGACACCACGCCGCCGATGTAGGCCAGGAGGAGCGCGATCACCAGCGGCACCCCGAGCCCGATCACGGCGTCCCCGACGTAGTCGATCGTGCCGGCTTCCTGGAGCACGAACACGAAGGTCAGGACGCCGGCGATGAGGAGCACGGTCGACCAGCTGATCTGGCTGACCGCCCCCTTGTGCTGCGTGGCCGAGAACAGCGCGAGGACGACGGCGACGGTGATGGCGACGAAGCCGATGTCGAGATCGAACACCAGGGCCAGGACGGCGACCACGACCAGGCCGACGAGCGTGAGGATCTGCTCGAAGCGGACGGGCTCCGGACGGTCGGGGTGGATGTGCTCGTCGTCGTCCCCGCCGACGGCGGGGCCCGGCGCGGCGCCGTGACCACGGACCACCGTGCCGTGGACCTGCTCGGCGTGCGGCACCGGCTGCGCGGCGACCTTCCGGCCGATGAGCTTGCGCCCGCCCAGCAGGAAGAACAGCACCAGGGCGATGGCGATGTTGAAGAACAGCGCCCCGAGGAAGACGGCGAGCGGGCTGCCCGGCAGGCCCTCGCCCTCGACGATGGTGTTCACCGTGACGCCGTAGACGCTGATCGGCGAGAAGCCGCCGCCCTGGGCGCCGTGGATGACCATCATCCCCATCAGCAGCGGGCTGATGTCGTGGCGCGCGGCGAAGGTGAGCGCGATCGGCGCGATGATCGCCACCGCAGCGGGGGAGAGGGCGCCGATCGCCGTGAGCAGCGCGGTGACGAAGAACATGATCCAGGGGATCGCCGCGACGTGGCCGCCGACGAGCGTCACCGCCCCGCGCACCAGCAGGTCGACCGTGCCGTTGTTCTGCGCTATCGCGAACAGGTACGTGACGCCGATCAGGGTCAGCACCAGCTCGGCGGGGAACCCGGTCAGGATGTCGTCGGTGCTGAGGCCCACCGAGAGGGTGCCCACCACGAAGGCGGCGACGAAGGCGAGCGCACCCATGTTGATGGGCAGGAAGGTCGCGATCGCGAAGATCACGACCAGCGCGATGATGGTGACGATCTCGGGTGACACGGGCGCTCCCGCGGCGTCGGTGGATGAGGTCGGCCACACTCTGTCAGTGACCGGCCGGTAGCGCCCGCCGGTCGTGGTGGCGGCTGCGGCACCGCTCGGGGTCGCGCGCCGGGTCGTTTCCGCCGGCCTCGCTAGGCTGCCCGCATGTCGATCTCCAGCAGCCGTCCGGCCCGGAAGGCGGTCATCCCCGTCGCGGGGATGGGCACCCGGTTCCTGCCGGCCACCAAGGCGGTGCCCAAGGAGCTGCTCCCGGTCGTCGACCGGCCGGCACTGCAGTACATCGTCGAGGAGGCCGCCCGCGCCGGCCTGCCCGAGGTCCTCATGGTCACCGGCCGCGGCAAGGCGGCGATCGAGGACTTCTTCGACCGCACCCCGGAGCTCGAGGCGGCGCTGGAGAAGAAGGGTGACGCCGCCCGCCTGGCGGCCGTGCACGAGTCCACCGAGGTCGCGCAGGTGCACTTCGTGCGCCAGGGGGAGGCCCAGGGCCTGGGTCACGCGGTGCTGCAGGCGGCCGCCTTCGTCGGGGACGAGCCGTTCGCGGTCCTGCTCGGTGACGACCTGATCGACGCCCGCGACCACCTGCTCGAGCAGATGCTCGCCGTCCAGGCCGAGCACGGCGGCTCGGTGATCGCGCTGCTCGACGTCGGCCGGGAGAACATCGACAAGTACGGCGCCGTGGCCGTGGAGCCCACCGCCGACGGCGGCGACGTCGTCGCGGTCACCGGTCTGGTCGAGAAGCCGCCGGTCGAGGAGGCACCCAGCAGCCTGGCGATCATCGGCCGCTACGTGTTGGCGCCGGAGATCTTCGAGGTGCTGCGGGAGACCGCTCCCGGCCGCGGCGGGGAGATCCAGCTGACCGACGCGCTCGCCACGCTGGTCGAGCGCGGCCGACCCGTCCACGGGGTGGTCTTCGGCGGTCGCCGGTACGACACCGGGGACAAGCTCGACTACCTCAAGGCGGTGGTCCGGCTCGCCGCGGAGCGCGACGACCTGGGGCCGTCGTTCACCGCATTCCTGCGCGACTTCGTCACCGAGCTGCCCGCCGAGGGCGCGTCGTCGTCCTGACCGGCGCCCGCGAGGGCACGATCGGACGGCGGCGCGTGGGAGGTCCCCGTCCGGGGCCGGCGCTGCCGCAGGCAGCGGTGCCGGCAGAGGGCACGGCGGGACGGTGGTGAGGATGTCCGGGCAGAGCGACAACGGCGGCAGCGGCGGCGGAGGGTTCCGGAGCCATCGGGACACCGCCCAGGTCGACATGCCCATGGCGCCGCCCCGTCGTCCCGGTGCCGGCGTGGCGCCCGCCGCCCCCTCGGTGCCGGTTCCCGCGCTCACCGGGCCGGTGCCCCTGCCGGCCGACGGCCGCTCGGACGCCTCGCCGCTGGTGCGCACCGTGGAGCGGCACCTCGACGAGATCCTCGCCGCCGTGCCCCAGCCGGACGCCATCGAGCTCGCCGTCCTCGACGCGCAGGGGCTGCTCTGCGCCGAGGACGTCGTCAGCCAGCGGGCCCTGCCGGCCTTCGACCAGGCGGCGCTCGACGGCTACGCCGCACGGGCCGACGACGTCGCCGCCGCCACCGTGGCGCAGCCGGTGGAGCTGGCCGTGGTGGGGGAGAGCGTCGCGGGGGCCAGCGCGCCGTCGTCCATCGGGCCGGGTCTCGCGCTGAAGGTGGCCGCGGGCGCCATGCTGCCGTCGGGCGCCGACGTCGTCGTCCCGGGCGTCTGGACCGACCAGGGAACGGTGCGGGTCGCGGTGCAGGCCGGTCCGCCGGCCGGCAGCTACGTGCGCCGGACGGGCGACGACGTCGCACCGGGGGATCCGGCCGTGCACGTGGGCACCCCGATCGGTCCCGCCCAGATCAGCCTGCTGGCGGCCGTGGGACGCGACCGGGTCCTCGTCCGGCCCCGGCCCCGGGTCGTGGTGCTGAGCGCCGGCACCGAGCTGGTGGACGTGAGCGCCACCCCGTCGCCCGGCCAGGTGGTCGACGTCAACAGCTACGCGCTGGCCGCGGCCGCGCGGGACGCCGGTGCAGACGCCTACCGGTGGGGCATCCTCCCCGGGGACCCCCGCCGGCTGACCGAGGTGCTGGAGAGCCAGCTGCTCCGCAGCGACCTGCTCCTGATCTCCGGCACGTTCGCCAGCGGCGGGTTCGACATGGTGCAGGAGGCGTTGGCCGGCCTGGGCGGCATGCGCTTCCGGCAGGTGGCGATGCACCCGGGCCCGGCGCAGGGATTCGGCCGGCTGGGCCGGGACGAGGTGCCGGTCATCTGCGTGCCCGGGGAGCCGGTGGCCGCGCTGGTGGCCTTCGAGGTCTTCGTCCGGCCGGCCATCCGGCTCATGCTCGGCAAGCGCCAGCTGTTCCGTCGCACCGTCCAGGCGATCGCCGGCCAGCCGCTGCTGTCGCCGCTGGGCTACCGCCAGTACCTGCACGGCACCGTGATGCGGCACCCGGACGGCGGCTACGTCGTGGAGCCGGTCGGCGAGGCCACCGACGCGCTCCTCGCCCGGATGGCCCGCGCCAACTGCCTGATCGTCATCGACGAGGACGTCACCGAGGTGGCCGCCGGCGGGCTGATCACCGTCATGCCGCTACTCCTCGGTGGCTGACTTCCGCGCCGTGACCGATCCCGCTGCGCACCCCGGCTGGCCCGCCCGCCTGGCCTGGGGACCGGTGGAGCTGCACCCGCTGCGCCGGCGGGACGCGGTGGAGTGGAGCCGGATCCGGCTGGCCAACGAGTCGTGGTTGCGGCCCTGGGAACCGACGTCGACGGTCGCCTGGCACGCGCGGCACAGCCCGGCGGCCTACCGGGCGATGCGGCGCGTCGTGGCGCGCCGGGCGCGGCTGGGCACCTCGCTGCCCTTCGCCGTCCGCGTGGACGGGCGGCTGGCCGGCCAGGTGACGGTGGACAACATCGTCCGGGGCGCGCTCCGTGCCGGGTACCTGGGCTACTGGATCGATCGTTCGGTCGCCGGGCGGGGGATCGCCTCGCTGGCCGTGGCGCTGGTGTGCGACCACGCCTTCGGCCCCGTGGGCCTGCACCGCCTGCAGGCCGACATCCGCCCGGAGAACCTGCCCAGTCAGCGCCTGGTGGAGCGGCTGGGGTTCGAGCGGGAGGGGTTGCTGCGGCGCTACCTCGACATCGACGGCGACTGGCGCGACCACCTGGCCTTCTCGCTGCTGGCCGAGGACCTGCCCCGGGGCGTGCTGGGCCGGTGGCAGCAGATGTCCCCGGCGCGACCTGTCGACTGATCGGCTCGTCGGCCTAGCACGCACGCCGGCCGGTGCCCGGGCGCCGGTGGGGGACACGCCGGACGTCGTCACACCGGTCCCACAAGACTCGACGACACGCCGCGCGCCTCCCGGGTCCGGACCCCGGCGGTGCTTAACCTCGCCGGGCGAGTGACTGATGTGACAGGTGGTGTTGGGTAATGGGATCCGGCGTGCTCTTGGCCGCTCTGGTCGTGCTGTGGTTCGTCGTGCTGGTGCCCATGGTGGTGACCCGCGGCGAGGCCCAGGACGGCCGGACGGCGGCTGCCGACTCGGGGCGGACGTTGCAGCGGCGACGGACCGTCGACCCGGTGCGGCACGCCGAGACCGAGCGGGTGACGATCGACCGCGCGGTGCTGCACACCACCGGCGAGCTGACGGTCGACGTGCACGCACTGCGCCGCCGGGCGCTGGGCGGTCTCGTCGCCCTGACGCTGGCCTCGCTGGCCGGCGCGCTGCTGCTGACGCCGTGGCTGTGGATCGCCCAGGCGCTCAGCACCGTCGCGACGGTCGGCTACGTCCTCGTGCTCCGCAAGGTGGCCCGCCGCGAGCGGCTGGCCGCCCGCCGGGCCGCCCGCGCCGCCGCGCGGCAGGCCATGCGCGCCCCGGCACGCCCTGCGGCCGCGCCGGTGCCGGCCCCGGCGCAGCGGACCGCCCCGCCGGCCGCGGTGCACGAGACGGTCGCCCAGGAGGCGCTGCCCGCGCTGTCGCACCCCAGCCTCCCGCTGGCTCCGGTGCACACGCTGCGCCCGGGCCGGGTCGTGGCTGCCCGCACGCCGGCCCCCGTCGGCTGGCAGAACAGTGCGGTCGTCGGCCTGGACGACGACGACATCGGGTTCGCCGACATCGACGAGTACCAGCCACCGCGGGCGGCCAACGCCTGAGGCGTCCGCCACGGCTGCTCCGCACCCGCCCCGGTGGCGGGTCCGGAGGAGCCGGGCGGTAGTCTTCCTCGCAGCACTGGGGGCTGTGGCGCAGACCGGTAGCGCACCTCGTTCGCATCGAGGGGGTCAGGGGTTCAAATCCCCTCAGCTCCACCAGGACAGCGGCCGGCGCCGCCGGGATCTCGTTCCGGCGGCGCCGTCGCCGTTGCGCGCTCGGGCCGTCCGCGCGGTTGCTACGGCTAGGCTGCCCGGCGAGACCGGGGCAGGGCGTCCCGCAGGAGGCGGATGATGACTGAGGCACCGGTGGGCATCTCGTCCTCGCCGCGGCGCGCCCGGGGGCGGGCCAGCGACAGTGCCGCCACGCGGCAGTTGATCATCGATGTCGCCGCGCGGGAGTTCGGCGAACGTGGGTACGCGGCCACGTCGCTGAGCGACATCGTCGCCGGCACCGGGATGACCAAGGGGGCTCTCTACTGGCACTTCGCCTCCAAGGAGAGCGTGGCGATCGCGGTCGTCCACCAGATGTTCGAGACCTGGCCGGTGATGCTGGGTGAGGTGCTCGGCGCGCACGACGACGCCCTGGAGGCGCTCGTCGCCGTCACCTACGTGGCGGGGGAGCAGTTCGCCAAGGACCCCGTCACCCGGGCCTCCAAGCGGTTGATGTCGGAGTTGCCGCCGGAGGCGATGGCCAAGCTGCCGCAGCCCTACGTGGGCTGGCAGCACGCCCTGGTCACGCTGATCTCCGACGGTCAGCAACGCGGCCAGATCAACGCCGGGGCCGACCCGGTCAGCACCGCCCAGGTGATCGTGGCCAGCTTCTTCGGCATGCAGCAGGTGTCGCAGGAGCTCAGCGCCCGGCGCGACCTCAGGAGCCGGCTGGACGGGTTTTGGGCCCTCGTGCTGCCGCAGCTGCGGCCGACGTCCCCGGCCTGACCTACCCGAGGAGGACCCGGCCCCGGGCCACGGGGCCGGAGCCCTGCTCCAGGGCCACCGCCAGCGCCTGCTCGTCGGTGCCCGGCGCCGGCCCGGTGCGCACCCAGGTGGGGCGATCGAGCTCGGCGAAGCGGTCGAACGTCACGTCGATCCCCGCGAGCGCGGCTCCGCTGCCCGCCCGGGCGGCCGCTGCGGTGAGCACGGCGTCGATCAGCAGCATGCCCGGCAGGTGGTCGACCTCGTGGTCGAAGAAGGTGGGGTCGGCGAGGTCGACGAGGACGCGCGAGCGCTCCACCCCGGCCTGGGTGCGGCGGTCCGGGCCGGCGTCCCGCGGACTCGGGACCGGTCGCCCGCTGCCGGCGGTCGCGTGGTCCCGAGCGGAGGCGCGCAGCCGGTCGTAGACCCGGCGCGGCACCGAGGAGTAGTCGGCCTCGGCGGTGGCCCAGAGGTCTCCGCCGTGGCGGATCTCCACGGCCAGCACCGCACCGGCCGGCCGACCGACCCGGTAGCGGGGGGTCGGCTCGACCGTGGTCACCGTGCGGTCGGGTGCCGTCTCCCCGAGTGCGGCGACGGGCGCGGCCAGGCGCACCGCGATCCGGTGGAAGATGAACTGCTCACCGACCGGGATCCCCAGCTGCAGGTGGGCCAGGCAGAGGCCCGCCTGGCGGATGGTCTCGGCCAGCAGCAGCAGATGTCCCGCGGTGCCGGTGCGACGGTCGTACCGCGGGTGCGCGGCCGGCCACCGGGTCGCCACCGCGGCGAGCGTCGGGGTCACCGCGGCGAAGTCCGTCACCAGGACCTCCGCGGCCGCCGCCTTGTGCACCAGGTGCTGGCCGACCGGGGACCACGGCACGGCGGCGTCGTCGGGCACGGCGGACAGCGTCGGTGAGGTGCGCGGCGGCATGGGGTCTCCCGGTGTGGACGAGGTGTGCCCCCATGGTCACCCGCCGGACGCGACCGGCCGCCGTCCGGACCATGCGCGCCGGTGGACCCGGCCGTTCCGACCCGGCGTGAGGCGCGCCGCCCACCTTGGCGCTGTACCCCCGCGGGGTATACGGTCAGGCGGTTCCGACCGCACGAGAGGAGACGGCGTCATGGAGCAGCACACCCACGGCCACGGAGGTCACGCGCCGGACGCCGGCCCGATGGAGCGCCGCGCGCTCACCCGGCTGGCGATCAGCGCCACGCTGCACTGCCTCACCGGCTGCGCCATCGGTGAGGTGCTCGGCATGGTCATCGGCACCGCGCTGGGCTGGTCCGACGGCGCCACCATCGCGCTCGCCGTCGCGCTGGCCTTCGTCTTCGGTTACGCGCTGACCATCGCGCCGGTGCTGCGTTCCGGCCTGCCGCTGCGCGCGGCCGTCCGCGTCGCCCTGGCCGCCGACACCGTCTCCATCCTGGTGATGGAGGTGGTCGACAACGGGATCATGCTGCTCATCCCCGGAGCGATGGACGCCGGCCTCGCCGCACCGCTGTTCTGGGGCTCGCTGGCGTTCGCCCTGGCCGTCGCGTTCGCGGTGACCGTGCCGGTGAACCGTGCGCTGATCGGCCGCGGCATGGGGCACGCCGTCGTCCACCATTACCACCACTGAGCGGCCGTCAGAACCACGAGGGGAACCACATCCGCCGCAGCCACTCCGCGTGCGAGAGCGGCTGCCCGGTGAGCACCGGCCAGAAGAAGACGAACGTCGCCGCCACCACCGCCACGTAGCCGCAGCTCGCCGCGATCCCGACCTGGCGGCGGAGCGGGCCGGCGTCGCGGGGGCCGAGCACGTCCTGCAGCACCAGTGCCACCGCCAGCACGAAGAACGGCACGACTGGCGCCATGTAGAAGCTGAACATCGTGCGGTCCAGGTTCACGAACCAGGTGAGCCAGCCCGCGGCGATCGCGACGGCCGCGACCACGGCCGCCGGGTCCCGACGTGCGACGATGCGCCAGAACAGCCACAGCGTCGCCGGCACGAAGGCCAGCCACAGCGTCGGCGTCCCGACCATCAGGATGTAGCGCACCACCTGCTCGCCCTGGGCGTCGACGATGCCCTGCGGGTTCCACAGCAGGATCGGCCGGCCGTTGACCAGCCAGGACCAGGGGCCGGACTCCCACGGGTGCGGGCTCGACAGGCCGCTGTGGAAGCGGAACCACTCGGCGTGCTGGTGCCACAGCGACCGCAGCGCGTCCGGGATCCACGGGAACGCGGTCCCGGGGTTCTGCTGCGCCCACGCCCTGCCCTGCGACGTCTCGCCCAGGAACCAGCCCGTGAAGCTCGCCAGATAGGTCAGCACGGGGACGGCGGCCAGCGCCCACAGCGCCCCCGGCAGCCCCCGGCGGGCCGCGGTCCACGTCGGCCGGGGAAGCCCCGCCTCCCGCCAGGCGGCGCGGTCCCAGAACAGCGACAGGACGGCGAAGAAGGCCAGGAACCAGACCCCGCTCCATTTGACCGCGCAGGCGCAGCCGAACAGGACGCCGGCCGCGAGCCGCCAGCCGCGGGGGCCGAGCCGGAAGCCGGTGCTCGCGACCTGCTGGGCCGCGCGCACCCGGGCCCGGACGACGTCGCGGTCGACCACCAGGCAGGCGACCGCGCTGATGACCAAGACCTGCAGGAAGACGTCCAGCAGGCCGATGCGGGACAGGGTGAAGGCGAAGCCGTCGACCAGCAGCAGCACCCCGGCGAACAGGCCGATCAGCGTGGAGCCGGTGAGCCGGCGGGTCAGCCGGAACAGGACGACGACGGCGACCGCCCCGGCCACCGCCGACGGGAACCGCCAGCCGAAGGAGTTGTAGCCGAACACCTGCTCGCCGGCGGCGATCAGCCACTTGCCCAGCGGCGGGTGGACGATGAAGGTGTAGCCGCGGTTGTACTCGTAGCCCCAGGTCAGCAGCTCCCGGGCCTCGGGCGGGTAGTACGCCTCGTCGAACAGCAGGTCGCGCGGGTAGCCGATGCCCCACAGCCGGACGGTGAGCGCGACCGCCCCCAGGACGGCGGCGATGATCCACGCCGTCCGCCGGTCGTCGGGCAGTGGTGGGACGACGTCCGTCCGGCGCCGGGGCGGGGGCAGGCGCCGCGTGCGCGGGGACGGCGGGCGGCGGGGATCCCCCGAGTCGCGGTCCGCCCGCTCGGGTGCCAGCACCGCCATGCCGCCAGGGTAGGTGGGCCGGGGCGGCGCCCCGCCGTGACAGGCTGGCCGGGTGAGCGGACGGCTGGTGCTGGGTGGCGCGCCCCTCGGACAGCCCGGCGACGTCGGCCCGCGGCTGCGCGCCGCCATGGCCTCCGCCGACGTCCTGGCGTGCGAGGACACCCGCCGCCTGCACCGGCTCGCCACCGACCTCGAGGTGACCCTGACCGGCCGGGTGGTCACCTTCCACGAGTCGGTGGAACGCGCCCGGCTGCCCGGGCTGCTGGACGCGCTCTCCTCCGGCGCGACGGTGCTGCTGCTCACCGACGCCGGGATGCCGTCGGTCTCCGACCCCGGCTACACGCTGGTGCGGGCCGCCATCGACGCCGGCATCGAGGTGACCTCGGTGCCCGGGCCGTCGGCGGTGACCACCGCGCTCGCCGTCTCCGGGCTGCCGGTCGACCGCTTCTGCTTCGAGGGATTCCTGCCCCGCAAGGGCGGCGAGCGGCGGTCACGGTTCGCCGGGCTGGCCGGCGAGCGGCGGACCATGGTCTTCTTCGAGTCGCCGCACCGGCTGGCCGACGCGCTCACCGACGCCGCCGCGGTGCTGGGCGACGATCGCCCGGCCGCCGTCTGCCGGGAGCTGACCAAGACCTACGAGGAGATCCGTCGCGGCGGCCTGGCCGAGCTCGCGGCGTGGGCGGCCGAGGGCGTGCGGGGCGAGATCACGCTGGTGGTCGCCGGCGCGAGCGCCGAGCCGGTGGAGCTGACCGCCGCGGAGCTCGCGGCCGAGGTCGCCGCCGAGGAGGCCGCCGGCGCCCCCCGCAAGGACGCCATCCGCGCCGTCGTCACCCGGACCGGGCTGCCGAGGCGCACCGTCTACGACGCCGTCGTCGCCGCCAAGGCCTCCTCAGCCGCCGCCGCGCCCCAGGCATAGGAGGCTTTACCTACGGCTTCCGCCCCCGATCCGTAGGCAAAGCCTCCTATACCTGGATGGGGCTCAGCCCACTCGCAGCTGCTCCAGGCGGGCGCGGTAGACCTCGAGCACTGTGGCCCGCACGCCCTCGGGGTCGCGAAGCACGTCCGCGTACGTGAAGCGGAGGACGATCCAGCCGAGCGCGGCGAGCTCCCGGTCACGGGCCAGGTCCTTGCGGCGGTCGGAGGGCGCGGTGTGGTGCTGCGCGCCGTCCAACTCCACCGCCAGCTTCACCTCCGGCCATGCTCGATCGAGCCTGATCCGGTGGGTGGGTAGCTGCACCTGGTACTGGCCGACGCTCGGCGGCAGCGAACGGTGGCGGAAGACGTTCAGGACGCCGTGGGCCTCGAGCTCGCTCCTGCAGCCGTCGGCGATGAGATCGATGGCCTGCCGCAGGCCGCGCCGGCCGGCGACGTTCGGGCGCTCGGCCAGCGCCTCGCTGAGATTTTTTGCGGTGACCAGTCCGCGGTTGCTCAGGTCCAGGGCCAGCGGACGGCGTTCCGGGAGCGGCAGCAACGGCCACGAGTCGATGACGGTCCGAGGTAGTGCCGTGACCAGGAGACCGCGTCGCTGCACGCACTGCGTGGACGCAGGGTCGAAGCGCAGCCGGCGGTGTACGAGCAGCCCAGGCGCACCGGCTCTCTTGACGCTCTGGTCCACCGTCAGGTGCAGCGGCCGATCGAGCTCGCGCAGCCCCCACACGGCCAGCGCGGTCGTGTGGCTCAGCGCCGCGGCCGGCCCCGCGTGCAGGAGAGCCGCCCGCAGAGTGGTCACGTCGTCCTCGCCGCCGTCCCGCAGCCGGTACACCCTGGGAAAGACCCGGATGAGGTGACGCCGACCGACGTAGCTGTCGAGCACCTGCCGCGGCACCCGCTCGAGCAGTTGTCGACGCGTGGCCAGCCCGCCGTGGTCGCGCACTGCGTCGCCGATGACCTTCCGCCAGTCCATGCCGGCAGCCTCGGCGATCCGACCACCCGCTCGGGGCCGATGACGCGGTCTGTGGATAAGTCGCCGGCGGCCGTCCTATGAGCCCCGCGGGGGCATAGGAAGCTATGCCTATGGATTCGGCGCCCAAACCGTAGGCAAAGCCTCCTATGCCTGGGGGCGGGGAAGGGGACGGCGGGTCAGAGCCAGCCGTTGCGTTTGAAGCCGCGGTAGAGCAGCACGATGGCGGTGACGATGACCAGCAGCACCGCCGGATAGCCCCACTTCTCGTCCAGTTCCGGCATGTACTGGAAGTTCATCCCGTAAATGCCGGCGATGGCCGTGGGGACGGCGATGATGCCGGCGTACGCCGAGATCTTCCGCATGTCCTCGTTGTCGGCCATCTGCGTCCGGGCAAGGGACGCCTGCAGGATGGAGGTGAGCAGCTCGTCCATCCCCGCGACCTGGTCGCGCACGCGGATGGCGTGGTCGAGCACGTCGCGGAAGTAGGAGCGCATCGCCTCGGGGACGACGTCGACCGGCCGCTCGGCGAGCTGCTGCAGCGGCACCTCCAGCGGCGAGACCGCCCGCCGCAGCGACAGCAGCTCCCGCTTGAGCTGGTAGAGCCGGCCGACGTCGTCGGTGCGCTGGGGGCTGAAGACCGACGCCTCGAGCTCCTCGACGTCCTCCTCCACCGCCCTGGCGACCTCCACGAAGGAGTCGACGACCAGGTCGGCGACGGCGTAGAGCACTGCGGACGGGCCGAGGCAGAGCAGTTCCCGCTGCTCCTCCAGCCGCTGCCGCAGCCCCGAGAGCCCGCTGTGCTCGCCGTGCCGGACGGTGATCACGTACCGGGGCCCCAGGAAGACCATCACCTCGCCGGTGTCGATGACCTCGCTGGTCGCCGTCAGCTCCTCGTGCTCGACGTAGGTGGCGGTCTTCAGCACCATGAACAGGGCGTCGTCGTAGCGCTCGAGCTTGGGCCGCTGGTGGGCGTAGACCGCGTCCTCGACGGCGAGGGGGTGCAGGTCGTACTCCTCGGCGATCACCCCCACCTGGGCCTCGGTGGGGGCGTAGAGGCCCAGCCAGACGTAGCCGCCGCGTTCCTCCGCCACCCCGAGCGCGTCCTCCGGACGGACGGCCTCCTGCCGGCGCCCGTCGACGTAGACGGCGCAGTCGATGACGGCGCCGGCCTCCGGTCGCCCCGCGGGTGTCCGCGGTGGCCGGCCGGCGGGCCGTGGCCGCAGCGTCGGCGGCTCGCCGGGTGCCAGTGGGAGCGGCGCGGCGGGTCTGGTGTCCCCGGTGCTCATCGCGGTCGCCTCTCCTTCGCGGTCGGTCGGTAGGACGCCGGTTGCAGCGTAGGGCTGCCCGGCGGACCCACCCGTCCCCCTCGATGGGGTGAGTGCACCCGACCGGGCGTCCAGGGATCCCCTCCACGCGCCGACCTCACCGGAGACAGCGCCCACCGGTCAGGGAGAGAGCCTCGTGGCGAGCACCGTCCTCGACGTCCGCGACACCGGCGCGCCGGCACGCGTCCGCACGTCCCGCCGGGTGCCGGTCGCCGCGCTGGCGGCGGGGTCGCTCGCCGTCCTCGAGGCCGTCGGCCTGCTCGCCACCGGACTCGCCCAGGTCGACGTCGTCCTGGCGTCCCCGATTCGCCCGGCCGGGTTGCTGATCGTGCTCGGCCTGGGCGTCCTGGCCGGCTGGATCGTGCTGTGCGGCGGTGGCGGTGCGGCGCTCATCGACGGCTCGGGCCGCCGGCTGGTGGTGATCACCTCGTCGGTCGAGCTCTTCGTCGTGTCGACGCTCGGCGTCCTCGCGGTCATGCTCCCGCTGCCGACCTGGCTGACCGGTGGCCTGCCGCTGCCCCTGCTCTTCGCGCTCGCCGTCGCGCTGCCGATCGGCAAGCTGCTCCTGTCCGACACCCCGTCCGCCCGGGAGTGGGTGCTGCAGGGGCCGCGCGTGCGCGCACGGCGGCCCGACCCGGTGGCCCACCACCGGGTGCTGTGCACTCTCACCCTGGGCGTGATCGCCCTGGGCCTGGGCGCGGTGGCCGTCGTGGGACCGTCCGACGCGGGCCTCGGCAGCCCGGCATCGAGCGTCGTCCACCAGCCCTGAGCCGGCTGTCGGTCGCCCGCCCGGGCGACCGGCTCGACCGCGCCACCATGACCCGCTCGGCGCCTCCGCCGCTCCGCTCCTCGGTCGCTGGCGCTCCCTGCGATGCTCACGACTCCGTCGCCTTCACTAGAGTCGGGCCGTGAGTGATCGGCACATCCTGACCGCAGTCGCCTGGCCCTATGCGAACGGGCCGAGGCACATCGGCCACGTCTCCGGGTTCGGCGTCCCCTCCGACGTCTTCAGCCGGTACCACCGCATGGCCGGGGACAAGGTCCTCATGGTCAGCGGCACCGACGAGCACGGCACCCCGATCACCGTCGCCGCCGACGCCGAGGGCATCGCGCCCCGGGAGATCGCCGACCGGAACAACCGGATCATCGTGGGGGACCTGCAGTCCCTCGGGCTGAGCTACGACCTGTTCACCCGGACGACGACGGCCAACCACGCCGCCGTCAGCCAGGAGATCTTCCTGGGCCTGCTGAAGAACGGGTACGTCTTCCCGAAGACGACGCTCGGCGCGATCAGCCCGTCGACCGGCCGCACGCTGCCCGACCGCTACATCGAGGGCACCTGCCCGATCTGCGGCTACGACGGCGCGCGGGGCGACCAGTGCGACAACTGCGGCAACCAGCTGGACCCGATCGACCTGATCAAGCCGGTGAGCAAGATCAACGGCGAGACGCCGAAGTTCGTCGAGGAGGAGCACTACTTCCTCGACCTCCCGGCGTTCACCCGCGCGCTCGGCGACTGGCTGGGCACCCGCAAGAGCTGGCGGCCCAACGTCCTGAACTTCAGCGTCAACCTGCTCGAGGACCTCAAGCCGCGCAGCTACACGCGCGACATCGACTGGGGTGTCCCGGTGCCGCTGGACGGCTGGCGCGACCGGCCGGACAAGCGCATCTACGTCTGGTTCGACGCCGTCGTCGGCTACCTGTCGGCCTCGATCGAGTGGGCCCGCCGGTCGGGCGACCCCGACGCCTGGCGGCAGTGGTGGCAGACGCCGGACGCGGGCGCCTACTACTTCATGGGCAAGGACAACATCGTCTTCCACTCCGAGATCTGGCCCGCCCAGCTGCTCGGCTACAACGGCGAGGGCGACAAGGGGGGGACGCCGGGCTCCTACGGCCGGCTGAACCTGCCGACCGAGGTGGTCTCGAGCGAGTTCCTGACCATGGAGGGGCGCAAGTTCTCCTCCTCCCGGAACGTGGTCATCTACGTGCGGGACTTCCTCGCCCGGTACGACGCCGACGCGCTGCGCTACTTCATCGCCGTCGCCGGCCCCGAGAACCAGGACACCGACTTCACCTGGGCGGAGTTCCTGCGCCGCAACAACGACGAGCTGGTCGCCGGCTGGGGCAACCTGGTCAACCGGTCGGTGTCGATGGCGGCGAAGAACGTCGGCGCCGTCCCGACGCCCGGCGAGCTGACCGACGACGACCGCGCGCTGCTGGCGACGACGTCCGGCGCCTTCGCGCCGGTCGGGGACCTGCTGTCGCGCAACCGGCAGAAGGCCGCGATCAACGAGGCCATGCGGGTCGTCGGCGAGGCGAACAAGTACCTGTCGGACCAGGCGCCGTGGAAGCTCAAGGAGGACCCGGCCCGCCGGGACACCGTCCTGCACACCGCGCTGCAGGCGATCAAGGACTGCAACGCCCTGCTGACGCCGTTCCTGCCGCACTCCTCGCAGCAGGTGCACGAACTGCTCGGTGGGGACGGCGTCTGGTCCGTCGCGCCGCAGGTCGAGGAGGTCACCGACCTCGACGAGGGCTCGCCGTACCCGATCATCACCGGCTCCTACGAGCAGGGCCAGGCGGTCTGGGCGTCGACGCCGCTGCCGGCGCCCGGCACGCCGCTGGCCCCGCCGAAGCCGATCTTCACCAAGCTGGACCCGTCGATCGTCGACGAGGAGATCCGGCGCCTGGAGGAGGGCGGCGAATGAGTCGCTCGGCCTCGTCCCGCGCCGATCGGCGGGGCGAGCCGCCGCCGTCGCCGGAGCCGCTGCCGGCCCCCGCCCTGGACAGCCACACCCACCTGGACATCGTCCTGGGGGAGCGCCCCGCCGACGGTGAGCACGGGGAGTGGGCGTCCGACGCGGCGGTCGACGCGGAGATCGCCGCGGCCGAGGCGGTCGGCATCCCGCGGCTGGTGCAGGTCGGTGTCGACGTCGCGTCGTCCCGGTGGTCGGCGGAGCTGGCCGCCCGGCACCCGAACGTGCTGGCCGCCGTCGCTCTGCACCCGAACGAGGCGGGGGAGGGCAGGGCGACCGACGAGGCGCTGGCCGAGATCGACCGGTTGGCGGCGCGGCCGCGGGTGCGCGCCGTGGGGGAGACGGGCCTCGACCGCTACCGCACCGGGCCCGCGGGCTGGGCGGCGCAGGAGGAGTCCTTCCGGGCACACATCCGCATCGCCAAGGACCACGGCCTCGCGCTGGTCGTCCACGACCGGGACGCCCACGAGGAGATCCTCCGCGTGCTCGAGGACGAGGGCGCCCCGGAGCACACGGTCTTCCACTGCTTCTCCGGGGACGCGGTGTTCGCGAAGGCCTGCGTCGAGCGCGGCTTCGTGCTGTCCTTCGCCGGCACGCTGACCTTCGGCAACGCCGGCTACCTTCGAGAGGCCGCGGCGCTCACCCCGCTCGAGCAGCTGCTCGTGGAGACCGACTCCCCGTTTCTCACCCCCGTGCCGTTCCGTGGGCGGCCGAACGCCTCCCGCCTGGTGCCGCACACGGTGCGCGCCCTGGCCGAGGTGACCGGCACCGACCTGGCCGAGCTCTGCCACACCCTCACTGCCACCGCCGAACGCGTCTTCGGCCCCTGGGCGGAGCAGGTCTCGCCGACTCGATGACCGCCGCCGGGCACTGCGGGCGGCGATGCGGCTGCCGACTGGAGCCAGGTCTCGGCACACGGATGCAGAAGCGATGCACACTTGTCCTGTGGGTCGTCTCATTGCGGTCGTGGTCTTCGTCGCTCTGCTGGTCCCCGGCGTGCTCCTGGCCCGTGCCTGGCAGCTGGCGGCGAACCGCCGTGCGGTCGCCGGCGGAGCGGTGGAGCTCGCCGAGCCGACGCCCGAGGGGCTGGCGACGCTGCGGCGCCAGGCGGCCCACGGACGCCGCTGGCGCCTGCTGGGCCTGGTCCTGGGCCTGGCCGGGATCGTGGCCAGCGTGGTGCTCTTCGCGGAGGCTTCGGTCTTCCTCTGGATCCCCGTGCTCTCGGTGGGTCTGCTGGCGGGGGTCCTGCTGGCCGAGGTGACGCGGCCGCGACCGCGTTGGGCGCTGAGCTCCCCGCCGCGCCGCCCGCGGCAGACCGAGCAGATCTCCGCCTGGCTGGTCTGGACGATGCGCCTGGTGGTCGCCGCCGAGCTGGCGACGGCGGGGTGGCTGTGGTCGTCCGGTGAGCTGGGGAGCACCACCGCCTGGGCGGTCGTCGTCGTGCCGCTGGCCGCCTGGCTCCTGGCCGAGGGGGCGCTGCTCCGGGCGCTGGCCCGGCCGATGCCCGCCGAGGGCGCCGACGTGCCGATCGACGAGGCGCTGCGGACGTGGACGGCGCACCTGGTGGCCGCGGCCGCGAGCGTGACGGCCCTGCTCCCGTTCGGCACGCTGCTGCTGCGCGCCGGGCTGGACCTGGGGGAGCGGGTCAGCACGAACTTCGACGTGCTGCCCGTGGCCTTCGTGGCCGGCGGCTTCTCCGCCCTCGCGGCCGGGCTGGCCGTGACCGTCTTCCTGTTCAGCTGGCTGCGGCCGGTGCGGTCGAGCGCTCCCGCGCTGGCAGGCTGACAAGCAGCCGCACTGCCCCGCTGGAGACCCTCCTACGCCGTGCGCTTGCTCACAGCAGGCGTAGGGGGTGGGAGGTCGACATCTCGGCATGTCGTCGACTCTCCGTCTCGGCGCGTCGACTGCGCGCAACCGTCGGCGTCTGTTTCACTCCTCGCGCAGCATTGCCACACGCAGAATGTTCGTTATCGTGTCGTGACCGACAGCCGGGGTGGAGAGCGACCGGGGTGCCGTACTGCTCCGGGATCCCGGCGGTCGTCGCCCGAGTCGCAGCCGCGTCCGGGCCGCCCCCGGCGGTCAGGTCGCTCTCCTGCCCGGGTTCTGTAACCCCTGGAAGTGTCGTGCGTCGCTCCTTGCAGCTCAGCCTCTTCGCCCTCGTCCTCGTCGGACTGGTGGGCGGGACGCTGGCCTTCTTCCTCGCCCAGAAGTCCGTCGCGCTCACCGTCGACGGGCAGACCCGCGACGTCGGCACCTATGCCGGCACCGTGGGTGAGGTCCTGGAGGAGGAGGGGCTCACCCTCGCCGCTCACGACGTCGTCCTGCCGGCGACGGACCATGCGCTGTCCGACGGCGACGCCGTCGTCCTCAACCGCGCCCGGCCGCTCGAGCTCACCGTCGACGGCGTCTCGCGCGAGGTGCACGTGACCGCGCTGTCGGTCGAGGAGGCGCTGGACCAGCTGGGCTTCCGCACCGACGGCCTGGTCCTGTCGGCCAGCCGCGCCGAGCGTCTTCCGCTCGAGGGCATGCAGCTGACGATCACCACCCCCAAGGACGTCGTGCTGGTCGCCGACGGCCAGGAGCGGGTGGTCACCACGGCGGCGGCCACGGCCGGCGACCTGCTCGCCGAGCAGGGGATCGCGCTCAGCGAGACCGACCGCACCAGCCTCTACCTCGAGCAGGGCCTGCTCAACCGCATGCGGCTGCAGGTGTACCGGGTGCAGGTCTCCGAGGTCACCGAGACGGCCCCCATCGCGCACGGCCGGGTGGAGACCGCGAACGCCGAGGCCTTCGAAGGGGACGACGAGGTCACCCAGCAGGGCGTCGACGGCGAGCAGGCCACCACCTACCGGGTGACCGTCGTCGACGGCCAGGAGACCAGCCGCGAGCAGCTCTCCAGCACGGTCACCCGCGCGCCGGTCGACGAGCAGGTCACGGTCGGGACCAAGGCCCGCCCCGCCAACAGCCCCACCGCCGACGGCCTCAACTGGGCGGCGCTGGCCGCGTGCGAGTCGGGTGGGCGTCCCGACGCCGTCAGCTCGACCGGCAAATACCGCGGGATGTACCAGTTCTCCCAGGCCACCTGGAACGGCGTCGGTGGCACCGGTGACCCGGCGGCCGCGTCGGCCGACGAGCAGACCTACCGGGCGCAGCTCCTCTACAACCGCTCCGGTGCCGGCCAGTGGCCGCACTGCGGGCCGCGCCTGTTCGGCTGATCGGACCGGCGCTGAGCACCGTCCCTGAGCAGACCGACGGGCTGCTGGGCCCGGCCGTCATCCGCGACCTGGCCCAGCAGCTCGATCTGCGTCCCACGAAGTCCCTCGGCCAGAACTTCCTGCACGACGCCAACACGATCCGGCGGATCGTGCGCACCGCCGCCGTACGGCCGGACGACGTGGTGCTCGAGGTGGGCCCCGGCCTCGGCTCGCTGACCCTCGGGCTGCTGCCGGCCGCGGCACGGGTGACGGCCGTGGAGATCGACCCGCGGCTCGCCTCCCTCCTGCCGGTCACGGTGGGTGATCGCCGGCCGGACCTGGCCGACCGGTTGACCATCGTCGAGGGCGACGCCCTGCGGGTGACCGACCTCCCGGGCCCGCCGCCCACCGCGCTGGTCGCGAACCTGCCCTACAACGTGGCGGTGCCGGTGCTGCTGCACCTGCTGGAGCTGCTGCCGAGCCTCGACCGCGCGCTGATCCTCGTGCAGGCCGAGGTGGCCGAACGGCTGGCCGCGGGACCGGGCACGTCCGCGTACGGCGTGCCGTCGGTCAAGGCGGCCTGGTACGGCGAGGTGCGTCGCGCCGGCACCGTCGGCCGCCGCGTCTTCTGGCCCGAGCCCAACGTCGACTCGGGTCTGGTCGGGCTGGTCCGCCGTCCACCGCCGCCGGGCGACCGGCGGGCGACCTTCGCCGTCGTGGACGCCGCCTTCGGCATGCGGCGCAAGGGTCTGCGGGCCGCGCTGGCCCGCTGGGCGGGGAGCCCGGCCGCCGCGGAGGCGCGGCTGCGCGCCGCGGGTATCGACCCGTCGGCCCGGGGCGAGCAGCTGTCGGTCACCGACTTCGCCCGTCTGGCAGCGACCGACCCGGTGCTGCCGTGACCGTCCGGGAGCCGGTGGTCGTCCGTGCCCCGGCGAAGATCAACATCCACCTCGGCGTGGGCCCGCTGCGCGGCGACGGCTTCCATGCCCTGCACACGGTCTACCTCGCCGTGTCCCTGTTCGACACGGTGGCCGTCCGCCCCGGTGAGGGGCTGTCGTTGACCCTGTCCGGGGAGGGCGCCGGGACGACGACCGGCCCCGGCCAGGTCCCGGGTGGGCCCACGAACCTGGTCTGGCGGGCGGCCGAGCTGCTGGCCGACCACGCCGGCGTCCGTCCGGACGCCGCGATGGACGTCGTCAAGCGCATCCCGGTCGCCGCCGGCCTGGCCGGGGGGAGTGCGGATGCCGCGGCGACGCTGGTCGCCCTGGATGCGCTGTGGGGCACCCGGGCAGCTCGTGCGGATCTGCTGGCTCTGGCCGCGCAGCTGGGCAGCGACGTGCCGTTCAGCCTGACCGGCGGGGTCGCGCTCGGCACCGGGCGGGGGGAGCAGGTGTCCCCGGTCCTGGCCGGCGGTCGATGGCACTGGGTGCTCGGCATCGCCGGCGAGGGTCTGTCCACGCCGGCTGTCTACGCCGAGCTGGACCGGCTGCGCGCCACCGGCCGGGTGCCCGACGGAACCGAGCCGACGTCGGCGGAGCCGGTCCTCGCCGCGCTGCGCGGTGGCGCGGCGGGCGAGCTCGCGAGGTCCCTGGCCAACGACCTCCAGCCGGCGGCGCTCAGCCTGCGGCCGGACCTGCGCCGGGCGCTGCGCGCGGCTGAGGCCGCCGGTGCCGTGGCCGCCGTGGTCAGCGGCTCGGGGCCCACCGTCGCGGCGCTCGCCGGCGACGAGGAGGGCGCCGTCCGGCTGGCGGCCGAGCTCGCCGGCGTCGGCGTGTTCCGGTCCGTGCGGGCCGTCACCGGCCCGGTGCCCGGAGCCCGGGTCGTCTCCTAGCGAACGGTCGCCCGCACGTCCAGCGCTCCGGGGTGCGGCTCGAGGTGCGCCAGGCCGTTGTAGGCGAGGTTGACCAGGTGGGCGGCCACCTCGTGCTTGCCGGGGGACCGGGTGTCCAGCCACCACTGGCCGGCCAGCGCCACCATGCCGACCAGCGCCTGGCTGTAGAGCCCGGCCAGCTCCGGCCGGTGACCGCGGGGGGCGAACTCCCGTGCGAGGACGTGCTCGACCTTCCGGGCCACCTCCCCGAGCAGGGAGCCGAACGAGCCGGCCCCGCTCGTGACCGGTGCGTCCCGGACCAGCACCCGGAAGCCGTCGGTGTCCTGCTCGATGTACTCCAGCAGGACCAGCGCGGCGCGCTCCAGCAGCTCACGTGGATGACCGGGGGCCGACAGTGCCGTCTCGAACCGGTCGAGCAGCCGGTGCATCTCGCGGTCGACCACGACGGCGTGCAACCCCTGCTTGCCGCCGAAGTGCTCGTAGACCACGGGCTTGCTCACCCCGGCGGAGGCGGCGATCTCCTCGACGGAGGTCGCCGCGAACCCGTTCTCGGCGAACAGGGCCCGCCCGACGTCGAGCAGCTGGCGGCGGCGCTCCGGGCCGGGCATGCGCACGCGCGCCCGGCCCGGCCCGGAGGCCGCCGGAGGGGCGACCGTCAGTTGCCGACCGCCGCGGGGGCGCGCTTGGCGGCGAGACGCACCGGGTCCGGCCACCTGACGTTCCAGGCCCAGCCGAGCTTCTCGAAGATCCAGATCACCCGGGCGCTGATGTCGATCTGGCCGCGCAGCACCCCGTGCCGGGCGCAGGTGGGGTCGGCGTGGTGCAGGTTGTGCCATGACTCGCCCGCGCTGAGGATCGCCAGCGGCCAGAAGTTCGTGGCACGGTCCCGCGAGGCGAAGGGCCGGTTGCCCACCACGTGGCACACCGAGTTGATCGACCAGGTCACGTGGTGCAGCAGCGCGATGCGCACCAGTCCGGCCCAGAAGAACGCCGTCCAGGCGCCGGCCCAGCTCGTCGTGACCAGGCCGCCGATGAGGGCCGGCAGGAAGAGGCTGATGGCGGCCCAGACCACGAACAGCCGACCGGTGGTGACCAGCGCGGAGTCCTTGAGCAGGTCGGGGGCGTAGCGCTCCTGGTTGGTCTTCCGCCGCTCGAACAGCCAGCCCAGGTGGGCGTGGAACATGCCCTTGAGGAGGGCTCGCGCGTCGGTGCCGTAGCGCCACGGCGAGTGCGGGTCGCCCTCGCGGTCGGAGAACGCGTGGTGCCGCCGGTGATCGGCCACCCACTGGACGACGGGGCCCTGGATGGCCATGGAGCCCGCGGCGGCCAGCAGCAGCCGCAGCGGCCGCCTGGCCTTGAACGAGCCGTGCGTGAAGTAGCGGTGGTAGCCGACGGTCACGCCCAGCAGGGTGAAGAAGTAGAAGCCGATCGCCAGCCCGACGTCCAGCCACGACAGGCCCCAGCCCCACGTGGCCGGAACGATCGCGGCGACGGCCAGGAAGGGCACCACCACGAAGACGTAGAGCGTGATGATCTCCAGCGCGCTCTTGTGCCGGCCGATCGCGTTGGCCGGCAACCCGGCGTGCGGATCTGCGGGGCGCGGCGGAGCCATGGGCCGGGTGCGGGCAGGAGCGGACAAGGGGCCTCCGGGGGCGACCGAGGTGCGGTACGGCCGGCCCACGCTGGTCCCGGCTGTCTGGTCGCAACCTACGGCACCGTAGGAACAGTGGCGACCGCAGCGGCTGGGAGAGCAGTACCGGCCGGGTGCTCTCCTCTCGCGCGGGCCCTAGGCTCGCGGAGGACGCCGGTGCACCGGCGCGCCCCCAGGGCCCGAACCGGCCCCGGGATGGGGGATGGGGTAATCGGCAGCCCGCCGGCCTTTGGAGCCGGGAAGTCTCGGTTCGAGTCCGAGTCCCCCAGCCGCACGTCGTCGTCGCCGACCGAGGAGAGCCGTGAACCAGGTCCAGCCGGACACCGCAGCCGAGCCTGCTCCGACGGTGGCCGCCGTCGTCGTCTTGGCGGCCGGGCAGGGCACGCGCATGCGCTCGTCGCGGCCCAAGGTGCTGCACGCCCTGGGGGGACGCAGCATGCTCGGTCACGTCCTCGCCGCCACCGCCCCGCTCGCTGCCGGCACCACCGTCGTGGTGGTCGGGGCCGGGCGCGAGGCCGTGCGCGAGCACCTGGCCGCGATCGCCCCGGACGCGCAGGCGGTCGTGCAGGAGGAGCAGCGCGGGTCCGGGCACGCCGCCGCCGTCGCCCTCGCCGCCATCCCCGACGTCGAGGGGCCGGTGCTGCTGGTCAACGGCGACGCGCCGCTGCTGCGGGCCTCGACGGTGCGCCGCCTCGTCGCCGAGCACACCGCCGCCGGCAACGTCCTCACCGTCCTCACCGCCGAGGTCGAGGACCCGACCGGCCTGGGCCGCATCGTCCGGGACGGCGACGGGGCGGTGCGGGGCATCGTCGAGCAGCGCGACGCGACCCCCGAGCAGCGGGCCGTCCGCGAGATCAACGCCGGCGTCTACGTGGGCGACGCCGCTGCGGTGCGCGCCGCGCTGGGCCGCATCGGCGAGGACAACGAGCAGGGCGAGCAGTACGTCACCGACGTCCTCGGCCTGCTGGTCGCCGAGGGGGCGCCCGTCGGGGGATCGGTCGCCGAGGACCCCGACGACGTGCTCGGCTGCAACGACCGCAAGGAGCTCGCCGCCCGGCGCCGCACCCTGAACGACCGGATGCTGGACGAGCTGATGCGAGACGGCGTCACCGTGGTCGATCCGCTGACCACCTGGGTCGACGTGACCGTGACCGTCGCCCCCGACGCCGTCCTCCTGCCGGGCACCCAGCTCGAAGGGGACACCTCGATCGGGGGAGGGGCCCAGGTGGGCCCCGACACGACGCTGGTCGACACCGAGGTCGCCGGGGACGCCACGGTGGTGCGCACCCACGCCGTCGGGGCGCGCATCGGCCCCCAGGTCTCGGTCGGGCCGTTCGCCTACCTGCGCCCGGGCACGGTCCTCGGCGCCCGGGCGAAGGTCGGCACCTTCGTCGAGACCAAGAACGCCCAGGTGGGAGAGGGGTCGAAGGTGCCGCACCTGTCCTACGTCGGCGACGCCACGATCGGCCGCGGCAGCAACATCGGGGCGGCGACGGTCTTCGTCAACTACGACGGCGTCGCCAAGCACCACACGACGATCGGCGACCACGCCCGCACCGGGGCCGACAACATGTTCGTGGCCCCGGTCACGGTGGGGGACGGGGCGTACACCGCCGCCGGATCGGTCATCACCTCCGACGTCCCCCCAGGAGCGATGGCCGTCGCTCGGGCACCGCAGCGCAATGTGGCAGGCTGGGTGCGTCGCCGACGGTCCGGAACCCCCGCTGCGGAGGCCGCGGCAGCGGCGGAGAGCCGGGCCGAGGCGCCCCGGGAGGACCGGTCCGAGCCCTCCCGTGCGGACTCCGACAGCTAGGGACGAGAGCCGATGAGCGTGATCCGGCAGACCACGAACAAGAGCCTCATGCTCTTCTCCGGTCGGGCCTTCCCGGCACTGACCGACGAGATCGCCGGTCACCTGGGCGTGACGCCGACCCCGACGGCGGCCTACGAGTTCGCCAACGGAGAGCTCTTCGTGCGGTTCGAGGAGTCGGTGCGCGGCTGCGACGCCTTCGTGGTGCAGAGCCACACCGCGCCGATCAACACCTGGCTCATGGAGCAGCTGATCATGGTGGACGCGCTCAAGCGCGCGTCGGCCAAGCGGATCACCGTGGTGGCGCCCTTCTTCCCCTATGCCCGGCAGGACAAGAAGCACCGCGGCCGCGAGCCCATCTCCGCCCGGCTCGTCGCGGACATGTTCAAGACGGCGGGCGCCGACCGGCTGATGACCGTCGACCTGCACACCGCCCAGATCCAGGGCTTCTTCGACGGCCCGGTGGATCACCTGTTCGCCCTCGACCTGCTGGTCTCGCACGTGTGCGAGCGCTGGGGCGACCGGGACATCACCGTCGTCTCTCCCGACTCCGGCCGGGTACGGGTGGCCGAGCGCTGGACCGACAAGCTCGGCGGCACCCCGCTGGCCTTCATCCACAAGACGCGCGATCCGTTGCGGCCGAACGAGGTCGTCGCCAACCGCGTGGTCGGTGACGTGCAGGGGCGGGTCTGCATCCTCGTCGACGACATGATCGACACCGGCGGCACCATCGTGAAGGCCGCCGAGACCCTCTTCGAGGCCGGCGCCGCCGACGTGATCGTCACCGCGACGCACGGCGTGCTGTCCGGCCCCGCGGTGGACCGGCTGAAGAACAGCCAGGTCAGCGAGGTCATCGTCACCAACACGCTGCCGATCGAGCCCGCCCGTCAGTTCGACAAGCTGACCGTCCTCTCGATCGCCCCCCTGATCGCCCGGGCGATCAAGGCCGTCTTCGAGGACGACTCGGTCACCAGCCTCTTCGACGGGGCGAGCTGAGCCGGAGGACCGCGGTCGGCCGCCGGGGGAACGGGGAACGGCAGGCCGGTGCCGACCTCCTGCGAGGATGGCGACGTGGTCGCTCGCGCCAGACTCAGTGATGCGCAGGTCGCCGCCGTGGCCCGGTACTGCTTCGGCATCGGCTCGACGGCGCCGGACCTGCCGCCGGCCGACGAGTACGAGGACGCCCAGGGCGTGCTGGTGGCCACGGCGGCCGACGGTGACCTGACGGTGGTCGAGGTGCCGCGGTGGGACGCCCCCGGAGCTGTCGCCGTCGGTCTGCGGGACCGCGGGTGGGCCGCTCCCGCCGCATGGGTGGGCCTGCCTCCCGACGACCGCACCGCGCTGCCGCAGCGGGTGCTGGCCCTGCTCCCGGCCGCGGGTCTGCCGCCGGACTCGGCCGCGCTGTCGGTGGCGGCGGCCGCCTGGGCGACGGTGCGGGAGGAGGGTCGCGAGGTCGTCGTCGTGCCGGTGCCGGTGACCCCGTACGTACCCGAGCTGCCCCCCGGGGAGCTCGCCACCTGCTACGGGGCCGGGCTCGCCGGGCACCGGCTCGGGTCCGGTCCCGCGCGGACCGGCGGCACCGTCGTCTTCTGCACCGGCCTGTCCGGAGCCGGCAAGTCGACGATCGCGGCGCGGGTGGTGGAGCTGCTGATCGAGGCCGGGCGGACGGTGACCCTCCTCGACGGCGACGAGGTCCGGCACCACCTGTCGGCCGGACTGGGCTTCTCGAAGGAGGACCGCGACACCAACGTCCGCCGGATCGGCTGGGTGGGCGCACAGATCGCCAAGCACGGCGGCGTCGCGGTGTGCGCGCCCATCGCGCCCTACGCCGGGGTACGCGACGACGTCCGCCGCGAGGTCGAGAGCCAGGCAGGGCCGGGCAGCTTCGTGCTCGTCCACGTGGCCACCTCGCTGGCCGACTGCGAGGCCCGGGATCGGAAGGGCCTCTACGCCAAGGCGCGACGCGGTGAGATCCCGGCCTTCACCGGGATCAGCGACCCGTACGAGACACCGGGCGACGCCGAGGTGACCGTCGAGACCGCTGGGCGCACCGTCGACGAGTGCGCCCAGCAGGTCCTCGACCAGGTGCCGGGGCACAGCCGTTCCCGGGACTGAGGTAGTCTCGTCGCCGTTGCCCGGCGAGGGAGGCGGCCCGTCCGCACTCCGTGATCGACGTGCGTGTGCCCCGCGAGGTGTGCTGCGTCCGGCGCCGGACCGCAGACCGATCCACCTTCTGAGGAGCACATCACCGTGGCTGACTTCCGCCTCGAGGCCGAGACCCGTACCGAGTTCGGCAAGGGCAGCGCCCGCCGCACCCGTCGCGCCGGCCGCGTCCCCGCCGTCCTCTACGGGCACGGCCAGGACGTCGTCCACCTGTCGCTGCCGGCCCTGGAATTTGCCGCGGTCCTGCGCAACGGCGGCACCAACGCGCTGATCACCGTCGTGCTCGACGGCACGGAGCACCTGACGCTGGCCAAGGCGGTGCAGCGGGACCCGCTGACCCGCGTGCACGAGCACGTCGACCTGCTCGCGGTCCGCCGCGGCGAGAAGACCACCGTCGACGTGCCGATCGTGGTCGTCGGCCAGCCGGCGCCCGACTCCATCCCGAACCACCAGCTCAACACCGTCTCGATCGAGGCCGACGCCACCAAGCTGCCCGACAGCATCGAGGTGGACATCACCGGCCGTGAGGCCGGCCAGGGCATCACCGCCGGCGACCTCGCGCTGCCCGCCGGGTCCACGCTGATCACCGACCCGGAGGCGCTGGTCATCGGCTTCCTGGGTGCGCCCAGCGCCGAGGCGCTCGAGGCGGAGCTGGCCGAGGCCGAGGCCGAGGCCGGCATCGAGCGCGAGGAGTCCGACGAGGCGGCCGAGGGTGCCGGCGAGGGCGACATCGTCCCCGAGCCCCTCGACCAGGGCAGCGGCGAGTCGATGGACTCGGCCGAGAAGTCCGCCGACAACGGCTGAGGCCTCCGCTGACCGAGAGCACGGCCCGCAGGGGCGCCGGCGACGCCGGCGCCCCTGCGGCGTCCCCGGTGCCGGACGGCCCGTACCTGGTCGTCGGGCTCGGGAACCCCGGTCCGGGTTACGCCGGCAACCGGCACAACGTGGGGGCCATGGTCCTCGACGAGCTCGCCCGCCGGGCAGGGATCACGCCGGCCCCCGGCAAGGGCGCCCGCGCCCGGGCGGTCGCCGGGGAGGGCCGCCTGGCCGGCCGGCGCGTGGTGCTCGCGCAGCCGCTCACGTACATGAACGAGTCGGGCAGCCCGGTCCGGGGACTGCTGGACTACTACAAGCTCCCGGCCGATCAGCTCGTCGTCCTCCACGACGAGCTCGACATCCCGTTCGGCTCGGTCCGGCTCAAGCGCGGCGGCGGGGAGGGCGGCCACAACGGCCTCCGCTCGATCACCCGCTCGGCCGGCACCAAGGAGTACCTGCGGGTGCGGGTGGGCATCGGCCGCCCGCCCGGTCGGCAGGATCCCGCCGACTTCGTCCTCAAGGACTTCTCCGCCACCGAGCGCAAGGAGCTGGACCTGCTGCTCGTCGAGGCAGCCGACGCCGTCGAGGAGCTCCTCACCCTCGGCCTCGAGGCGGCGCAGAACCGGGTGCACCCGCGTAGCTGACGCCGCGCTGCCTCGATCCCCCTGCGCGGGTGAGCGCGGACCGAGGCGGCGGCCTCCATCGGGTGAACGGACGCGTCTCGCGTTGACCCCCTCCATGACTCTCTGTGAGGGTTCTGGTCGCGATGACAGCGGGGAGCTGCCTCTCCGCCGCACGGCAGCCCATGTAGCCGGCCGTGCGTCGCCCCTGCTGGTGACAGCAGGTGATGACAGCTCTCGGGGGGGACTGTGCTGCTGAACCACACCGCGGTTGCTGACGGCGTCGTCACGCACCTGCCTGTACCTCGTCCGCGGCTCGCTCCCGACGGCGGTACCCGGTCCTCACGCTGGGCCGGACGAGGCGCACCACGGTGGGTTCGCCCCTACCGTGCCGCACTCGTGGGACTCGATGCGGCGGCCGCTGCCGGAGCCGGGGCAGCGGTGCTGCTGACCCGTGCCGAACCCGGGCAGGTTTTCGGCGCGCTGTTCTGGGCCTGTGCCGTCCTGCCCCTCATCTGGCCCACCCTGCTGTCCGCGTCCGGCGCGTACTCCGAGCGGGTCTTCGGGACCGGCGGCGAGGAGTACCGGCGGGTCGTCCGGGCCACGCTCGTGCTGCTCGCCGCGGCCGGCTTCGTGTCCTACGCCGTCGCGCTGGACCTCTCCCGGGCGCTGGTGGTCGTCGCCCTCCCGCTCCTCGGGGTAGCGACGCTCGTCGCCCGCTGCTGCGCCCGCCGGCAGCTGGGCCGCGCCCGCTCCCTGGGGCGGTGCGTCAAGCGCGTCGTCGTGGTGGGCCGCGGTGGCGCGGTCCTCGACCTGACCGCCAGCGTGCGCCGGCAGAGCCACATGGGTCTGGAGGTGGTCGCGGCCTGCGTCACCCCCGACGACCGACACCGCGTGCGGGCCGCCGTCGCGGTGCCAGTTGGTGGGCTCGACGACGTGGTGGACCTGGCCGCCCGGTACGGCGCCGACACCGTTGCCGTGACCTCGTCCAGCGAGACCGCCGCCGAATACCTCCGCCGGCTGTCCTGGCAGCTGGAGGGAACCGGCCTGGAACTGCTCGTCGCTCCCGGCCTCATCGAGGTGGCCGGCCCGCGGCTGCACATCCGCCCCTTCGACGGGCTGCCGCTGCTGACCGTGGAGGCGCCCCAGTTCGAGGGCTGGCGCCGCCTGGTCAAGGGCGCGGTCGACCGGACCGCCGCCGCCGCGGCCCTGGTGCTGCTCGCGCCGCTCCTGCTGGCCCTCGCCGCCGCGGTACGGCTGTCCTCTGCCGGCCCGGTCCTCTACCGCCAGGAGCGGGTCGGCCTCGGCGGCAGCACGTTCACCATGCTCAAGTTCCGCAGCATGGTCGCCGACGCCGATCGTCAGCTCGACGCGGTGCGCGACGCCAACTTGTCCGACGGGCTGCTCTTCAAGGCCAGGCACGACCCGCGGGTCACCCGGATCGGGCGCACCCTGCGCCGGCTCTCTCTCGATGAGCTGCCGCAGCTGCTCAACGTCCTGGGCGGCAGCATGTCGCTGGTCGGCCCCCGGCCCCCGCTGCCCAGCGAGGTGGCGCACTACGACAACTCCGTGCGCCGGCGGCTGCTGGTCAAGCCCGGCCTCACCGGCCTGTGGCAGATCTCCGGCCGGAGTGACCTCTCGTGGGAGGAGTCCGTCCGGCTGGACCTCCGGTACGTGGAGAACTGGTCGCTGGCCCTCGACGGGCTGATCCTCTGGAAGACCGGCCGAGCCGTGCTGTCCCGCTCCGGGGCTTACTGACCCGCTCTGACGGGCGTCACTCGCACGGGTCACGGACCCCCGCCGAACGGTCCCGCTGCGCCGTCAGGTCGGCGAAGCTCGTGAGAAGCACGCGTCCAGACGGCACCCACCAGGTGGCTGTCGAGCCCGACGCGCCTGCACAGGACGGAGGCACCATGCGGATCGCCATGGTCGGCACGCGCGGCGTGCCCGCTCGCTACGGAGGCTTCGAGACCGCCGTGGAAGAGGTCGGCCGCAGGCTGGCCGACCGGGGCCACCGGGTGGTCGCCTACTGCCGGACGATGCCCGGCCAGGACGAACGGCCCGAGCGGCATCTAGGCATGGAGCTGGTGCACCTGCCGGCCGCCCGCAAGCGCTCGCTGGAGACGCTCAGCCATTCGGCTCTCTCGGTGGCCCACCTCGTCGCGCACCGCACAGACGCTGCCTTCGTGTTCAACGCCGCGAACGCCCCGCTGCTGCCGGCACTGCGGGCCGCCCGCATCCCGGTCGCGACCCACGTCGACGGGCTGGAGTGGAAGCGCGCCAAGTGGGGGGCCACCGGGCAGCGCTACTACCGCATGGCCGAGTCGCTGGCCGTGCGCTGGTCCGACGCCCTGATCGCCGACGCCCAGGGCATCGCCGACTACTACCGCTCGGAGTTCGGGGCGCCGACCACCCTGCTGACCTACGGGGCCCCGACCATCGACCCAGGCACGGACAAGCTGGCCGAGCTGGGGCTCACGCCGGGCGATTTCCACCTGGCCGTGGCCCGGTTCGAGCCGGAGAACCACGTCGACGTCATCGTCGAGGGCTACCGCCGTAGTCGGGGGACGAAGCCACTGGTCGTGGTGGGCTCCGCGCCCTACTCCGACGCCTACACCAGACGGGTGCACCGCCTGGCAGATGACCGCGTCCGCTTCCTCGGCGGGGTGTGGGACCAGGAGCAGCTCGACCAGCTCTATGCGCACGCCTTCACCTACCTGCACGGGCACTCGGTCGGGGGCACGAACCCCTCGCTGCTCCGGGCGATCGGCGCCGGGACCGCCGTTCTCGCCTACGACGTCGAGTTCAACCGCGAGGTGGTCGAGGACTCCGGCCGGTTCTTCGTCAGCCCGGCCGACGTGGCAGCGCTCGTCGACGGGGCCGAGGCCGACCCCGACCAGGTGCGCGGGCGCGGCGTCCGCGCCCGTGAGCTGGCGAAGAATTACGACTGGGACGACGTGGCCGCCGGCTACGAGCGGCTCGCTCTGCGGCTGGCTGGCCGGCACGTCCCGAAGCGGCGCCCCTCCGGCCGGCGCCTCCCGGCGCCGCTGTCGATCCTTGCGCCGGTCCCGCTCCCGCTCCCGCGCGCGGCGACGCGTGATGAGGCGACGGCGGCGGGTTCCGACGTCATCCCCTTCCCCGGAGCCCGGCAGTGACCGCTGTCGAGGCCCGGGGGACGCAGCCGGCGACGGCGGAGGGTCTTCGCGCGACGCTGCACCGCCTGTCGGCTGCCCAGAAGGGCGCGAAGGGCGCGCCGGCCTACTCCCGGTTCGTCAACCGCAAGCTGGGCAGGGTTCTGGCGGCGGTGGCCTTCCACGCCCGGCTGACGCCCAACGCGGTCACCGGCATCAGCGCCGCGTTCACCTTCACAGGCATAGCGCTGGTCGCCCTCGTGCCGCCGTCGTGGACCCTCGGAGCGGCCGTGACCGCTTGCCTGGCCGTGGGCTACGCCTTCGATGCCGCGGACGGCCAGCTCGCTCGTCTGCGTGGCGGGGGATCCCCAGCGGGGGAGTGGCTCGACCACATGGTCGACGCGTTCAAGATCGCCTCGCTGCACCTTGCAGTGCTGATCGGCTGGTACCGATTCGAGACCGTCGACCGCGGGCCGTGGCTGCTGGTTCCCCTCGGGTTCGCCGTAGTTGCCGTCGTGCACTTCTTCGCGACGCTGCTCAACGAGGCCCTCCGCGCCCAGTACGGGGCCAGGACCCGCGCCGAGCGAACCGGCGAACGCCCGAGCGTCGCCCGGTCGCTGCTCGTGGCTCCGACGGACTATGGAGTCCTCTGTCTGGTCTTCGTCCTGCTCGGCGCGCCACCCGCCTTCCTCGTGGGCTACGGCGTCCTCTTCGTCGCTACGGGGGCCTATCTGGCCCTCGCCTTGGTCAAGTGGTTCACAGAGATGGGCAGGTTGACGCCATGAGCTCCCCCGCAGATGTCCCGTCGTCCGGGGGTGGCGCGGGTGTCCCTCGGCGACAGGCAGCCGGTCCCCGGCGGCGAGCGCTGATCGCTGCTGCAGCCGTGGCCGTCGTCGCCGCCCTCTCGCTCGTGGGCCTCGCCCTCGGCAACGGCGACGAGAAGAGTGCGGCCGCCACCGACAGTTCACCGGCGAGCGCGTCGCCGACCGCGACGAGCGAACCCACCGTGCCCTCCGAGACCCCCGACCCTTCGACCGACCCGCTGCCGCAGGAGGAGCCCGGGACGGAGGGAAGTGACAGCGGCGAGGTGCCCGTCCTGCCGGTCGTGGCTCTCGACGAGTCCGTCGCCGTAGGAGACGTCACTGCGTCCATCGCACTCATCGAGGAGATCGACGGTCGGGCCACCGGTCCCGGCGACGTCGCCGGCCCGGCTCTGCGGGTCACCGTACGGGTGGTCAACGAGACGAGCGGCGACGTCGCTCTCGACGGGGTCTCGGTCAACCTGTACCACGGCCCCGAGCGCACACCCGGCTCCCCGCTCGATGATCCCTCGCGGTCACCGTTCGCCGGTGCGCTGCCTCCGGGAGATGCGGCCGAGGGCGTGTACGTGTTCCGGGTGCCCGCAGACGCCCGCGAGGACGTGACCGTCGAGGTCCGCTATCGGGCCGGAGCACCTCTGGCCCTGTTCTCCGGCCCCGTGGGCTGACGCTCGTCCGACGCAGAGCCCCCGTGACCGATCGGTCGCGGGGGCTCTGACGCGTCCGGGAACACGTGCCTCATCCGCGGGTGGGCGGCCGAGCACGACCTTCCATGAGGGCGCGATCACGCAGGGTGACCATCGGGCGCTTCCCCCGTCGATATGAACGCAGAGTCACCGTTTCGGGGGATGCATCGCGGTCCATGGTCACGCTTAGTGTTCGACAGCTGGCCTCGGATGGGGCTGGCGATATCGGACACGGGGGAAAGAATGTCTGCACGCTCGGCGGCGCCTCGGGCGCTCGTCGCGGGGCTGGTCGCCCTGCTGATGACGGTAGGTGCGTTCGCTGGGCCGCTCGGGGGGAAGGCGCAGGCCGACTCCGCTCCGCTGGACCCGGCCGATCCGGCCACCCCGACCACGGTGACCGCCGATGCGCTGCCGACGGTGCAGATCAACGGCGTCGTGTGGTCGCAGGTCGTCGTCGGAGACACCGTCTACGCGGCCGGGCAGTTCACCCACGCCCGTCCGGCCGGCGCCCCTGCCGGCAGCCAGGAGACGGCCCGGAACAACCTGCTCGCCTACGACATCCGCACCGGCGAGCTGATCAGCTCCTTCGCACCCGACCTGAACGCGCAGGCGCTCGTGGTGGCCGCCTCGCCGGACGGATCGCGCATCTACGTCGGCGGAGATTTCAGCCAGGCCGACGGCGAGCCGCGGAACCGCATCGCTGCCTACAGCACCTCGACCGGACAGCTGATCCCGGACTTCCGGCCCAACGTCTCCAGCCGGGTCGGCGCCATCGCCACGGCCGGGTCCACGGTCTACATCGGCGGCACCTTCACCGCGGTCGGCTCGGTCAGCCGGCACCGGCTGGCGGCTCTGTCCGCGGCTGACGGTGCTCTTCTCCCGTGGAACCCGATCCCGGGCACCGGGCCGGTCCTCAACCGCGACGGCAACACCGGCACGAGCGATGTCGTCCGGGCGCTCGTGGTGACCGGGGGCGGATCTCAGGTGGTCGCCGGGGGCCACTTCGACACGCTCAACGGGGTGAAGGCCACCGGTGTCGGCGCACTCGATGCGGTCACGGGTGAGACCCGTCCGTTCGCGATCAACCAGCTGATCACCAACCAGGGGACCAACGGTGCCGTGACCGGTCTCTCCACCGACGGTACGAACGTCTACGGCACCGCGTACGACTACTACGGTCCCGGCAACCTGGAAGGCGGCTTCTCGGCGAAGGCCGACGGTGGCGCCGTGAACTGGATCAACGAGTGCCACGGCGACACGTACTCGAGCCACCCCCTCGGCGGGGCGCTGTACGTCGCCGGGCACCCGCACGTCTGCAGCAACATCGGTGGTTACCACGAGCACGAGCCGCGGATCCACCGCTACGCAACGGCGGTGAGCCTGGCGCCGACGGGCACCGTGGGCACCGACACGCTGTGCGGCAGCCGGGTGACCCCTGACGGCACGATCGTGCACAAGAGCGAGAGCAGCTACCCCTGCAGCGGCACGCTGCTCCAGGGCAAGCCCGCTCCGTCGCTGCTGACCTGGTTCCCGACGATGGCGATGGGGTCGTACACGGGTCAGTACCAGTCCGGCTGGAGCGTCGCGGGGAACGAGCAGTACGTCGTGTACGGCGGTGAGTTCCCGCGGGTCAACGGCACCGGGCAGCAGGGCCTCGTCCGTTACGCCCTCCCGACCAGCGCCCCCAACCGGGTGGGTCCGGCCGCCGGCGCCCTGGCGGCGTCGGTCGACTCGCCGCTCGGTGGCATGGTGCGCGTGGGCTGGAGCACCACCAACGACCGGGACAACGAGCACCTGATCTACCGGGTGTACCGGGACGGCGACAACGCGAACCCGGTGCATGAGACGGCGAGGTCGTCCCTCTGGTGGAGCCCGCAGCCGCTCGACTTCGTGGACCTCGGCGTGCCGGCCGGCGCGCACACCTATCGGGTCAGCGCGGTCGACCCCCTGGGCAATCGGGCGAACTCCCCGTGGATGCCGGTCGAGGTGACCGAAGGGGACATCGTCCAGCGGTCCTACAGCGACGCGGTGCGACATGACGGAGCCGCTCACTACTGGCCGCTGGGAGAGAGCTCCGGCGCGACGGCCTACGACTACGCGGCTCGTGGTGACCTGGCGGTGCGAGCGGGGCTCCTCGGTGCGACGCCGGACATGGGCGAGGAGGGTGCCATCGTCGACGACCCGGACACGGCGTTCCGGTTCCGCGGCATGACCTCTGACTCGAACCTGGGCCACCTCTCCACACAGACTGCGGTCGCTGGTCCGCAGACGTTCACCGTCGAGGCCTGGTTCCGGACCACGTCGACCGCCGGCGGCAAGATCATCGGCTTCGGCAGCTCGGCGACGGGGAACAGCGGCAGCTACGACCGGCACGTCTACATGGACACCGCCGGTCAGCTGAACTTCGGGGTCTACCCCGGCGCGCGCCTCGTCGTGACCAGCCCGAGCGCCTACAACGACGGGCAGTGGCACCACGTCGCCGCGTCGCTGAGCCCGGCGGGCATGGCGCTCCACGTCGACGGCGTCCTGGTCGGCTCGCGGACCGACACCACGTCGGCGGCGGCCTACACCGGCTACTGGCGGGTCGGTGGCGACACCAGCTGGTCCGGTGCCGCGTACTTCGACGGCCTGATCGACGAGGTCGCGGTCTACCCGACCGCCCTCACGCCCGACCAGGTGGCCAACCACCACAGCCTCGGCTCGACCGGCACGGCCATCAACCTGGTCCCGACGGCCGACTTCACGGCGGCCACCGAGGACCTGACGGCGGCGCTCGACGCCACCGGATCGATCGATCCCGACGGCAGCATCACGTCGCACGAGTGGGACTTCGGGGACGGATCGATCGGCACAGGTGCCACCGTGGAACACGTCTACGCCGCCGCCGGCACCTACACGGTCACGCTGACGGTGACCGACGACCACGGTGCCACCGCGCAGACCTCGACCCCGGTGACCGTCACCGACCCACCGAACGCCGAGCCGGTGGCGGCGTTCACTGCTGCGGTGGAGGGGCTGTCGGTGTCGCTGGACGGGTCGGGTTCCTCGGACGCCGACGGCAGCATCGCGTCCTATGGCTGGGACTTCGGTGACGGGGCGACCGGTGCCGGGGCGACGGCGAGTCACACCTATGCCGCGGCCGGCACGTACACGGTGACGTTGACGGTGACCGACGGCGAGGGTGCCACGGGTACGGCGACGGAGTCGGTCACGGTGACCGCTGGTGAGGAGCCGGTCGACCCGGTCGAGCCGGTCGATCCGGCTGCGCTGGTGGTGGACACCTTCGACCGCACGGTGACCGGTGGGCTGGGGACCGCGGATGTGGGTGGGGACTGGACGGTGCAGTTCGGTGCCGCCCGGCAGTCGGTGAGTCCGGGTGCGGCGACGGTGAACCTGGCGGCGGCGGGCAACAACACCGGCTCGTTCCTGGGTGGGGTGTCGCACGCGGACGTCGACGTGCGGGCCTCCCTGGTCGTGGACCAGGCGCCCACCGGTGGTGGCACGTTCGTCTACATCGCGGCTCGGCGGGTGAGTGAGACCGAGCTGTACCGGGCGCGGTTGCGGTTCCTGACCGACGGCACGGTGCGGCTGGCTGTGACCCGGCTGTCGGGTTCGTTCAGCGAGACGGTGATCGGTGGGGAGGTGCTGGTTCCGGGGGCGAGCTCGGCGGCGGGGACGGCGCTGAACGTCCGGCTGCAGCTCCAGGGCGCCGGCACCACGGAGCTGGCGGCCACGGTGTGGGCCCAGGGCGCGGCCGAGCCGGCCACGCCGACGCTCACCCGCACCGACAGCACCCCGTCGCTGCAGGCTCCCGGTGGGGTGGGCCTCTCCGCCTACCTCTCCGGCAGCGCGACCTCACCGGTCGCGATCCGCTTCACGGCCTTGAGCGTCCAGGCGATCGGCTGATCGAACTGCCCTCACATGGGGTGACGCTCGGTCCGGCGGGAGCCGGGCCGAGCGTCCCGCCCAGGAGGATGGTCGCGTGACGGGAGGAGTACCGGCGATCCTGCGACGACCGGCCACGGGGGCGATCGCTGGTCAGATAACCCAGGCTCTCGCGGGACTGGTGCTCCAGGTAGCGGCGGCCCGGTCACTGGACGCCGCGGGCTTGGCCACATTCGCGCTCGGCTACGGGCTCCTGGTCATGGCCACGGCCGTCTGTAGTGGACTCGTCGGAGACTCGCTGACCGTCCTCGACCGCCAGCATGCCGGTATCCGAGCCGGTCTGCACGGGTGGACAGCCGTGTTGGCAGGCGTCGCCGCAGTTCTGGGTGCACTCGGGGGGCTCATGACGGGACTCCTGCCGCTGTGGGGCGGAGTGCTGGTCGGGGCGGCCGCCGCGGCGTACATCATCGAGGACACCTTGCGCCGACTGCTCATGGCGACCCACCGCTTCTGGTCGCTGGCTGCCGTCGACGGCACGAGCCTCGTACTGGCCCTCGCCGTCCTGGTGGCCGGGGCGACCCAGGGCGAACTCACTCTCACCACCTTCGTAGTGGCGCTGCTGGTCGGTCAGACCGGTGCCGCCTGGGTCGCCTGGTTCCGATTGTCGACGTCCGAGCGCCCCCGCGGTCCCTGGCGCACCCCGGCGCTGCGGACGGTCCTGGCCTTCGGGATGTGGCGAGCGGCGGCACAGATCATCCGACCAACGCTGCTCACAGCGGTGCGAGTCCTCGTCGTGGCCCTGGTCGGTGCGGCTGCCTTCGGACCGCTCGAGGCGGCGCGCGTGCTCACCGCGCCCACGCTGGTCCTCGTGGCGGGCTTGGGGTCGTTCCTGCTGCCGAGGTTCGTGGCGCTCCGCGCCCGACCCGTGCGGGAGACCCTGCAGTCGGCCGATCGGTACGCCGCTGGGCTGGCCGCAGGCGTCGCGGGTGTCGGCGCGCTGGCGTGCGTGCTGCTGCCGTGGCTCGGCCCCCTCCTGGTCGGCGGGCGGTACGAGGTACCGCTGGCGGCGGTCGCCGGATGGTCGGCCTACGCCGCCGCCGCTGCCGTTCTGCTGCCCTACTCGGCCTTGGCGACCGTTCACCACCGGCACCGCCTGGTGCTCGCCTTCCGCGGGTTGGAGTTCGTGGGCCTGGCAGCGGCCCTGCTCCTCGTCCTGGGTGTCGGCGGCGGTCACATCTGGGCGCCCGCGGCGCTCGCGATCGGACCTCTGCTGGCTGCGCTGGCCGTCCGCCGCGTGGTGCTCCTGCCGCTCACCCGCGTCCCGACTGCTGCGACCGTGGCCGCCGGCGGCGTGCGGGTCGGGTCTTCCTGAACCTCGATCCGCCGCGTCGATAGTTCGTGCTTCTGATTCCGTTCGGTGATCTGGCTTCGGGATGATGGCCGTGCGAGAGCTGCCGGTCTTTCCGGCCTTTCCACTTCGGTCGTTTCTCGCGCCGCGTGCGGCTGGGTGGTCAGGCCACCGCCGCTGGTGGACCGCAGGTGCTGGTGAACAGCTCGGTCCAGGCGCTTTCCCAGGGCCAGTCGCGCGGTAGATGCATCCGGATTCGTCGGGCGGAGCGGGCCAGCCGGGCGGGCACGGCGATCAGTTGAGCGCGGATGGTGGCGGTTCTCGCCTTGGCGTGGAACGTCGATGCCAGGACGCCGGCGGCGCGGGTGAGGTTGAAGGCGATCGCAGCCAGCACGGTCCAGGCGCCGTTGGCCGAGAACTCCCCCGAGGGCATGTGCGCCAACGGCCCGCTCTTCACATCGGCGATGACCTGCTCGACGATCGCGTGGTCGCGGTGGCCGGCCTCGGCGTCGAGCATCGGCAGCGGAGAGTCGGTGAACACCGCGTGGTGGCGGTAGGCGGCGAACAGCTCACTCTGCCCGGCCGGCACCGACTGCGGATTCAGCCGCTTGACCCGGCGCACGATCAGGCGGGCACTGATGTGCTCGGCCTTGCGGCGGGAGGTGAAGGCTGTGAACGCGATCTCGGCGACCTCGGCATCGGAGATCCAGCGGCCCTCGTCGTCATCCCAGATGGCGTTCGGGTACTTGATCGCCACCCAATCGGCTTCGCCGATCGAGGCGATCGCCTTGCGCACCGCCGGATCCATCCGGGCGGTGACCGAGAAGTGCGCCCCGCCCCGGCGAGCCGCCGCGACGACGTCGTGGTTGTAGAAGGCGCTGTCGCAGCGCACGGTCACCCGCCCGGATGCGCCGGCCTTGCCGGCGGTGGCCAGCGCGTCGGTGATCAGCCGGGATGCGCCCCGGGCGGAGTTGGTCGCTCCCTTGCGCAGCCGGGTGCCGGCGATCACCGGCGCGGCGATCGGCGTGGAGATGATCGCCAGCAGCGCGTTGAGGCCCTTCACCTTGGAGTAGCCGTAGCCCACGCCCTGCTTGGCGTAGCCGTGGGTCTCCCGCATGGTGTCGTCGATGTCGAGGTAGGCGACCTGGTCGGCGCCGGCCAACAGCGGCGTTCGCTTCGCCAGCGCGATCAGCAACCGGGAAGCGATCGCGTCCAGCTGGCGGACGTGGCCGAAGGTGAATCCGCGCAGGCACGTGCCCAACGTCGTCGGGGCCCGGACCTCGGTGAACAACCGACCCATGCCGCCGTGGCGCAGCAGGTCCATGTCGGTGATGCTGTCGGCACCGGCGACCATCCCGGCGACCAGCGACGGAATCTTCACCACCAGGTTCGCTCCAGCCGACCCCGGCACCGTCAGGTGCTCGGCGACCAGATCGTGCAGCCCGGCCCGCTCGGCCAACGCCAGCACCGGGGCCAGACCCGCCGCGGACACGAGATTGGGATCGTCGAAAACCGCCGAGACGCTGTGCGAGACTCGCATTTACCGGATGCCCCCGCTGCTCAGTCAGATGGAACCGTCGCAAGTCCCATCATCGCTGGTCACGGGGGCATTCGTCTGTCACGACCTACCGGCGATCCCCAACCGGCCAGCGGATCGAGGCTGAAGGATGGGAAAGCTCCGTGATACGACTCGCGGGGACGACGTTCCCGGCTCCCCCCAATGGGTCATTCCGTCTGGTTCTCGGAAAGTTGGCGAAGCTACTCTGCAATTCTTGCGAGGGGCGCGTCACAACTGACGGGTAATGTGCCCGCCGAGCAGGCGCAGATCAGGGAGAATCAGCATGTTCAACACATGGATCGACCAGGCGGAGCGGCTGAAGGTCGAGTTCCAGAATGCCCGGCCATTTCCGCTTCTGGTCATCGATGACTTCCTCGACGCCGCCACCGCGGAGAAGCTGCTCGAGGAGTTCCCGGCGCCGGACGCCATGCCCAAGTCCCGCGACTACGTCTTCGGCGACAAGCACGAGCTGTCGAGCGTCGCCGAGCAGGGCCCGACCAGCAAGGCGTTCTATGACTCACTGATGAGCGAGCAGTTCCGGCAGTTCATCAGCACGATCTCCGACAAGGAACTCTTTGTCGACCCGGTCTTCCACGGCGGCGGCTTCCACCAGAGCGGGGACGGCGGCTTCCTCGACACGCACGTCGACTTCAACATGCACCCGCTGCACTCGGACTGGAAGCGCACCCTCAACGTCCTGCTCTACCTCAACAAGGACTGGCAGTCCGCCTACGACGGCCGCCTGTTGATCAAGTCCCGCCCCGACGAGGAGCCGCGTGCGATCGAGCCGCTGTTCAACCGCGGACTGATCATGGTGACCGACGACCGCACTTACCACGGTTTCAAGAAGATGAGCCTGCCCCCCGGCGTGACCCGGAAGTCCATCGCGACCTACGCATACGAGAAGGTGCCCGAGGGCAGCATGGTCGCCCGCACCACCGGGTGGTCTCCTGAGGCGGCCGGCCCGCTGAAGAGGGCGTTCGCACGCCACTACGACACTGCGGTCCGCGTCAAGACGAAGCTGTTCGGCAGCGCCACGGCCAACAACCGCTGACCGACTGCGGCTGCCCGGGCGGACGCACCGCGTCGACGGCCCGGGCAGCCGCCGTCCGGCCGCGCATCTCGGCATCCCACGGCGCCACAGCGTGCGCCCTCCCCGGTCGGCCTTCCCCGGTTGGGCCCACCGCGTCGGCGTCACGCAATCGACCGCCGAGAAACGGAAAAGAGGCTTGCTGTGGACTTCCACGGCCGGAAGGCGGTCATCGCCGCGCACCCTCACGTCGATCTGTACGGCAGCGACGTGATGTTCCTCGAGAGCGTCACCGCGATGGCGCCCGACGTGGTCACCATTCTGCCGAATGACGGTCAACTGGCCGAGGCTCTGCGGCTCCGGGGTATCGACGTCCAGATCAAGGACTTTCCTGTCCTGCGCAAGGTCGAATTACGCACCCCGTGGCACGCCGCCATCTTCGTCGTGCGATTCCTCCGGTCGGTGGTCGCTCTGACGGCCTGGCTCCGCGCGCGGGGGGCCGCCGTCGTCTACGTGAGCACGATTGCGGCACCTGAATGGCTTCTCGCCGGTCGATTCAGCGGGGCTCGCGTCGTGTGTCATCTCCACGAGAGCGAGCCGCAGATGTCGCGCCTGGCGAGCGCACTCCTCCTGTCACCGCTCCTCGCGGCTGATCTGGTCATCGCCAACAGCAAGGATTCCTTGGCGTGGATCCGGTCCTCGCTCGGCGTGCGGGCGGCCCGCCGCAGTCGGGTGATCCACAACGGCGTGCGTGAGCCGGCGGCTCCAGCCGTCGCCGACGTCCCCGACGTCCCGCCCGGAGCCAGGAGCGTCGTCGTCGTCGGCAGGCTGGCCGCGCGCAAGGGCCAGGACACCGCCATCGTCGCGACGGCGCTGGTCCGGCAGGCGGGCTTCGACGTGCGGCTCACCCTCGTCGGTGACAGCTACCCGGGCTACGAGGGTTACGTGAACGGCTTGCACGAACTGGCGGCCCGCGAAGGAATCCGAGAGGTGACGGACTTCGCCGGCTTCCAGGACCCCTCGCCTCATGTCGCCGCGGCGGACGTCGTGCTGGTGCCCTCACGGGTCGAGCCCTTCGGGCTGGTGGCGGTGGAAGCCCTTCTCCTCGGTCGGCCGGTCATCGCCTCGAGGGTCGGGGGTCTTCCGGAGGTCATCGAGGACCGCCGCACCGGGCTCCTGGTCGATCCGGGGGACCCGCGGATGCTGGCCGACGCGATCATCCGCCTGCTCTCCGACTCCGAGCTCGCCGCTGCCCTCGGCCGGGCGGGCCAGGTGGAGGCGCGAGCACGCTTCTCCATGGCGACGTACTCAGCGGCCCTCTCCGAGGCTGTTCTCCCAGGCAGCTGAACGGAGCCGCCCGGCACCACGGGGCGGATGCAGCCTGCCCGTGATTCCGGTGTCGAGCACCTACGATCCCCTCCGGCGCGGTCCTGCGCCGACGACCGGCCAGGCAGGAGGCGCACACGTGCCCGTGGCGACCGCGCGGATCGGCCTCGCCTGCCTGCTCATGGTGGCCAGCACGGTCGTCTGGCGCCGAGGTGAGGTGTTCGCCGGCTCGGTGGACCCGGTCGTCCTCGGCAAGGCGTTGTGCGCTCTCCTGGCGCTGGTGCTCGCCTTCATCGCGGCCCAGACGGCCGGCGCCGACCGGCAACGGCTGGGCACCGGCACGCTGTGGCTCCTCGGCATCGTGCTCGTGGGGTCGGTCCTGGGCGCTCTTGAGCACGGGACCCTCGTCGCCAGTGCAGTTGCCGCGGCGCGGGTCGCCGTCCTCGGTGCCACGGTCTTCTTCCTGTCACGCGCCGCCCCGGCTCTCCAGGTCCTGCGTGCCGCGGTGGCGTCGTGCGGACTGGTGGCGGCGTTCGCCGCGGCGACAGGCATCCCCAGCCTCCTCGGTGGGCGGTTCTTCGGCGGGATCCCCCCACTGCACCCGAACGGCCTGGCGCTGCTCGCCGGCGTCGTCGTGCTCTGGGCGGCCTGGCGAACCGTCCTGGGGGAGGCGCGGTGGCGCCACGCGCTGCTGGGTGGCGGCTACCTGGCAGTCGTCTGGTTGACCGGCTCGCGGACCGGCCTGCTCATGCTCGCCCTGGCCCTCGTAGTCATGGCGCTGCATCTACGGCGCCCCCGCGTCGGGCTCGTGGTGGGTGGCCTGGTCGCGGTGGCGGTCGGCTCGGTGGTGGTGGTCGCCACCGGCGCCGTCGGTGGCTTCGTGGAGCGGGACGGAGTGGGTACGAGCACCCTGGAGTCCCGCTTCATCGCCTGGTCGGCGGCACAGTCGTGGGCCGAGTCGTGGTGGCAGTGGGTCTTCGGCGGAGGGCTGTCGGTCAAGTACATCCCCGTCGAGGGCCAGTGGTGGGACGAGCAGCTGCTGGACAGCTCGTGGGTGTCCGCCCTGGTGCAGGCAGGGCTCCTCGGTCTGGCCACTGCCGGCACATGGGCCATGTGGACTGGGCTCGGCGCTCTCCGGGCGCCTCGACCGCACCGGGTGCTGTGCCTGGGTCTGCTGACCTTCCTGCTGGGCCGCAGTCTCCTGGAGAGCGGCCTCTTCGACGCGACTCCTGAGTTCCTGCTCTTCATCGCGGTCTCCTTGCTCGTCGAACGCGGATCACGCGCCGATCTGCAGGAGGACCTGGTTGCCGGCCCGGTCGAGTCGGACCGCCGTGCCCGGTCGGTCGGTCGAGCGGCGGAGCGCAGCGCACCCAGAGCGGGGTCCGTGGTCGGGTCCGCGGGATCCGTCAGCGGCGCTGACTGAGGTCTGCGTCCGGTGCGGCAACCGGCTTCCCGGACGGGTGTCGCAGGACCGGGTCGCTGCTCGCCACGGTCGTGGGCGGCTGGACGGCGAGCCCGGTGCGGTCGACTGCGCCGCGGGTTTCTCGTGGAGCCGCGGAGCTCGAGCTCCGGACAGGCGGACGCCACGTACGGAGCAGTACCAGCGCGACAGTTTCGAACTGCACCGCAGACGTCATGTCCCGCAGCTCGCGCAGCTGCTCGGCGGTCACGCGACCGGCCTCGGCCACGAGGAGGAGGCCGTCGTGGCCGGCCGCCAACCGGCGCCAGTCCCGGAGGGCGTCGGCGGGAGCGGCCACTTCCAGCCGGACGAGCTCGCCGTGGCCGGCGCCCTTCGGCTGACCCGCGAGGACGGCCGGGACGCCACGGGCGGACAGCTCCGTGGCGACGAGGGCGAGCACTCGGGTCAGGGCGGCCTCCTTACCGCTGGCGGGGGACACGGCCAGCAGGCGCACCGGACGTTCGTGTGCGAGTGCTTCGAGCTGCCGGATCAGTCCGGACACGGCGTTGTCCGCAGTGGCGGCGCGGCCCACGCGTGGCGCGTGGATGACGAGTTCTGCGCCGGCATCGCCCCAGGCCGCACGCACGTCCTCATCGGTGTACACGGCATCGCTCATCCGGCTGCGCACGATGGCGAGAGCCAGCCCGAGAGAGAGGCCGACCACGAACCCGAGCGTGAGCAGGAGGCCCGTATCCGGTGACACGGGGTCCGCCGGAACCGCCGCGGGGTCGGTCACCGTCAGGGTCACCGGTGAAGAACCGGCGGTCGACGTCTCGAGTTCCTCCATCACCTCGCCGAATTCGATGGCCACGGCGTTCGCGACCTCGGTGGCCCACTCCGGCGAGGCGGAGGTGACCGAGATGGTGATCCGGGACGTGTCCACCGGGTTGACGGCCGTGACGGCGTCGCGGAGCCGGCTGAAGGAGATGTCCAGCTCGAGCTCGTCGATGACGGGCTCGAGCACGGTGAGGCTGCGCGCGATCTCCGGATAGCTGCGGACCCGCTGATTGACGAACTGTGAGCCGCTGGTGCCCTCGATGGAGCTGGCCACGAAGACTCCGGCGGTAGCGCGGTAGACCCGAGGCGAGACCTGGATGACGAGGACGGCGAGGAGCAGACCGACGATGGTCATGGCTACCCACGTCCGCCAGTACCGGTGGAGTGCCGCCAGATAGTCACGCAATTCCATCGTTCCGCCCTGCCCTCGTTCGCCTCAGCCGCCGACGCGGCACATGCCGCACGGGCGCCCCGCCCGCGGGGGCTGTGGGAAGGCTAGGACCGCGAGACGTCGACCACTCGGCGAGCGGGGGGAGGCCTCACTCCATCGAGCGGGGCCTGGGGGACGGGAATCACGACCGTCAATCCGATCGGGTGAAGTAGGCGCAACCCATCACGCTGGGTCACCGAATCCGACTACGGTGCGTCACAGGCCATCGAACACGTGGCCGGGCGACGGTGCCCCGACGGGCGCCGGATCGGACGGGGGAAGAATCGGCATGACCGTGATCGGATATGCGCCAGGCGCATACGACCTGTTCCACGTCGGGCACCTGAACATCCTCCGGCACGCCTCGGAGAGCTGCGACCGCCTGATTGCCGGAGTCGTCTCCGACGAGATGCTGCTGCTGACCAAGGGCCGAGCCCCGGTCGTCCCGCTCGCGGAGCGGATGGAGATCGTCCGCAGCCTCCGCTTCGTCGACGACGTGCACGCGGAGGTCCTCCCGGACAAGATCGACACCTGGCGGGACGTCCGGTTCGACGTGATCTTCAAGGGCGACGACTGGCGGGGCACGCCGAAGGGCGACCGCCTGGAGCGCGATTTCGCCGAGGTCGGCGTCGAGGTGCGGTACTTCCCGTACACGATGCACACCTCGAGCACGGCCCTGCGCAGGGCGCTGGCCGCCATCGAGGCGCAGGAGCCCGCGGCCCGAGCTCTCATCTCCTGACCGGAGCCGGACGGCGGGCGGCAGCACCGGAAGCGGCCATCTAACCTGGGAGATCGGCACCGCCGCGACCGGCGGCGCGTGTGCCGCCGACAGATCTCCAGGAGTGGGAAACCCCGTGACCTTGCGCGGCGTGCTCGACGTCGTCCTCACCGACCCCGGCATGGCCCGCGTGGTCGCCTCGGCCGGGCGCGCGTCGCTCGCCGTCACCGCTCCGCCGCCGGTCCAGCCCCTCGTCGCCGCCGCGCTGGCCGCGCGGCAGCCGGGGGCGGGCGTGCCGGTCCTCGTCGTCACTGCCGGCGAGCGGGACGCCGACGCGACCGCGGACCTGCTCCGCTGCTTCGTGCCGGACCGGCGGGTCGAGGTCTTCCCGGCCTGGGAGACGCTGCCCCACGAGCGCATGAGCCCCCGGGCGGACACCGTCGGGCGCCGGCTGGCGGTGCTGCGCGACCTCACCCACCCCGGCGCGAACGGCACGATCGACGTCCTGGTCGCTCCGGTCCGGAGCGTGCTGCAGCCGCTGGCCCCTGGGCTCGGCGACCTGGTGCCGGTGGAACTGGAGCCGGGGGACTCCGCGGAACTGGACGGCGTCGCCCAGGCACTGTCCGACGCCGCCTACACCCGGGTGGAGCTGGTCGAGAAGCGCGGCGAGTTCGCCGTCCGCGGTGGGCTGCTCGACGTCTTCCCGCCCACCGAGCCGCACCCGGTGCGGGTGGAGTTCTGGGGTGACGAGGTCGACGAGCTCCGCTACTTCTCCGCCGCCGACCAGCGCTCGCTCGACGAGCGCCCCGACCGGCTGTGGGCACCGCCCTGCCGCGAGCTGCTGCTCACCGACGAGGTGCGGGCCCGTGCGGCGGCGCTGGCGGTCGAGCACCCCGGCCTGATCGAGGTCCTGGGCAAGCTCGCCGAGGGCATCGCCGTCGAGGGCATGGAGTCGCTGACCCCCGCCCTGATCGGCGACGAGGCCATGCAGCTGCTCACCGACCTCGTGCCGGCGGGCACGCACGTCCTGGTCTCCGACCCCGAGCGGGTGCGCAGCCGGGCGGCGGACCTGGTGCGCACCGCCGACGAGTTCCTCGCCGCCTCGTGGGCGACCGCCGCGGAGGCGGGAGAGGCGCCGCTGGACCTCGGTGCGTCCGCCTTCCGCGACCTCGCCGACGTCGAGGCCGGCGCGCGCACCCGCGGGCTGCCGTGGTGGACCACCGGGGTGTTCGCGCTCGGGGGTGGGCTGGGGGACGAGGGCACGGCCGACGAGGGCCAGGTGACCCTCGACGCGACTCCGGTCGAGCGGTTCCACGGCGACCAGGGCGCCGCCGTGGAGCGGATGCGCGGCTGGCACCGCGACGGCTGGCGGGTCGTCGTCACCTTCGCCGGCCCCGGCCCCGCCCAGCGGGCCGCCGACCAGCTCACCGAGACCGAGCTCGGCGTCCGGCTGGTGCCCGACGTCGCCACCGCCCCGGACGCCGGGCTGACCCACGTCACCCAAGGCAACCTCGAGGCGGGGTTCGCCTTCCCCGGTGTCGGCCTGGCGCTGGTCACCGAGCACGACCTGACCGGTCAGCGCGGCACGACGATGCGCGACGCGGTGAAGATGCCCGCGCGGCGGCGCAACGCCGTCGACCTGGTGCAGCTGCAGCCGGGTGACCTCGTGGTCCACGAGCAGCACGGCGTCGGCCGCTACATCGAGATGATCAGCCGCACGGTCAACGGCGGTCAGCGCGACTACCTGATCGTCGAGTACGCCCCGTCGCGGCGGAACCAGCCGCCGGACCGGCTGTTCGTGCCGACCGACGCGCTGGACCAGCTCACCCGCTACGTCGGCGGCGAGGCCCCCGCGCTGTCCAAGCTCGGTGGCGCCGACTGGCAGAAGACCAAGAGCTCGGCCCGCAAGGCGGTCAAGCAGATCGCCGGCGAGCTCATCCGGCTGTACTCCGCGCGCATGGCCACCCAGGGGCACGCCTTCGGGCCCGACACCGTCTGGCAGCGGGAGCTGGAGGACGCCTTCCCGTTCCAGGAGACGCCCGACCAGCTGGCCGCGATCGACGAGGTCAAGGCAGACATGCAGCAGACGGTGCCGATGGACCGGATCATCTGCGGCGACGTCGGCTACGGGAAGACCGAGATCGCGATCCGGGCCGCCTTCAAGGCGGTGCAGGACGGCAAGCAGGTCGCCGTCCTGGTGCCGACGACGCTGCTGGCCAACCAGCACGTCAAGACCTTCTCCGAGCGGGTCGCGCAGTTCCCGGTGACGGTGAAGGTGCTCTCCCGGTTCCAGTCGGACAAGGAGACCACCGAGATCCTCCGGCAGCTCGCCGCCGGCGAGATCGACATCCTGGTCGGCACGCACCGGCTGCTGCAGCCGACCACCCGGTGGAAGGACCTCGGGCTGGTCATCGTCGACGAGGAGCAGCGCTTCGGCGTCGAGCACAAGGAGTACCTGAAGACGATGCGGACGGCGGTCGACGTCCTGTCGATGTCGGCCACCCCCATCCCGCGCACCCTGGAGATGAGCCTCACCGGCATCCGCGAGATGTCGACGATCCTCACCCCGCCCGAGGAGCGGCACCCCGTGCTCACCTACGTGGGCGCCTGGAGCGACAAGCAGATGGCCGCCGCGATCCGCCGCGAGCTGCTGCGCGACGGCCAGGTCTTCGTCATCCACAACCGGGTGCAGTCGATCGACAAGGCAGCGGCGAAGATCCGCTCCCTGGTGCCCGAGGCCCGGATCGCCGTCGGGCACGGGCAGATGAAGGAGCACGAGCTCGAGCGGATCATGGTCGGCTTCTGGGAGAAGGAGTACGACGTCCTGGTCGCGACGACGATCGTCGAGTCGGGCCTGGACATCCCGAACGCCAACACGCTGATCGTCGACCGCGCCGACACCTTCGGGCTCTCCCAGCTGCACCAGATCCGCGGCCGGGTCGGCCGGGGCCGGGAGCGGGCCTACGCCTACTTCACCTACGACCCCACCCGCACGCTCACCGAGACCTCGGTCGACCGGCTGACCACCATCGCCAACAACACCGACCTCGGCGCCGGCATGGCGGTGGCGATGAAGGACCTGGAGATCCGCGGCTCGGGCAACCTGCTCGGCGGCGAGCAGTCCGGGCACATCGCCGGTGTCGGCTTCGACCTCTACGTGCGGCTGGTCGGCGAGGCCGTGGCCGACTACCGGGCGCAGGTCACCGGCGAGGAGGCGCCCGCCGAGCCGGTGGAGGTCCGCGTCGACCTGCCGGTGGACGCGCACCTGCCGCACGACTACGTGCCCGGCGAGCGGCTGCGCATGGAGGCTTACCGCAAGGTGGCCTCGATCCAGGACGACGAGCAGGCGCAGGCGGTGCTCGACGAGCTCACCGACCGGTACGGCGCCCCGCCGGCGCCGGTGCTCAACCTGCTGGCCGTGGCCCGGTTCCGGGTCGCGATGCGGGCGCTCGGCGTCACCGAGGTGTCGCTGCAGGGCCGCACCATCCGGATCGGCCCGGTCGACCTGCCGGAGTCCAAGCAGATGCGGCTCGCCCGGCTGGCCGACGGCGCGTCCTACAAGGCCGCCGTGCGGACCATCTCGCTCAAGGTGCCGGTGGGCCCCGACCGCCGCACCCCGCTGCGCGACGTCGCCCTGCTGGAGAACCTGCACTCGGTGCTGCGCGCGGTGCTCGACCAGCCGGTCGCTGCGTAGCGGGCACCGCCCGGGGCGGCGTGCGGCGCCCGTCACAGCAGGTGTGGGAGTCTGCCGGGCGTGCTGATCCGTCGCGCTGCCCGCTCGTGTGCCGCCGTGTTCCTGGTCGCCGTCGCGTTGGCCGGGTGCCGCTCGGCACCTGACGTCGCCGCCTACGTGGGCGAGGAGCAGATCAGCGTCGACGAGTTGCAGGCCGAGATCGACGAGCGGCTGGCCGACGAGCTCGTCGCGGCGTCGGCCGAGGGCCGGGAGGACGAGTTCACCCGCGCGGTGCTGGGGCTGCTGCTGGAGGGCGCGGTCCACGACGCCGCGGCGGAGCGCTACGGGGTGCGGGTCACCGACCGCGAGGTGAACCGCCGGATCGAGGAGCTGCTGGGCAGCGACGACCCCGAGGCCGTCTACGACCGGCTCGCGCAGCAGGGGGTCAGCCGCGCGGACGTCCGGGAGAACGTGCGCCAGCAGCTGGTGCGGCGGGAGATCGCCGAGGCCGAGGGCCGCGCGGAGGGGCTGGACACCGCGGCGCTGCGGGCCCGCTACGAGGAGGTCCGCGAGGAGCTGGCGCAGGTGGAGTTCGGCTACATCACCGTGTCCGACCAGGTGGCGGCCGACGCTCTGGTCGAGCAGCTCACCGCGGACCCGGCCGCCTACGCCGAGCTGGCCGCCGGGTTCCCGGGGCAGTACACGCTGCCCGCGCTGGAGCGGCGGGCGGCCGCGGAGCTGCCCTCGGCGCTGGCCGAGCCGCTCACCGCGGCCGCCCCGGGCACCGCCGTCGCCGTCCCCGTGCCCGAGGTGGGTGGCGTCGTCGTCGGGTTCCGGGCGGGCACGGTCTACCCCTCCTTCGAGGAGCTCCGGCCGCAGCTCGAGAGCGAGGCCCTCGAGGCGGTCGAGGCGGAGGTGCAGCCGCTGCTGGCCGAGGTGCGGACCGATCTCGGCATCACCGTCAACCCGCGGTACGGCGTCCTGGAGGAGGGCCGGCTGCTGCCGCCCGGGAACGGTGGTGTCGTGCGGATCCTGGAGGAGTCGGCCGCCGCGTCGCTGCCCGGCGTTCCTTCGGCAGACTGACCGGGTGCCCGTCGCCCGCGCCGTCACCGTCAGCCCCCGTCTCCCCGGCCTGCTGAGCCCGGCCGGTTGGCGGGCGGTCTCCGCCGGCGGAGCGCTCGCCGCGCTGCCGGGGGCCGGCGGCACGGCCGCGGCGCTGCGTGCCGAGGGCTTCGCCGTCACCGACGTCCCCGACGCGGCCGCCGCCGGCGCCCTGCCCGGCGACGTCGTGCTGCTCACCCCCGCCTCGGAGCCGGTCCCGGGGGTGGAGACGGTCGACGGGGCCCCCGAGCCGGCCGGGGCCCGGCTGCTCGACGTCGTGGCAGTGACGGACCGGCTGCGCTCGCCCGGCGGCTGCCCCTGGGACGCCGAGCAGACGCACGCCTCGCTGCGCGGCTACCTGCTGGAGGAGGCGCACGAGGCCTACGACGCGATCGTCGACGAGGACCCGACCGCCATGCGCGAGGAGTTGGGCGACGTGCTCCTGCAGGTGGTCTTCCACGCCCGGGTCGCGGCCGAGGCGGGGGCGCCGCGCCGGTTCGACGTGGACGGCGTGGCCGGTGACCTGGTGGACAAGCTGGTCCGCCGGCACCCGCACGTGTTCGGCGACGCGGGTGACGCGGGGCCACGCCCGGACATAGCCCAGGTGGAGGCCGGCTGGGAGGCGATCAAGCAGGCCGAGAAGCAGCGCCGCTCGCCGACCGAGGGGGTCTCCCGCTCGCAGCCGGCGGCCTCGTGGGGCGCGGCGCTGGTCCGCCGGGCCGGCCGGGCCGGACTGCCCACCCCAGCGGCGGCCGAGCTGTCCGCGCAGAGCCCGGAGGAACTGGGCGAGCGGCTGCTCGCGGTCGTGGCGGCGGCCGAGGCCCGGGGCTGGGACGCCGAGGACGCGCTGCGCGAGGCGGTCCGCCGGTACGCCGGCGAGCTGGACGCCGAGGCGGCCGACCGCGCCCGGCGCTGACCGTGCCGGTGCACGGACACCGCAGGCCCTAGCGTGGTCGGGTGGTACCCCTCGTGTCCGCAGGAAGGAGCGTCGCCCTGTCCGAGCCGGCCCCCGCGTCCGCACCGCTCGCCGCCGCCGTCGAGGAGGTGGAGAGCCTGGTGCCCGACGACACGTGGCAGGTGCTGGCGCTCGTCGCTGCCGCCGCGCTCGCCGCGTGGCTGGTCGGCGTCCTGATCGGCGTCCTGGTGCGCCGGCTGGCCCGCACGTCGGTGGTCGCCGCCGACCTGTCCCGTCGCGGCCGGACGCCGCTGCGCACCCTGCTGGTCCTCATCGCCGTCACGGTGGTGCTGGACGCCGGGCCCGAGCTGGGCGGCTGGCGGGATCCGGCGGTGCGGGTGCTCGGGCTGGCCCTGATCGCGACCGTCGGCTGGTTGCTGACGGTCGCGGTGCAGGTGGCCGCGGACCTGGCGCTGGCCCGGTACGACGTCGACGTCGTCGACAACCGGCACGCCCGCCGGGTCCGGACGCAGATCGGCCTGCTGCGCCGGTTGGCGATCGTGCTGGTCGTCATCCTGACGGTGGGCGCGATGCTGCTGACCTTCCCGACCGCCCGGGCCGCCGGCGCCGGCATCCTGGCCAGCGCGGGGGTCATCTCGATCGTCGCCGGCCTGGCCGCGCAGACCTCGCTGGCCAACGTCTTCGCCGGGCTGCAACTGGCCTTCACCGACGCGATCCGGGTGGACGACGTCGTGGTGGTCGAGGACGAGTGGGGGCGGATCGAGGAGATCACGCTGACCTACGTCGTCGTCCACATCTGGGACGACCGCCGGCTGGTCCTGCCGTCGACCTACTTCACCACCACCCCGTTCGAGAACTGGACCCGCAAGGAGTCGGCCGTCCTCGGCGCGGTGGAGCTGGACGTCGACTGGACGGTGCCCTTCGACGACATGCGCACCGAGCTGCACCGGCTGCTGGAGGACGAGGGCGGCCGCGGCCCGGAGCTCTGGGACCGCCGGGTGGGCGTGCTGCAGGTGACCGACGCGGTCGGCTCGGTGGTGCGGGCGCGGGTGCTGGTGAGCGCGCAGGACGCCGGGACCCTGTTCGACCTGCGCTGCCATGTGCGCGAGCAGCTGGTCGGCTGGCTGCAGCGGGAGCACCCCTCGGGGCTGCCGCGGGTGCGCGTCGAGGGGGCCGCCGCCGCCCCGTCGGCCGCGCGGGCGGACCGGCGAGCGGCCGCGCCGTCGGCGACCGACAGCTCGCTGTTCACCGGGAGCACCGAGGCGCGGGAGCGTTCCCGGGCCTTCGCCGGCCCCAGCCAGGAGGAGGTCGCCGACCGCGACACCACTCCCGGACCCCCGGACGAGGACCACCCGGCGCGCGGCAGCTGAGCGCGGCGCGGTGCGGTGCCCCGGACCCGGGTCGCCGTCAGCGGGCCAGGGCACCGGCCGGCATACCGAGCGCGGCGGAGAGTTCGGCCGGGCTGATGTAGCCCTCGCTGACCGCCAGGTCGCCGAGCCGCGTCCACTCCTCCTCCATGGTCGCCTGCAGGTCCAGCAGGTCCCGCAGCTGGGCGTTGCTGAGCATCCCCTGAGCGATGAGGGCATCGCCGATCCGTCGGTGCGGGAGCACCGGGCGCATCCGGGCGAAGCGCACGGCCTCGGCCGTGCGAGTGACGTACACCTGCGCCAGGGGCAGCGTGCAGAGGAGCGCGGTGATGCCCGCCCAGACGTAGAGCGCAGGATAATCGTGGTCGAGCAGCCTGCCGGTGACCATGGCACCGACCGCCACGGCCAGCCAGAACAGGTGCGGTCGGAAGGTCCGCCACGTGTCACCGGTGGCGGCGCTGCCTTTGGCGGTGACCACATAGACCAGGGGTCGGCCGGCCAGCTGCGCGGCCGCGGCCGCGACGAAGACCGGTGCGGTGATCAGGTCCAGCAACATGCCGGACAGTCCCCAGGACCTCCGTTCGTGCTCCACCAGGTTGAAGCGGCGCATGCAGAAGGCGAAGCCCATCCCCACCAGCAGGTTGGCACCGAACAGGAGCGACCACTCCATGACCGGCAGGTGGGTGACCGTCACGCCGCCCACCAGGTACAGGACCGAGAGGCTCACACCGCCGACCCAGGCGATCGCCGTCGTGGGGTAGTGGGTCTGCAGCGCGAAGAAGGACAACCGCTGCTGCCGGGTCCGCATCAGCGGGAAGATGCGCGGGGAATGCCGGCGGGCGATCTCCCAGATGCCGTATGCCCAGCGCTTCTGCTGGCTGAAGAAGTCCGAGTAGGTGGCCGGCCCCTCTCCGACCGCCACGATGTCGGGGGTGTAGACGCCCTTCCAGTTCCCGCCGGTCGCCTCGTTGACCGCGCTGTAGACCACCATCGAGGTCAGGTGGTCCTCGATGATGCAGTCCTGGTAGCCGCCGATCTGGGCGAATGCCGCGGGCCGGTAGAGGTGATTGGTCCCTATCAGCAGTGGTGCGCCGTGGCCGTTCCCGCCCCGTTGGATGATCCCGTGGAAGAGGTAGGCCAGCTCGGCCGAACCTCGAGCGACGAAGGACTCCTGCAGGTTGCCGTAAACCTGGGGCGCGACGACGAAGGCCACGTCCGGGTCGGAAAAGTACCCCAGCGTGCGCTCCAGGAAGTTCGGGAACGGGACGTGGTCGGGGTCCATCTGCGCCACGACGTCGTACCTGTGCTCGTACTGGCTACGCCAGGCGTTGTGGTTGCCGTGCTTGGTCCTCGCGCGGAAGGGCCCGCTCGGCTGGTTCCACTCCGGCCGATCCTTCCGGCTGAAGTGGAAGACGCCCAGTTCCGCGCAGCGTCGTCGGACCTCCGGGTCGTTGCCCTCGTCGAGCAGCCAGACGTCGAGGTGCCCGTCGTGGCGGATGCGAGTCATGGCCCGCAGGGTGGCCATGACGAGCTCTACCGGCTCCTTGCCCGGCACGATCGTCGTGAGGACGGCGACCCGCAGTCCCGGGCGGGGGCGCATGGGGATCGGGTCGCGCGCCCGTCCCGCGTGGTAGGTGATCGTCCAGGTGCGCAGACCGGCGATCAGCTGCAGCAGCACCATCATGGCGAGCCCGGCCACGGTCACCGTGTCGACCACGATCCCCGCTCCCAGGCGGGGAAGGTTGTCCGGCACCAGCAGGTAGCAGATGAGGGCGGCGGCGAGGACGACGTGGAACCAGCCCAGCGCCAGCACGCTCCGGCGCTGCCGCGGAGTCAACGCGTCGCGATAGCGCACCTGGTCCTCATAACCGTGGAGCCTGCCGGTCACCTCCGTTGCGGTACGGCCGTACAACCGCCCGGACTGCCGGCGTTCCGTGAACCCGTGCGGCGGCTGGGGAGTCTGATCCTTCACACGGTGGACGTCGGCCGACGGGGGCCGCCCGATGAGCGATCGGGCCGCGGTCCCACTCGGAAGGGTGTGCACGTCGGGCCACGCTGCGGGTGGACGCCCCGTCACTGGCCGCGCCAGCCCGCGGTAGGAGCCGCACTTCAGACCGGAGCCGTTTCAGCCGATGGAGCAGAGTGCGCATCCTCCCCCGGACGTCTCGGCGACCCGAGGCTCGTCGCGCCCGGAGGCCCTGGTGGCTCGCGGTCACCTGCCTGGCAGTGTTGGCGCTGCCCGTCTACATCGCATGGGCGTCTCCCAGTGCGCAGCCGGCGGGTCGTGCACCGTCTTCGGCACCGTGCTGCGCCGGACCCGCCGCGCCCACCTCCCCGGACTCCGAGGTGCCACCCCCCATGCCCGACCAGCCCACCCAGCGCCCGGTACTCGGCATCTCCGCCGGCTCGGTGACAGACCTCGATCGGTTCATCACCGCCACCGGCACGCGTCCGGAGGTGTTCGACGTCTTCGAGCAGTGGTCGCGCGATCGCCCGCTGGACCGGAAGCTCGCCGAAAGCGTGGCGGCGCGGGGAGCCCGCCTGTCCATCACGTGGGAGCCCTGGGATCCCGACGCTTCGGCCACCGATCAGCCTGACTACACGCTCGCGTCGATCGTCGCCGGCGCGCACGACCGCTACATCGACATGTTCGCGGCGTCCATCAAAGATCTCCCGTACACCGTCACGATCCGGCTGATGCACGAGATGAACGGGAACTGGTACCCGTGGTCCGTAGGAACGAACGGCAATCAGGTGGCGCAGTTCGTCCCCGCATGGATGCACGTCCACGACCGATTCGCCGCGCTCGGGGTGACGAATGTCGAGTGGTTGTGGGCACCGAACGCCCTCTACACCGGCTCCGCCCCGTTCGGCCCCTTGTACCCCGGGGACGACCACGTCGACGCCGTCGGGGTCAGCAACTACAACTGGGGCGAGCAGACCCGCGGCGGGTTCACCACCCACTGGCGCACGTTCGGCTCGCTGTTCGACGCCAGCATCGCCGCGCTGCGGTCGATCACCGATCGGCCGCTGTGGATCGCCGAGATCGGCAGCTCGGACCGAGGCGGCAGCAAGGCGGAATGGTTGGCCGCCATGCTCGGCGAGCTGCCGAACCGGCCCGAGATCGCGGGCGTGGTCTGGTTCCACCACGTCGATCGGGGAACCGGAGTCGACTGGCGGATCGAGCCGGACCCTGACGCGGCGACCGCCTGGCGCACCGGGTTCCACGCCCGCCCGACCGTCCGGTAGCCCTACCCGACGCCGGCGGGAGAGGCCAGCCAGAACTCGTTCTCCGCCGGCACCAGTGGCGAGCTGTGCGTGGTCGGCATGGTCCGGCGCGCGCGGCTGGTTAGGCTGCCCCCGTGCCGAGCATCGATGCCGTAGGCGCGCGGGAGATCCTGGACTCGCGCGGAAACCCCACCGTTGAGGTCGAGGTCGCCCTCGACGACGGGACGATCGCCCGGGCCGCCGTGCCCAGCGGGGCCTCCACAGGTGCCTTCGAGGCCGTGGAGCTGCGCGACGGCGGCGACCGCTACGGCGGCAAGGGCGTCACCAAGGCCGTCGACGGCGTCCTCGACGTCATCGGCCCCGAGCTGGTCGGCTACGAGGCCACCGAGCAGCGGCTGGTCGACCAGCGCCTGCTCGACCTCGACGGGACGCCGGACAAGTCGCGCCTGGGCGCCAACGCCATCCTGGGCGTCAGCCTCGCCGTCGCGCGGGCCGCCGCGGACTCCACCGGCCTGCCGCTGTTCCGCTACGTGGGCGGCCCGTCCGCGCACCTGCTGCCCGTGCCGATGATGAACATCCTCAACGGTGGCGCCCACGCCGACAGCAACGTCGACGTCCAGGAGTTCATGATCGCACCCGTGGGTGCCGGCAGTTTCGCCGAGGCGCTGACCATGGGCACCGAGACCTACCACGCGCTCAAGGCGGTGCTGAAGGGCCGCGGGCTCGCCACCGGCCTGGGTGACGAGGGCGGCTTCGCCCCCGACCTCCCGAGCAACCGCGACGCCCTCGACCTCATCGCCGAGGCGGTCGACAAGGCCGGCTACACCCTGGGGTCGGACATCGCGTTCGCCCTCGACGTGGCCGCGACCGAGTTCCACACCGACGGCGGCTACGACTTCGAGGGCCAGTCCCGCTCGGCCGAGTACCTGGTCGACTACTACCGCGGCCTGGTCGACGCCTACCCGATCGTCTCCATCGAGGACCCGCTCTCGGAGGAGGACTGGGACGGCTGGATCGCGATGACCGCCGCCCTCGGCGACCGGGTGCAGATCGTCGGCGACGACCTGTTCGTCACGAACCCCATCCGGCTGGCCGACGGCATCGCCCGCGGTGCCGCCAACGCGCTGCTGGTCAAGGTCAACCAGATCGGCACGCTGACCGAGACCCTCGACGCGGTCAACCTGGCCCACCGCAACGGCTACCGCTCGATGATGAGCCACCGTTCCGGCGAGACCGAGGACACCACGATCGCCGACCTCGCCGTCGCCACCGACTGCGGGCAGATCAAGACCGGTGCCCCGGCCCGCAGCGAGCGCGTCGCCAAGTACAACCAGCTGCTGCGGATCGAGGAGGAGCTCGACGACGCCGCCCGGTACGCCGGCGCGTCGGCCTTTCCGCGGCTGAAGGTCTGATCAGCGGCCGATGAGCAACGTTCCGGGCCGGCGGGGCGGGGGGGACGGACGGCGCGCCACCGGCCGGGTGCCGCGCGTCCACACCACCCGCCCGGTGCGCACCGGCCTGCGGTCGGGCACCTCGAGCCGGCCCGGGCGGCGGCGTCCCAACCGCCGTCCCGAGCGGCGTCCTGCCACCCCGGCCGCGGCTCGCCGCCGGCCGCTGTTCACCGGCCGCGCCGTGGTCCTGGTCGGACTGGTGCTGCTGCTCGCCCTCACCCTGGCCGGCCCGATCCGCCAGTACCTGGCCGGGCAGGCGGAACTGGCCCGGCTCGTGGCCGAGGGGGAGGCGCTGGACCAGCGGGCCGCCGAGCTGGAGACCGAGCTGGACCGGCAGGCCGATCCCGCGTACGCCGAGCGGCAGGCGCGCGAGCGGCTCTCCTACGTGCTGCCCGGTGACCGGCTGGTGATCGTCGTCGACGGCGAGGCCGTCGAGGGCGACGCCGGCACGCTGGCCGCCGCCGCCGAGGAGCCGGAGCCGGTGTCCTGGTACGAGACGCTGCTGCGGTCGGTGGCCGACGCGGACGCAGCGGGCGGACCGGATCGGCCCGGCACGGAAGGGGCAGCGCAGTGAGCGAGCCGGTGAGCCCGGAGGACCGCGAGGTCGTCGCCCGGCAGCTGGGCCGCCCCCCGCGGGCGCTGGTGGCCGTGGCGCACCGCTGCCCGTGCGGCCAGCCCGACGTCGTGGAGACCGCACCGCGGCTGGACGACGGCACGCCGTTCCCCACCCTGTACTACCTGACCTGCCCGCGTGCCTCGGCCGCCGCCAGCCGGCTGGAGTCCGCCGGCCGGATGCGGGAGTGGCAGGACGAGCTGGCCACCGACCCGGAGCTGGCCGGGGGCTACCGGGCTGCGCACGAGGCCTACCTCGCCACCCGGAACGCCCGCGACGTGCTGCCCACCCGCGCCACCGCCGGCGGGATGCCCGACCGGGTCAAGTGCCTGCACGCCCTGGCCGGTCACGCGCTGGCGGCCGGGCCCGGGGTCAACCCGATCGGCGACCGCGCGGTCGAGGGCATGGGGGAGTGGTGGGCCAAGGGCCCGTGCGCCCTGCCCGAGGGGCCCAGCGACGGGGCCGGCGCGTGACGCGGGTCGCGGCGATCGACTGCGGCACCAACTCCATCCGGCTGCTCGTGGCCGACGTGCCCGCCACCGGGGCGCACACCGACCTGCTGCGCCGGATGGAGGTCGTGCGGCTGGGCCAGGGGGTCGACGCCACCGGCCGGCTCGCGCCCGAGGCCATCGAGCGCACCCGCCTGGTGCTCGCCGAGTACGCGGCGCAGGCCCGCGAGCTGGGTGCGACCGACGTCCGGATGGTCGCCACGAGCGCCACCCGCGACGCGGCCAACCGCGCCGACTTCGAGGAGATGGTGCGGGCCACCCTCGGCCGGTTGCCCGACGTGGTCACCGGGCGCGAGGAGGCGGAGCTGTCCTTCCTCGGCGCCACCGGCTCGGTCGACGCCGCGGCCGCCGCCCACGGGCTGCAGCCGCCCCGGCCGCCGTACCTGGTGGTGGACATCGGGGGCGGCTCGACGGAGTTCGTGCTCGGGGACGGCGGCGGGGTCATCGCCGCCCGGTCGGTGGACATCGGCTGCGTGCGGCTCACCGAGCGGCACCTGCGCGACGACCCGCCGGCGGCCGAGCAGGTGACCCTGGCCGAGCGCGACATCCGCGCCGCGCTGGCCGACGTCGTCGCCGAGGTGCCGGTGGACCGGGCGGCGAGCCTGGTCGGGCTGGCCGGCTCGGTGACCACCGTCGCGGCGCTCGCCCTGGAGCTGCCCGCCTACGACTCCGAGGCGATCCACGGGTCGCGCGTCCCGGTCGGGGACGTGTGGCAGGTCTCCGCCGATCTGCTCGCGGCGACCCGGGAGCGCCGCGCCGCCTCCCCGGTCATGCACCCCGGCCGAGTCGACGTGATCGGAGCCGGCGCGCTCATCCTGCGGGTGCTGATGGACGAGTTCGGGATGCCCGAGCTGGCGGTGAGCGAGCACGACATCCTCGACGGCATCGCCCTGCGGCTGGCCCGGGCCCAGGCATAGGAAGCCATGCCTACGTCCTCCGACCCCCGCGGGGGTGCATAGCCTCCTATGCCGGTAGACGCCGGGGGTTTCCCCGTCACCCGCACGCCGGCGGGCGTGGCCCGGGCGGCCCGTGCGGTCCGCGACCTCGCCGTGCTCGACGACCGGATCTCCGGCTGCTACGCCTGCCCCCGGCTCGTGGCCTGGCGGGAGGAGGTCGCGCGGATCAAGCGCGCGTCGTTCCGGGACCAGGACTACTGGGGCCGGCCGGTCCCTGGTCTCGGCCCGGCCGACGCACGGATCGCCGTCGTCGGGCTGGCGCCGGCCGCGCACGGCGGCAACCGGACCGGCCGGGTGTTCACCGGCGACCGCAGCGGGGACTGGATCTTCGCCGCGCTCTGGCGCGCCGGGCTGGCCAACCAGCCCACCTCCACGCACATCGGTGACGGGCTGGAGCTCACCGACGTCCGGGTGGCCGCGTCGGTCCGCTGCGCGCCGCCGGCCAACGCCCCGACGCCGGAGGAGCGGGACACCTGCTCACCGTGGCTGGCTCGCGAGCTGCAGCTGCTGCCGCGGCTGCGGGTGATCGTGGTGCTCGGCGGCTTCGGCTGGACGGCGCTGTGGCCGGTGCTCGCCGCCGCCGGATACGCGCTGCCCCGGCCGCGCCCGGCGTTCGGGCACGGCGTGGAGGTGGCGCTGGACGGTCCCGGCGGGCCGCTAACCCTGCTGGGCAGCTACCACGTGAGCCAGCAGAACACCTTCACCGGCAAGCTCACCGAGCCGATGCTCGACGCCGTGCTGTCCCGGGCGACGGAGCTGGCCGGATCGGCGCCGCCCCTCGGTGACGGCGGGCTCCCGCGGCCGATCGGGACACCGCGGCAGGGCCGCCAGGAGCACCACCGCCCGTGATCGCCCCTGCGCCCATGGACGCCCAGCGGCGTCACGGTGCGAGGCGACCTGCTCACTCCTTGCACACTTCACGGAAAGTGTCAAGCAGTTGACACGGTGTGGTCACTCACAGAGAGTGCATGGGGGCGTGCGCAGAGCGGCGCACGCCATCGCGAAGGAGGCTCTCTCCCATGACCCCATCCACCGCACCCCGTCGCTCGCGGCTCGTCGCCGCGTCGGCGGCGGGGATGCTCGCGCTGGCCGGCAGCGTCGCCACCAGCTTCCCGGCCGGCGCGGCCGGCCCGGGCTGTGACAGCCGGAACGACAACACCGTCGCCAAGCTGCTCGAGTGCGTCACGCTGGACGGCACCATGGACCACCTCAAGGCCTTCCAGGCGGTCGCCGACGCCAACGGCGGCACGCGGGCTTCGGGCACTCCTGGCTACGACGCCTCGGCTGACTACGTGCAGGCGCGCCTCGAGGCCGCCGGTTACGCGGTGACCCGGCAGGCGTTCGAGTTCCCCTACTACGAGCTGGTCGGGACCCCGACGCTGGTCCAGACCGCGCCCACGGCGCGGTCCTTCGCCTACGGCTCCGACTTCTCCGACATGAGCTTCTCCGGCGCAGCGGACGTCACCGGTACCGCGGTCGCGGTCGACCCCGCCACCACCACCAGTGGCTGTGAGGCCACCGACTTCGCGGGCTTGGTCGACGGTGACATCGCGCTCGTCCGTCGCGGCGGCTGCACTTTCGGCACCAAGGCGGCCAACGCGGAGGCGTCCGGCGCCAGCGCCGTGGTCATCTACAACAGCGGTACGCCCGGCAACGAGGGGCTGATCAACGGCACGCTCGGTGCACCGGTGGGCATCCCGGCGCTGTTCACCACCACGGCCATCGGCGAGTCGCTCGCCGATGCCACGCTGAGCCTGTCCATCGACACGGTCAGCGGGATCCGCGAGACGGAGAACGTGTTCGCCGAGCTCCCCGGCCGGACCTCCGGCAACGTCGTCATGGCCGGCGCGCACCTGGACTCGGTGGCCGTGGGGCCGGGCATCAACGACAACGGCAGCGGCAGCGCCGCGCTGCTCGAGGTGGCCGAGAGCATCGCCAAGGTGAAGCCGGCCAACACGGTGCGCTTCGCGTGGTGGGGCGCCGAGGAGCTCGGCCTCATCGGGTCGACGTACTACGTCAACTCGCTCAGCGACGCCCAGATCGAGGACATCGCCCTGTACCTGAACTTCGACATGGTGGCGTCGCCGAACTTCGCCCGGTTCATCTACGACGGCGACCAGTCCTCGTTCCAGCCGAACTTCGTCGTCCCCGAGGGCTCGGCGCAGATCGAGTACGTGTTCGAGGACTTCTACGAATCCCGTGACCTCTTCTACGAGGGCACCGAGTTCAGCGGCCGCAGCGACTACCAGGCGTTCGCGCTGGCGGGGATCCCGTCGGGCGGTCTGTTCACCGGCGCCGAAGGCGTCATGCAGCCCTACCAGGCCGAGGCGTACGACGGCGAGGCCGGGGTGGCCTACGACCCGTGCTACCACCAGGAGTGCGACGACATCGGGAACCTGGACCTCGACGCGCTCGACCAGAACGCCGATGCGATCGCCTACTCGATCCTCACGCTCGCCTACACGACACGGGCCGTGAACGGTGTGACCGGTCAGCAGGTCCCCGGCGGGACCTACGCCGGTGACCCGGAGGACCGGGAGCACCGGCTCGCGCCGGGTGGTGGCGAGGGTGGTGGCCTGGAGCACGACCACGACCACGACCGCGGCGAGACGGCCTGATCGGCGCTGACCGCCAGCGCCTGACCGACCGGCGGCGCCGTCCCTTCTCCGGGAGGGGCGGCGCCGCTGCCGTCGGCGCGCGACTAGCGTGCCCTCGGGCCCCCGTAGCCCAATCGGCAGAGGCAGGCCCCTTAAAAGGGTCCCAGTGTCGGTTCGAACCCGACCGGGGGCACGCGCTCGGCCGGCAGGACACCCGGCAGAGGGGGATCGCCCTCCTGCGGAACGGTTCGGGCGTGTCGGGCGTTGACCTGACCGAGTGGAGTGCGCCAAGTTGGCTCCACGACCCAGATGTCACCTCGAGGAGATGACGATGCCCAGTAAGAACCCGGCGTTCAGCCGCGGGTTCGGGAATGCCGGCCCCGGCCAGCAGTCCGCCGGTTGGGGCAACGCACCCCAGTACGGCACGCCCCAGTACGGCGCTCCGGCGCCGCAGCAGGACGCGTACACCGCGCCGTCCCCGTACGGGACGACCGCGGATATGCGATACATGACGATGGACGACGTCGTCACCAAGACGGGCCTGTCCTTCCTGGTGACCGTCCTGGCCGCCGCAGCCACCTGGGCCATGCCCGGCCAGGCGGCCTTGGGCCTGGCCCTCCCGGCCGTGCTGATCGCCTTCGTGCTCGGCCTGGTGATCGCCTTCAAGCAGATCGCCAACCCGGTCGCGACGCTGTCCTACGGCGCCTTGTACGGCGTGGCGCTCGGCGCGATCAGCGAGGTGTTCGCCGCCCAGTTCGGCAGCGGCATCGTCGTCCAGGCGCTGATCGGCACCTTCGGTGTCTTCGCCGGGATGCTGGTCATCTACAAGACCGGCGCCATCCGGGTCACCCCCAAGCTGACCCGCTGGATCGTCGGGGCGCTGATCGGCGTCCTGGTGCTCGTCGTGGTGAACCTGATCGCCAGCTTCTTCACCCCGGGCGGCCTGGGGCTGCGTGACGGTGGCCCGCTGGCCATCGGCTTCAGCCTGCTGGTCATCGGTGTGGCGGCGTTCACGCTGCTGCTGGACTTCGACCTGGCCGACGAGGCGATCCGCCGCGGCGCGCCCGCGAAGTTCGCCTGGTACATCGCCTTCGGTCTGCTCGTGACCGTCATCTGGCTGTACATCGAGATCCTGCGGCTGCTGTCCTACTTCCAGGACGAGTGAGCCAGCTCCGCTGCACATGACAGTGGCCCGGTCCCCGCGAGGGGGCCGGGCCACTGCTCGTTCTGGCGGTGGATCTCAGGAGAGGCGCTCGAGCACCATCGCCATGCCCATGCCGCCACCGACGCACATCGTCTCCAGGCCGAAGGTCTTGTCCTTGGTCTGCAGCCCGTTGATCAGCGTGCCGGTGATCCGGGCGCCGGTGCTGCCGAACGGGTGCCCGACGGCGATGGCGCCACCGTGCACGTTCAGCTTCTCGATCGGGATGTTCAGGTCGCGGTAGCTCGGGATGACCTGCGCGGCGAACGCCTCGTTGATCTCGACCAGGTCGATGTCGTCGATGGACATGCCGGCCCGCTTCAGCGCCAGGCGGGAGGCGTCGACCGGGCCGTAGCCCATGATCTCCGGCGACAGGCCGGTGACCGCGGTGGAGACGACGCGGGCCAGCGGGGTGAGGCCCAGCTCGCGCGCCTTGGTGTCGCTCATGACGATGACCGCCGACGCGCCGTCGTTGAGCGGGCAGGCGTTGCCGGCGGTGACCCGGCCGTCAGGGCGGAAGACCGGCTTGAGGCCGGAGATGCCCTCGAGCGTGGTGCCCGGCCGCGGGCCGTCGTCCGTGGTGACGACGGTGCCGTCGGGCGTGGTGATCGGGACGATCTCCCGCTCCCAGAAGCCGTTGTTGATCGACTCCTCGGCGAGGTTCTGGCTGCGGACGGCGAACTCGTCCATCTCCTCGCGGGTGACACCCTTGAGCAGCGCCAGGTTCTCGGCGGTCTGGCCCATGGCGATGTAGACGTCGGGGATGTCGCCGTTCTGCCGCGGGTCGGTCCACGAGTCGGCGCCGCTCTCGGCGACCTTGGCCACGCGGGCCTCGGCGTCGACGAACGCCGGGTTCTTCGTGTCGGGAATGGCGTCGCTGTTGCCCTTCACGAACCGGGAGACGGTCTCGACGCCCGCGGAGATGAAGACGTCACCCTCGCCCGCCTTGATCGCGTGCAAGGCCATGCGGGTGGTCTGCAGCGACGAGGAGCAGTAGCGGGTGATCGTCGTGCCGGGCAGGTGGTCCATGCCCAGCAGCACGCTGACGACGCGGCCCATGTTGTAGCCCTGCTCGCCGCCGGGGAGGCCGCAGCCGAGCATCAGGTCGTCAATGTCGGTCGGGTCGAGCGAGGGGACCTTGTCCAGCGCCGCGCGGACGACGGCGACGGCCAGGTCGTCGGGGCGCATGTCCTTGAGCGACCCCTTGAAGGCGCGGCCGATGGGGGAGCGCGCGGTCGCGACGATGACGGCTTCGGGCATGGGTCCTCCACGATGAGGTGGGTCCGACGCGGTTCGCCGGACGTAGGTCACTTTGGAACGTACCCCGGCTGCCCGGCGACGGATCCGCCCCGGCCCCCTCGCGCACCGGTGTGGTGCGCGTCACGCCGTTCAGCCGCCGACCGGAGCCCCCGCTGCCGACCCGGCGTGCTCGGCCTGCTCCGGTGTCGGCATCTGCGTCGGCCGGCGCCGGCGCAGCAGCGCCCAGGGACCCCACGGGCCGGTGCCGGAGCCGCCGACCTCTGCCGCCTGCACCTCGGTGCCGGGGCGGTTGGCCGCACGCGCCGCGGCGCGGGCCACGGGACGCACGGTCTCGCGGCGGAGTCCCCGCAGCCCACGGTCCGCGCGGGCCGGCCACACGCCGACCGCGTCGGCGACCGAGGGCAGCAGCGCCGCCGCCGCCGCCGCGTAGCCCGCGGCGCTCGGGTGGAACTCGTCGACGCTGAACATGCTGGAGTCCGATGCGAACGCCGGGCCGAGCAGGGAGCCGAGGGAGACCGTGCGCCCGCCCGCCTCGACGGCGGCGATCGTCTGCGCGGCGGCCATCTGGCGGCTCCACCGGCGAGCCAGCGTGCGCAGCGGCTGCGCGATGGGCCGGATGGTCCCGAGATCGGGGCAGGTGCCGACGACGACCTCGCAACCGGCCGCGGTCAGCCGGCGCACCGCGTCGGTGAGGTGACCGACGGAGACCGGCGTCGGGGTCCGGGCGGTGACGTCGTTGGCGCCGATCATGATGACCGCGACCGCGGGCTCCTCGGAAAGCGCGCGGTCGACCTGCACCTCGAGGTCGGCGGCGCGGGCACCGGACTTGGCCAGCCGCACCAGCCGGACGGGGCGCTCGGCGAGCTCGGCCAGCCCGGCGGCGACCAGGACCCCCGGGGTGTCGGCGGCGCGGTGCGCTCCCAGGCCCACCGCGCTGGAGTCGCCGAGCACCGCGAGGACGATCGGCTCGCCGCGGCCGCGCCCGTAGACGCCGTCGCCCGAGGGCGGGTCGTTCTTGTGGGAGCGGGCCTCGACCTTGCGGCGGGCGGCGCGGGCCTCCTCGCGGAGGAGGGCGACCAGGGCAGCGCCGGCGATCCCGACCCCGCCGCCGCCGTAGGCGGCGCCGGTGGCGAGCCATCGGGCCGTGTCGGTACGCGTCATGGTCCCTCCCGTCCCCCTTCGGCGCTGTCGTGGCACCGCTGACGTTATCGGCCGCCTACGGTGCAACCTGTGGCCTCCTCCCTCGCTGGTGTGACCCGTCCCACATCCGACGACGACCGCACGCGGCAGATCGTCGACGTCCTCGTCGACGCGTTCGGCGACCTCATGGAGGCCGATGCCGATGCCTTCCGCACCAAGTTCCGGAAGATGGCGGCCGATCCGTTCGCCTTCTACCGGGGCAGCGCGCCCCTGTTCTACGCGGACATGGCGACGTCCGAGGACCCCTGGTGCGACGAGCGGACGTCGCGTGTGTGGATCCAGGGTGACCTGCACGCGGAGAACTTCGGCACGTACATGGACAGCGCGGGCCGGATCGTCTTCGACGTCAACGACTTCGACGAGGCCTACCTGGGCCACGTCAGCTGGGACCTGCGCCGGTTCGCCGCCAGCTTCGCGCTGCTGTCGTGGCGCAAGGCGTTCGGCGACGACGTCATCGGTGAGCTGCTCAGCGGCTACCTGCACGCCTACCTCGACCAGGTCGATGCGTTCCGGCGGTCGGACGAGGACCGCTCGTTCGCGCTGCTGGCCGACAACACCGAGGGGGCGGTGCGCGAGGTGATCCACGAGACCACCACCCGCACCCGTCTCGGGCTGCTGGAGCGCATCACGGTGATCGAGGGCTACCACCGGCGGTTCGCCGACCGCCCGCGCAACCGGCGGCTGGAGGGCGACGAGCGGGAGCGGGTGCTGGCCGCCCTGGAGCGGTACCGCGAGACGGTGCCCAAGGGGCAGCGCCGCCGGGAGGTCACCTACGACGTGAAGGACGTCATCGGCACCGGTGGCTTCGGCATCGGCAGCGCCGGGCTGCCGGCCTACAACGTGCTGCTCGAGGGGTACGACCAGGCGCTGGAGAACGACGTCGTCCTGTCGCTGAAGCAGGGCAACGTGCCCGCACCCAGCCGGGTGGTGACCGACCCCGAGATCCGGGCCTACTTCGAGAACGAGGGGCACCGGACGGCGCTCAGCCAGCGGGCGCTGCAGGCCAACACCTCGCAGTTCCTCGGCTACACCGAGATCGACGGCCGTGGCTTCGTCGTCGCCGAGCTGTCGCCCTACGAGCTGGACCTGGACTGGGAGGACCTCACCGAGCCGGAGGACATCGCCCCGGTCATGGTCCAGCTGGGGCGGGCCACCGCGAAGCTGCACTGCGTCGGGGACGCCGACAGCGACCACACGCTGGTGCCGTTCCAGACCGAGGACGCGATCTCCGAGATGGTCGGCGACCGGCGGCAGGAGTTCGTCGCCGACCTGGTCGACTTCGCGCACTCCTACGCGCGCCGGACGCAGGACGACTTCCGGCTGTTCGTCAACGCCTTCCGGGCCGGCATGATCCCCGGGATCAGCTCGAGCGGCTCGCACCCGCTGCCGGCGGATCGGGCATAGGAGGCAATGCCTACGTCCGCGTGGCCGAAACCGTAGGCATTGCCTCCTATGCCTGGGCGGGGGCGGGGGCGGGGGCGGCCCGGCGAGGACCTCGCTCAGCGGGCGCGGCGGCCGCGGCGGGTGCGCAGGTAGTCCGCGACGACGTACTCGCCGAGCCGCTCGGTGTCGGGCTGGAAGACCCGGCCGCCGGCCCGCTGGGTGAGGTCGTGCACGAAGTGGATCAGCCCCGGGTCGGGGTCGAGCGCGAACACGTTCACCGTGGCGCCGGAGCGGGCGACGCGCTCGACCTCGGCCACCGTGCGGGCGATCGTCTCCGGCATGGGCGGCCAGCAGAAGAACGGCGTGCCGTCGTCCTCGAGGTGGGCGGTGGGTTCGCCGTCGGTGACCACCAGGACCACCGGCTCGGCGTCCCGGTGCCGGGCCAGGAAGCGCCGGGCGAGCATCAGCCCGTGCTGCAGGTTGGTGCCTTGCAGCGTGTCCACCGACAGCTCGGCGAGGGTCTCCGGGCGGAGCACCTGCGCGGTGGAGGAGAAACCGATGATCTCGATCGCGTCCTGCGGGAACCGCGTGGTCACCAGCGAGTGCAGCGCCATCGCCGTCGACTTCGCCGCGCCCCACGTGCCGCGCAGCGCCATCGAGTAGGAGAGGTCGACCAGCAGGGCGACGGCGGCGCCGGTGCGCCGCTCCGTCTCCACCACCTCGAAGTCCTCGACGGCGATCCGCACCCGGCGGTCCTGGTCCGGGGCGGTGGGGTGGGTAGGAAGGCGCCGCGTGCCCGCCGTCCGCAGGACGGCGTTCTTCACCGTGCGGACGACGTCCAGCGGCTGCTCGTCACCGAACCGCCACTCGCGCGAGCTGCCGGTGAGCTCACCCGCGGCACCGGCGTCGGCGACGTCGTGCTCCCCGCGGCCGGTGGCGTCGAGCTTCGCGAAGACGCGGCGCAGTGCCGTGGCGCCCAGCCGGCGCACCGCCTTGGGGGAGAGCTCCAGGGTGCCGCCGGACCGGTTGAGATAGCCCTGGCGCTCCAGCTCGCGCTCCAGCTGCCGCAGGGCCGCGAGGTCGTCGGCGGCCGAGCGGCCCAGCGCCCGCTCGAGCAGCTCCTCGTCGACGTCGGCCAGGGAGGCACCGGCGTAGCCCTGCGAGAGCTGGTTGGACAGCGCCTCCAGGTCGGCCAGCTCCGCGACGGCGCGCGTGGCGTCGCCCATCCCCAGCGACTGCTCGCCGTCGGGCACCTGGCCGCGCTGCCCCCACGGCAGATCGGGGCGGGCCTGCCGCAGCGCGTCGGAGAGGTGGGCCATCTCGCTGGCCAGCCCCATGTCCTCCATCGTCTGGGCCATGAGGTCGGCGAGTTCGGCCCGCTGCTCGGGGGAGAGGCCGGCAATCATCCGTTCCTGCGCGGCCGCCCGCCGGGCCAGCGAGTCGATGAGCTCCTCGACCGACTGCGGGTCGTCCGGGAAGAACTGCCCGTGGTCCGCCATGAAGTCGGCGAACTGCTGGTCGGTGTCCTCGCCGCGGTTGTGCGCGTCCACGAGGCGGGACAGGTCGGCCACCATGTCCTTGACCGCCTGCAGATCGCCCTCGGTGGCGTGCTGCAGCGCCTGCTTCATGGAGGCGAACGAGCTGTCGAGCACCTCCCGGCGCAGCAGGTCCTGGATCTGCTCGTAGGCCTGCCGGCCCTCGGCCGAGCGCCACGACCAGTCCTTGAGCGCGCGCACCGCCCCGGAGGTGTCCTCGGGCAGCGCGTCGAGCTCGGCCTCGGCCAACCGGGCGGCGTCGTCCGGGTCGGGGAAGAGCTCGCGCCGCTCCGCTGCGAGAGCCCGGTCGAGCAGCTCCCGCACCTCCTGCAGCGTGCCGTCCATCCGGCCCGCGGTGCGGGCGCTGCGCAGCCGGTCACGGACCGACCGGCGCAGCTCGTCCAGGCCGCGCCGGCCCTCCGTGCCGCGGCGGAGCAGCTCGCGCAGCGCCTCGCGCACGCCGTTGCCGCCGAGCACCGAGTCGCCGATCTCGTCGACGGCGTTGCCCAGGTCGTACGGCGGCGCCAGCGGGTCCGGGCCACCCCGCCAGGCGCCGTACCGGTAGCCGCGCGGACGGCGTCCGCTCACCTCAGGCCCCGTAGACGGTGCGGCCGCCGTCGGTGTCCTTGGCCAGCCGCCGGGTGAGGTAGAGGCCTTCCAGGGCGAACTCCACCGCGGCCGCCGCCTGCTCGGCCGACTGGTCGCCCTCGGGCACGCCCAGCCGGCCGAGCAGCTCGGCGAGCTTGGGGATCGTGCCCAGCTGGCCGAGCAGCGCCGGGGCGGGCACCAGGTCGCCGGACTCGACGGTCTCCCCGCCGGTGAAGTGCTCCTGCAGGCCGCTGAGGTCCAGCCCCGCGCACCGGGCGCGGAAGGTCTGCGCGGTGGCCTGGCGGAGCAGGTGCTCGAGCACCTCGAGCTCGCGGTCGTCGTCCGGGTCGGAGCCGGAGTCGGCGAACTCGACCTTGCCGCGGCTGGCCGGGACGATGCTCGGCAGGTCGACGACCCGGGCCACCGGCCGGGTCTCGCCGGCGACGGCGGCGCGGCGGACGGCGGAGGCGGCGACGGTCTCCAGCCCGGCGATGGCGAACCGGGCGCTGACGCCGGAGCGGGTGTCGACGTGGCTGGACTCGCGGACCAGCCGGGTGAAGCGGGCGACGATCTCGACCAGGTGCTGGGGGACGACGGGTCGCGCCAGGTGGTCGGCGCCGAACGCGGTCGGCCAGCTCAGCGCCGCCTCCTGCTGCAGCAGCCGGATCTCGTCGGCGAGCTCGATCGGGTAGTGCGTGCGGACCTCGGCGCCGAACCGGTCCTTGAGCGGGGTGATGATCCGCCCGCGGTTGGTGTAGTCCTCCGGGTTCGCGCTGGCCACCAGCAGCAGGTCCAGCGGCAGCCGCACCCGGTACCCGCGGATCTGGATGTCGCGCTCCTCCAGCACGTTGAGCAGCGCCACCTGGATCCGCTCGGCCAGGTCGGGCAGCTCGTTGATGCTGAAGATGCCGCGGTTGGTGCGCGGCACCAGGCCGTAGTGGACCGTCTCCGGGTCGCCCAGCGTGCGGCCCTCGGCCACCTTGATCGGGTCGACGTCGCCGATCAGGTCGCCCACGCTCGTGTCCGGTGTCGCCAGCTTCTCGCCGAACCGGTCGCTGCGGTGCAGCCAGCCGACCGGGGTGGCGTCGCCGTGCTCGGCGATCTGCCGGTGCGCCCAGACGCTGATCGGCGCCAGCGGGTGCTCGTTGAGCTCGCTGCCGGTGAGCACCGGCGTCCACTCGTCGAGCAGGCCGACGAGGGTGCGGATCAGCCGGGTCTTGCCCTGCCCGCGCTCGCCGAGGAGCACCAGGTCGTGGCCGGCGATCAGTGCGCGCTCGACCTCGGGCAGGACGGTGTCCTCGAAGCCGACCATGCCGGGCAGGGTGGCCTCGCCGGCGGCGAGGCGGGTGAGCAGGTTGGCGCGGAGCTCGGCCTTGACCGGCCGGAAGGTGGCGCCGGTGGCGCGGAGCTCGCCGAGGGTGGTGGCTGCGGGGGAGGGGCTTGCCGGTGCGGTGGTGGCACCCGTGGTGTCCGTCACCCCCGCCACGGTACGACGAGGAGGGCGCGTCCGGTGCGGCGTCCGTGCCGCCGCCTGCGAGGATCCCTGCGTGACCGGATCCGGTGGGCCGCCGCTCGTCTCGGGCGCCGACGTCGAGGCGGCGGCGGAGCTGATCGAGGGCGTCGTCCGCCGCACCCCGCTGGAGCACTCGCGGGGCCTGGCCGACCGGGTCGGTGGCCCGGTCTGGCTCAAGTGCGAGAACCTGCAGCGCACCGGTTCCTTCAAGATCCGCGGCGCCTACACCCGCATCGCCCGGCTGACCGACGCCGAGCGCGCGCGGGGTGTGGTGGCCGCCAGCGCCGGCAACCACGCCCAGGGCGTGGCCCTGGCCGCGCGCCTGCTGGGCACCCGGGCGACGGTCTACATGCCGGAGAGCGCGCCGCTGCCCAAGATGGCCGCCACCGAGGCCTACGGGGCGCGGATCGAGATGTTCGGCCAGTCGCTGGCCGAGCCGCTGCTGGCCGCGGCGGAGCACGCAGAGCGGACCGGTGCGGTGTTCATCCACCCGTTCGACCACCCCGACGTCATCGCCGGGCAGGGCACGGTGGGGCTCGAGGTGCTGGAGCAGTGCCCCGAGGTGGCGACCGTGCTGGTGTGCGCCGGGGGTGGGGGCCTGGTGTCCGGTATCGCGGCCGCGGTGAAGCAGCGCCGTCCCGACGTGCGGGTGGTGGCGGTGCAGGCCGCGGAGGCGGCCGCGTTCCCCGGGTCGCTGGCCGCGGGCCGGCCGGTGGCGCTGGAGTCCATGTCCACGATGGCCGACGGGATCGCCGTCCCGCGTCCCACCGACCTCACGTTCGCCCACGTGCAGGGGCTGGTCGACGAGGTGCGCACGGTCAGCGAGGAGGAGCTCTCCCGGGCGCTGCTGTTCTGCCTGGAGCGCGCCAAGCTGGTCGTGGAGCCGGCCGGGGTGGCGGCGGTCGCGGCGGTCCTGGCCGACCCGACCGCCTTCGCGCCGCCGGTGGTCGCGGTCCTCTCCGGCGGCAACATCGACCCGGTGCTGCTGCTCAAGGTCGTCCAGCACGGCATGGCCGCAGCGGGCCGGTACCTGTCGCTGCGGTTGCAGGTCCCCGACCGCCCCGGCTCGCTGGCCGCCGTCCTGGCGGAGCTGGCCGCCGTCGGCGCCAACGTGCTGGAGGTCGAGCACCAGCGGACGACGACCCGGCTGGGCGTCGGCGACGTCGAGGTCTTCGTCGTGCTGGAGACCCGGGGCCCGGTGCACGCGGGGGAGGTCATCGCCGCACTCCGCCGCGGCGGCTACGCCGTCACGCCCGAGTGACCGATGAGTCCCGGGACCGGTCCGGGTCCTAGCTCCTGACCTCGCACCGGGCGGGGCGGGGATCGAGGAGCTCACGTGCGCACGCCATCGGGGAAGACGTCCGGGAACTGTCGGTGGGACCGCCTACCGTCCGCAGCATGACCGACGCGATCGTCGTCGAGGGGCTGGTCAAGCGCTACGGCGCCACCACCGCACTCGACGGAGTGGACCTGACCGTGGCCGAGGGGTCGGTGCTCGGGCTGCTCGGTCCGAACGGCGCGGGGAAGACGACGGTGGTGCGCATCCTCACCACCCTGCTGGTGGCCGACGAGGGGCGGGCGGAGGTGGTGGGCCTCGACGTGACCCGCGACGCCGATCAGGTGCGTGCGGCCATCGGGCTCACCGGGCAGTACGCCGCGGTCGACGAGTACCTGACCGGCTTCGAGAACCTGGAGATGGTGGGCCGGCTCTACCACCTGCCCAAGGCGGAGGCGCGCCGGCGGGCCGGCGAGCTGCTGGAGCGGTTCGACCTCGTCGAGGCGGCGAACCGGCCGGCCAAGACCTACTCCGGGGGCATGCGCCGCCGGCTGGACATCGCGGCCTCGCTGATCAACCGCCCGCGGGTGCTGTTCCTGGACGAGCCGACGACCGGGCTGGACCCGCGCAGCCGGCTGGCCATGTGGGAGTTCATCGCCGATCTCGCCGACGGGGGGACGACGATCCTGCTCACCACCCAGTACCTGGAGGAGGCCGACCGGCTGGCCGACCGGATGGTGGTGATCGACCGCGGGAAGGTCATCGCCCGCGGCACCGGCGACGAGCTGAAGGCGCAGGTCGGCGGCCAGCGGCTGGAGTTCACCCTCGGGTCGGTGGAGGACGCCGTCGTCGTCGCCGACGCCCTGGCCCCGCTCGCCGCGGGGCCGGTGCACCGCGACGAGCAGACCCGCCGGGTCACCGTGCCGGTCACCGGCGGTCCGCCGGTGCTGGCCGAGGCGCTGCGCCGGCTGGAGGGCGCCACGGTCACCGTGCTGGACGTCGGGCTGCGCCGCCCCGACCTGGACGACGTCTTCCTCACCCTCACCGGCCACGCCGCGGAGGACGAGACCCCGCCCGTCGACGACACCGAGGCCGCCCCGTCGAGCGCCTCCGCTGGAGCGGCACGATGAGCGCCCTGACCGACACCGTCTCCGACAGCCTGACCATCACCCGGCGCAACCTGATCAAGGTCAAGCGGGTCCCGGACCTGATCGTGTTCGCGACGTTGTCACCGATCATGTTCGTGCTGCTGTTCCGCTACATCTTCGGCAGCGCGATCCCGCTGCCGGAGGGGATCAGCTACGCGGAGTTCCTGCTGCCCGGGATCTTCGCCCAGACGGTGGTGTTCGGCAGCACCATCACCGGCGCGAGCCTCGCCGAGGACCTGCAGAAGGGGCTGATCGACCGGTTCCGGTCACTGCCGATGGCGCGGTCGGCGGTGCTCGTCGGCCGCACCCTGGCCGACCTCGCCCTCAACGTCATCACCATCGCCGTCATGATGGTGACGGGCCTGCTGGTCGGCTGGCGGATCAACACCTCGATCGGCGAGGCCATCCTCGGCGTGCTGCTCCTCCTGGCCTTCGCCTACGCGATGTCCTGGGTGATGGCGTTCGTCGGGCTGCTGGTGCGCACCCCCGAGGTGGTCAACAACGCCAGCTTCATCGTGATCTTCCCGATCACCTTCATCGCCAACACGTTCGTCCCCATCGAAGGCTTCCCCTCGGTCCTCAAGACGTTCGCGGAGTGGAACCCGGTGTCCGCTGTGGTCCAGGGGGCGCGGGAGCTGTTCGGCAACATCGCCCCGGGGGTGACGACGTCGGGGGACAGCTGGGCGCTGCAGAACCCGGTGCTCTACGTGTTCCTGTGGGTGGTGGTGTTCCTGGCGGTTTTCGTCCCGCTGTCGGTGCGGACCTACCAGGGCGTCGCCACCCGCTGAACGCTCCAGCTTCTTCGCGGCCGTCTGGTCGGCACGGAGTGGGGCCCGGAGGGTCCCCGACGTGTCGACGGATGGGCTCAGCGACGGAGGGGGACGGCTCCTGGCCGCGGTGCGATCCGGAGGATCGCGATGTCATGGCCCGCGGGTGCGATCCGGCGGATCGCGATGTAATGACGGCGATGAGTGCCGTCGAATCCCCCGCCCTGTCGCCCGCCAACCCTCTCGCCGCGCCGTCGGAACTACCGTTCCGGCTGCCGCCGTTCGCCGACATCGACCTGGAGCACTGCCGCGAGGCGCTGCTGGCCGGGATGGCGGAGCAGCGGCGGGAGGTCGCGGCGATCGCCGGGTCGGCCGAGGAGCCCGGCTTCGGGAACACGGTCGTCGCGCTGGAGCGCTCGGGTGCGCTCCTCGACCGGGCGTGGTCGGTGTTCGGCAACCTCTCGTCGTCGGTCGCCACCCCGCGGCTGCGGGAGATCGAGCGGGAGATCGCCCCGCTGGCGGCCGCCCACGACGACGCCCTGCGGCTGGACCCTGCGCTGTTCGCCCGGATCGACGCCGTCCACAGCACCCGGCACGACGCCGGCCTGGACGCCGAGTCCCTCCGCCTGGTCGAGCGGTACCACCTCGACTTCGTGCTCGCCGGTGCCCGGCTCGACGAGACCGGCCGGGCCCGGCTCAGCGAGCTCAACCAGGAGCTGTCGCAGCTCTCCACGACCTTCGGCCAGAACCTGCAGCTGGCCACCGAGGCGGCGGCGGTGCACGTCACCGAGGTCGCGGAGCTGGACGGGCTCGGCGAGGAGGAGGTCGCCGCCGCCGCTCGCGCCGCCGCCGACCGCGATCTGGGCGGGTACCTGCTCACCCTGGTGCTGCCCACCGGCCAGCCGGTGCTGGCCAAGCTGCGCGACCGCGAGCTGCGCCGGCGGGTGTTCGAGGCATCGACCAGCCGCGCCTCCGCCGGTGAGCACGACAACGGCCCGGTGGCCGAGCGGATCGCCCGGGTACGCGCGGAGCGGGCCCGGCTGCTCGGCTTCCGGGCCCACGCCGATCTGGTCCTGGCCGACCAGACCGCCGCGACGACCGAGGCCGTCGACCGGATGCTCGGCTCCATGGTCCCGGCGTCGGTGGCCAACGCCGAGGCGGAGGCGGCGGTGCTGCGCGGGATCGCCGTGCGGGACGGCGTGGAGCTGGCCGCCTGGGACTGGGCGTTCTACAGCGAGCGGGTGCGGGCCGAGCGCTACGCCGTCGACACGACGGCGCTGCGGCCGTACTTCGAGCTCGACCGCGTGCTCGTCGACGGTGTCTTCCACGCCGCCGAGCTGCTCTACGGCTTCCGGTTCACCCCGCGGGCCGACCTCGCCGGCTACCACCCCGACGTCCGGGTCTGGGAGGTCAGCGACGCCGCCGGTAAGGAGGTAGGGCTGTACCTGGGCGACTTCTTCGCCCGGGAAGGCAAGCGCGGCGGGGCGTGGATGAGCTCGTTCGTCCGGCAGTCGGGGTTGCTGGGCACCCGGCCGGTCGTGGTCAACAACCTGAACATCTCGCGGGCACCGGAGGGGCGGCCGACGCTGCTCACCCTCGACGAGGTGAACACGCTCTTCCACGAGTTCGGTCACGCGCTGCACGGCCTGAGCTCCGCCGTCACCTACCCGCGCTTCGCCGGCACCGCGGTGCCCCGTGACTTCGTCGAGTTCCCGAGCCAGGTCAACGAGATGTGGGCGCTCTGGCCGGAGGTCCTCGCCCACTACGCCCGGCACGTGGACACCGGTGAGCCGCTGCCGTCGTCGGTGGTCGAGGCCATCGACGCCGCCCAGCTGTGGGGGGAGGGGTTCGGCACGCTGGAGTACCTGGCCGCCACCCTGCTCGACCAGGCCTGGCACCGGCTTGCGCCGGAGACCGAGGTGGGCGATCCGGTGGCGTTCGAGCGGGCCGCCCTCGAGGCCGCCGGTGTGGCATCCGAGCTCGTGCCGCCCCGGTACCGGACGACCTACTTCCAGCACGTCTTCGCGGGCGGCTACTCGGCCGGGTACTACTCCTACATCTGGTCGGAGGTGCTCGACGCCGACACCGTGGAGTGGTTCAAGGACAACGGGGGCCTGCGGCGGGAGAACGGGGACGCCTTCCGGCAGCGGCTGCTCGCCGTCGGCGGCTCGGTGGACCCGCTGGAGGCCTTCCGCGCCGTCCGCGGCCGGGACGCCGACCCCGCACCGCTGCTCCGCCGCCGGGGGCTCTGCTGACTGCGATCCTCCGGACCGCACCGCGGCCAAGTGCCGTCCCCCCGCGCCGCTGAGCCGCTGCGTCGCTCGATCGTGGGGACCCTCCGGGCCCCCACTCCTCACGACAGAACTGCTCTACAACCAGGGCAGCGAGAGCACCAGGTCGAGGTCGTCCGGCGCGTCTCCGTCACGCACCAGCCGATTGGGCTGGCGGTGGCCGCACGCCGTGCAGCGGTGGACCACCTGCCAGCCCTTGCCCGACTTCTCCACCAGCCCGACCGGCTCCATGGGCCGGCGGCACTCGCTGGCGCGGTCGCCGGGGAGCTCATCGACGTGCAGCGACCACAGGCAGTACGGGCAGTGGTTGCGGTAGTGCCCGTCGGTGCTCGCCGGCACCGGTGCAGCGCAGTGCACGCACGGGAAGCCGGTGTTCTCCGCCCGCCGGGAGCGGGCGCGCGGTGCGGTCACCGAACGGTCAGGGGACGAACGGCTCGACCGCGACGACCTCGACGGTGATGTCCCGGCCGTTCGGGGCCTGGTAGGTCACCGAGGTGCCCGGCGCGGCGCCCATGATCGCCGAGCCGAGGGCCGACTCGGGGGAGTAGACGGTCAGCTCGGTGGTGCCGGCGATCTCGCGGGAACCCAGCAGGAACTTCTCGGTGTCGTCGTCCCCGGCGAACTTGATCGTGATGACCGTGCCGAGGGCGGCGTCCGTGGCCGTGGTGGGCGGCTCGCCCACGCGGGCCTTGCGCAGCAGGTCGGTGAGCTGGCGGATCCGCCCCTCCTGCTTGCCCTGTTCCTCCTTGGCGGCGTGGTAGCCACCGTTCTCCTTGAGGTCACCCTCCTCGCGGCGGGCGTTGATCTCGGCGGACATGGCCGGGCGGTTCGCCACCAGCTGGTCGAGCTCGGCCTTCAGCCGGTCGTAGGCGTCCTGGGTCAGCCAGATGCCGTCGTGCTCGTCAGTGGGGGTGGACACGTGGAAGAACTCCTGGAACTCGGGGAGGCCACCCGGGCGGGTGGCCGCTGGTCATCCGGCCAAGCTAACACCGCGGATCGGTCCGATGCAGTGATGCGACGACCTCCGCGGAAAGCGGAACCCGAGCGTACCGACCGAGTGACCAACGCCACCAGACGCCCGTCCGGGTGGTCCTCCGACGAGGTGTGGGCCACACCTGGCCGGGCATCCGTCGTCTCCCCGTCCCGGCGAGGGACACTGTTCGGGTGACCCACCCCGACCAGCTGCGCCTGCTCGCCGTGCACGCTCATCCGGACGACGAGTCGAGCAAGGGCGCCGCCACGATGGCGAAGTACGTCGCCGAAGGCGTCCGCGTGATGGTGGCCACCGCCACCGGTGGCGAGCGCGGCTCGGTGCTGAACCCGGCGATGGACCGTCCCGAGGTGTGGGAACGGTTGCCGCAGATCCGCGTCGAGGAGATGGCGCGGGCCCGGGAGATCCTCGGCGTCGAGCAGGAGTTCCTCGGCTTCGTCGACTCCGGGCTGCCCGAGGGGGACCCGCTGCCGCCGCTACCCGAGGGCTGCTTCGCGCTGCTGCCGGTCGAGGAGGCCGCGGCGCCGCTGGTCGCGCTGATCCGCCGGTTCAAGCCCCAGGTGATCACCACCTACGACGAGCGCGGCGGGTACCCGCACCCGGACCACATCAAGACCCACGAGATCTCGGTGCACGCCTTCGAGGCGGCCGGCGATCCGGACCGGTACCCGGAGCTGGGTGAGCCCTGGCAGCCGAGCAAGCTCTACTACCACATGAGCTTCACGCTGCCTCGCACCAAGGCGCTGCACGAGGCGATCCTCGCGACCGGTGCGGAGTCGCCGTACGCCGAGTGGCTGCAGAAGTGGGACCCGGCCCACGACATCTCGCACCGGGTCACCACCCGCGTCCCGTGCGGGGAGTACTTCGCGGTGCGTGACGCCGCGCTGATCGCGCACGCCACCCAGATCGACCCGCTCGGCCGGTGGTTCGCCTGCCCGGTGGACACCCAGCAGCAGGTGTGGCCCACCGAGGACTACGAGCTCGCCCGCTCCCTGGTCGACACCACCACCCCGGAGGACGACCTGTTCGCCGGCATCCGCAGCGAGGTGACCGTCCGATGACCGCGTCCGTCGCCACGACCTACGTCCTGGCCGCCACCCAGCAGGAGCAGCTGCCGGAGGACGTCGGCAAGGCCGGACCGCTGGGCCTGCTGCTGATCGTGGTGCTCCTCATCGCCGTCGCCCTGCTGGTGAAGTCGATGAGCGGCCACCTCAAGAAGCTGCCGCGCAGCTTCGATCCGGAGGACCAGGAGCCCCGCGTCACCGTTCCCGACGACCTCTCCGGGCTGGACGCCCGGCCGGAGCCCGGTCAGGAGCTGCTCGACACGCTCCGGCGCGCCCCGCGGGCGATCGAGGCGCCGCGCCGCGACGGGGACGAGCGGAGCCCCCAGGCCTGACCTCCGCCCCGGTCCGGGGGCGCTGAGGGCACCTCCCCGCGGTCCGCGTCCTCCCTGGTCCCGGCGCGTCGGAACGCCGTCCCCGCCAGCGCCGTTGGGTCGGCTGTGACCCCCCTCCTCCGTCGGCTCCTGCTGCTGCCCGTCGCCGTCGTCGTCCTGGCCGCCTGTGCCGATCCCGCGGCTCCCACGTCCGCCGGCCGAGAGGTACTCCCCGCGGAGGAGGTCTTCGTCGAGACGCCGGTCGTGGAGCCCGATGCGTCGGGTACGTCGGCGACGCTGCGGGTCTCGACCGACATCGACATGGCCTGCGCGGTGGTCTTCGGGCGCGACGAGTCCCTCGGGGACGGGATCGCCACGGACGCCGACATGGGCGGTGGCGCCCACGCCGAGCACCAGGCGGTCATGCGCGGGTTGGAGCCCGACACCGAGTACTTCTACCGGGTGCAGGGGTCCGGCGCCGACGGCAACCTCTACCGCAGCGAGCTGATGAGCTTCCGGACACCTCCCGCGGACGGCCCCACGGCTCCCGGTGCGAACGCGGCTCTCGGTGCCGAGGTCGTCGACGTCAGTTCTGAGTTCTCGGACGCGTTCGCCGCCGCCGGCGCCGTGGACGGGAACCTCGGCTCGGAGTGGTCCAGTGCGGGTGACGGCGACGACGCGTCGATCACTCTCGACCTGGGCCGCCCGGTCGACGTGGTGGGGGTGGCGCTGCGCAGCCGGTCGATGAGCGACGGCACGGCGGTGATCGAGACCTTCACCGTGACCGTCGACGGCGGCGAGACCTACGGCCCGTTCGACGCCGGCACGACGGCCGTGGTCAACGAGGCCGACTTCACCGGCCAGGTGCTCAGGATCGACGCGGAGGCGACGAGTGGCGGGAACACCGGTGCCGCGGAGATCGAGCTCTACGAGGCGCCGTGACCCCCGTGTCGCGGGCCGGGACACGCCCACCCCGATCCGCCGACGGCGGCAGCTCCGTTCAGCAGGCCGGGGCCGGCGGCAGCACCCAGTCGGTGTGGGTCCGGCTGACCGTCCTCGTTCTCGTCGTGGCGCTGGCGGCGGTGGTGGCGCTCCTCGTCGGGCTCCCCGATGAGCAGCAGCTGCGCGCGGGCGTCGCCGCCGTGGGACCCGTGGCTCCCGCGCTGTTCGTCCTGCTGTACGCGGTAGCGACCCTCGCGCCGCTGCCGAAGAACGTGCTCAGCGTGGCGGCCGGCCTGCTGTTCGGACTCGTCGCGGGAGTCGCCCTCGTCCTCCTTGCCGCGCTGGCGGGCGCCCTCGCCGCCTTCCTCCTGGGACGGGCGCTGGGCCGGGACGCCGTCGAACGGATCACCCGCGGGCGGACGGCGCGCGTCGATGCGCTGTTCCGCCGTCGTGGACTGCTGGCGGTGCTCGGCGTGCGGCTGGTGCCCGTGCTGCCCTTCACCGCCATCAACTACGCGGCTGGACTGACCACCGTCGGCCTCCGGGACTACCTGATCGGCACCGCGCTCGGCATCATCCCGGGCACCGTGGCCTACGTGGCTCTCGGCGCGTACGGGACGTCACCGGGGTCGTGGCCGTTCGTCGTAGCAGTCCTGGTCCTGGTCGCACTGACCGCCGGGGGTGCGACCGCCGTCCACCGTTACCGGCGCCGCGGGACGGCGGCGGCCTCCGGCCGCCTCGAGGCCGGCCCCGCTGAGAGGTCCAGGTAGTCCGCTGGTCCGGCGGTACGCGCCAGGAGGGAGGTATCGGTGGAGTCGGGGGCCTACGGTCGGGTCATGTCGCTGACTCTCGGCACCGGTCCCCTCGCCCGGCCCTCGACCGGGCAGCTCAATGCCGACCTCTGGTCGGTGGCTCCGGAGCACGCGCTCTACCTGCATCCGGTCCAGGAGCGCATCCGTGGCGTACTCGGCGGGCGCACCGTCGTGGACACCACCGGCGCCCTGCTGCTGCACGAGACCGGGCTGCTCCCGCGCTGGTACCTCCCCGAGGCGGACGTGGCCTCCGGTCTGCTGCACCCGAGCGCCACCCGCACGACCTGCCCGTTCAAGGGGGAGGCCCGCTACTGGCACCTGGAGGTGGGCGGCCACCGGGTGGAGGACGCCGCCTGGTCCTACCCCGACCCGGTGCCCGGATGTCCGGCGCTGGCCGGGTTCGTCTCCTTCTACCTGGAACGGCTGGATGCCTGGTACGTCGAGGAGGAGGAGCTGCTCGGTCATCCGCGCGACCCGTTCCACCGCGTCGACGCCCGGCGCTCCTCCCGCCACGTCGTCGTCCGCGTCGGCGGGCAGGTGGTCGCCGACACCCGCACACCGGTGGGGGTCTTCGAGACCGGCCTGCCGGTGCGCTGGTACGTCCCGGAGGCCGACGTGCACGACGGCGTGCTGGAGCAGAGCGACACCACCTCGGTCTGCCCGTACAAGGGGGTGGCGAGCTACGAGCACGTGACCGTCGACGGCCGGCGGTACGACGACGTGGCGTGGTGCTACCGGGAGCCCCTGCTGGAGGCTCTCCCGGCGGCCGGCCACCGCTCGTTCGACGGGGACGGCGTGGAGGTGGAGGTGGAGGTCAGTACCTGATCGTGGTCAGCCCAGCTGGGCGGCGAGGTCGGTCAGGCCGGTGGCGCGCAGCGACGGCGGGGTGAAGGACTCCGGGTACGGCGTTCCGGCACGGTCGATCCACGCGGTGCTCAGCCCGGCTCGGGCGGCGCCGTCGACGTCCCACGGATGGACGGCCACCAGCAGCATCGCGGCCGGGTCGGTGCCGCAGGTCCGGGCGGCGTACTCGTAGGCGCCGCGGGCCGGCTTCCAGGCGCCGGCGTCCTCCACCGACAGCAGCGCCTCGAACTGATCGCGGATGCCGGCGCCGGTGAGCAGCGCCTCCGACACCGAGGTGGAGCCGTTGGTCAGGGTGACCAGGCGCCGTCCCGACGCGCGCAGGGCCCGGATCCCTGCGGGCACGTCGGGGTGCACGGCCAGCTGGCTGAACCCGCTCATGACGTGGTCGACGGCCGTGTCCAGGGAGGTCGATGGCACGAGGACGGTACGGCGGGCCGGGGACAGGGATCCGGTGGCGGAGTCATCCGGCGTCGGTGCTCGAGGCCACCAGCACCAGGACCCGCGGCAGGGTCGCGAGGTAGGCGTCCAGGACGCCGGCCATGCCGGGGCGGGCGTCGCCCAGCCCCGCCTGCTCCAGGGCGGCCGGTGTGGCGGCGACCCGCCAGGGCAGTCGGCGCGCGGCCTCGGACACCCTCGCCTGCAGGTCGTCGGCGGCCGGCCGGCTGGCCGGTACCTGGGGACCCAGTGCTGCCCAGGCCGGTTCCAGCAGGCCCCGTCCGGCCAGCGTGCGCCAGATGCTGTTGACGATCGGCGTCTCCAGGGCGGTGCAGATCTCGCCGTACAGCCGCGGGGCCGGGGCGTCCCAGGGGGAGGGGGCGGGGCTGCGCGGCTGCACCGGACGGGGCGCGGGAGCGTCCCCCGGCGCGGACGGCAGGTCGAGCTCGCCGTCCAGTGCCAGCCGCAGACCGGCGGCCAGGAGCAGCATCCGGCTCAGCGGGCCGGCGAACTCCGCGAGCCCGGCCCGGACGTCGGCGTCGGCGGGCGGCTGCACGACGCCCCGCACCGAGGAGACGAGGTCCTGCGCCGTCGACCCGAACTGGTCCTGCGACAGCACGGGCGCGGACTGCTCGTAGGCCAGCAGCAGGTAACCCGGGCAGAGCGCCAGCGACTTGAACAGGCTGGGGACGAACGGCATCTGCTCGAGGAGCCGGGCGTAGACGGCGGCGACGACGCCGGTGGCGTCGGCCTCCTCCACCATGGGATAGGCCGCGAACCGTGCGGAGGCGTCAGTGCCCACGAGCGTCCCCCGGTGCCGGCGCGGTGTCCCCCGGCGGCGGGGAGAGCAGCTCGTTGACGGCGGCGGCGATGACCTCCGGATGGTCTTCGGGGGTGAAGTGCTTGCCGCCGGGGATGGGCTGCAGCGTCGTGCCGAGGTCGGCGGCGAGACGGCGGCCGTACTCGACCTTCTGGAACTGGTCGGCTTCGCCCCACACCACGCGGGCGGGCAGGCCGAGGGAGGGCAGCTGGTCACTGATGGCGATCGTGTCCTCCACGCGCAGCGCGCTGACCTGGCGCATGAGGCTGCGGGCGGCGCCGTGGGTGACGTAGTGCTGCCAGTGCACGCCGAGGGACTCCAGCGCCCGTGCCCGGTCGTCGTGACCGCGGTGGATCAGCTGGACGAACGAGGGGTAGAGGGCGGTCTCCGGCAGGTACCGCAGGACCGGCGCGGCGCGGCCCATGGCCTTCACGCTGGGGATGGGCCAGGAGTCGTAGCAGACCGCGTTGGTGAGCACGATCCCGGAGAACCGGCCGGGCGCCCGGGTCGCGGCGATCTGGGCCACGCCACCACCGAGGTCGTGCCCGACGAGGACCGGCGCCTCGACGCCGACCATGTCGAGCCAGCGCAGCAGCCGGTCGGCCTGGGCGGACAGGCCGAGATCGCGGCCCTCGCCGGCGGGGATGGAGCTGCCGTAGCCGGTCATCTCCAGCGCCAGCGAGCGGCCGGTGATCAACGGCAGGACGTGCCGCCACAGCCGGGGCGAGGTCGGGATGCCGTGCAGGAGGATGACGGGGGAGCCCTCGCCGTTCTCGAGCCAGCGGATCGGTTCGCCGTCGAGGAGGTCCTCGTGCAGGTGCCCGCCGAGCCCGTTCACGACCGGCCCCGCAGCTGGCGGAGGGCGGCGCGTGCCTCGGGCAGGGCCAGCGGGAGGGTGGCGACCTGGGCCACCGCGGCGACGGTGCACCAGGAGCAGACCTTGCGGTGTTTGGTCACCTGCTCGATGAACAGGTAGATGCCGCCGCCGGCGTCCGCCGCGGTCTTCGCGGCCAGCGCCAGCGGTATCCACGGCATCGTCCGGGCGCGGTTGCGGTCGCCCATGCCGGCCAGCGCCAGGGTGGCCCCGGCGCTCAGCAGGCCGATCGCGGCATCCGGCGTCTTCAGCTGCTGGTAGGCCTCGCCGGAGGCGTCGACGGCGTCGGCGTCCAGGAACGGCAGGGAAAGCTCCGGCACCCGGCGCAGCAGCCCGAACTGGTAGAGACCGACCACACCCAGCGCGGCCGAGGCCAGCGAGGTCAGCCCCGCCACCCGACGTCGCTGTTCCAGGAAGCTGCCGCTGCCCCGCCGCAGGTCGTCACTCACCTGCTCCGCCGCCGGCGAGCTCGACCGGCCGATCCCTCCTGACCGTGGCCGCACGGCCGCCGCGGGTGGCCCGGCCGGGCGCGTTCTCTCGGTGACGGTTCGCATGTCGCGCTGCTCCTCTGATCGGTATGACCCACGTCATGCCCAGCCGACCCGTGGTGAACTCCCCGGACCACGCACTTCCGGCGGCCGGCCGGTCAGCTCGCGGGAGTGGCCAGGAAGTGCCACCCGGCCCCGCCGCCCTGCGTCCGGCGCCCGCCCAGCGGTGCGGGCCCCGGAGGACGCTCGTCCCGGTTGGACTGGCGGGTGGCGCAGTGCTCCTCGTAGCCTCGCTCGTCTGACCTCCTCGAACGGGGAGAACGGCGTCCGCAGGCCGCGGGCGCCGCACCGTCCGGAGGAGGTGCGAGCGATGAGCGTGGCCCCGTCGCCTGACCAGGTCTACGAGCGGGCGACGGCCGAGGGTCGACGCAGGCTGTCGCTCTCGGCGCTCGATCAGGTCTCGACCGGGTTCATCGCCGGGGTCACGATCATCTTCGGCATCGTCGCCCTCGGCGTCGTCGAGGCCCTGGTGGCCCCCCCGTCCGGGTCGGGTGTCGGCAGCCTGGCCGGCGCGCTGGCGTTCGCCATCGGTCTGGTGTTTCTCGTGGTGGGGCGGTCGGAGCTGTTCACCGAGGACTTCTTCGACCCCGTCGCCGCCGCCATCGAGGAACGCGGTCGGCGCGTCTGGGCCCGGCTGCTGCGCCTGTGGGGCATCACTCTCGTGCTGAACCTGGTCGGTGGGGCGCTCCTCGTCGCCCTGCTGACGGTCGACGGTGCGCTGCCCGAGGGGGCGGCGCACGCGCTCTCGCGCGTGGCCGAGGAGATCGCGGGCAAGGGCTGGTCCGCGACCCTGGCGCGCGCCGTCCTCGCCGGAGCGCTCATCACGCTGCTCTCCTACATGCTCAACGCGGTCGACACCGTGGCGGCGCGCATCCTGGTGACCTACCTGGTCGGCTTCTTCCTGGCCCTCGGCCCGTTCGACCACGTCGTGGTGTCCGCACTGCACCTGCTGTTCGGGATCTGGCTGGACGGCGCGGTCGGCTACGGCGCCCTCGCCACGAACCTGGGTCTGTCCACGCTCGGAAACCTGCTGGGCGGCTTGCTGCTCGTGACTCTGACGCACACCGCGCAGGTCAAGAGCTAGTGAACCGACGGCGGACCCGGAGGTCCGCCCGTCTCCCGCGGGTCGAGACGCCGGCGCGGCATCGAGGAGGCGCTGCGCCCGTCGTGGCCGGCCGTCCGCGGGGCGTCGTCGGCGCCGGGGGACACTGGGCCGGTGACCGTCCCTGCCGCGCCGCTCGCGACCGACGTCCTCGTGGTCGGTGCCGGGCCCGCAGGGTCCGCTGCCGCCGCGTGGGCGGCTCGCGCGGGCCACGACGTCGTGCTGGCCGACGCCGCGACCTTCCCGCGCGACAAGACTTGCGGCGACGGGCTGACGCCCCGGGCGATCGCCGAGCTCGACCACCTGGGGCTGGGGGAGTGGGCGCGGTCGAGGGCGCGCAACCGCGGGCTGCGTGCCGCCGGTTTCGGCCGCGAGTGGGAGCTGCCCTGGCCCGGCGGTGGGTTCCCCGACCACGGCAGCGCCGTACCGCGCACCGAGCTCGACGCCCGGATCCGGCAGGCCGCCGTCGGTGCCGGCGCGCAGCCGGTGGACGGCGCCCGGGCCGTCGACGTGGAACGGGACGGCGACCGGGTCGCCGGTGTGGTGTTCGAGCACGCCGACGAGCGCCGCTCGACCGTCGCCTGCCGGAAGCTCGTCGTCGCGGACGGCGTCCGTTCGCCACTGGGCCGGATCCTGGGCCGCGAATGGCACCGCAACACCGCCTACGGGGTCGCCGCCCGGGGGTACGTGTCCTCTGGCCGCGCCGACGACGAGTGGATCTCCTCGCACCTGGAGCTGCGTGGCGGCGAGGGCGAGCTGCTGTCGGGCTACGGCTGGGTGTTCCCGCTCGGCGCGGAGGCCGGCGAGGTGAACATCGGGGTGGGCACGCTGGCCACTTCGCGCCGCCCGGCGGGGGTGCAGCTCAAGGCGCTGCTGGAGACCTACACCGCGGCCCGGCGCGAGGAGTGGCGGCTCGACGGCGACGTCCGGCTCCCGGCCTCGGCGCTGCTGCCCATGGGCGGTGCGGTGTCCGGCGTGGCCGGCCGGAACTGGGCGCTGATCGGTGACGCCGCCGGCTGCGTGAACCCGCTGAACGGCGAGGGCATCGACTACGGACTGGAGACCGGTCGCACCCTCGCCGGGATGCTCGAGGAAGAGGACTGGGCGGCGGCCTGGCCGGCCACTCTGCGGCGGCACTACGGGGAGGCGTTCTCCATCGCCCGGCGGCTGGCCGGGCTGCTCACCGTGCCCCGCTTCCTCCCGGCCGCCGGGCCGGTCGGCATGCGCTCCCGGGCGCTGATGACCGTGGCCCTGCGTGTCATGGGCAATCTGGTCACCGACGAGGACCGCGACCTCACCGCCCGCCTCTGGCGCACCGCGGGGCGGCTGTCGGTCCGGCTGGACGATCGCCCGCCGTTCCCGGCCGCCGACCTCCGCCGCGGCTGAGCGCGCCGCCCGACGGCGGGGATCGGTGGCCTGGGTCACACCTGTGGGGCTACCGTCGGACCGGGAGCTTTCGCAGGGGCTCCTGTGGTCGTCTCCCCGGCGACCGCCGTCGACGACAGGAGTTCCTCGTGCAGGCACGCCGAGTCCTCGCCCTGCTGGCTATGCCGACGATTCTCACCGCGACGGCCTGCGCCGCCCCGGGAGCGGCGGCGGCGCCCGCCCCGTCCCCGGCCGTCGGCGCGTCGGCCGCCGGCGCCGGGGTGCAGGTGGCGGGGGTCGGCACGGCCGTCGGCGTCCCGGACCTCCTGCGCGTCATGCTGGCCGTGGAGGCCACGGCGCCGACGGTGGAGCAGGCGCTCGAGGATGCCGACGCCGCGGCCCGCCGGGTGCTGGACACGCTGGCCGCCCGCGGGGTGGCCGAGCGGGACGTGCAGTCGGTCGACCTGCAGCTGCACCCCCGGTTCAGGCCGGACGGCGAGCAGCAGGACGGCTACGTCGCCCGGCAGACCCTCTCGGTGACGCTGCGCGACCTCGCCGAGGCCGGTGCGACGATCGGCGCCGCCGTCGAGGCCGGTGGGGAGGCCGCGCGGCTGCAGGGCCTCTCCTTCGCGCTCGAGGACGACACGGCCCTGCGCGCGCAGGCACGTGCGGAGGCCTTCGCCGACGCCCGCCGGGTCGCCGAGCAGTACGCGGAGCTGGCCGGCCGGGAGCTCGGCCCCGTTCTCTCGATCGACGAGCAGGTCGGCGCCGCCGGGCCGGGCCCCATGCCGCTGGACGAGGCAGCCGACGTCGGGTCGGTCCCGCTCGCGCCCGGCGCCAGCGAGGTCACGGTCACCGCCCACGTGCGGTGGGCGCTGGAGTGAGGCGGCGGCATCAGCCGACGAACGGGCTGTTGTACACGGCGAAGTAGACGGCGATGTAGTGGCAGATCGCCGCGACGACGGTCATGGCGTGGAAGACCTCGTGGTAGCCGAACGTGCCGGGCCACGGGTTGGGCTTCTTGATGCCGTAGGCGATCCCGCCGACGGTGTAGAGCAGTCCGCCGACCGCGAGGAGCACGAGCGAGGCGACGCCGGCGATCTGCAGGATGTCGGTGAGGATGAAGACCGCGACCCAGCCGAGGCCGATGTACAGCGGGACCCCGACCCAGCGGGGCGCGGTCGGCCAGGTCATCTTCAGGGTGACGCCGGCCAGGGCGCCGAGCCAGACGCCGGCCAGGATCCACATGCCGGTCGGCTGGTCGACCGCCAGGAGGGCGAACGGTGTGTACGTGCCCGCGATGAACAGGAAGATCATCGAGTGGTCGAGCCGCTTCATGATCTTCCAGCCCCGCGGTGACCAGCGGCGCCGGTGGTAGAGCGCGCTGATGCCGAAGAGCCCGAGGATGGTCAGGCAGTAGACCGCCACCGGCCAGCCGGCCCGCGCCCCTTGCGCGGCGGCCAGCGGGATGAGCACCGCACCGGCGATGATCGCGCCGAAGAACGAGAACAGGTGCAGCCAGCCACGCATGCGCGGACGGGTGTCGGGGTGGTCCCAGTCGTCGTCGTCGAAGTCGGCGGCCACCCAGGAGTGCTCGATCTGCTCGCCCTCTGCGACGACGGTGGCCGCGGCCTGGCCGGCGGGAGCCTCGAGCTCGGCGCCGTCGGCTTCCACCCGGACGCGTGGGCGATCGTGGGGCGACAGGCTCATGACCCGAGGTTACGGAACGGTAGGTTGTGCGTCACCCGGAAGCCCCTGTGAGCTTGCTGCCAGCGCCGGGTCGTGGTCGGCACGACCAGCCGGGCGGCTCCCGGCCGGCCGGCGGTGCGGGGCCTAGGGTGACCGGCGTGGGGGTGCGTCGGCGGGTCCGAGACGCGCTGATCCAGGTCTACGAGCGGCGGCTGGCAAGGGCGCTGGTCGACGCGGACGTGCCGCGGCACGTCGGGGTCATCATGGACGGCAACCGGCGGTGGGCCCGTGCCATCGGCCTCGAGGACGTGGCGCACGGTCACCGCCGCGGCGCGGACAAGATCGCCGACCTGCTGAGCTGGTGCGACGACGCCGGCGTGCAGGTGGTCACCCTCTTCATGCTGTCCACGGACAACCTGCGCCGCCCGGAACCCGAGCTGAGCGCGCTGCTGCGGATCATCGAGGGCGTCGCCGTCGACCTGTCCCGCCCCGGTCGCCGCTGGCGGGTGCGGCAGATGGGCGCCCCCGAGCTGCTGCCGCCGGAGACCGTCACCGTCCTCAAGCAGGCCGAGGAGGACACCTGTGACCGCGCGGGTGCGACGGTGAACCTCGCCGTCGGCTACGGCGGCCGGCGGGAGATCGCCGACGCCGTCCGTTCGCTCCTCGCCGAGCACGCGGAGCGGGGCACCTCCCTGGCGGAGCTGGTGGAGGTGCTCGACGTCGAGCACATCGCCGATCACCTCTACACCCGCGGCCAGCCCGACCCGGACCTGGTCATCCGGACCAGCGGCGAGCAGCGCATGTCGGGCTTCCTGCTGTGGCAGACGGCGAATGCGGAGTTCCACTTCACCGACGTCTACTGGCCGGACTTCCGGCGGGTCGACTTCCTGCGCGCGCTGCGCGATTACTCAGCCAGACACCGCCGCTTCGGGGAGTAGGCGCGGCTGCGAAACTGGGGTCCATGACCGCCGGAGCCGTGGACGTCGCCCTCGAGTACGTGCGACTGGGCCTGCGTTTCGACCGTCTGGAGGCGGGGTTCGTCGACGCCTACACCGGCGATCCGCGCATCCGTGCCGCCGTCCTGGACGAGCCGGCATCGACCCCCCGGCAGCTGCGCGACCGGGCCCGTGAGCTGCTGCGCGAACTCGACTCCGCGGCCCTGGACGGCGACCGCGCCGGTTTCCTGCGCGGCCAGCTCACCGGGCTGGAGTGCAGCGCCCGGAAGATGAGCGGTGAGCCGGTGGGCTTCGTCGACGAGGTGCGCGGCTACTTCCAGGTCGACGTCGAACTGGGCGACGAGGCCACCTACGTCGCGGCGCACGCCGAGCTCGACGCGTTGCTACCCGGCGAGGGGACGCTCGCCGAGCGGTACGCGGCGCACCGCCGCCGCGAGGAGTGCCCGCCCGACCGGTTGGAGACGGCGGTGCATGCGCTGTCGAGCGCGCTGCGCGACCGGGTGCGCGGGCAGTACGGCCTCCCCGAGCTGGAGACGGTGCGCTACGAGGTGGTCACGGACAAACCGTGGTCGGGGTTCAACTACTACGAGGGCGGCTACCGGTCCCGGGTCGCCATCAACGCCGACCTGCCGCACCGGCTCTCCCAGCTGCCGCACCTGGTGGCGCACGAGTCCTACCCCGGCCACCACACCGAGCACTGCCGCAAGGAGGCCGGCCTGGTCGAGCGGTCGGGCCGGGTCGAGCACACCGTCTTCCTCGTGAACACCCCCGAGTGCCTGATGGCCGAGGGCCTGGCCGATCTCGGCGTCCCGGCCGCGATCGGCGAGGGCTGGGGTGCGTGGTCGGCGGAGATCCTCGGCGATCTGGGGCTGCGGTTCGACGGTGCGCTGGCGGAGCGGATCGCCGAGGCGGCGACTCCGCTGAACCGGGTCCGTCAGGACGCGGCGGTGCTGCTGCACGACCGGGGGGCCGACGCCGACGAGGTGAGCGCGTACCTGCAGCGCTGGGCCCTGGTCAGCCCGGAGCGGGCCCGTCAGCAGATCCGGTTCCTCACCGATCCGCTGTGGCGTGCCTACATCTCCACCTACGTGGAGGGCTTCGACCTGCTGTCCCGGTGGCTGGCTGCCCGACCGGCCGACCAGCCGGTCGCGGACCGCTTCGTCCGCCTGCTCGACGAGCCGCTGACGCCGCAGCGGGTCGCCGCGGAGACCAGGGCCGTCTGAGCCGTGCGCACCCGTTCCTCGGCGCAGGCCCGGTTTTTGGGCCTGTGGACCGCCGGCTGGCTGGCGTTGCTGCTCGTCCTGGGCATGGTGCGGTTCGGCGATCCCGCCCTGCAGTGGCCGGTGCTGCTGGTGCCCGCCCTGTGGGCGCTGGCGGCGCTCCGTCCCCGGCGGTCGGCGGGGCCGCCGCCGGCTCGGCCGCGTCGCCGGGTGACGGAGGACGGGTGGGCCGACGACGAGTGGCGCGAGGACGAGTGGCGCGAGGACGAGTGGCGCGAGGACGAGCGGCCGGAGGACGAGTGGGTCGAGGACCCGCGGGCGCGCGGCGCGACCCGGCTGCCGCCGGGGGAGCGCACCGACACGGTCGAGCGTCCGGCGCTGCGCCGCCGCTCCGACGGCACCGGCCACCGCTGACCACCGGCTGGGAGAAGTGGTACGGGTGATGCATCCGGGGGACATGCACTCCCTCTTGTGGGGTGTACGTCACGCGGATGTCACTGTCTCGGCCTAGCGTCCGCGGTGAACGGTGAGCTGCCCTCGCCGTTCACGGGAGGCCCGGATGGTGCGACTGCGTTCGTCGACCAGAGGGGCCGGTACCCGGCCCCTGCGCCGGGACCCGGCCACCTTCGAGCCGGGGCGCGCCTTGTCACCAGGGTGGCGTCCCACGGGAGCCGACTCGTGAGTATCCGCCGCACGTTCGTCCTGGACACCTCGGTCCTGCTGTCCGATCCCGGGGCGCTGCTGCGCTTCGGCGACGCCGACGTGGTCCTGCCGCTCGTCGTCATCGGTGAGCTGGAGGACAAGCGCAACCACCCGGAGCTGGGCTGGTTCGCCCGTCAGTCACTGCGCATCCTGGACGACCTGCGGGTCACCCACGGTCGCCTCGACGCACCTGTCCCGGTGGGGGAGTCGGGAGGCACGCTGCACGTCGAGCTGAACCACAGCGACCCCGCGGTGCTGCCGGCCGGCTTCCGCCACGGCAGCAACGACAGCCGCATCATGGTCGTCGCGCTGAACCTGCGGGGCGAGGGCCGCGACGTCTGCCTCGTCACCAAGGACGTGCCCTTGCGGGTCAAGGCCGCTGCCGTGGGACTGGAGGCCGACGACTACCGGGTGCACGACGCCGTCGACGCCGGCTGGACCGGGATGGCCGAGGTGAGCCTGGACGACGCGGAGCTCGACGAGCTCTACGAGGCGGGGGAGGCCTTCGTGCCGGCCGCCGCGGAGTTCCCGACGCACACCGGCCTGGTCCTGCTGTCCTCCCGCGGCTCGGCGCTGGGCCGGGTGCTGCCGGACAAGCAGGTCCGGCTGGTGCGAGGCGACCGCGAGGCGTTCGGGCTGCACGGGCGGTCCGCGGAGCAGCGCGTGGCCCTCGACCTGCTGCTCGACCCGGCGATCGGGATCGTCTCGCTCGGCGGACGCGCGGGCACCGGCAAGTCGGCGCTGGCGCTCTGCGCCGGCCTCGAGTCGGTCATGGAGCGGCGGGCGCACAAGAAGGTGCTCATCTTCCGGCCGCTGTACGCCGTGGGCGGGCAGGAGCTGGGGTACCTGCCCGGCGGAGAGGGCGAGAAGATGTCGCCCTGGGCCCAGGCGGTCTACGACACCCTGGGCGCCCTGGTGTCCCGCGAGGTGCTGGAGGAGATCGCTTCCCGCGACCTCATCGAGGTGCTGCCGCTCACCCACATCCGGGGCCGCTCGCTGCACGACTCCTTCGTGATCGTCGACGAGGCGCAGTCGCTCGAGCGCGGCGTGCTGCTCACCGTGCTCTCACGGCTGGGCACCAACTCCCGGGTGGTGCTCACCCACGACGTCGCCCAGCGGGACAACCTGCGGGTGGGCCGGCACGACGGGATCACCGCGGTGATCGAGAAGCTCAAGGGTCACCCGCTGTTCTCGCACACGACGCTCACCCGGTCCGAGCGGTCGCCGATCGCCGCGCTGGTCACCGAGATGCTGGAGGACCTGCCGCTCTGAGCTGCCGGCCGCTCGTGCGGTGCCTTCTCCAGGTCGGCGGTGTCGCAGCACCGCAGGAGCGGGTCGAACACCGCAAGAGCGCCGGTGCGTCAGGCGTCGTCGGCCTGCGCGTCCACGCGGGGGCGCCCGCGCCCGCGCTTGGGCGCCGGTTTCGGCGGCGTCGCCACGGCACGCAGCAACGCGACCACCGCCCAGCCCGCCGCCAGGCACCACGGCAGCCGGCTGACCACCTCCTCGGTGGTGAAGTCACCCCGGAGTCCGAGCGCGAGCACCGGTACGGCCAGCACGAAGCCGACCAGCAGCACGTCCCAGCGGAACGGGCTCATGCCTGCGGGCTGTCCAGGCGCTCACAGAGCAGCGACGCCCAGCGGTGCGGAGTCGCGCGGACCCCGTCGAGGAGGGCCACGGGGACGGTGAGCCGCTGCAGCACGGCGGCCGGGTCGGTGCTCAGGTCGGTGTCCTGGACGGCGAGGGCGTCGACCCGGGCGAGCCCCTCGAGCCACAGCTCGACGTCCTCGGGCTTGCGGGTCGCCTCGACGACGGCCCAGACCGCCACCGGCGACCAGATGGCCAGCATCTGGGCCATCCAGTAGACGTCACTGCGCAGCGGCGCGTCGACGGCGACGATCGTGACCGTGCCGGCGCCGGCCGCCTCCTGACGACGGTCGATCGCGGCGTCGATGGTGGTCATGCGGCTGCCCTTGGGAGCCAGCCCGGCCAGGTCGCCGCGGGTCGCCCACTGCACCCGCTCGGGGTCCAGTCGCAGCGAGGCGGCCAGCGCGCGGGCGGCACGCAGGGTCTCGACACCCGGCCCGACGATGAACAGGACGTCACCGGCGCCGCTGGGCATCGAAGGCGCCTCGGGCAGCCGGGCGGCCAGCGCAGCGGTGAGCGCCGCGTAGGTGCCCTCCGCGGCGATCCGCTCTGCAGCGTCCTCGCCGAGCAGGTCCCGCGGCACGCCGAGCTCGACGAGCCGGGTGACGACGTCCCCGGGCGTCGCCGGAGCGGCCGGGGCGGCCGGGGCGGGAGCCGCTGGTGCGGTGGCCACCGGCTCCTCGGCGGGGAGGTCCTCCAGCTCGGGGAACTCCTCGCCGGCCATGAGCGGGCCCACCGGCAGGCGGGTGACGGTCGCCAGCGTGCGAATGACCGGCGCCACGGCCTCCGGCGCCGGGGTCTCCGGCGTCGGATCGGGCGCGATCGCGGTGCCCTGGACGGTGTCCTTGGGCGCCGCAGGAGCACTGCTCCGCGACGACGGGACCGCCGGGCGGGTCGGGGACGGCGGCACCGGGGGCAGCCCACGGCCGTGGGACCCGGCGAGCGAGGGGAGCAGGGAGATGCGGGGCATGACCGTCGTCGCGTCGAGCGACATGCTCATCGGAGCCGGGTCGCTCGCGGTCCGGGCGAGCATGGGGGCCATCTCGCTGACCTCGGCGGCGACCTCGGCCACCACCTCGGCGGCGACCTCGGCCACCACCTCGTCCACCACCTCGGCGGCGACCTCGGCCGCCTCCTCGGCGACGTCCTGCGGCGCGACCGCCGGGCTGGGCTCCGCCGAGTCCTCGACGAGGGGCGCCGGGGACTCGGCCGGGGCCGGCGTCTGGGCGACGGGCGGGGCCTGGCCGACCAGCTCCTCGTCGGCGGGGGATGCGAACAGCTCCGGCAGGGCCGGCCGGGACAGGTGGCTCTGCACGGCCTCGGCCCAGATCGGGGCGTCCACCGCGGGCTCCAGCCCGGCGTCGGCGGTGGCCGGCTCGCCCCACAGCGGGGACTGCGTGACGGGGGTGAGCCATCCCGGGTCGGCATCGCCGGCGGGCGCATCGAACAGGGGGTAGGCGGGTGCCGTGACCGTGCTGACGAGCGGCTCCGGCTCCGCGGCGGCCACCGGGGTGGCCCAGACGTCGGCTGCGGCCGGCTCGGCGGCGGCCGGCTCGGCTGCGGCCGGCTCGGCGGCGAAGGACTCGACGGAGAAGTGCTGGGCGGCGTAGGGCTCGGCCGAGAAGGGCGCGGCGGAGAGCGGCTCGGCGGCCGGCACGAAGTCGGCGGCCGGCTCAGGCGCCGGCAGGAACTCGGCGACCGGCTCGATGACCGGCTCGACGGCCGGCTCGGTCAGCGCCTGCTGCGGGGAGTCCCCGGCGAGCATCTTCCGGAGGATCCCGGCCAGCGCCTCGTCGGAGTGTCCCTGGGCGAGGGCCACCCGCAGCGCCTCGGCCACCTCCTCCTGCCGGGTGGACGGTGCGGGTGCGGTCACCTCGCTGATGTCGGCCCAGGTGGGCAGCGCCGAGCCGTGGCTCGTCGTCGTGGAGGGCGGCGTGGTGGCCTGATCTCTCACCGGGGTTTCCTCCTGGTGCACGGCCTTCGACCGCATGGACGGATCTGCTGAACGGATGGCCGCGGCCAGGGACGGCCGGCGGGCCGGCCCGTCCGGCACCTCGGCGGTGGACTTCACGGCGGCCCGTTCCGCGCGCAGCGGCTGCGCGGGCTCCACCGGCTCCTCGAGCGCCTCGGCGACGGCCTGGCGCACCTCGCGGTCGCTGGACACCATGCGGGCCAGTGCCGCGGTGAAGGGTGAGGGGGCGGTAGCCGGTGCCTCACCGCGGGCGCCCGACGGCGGGGGCGCGACGGCCGGGGCCTGGTCGGCCCGGGACGCCGCACGCGGCGCCTCCCGGGTGGCCTTGGGGAAGACCGCGCGCGGGAAGGAGCCGCGGTCGTCGGACCCGGCTGCCGGCGTCGAGGGGGCGACGGTCGGCGCGGTGGTGCGCGGGGTGGCGGCCGGAGTGGCGCCGAGCAGGCCGGCGAGTTCGTCGAGCCGGTCGTCGTCCACGGCGGGTCGGGCCGCGGCCGGACGGGCCGGTGCCGTGCGCGCCGGGACGTCCCACGCGGCCGGGTTGGGACCGGGATCGCCGGAGGAGGGAGCTGCCGAGCCGGCCTGGGCGGCCTCGGCCGCCCAGGCCGCCGCGCCGTTGCGGGCCGGTGCCGCGCTCCGGGCGCGGGCGGGCGACGCCGACGCCAGCGGGGAGTCGTAGGACGACGCCGGGGTGGCCGGTCCCTGGTCGGACGCCCGGGCCGGGACGCCGGGCCGGACGAACTGGTCGGGCGCCACCTCGGCGATGTACCGCTCGGTCGCGAAGAAGCCGAGCACGCCGCCCGAGCGGACCCGGCGCACACCGACGACCCGCGCGTGCGGACCGAACTGCTCGCGGGCGGCGGCGATCGCGTCGTCGCGCGTGGCGGCCTCAACGGATCGCAACGGCACCGCTCACCACTCCCAGCGACTCGATCTGTGCTGTCCGGGACACCTCCGAGTAGGAGATGACCGGAAGCCGGGGCAGGATCTGGCGCATCAGGCGCGCGAGGGCGGTGCGGACCTGAGGGGAGCAGACGAGGACCGGGGACAGCCCCGAGCGCTCGGCCTCCTCGAGCATCCCGCTGCAGCCGTGCACGAGGGCGTCGACGGCCCCGGCGTCGAGCGCCAGGACGGCGCCGAGCTCGGTCTGGCGGACGGCCTCCAGCAACCGCTGCTCGAAGCCCGGCTCGAGGGTGAACACGTGCAGCCGCTCGTCCGGCGTGACGTAGGGCTGGCTGATCGCCGAGCCGAGCGCCGTGCGGGCCGCCTCGACGAGTCCGTCGAGGTCGCTCGAGTGCTTCGCACGGACAGAGAGTGCCTCGAAGATGCGGACGAGGTCGCGGATCGACACACCCTCGGCGAGCAACGCGTGCAACACGCGTTGCACCTCTCCCAGGGTGAGCAGGGTGGGTGTCAGTTCCTCGACGACGACGGGGTGCGAGCGGCGCACCATCTCCACGAGGAGCCGGACGTCCTCCCGGCCGAGGAGCTCGGCGGCGTTCTGCCGGACGACCTCGGCCAGGTGGGTGGTGATGACCGACGAGCGGTCGACGACGGTGGCGCCGGCCATCTCGGCGGCGCGCTGCAGCTCGGCGGGCACCCACTTGGCGGCGAGGCCGAAGACGGGCTCACGGGTGGGCTTGCCGGGCAGCCCGTCGAGAGCGTCGCCGATGGCGAGGACGGTGCCGGCGGGGGAGCTTCCCTTCGCGACCGGGACGCCGTTGAGCCAGATGACGTACTGGGACGAGGGCAGGTCCAGGTTGTCGCGGGTGCGGACCAGCGGGATGACCAGACCGGTCTCCATGGCGACCTTCCGGCGCAGCGCCTTGACCCGGTCCAGCAGGTCGCCGCCCCGCGCGGCGTCGACGAGGTCGACCAGGTCGAAGGCGACCTCGAGCTCGAGCGGGTCGACCCGCATTTTCTCCGCGATGGCCTCGGGGGAGTCGGGGGCGGGTTCCAGCTCGGCCGCCGCGGCCGCGGCCTCGGCGTCCTCGTCGACCTCCGGCTCGTCGGTCATCCGGGTGGAGAGGAACAGGAAGAGCCCGCCGACGAGCAGGAAGGGCAGCTTCGGCAGCCCGGGGATCAGGCACAGGGCCAGGGCGGCGCCGCCGGCGATGCGCACCGGCTGCTGGAACCGGCCGAGCTGGGCGAGCAGGTCGGTGCCCATGTCGCCCTCGGTGGCCGACCGGGTCACGATGATGCCGGTCGCGGTGGACATCAGCAGCGCCGGGATCATCGACACCAGGCCGTCGCCGACCGTCAGCAGCGAGTACGTGCTGACCGCCTCGGCCGGGGCCAGGCCGCGCTGCATCATCCCGATCGCGAAGCCGCCGATCAGGTTCACCAGCGTCACGATGATGCCGGCGATCGCGTCGCCCTTGACGAACTTCGACGCACCGTCCATCGAGCCGTAGAAGTCGGCCTCGGCGGTGACCTCGTGGCGGCGCCTGCGCGCCTGCGCCTCGTTGATCAGGCCGGCGTTCAGGTCGGCGTCGATGGCCATCTGCTTGCCGGGCATGGCGTCGAGGGTGAAGCGGGCGCCGACCTCGGCCACCCGGCCGGCACCGTTGGTGATCACGACGAACTGCACGATCGTGAGGATCAGGAAGATCACCAGGCCCACGACCAGCGAGCCGCCGATGACGATGTGGCCGAAGGCCTCGATCACCTTCCCGGCGTAGCCGTCGGTGAGCACCAGCCGGGTCGACGAGACGTTCAGGGCCAGCCGGAACAGCGTCGCGATGAGCAACAGCGACGGAAAGACCGCGAAGTCCAGCGGCTTCCGGATCTGCATCGCGACCAGGAGGATCAGCAGCGAGACGGCGAGATTCAGCCCGATCAGCAGGTCCATCATCGCCGCCGGCAGCGGCACCACCAGCATGAGCACGATGGCGACGACGCCGATCGGGACGGCGGCCTTGCCGAGGGCCTTCACTGGGCCCCTCCGGACGCGGACGACGGACGCTGGCTCACCCCTCCCTCATCGGCAGCCCGGTGCGCGGCCGGTACCGGGGCGGCCCGCCGCCGTCCTGGCCCACCATCAGGGGTCCTGGCTCACGGTCGGCGCTGAGCCAGCATCCTTGGCCTTGGCGGCCGCGCGTTCCGCGCTGAAAATGTGTGTCGGGTCGCCCGCCGACGCCGGTTGTCCCTGATCGTGGGAGGTCGTGAGCCAGCAGGGTGCCGAGGGCTGCGCCGTGGGCGCTTCCTTGTCGCTTCGAGCACGCGGATCAGATTGCTCGTCCTGCCCAGCAGTCCTCGCGGGCGGCCCCCCGAGGGGTCGGTGAGAGCGAGGAGGTCATGGTGCTTCAGGAAGATCAACAGGTCGAGGAGATCGTCGCCCGGGTGGCGGCGCTGGATATCGGCAAGGCCGAGCTGGTGTGCTGTGTGCGGGTGCCGCATCCGACCCGGCCGGGCAAGCGGATGCAGGAGGTGGTCACCTATCGCACGATGACCCGCTCACTGCTGGTGATGGCCGACCGGCTGGCCGGGCTGGGCGTCAGCGAGGTGGTCATGGAGGCCACCAGCGACTACTGGAAGCCGCCGTACTACCTGCTCGAGGCCCGCGGATTGAACCCGAAGCTGGTCAACGCCCGCGACGTCAAGCACCTGCCCGGCCGGCCCAAGACCGACAAGCTGGACGCGGTGTGGCTGGCCAAGCTGGCCGAGCGCGGCATGCTGCGGCCCAGCTTCGTGCCTCCGCCGGAGATCCGCCGGCTGCGCGATGTCACCCGCTACCGCGCCGATCTGGTCGAGGTGCGTACCGCGGAGAAGCAGCGGGTGGAGAAGCTGCTCGAAGACGCACAGATCAAGCTGTCGGTGGTGGCCAGCGACATCTTCGGCGCCTCCGGGCGGGACATGCTGGCCGCGCTGATCGCCGGCACCCGCGACCCCAAGGTGCTCGCCGCGCTGGCCCGGGGCCGGATGCGCGCCAAGCTCACCGACCTGGAAGAGGCGTTCACCGGCTACTTCACCGATCACCACGCCCGGCTGCTGACCACGATGCTGGCCCGCATCGACGGCCTCTCAGCCGACATCGCCGAGCTCGAGGTGATGATCGAGGAGATGGTCGCCCCTTTCACCGACGCGGTGGCGAAGCTCGATGAGATCCCCGGCATCGGCCGCGTCGCCGCCAGCGCAATCCTGGCCGAGATCGGCCTGGACATGAGTCGGTTCCCCACCGACGGGCACCTGTGCGCCTGGGCCCGCTTCGCCCCCGGCACCAAGGAATCGGCCGGCAAGAAGAAGGGCGCCGGCAGCACCGGCCACGGAAACCGCTACCTGGCCAAAGTCATCGGCGAGGCCGTCGCCGGCGCGGCGAAGACCGACACCTTCCTCGGCGAGCGATATCGCCGCCTGGCCCGCCGCCGCGGCGGGAAGAAGGCCATGGTCGCCGTCGGCCGCTCCATGCTGGTGATCATCTGGCATCTGCTGTCTGATCCCGACGCCCGATTCGTCGACCTCGGCTCGGACTTCCACGCCAAACGAACCGACCCCGACCGGCGACGCCGCGCTCACGTTCACCAGCTCGAAGCCCTCGGCTACACCGTCACCCTCACCCCAGCCGCCTAACCCCACAAGCGTTCGCCCGTCCCCGACTCGGCGCAGCCCCAAGGCCGAGCCGTCGGTTCCGTTCGCCCGTACCCCAGTCATTTTCGGGTCAGGACCCGGAATGACCAGGCGACCTGATCATCACGGGGTTCAGGCCGCGACGGACGGACGGCGCCGGCCGGCCTTGGGCAGGTCCGAGGTGTCGGGGGCCTCGAAGCCGGGGCGGTGGAAGCCGCCGCGCACCCCGCGCGCGCCGAGGTGCATGACGAAGGCCAGCACGCGGGCGACGGCGGTGAACAGCTGCGGAGGCACCTCCTGGCCGAGCTCGCAGGAGGCGTGCAGCGCCCGGGCGAGCGGGATGTCCTGGACCAGCGGCACGCGGGCCTCCGTCGCCCGCTCGCGCAGCTTCGCCGCCACCGCCCCGGCACCCTTGGCCACCACGCGGGGCGCGCCCTGGGCGGCGTCGTACTTCAGGGCGACCGCGACGTGGGTCGGGTTGACCAGCAGGACGTCGGCCTCGGCGACCTCGCTCATCATCCGGTTGCGGGACATCGCCAGCTGCACCCCCCGGCGGTGGGCCTTCATGTAGGGGTCGCCCTCGGCCTGCTTGTGCTCCTGGGTGATCTCGTACTTGCTCATCTTCAGCTGCTTCATCATCTTCGCCCGCACGACGACGTAGTCGGCGACGGCGAGGACCAGCCCGGTGACCGCGACGACGCGGAACATGAGGATGGCGGAGTCGGTGAAGGTCGCCGCGACCGCCGACAGCGGCAGCGCGCCCGCCGACGACACCAGCGCGTGCGCCCGGTCGCTGGTCACGATGACCACCGTGGCCAGGGCGGCCGTCTTGATCAGCGCCTTCGACGTCTCCCACAGGCCCTGGGTGCCGAACATGCGCTTCAGGCCCGGGAACGGGTTGAGCTTCTTCATCGTCGGTTTCATCGGCTTGGCGGTGACGTGCACCCCGCCCTGGGCGGCGGACGACGCCACGCCGACGAGCATCAGCGCGATCGCGGTCGGCAGCAGCGTGGTCAGGAACGTCATCAGCGCCGTTCCCACCAGTCGGGTGACGGCGGTGATCTCCGGATTCCGGGCCACCGTGGCCACGTGCACGAACAGCTCCTGGACCGCCTCGAAGGCGTTGCCCACCAGCATGGGCAGCAGGAAGCTGGCGGCGGCCACGCCCAGCCAGGTGCCCAGCTCCTGGGTCCGCGGGATCTGCCCGTCCTTGCGCGCCTTCTTCAGGCGCTGGGGAGTGGGCTTCTCGGTCTTCTCACCGCCCGGTCCGTCCTTGGCCATCAGGCCGCCGTCCGATCGGCCATCAGCCGCTGCGCAGCGAGATCATGGCCCGCACACCGTGCTCGAGCAGGCTGTCCAGGGCCGGCGGCAGCAGCGGGAAGGTGAGCCCGAGCATCGCCAGGGTCAGCATGATCTTCACCGGGAACCCGAGGGTGAAGACGTTGAGCGCGGGGGCGGCCCGGCTCAGCAGCGCCAGCGCGACGTCGGCCAGCAGGAGCACCGCCACCATGGGCCCGGCGATCTGCAGCGCCGCCAGGAACATCATGGAGAAGGCGGTGATCAGCACCGCCGCGAGCTGGTCGGTGGGGACGTCGCCGCCGACGGGTAGCCCCTCGTAGGAGGTGGCGAACCCCTTGACCATGAGCAGGTGCCCGCCGCTGGTGAACAGCAGCGTGCTGGCCAGCATGTAGTGCAGCTTGCCGAGCGAGCTGTTCTGGGTCATCGCCAACGGGTCGTAGCCGGGCTGCAACGAGAAGCCGCCGGCCACGTCGAGGATGTCGCCGGCCATCTGCACCGCGGTGAACAGCACCTGCACGACGAAGCCCAGGCCGGCGCCGATGATCACCTCGGTGATCGCGGTGACGAGCAAGAAGCCGGCCGTCGGCGTGGGCAGCGTCGGCGCGATCTGGGTCGACAGGAGCACCGCCAGTGCCAGCGCCAGAGCACCCTTGACCGCACCCGGGATGACCCGCGAGTTGAACGGCGGGGCGAGCAGGACGAAGCCGGCGGCCCGCGCCGTGCCGAGGAGCAGGGCGGCGAGCGTGACCGCCGGGACCGAGAGGTCCATGCCGGCTAGGTCCGGTCGAGCAGTGCCGGCAGCTGGTCGAACAAGCTGTGGGTGAAGCTGACCAGCTCGGACAGCACCCAGTTCCCGGTGACCAGCAGGGCGATCGCGACGGCGATCATCTTCGGGACGAAGGAGAGCGTGGCCTCCTGGATCTGGGTCGCCGCCTGGAACAGCGAGATCAGGAAGCCGACCAGCAGGGCGGTCAGCAGGATGGGGGCGGCGACCTTGGCGGCGACCATCATCGTGGCCGCGGCGATCTGTGTGACGTCGGCGTCGCTCATCGCTACCCCGTTCCCGCGTACGAACCCACCAGCGCGGTGGTGATCAACGCCCAGCCGTCGACGACGACGAAGAGCAGCAGCTTGAAGGGCAGCGACACGATGGTCGGCGGGACCATCATCATGCCGAGCGCCATGAGCGAGGCGCTGACGAGCATGTCGAGCACCAGGAACGGGATGAAGATGACCATCCCGATGATGAACGCGCTCTTCAGCTCCGACAGCACGAACGCCGGGATCAGCGTCGTCATGCTGACCGCGGCTGCGTCGGCGGGCGCCTCCTCGCCGGAGAGCCCGATCATCAGCTTCAGCTCGTCCTCGCGGGTGTTGGCGAGGAGGAATTCGCGCAGCGGCCCCACACCGGCGTCGTAGGCCTGGGAGACGCTCATCGCGCCGTCCATGTAGGGCTGGACGGCGAGCTCGTTGATGTCGGAGAAGACCGGCCCCATCACGAAGAGCGTGAGGAACAGGGCGATCCCGGTGAGCACCTGGTTAGGCGGCGACGTCGCCATGCCCAGCGCGTTCCGGGTGAGCCCGAGCACCACGATGATCTTGGTGAATGAGGTCGCGAGGAGCAGGACCGACGGCGCCACCGACAGCACCGTGATCGCCAGGATCAGGGTGATCGAGCTGCTCGGCGAGCCGTCCCCGATCGAGATGTCCACGTTGCCGTCGAGCACCGGCGCGGTCGGCGCGGTCGGTGCGACGGGGGCGGTCGGCACGGCCGACGCAGGGTCGGCCAGCAGGACCGCCACGACCGTGGCCAGCAGGGTCAGCAGCAGGACGACGGCGGCGCGGCCGGGCGTGCGCGGCAGCGGGCGGGGGATGGCCGTCATGACCGGCGGACCGTCCGCTCACGGAGCTCATCGACCAGGGTGCCCCAGCCCTGCCGGTCGAGCACGGTGCCGGCGAGCACGCCGTCACCGGAGCGGGCGGCCGGGATCGCCGGGATCGGGGGGTTCTCCTCGGCCGGCCCCTCGGCGGCACGCAGCCGCGCCGGGGCCCGGCCCTCGCCGAGTGCGGCGTCCACCGCGTCGCTGTCGACCTCCGCGAGCAGGGTGACCTGCTCCTCGGTGGCGCCGATGACCAGCACGAGGTCGGCGATCCGGACCACGTTCACCGAGCTGGTGCGGCCCATGCGCTGCCGGGCGACCACCTGGATGAGGCCGTTGCCCTGGCCGAGGCCCTTCTTCTTCGCCAGCCGGGTGGCGAACCACAGCACGCCGCCGATGAGCGCCAGCGACAGGAACAGCCGGATGACCATCCAGGTCACAGGGCCACCTCGCTGGCGCTCGGCAGCTCTGTGACCAGAGGTGCTCCGTACCTGCGTGAACTCGCGAGCTCGTTCACGGGGGCCACCTCGCTGGCGCTCGGCAGCTCTGTGACCAGAGGTGCTCCGTACCTGCGTGAACTCGCGAGCTCGTTCACGGGGGCCACCTCGCTGGCGGTCGGCAGCTCTGTGACCAGAGGTGCTCCGTACCTGCGTGAACTCGCGAGCTCGTTCACGACGCCGCCTGGCCCAGCTCGGCCGCGTCGGTGACGATCTCGCTGATCCGCAGCCCGAAGTCCTCGTCCACGACGACGACCTCGCCACGCGCGATCAGCGTGCCGTTGACCAGCAGGTCGGCCGGCGCGCTGGCCGCGCGATCGAGCTCCACGACCTCGCCGGGGTGCAGCGAGAGCAACTCCTGCACGGTCATCCGGGTCCGGCCGATCTCGACGGTGACCTCCATGGCCACGTGCCGGAGCAGCTCGAGGCTGCCGCGCTGGTTGCGGGTGGCGGGCAGGGTCACCTGCAGGGCGAAGGTCGCCTGGTGCTCGCCGTCGGCCAGCAGGGGGACGGCGACGAACATGCCCTTGTCGCGCAAACCGTCGAGAGCGGCCACCGGCTCCTCGGTGCGCTCGGACGCGACGCGCACCCGGCCCAGCGTCGCGGCGGCGGCCTCCAGGGCGGGGCGCAGCGCGGAGGCGACGTCCAGGTGACCGACGGGGGAGTTCTGCAGGGCGTCCACGACGTCACCGGACACGACCAGCACGACGTCCCCGGAGACCTCTCCGGACAGGCCGGCGGTCACCGCCACCGCGGCGGACGTGGGCAGCGGGACCGTGTCCGGGTCGCTCACCGGTGCACCCGCCGTCAGCACGGAGCTGGAGGGGACCAGGTTCGCGGCGGCGCGCGCGGCCGCGGCCACGACCTCCGTCACGGTCTGGGAGTCCTGCGAGTCGGTGCGGGGCGCGGTCATGCGGAGTCCTTCGCGGCGTGCGGAGCGTGCGGGGTGGGGACGATCGAGGCGGCCAGTCGGCGCCGGTGGTTGCTGGCGATCGCGTAGGCGAACGTCACGTCGTTGGTCGTGACCTCCAGCGGGCTGTCTCGGGCGTGCCGGAGCAGCAGGACGTCGTCGACGGCGAGGGAGAGCAGGTCGGAGGAGGAGACGGTGAGCGGCGCGAAGCGGACGCTCACGTCGACCGGCACCAGGTTCAGCCGTTCGATCAGCGCTTCACGGGCACGCTGACGCTTGAGCCGTGCGGACTCCGACAGCTGGGGGGAGGCCGCGTTGTTCAGGGCCTGGGCGAAGGAGGAGAACGGCAGCACGACCGTCGCCTCGCCCTCCCGGCTGCCGACGGCCATCGCGAAGCTGGCCACCATGACGGTGTCCGAGCCGGCGGCGGCCTGGGCGAGCTGGGGGTTGTACTCCCGCCCGATGAGCACCGGCTGGATCTCGGTCACCGAGGACAGCGAGGTGGCGAACTCGCCGAGCAGCCGCTCCAGCAGGTGGTTGGTGATGGTGGTCTCCATCGCCGTCATCGGCCGGTTCGGCTGGTTCGCGACGCCCGAGCCGCCCAGCATGTGGTCGACCATCGCCATCGCGATGTCGAGCGGGAAGGCGAGCAGCCCCTTGCCGACGAGCGGCTCCATGGAGAACGTCGAGATGAACGAGGGGTTCGGCAGCGTCCCGATGTAGTCGTCGTAGGAGAACTGCTCGATGCCGTCCAGTTCCAGCCGGGCGCCGGCGCGCAGGAACGTCGTGAGGATGGTCGTCGCCTGACGGGCGAACGCCTCCTGGGCGATCTGCATGACCCGGACGTGCTCGCGGGAGAGCTTCGTCGGGCGGCGGAAGTCGTAGGTCCGTGGCTCTCCGCGCCGACTGCGGAGGCTGTGGCCGGCGGGGGCGGGAGGAGCGGCGGCCGGGGCCGGCGCGGCGGCCGGGGCCGGTCCGGTCTCGGGGGTGGTCACGCAACCCCTCATCGGCGGGGAGCGGGGGCACCCTGACCGGTGCCCGCGATGCCGCCGGCCGGGTGGGAAGCGTGGGGCCGGTGGAGCCGGGTGGTGCGGATGTGACGCAGCGGGGCACCCTCCGTGCTCGGAGGGTGCCCCGCCGTGGTCCCTGCGGTCGCTACTGCGTGACGTACTCGGTGTAGTAGATGCCCATGACGGTCGTGACGCCGTCGTGGTCGGTGTAGGCCTCGATGATCTTCTGCTCGAGCGCCTCCTTGAGCGCTTCCCGGGCACCGACGACGTCGGCCGGCTGGGCCTGGGAGAAGGTCGAGATGATCAGGTCGGTGGCCTTGGAGCCGTCCGGCCCGCCGCCTCCGTGACCGCCGCCGGCGGCACCCTCCTCGGTGAGCTCGAGGGCGACGCCGATCTTCAGGTAGCCGCCGCCCGCCAGGTTGACCGCCACCGGGCTGAGCGGGACGAATGTGTCGCTGGACACTAGCTCGGCCTCGGCCTCGGCCTTCCCGGCGCCGGCGAACAGGAAGAAGTAGGCGGCGCCGGCTCCGGCCAGCAGAGCGACGGCCATCAGCATGACGAGCTTCTTCGTCCCGCCCTTGCCGTCGGTCTCCTCGCCGTCGGCGGGGGCGTTCTTGTCCTTCTTGCTCATTCGGTCACTCCCTGGTGGGCGGCGTCGATCCCCGGCAGCAGCGCGTTGGCCTCTGCCGAGGCGGTGGACAGGACGACGATGTCGACCCGGCGGTTCACCGAGATCGCATCGGGGTCGGACTCGGGCACCAGCGGCCGGGTCGACGAGTGGCCGTTGGCCGACATGCGGGGCTGCGGGACGCCCCGGCCGCCCAGATGACGGACGACGGTCGTGGCGCGGTAGGCCGAGAGCTCCCAGTTCGACGGCCACATCCCGCCGGGGGTCACCGGCAGGTGGTTGGCGTGCCCCTCGATGCCCAGCTGGTTGGGCAGCCCGGTCAACGTGGGGGCGATGGCGTCGAGGATGGCGGCGCCCTCGGGCCGGAGGACGGCGCGTTCGGCGTCGAAGAGCACCTGGTCGGCCACGATGTGCACGACCAGCCCGCGCTCGTCGATCTCGTAGCGCGCCGCGCCGGCGTGGCCGGCGGCCGCCAGGGCCTCCTGGATCGCCTCCCGGGCAGCCGCCAGGTCGTCGTAGGCCTGCCGCGCCTCGGCGGCGATGCGCTCGGCGCGTTCGATCGCGGCCTGGGCCGCAGCCTGCTCGACCTGCGCCTGCTGGACGCTGGGGTCCGGCGGGATCGCCGACGCGATGTCGATGACCCCGGGCAGCCCGTCGAGCACCGAGCCCTCGGGGGTTGCCGCCGGCGTCACCGAGATCGGCCCGCCGAAGCTCGCGGCCAGCCCCTTGGCCAGGGCCGCGAACTTGTCCTTGTCGACCTGGCTCATCGCGAAGAGCACCACGAACAGCACGAACAGCAGCGTCATCATGTCCGCGTAGGACACCATCCACCGCTCATGGTTCTCGTGCTCCTCCTCCTCGTGCTTCTTCGCCTTGCGGCGGCCGTGCCCGGTGCTCACGGCGCACCCCCGGCGGCCGTGGGCGTGGTCACGCCGCCTCCTTGGCGATGGAGCCCGGAGGCACCAGGGAGGTCAGCTTGAGCCGGACGGCGCGCGGGCTGGTGCCGGCCTGGATCTCGGTGATGCCCTCGACGAGCAGCTCCATCTGGGCGGCCTGCAGCTCGCTGACCCGCAGGATCTTGGCTCCCATGGGGAGGAACCAGAAGTTCGCGGCCATGACGCCCCACAGGGTGGCGACGAACGCCGCGGCGATCATCGGGCCCAGCGCCTCGGGGTTGCTCAGGTTCCCCATGACGTTCATCAGGCCGACGATGCAGCCGACGATGCCGATGGTCGGGGCGTAGCCGCCCATCGTGTTCATGAACTTGGCGGCGACCTTGTCCTCCGACTTCTTGGCCGCGATCTCGCTCTCCAGGACCGCGCGCAGCTCCTCGGGGTCGGTGCCGTCGATGCCCATCTGCAGGCCGCGCCGCAGGAACGGGTCCTCGATCGCCTTGACCTGCGCCTCCAGCGCGAGCAGGCCCTCCTTGCGGGCCTTCTCCGCGAGGGAGACCAGGGTCCGGATCTGGTCGGTCGGCGGCGGCACCTTGGCCGGCATCACCGCCATCGTGAACCAGCCGGGCATCTTCTTGAGGTCGTCCATGGTCTGCCCGGACATGGCCGCACCGAAGGTGGCGACGATGACCAGGATGATCGCCGGGAGGAAGAGCAGGGACGTCGGGTCGGCGCCCTCCATGACCATGAAGATCAGGAGGGCGACCATCGAGAGGATGAACCCCATGAGAGTGGCTGGATCCACGGGTCAGCGCTCCTCTCGGACCGGGAAGGGCACGACCGAGGAGTCGCGGGACGGCTTCTCGGGCGCGAACGAGCGGTAGGTGCCTCGGTCCATCTCGTAGGAGATGGCGAGGATGCCGGCGCGGTACTCGCGGATCTCCTGGAGGACCTCGTCCACGCTCTCCCGCACGACGTACTTGGTGCCGTCCACCAGGAAGGCCACCGTGTCCGGGTGGCCCTCGACCTTCTCGATCAGGTCGGGGTTGAGTGCGAACTGGTCGCCGTTCAGGCGCGTCACTCGGATCACGGGTCGGTCCTCTTGCTCGGTGGGGCCCGGGAACGGGCGGGAACGGCCCTGTTCTCATCGGCCCGGGAAGGAACTTCCTTGAGCCGAAAAGCCCTGGCCGGAGGGCTGCGCAGGCCAGGTGACGGACGGCCCGGTCACCTCCAGGGGTGACCGGGCCGTCCGGTGGCCTTCCTCCGGGGGCCCACCACGCGTTCGCGAGTGGTGGGCCGGACGGAGGTCCGCTATCAGCGCTTGAGGTTGACCAGGTCCTGGAGGATCTCGTCGGAGGCGGTGATCACGCGGCTGTTGGCCTGGAAACCGCGCTGGGCGACGATCAGGCTGGTGAACTCCTCGGAGAGGTCGACGTTGGACATCTCCAGCGCGCCGGAGGTGAGGACGCCCCGGCCGCCCGCGCCGGCGATGCCGATCATCGCCACACCCGAGTTGTCGCCCACCCGGAACGAGGAGTTGCCGGCCTTCTCCAGACCGCTGGGGTTGTTGAACGCTGCCATGGCGAGCTGCCCCAGCGGCTGGCGCAGCCCGTTGGAGTAGACGCCCATGATCGTGCCGTCGTTGGAGAGCTGGAAGGACTGCAGGGAGCCCAGCGCATAGCCGTCCTGCTCGGGGGCGGTCACCTCGCTGGAACCGGCGAACTGGCTGATCGAGCCGAGCTCGACGGCCACCGGACCCGGCCAGCCCACGTCGGCGGGGTCGAACGCGATACCGCCGACCGGCGTCAGCATGGTGCCCGCGGTGTCGAAGGTGACGTTCCCGTCGAACGGCGTGCCGTCGGCGTTGGTCAGCGTCAGCGGGGGGCCGCCGCCGTTCTGGACGGTCAGGTTCCAGGTGTCCGTGGCGGTCTTGGTGATCGTGTAGGTGACCCGCTGCTCGACGCCCTGGGCGTCGTACATCGTGGTCGGGATCTGCACGGACGTGGGGACCGGCGCGGCTGCGTCGAGGTTGCCCTCGAGCAGGCCGGAGGCGGTCGCCGACGGGTTCACGATCTGGCCGTAGGGCACGGTGAGGTCGCCGATGGGCCCGTTGGCGTTGATGACGCCGTCGGCGTCGGCCACCCAGCCCTGCAGGACGCCACCGTCGGGCGTCACCAGCCGGCCGCTGGCGTCGAAGTCGAACGAGCCGGCCCGCGTGAACAGCTGCTCACCCGCGGCGCCGGTGGTGACGAAGAAGCCGTCGCCCTCGATCATGAAGTCGGTCGAGCGGCCGGTCGACTGCGTCGCCCCGTTCGTCCAGTTGGTGGTGATGGCCGCGAGCTTGACGCCGAGGCCGATCTGGGCGGGGTTCGTCCCGCCGCGCTCGGCGGCCGGGGCGCCGCCGGCGCGCACGACCTGGGACAGCGTGTCCTGGAAGACGGTGGAGCTGCTCTTGAAGCCGACCGTGTTGACGTTGGCGATGTTGTTGCCGGTGACGTCCATCTTGGTCTGGTGGGCACGCAGACCGGAGATGGCGGAGAACATGGAGCGGAGCATCGGGGGTCTCCTCCGGGTGGAGTGGGGAAGGGGGCGGCGGGTCAGCGGGTGGTGGGGCTGGCCGGGCGGATGCCGACGTCGGTGATCCGGCCCAGCGGCACGGCGACGCCGCCGATGGTCGCCACCGCCTCGGACGTGTCCGTCCCCAGGCGGACCGAGCTGACGACGCCGGTCGTCGCGGCGCCGCGCTCGTCGGTGTAGGTGACGGTCTGGCCGACCATGGCGCCGGCGCTGCTCGAGCGCTGCAGCGCGAGCATCGAGGCGTTCTGCTTGGCGATCTCCTCGAGCTTCTCCACCTGGCTGAAGGTCGCCGTCTGCGCCATCAGCTGGTTCGTGTCGGCCGGGTTGCCTGGATCCTGGTACTTCATCTGCGCCACCAGGAGCTTGAGGAAGGTGTCCTTCCCCATCTGGTCGCCGCGGTCCACGGCGGTCATGGCCGAGTACGTGGGCCCGCTCGGGACGGTGCCGCTCACTGCGTCCGGCATCGGTCGTCGGCCTCCAATTCAGACGCGCACGTCCACGCCGGACGACGTGGATCGGGTGGTGGGCTGGGGTCGCCCTTCTCCGCTATCGGCAGGACGACCCCATGACCGTGACCGTTCACCGGGCTGGTTCTGCTGGGAACCGCGCTCACCGGCGCCCTGCTGGGCCTGCTGCTCGGCGGCGTGCTTGGCCAGCCACGACCCACCGGAGTCCGCGTCCACCTCGACGCGCGAGGGGCTGAGCCCGGCGGCCTCCAGGTCGCGGCGGAGTTCGGGCAGGGCATCGAGGAGGGCCGCCCGGCCCAGCTCGTGGGCGCCCCGCAGGTGCAGGTCGAGGCTGCCCTGGTTGACGGTCACCTGGACCTCGACCGGACCGAGGTTCTCCGGAGTGAGGACGAGGGTCATGGTGTGCGAGCCGTTGCCGGCGCTGCTGAGCACGGCCACCTGGCGGGCGACCTGGCCGGAGACCGGCTGCGTCGCGTCCGTACCGGTCGCGGCACCGGTGCCGCCGACCGCGGTGGAAGCCGTCACCGGGCCGGTGGCGGGCGCCGGGAAGCCGGTGATCGGGGGAACGGCGGTGTCGGGCTCGCCGGCGGCAGGAGCAGCGGCCGCGGTGGCCGCCGGCTCCTCGTCCGGCCGGCCGTCGCTCCCGGAGGCGCCGGTGCCGCCGGCGGACGGGGCGGGCACGGCGACCACCGGCACGGGCGCCGCGGTGCCGCCCGCCGGATCGGCAGCGGGGGCCGCGGCCGGCTGGGTGGCTCCGGCGCCCGGGACTCCCGAGGTGGGGCCGGCCGCCGCCACGGTGACCACGGTGAGCTGGGTGGCGGCATGCGACGTCGCAGCGGCAGGGGTGCCGGTGGCGGGCGTGCCGGCGGGGACCGGAGCCGTGGCGGCATCGACGGACGCCCCGGGCACGGCGGTGGCGGGGACGGCCCCGGCGCCAGGCGCCGGAACTGCCGTGGTGGCGGCCGGGGCGGCAGGGGCGACCGCGGCCTCGCCCGTCGGAACCGTCCCGAGGGCCACGGCCCCCAGGGCGGGAACACCGGACACGGAGGTACCGGAGACGGGGACGCCGGTCACCTCGGCCGACGGCGCGGCAGCGCCGCCGGCGAGCGTCATGGCCCACAGCGCCGCCGCCACGCCCGCCGCCGCGGCGTCGGCGGCCGGTACGGGAATGCTCTCCTCGGCCTCGCCGCCGGTGGCGGAGTCGCCGGGCGCCTGCTGGCTGCCACCGCCGCAGGTGGCGTCGCGGAGCGGGGCGCGGCCGCCGGCCAGTGCGCCGTCCAGCGCCGAGGCGAACGGCGCGGCGCTGTCGGTCGACCCGCCGCCGGAGGACGGGCCGGGGGCGGCCCGTGCAGCTGGGGCGGCGACGGTCACGGGAGCTGTCATCGGTAGGCCTCTGCCTTGCTCATCACGGAGCGGACGTAGTTCTGGGTCTCGGGGTAGGGCGGGATGCCCCCGTGGCGGCTGACCGTGCCGGGTCCGGCGTTGTAGGCCGCCAGTGCCAGGTCGGTGGAGCCGAACTGCCTGGTCAGGCTGCTGAGGTACTTCGCGGCGCCGTCGATGGCCGAGCCCGGGTCGAGCGGGTTGACGCCCAGACCCTTGGCGGTGGCCGGCATGAACTGCATGAGGCCCTGGGCGCCGGCCGGGGAGACCGCCGAGGAGTCGAAGCCGGATTCCTGGCTGGCGACCGCGGCGAGCAGCGAGGCGTCGACGCCGTGCCTGCTGGCCGCCCGCGAGAACAGGTCGGCGTACGGCACACCGGCGAGCGCACCACCGGCCGCGACCGGCAGGGCCGGAGCGGCCGCCGCCTCCGGGAGGACCCGGCGGATGAGCGCCGGGGTGCCGACCGGCTGCACCTTCACCGATTCACCGGCCTGCGGGGCGGCGACCATCTGGCCGTTGCCGATGTAGATGCCCACGTGGTCGATGCCGGCCCGGGAGGAGGAGTGGTCGAAGAAGACCAGGTCGCCGGGGCGGGCGGTGGCCAGGGAGGCGACGGCCGTGCCGGCGGTGGCCTGCTGGGAGGAGGTGCGGGGTAGCTCGATGCCGAGGTTCCCGTAGACCAGCTTCGTGAAGCCGGAGCAGTCCAGCCCCTTGCTGGGGTCGGTGCCGCCCCAGAGGTAGGGGACGCCGAGGTACTTCTGCGCCTCGCTCACCACGGCGCTCTCCGACGCGGTGCCACCGGCCGTCGACCAGGTGCTCACCGAGGAGCTCCCCGTCAGACCGGCGGAGCGAGCGACCGAGGCCCAGCTCGCCGAGCCGGCAGCGGCGGCGGCCACCGGCTGGAAGCGGGCCTGGATCTCGGTGATCCGGGCCTGGACCGCGCTCAGTCCCTCCACGTCGGCCCCCTGAGGCCGGCGACCCGGACGGCCCGGCCGGTCACGAGGTCGTCGGCCGCCCGCTCCTCGGCCACGTCGGCGATGTGCTGCTGGGCCAGACGGTGCCGCTCGGCGAGCCGCTCGAGGCCCTTGGTGCGCTGGGCGGCCGCGGTCCACTCCGCCCGCACGGCCTCCGCCTGCTCGGCCGACGCGGTCGCCAGCGCCCGCGCGTCGGCGGCGTCGGTGGCGGCGGTGCGCAGCAGCACCATCGCCGCGACGAAGGAGCCCGCGGGCATGGTGCGCGGGAGCTCGGCGCTGCCGAGTGCCGTCTCGTGCTCCGTGGCGCGCCGGTCGGCCTCGGCGGCCGCGGTGGCGGCCGCGGCCGCCGAGGCCGCCGCGGTGCGCTCCTCGGTGCGGCGCAGCTCCAGGACCGGCTGCAGCCGGAAACGAGTCTGCTTCACCGGGCACCCTCGTGCGCCGTCGCCATCCCCTCGTAGGCAAAGGAACCTATGCCTACGGAGATGGCGCTCAAACCGTATGCACAGGTTCCTATGCCCGAGAGCGCGTGGTCAGTGGGCGGCCGGCTCATGCGCCTCTCACGATCCGCTGCAGCCACGCCCAGGCCTCGGCCGGCGGGGTCGACTCACCCATCGGCTGCTGCAGGAACGCGTCGATGGTCGGCGCCAGCTGACGCGCGCGGTCGACCAGGGGATCGCTGCCGGCCTGGTAGGCGCCGATCTCGATCAGCTCCCGAACGTCCCGCAGCGCACCCATGAGCCGGCGGACCTCCCGGGCGTCGGCCATCTGCGCAGGCGGTACCACCGCGCCGGCGACGCGGGAGATCGACTCCAGGACGTCGATGGCGGGGAAGTGGCCGGTCGTGGCCAGCGTGCGGGTGAGCACGACGTGCCCGTCGAGGATCGACCGGGCGGTGTCGGCGATCGGCTCGTTGTGGTCGTCGCCCTCCACGAGGACGGTGTAGAGGCCGGTGATCGAGCCCGTGGCGCCCGTGCCCGCCTTCTCCAGCAGCTGCGGCATCATCGCGAAGACGCTCGGCGGGTACCCGCGCGTGGCCGGTGGCTCACCGGCGGAGAGACCGACCTCGCGCTGCGCCATGGCGGTGCGGGTGATCGAGTCCATCAGCAGCAGGACGTCCCGCCCCTCGTCGCGGAAGGCCTCGGCGATGCGGGTGGCGACGAACGCCGCCTTCAGGCGGACCAGCGGCGGCTCGTCGGAGGTGGCGACGACGACCACCGTGCGGGCCATCCCCTCCGGGCCGAGGTTCTCCTCGATGAACTCGCGGACCTCGCGGCCACGCTCGCCGATCAGCCCGATGACGCGGACGTCCGCATCGGTGCCGCGGGTGATCTGGGCGAGCAGGCTGGACTTGCCGACGCCGGAGCCGGCGAAGATGCCCAGGCGCTGCCCCTTGCCGCAGGGCACCAGGGTGTCCAGCGCGCGGACCCCGAAGGTCAGCGGCTCCGCCACCCGGGCGCGCGAGAGGGCGTGCGGCGTCCGGGTCTCCAGGTCGACCCAGGAGGCCAGGCCGCCCAGCGGCGGCCCGCCGTCGACCGGACGGCCGAGCCCGTCGAGCACACGGCCCAGCAGCGCCTCGCCCACGGGGACCTGCAGCGGGCGGCCGGTCGCGCGGACCGGTGCGCCGGCGTGCACGCCGGACAGCCCCCCGAGCGGCATGCAGGTGAGCCGGTCCCGGCCCACCGCGACGACCTCCGCCAGCAGCGGCTTCCCGGTCGGGTCGATCTCCACCAGGTCGCCGACGGCGGCGCTCACGCCGTCGACGCTCAGCGTCAGGCCCATCGCACCGGTGACGACGCCGGTGACCTGGGGCCGCGCGGCGGCGCGGGCGCGCTCGAGGACGGTGGCGGGGACGCTCACGAGCCCAGCACCGCCCGGACGCGCTGCAGCGCGGTCCCGAGCTGGGCGTCGATGCGGCGCGGCCCGGACTCGGCGATCGCGCCGGCCCGCTCCACCGACGGGTCGCCGATGACGCGCACGGTGCCGGGCAGCTCGGCGAGCGCCTCGGCGGGCACCTCCGCCAGGTCGTCCGGGTGCAGCCGGACGACGGCGGGAGCGTCGGCGGGGCAGAAGGTCAGCGCCCGGCGGACGGCGTCCATGGCCGGGTCGTCGGCGAGCGCGAGCTCGCGGCCGAGGATGTCCTCCACCAGGGTCACGACCGTGCCGACGATCGACTCGCGGATGTCGTCGGCGACCGGTCGCGCGGTCTCCTCCAGCTGCCGCGCGGCCGCGCCCAGGGCAGCGGTGGCCGAGACCAGCCGGCGCTCCCAGCGCGCCTGCACCTCGGCGAGTCGCTGCTCGGCGTCCCGCCCGACCTCGGCGACGACGGACTCGGCGGCGAGCAGGCCCTCGGCGTGGCCGGCGGCGAAGCCCTCGGCGCGGGCCTGCGCCCGGAGCCGTGCGAGCTCCTCGGCGTAGACGTCACCGAGCCGGAACGAGGGCTTGCCCCCGGCGACCGGCCGGTCCTCGGCGCGCCGCACCGAGGTCCGTCGCTCCACGGCGGAGGGCTGCACCGGGACCGGTGCCGACGGCGCCGGCGCGGCCGGGACCGCCGCGACCGGCAGCTCCTCGATGGCTTCGCGGGCCACCGGTACCGCGGCGGCCGGCGTCAACGCGCGCTCGGCCATGACCTCCCGGTACGGCCGGGCCTGCGCGGCCGGACCGCCGCGCAGCACCGCACCTTCACGCAACGAAGTCATCGTCCCCGCCGCGGTTGATGGTCAGCACACCCTGCTCCTCGAGGGTGCGGATGACCGCGACCACCTTGGCCTGGGCCTCCTCGACGGTGCGGGTGCGCACCGGGCCGAGCAGCTCGATCTCCTCGGCGAGGTTCTCGGCGGCGCGCTCGGAGAGGTTGCGGCGGATCTTGTCCTGCACGTCGGGCCGCACACCCTTGAGCGCGGTGGCCAGGTCGTTGGCCTCCACCTCGCGCAGCACCAGCTGCAGGGAGCGGTCGTCGATGGTGACGATGTCCTCGAAGACGAACATCTGCGACCGGACCTGGTCGGCCAGCTCCGGGTCGGTGCTGTCCAGCCACTCGAGGATCGAGCGCTCCGTCGGCCGCGGGGAGCGGTTGATGATCTCGACCAGGGTCTCGACACCGCCCACGGTGGTCATGTCCTGGTGGGCCAGGATCGACCCCATCCGGCGGCCGAGCTCCTCCTCGACCAGCCGGACCATCTCCGGGGACGTGCGGTCCATCGTGGCGATGCGGTGCGCGACCTCGGCCTGCTGCTCGGGCGCGAAACCCGACAGCACCTCGGCGGACTGGGCCGCCGTCAGGTGGGCGAGCACGAGCGCGATGACCTGCGGGTGCTCGTCCTTGAGGAAGGTGACCAGCTGGCGGACGTCGGCATTGCGCAGCGAGGCGAACGGCACCTCGGTGTAGACGACGTTCAGCCGGGACAGGATGTTCTCGGCCTTGTCCTGGCCGAGGCCGGCGGCGAGGATCTCCCGGGCGAAGTCGACGCCGCCGCGGCCGATGAACTGCTGGGCGGTCATCAGGCCGTGGAACTCGCGCATGACGTGGTCGACGTCGTCGAGCTCCACCGACCCGAGCTTCATCAGCTCGCGGGTGATCGCCTCGACCTCGCGCGGCCGCAGCTGGGCCAGCAGCACGCCGGCCTCCTCCTTGCTCATCTGGGCGAGGAAGACGGCGGCCTTGCGCAGGCCCGGCAGCTCCGGCCGTGGCGGGGTGGCGACGACCGCCCCGGGCATGGCGGGGATGCTCGCGAGGGTCATGGCTTGCTCTCGCTCAGCCAGCCGCGCAGCATGGCCGCGACCTCGTCAGGACGCTCGTTGACCATCGACGAGATCTCTCCCCGCACCTTCGCCCGCTGCGCCGCCTCGAGCTCGAGCGCGGCGTTGTCGGCCTGGACCTCCTGCCGGACGCTGGACACCCGCAGGCGGTCCAGCTCGGCGAGCATGTCGTCGTCGAGCTCCAGCGGCTCGTAGTCCTCCTCGACGTCCTCCTGGCGGCGCGACCGCAGCCAGACGATCAGGACGACCAGCGCGATCCCCGCGGCGATGCCACCGGTGCGGATCATCGACCACATCTGCTCGCCGGCCTCGGCCTCGCGCGCCGCCTCCATCGCCGCGGCGGCGTTCTCGGCCGCGGTGTCGTCGAAGGGCATCGCGGCGACGGTGATCTCGTCGCCCCGGGCCTGGTCCAGGCCGACCGCGTTGGTCATCAGTTCGGTCATCTGCTGCTGGTTGAGATTGCCGGCGACGGCGTCGTCCATGACGACCGAGACGGTCAGCCGGCGTAGCGCCCCCGGGGCTCCCTCGACCACCTCGACGGTCTTCCCGACGGCGTTGTTGGCCGTCGTGGACTCCTTCTCGTAGTTGGACTCCCCGCCACCGGCGTTCTCGGCTGCGTCGGGCATGTTCTCCGGACCCAGAATGCCTCCGACCGGGGCACCGCCACCCTCGTAGGTCTCGGTGGTCGTCTGCTCCGAGATGGGCGGCGTGCCCTCCTGGAAGTCGTAGGTCTCGGTGGTGGTGTTGCGCTGGCTGAGGTCGACGTCGGCACGGACCGACACGACGGCGTTCCCGGCACCGACCACCTGGTCGAGGATCTGCTGGGCGTTCGCGGCGAGGCGGTTCTCGTACTCCTGCTCGACCTGCGAGCGCGCGTCGCCGGCGGCGGCGGAGATGCCCTGGCCGGGGGAGGAGAGCACCTGGCCGCTGGAGTCGGCGACGGTGACCTGGTCGGGGTCCATGTCCTGGATGCTGGACGAGACCAGGTTCGTGACGGCCTGGATCTGCTCGCCGGACAGCGCCGTGCCGGGAGCCAGGTCGAGCAGGACCGATGCGGTGGGCTCGGCCTCCTCGGTCACGAAGACCTCGTCTTCGGGGAGCGCGACGTGGACGACGGCGGAGTTGACGCCCGCCAGCGACTCCAGCGTGTTGGCCAGCTCGCCTTCCAGCGCCCGCTGGTAGGTCACCTGCTGCTGGAACTCGCTGGTGGTGATGCCCTGCTCGTCGAGGAGGGCGTAGCCGGTGTCCTGGCCGGCCGGCAGGCCCTTGCCGCTCATGCTCAGCCGCAGGTCGTAGACCGCGTCCTTGGCCACCATGATCGTGCTCCCACCGTCGGCGAGCTCGTAGGAGACGCCCTGGGCGTTGAGCTCCTCGACGATCGCGGAGGCGTCGGAGGCGGCCAGGTTGGAGAACAGCGGGGCCTGGGTCGGCGTGGTGATCCAGCTGTAGAAGAAGAACCCGCCGAGGGTCAGCCCGGCGAGCAGGAGGCCGATGACGACCTTCTGCCCCAGGTTGATCGCGTCGAACGTGGAGCGGGCACGCTCCAGCGTCCCGGCGAGCGCCGAATTCATCAGATCTGCATCCTCATGATCTCGTTGAAGGCCGCGACGGCCTGGTTCTTGATCGTCACGACCATCTCGGTCGCCAGGCCGGCCTCAGCACTGGCGATCATGTAGTCGTGCACGTCCTTCAGGTCGCCGGTGGCGGCCTGCACGGCCAGCTCGGAGGTCACCGACTGCGTGGCCTGGAGCTTGTCGAAGGTGGAGGCGAGGACGGCGGCGAAGCCGTCGGCGCCCTCGGTCGCGGGAGTGCCGCGGGTGCTGCCGGCGACGCCGGTGACCGCGCCGATGCCGACGGGCGGGATACCGCCGAGCGGGATGGTCATCAGCGCTTCCCGAGCTGCAGGGCGGCCTGGTAGGCGTTGGTGGCCCGCTCGACGACGGCGAGGTTCGCCTGGTAGCCGCGCTGCGCCATCATCATGTGGGTCATCTGGTCACCCAGGTCGATGTCGGGGTACTTGACGTAGCCCTCCGCGTCGGCCAGCGGGTGGTCGGGCTCGTAGACCATGCGGCCCTCGGGGTCGCCGAACTCGGCGCGCGCGACGCGCACGCCGCCCTCGCCGGTGCCGTAGTCGACGGCCTGGGCGACGACGAGCCGCTCCTGGAAGGCGTCCTCGTCGGTGCGCCGCACCGTGTTGATGTTGGCGATGTTGTCGGCGGCGGCGTCGAGCCACTTCCGGTGGGTCATCAGGCCGGACTGCGAGATGCTCAGTGCCTGGAACATGCTCATGGTCAGGACGTCCTCAGGGCCGTGCGCATCGAGTTGTACTTCCCGTCGAGCGCGTTGAGTGCCAGCTGGTAGCGCAGCCCGGTCTCGGTGGCGATGACCGTCTCCGCATCGAGGTTGACGTTGTTGCCGTTGGTGTTGGTCGGCTCCAGTGAGCGGAGGGTGGTGCCGCCGGAGATCGCCGGCGTCGATCCGCTCCGCACCGCGCCGCGCAGCGACGTCTCGAAGTCCGTCCGCCCGGCCAGGAAGCCGGGCGTGTTGACGTTCGCGATGTTGTCGGCGGTGACGCGTTGCCGCTGCGCGAGGCCCGCGAGGGCCGAATGCAGGACCGACATCGTGGAGTCGCCGATCATCGGGCGGCTCGCCGACGGGTGGAGCAGGACACGATCGACCTCCGGGGTAGGCGGAAGAGCACTCGCGAGCGAGTGCGGGGCCGCCGATCCGTGGCGAAGGTGGTGCTCTCCGTGCAGACACGTCATCGGCACCGAGGCGCCGAGGCCTGACCGCAGGTCCGCCACACGAGGGACGGCAGCGACCGGATGGGGTGACCGTGGCGGATGTGACCAGCGGTGACCTCGCCGTGTCCTGGCCGACCGGGACGGAGGGCGTCGCCCTGCGGATGCGGCGGCGGCAGACGCCCGCCATCCGCACCGTCGGGTCGCCGTCCTCGCGCTGCACCGTGAGGACGGCGACCTCAGGGTGAGGACGACGGAGCGGTGGGAGCTCCGAGCTCGTGCCAGCCGGAAACGACAGCGCTCCCGGTCCTCCGTGACGGAGGCCGGGAGCGCAGGAGCCGGGGACGTCTCTACAGGGCTCGGTCGACGAAGGAGGCGACAGGCCGGCTGGGCGCGTAGGACATGCGGGCGGCGACGTCGCGCTGACGTTGCGACTGCAGGATCCGCTCGACCAGCTGTTCCGCGACGGCGAGCTGGTGCTGCAGCAGCTGGGCGGCGCGCTCCCGCAGGTCGGTCGGGATCGGGCCGAGGTCCGCCGGCGGCACCCAGTCCTCGGTGCGTCGGCCCCAGGCGGCGATCTCCTCGGCTCGGCCACGGGCAAGTGCAGACTGGGCCTCCAGCACGTCGCCCTCGAGCTCGTCGAGGGCCCGCTGCCAGTTCGCTGTCGATCGCCGGCGGTCGTGTTCGTCGGCAGCCGTGCCCCCGCCCGGGTAGGGGTTGTGGCCGAAGCCCGCGGTGGCCGAGCCGGCCACCGGCGGGATGCCGCTCATGAGACCGAGCCGGCCATGGACATGGCGGCCTGGCGCCAGGCGTCGCGCAGCGGCTCCACGACCTGGCGGCAGGAGGCGATCCGGTTGGCGTCCTGCTTGAGATTGGCCTGCACGAGCTCCCCGAGCAGCCAGTTGTAGAGACCCGCCAGCCGGGGGCCGCCCTCCCAGGCGTCTACCCGCAGGCTGGAGAGCAGCTCCATCACGATCGCCTGGGCGTGCTGGAGTTCGTCGTTCCCACGAGACCGATCCCCGCCGGCGACCGCCTCCTGGGCGCGCTGGAGGTCGAGGGCCAGCCGGTCGTACAGCATCACCAGGATCTGCTGGGGCGAACTCGTGGCGACGGTGTCACCGAGGTAGCGGGCGCGGAGGGAGGCGGCACTCATCGGGAAACGGCTCCTGGAGCGAGAAGGTGTGCGGATGGGGCGGTCATCAGGCCGAGGGCAGCGAGCCGAGCTGGCCGGCCAACCAGTTGGATTGATTCTGCAGCGAGCTCAGCGCCGTCTCCATGGCGGTGAACTGGCGGGTCAGCGCCAGCTTGCGGTTGGCCAGTCGGATGTCCCAGTCGGCGATGCGGTCCTGGATGTCGCGGGCCATTGAATCCTGGCCCTTGGCGAGCGAGGTCAACGTGCCGGTCGTGGTGTCCGACGCGATGTCGGCGACCGTCCGCAGTCGCTCGGCAATTCCGGGGACAGCGGCCACGTCGCCGCCGTTTGCATCCTTGCCGGCGGGGGTTCCCGCGAGGAGAGCCCGCGCCAGAGAGGGGTTGTCCTTCAGGGCTGAAGTGAACTTTTCCTCGTCGAAGGTGACCGTGCCCTCGCGGGTGAGCTCGATGCCGATCTGGGCGGGGGAGCCGTTCGCGCCGACGGCCCGGGCGACGGCGTCGAGGAGTCGCCCGCTGATCGCTGTGACCGCGTACTCGCCACGCAATACGGCCCGGCTCCCGGGGGCGTTGTCGGCGGAGGACTTGATCTCCTTCAGCGTCGCGTTCACCGCATCGATGAACGCGGAGACCTTGCCGGTGACGGCCTCGGGGTCGGCGACGACGCTGACGGTGACGGGTGTGGTCTCCACCGTGCTCACCGTGATCGTGGACCCGCTGAGGACGCCTTCGAACACGTTGCTGGCGGAGGTGACCGAGTAGGCGTCGGCGGTCGTGCCGACCTTGAGTTCGGCGTTCTGGCCGACGGTCGTGGCCTTGAAGGTCGTGGTCCCGGCAAGGGAAAAGGCCGCGTCCTTGCCCGAGGTCGCGGCGTTGATCTGGAGGGCGAACTCGTTGGCGCTGGTCTGTACTACGGAGGCCACGAGGCCGAGATCGCTGCGGGCGTTGATCTTGGCGGCGACCTGGTCCAGTGACTCCGTGCCGTCGAGGGTGATGATGCCCTTGCTGGTCGTGCCGTCGAGGCTCTTCACCTCGATGTCGGTGATGTTCGCTGCCGTCGTCGTCGAGGTCCAGCGGGGGGTGCTCACCGTGGAGTGCGTGGCCGCGACCGACGCGACGGTGAAGGTCAGCGAACCGGGGGAGGCGGTCGCGCCTGCGGTGATGGCCACGCTGCCGGCGGAGCTGGTGCCCTTGGCGCTGGTCCACGTCTCCGGCTTGAGCAGCGTCTGCGCCGAGGCGCTCAGGGACTGCAGCGAGGAGTTGAGCTTGCGGTAGGCACCGGCGGTGTTCTCGGCGAGCGAGAGCCGGTCCTTGAGCGCCCTCTGCGGGGCTGCCTCGACGGCCAGCAGTTGGGTGACCAGCGACCCGGTGTCCATCCCGGAGACCAGACCCATGCTCATGCTCATCGTCATGTCATCTGCTCCTGGGCGTCGACGGGACGGTGGTGGCGGGGCGTGGAGGTAAGTGAGTGAGGGGGGAGGCCCGAGGGCCTCCCCCCTCACCCGGGGTGGTGCTGAGGAACGGTGCCCTCAGCTACTCAGCCGATCGGGATCAGCGGAGCAGCGAGAGGACGCCCTGCGAGGCCTGGTTGGCCTGCGCGAGCATCGCGGTGCCGGCCTGGGACAGGATCTGGGCCCGGGTGAACCCGACCATTTCCTGCGCCATGTCGGCGTCACGGATCCGGCTCTCCGACGCGGAGAGGTTCTCCACCGCGACGTTGAGCGAGTTGATGGTGCTCTCGAACCGGTTCTGCGAGGCGCCGAGGGTGGCGCGAGCCGACGACACCGTCTTGATCTGGCCGTCGATGCTGGCCAGGTCGGCGGTGGAGTTGGCGTACGCCGTCGTGCCGTCACCGGTCACGCTGGTGCCCACAGCCGTGATGGCGGCAGCGACCGCCGTCATGTCCTCGATGTTGACCGTGACGGTCTCGCCGCCGTTGGCACCGGTCTGGAAGCTCAGCGCGAGCGCGCCGCCGGCACCGTCGCCCTGGAGCAGCTTGGTCCCGTTGAAGTCGGTACGCGAGGCGATATCGCCGAGCGCCGCACCGAGCTCGGTGATCTCCTTGCCGATGTAGCCCGCAGCCTCCGGGCTGACCGCACCCGTGTTGGAGGCCTGCACGGTGAGGTCACGCACGCGCTGCAGGATGGCGTGAACCTCGGTGAGGGCACCTTCCGCCGTCTGGACGACAGAAACACCGTCCTGGGCGTTGCGCACGGCGACCTTGAGCCCGCCGACCTGCGAGCGCAGGCCCTCGGAGATCGCCAGGCCGGCCGCGTCGTCGGCGGCGCGGTTGATCCGGAAGCCGGAGGAGAGCTTCTCCAGCGACTTGCTCATCTGGGTGTCCGTGATGGACAGGTTGCGGTGAGCGTTGAGCGCCGCGATGTTCTGGTTGATGCGCAGACCCATGATGTTCCTCCTTGGACGGGGTCGTACTCGGTCTTCCCGCTGCATCCGTGCTGCGGGCCGTACATGAAAGGTCTTCGGCCGGTGGCCGGGGGGTCTTGAGTCGAGCGGACAGATTCTTTCCGGACGGGGGATCAGGCGGTCCTGGCGGCGCCGTCGGGTGCGGTCGACCAGGCGGTGCGCTGCTGAGCGGCCGGTGTCCCGTTGCGGCCGGCCACCCGGGCGACGTAGGCCAGCTGCTGGTTGCGCGCACGGACGCCACCGTCCGGTGCGACGGCCCGGCCGTCCCACACCTCGCTCATCGCCGCGTGCAGGAGAGTCAGGGCCCGCGCCCGCATCTGCGAGACGCGGGAGAGGGTGACCCCGAGGTCCTCCGCGATGTCGGTCAGGGATTCATCACCGAAGAAATTGCGCTCGATGACCTCGTCCAGCCGGTCGGGCAGCGCACGGATGGCCTCGTGCAGGTGCCGGGCGCGCTCGCCGCGCAGCACCGCGCGTTCGGGGGATTCGCCGGTGTCCGGGAGGTCGAGGGAGGTGCCGTCGGGTCCGGCCTCCGCGTCGATGCTGACCATCACCGCGCGGTGGACGTCCACCTGGAGGTGGTCGAGCTCGCTGCGGGCGATGCCGAGGCTGGTGGCCAGCTCTTCCCGGGTGGGCGGCCGGCCCAGGCTGATGGTGAGCGCGTCGGCGGCGGCGTCGGTGCGCCGGGCCGCGGCCCGCACCGATCGGCTGGCCCAGTCCCCGGAGCGCAGCTCGTCGAGCACGGCTCCCTGGAGGCGGGCCAGGGCGTAGGTCGCGAACGATGCCCCCGCAGCCGGATCGAACCGGCGGGCGACCTCGACGAGGGCCACGTGCGCGCAGGACAGCAGGTCCTCGCGGCTGACGTGGCTGGGCAGCGAGATGCGGGAGGCCACCGCGTTGACGGCGAAGGCGGCGAGCGGGAGGTGCTCGGTCACGAGCGCATCCACCTCCCGCGGGGACCGGCCCTTGACCGGGTTGGGCACCCGGCCGTTCTGGGGTCGTTCGTGCAGCGGCCGGTCGTGCGCGGACCGGTCACGCAGGGAACGCTCGGTCGCGAGGGAACGGACTGGGGTCACGTCCGTATCTCTCGGCGGCCCCTGGCCGGTTCGGCACCGCCCGTCGGCAGATCTCCATCGGAACTCGAGCCCCAGTTCCGCGCTTCGGCTTGACCCGCTCCGGGCCGGTGCCGATGGCAGCTGCGACGGCGGTTCCGGCCTGGGCCCTCGGGCCACGGCCGACCGCAGGGCGACGAGCGAGACGACGGAAGGCGGTGGACACGTGGACTACCAGCACCTGTCGACGTTGCTGTGGCGGGAGCAGGAGCTCCTGGACCTGCTGCTGTTCAAGGCCGAGGAGAAGCAGTACCTGATCCTCACCGGCAAGACCCGCTGGCTGGCGCGCATCGCGCACGAGATCGAGGTCATCCTCGACCAGCTGCGCACCCTCGAGGTGGAGCGATCCGCGGCTACCGAGGCGATCGCCGTCAAGCTCGGCCTGGCGGCCGACCCTTCCCTGCGCCAGGTGGCCGACGTGGCGCCCGCGCCGTGGAACGACCTCCTCGCCCAGCACCACGAGGCGCTCCTGGTGCTGATCACCGACCTGCGCAGCCTGTCCGACGCCAACCGGGAGCTGATCGAGGGCGGCCTGTCCGCCATCGGGGATGCGCTCCTGCAGACCCGGGCATCGTCGGCCGGCACGTACGGGGCGACCGGTCGGCACTCCGACGGCACGCACCGCGCGGTCACCCTGGACGGAGCACTCTGACGATGAACCCGCCGACGGCGTCCGGATCCTTTCCCGTGCAGGAACGCCGGAGGCATCCGGTTCCCCTGCGGAGCAGCGTTGCGGAGCAGCGATGAGCACCTTCAGCCTTCTCAACACGGCGACCACGTCCCTGTGGGCGCAGCGCCGGGCGCTCGACGTCACCGGTCAGAACATCTCGAACGTCAACACCGACGGGTACTCCCGCCAGCGCGTCGACATGCGGGCCATCGGTGGCGGCGCCGTCCCGGCGTTCTACTCCACGAGCAGCGGTATCGGTGGCGGCGTCAACGCCGACGAGGTGACGCGGATCCGCGACACGTTCCTCGAGGGCCGCGGACACACCGAGCACGCCAACAGCGCGCAGCTGACCGCCGAGACCGACGCCTTCGAGCTGGTCGAGCAGGCGTTCCGCGAGCCCGGTACCACCGGCCTGCAGAACCTCATGGCCGACATGTGGCGCGGCTGGCAGGACGTGGCCAACAGGCCGGAGGACCCGGCCGCCCGCGGGCAGGTGCTCAAGCGGCTCGAGACGCTCGTCGGCGGCCTGCACTTCAGCAGCGCGCAGCTGGACGGACAGTGGCAGCAGACCCGCGAGAACCTCGGCGTCCTCGTCGACGACGTCAACGCGGCAGCCGAGACGATCGCCCGCCTGAACACCGCGATCCTGCGCGCCTCGCAGAGCGGTCTGCCGGCCAACGACCTCACCGACCAGCGCGACCTGCTGGTCATGAAGCTCGCCGACCAGGTGGGTGTGTCGGTGCGGCCGCGGGACGGTGGCGTCGTCGACGTGGTCGTCGGCAGCGTCACGCTCGTCTCCGGCGGGGCCGCGTCGAAGCTCGCGGTCCAGGGCACGATCGACCCCACCGGCACCGCCGGCGACCCGCTGCGCGTCGTGACCGCCACCGGAGGGCTCCCGGTCACTGTCGGCGGCACCGCCGGAGGGCAGCTGCATGCGTTGAACTCGGTCCTTCCCACCTACCGGGCCGAGCTCGACGGCGTCGCCTCGTCGCTGGCCACCGCGCTGAACACCGCGCACGCCGAGGGCTACGACCTCGACGGCCTGCCGGGCGGCGCGCTGATCGGCTCCTCGGGCGGGCCGCTGACGGCGTCGTCCATCACCGTGGCCCTCACCGACCCGCAGAAGATCGCGGCATCGTCCGTCGGCCCCGGTACCCCGAACCTCGACCGCGGCAACGCCGACAAGCTGTCCCAGCTGGGCAACGGTGTGACCTCGCCGGACGCGGCCTACCGCAAGATGATCGTCGAGCTGGGTGTCCAGTCGGCGGTCTCGCAGCGCAACCTCGGCATCCAGTCGGTCATCACCGGGCAGGTGGACGCCGCCCGGGAGTCCGTGGCCGGGGTCAACCTCGACGAGGAGATGACCAACATGCTGTCCTTCCAGCACGCGTACTCGGCCGCGGGGCGGCTGGTCACGGCGATCGACGAGATGCTCGACGTCCTGATCAACCGCACCGGCCGCGTGGGGCTGTGATCTGAGTGCGCATCACGCAGAAGGCGGTCGCCCTCACGAGTCTGCAGGGCCTCAACCGCAACCTCGACGCCTTCGGCAAGCTGCAGCAGCAGCTCACCTCGGGCAAGCTCATCAACGCGCCGTCCGACTCGCCGACCGGCACGAACAAGGCGATGCAGACCCGGTCGGAGCAGGCTGCCGTCGAGCAGTTCGGCCGCAACATCTCCGACGCCGACAGCTGGCTGTCGATCACCGACTCCACGCTGCAGAACATGCTCGAGGTCACCCGGCGGGTCCGCGACCTCACCGTGCAGGGCGCGAGCACCGGCAACTCGTCCGAGGCCAGCCGGCGGGCGCTGGCCACGGAGGTCGCGTCGCTGCGGGAGAGCCTGCTCGGCCTGGCCAACACGACCGTCCAGGGGCGCCCCATCTTCGGTGGGGTGACCACCGGCACCACGGCGTACAGCGATGCCGGCACCTTCCAGGGCATCGGGGGGGCCGACGTCCTGCGGCGCGTCTCGTTCACCGAGGAGGTCCGCGTGGACCTGACCGGTCCGGAGGCCTTCGGGCCGGCCGGTGCCGACCTGTTCGCCGTGGTCGCCCGGATCGCCGATGACCTCGTCACCGACCCCGCCTCCCTCGACCAGGGGCTGGTGGACCTGGACGCGGCGATGAAGCGGATGCTCGGCGGGGTCGCCGACGTCGGTGCCCGGGCGGCCCGGGTCGAGCGGGAGCAGCAGATCAACACCGACCTCGCACTGTCCCTGGAGACCCGGCTCGGCGAGGTCGAGAACGTGGACCTGCCGAACACGATCATGCGGCTGCAGATGCAGCAGGTCGGCTACCAGGCGGCGCTGCAGGCGACGGCGAAGGCCATCTCGCCGACGCTGATGGACTACCTGCGCTGATGACCGTCCTCGCCGACAGTCCCGCGGTGGACCCGACGACGACGGCACCGGCTCCGCCCCCGGTCCAGGTGCTGTCGTTCGCCGAGCCGCTGCCGGGGTTCCGCCGTCACCACGACTACGTCCTGGTCGCCGGGGACACCGCCGGGCTGCTGTTCTGGCTGCAGTCGGTCGCCGTCGACGGCCCGCGGTTCCTCGCGGTGCCGGCCCGGGAGTTCTTCCCGGAGTACGCGCCCGTGGTGCCGGCCGCGGTCCGGGTGGAGCTCGGGCTGGGCGACGTGGCCGACGCGCGGGTGTTCTGCCTGGTCAGCGTGCCCGACGGCGACGTCGCCGAGGCGACGGCCAACCTGCGCGCCCCGGTCGTCGTCGCATCCGCGACGGGCCGCGCCCGGCAGGTCGTCCAGAGCGACGGAACCCTTCCTCTTCGGCGGCGCCTGCGCCGATAACCTCAGGGGCCGCGTCGGTACGCGGCTGCCAGCGCCCGCCTCGCGGTGGGCACGCCAGGACGGCCATCACACACCCATGGAGGGGTACCCGTGCTCACACTCACCCGCAGCGTCGGCGAGACGATCCGCATCGGCGACGACATCGAGATCCATGTCGTCGAGGTCCGCGGCGGTACCGTCCGGCTGGGCTTCAAGGCTCCCCGCGAGGTCGCCATCCACCGCGAGGAGGTCTACCGGCAGATCGCGGAGGCCAACCTCCTCGCCGCGCAGGTCACCGCCGACACGCTCGGGGCCCTCGCGGCGTTCGCGCCCACGGCACTGTCCGAGGCCGAGGCCGTCGGAGCCGGCGTCGAGGGGCCGGGAGCTCCCGAGGACGACGCCGTGCAGGCGGCGCGCCCAGTGGACTGACAGAACTCCACGGCGGCACCGGGGTGGTGCTCGGCAGACCGTGCCAATCTGACGGCCGCGACGCTCGAGGCGGCCACGACACGGGCAACTATTGCCGAACCTTTCCCCCGACAACTGCGTCGGACACAGCGAGTTGTGTTCCACGTTCGCTGGGTGCATGCGGCAGATTTCTCCCCAAGCAAGTGACAGGGGGCGATCAAGATGGCACGCAACGCATTCACCGCTTCGGTGGCCGGCGACCAGGCCGACGAGCCGGAGTCCGTGGTGGTCCACGTGCAGCTGCGGCCGCGCCGCGGCGCGACCCGCAAGTGCCTCGCGGCGCTGGCGGCGCTGGCCGCCGAGCACGACGACGTGGTCGTCGCCGTCACGGGGCTGAGCAAGGACGACCGCGTGGTCCGGGTGACCGTCGGCGTCGACCTCGGTCCGCGCACGGCCGTCGCCAAGTTCTCGCCGCAGGCGCAGGCCGCCTACGCGTTCGTGTCGGCGATCTTCACCTCGCTCTACGACCACATGCCGGTCTACACGGCCGAGCCCAGCGGTGCCGAGCGCGCCGCGGCCACCGCGCTGCTGGAGCACGCCGCCGCGGGCGCCGCCCGGGCCGATGCCCTGACGGCCGACCTCCTGGACACGCTGCCCGGCTCCCCGGCGCCGGCCTGGCCCGTCCCGTCCCCCCGGCTGCCCGGTCCCGGGGAGCGCATCCCGGCCTGACGGCGTCGGCGAGTGGTACGCCGGCGCCGGCCCTTTCGGCACCCCTTCTTCCCCGTAGTGCCCCCAGGAGTACCGATGCCCGACCGCATTCCGTCCCCGACCCCTCCGACCCCCGACGACCGGATCCGCAGCCGGGAGCCCCTGGTGTTCGGCGGGCTTCCCGAAGCCGAGGGATGGGCGCTGGCGCCCATCACCCCCCGCGACCGGGTGCACTTCCGGGTCGACCGGGAACTCCCGCTCGACGAGTTCCGCCGGGTGCTGCCTGACGGCGTGACCGTCAGCTACGACCAGGGTGACGGCCTCTACCGGGTGGACGGTGCGTGCGGCTCGGCGGCCGTGCTCGCGGACTGGGTCAAGGCGTGGTGCACCGGCCAGGGGATCACGACCGTGGGGCTGCGCGCCGAGACCGGCGTCCGCCGGCGGGCCCCGCGGGACCTGCCGCCGGAGTTCCTCGCCGACCTCTGCCGGCATTACGGGCCGGTCAGCCTCAAGCGGCTGCAGCGCAACATGAGCACGATCCGGCTGCACCTTCCCGACCCCGACGACCTCGGCCAGCAGGTCTTCGAGTGGGTCCTCAAGGCCGTGGCGCAGTACGACGAGACCAAGTCGGTCCCGTTCGGCGCCTTCCTGGCCACCCAGCTGTCCAAGTGGGTGCACGACCTGGGTCGCAACGCCCACGGCCGCACCGCCGCGGACACCGAGCACAAGCAGCAGAAGGCGATCGCCGCCTTCATGGCCGAGTATCAGCGCCGGCCCTCCGAGAAGGAGCTGGCCGCCTACATGGGCCAGAGCGTCGCCACGTTGCGCCGCAACTCCCAGACGGTGGCCACGCTCAACGGCCTGCGCAACCTGCAGTCGCTCGACGGCGCGCCCGATGCCACCGAGATCCTCCTGCCGGACTCCTCCGAGGCGCCCGACGAGATCATGGGGGAGGCGGAGCAGACCCTGCTCTCCCACGCGCTCACCGCGGCCTGCGCCCCGGACCCGGCCGCGCGGCCCGACCAGCGCGCCGGTCAGCCCAACGTGCTGGGCTGGGCCACCTGGTACCTGACCACCTGGGGTGGGCAGACCAAGACCCAGCTCTCGAGCGACCTCAACACCTCGGTGCGGAACATGAACGTCTACGCCGACCGGGTCGAGAAGGCGCTCAAGCACCGGCTGGCCGAACTCGCCGAGTAGCGGGGCGGGCAGCCTCCGGTCCTTCACTCGTGCGGTCTTCCCCCCGCTCCTGCGGTGGTGCGCTGCCGCACGGGCTGACCTGTCGCCACGGAGCCGCTCGCCGGGATCGGCGCGGTGCCGCTCGTCGTCCCGTCCGGGAGCGTGCGGAACCACGCCGTTCCCGGCCGTCCGCGCGCCCGCCTCCGGTCCGGTGGCGCGTGGGGCGCGACGCCCGCACCAGGAGCGGACACGCGCGGATTGCGGGCCGATCCCGGAAAAGAGGCCGGTGAGGGGTCGATCGCGATCCGGGCCTGCCGATATCCACCACGTGACGCCACGTCCGAGCATCCGCCGCCACGCCCACCGGGCAGGGCAGGCCACCGGACCGTGGTACCGGGGGGTCGCCCGGTGACCGCACTCCCGGCCGGCGACGCCGGATCCCCGACGCTCGTGCCGCACTGGCTCGACGCACCCGCCCGCGAGCTGCTGGCCACGACGGTGCGGGCCGCTCTGGAGGACCGCTCGATGCACCCGGTGACCGCCGTCCACCTCGAGGACGTGCTCACCGAACTGCACGTGGCCGCCGCTCGTGAGGCGGTCTGGCCGGCGTCGACCGCCCGGGTCCGCCTGGCGACCGGCTGGGACGACGACGTGCTCCCGGTCCGGCTCAGCCCGGCCGAGCTGGCCGCCGTCCACACCCTTCCGGGCCTGCCCGCCCCGCTGCCGACCCTGCTCGGCGTGGGGGGCTCCCGATGACCACCACCCTCTTCGGCACCGCACCGTCGGGCCGGCTCTTCCACCGTCGCCGGGCCGCCGCGATCGACGTCGCCGACCTGCACGAGGTCGCCGCCGAGTTGCTGCCCCGGCTCGCCGCGCCCGGGCTGCACCTGTCGCTGGTCCGTCGCCCCGGCGCGGGCACCGCGCTGCACGTCGAGGAGGACGAGCACACCCTGCGTGTTCCGCTCACCGACCTCGCCGACGACATGAGCCGCGCCGGCGTACCGGCCACGGCGGCCGGCATCGCCGCCGCCCTGCGCAGCTGGGTGGCCCGGCGTCCGGTCACCGACGCCGCCGCAGCGGGCACCGGCATCGCCGTCCTCGACTGGTGCGACGCCGCGCAGACCGCGGTCGGCTGGGCCGTGGTCGTCGTGCGCGGTGAGATCGCCGTCCCGTGGGAGCCGTCCCCGTCCGCCCGGACCGTCGAGCTGCACCGGACCCGCTCCGCGGCGACCGGGCGGGCCCACGACGTGCCCCTGGAACTGCGCGTGGAGGGGCCGCTGGCGCTGTGGTCGCACCCCAGGGCGCCGGTCCTCGCGTCGTCGGCGCTGGTCGCGCCCGACCTGATGCTGCACCGCATCACCGCCGCCGGGCTGTCGTTGCCCGACATGCACGTGGTCGTGACGCCGCACCGGCCGGTCGCCTGCGCCGGTCCCGGGGTGGCCCGCCGGCTGGCCGGTCAGGCCAGCGAGGCGAGCGTGACGCTGCCGTGGCACCGCGTCGTCGACCTGCCCTGGATCAGCTCCGCTCTCAGCTGATGTAGCCGTACTCCCAGTGCCACGGCTCGGGCTTCTCGCCGCCGGGTCCGGCCCAGTCGGGCTGCACGAACCCGAAGCGCGCGGCGTTGGCCGCCATCCAGGTCCACTGCGGGCTGCCGGCGACGTTGACGCCACCGCCGAGGTCGATCGCCAGCGCCCAGCCGTGGTTGGACGTGCCGGGCACGGCGGCCAGTGCCGGCTTGCGGTAGTACGCCGCCACCTGGCCGCCGAAGGACCGGTAGGAGTCGGTGATCCGCAGCGGGGTGCCGAACTCCGCGGCGTAGGCCGCGTCCAGCCGGGCGTAGGAGGCAGCGGCGTCGCAGCGCAGCGCGTGGCCCGCGACCGCCAGCTTGCACAGTGCCTGGGCGGGGATGTGGCCGTTGGCCCAGCCGCCCCACTCCGGGCGCACCGGGCCCGGCTCGGGCAGGGGGGCGCCGCAGGCGCCGGTGACCGCGGTGGTGGGCAGGGCCGGGTTGGCCTCGGCGGAGGCCCCGAGGGGGACCCGCACGGCGACGGCGTCGGCGGCCAGCGACCGGACGCCCACCTGGTAGGTCGCGGCGGACGCGCCGATGACGTCGCCCGCACCGAGGTTGATGCCGACGTCCCGCCGGCTGGGCGAGAAGACGAGATCGCCCACCTGGAGGTCGCGGACCGGTACGGCGGCACCCGTCGCCCACTGCTCCTCGGGGGTGGCGGGCAGCGCGTACCCGGCGAGCAGCCAGGTGCCGGCGGCGAACCCGCCGCAGTCGTAGGTCTCCGGCCCGGTGGTGCCGGCGACGTAGGGCTTGCCGAGCTGGGACAGCGCGTTGCTCACCGCGGCCACGGTCTCGGCGGGCAGGACGGTGACCGGCGCGTTCCCGACGACGGCCCACGCCACGCCGGGGATCGGCCGCCCGTCGGCATCGAGCGCGGGGGACATGCCGGCCGGCAGCTGCTCCGGGTCGGCGACAGCGCCCGCGGGAGGTGGCTCGATCCCGGCGGCGGCCAGCCGTCCCAGGTAGTCCTGCCAGCGCTGCGTCGCGGCCGTGTTGCGCTGCTGTTGCGCTCCGGCCGCCGGGATGGCGGCCAGGCCGGCGAGGCGGCCGGAGATCTCGGTGGGCAGGTCCGCCACCTTCGCGCGGACGGTCCGGAGCACGTCGCCCGCGCGCCGCTCCGCCGTGGCCAGCGCGGCGCGGGCGTCGGAGACGCGGAGTCCGGCGGCCTCCAGCCGGAGGGCGCCGCGCTCGGCCCGGACCACGGTGCCCTGCAGATCCCGGTCGGCCCGGTCGGCCAGCGACTGGGCGTACAGGACGCCCGACGTGGCGCCCGGCTGGTCGGTGTCCAGCCCGAGCACCGGGTAGCGGGCGGCCGCGGTCGCCCGGTAGAGCGCCGCCGCGCCGGTGCCCACGGAGAGCTGTTGCGCGGCGAGTGCGTCGCGGGCGGTCTGCTCCGCGGCGAGCGCGTCCGCGAGTTCGGTGCGCCGCTGGTCGGCGACCTGGGCCAGCAGGTGGTAGCGGTCAGCCTGCTCGAGGAGGGAGCTGCGGGCGGTGAGCGCCAGCGCGGTCGGGTCCAGCGACGGACCGGCGCCCTGGGGCGCGGTGGCGCCGGGGAGCACGAGCACCAGGACGGCAGGTAGCAGGAGGGCGTTGGTGGCGACGACGCCCAAGCGGGTCGACCAGCGGGTGCGGGGGCGATCGCTGGACCGGGAACGGCTCGGGGCCCGACGCGCCGCGGTGCGAGCCCGGGTCGTGCCGCGTGAGCCGGCCGTCCCGCGCGCGCTGGTCGCGGGGCGCGTACCGGCGCTCCGGGGAGTGCGCTCGGCACCGGCACGGGCGGCCACGGCCGCACGGGCGGCAGCCAGCTGCTCGGCGGTGACGCCGGGACGCACGGCCAGGGCCTCGCGCAGGGCCAGGGCTTCACGCAGGGCCTGGGCATCCGCCGGAGTCAGGGGCGGACGGCCCGAGCTGTGCGCCGGGGACCGGCGAGGCGCCGAGCGCCCGGTGGCGGCACGGGCCGGCGCCGAACGGGTGGCCGCCCTGCGGGGGGTGGCGGCACGCGTGGGCGTACGCGATGCAGGCACGGCGTCCCCCGGGCGTCGTCGTCGGTACGGATGGGGCTCCTGGGGCCGAAGGGGTCAGGAGCTCGCACACATCCATCGACACGCCGTCGGGAGTGCTTGAAGAATGGGATCGGACGGATCCCCCGTTCGGAGTGGGGTGAACCTCGGGGGAAGTGCGGGGCGGCCGTCGTCCGGCCCTCAGCACCGGCCGCGCGGGCCGGGGATCACCCCCGGCGCGGACGGCCGGTCAGGGCGCCCACCAGGCGCCGTGCCGGTGCACGAGCGGGATCCGCAGCTCGTCGCCGTCCTCGGTGGAGATGACGAACTCCAGCTTGGTGATCCGGACGGGGGGACCGTCGCCCTCCGGCTCCAGCAGCTGACCGGTGGCCAGGGGCATGGGCGGCAGGACGAGGACGTCCTCGCCGGGGGGCTCGGCCATGCGGGGTCCTCTCGGGTACGGGGGCACACCCACCGTAGGGACCGCGCCCGGGGACGCAACGGGCCGGGTGACCCCGGAGGATCACCCGGCCCGGCGGCCCCGTCCAGGGCACCGCCCCGAGCGTGCGAGCGGTGGGAGGACGGGGTCCCTCCTCAGCGCGCGTCGAGCGGGACGAAGTCCCGTTCGGTCGCGCCGGTGTAGAGCTGCCGGGGACGCCCGATCTTCGTGGTCGGGTCGGCGATCATCTCCCGCCACTGCGCGATCCAGCCGGGCAGCCGGCCGAGGGCGAACAGCACGGTGAACATCCGCGTCGGGAAGCCCATCGCCTGGTAGATCAGCCCGGTGTAGAAGTCGACGTTCGGGTAGAGCTTGCGCTCGACGAAGAAGTCGTCCTGCAGCGCGATCTCCTCGAGCTGGCGCGCGAGGTCGAGCAGCTCGTTGTTGCCGCCCAGCTTGTCCAGCACGGTGTCCGCCGTCGACTTCACGATGGCTGCGCGCGGGTCGTAGTTCTTGTACACCCGGTGCCCGAAGCCCATGAGCTTGACGCCGGGCTCCTTGTTCTTCACCCGCTCGACGAAGCGCGGGATGTCCCCGCCGTCGGCCTTGATGGCATCGAGCATCTCCAGCACCGACTGGTTGGCCCCGCCGTGCAGCGGCCCGAACAGCGCGTTGATGCCCGCCGAGACCGACGCGAACAGGTTGGCGTGCGAGGAGCCGACCAGCCGGACGGTCGACGTCGAGCAGTTCTGCTCGTGGTCGGCGTGCAGGACGAAGAGCATGTCCAGCGCCTTGACCAGGTCCGGGTCCTGCTCGTAGGGCTCGGCCGGGAAGCCGAAGGTCATCCGCAGGAAGTTCTCGACCAGCCCGCAGGAGTTGTCCGGGTACAGGAACGGCTGGCCGACCGACTTCTTGTAGGCGTAGGCCGCGATGGTGGGCAGCTTGGCCAGCAGGCGCAGGGTCGAGATCTCGACCTGCTCCTCGTCGAAGGGGTCCAGCGAGTCCTGGTAGAAGGTCGACAGCGCGCTGACGGCCGAGGAGAGCACCGGCATCGGGTGCGCGTCGCGCGGGAAGCCGTTGAAGAACTGCTTGAGGTCCTCGTGCAGCAGGGTGTGCCGCCGGATCCGCTGGTCGAACTCGCCGAGCTGGCTGGCGGTCGGCAGCTCGCCGTAGATCAGCAGGTAGCTGACCTCGAGGAAGCCGGCCTTGCCCGCGAGCTGGTCGATCGGGTAGCCGCGGTAGCGCAGGATCCCGGCGTCACCGTCGATGTAGGTGATCGCCGAGGTGCACGACGCGGTGTTCACGAAGCCGATGTCCAGCGCGACCTTGCCGGTCGTCGCCAGCAGCTTGCTGGTGTCGAGGCCGTCGGCGCCCTCGGTGCCGCGCTTGAGCGGCAGGGGCAGTTCTCCACCGGGGTAGCGCAGGGCCACGTCGGCGGAGCCGGCTGCGGCGGCGCTCTGTGTCTCAGTCATCAGGAGCGACGCTAGCGCCCCCGCGCCCGGATCGCGGCCCGACGTCGCGCGGCGTGGCGAGGCGGAGCCCTGTTTGCCGTCCGCCCCGCCACGCCGATGGCTCACGGGTGGGTCATCGAGAGCACGTCGAGCGCCTCGTCGAGCTGCTGCTCGGTGAGCTTGCCCTGCTCGACGTAGCCACGCTCCACCACGACCTGGCGGATCGTCTTCTGCTCGGCCAGCGACTGCTTGGCGACCTTGGCCGCCTCCTCGTAGCCGATGTACTTGTTCAGCGGCGTCACGATCGAGGGGGAGGACTCCGCGTACTCGCGGCACTGCTCGACGTTGGCGACGATGCCGTCGACGCAGCGGTCGGCCAGCAGCCGGCTGACGTTGGCGAGCAGCCGGATCGACTCCAGCACGTTGCGGGCCATCAGCGGCAGCGTCACGTTGAGCTCGAAGACGCCGGTGGTGCCGGCGTAGGTGACCGCCGCGTCGTTGCCGATCACCTGGGCGCCGACCTGGATGACCGCCTCCGGGATCACCGGGTTGACCTTGCCCGGCATGATCGAGCTGCCCGGCTGCAGGTCGGGCAGCTGGATCTCGCCCAGCCCGGTGCGAGGGCCCGAGCCCATCCACCGCAGGTCGTTGGCGATCTTGATCAGCCCGACCGCGATGGTCTTCAGCTGGCCCGAGGCTTCCACGAGTGAGTCGCGGGAGCTCTGCGCCTCGAAGTGGTCGCGCGCCTCCGACAGCGGCAGCTCCATCTGCGTCGCGAGCTTCTCGATGATCGCGGCGGCGAAGCCGGGCGGGGTGTTGATGCCGGTACCGACCGCGGTGCCGCCGAGCGGCAGTTCGCCGATGCGGGGCAGGGACGCCTGGAGCCGCTCGACGCCGTACCGCACCGCCGCGGCGTAGCCGCCGAACTCCTGGCCCAGGGTGACCGGGGTGGCGTCCATCAGGTGGGTGCGGCCGCTCTTCACGACCTCCGCGAACTCCTCGGCCTTCCGCTGCAGGGCGGCCTCCAGGTGCTGCAGCGCCGGCACCAGCGTGGCGACGACGGCCCGGGTGGCGGCGATGTGGATCGCCGAGGGGAAGACGTCGTTGGACGACTGGGAGGCGTTGACGTGGTCGTTCGGGTGCACCGGCTTGCCGAGGGCCTCGGTGGCCAGGGTGGCGATGACCTCGTTGGTGTTCATGTTGCTCGAGGTCCCCGATCCGGTCTGGAAGACGTCGATCGGGAAGTGGTCGTCCCAGTCGCCCCTTGCCACGCTGCCGGCGGCCTCGGTGACCGCGCCCGCGATCTCGCGGTCGAGGACGCCGAGATCGGCGTTGACGGCCGCGGCCGCCCCCTTGATGGCGGCCAGCGCGCCGATCAGCTCGCGTTCGATCGGGGTGCCGGAGATGGGGAAGTTCTCGACGGCGCGCTGGGTCTGCGCCCGCCACTTGGCCCAGGAGGGGACGCGGACCTCTCCCATGGAGTCGTGCTCGATGCGGAAGTCCCCGCCGTCCTGCGCTGCGCCGTTCTGCTGGGCCACGCTGTGCTCCCGGTGGTGTGGATGGTGACAGTGCTCCGCACGGGACCCTAGACACTCCCGGGGCGACCCGTCGGTGCCGCCCTCGGTGCGGGCCGCCGATCACGACGTCGGGGCGCCCGAGGCGCCCGTCGTCACAGCGTCGGTACGGCGCGAGCCCCGAGGAGCGCCCCATGTCCCAGCAGCCCACGACGCCCGGGCCGGGTCCGTCGCCGACCGCGCACGGGGATACCCCGCCGAGCTGGCCGGCCCCCGGGACGGCGTGGCCGGCGCCCGGTACGCAGCCGGTGCCCGACTGGGCGACGTCGACGCCCTCCTGGCAGCCGGCCGGCCCGGTCGCCCCGACCCCAGCGGGTGCACCCGCCGGAGTCACCGGACGTACCCGTCGGGCCGTCGCCGGTGCGGCGCTGGCCGGGGTCGCCGCCGGCGCCGTGGCCGCCACCTTCCTGGTGAGCGCGGTGTTCATCGGCACTGCCGAGGACATCGGCCGGGCGATGGGCGAGGAGCTGGCTCCGGGCATCACCGAGGGCGTCCGCGAGGGCATGGTCGAGGGCGGCCAGGAGTCGATGGACGCGATGCTCGGCGGCATGCTGGGCGAGGAGGGGATGGGCGGCTGGTACGGCGGCATGCCCGGCGAGGCCGTCGAGCAGTTCCCCCCGGTGGAGCCGACCGGTCTCGGGCCGGACGAGACGCTGAACGCCTACGCCGGGGCCTGCTTCGAGGGCGACCTGCAGTCCTGCGACGACCTGATGTACGACTCCCCGCCGCTGTCGGACTACGAGGAGTACGGCAGCACCTGCGGCGGACGGGTGAAGTCCTTCACGGTGATGGCGTGCACCGAGCTGGAGTGAGCGAGGGCGCCGGAGCGCTCCCGTGCACACCGTCACTGGACTACCGTCGGCGTCCGTGAGCGAGCACGACGCCACCCCACCCAGCCTCGCCGTGCGGGCCTCGGGCGCCGACCGCGAAGCGGTCGTCGCGCAGCTGCAGACGGCCGTCGGCGAGGGCCGGATCGACCTGGACGAGTTCGGCGGGCGCGCCGAGGCCGCCTACGCGACATCCGGCTGGACCCGCGCGGGTTGCGCACGCACGCTGAGCGGATCGACCTGCACCTCAGCGTCGTGTTCGGCACCGTCGACGTGGTCGTGGCCGAAGGAGTCGACGCGGAGCTGATCGGCCGGACCGTGTTCGGTGACCGGCGGGTCGACCTCGCGCCGGTCCAGCGCCTGGCGGGCACCCCGCTGGTCGTCGTCCACGCGAAGACGGTGTTCGGGGACCTCCGGCTGCGCAGCCTCGCGCCGGGGGGAGTCGGCGAGCCGGTGGCGGGCGTTGCCGGACCGCCTGGCCGAGCGCTGACTAGCCTTCCCGGTCGAACGGGACCGCGGAGTAGGCGCGCAGCTTCTCCAGCGAGTGCAGGCTGTCGATCGAGCGGATGGTGCCCGACCGGGAGCGCATGACCAACGACTGCGTCGTGCACCCGCCGGCGCTGTAGCGCACGCCGCGCAGCAGTTCGCCGTCGGTGATGCCGGTGGCCACGAAGAAGACGTCGCCGCGCACCAGGTCGTCGATGTGCAGCACCCGGTCCAGGTCGTGCCCGGCGTCGAGGGCCTTCTGCCGCTCCTCGTCGTCCTTGGGCCACAGCCGGCCCTGCAGCGCCCCGCCCATGCACTTGAGCGCGCAGGCGGTGATGATCCCCTCCGGCGTGCCGCCGATGCCCAGCAGCAGGTCGACGCCGGTGCCCTCGCGCGCGGCGGCGATCGCGCCGGCCACGTCGCCGTCGGTGATGAACCTGATCCGGGCGCCGGCCTCGCGGACCTCCTGGACCAGCTGCTCGTGGCGGGGCCGGTCGAGGATGCAGACGGTGACGTCGCCGACGGAGCTCTTCTTCGCCTTGGCGATGCGGCGGATGTTCTCCGCGACCGGCGCGGTGATGTCGACGACGTCGGCCGCCGCCGGACCGGTGGCCAGCTTCTCCATGTAGAAGACGGCCGACGGGTCGTACATGGCGCCCCGCTCGGCGACGGCCATGACGGCGATGGCGTTGGGCATGCCCTTGGCCATCAGGGTGGTGCCGTCGATCGGGTCGACCGCGACGTCGCACTCCGGGCCGTTGCCGTCACCCACCTGCTCGCCGTTGTAGAGCATCGGGGCTTCGTCCTTCTCGCCCTCGCCGATGACGACGACGCCCTTCATGCTCACCGTGCCGATGAGGGCGCGCATGGCGTCGACCGCCGCGCCGTCACCGCCGTTCTTGTCACCACGACCGACCCAGCGCCCGGCAGCCATCGCGGCGGCCTCGGTGACCCGCACCAGCTCGAGGGCCAGGTTGCGGTCAGGAGCGGGACGGTCGGCACTGAAGCCGCGGCCGGAGCCGGACGTGGGGACGGGACCATCGGGCAGGGGCAGCGACACAGGACCTCCTGGTTGGACCACCGGGTGGTGGCGACGCCTGGCCCCGGCCACTCCCGGCGCATCTGCGCCGGTGGGAGGCCGCACGGACGCTGGGCGGCGGTGTGGGAGAGCTCTCCTGCGATCCTAGGGGCATGACCGGAATCGGCCCGACGAGCCAGCGTCCCCACGTCCCCGAGGATGTGGTCGCGCCCGAGGAGCAGGTGCCGCCCCCGCCGGCGTCCGCGGTGGAGCGGGCCAACCGGATGAGCGCGGCGAACATGATCCGGTCCCTGCTGCCGCTGGTGGTGATCTGCCTGCTGGTCGTCGGCTGGCAGGCCTTCCTGCACAATCCGGAGGACCCGGTGCGCGAGATCGACCTGGCGAACACGCTCCGGCTGGCCGACCTGCGGGCCGACTACCCCCTCCTGGTGCCCGACCTCGACGAGGAGTACCGGCCGACGAGTGTGCGCACCGATGCGGGGAACGCCGGCGAGGGCGAGCCGGTGACGGTGCAGATCGGCTACGTGACCCCCTCCGGGGCCTATGCCGGGTTCGTGGTCAGCGACGACTCCGACGCCGAGGCCGTGCGGGGGGTGCTCGACGGCGCGACCGAAGCCGGGGATCTCGAGATCGAGGGTGCGGAGTGGTCCCGCTCGACCACCCAGCGCGGGGAGACGGCGCTCTCCCGGGTCGACGACGGCATCACCCTGGTGGTGACCGGTTCGGCCGGAGACGACGAGCTGACCGCGGTCGCGGCGGCGGTGGAGCCCTACGCGGGGTAGTCGCCAGTGGCCCAGGTCACGACCTGATGACCTTCGGGAGAGTCGAGCGGCCGTGCGCCGCCGGCGGCGGGACGCTGTGGGCTCACCGACGGCACACCGTTCCCGAGGAGATGCAGATGTCGCCACGCGAGGATTGCCCCCGTAGTGATCACCGGGCTCCGGCCACCGGCGGGTCGTGCCCCTGCGGGATGGTCACCCGGATTCCGGCGGCGCAGCCAACACGCGCTGCACAGCTGCGTGACGTGCTGGCGCGTTGTCTCGACGACGGATCGGCTCGGCAGTCCGTCGATGCCGCCTCCCCGATGCTGGAGCGCCGGGTGGACCGGGTGCTGGCCGCCTTCGCCGACGCCGGCCTCGTGGTCGCCCCGGGCGGGGAGCTGCGTCCCCCCGCCTGAGCCCCGGTCAGCTCTCCGCGGCGTCGTCGGGCGCGGCGGCGGCCAGCCGCTCCCGGGCCCGGTCCAGCCAGTGCTGGCACAGCCGGGCCAGCTCCTCGCCCCGCTCCCACAGGGTCAGCGACTCCTCCAGCGTCAGGCCACCGGCCTCGAGCTGCCGCACCACGTCGGCGAGCTCCTCGCGGGCCTGCTCGTAGGTGGTGGTCGGCTCCTCGGTCGTGCTCATGGGGAATCCTCCTCGTGGGGGCTGGGAGCCGCGGTGTCGGGATCGTCGGCGCGGTCCACCCGGACGGCCAGCCGGCCGCCGGCGACGCGGATGCGCAGCTGCTCTCCGTCGGCCACCTCGGCGGGGTCGCGCACCAGTGAGCCGTCGTGCCGCTGGACGACGGCGTAGCCGCGCTCCAGCGTCGCCGCCGGCGACAGGGCCGCCACCCGTGCCCGGGCGTGCTCCAGGTCGCGTTCGGCGCCCTCGACGCGGTGGACGAGCGTCCGGCGGGCGCGGGTGCGCAACCCGAGGACGTCGTCGGCCCGGCCGTGCAGGAGCCGCTCGGGCGAGGCCAGCGACGGGCGGGTGCGGACCGACTCCAGCCAGCGTTCCTGCTGGTCCAGGCGTGCGGCGACCAGGTGCCGGGCCCGGGCGCGCAGGCCGGCGACCAGCTGCCGCTGCTCACCGATCTCCGGCACGATCCGGTGCGCCGCGTCGGTCGGGGTGGCGGCCCGGACGTCGGCGACATGGTCGACCAGCGTGGTGTCGGTCTCGTGGCCCACCGCGGTCACCACCGGGGTGCGGCAGGAGGCGATCGCACGGACCAGGCCCTCGTCGGAGAACGGCAGCAGGTCCTCGACGGAGCCACCGCCCCGCGCGACGACGATGACCTCGACCGCCGGGTCGGCATCCAGCCGGCGCAGCCCATCGATGACGTTCGTCGCCGCCTGCGGGCCCTGGACCGCGCAGTTGTGCATGCTGAAGCGGACCGCCGGCCAGCGGCGACGCGCGGTGACCAGCACGTCCCGCTCGGCGGCGCTGTCCCGGCCGGTGATCAGCCCGACGACGGCGGGGGCGAACGGGAGCGGCCGCTTGCGTGCGGCCTCGAACAGGCCCTCGGCGGCCAGTAGCCGGCGGATCCGCTCGATGCGGGCGAGCAGCTCGCCCAGGCCGACGGCGCGGATCTCGGTGGCCCGCAGCGAGAAGGAACCGCGGGCGACGTAGTAGTCGGGCCGGGCTCGGACGATCACCCGCGCGCCCTCGGTCAGCTCCAGCCCCGGCCGCTCGGCGACGTCGCGGTGGCAGGTGACGGGCACCGACAGGTCGGCCGCAGGGTCCCGCAACGTGAGGAAGACGGTGGCCGCGCCGCCCCGCCGGGACAACTGCGCCACCTGGCCCTCGACCCACACCTCACCCAGCCGGCCGATCCAGTCGGCCACCTTGCGGGCCACCGTGCGCACCGGCCAGGGGGCTTCCGGGGTGGACGGGGCGGTCACGTCCCGAGGGTGCCAGACGGCACCGACACCCCGGGCGCCCCGTCCCGGTCCTCTTTCAGGTGCCGCGCGGCGCCAGCGGGCTGGACTCGACCGCCTGCTCCTCGAGCTTCTCCAACCGGTTGCGTAGCATCCGCCGGTACGGCTCCCGTGCCCGGGTGGCCTCCTCGTAGGCGAGCAGGTCGGCCACGGTCTCCAGCTGGTAGCCACGCAGTCGTCCGCGGAGCTGGGCGATGGAGAAGCTGTCGTAGCCGTCGACGGGCGCGGCGCCGGCCGCCTGCGCACCAGACACCTCGCTGCCCCCCTGCGGATCGTCGGTCGGGGCGTCGGAGGTCTCCCCGACGGCGCCCACCGACGCACCCTCGGCGATGGCCGCGTCGGTGTCAGCGGTGTCGGTACCGCTGCGATCGGCGCCGGAGCCGGTGGTGGCCTCCTGGTCGGCGGCGTCCTGCTCGGCAGCCGGGTTGGTCGTCGCCACCGTCTCGTCGGTGCCCGCGTCGTCCTGCGGCGCCTCGACCGCGGCGATCCCCTCGTCGGTGACCGCGGCGTCGACGGTCTCGACCTCGCCGTCCGGGGTCAGCACGTCGACGTTCGTGGCACCGTCGGCCTCGACGTCGTCGGCCGACGGCGCGGGCCCGTTCTCGAGGAGCGCCTGCTCCAGGGCGTCGGCGTCCTCGGTCGCCACGGCGTCGTCGACACCCGGACCCAGTGGGTCGGTGTCGGGGACCTCGGGGACTGCCTCGTCGATGGCCAGCTCGTCGAGCACCTCGTCGGTGCTGGGCGCCTCGGTGGGCAGGTCCGTCAGGCTCTGCTGGGTCTGGGCCGCGCCGTCGGCGAGGTCCTCCACACCCCCGGCGAGGTCCTCCACACCCCCGGCGAGGTCCTCCACACCCCCGGCGAGGTCCTCCACCAGCTCCTGGCTCAGGTCGTCGACCGCGGCCACGACCGCGTCGGCCGCTGGGTCGTCGGGGAGTTCGGCCACCTCGTCGTCGGTGATTGTGCCGGAGGGGGCGCGGTCGAAGGCGGACTCCCGGAAGCCGGTGGCGGGCGCGGCCTCGTCGTCGTCGAAGGTGGCCATGCCCGGCTCGGCGTCGCCGCGCAGGCCGACGAGCAGCTCGTCGCCGCGGGCGATCAGCCCGGCGTAGGTCTGCTGCACCTTCATCGCGTGCTGCATCGCCATGCCGATGACGCGCACCGGCAGGCCGGGCAGGGTCTCGGGCAGCTTGCGCACCTCGTCGAGCGCGGTGGCCGCCAGACCGGCGGCGGCGCGGACAACCTCGGGGATCTCACGGGCCATGGGGACAGCGTGCCCCAGAACACCCGACCCGACACACCCACCAGGGAGGATGCGCTCTCCGGAGGGATGGGGCTCGTCACATCCGTGTCCTGTGCCACCCGCGCGAACCCGCCCGCCGCCGGGACCCACCTACCATGGGGGCATGGCTGATCAACGCGGACGGGTCCTGCTGGCCGATCCCCGGGGGTACTGCGCCGGCGTCGACCGGGCGGTGGTGGCCGTCGAGCGGACCCTGGAGATTCACGGCGCGCCCGTCTACGTCCGCAAGCAGATCGTCCACAACAAGCACGTCGTGGCCACCCTCGAGCGGCGTGGCGCGATCTTCGTCGAGGAGACCGACGAGGTGCCCGAGGGCTCGGTCGTCGTCTTCAGCGCGCACGGGGTGTCCCCGGCGGTCCACCAGGAGGCGACCGCGCGGCAGCTGCGCACCATCGACGCCACCTGCCCGCTGGTCACCAAGGTGCACCAGGAGGCCAAGCGGTTCGCCCGCGACGACTTCGACATCCTGCTCATCGGTCACCGCGGGCACGAGGAGGTCGAGGGCACCGCGGGCGAGGCCCCGGCCCACGTCCAGCTGGTAGACGGCGCCCAGGACGTGGCGAACGTGCAGGTCCGCGACCCCGAGAAGGTCGTCTGGCTGTCGCAGACCACGCTGTCGGTCGACGAGACGCTGGCGACGGTCGACCAGCTGAAGAACCGCTTCCCCGGCCTGCAGTCGCCGCCGAGCGACGACATCTGCTACGCCACCCAGAACCGGCAGCAGGCGGTGAAGCAGATGGCGGCCGAGTGCGACCTGGTGCTCGTGGTCGGCTCCACGAACTCGTCCAACTCGGTCCGGCTGGTCGAGGTGGCCCTCGAGGCCGGCGCGCGTGCGTCCTACCTCGTCGACTACGCCGCCGAGATCGACCCGGCCTGGCTGGACGGTGTCTCGACGGTGGGCGTCACCAGCGGTGCCTCGGTGCCCGAGATCCTGGTCAGCGAGGTGCTCGACTGGCTGGCCGAGCGCGGCTACGCCGACGTCGGGACGGTGAAGGCGGCCGAGGAGCGGCTGGTCTTCGCGCTGCCGCACGAGCTGCGGGCCAAGCGCCGCGACGCCGGTCCCGCGGCCGACTGACCCACCCGTTCCACGAGAAAGCCCCGGTCCCGCGTCCGCGGGGCCGGGGCTTCGTCGTGCTCAGGGGGCGACGCCTAGCGTCGGCCGGCCAGCCGCACCAGGCCGAGCACCACGGCGATGGCGGTCGCGACGGCCATGGTCGGGAAGCCGCGCACCAGCAGGGTGGCCATGGTGGGCAGGTTGACCGTCGCCGACGGGGCCAGGCTGATGTTCGCCATGGCGACCAGCACGAAGACCAGCGGCGGCGCCACGATCACGGTGAGCAGGTCGCGACGCCGGACGAGCCAGGTGGCGATCGCGGTGCCGGCGGCCAGGGTGACGAGGGTGATCGTGCCCAGCCCCGTGCCGACGAACGAGTCGACGGCGCAACCGGCCAACGTCAGCAGGAAGACGCCGAGGACGGCGACCGCGCCACGCAGCCTGCTCTCCCGGGCGCCGCTGGCCGAGGTCCGTTCCCGGCCGCGCGCCTCCGCCGGCCGGGCGCCGGCGGGACGGCGGGGCACGGGGTACGGCTGGTCGAACCGGTCCTGGGGGAACTCGCGCTCCGCGGCCCGGAATCCTTCCGCGGCAGGGCCGCGGGCCGGTGCCCCTTGCCGGGCGGGACGACCCGGTCGCTCGGCGCCGGCGGTCGGGCGCGGTGCGCGCGCGGGGTAGGGCCGCTCGGGGCGCCCTCCGCTGTGCCATGCGCCCGCCGTGCTCGCCGTGGCCATGGCGCACCTCCGTCCCGTTTCGCAGGGCGACCCGGCTGGCCGACCTTCCGGGCAACGGTAGCGACCGGAGCTGCCCCGAGGCGGGAGGACGACGCCGCGTCGCCGCCTTCCTGTGGTGGTTCAGCGACACAGCGTGATGCCTGTGACACGGGGGGCACACGTGTCGCCCGGCAGAGCCGGTCGGCCGGGGTCGACCGGGGTCAGCCGGACGTGCCGTCGCGTTCGCGTTCGGTCACCACGTCCAGCCGACCGGTGGTGTCGGGGCCCGGGAGGTCGGGCAGCTCCGTCGGGCGGAGCGTGCGCACCGTCGCCTCGACGGGGGCCGGTTCCGGCACCGCCGACTCGGCGATCCCCAGGTCGTCGAACCGCCGGGCGGCGGTGAGCACCGACCGTTCGTAGGAGCCGATCGTCTCGTTGTAGCGGGTGAGGGTCGTCGACAGGGCCGAGCCCAGCCGGGTCAGGTGCCCGGAGAGAGTGCTCAGCCGGGCGTGCAGCCGCCGGCCCACCTCCAGGACCTGGTCGGCGTCGCGGGCCAGGCGTTCCTGCCGCCACGAGTAGGCGACGGTGCGCAGCAGGGCGAGCAGGGTGCTGGGGGTGGCCAGCACGACGTCGCGGGCGAAGCCGTGCTCGAGCAGGCCGGGCTCGGCCTCCAGTGCCGTGGTGAGGAATCCGTCGGACGGGACGAAGAGGACGGTGAACGGCGCAGCCGGCCGGAAGGCCGTGGGATAGCGGCGGGCGGCGAGCGCGTCGATGTGGGCGCGCAGCTGGCGGGCGTGCGCCGCGATCCGCTCCGCACGCACCGCGCGGTCGTCTGCCTGGACGGCCTCGATGTAGCCGGTGAACGGCACCTTCGCATCAACGATCACCTGCCGGCCGTCGGCCAGGGTGACCACCAGGTCGGGGCGGACGCCGGCGCCCTCGTCGTTCGTGCCCGACGGCTGCTCGACGAAGTCGCAGTGCTCGATCAGCCCGGCCACCTCCACCACCCGGCGCAGCTGCACCTCACCCCAGCGGCCGCGGACGTGCGGGGTGCGCAGTGCGGTGACCAGGGCCGCCGTCTCGTGCTTGAGCTGGGCCGACGCCTGGCCGACCGTGCCCATCTGCTCCCGCAGCTCGCCGTGGGCGGTCGCGCGGGCCCGCTCCATGCCGGCGAGCAGCCGGTGCAGGTGGTCCAGCGACTCGTGCACCGGTTCGAGGCCGACGTCCTCCGGCCGGCGGCGCGCCAGCAGCGTGACCACGCCGAGGGTGACGGCGGTGGCCAGCAGCGCACCGAGGAGGAGCCCGAGGAGCAGGGAAGCGGCGTCCATGACCCGGAGAGTGCCCGAGGGGGCCGACAGTTCCGGTCAGCCCCGCGGTGCGGCATAGGAGGCCATGCCTACGGATCCCAGCCGCCAGACGTAAGCAGAGCCTCCTATGCCCCCTCCTATGCCTTCGTGCGGTCAGGCGGGAACGGCGGCGTGCTCCGCTTCGTGGTCCAGCAGCCAGCGCTTGACCGGAGTTCCCCAGCGGAAACCGCCCAGCCCACCGTCGGAGCCGAGCACGCGGTGGCACGGCACGAACAGGGCCGCGGCATTGCGCGCGCAGGCGTTCGCCGCGGCCCGCACCGCGGCCGGCCGGCCGCAGCGGGCGGCGAAGGCGGCGTAGGTGTCGGGCCGGCCGGCGGGGACCGTGCGCAGCACCTGCCACGCCTCCTCGAGGAACGGGCCGGATCGCTGGGCCACGGGCACGTCGTCGATGGCCGTGACGTCGCCGGTGACGAACGCCTCCACCGCCGAGAGCACGGGCAGTCGCGGGTCCTCGTCCGCTCCGCCGGGTCGCAGCGCGCGGTGGATCACCGGCCACAGGTCGTCGAGCTCCGCGGTCCACCCGCTGGCGAGGACGACGTCGCGGCCGTTGCCGTCCGCGCCGACGACCACGGTGAACGGACCCGGAGGAGTCGGCACGGTGGCGTAGCGGACGCGCGGGGCGGTGGGGTCGAGCAGGGCGGTCATCAGGCGCTCCTGGGGAGGTCGGGTGCACGGGTGAGGGGTGTGGCCGGGCGGGTGAAGAGGGACGGGACGGCGAGCGCCCACAGGTGGAGGACGGCGTAGGACCGCCACGGCCGCCAGCGGGTGGCGGCGTCGGTGTCGCTGCTGCCGAGCGCTGCCAGCGACCTGCGCAGCGCGAGGTCGCCGGGCAGCCAGACGTCGGGGTCGGCCAGGCCACGCAGGCCGACGAGCGCGGCCGTCCACGGGCCGATCCCGGGGACGGCGCGCAGTGCCCGCTCGGCCTCGGCGCGCTCGGCACCCGGCCCGAGGGCGACGGCGCCGTCGGCAAGGGCGGTGGCCAGCGCGTGCACCGTCCGGTGGCGCGCGCCGGGAAGGCCCACCGCCGACAGGTCGGCGTCCGCGAGCGCCTCCGGCCGGGGGAAGGCGTGCGTGAGCGTGCCGACCGGCTCCGCGAGGGGCGTGCCGGCCGCGGTCAGCACGCGGGCGGTGAGCGTGCGGGCGCCGGCGACCGACACCTGCTGGCCGAGCACGGCGCGCGCGGCCAGCTCGTCGGCGTCCGGGGAGGCGGGCACCCGCCGCCCGGGGGCGGCGGCGACCAGCGGGGCCAGCGCCGGATCCGCGCCCAGGACGTCGTCGACGGCGGCGGGGTCGGCGTCCAGGTCGAGCATCCGGCGGCAGCGGCTGACCGCGGCCGCCAGGTCGCGGAGTTCGCCGAGCCGCAGGCGGACGGTCACCCCCGCGCCGCCGTCGGCTGCCGGGGACAGCCGGACGACCGCGGGGCCGTGCGGCAGGTCGAGCACGCGGGAGAACGTCGTCCCGTCCCACTCCTCGAGGCCGGGGACCGCGTGCGCGCCGAGGAAGAACAGCACCTCGTCTGCGGAGTAGGGAGCCCGGGCGGCCAGCCGCAGCGTCAGCCAGCCGGGCGGGCCCCCGTGCGCGCCGCGGCGGCCGCGGCGCAGCTCGGTCGGCGTGGTGGCGAACACCTCCCGGACGGTGTCGTTGAACTGCCGGACGCTGGCGAACCCGGCCGCGAACGCGACGTCGGCCATCGGCAGGTCGGTCGTCTCGACGAGCAGCCGGGCGGTCTGCGCCCGCTGGGCGCGGGCCAGTGCCAGCGGGCCGACGCCCAGCTCCGCGACGACCAGCCGGTGCAGCTGCCGCTCCGAGTAGCCGAGGCGGGCGGCCAGTCCGGGGACGCCGGAGCGCTCGACCTCGCCGTCGGCGATCAGCCGCATGGCGCGGGCGACGACGTCGGCGCGCACGTCCCACTCCGGTGACCCCGGGGCGGCGTCCGGCCGGCACCGCCGGCAGGCCCGGAAGCCGGCGCCCTGGGCGGCGGCCGCGGTGGAGAAGAAGGAGACGTTGCGGGCCAGCGGGGTGCGGGCCGGGCACGACGGACGGCAGTAGATGCCGGTGGTGTGCACGGCGGTGAAGAACCAGCCGTCGAAGCGCGCGTCCCGGCCGGCGACGGCGCGGTAGCAGTGCTCCTGGTCGAGGGGCTCGTTCACGTCCCCGAGCATGCCAGTGCCCCCGGCTCCTTTCTGGCGGATTTCGGACGCCGCCGTGGGCCGCGGCACCCGGCCGGTGGAGCCGATCCGTCCACCGGTCGGTGGACGGCGGACCAGCGCTTCGGCGGTCCCGGGCCGGTGCGGTGGCGGACAGGCTCGGTGCATGACGACGACAGAGGTGGCGCCGCTCCCCGTCGGGGCCGGCGACCGGGATCCGGCCGTGATGGTGCGCGGCCTGTGCAAGGCGTACGGAGGGCGCCCCGTGCTGCACGGGGTGGACCTGGAGGTGCGCCGCGGGGAGTGCTTCGCGCTGCTGGGCCCCAACGGGGCCGGCAAGACGACGACGATCGAGATCCTCGAGGGGGTGCGGCGCCGGGACGGCGGCCAGGTCCGGGTGCTGGGCGAGGACCCGGCGACGGCCGGCCGGGGCTGGCGGGACCGGATCGGGGTGGTCAGCCAGGGGGAGGGCGCCGGACAGGCGCTGACGGTGCGGGAGACGCTGGACCACTTCGCCGGCTACCGCGGCAGGTCCCGGCCCACCGACGAGCTGCTGGACACCGTCGGCCTGGCCGGGCAGGCGGCCACCCGCGTGGGCGCGCTCAGCGGCGGGCAGCGGCGCCGGCTGGCGGTGGCCCTGGGCGTGCAGGGCGCCCCGGAGCTGCTCTTCATCGACGAGCCGACGACCGGGATGGACCCCGTGGCCCGGCGCGGGTTCTGGCAGCTGGTCCGCGACCTGCGGGCCGCCGGCACCACCGTGCTGCTGACCACCCACTACCTGGACGAGGCGGCCGAGCTGGCCGACCGGGTCGGCGTCGTCGCCGGCGGCCGGCTCTTGGAGGTCGCGCCCCCGGCCGAGCTCGGCGCGCGGCTGCGCCGCCGGGCCACCGTGCGCTGGCGGGAGGACGGCGGGTGGCGCGAGCTGCGCACCGAGGCCCCGGCCGCCGTGCTGCGCGACCTGCTGGCCACCGCACCGCACGAGGTGCCCGGCCTCTCCGTCACCCGCCCCGGCCTGGAGGACGTCTACCTCCAGCTGGTCGGCGCGGTCCCCACCGACTCCGAAGGAGACCCCCGGTGACCGCCGCCGTCCTGTCCACCACCGTCCGTCCCGCTCCGCCGTCGGCCGCCCGCATCGCGCTCGCCAGGGTGCGGCTGGAACTGCGGCTGTTCTTCCGGGAGCGCCAGCAGGTGGTGTTCTCGTTCGCCTACCCGGTCGTGATGATGGTGATCTTCGCGTCGGTGCTGGGCGCCGACGAGCGGCCCGGCGGCATCCCGTTCCCGCACTACTTCCTGGCCGGGATCGCGGCCACCGGGATCATGCTGACCAGCTTCCAGGCGGTCGGCACCGCGGTCGCGGCCGAGCGGGAGACGGGTCAGCTGGAGCGGCTGCAGCTGTTCGGCACCCCGCCGGTGGCCTACTTCGCGGGCAAGGCCGGCCAGGTGCTGGTCACCACGACGGCGCAGCTGGCCCTGCTGCTGCCGGTGGCCCGCTACGGGTACGACGTGCCGATGCCGGTCGACCTCGGGCACTGGGTCACGTTCCTGTGGGTGGCGGCGCTCGGTGCGCTCGCCGGCACGGTGCTGGGCATCGCGGTCTCCGCGCTGCCGGGCAGCGCCACCTCGGCGGCCACCGCCATCACCGCCTTCGCGATCGTGCTGCAGTTCCTCTCCGGCGTCTTCTTCGGCTTCCTGGAGCTGCCCGGGTGGATGCAGCAGGTGGCCGCTCTCTTCCCGCTGAAGTGGCTGACCCAGGGCATGCGGTCGGCGTTCCTGCCCGAGGGGGCCGGTGCGTTCGAGATCGCGGGGGGATGGGAGCACGGCCGGACGGCGCTGATCCTGGTCGCATGGGTGATCATCGGCGCCATGGTCTGCGTGCGCACGTTCCGCTGGCGCCAGGGCGAGCGATGAGCTCGGTGCTGCTGGGTCCCGCCGTCGTCCCCGGTGCGCCCGGGGACGACGGCGGGGCGCCGCTGTCCCCGGCGGGCCGGCGGATCACCGCCCTGGTCCTGCACATCGCGTTCGGCCTGCTGGTGGCGCTGGCGCTGGCGCTGGCGGTGGCCCTGGCCGGGGACGTCGACGGCGACCGCGCCGTCCTGGTCGGAGCGCTGGGCGGGTGGGCGCTGGCGTACGTGCTCCTGGGCGGCCCGGCGATCGGGGGGCGGGAGTCGTGGCGGGCGACGGGCTTCCTCGTCGTCCACGTGGCCGTGTTCGGGGTGCTCGCCTGGGAGCAGCCCTCCCTGCTCTTCTTGATGTTCCTCGGCTACCCGCTGGTCTGGTTCCTCGTGGAATCGGTCCGGGACGGCGTCCTGTGGACCCTTGCGCTGGCCTTCGCCGCGACCCTCGGCCCGTCGATCGCCTGGACCCGGGGCGACGAGCCGCTCTGGGGGCCGGGGCAGACGCTGGTCGGCATGGTGCTCAGCCTCGCCATGGGGCTGTGGGTGCACCGGGTGCTGGAGCAGAGCGCGCAGCGGGCGCAGCTGATCCGCGACTTGGAGTCCACCCGCGCCGAGCTCGCCGCCGCGCACCGCGAACAGGGCGTCGTCGCGGAGCGGGAGCGGCTGGCCCGCGAGGTGCACGACACGCTCGCGCAGGGCTACACGAGCATCGTGGTGCTGGCGCAGACGGCGGCGGCCGCGCTGCCGGGCTCACCGCCGGTCGCCGCGGAGCGGCTGGCGCTGATCGAGGACGTCGCCCGCGAGAACCTGGCGGAGGCGCGGGCGATGGTCGCCGCGTTCGCGCCCGTCGCGCTGGACTCCGCCACCCTGGTCGAGGCCCTCGGACGGCTGGCGGAACGGTTCGGCCGGGAGACCGGCATCGCCACCCGGCTGGACACCGACGCGCTCACCGGTGCCGATCCCGGCCTGTCGCGCGCGGAGGAGATCGTGCTGCTGCGCGGGGCGCAGGAGGCGCTGGCCAACGTGCGCCGGCACGCGTCGGCCGGGGCGGTGGTGCTGCGGGTCGGCCGGGTGGGGGAGGGGGAGTCCGCTCAGGTGTCGGTGCACGTGGAGGACGACGGGGTCGGGTTCGACCCGGCGGCCGCGCCGGGTGTGGGGCTGGCGGGGCTGCGGGACCGCGCCGAGGAGGTCGGCGGGGCCGTCGACGTCGCCTCGGCGCCGGGGGAGGGGACGCGGGTGACGGTGCGGGTGCCGGCGCGATGACCGCGAGAACGACGGTCGAGCGAGCATCGCGGCGAGGAACGAGCGAGGAGTGGAACGAGACCGGAGTCGAGGCATGAGCACTGTCCGAGTGCTGGTGGTGGACGACCACCCGGTGGTGCGTGGCGGGCTGGTCGGCTGGCTGGCGGCCCAGCCCGATCTGGAGGTGGTGGGCGAGGCCGGCGACGGGCTGGAGGCACTGGCGCTCGTGGCCGAGCACGCGCCGGACGTCGTGCTGATGGACCTGCGCATGCCGCGGATGGACGGCGTCGCGGCGACCGAGCGGATCGGCGTGGCCCACCCCTCGGTCCGGGTGCTCGTGCTGACCACCTACGACACCGACGCCGACATCGTGCGGGCCGTCGAGGCCGGGGCCACCGGTTACCTGCTCAAGGACACCCCGCTGCCGCAACTCGCCGATGCCGTGCGCGCTGCCGCCCGCGGTGAGACGGTACTGGCGCCACCCGTGGCGGCCCGGCTGGTGTCGCGGATGCGTGCCCCGGCGGTCGATGCGCCGACGGCCCGCGAGCTGCAGGTCCTGTCCGGGGTGGCGCGCGGGCTCACCAACGCCGAGATCGGCCGGGAGCTCTTCATCGGGGAGGCGACGGTCAAGACCCACCTGCTGCGCGTCTTCGCCAAACTGGGTGTCGACGACCGGACGCGGGCGGTGATGGTGGCGGTGGAGCGGGGGCTCCTGCCGGGGCCTGGTGCAGGGCGATGAACGGGTAGCCGGACCTGCGCGCCGTCCGGCGAGTACGGCTGGTGCGGGGTGTCCTGCTAGGCGATTCGGGCGTCTTCTGCCACGGCGCCCAGCCACTCCAGGAAGACGGGACCGATCACGCGGCTCAGCCGCTCGTAGCCACGCGCGGATGGGTGGGCGCCGTCGCGGGCGGCGACCTCGCGCAGCCACTCGTCGTCCTGCAGGCCGGTGCCGATCTCCACGTAGGGCACATGCACTGCGGCGCACTGCGTGCCGATGGCCTCGGACAGGTCGAGGATGCGCCGGTTCTGCTGGTCGTCCCGGACGAGGGTGGGCCCGACGACCAGCAGCGGCCACCCCTGCTCGCCGGCCTGGTCGGCGACGAGCCGCACCGCGCGCAAGGTCCCGGACTGCGGCACCCGCCGCTGCCCGCCGTCGACGGTGGTGTCGTTGACCCCGACGGCGAGGACCACGCCTCGGCCGTCGCCCTGGTGCAGCCGCGGTCGGGCCTCGGCCAGCCAGCGGGCCTGCACGTCCTGGGAGGTCTCCCGCCGGACACCGAGGTTGTAGCCGGTGAGGTCGGTGCCGGCGCGGCGCGCGGCGGCCACCACGCGTCCGACCCAGCCCAGTGCGGCGTCGTCTCCGACCCCGGCGGTCAGCGAGTCACCGAAGAAGCAGACGCGGAGATCGGGGGACGGCACGGTCGCAAACTAGGCTGGACTCCCGTGAGCCTCACCATCGGGATCGTCGGCCTGCCCAACGTCGGCAAGTCGACCCTCTTCAACGCCCTGACCAAGAACGACGTCCTCGCGGCGAACTACCCGTTCGCGACGATCGAGCCGAACGTCGGCGTGGTGGGGGTGCCCGACCCGCGGCTGGCGAAGCTCGCCGAGATCTTCGGCAGCCAGAAGATCATCCCGGCCACCGTGTCCTTCGTGGACATCGCCGGCATCGTCCGTGGCGCCAGCGAGGGGCAGGGGCTGGGCAACAAGTTCCTGGCCAACATCCGCGAGAGCGACGCGATCTGCCAGGTGATCCGGGTCTTCGCCGACCCCGACGTCGTGCACGTCGACGGCAAGGTCAGCCCGGCCGACGACATCGAGACCATCAACACCGAGCTCCTCCTGGCCGACCTGCAGACGCTGGAGAAGGCGATCCCGCGGCTGGAGAAGGAGATGCGCAAGGACAAGGAGCGCGCCCAGCTGCACAAGGCCGCCGTCGAGGCGCAGCAGGTGCTCAACGAGGGCAAGACCCTGTTCGCCGCCGGCCTCGATCCCGCACCCCTGCGCGAGCTCGGGCTCATGACCACCAAGCCGTTCCTCTACGTCTTCAACGTCGACGCCGACGAGCTGGCCAACAGCGCGATGCTCGACGAGCTGCGCGGGCTGGTTGCGCCGGCCGAGGCCATCTTCCTCGACGCGCAGACCGAGTCGGAGCTGATCGAGCTGCCCGAGGAGGAGGCCGCCGAGCTGCTGGCCTCCATCGGCCAGGACGAGCCCGGACTGGACCAGCTGGCGTCGGTGGGCTTCCGCACCCTCGGGCTGCAGACCTACCTGACCGCCGGGCCGAAGGAGGCCCGCGCCTGGACCATCCCGGTCGGCGCCACGGCACCGCAGGCCGCCGGCGTCATCCACTCCGACTTCCAGCGGGGCTTCATCAAGGCCGAGATCGTCTCCTTCGACCAGCTGGTCGAGGCCGGCTCGATGAACGAGGCCAAGGCCAAGGGCTGGGTCCGCATGGAGGGCAAGGAGTACGTCATGGCCGACGGCGACGTCGTGGAGTTCCGCTTCAACGTGTAGATCGGCATAAAACCGCAGGTCAGCGAGTTAATGACTCCTCCCAATCCACACTCAGTCCACAAGAATCTGCGAGCAAGGCCTGCGCGGCGGTCCGGGTGCGGTCCTCCGCACTCGGCCACAGGTGGCTGTACGTGTTCAGCGTTGTGGTGGCGGAGGCGTGCCCGAGGGCCCGCTGCACGGTGACGACGTCGCAGCCGGCCGCGATCAGGCCCGAGGCGTAGAAGTGCCGGAGGTCGTGCAGTCGAAGCCCCGCGATGCCGGCGGCCGAGGTGGTGGTGCGCCAGCGGTAGCCGACAGTGTTCTGGTGCGGGGGCTGTCCCGCTTCTCCGGTGAAGAGCCATCCACCACCCGGGCAGAACGCGGCGACATGCGCCGCCAGGAGGTCGACAAGCCCCGGGGCGAGGAAGACGACCCGCTCACTGCCGTACTTGGGCGGCCGCAACTCGACCCGACCCCGACCTCCTCGCTGTACCTGGCGGGTGACGGTGAGCGTGCGCCGCAGGAAGTCGATGTCCTCGACCTGGACGGCGGCGGCCTCGCCGAGTCGGAGACCGGCGAAGGCGCAGAGCGCGACGAAGGGGCGGAAGGCGTCGTCGGCGGCCTGGAGGACGGCGCCGACCTGGGCCGCCGTGGGCAGGGTCATCGCGGCTGCCGCCCGGCGGCGCCGGGGGAGCGTGACGCCGACACTCGGATCACTCGCCATCAGCTTGTCGGCGACGGCGCCGCGGAGGACGGCGCGCACGTTGTTCATGCGCGTGTGCACGGTGCCGGGGGCAAGACCCCGGTTGACCATTCCCTTCACCCAGCCCTCGACGTGCGAGCGGCGCAGCGATCTCAACGGGACGTCGGCGAACGGCACCGAACCGGCCGCGAGGTTCATCGCGAGGACCGTCCCCGGTGCCCACACCTGCCGGCTGGACCAGTCCGCGTAGAACTCAGCGAACGTGGTGCGGCCGGCGCCCGGGTCGACGTACGTTCCGCGCGCGATGTGCGCTGTCTGGTCATCCAGCCAGCGCTGGGCGTCGCGTTTGAGCGCGAAGGCCTTCATGATCTGACGGCCCGACGGGTCCCGGAACTGCGGGCGGTAGCGCAACCCCTTGCCGTCCAACTCCGTGGGCACCAGGCGGCCGGTGGCCGGATCCCTGCGACGCCATCGATCCTGGATGCTCGCCATGGCTCCGCCCTTCAAATACCGATGGACCTCACCGGAAACCGACGCGGCCGAACGTAGTCCGAGGGCCTGACACTGCGCCGTGCCCTGGCCGCGACGGCGTCCGCGAGCTCGACCGTGCACATGTGCCGGCCCAGCGGACATCCGGTCAGGTTGACGTGACCTCGGGAAGCAGCGTGAACGCCACGACGTGGGCGGGGCGGACGACCGTGAAATGGCGCCGGTCGAAGGTGGCGATCCGATCGATGCGCAGGCGCTCGGCGATGGCGACGAGCGAGGCATCGGTCCCGCCGAGACGGAGGTCCGCGTACCGCTCAACCAAGTCGGCCATGCGTGCGACGTCGGCAGCGGTCAACTCTGTCAGCTGCAGCCCGCCGGGCCGGATGTCGCGGAGAAACCGGACCTCGGCACCGGGTCCGCCCCACTCGTTGAGGAGGTAACAGACCTCTGCCAGCACGGTGGGCGGAACCAGCAGCGGCTCGTCGAAGGTCTCGAGCAATCGCGCCGCGGCATCGTGGTTGGTGTCAGCGGTCCGGGCAGCCGCGACGAGGACGTTCGTGTCGACGAGGATCACTCGCGGCCGAAGCCTCGCTGCAGGTACTCGTCGGTGCGGGTGGACAGGTCCGAAGGACCACCGTGGACCGAGCCGATGAAGTCGAGCTTCGCCCGGGGAGGCCGGGGAGCATCTTCGCCGCTTGACGGCTCGGGCTCCTCATCCGCGCGCACCACATGCAGGCGCTGGCCGGGCCGCACGCCGTGACGGCGCAGCTCGGCGAGCAGCTCGGCTGCATCCTCGGGGACCGTCAGGTCCCAGCCGTCGGCCGAACTCATGATCACAGGGTATCGGGGTTCTCGGACCACGAGCCAAAATCGCTGGAGCCGCTCCCTCCGCGTGAGTATGCCGGCTGGCGTGGGTCGCCGGAAGGGCGCTGCGCGGCCCTCCGGGCTGGGCCTTCGGCCCACCCTTCCCCCGACTCACCCCAGCCGGCCTGGAAGCGGTTATCGGGAACTGGCTGGGAAGTGACCACCCGTCGCACCCCGGCAGTTCCGCTTGGGGATCGTCGAACGGCGCATCCCCTGCCCCAGCTCGGTAGACAGGGCCGGACGACGGGCGCAGCTGGCGGTTTGCCGTGATCGCGCATGCGCGTCCGCCCGCTCCTGCTGCCGATGGAACTCCGTGCCAACTACGGTCCGCGCATGATGCTCCCGAGGCTCCTGCTGCGGGTGAGTGACCCCGCGCAGGTCTACTTCGACCGGCACTCAATGGGCCAGCGTTGGGGCGGGCCCGTCCATCGACAGGCGGCCGTCTTCGGTCCCGGTGTTCCGAGCGGAAGCCGACCCGCAACAGGCGAGGAACGCGCCGCCTTGACCGAGCGGCGCGTTCGCCACCGGGCCGACCACGAGGCAGCGCTGGCTGAGGTGAAGAGGCGCTGGAAGCCGCAACTGCTGAAGGCCGCGGAGCAACTGCTCGACGAGGGCACCACACGAATCGTGCTCGACGACCGAGCGGTGGACGCGCGCATCATCAAGTTCTGGCGCGGCGACCGCGTGCTGCACACCGCCACGAACGGTCCCGACGGTGGTGAGTCACTCTCACGCATCAGCCGCGACCCACGGCGCGGCGGGGCCGATGTCCTCGTGGAGTACCTGGCCAGAGCCGCGACCAAGCGGTAAAGGCTCCTGTTCAAATCTCCGCTCCTGGTCGCCTCCGACGCCCCGTTCGAGGATCGTCGCGCGGGACGTCAGGGACGTTGTTGCTATGGGGCCGAGGGATCGTCGTCGCCGCCCCCTGCAGCGGGGAACGCGTTATGAATTTTAGTCGGGTTTATCCAGACTCGATAAAGCATCATAAGAAGGGTAACGTCTGCTCGTGGACCCGATTCGGAACCCCTACACGCCAAACGCCGGTGCGCAGCCGCCCGCTGTGCTTGGCCGCGACGTACAGCTCATGACCTTCGAGCTACTGCTGCGTCGGATGAGTGCGGGGCGCACTGAGCAGTCCATGATCATCACGGGCCTTCGCGGCGTCGGCAAAACCGTGCTACTTGGCCGGTTCCGAAGCAAAGCGCAGGAACTCAACTGGGTGGTGGTCGAGCGCGAGGCGTCCAAGCACGACGACGAGCAGTTCCGGCGGCAGATGGTGAGCGCGATCCGCACCTCGCTGTTCGAGATGTCGCCCAAGGCCCGCTGGGGTGACCGTATGCAGCGCGCTGCGGCCGTGCTGAAGTCTTTCAGCGTCTCAGTCGACCCGACTGGAGCGTTGACCGGCGGGATCGACGTCGACGCCGCGCAAGGCTTTGCCGACCAGCAGGAGCTTCAAGCTGACCTCACCGACCTTCTCGTAGCGGTGGGGGAGGCTGCGCAGGACACGAACAGGGGTCTCGTGCTTCTCTTCGACGAGGTGCAGTTCCTGTCCACCACGCAGTTGGAGGCGCTGATCTCAGCGCTCCACAAGACCGTGCAGCGAGGACTCCCGGTCACGATGGTGGGTGCCGGCCTGCCGCAGATCGCAGAACTCGCCGGGGACGCGAAGTCCTACTCAGAGCGGCTGTTCAAGTTCCCCCGGATCGGGAACCTTGAAGACAAGGACGCGCGCGCGGCCCTGGCTGAGCCTGCCCAAGCCGAGGACGCCGATTTCAGCGACGAGGCGCTTGACCTGGCGATCGAGGTCACCGGCGGCTACCCGTACTTTCTACAAGAGCTAGGTTACGCCGTGTGGGGTGTCGCCGACGGCCCCACGATCACTCGGGAGGATATCGCCTTGGCCCTGCCCACCTACGAGGCGAAGCTGGACGAGTCGTTCTTCCGTGTGCGGCTGGACCGGGCAACCGAGATGGAGCGCATCTATCTACGCGCGATGGCCGAGCTCGGTCCCGAGGCGCAGAAGGCTCAGGACGTGGCGGCCGCGATCGGGCGTAAGTCGACGCAGATGGGTCCAACACGCGCACAGCTGATCAACATGGGGCTGCTCTACACGCCCGAGCACGGTTACGCCGCGTTCACCGTGCCGCACTTCGACAAGTTCATGCTGCGGGCCATGCCGGAGCTCATGATGCCCCCGGAGCGGCCGAAGCGGTCTCGGAAGACGGACTGACCACGCCCGGGATGTTCGGCCGATGTGAAGAACAGCGCGGACAAGCCGCAATCCGTGCTGTTCCCCCGGGAACCCGCTACGGCGACAGCAAATCGCTTGGATGAGTCGTCGACCGGCGTCCCGCATGGGATCCTCGAGCGAGACACCGCGCGCATTGCGGCATGAGCGGGCGCGATGGGTGGGCCAGAAGAACCACGAAGACATCGCTTGTCACGCTGCCGACGGCTATTGCCGTGGCGACCATGAGGCGACGAGGACGACCTTGCCGGCCTTCGCCCGGCCCTCCTGAACGTAGGACAGCGCCTCGCCGGTGGCGTCCCGCTCGAAGACGCGGTCGAGGACGGGCCGCAGGACGCCGGCGTCGACCAGCGTCGCGAGCTCGGTGAGTGGTGAGCGAGCCGGGGGACCCGGTGCAGGCGGCAGACCGGCGCCGCGGGGGTGCGGCCGGTCGGTCCTCATTGCGAGCGCGAGCGGTGGGCTACTGCGGTGCGGGCCCGGGCGCTGCTGCTTGCTGCGTGGTGCGCGGTGTCATGCCGATGGCGGCGGCGGCGGCGAGCCCGCCTGCCAAGGCGAGGGCCCACCGGACGTTGTCGAACGCGTTGTTGACGGCGGCGTAGCCGACGGGTGTCCCGAGCAGCGCGACGAGAATGCTGACGCCCAGGACGCTGCCGACCTGGCGGCTCATGTTGACCACGGCGCTGCCTGTCGCGGCGCGGGCGGGAGGCAGGTCGACGGTCGCAGACGCCAGGATCGTCGGCAGCGCCAGGCCGACGCCGGCGCCGGTGATGAGCAGGCACGGCAGCATTTGGGTCGCGTACGCCGGGTCGGCGCCGAGCAGGAGCACGCTCAGCATCAGCCCAGTGCCGAGCAGCAGGCTGCCAGCGGCGGCGATGACGCCGATGGGCACCCGGTGCGCCACGCTCTGCGCCACCGCGGCGAACACCGGGACCATCAGCGGGCCGGCTGCCACCCCGAGGCCGGTGCGTAGGGCGGAGTACTCCCAGACCTGCTCCATCCACAAGATGTTGACGAGCAGGTTGCCGGCGAACGCGATGCCGAACAGCAGCGAGGTCGCGTTGGACCAGGCGAAGGCGCGGACGGCAAGCAGCGCGGGTTCCACGACAGGTGCGGTGTGGCGCACCGACCGGCGCCAGAAGGCCGCCAGCGTCAGGACCGAGACGCCGAGCGCGAGAAGGGTGTCCGGGCTGGCCCAGCCCCACTCGGGGGCCTGGACGAGTCCGAGGGCGAGGGCGCCGACCGATACCGCGAGCAGGGCGGCGCCGAGCAGGTCGGGCAGCGGCCCGGGCTGAGGGTCCTTGGACTCGGGCACCACGCGGGCGGCGAAGACCAGAGCCAGCAGGCCGATCGGGATGTTGACGAGGAACACCCAGCGCCAGGAGGCGCCAACCAGCAGCCCGCCGACGACGGGACCGGCCGCGGCGGCCAGCGCGCCGGTGGCGGCCCAGATGCGCACAGCGCGGGCCCGGCGCTCGGGCGGCATCGCGTGCAGGAGCAGGCCCAGGCTGGCGGGAGTGAGCAGAGCGGCGCCGGCGGCCTGCAGGGTGCGGAAGGCCACGAGCTGCCAGAGCTCACCGGCTGCCGCGCAGCCGACGCTGGCCAGGGTGAAGACGGCGAGCCCGAGCAGGAAGCCGGCCTTGCGGCCGAACCGGTCGGCCAGCCGCCCCAGCGGCACGAGCAGCGCGGCGTAGACGACGGCGTAGGCGCTCAGCACCCAGCTCACGCTGGATAACGAGGCGCCGCCGAAGTCCGAGGCGATCGAGCCGAACGCCACGTTGACGATGAACAGGTCCAGGCTTGCCATAAACGCGGCGAGCGACAGCACCCCGAGCACGGCAGCAGGCGAGGCGGGTGGCCGCGGCGCGCGGGAGCGAGTCGGCGCTGTGCCCGCGCCCGCCGTCACGACCGGCCCCGGCTCTGCCCGGGACGGGGACTGCTGGACGGCGGGTGACCGGGCTGGTGTGGCGTCATCGGCTGCACAGGGGCCTCTCAGTGAGCGACTGCGCTGCCTGGCGAGCAGTCAGTGGGGAAACCGGACTGAGGCGAAAGTAGCGGCTGTCAGTTTGATGTGCAAACCTTGATGCATGCCGATCACCCCACTGCAGGACCTGCCGGGCAGAGCGTGCTCCATCGCCGGCGCCCTCGAGGTCGTCGGGGACCGGTGGGCGCTGCTGGTGGTGCGTGAGGTGTCGATGGGCAGCCACCGCTTCACCGACATCGCGCACGGAACCGGCGCGCCGCGGGACCGGCTCACGGCCCGGCTCAACGACCTGGTCGAGGTAGGCGTGCTCGAACGGCGCCCGTACAGCACCGCGCCGCCGCGCTCCAGCTATCACCTGACCAAGAGCGGCCGGGACCTCATACCGGTGCTGCAAGCCCTGCTGCAGTGGGGTGACCGCTGGGTCGCCGAGGAGCCGACCGTGCGCTTGCACCACGCGCCGGGCGACCACCCCGACCATCCCGTGGATCTGGCGTGGACCTGTCGTACCTGCGGTGAGCCGGTGAACGGCTCTCCGGTGCGACGCGTGTTGACCAGCCAGGACGCCGCCGAGTGACCCGGCCAAATCTGGCCGCCATGACCGGCCTCGAACAGCTCCGCTGGATCAAGTCCGAGAGCCCGCCCGACACCCCCTCCATCGGGCGGCTGCTCGGCATGCGCTTCGACGAGGTCGACCACGGCCACGTCGTCATGTCCGTCAAGACCCGCCCCGACTTCTCCAACCCGCTCGGCACCGTCCACGGCGGGATCGCCGCCACCTTGCTCGACTCCGTCGTAGGCTGCGCCGTGCATACCACCCTGCCCGCCGGTGTCGGCTACACGACCCTCGAACTAAAGGTCAACTACGTCCGAGCGGTCCAGACCAACGGCGAGACCCTCACCGCGACCGGCAGCGTCATCCACGTCGGCCGGCGCACCGCAACGGCAGAGGGCAAGGTCGTCGACGGACACGGCAAGCTCATCGCCCACGCCACCACCACCTGCCTGATTCTGCAGGCCGCCGGTTGAGCGAGGCCCATCTCCTAGAGGCGCTCAGTGCAGCCAGCGCGGACGAGCCGGGTCCCGTCGGGTTATCGTGCCGCGCGCTAGACCTCATACGGGGCTGGAGGGAGCGCCGACGGTCGACCAACTCGTCCGCATCCCGCGGGGCGCGTCGTGACCGCGCCGTTGACGGTGACGTGCGGGTGCTGCGCCAGGGCGTGCCCCGGTCGAATGCCGCCGAGCTCGGGAGCACACCCGGCGTGTTCGTCTGCTGCAGGTGCGCCGCATGGGCGCTGCTTCGGACGTTCCGCCGATAGCTTTTCTGGCAGCGCCGCCGCGAGCCGTTCGGCACAGTGCCGCAAGCAGAAATCCCGCGCCGCAGGCTTTCGAAGGACAGTGCGGAGCCACCTCCTCCCGCGGCCCGAAGCCGTCAGCAGCGGGGCGTCGAGGCGCGCGCTGCCGCAGAGCGTGGTCAACCCCTCATCGGCATGAGCGCGTGTCTCACAAGCCGAACCCCCAGCCGGGAACACCGCAGGACAGGGCAGGTGCCGCTCGTCCGCCGTCCCGTAAGACCCGCCCGGTGAACCTTCCCGCACGGGGGAGGGTGGATTCCAGCGGTCGACGCAACGCGAGCTCGTGTTGATCTTCGTTGCAGAGCCTAGCTGTGTGACGGTGGGAGGGAAGGGCTTCGCATTTCGGCGCGGAAGCGGGCGGCTGGGGTGTCGTAGTTCAGGCCTTTGCGGGGGCGGGTGTTCAGTTCGTGCATGACCGCGGCGACGTGGGCGTCGGTGTGCACGGACAGGTCGGTGCCTTTGGGGAAGTACTGGCGCAGGAGGCCGTTGTAGTTCTCGTTCGCGCCGCGCTGCCAGGGGCTGCAGCGCTCGGCGAAGTAGATCGCCACGCCGGTGGCTCGGGCCAGCTCGCGGTGTCGGGCCATCTCCACGCCCTGGTCCCAGGTCAGGGTGCGTTTCATGTGCGCGGGCAGGGGCGCGAACGCGGCGGTGGCGGCGGCGTTGACCGTCTCGGCGGTGTGATCGACCGGCAGGTTGATCACGATGCCGTACTGGGTGGTGCGTTCGCGCAGGGTCATCATCGCTGAGGCGCACCCCACGCCGAGGATGAGATCGCCTTCCCAGTGCCCGGCCTGCTGTTTGGTCTCCACCTCGGCTGGCCGCTGGTCGATCATGGTCATGTCGCGGACGGCGGCGCCGTGCCCGGATCGGGTCAGCCAGCGGGACTTGCGGATCCGCCGGCCGGTGCGCAGCTTGCGGCAGTAGCGCTTGTGCAGTCCCTGGCCGCCGGGCACCAGCAGCGCCCGGTAGATCGTCTCCGGGCACAGCCACATCGTCGGGTCGGTCGGGTAGGTGCGGCGCAGCCAGCCGCTGATCTCATCGGGTGACCAGCACCGGTTGAGCTTGCGCTGGACGAGCGTGCGCAGCCTCGGGTGGGCGATTAGCTTGTGCTGTCGGGGCCGGGCGGCGCTGCTGGGCCGGGACGTGATCGGCGTGGTGGGGCAGGTAGCGGCCGTGCTCGTCGCGGTGTCGGTCCAGCTCCCGTTTGATCGTCGAGGGGTAGCGGCCCAGCTCGGCGGCGATCACCCGGATCGAGTAGTCCAGCCGCAGCAGGTCGGCGATCTGCAGCCGTTCGCGCAGCGACAGGTAGCGGCTTGAGCGCTCGGTGGGCCGGGACGGCGGGGCGGTCTGCTGGTGGCGGCGGGCGCGGATGCGTGCGCCGGTTTTCCTGTGCACGCCCAGGATCGTGGAGGCGGCGGTGTTGCTCAGCCCGGCACGCATCAGCTCCCAGTAGCGCGTGTCGCGCGCCAGCACGTCCGAGCGCGGTGCCCGCCGGCGGGTGAGTTCCTCGGCATGGCGTGCCGAGGTGCGAAGCGCGCGCCGCAGGAGGGCCTCCCGCTCCCGGCGGGCGTGCTCATCGGCGCGGCGCCGTTGGTCCTCCCACTGCCTGGTCAGGGGCGTCGGTATCCGCAGCCGCAGCGCGGCGGCCCGCGCGGTCAGGCCCTGCTCGCGCAGCTGCCCGTAGCGGGCGCGCCACCACCGATAGCCCGTCGAGCGACCCACCCCGGCGGCTCGAGTTGCGGCGCCGATCGAGTCGCCGCCTGCAAAGCGGCGCCAGAAGGCGTCCTCGACCCCGGCGTCGACGGCCAGGTGATGCCGCCCGCGGGGGCCCGGTCGCTGCCGTTCCCAGTCGACCATCAGTGGCGAGCAGTAGCCCAGCTCGGCCGCGGCCTGCTCGACGCTGAGGCCCTCGTCCCGCAGCGCGAGGAACGCCTCCCGCAGCCACCGGTAGCCAGTCTCCTTGCCGATCCCGGCGGCGCGGGCGGACGGTTTGAGACCCCGCCCCTCCTTGACCGCCGCCAGGAACCGGATACCAGTAGCGGAATCCCGTCGCGCATGCACCAATGACCGCCTTCAAAGAAGGCGTTGCGTCGACCGATAGAACCTGGGGGAGGACAACCGGGACACCCCTGCCAGCCGCTCGCAGCCTCGTCATCCGCCTGTCGCTCAACGTCCACGCCACCGGGTCGCAAGGGCCACGTGACGCGAGCCGGTGCATGCGGAGCTGATCGTCATCCGCAGCTGCAGCTCGAAAGAAGGCGACCTGCTCTCAATCGACAATTGTCGTAAACGATCAACGACATGACGCCCGCGGCGTCTTTCCGCCCGCCACTCCAGTCTTCCCGAACCAAGGTCAGGTCTTCACGAAAGAACGGCACACATACTACCTTTGGAGGTAGCCAGGGCCCCGCTTCGCGGGGCCCGTAGGTGTTTCTAGGGGTGGCGCGTTGGACATTATTGGGTGGCGTTGAGAAATGCAGGGCGGGATGAAGATCTACGCCGGCGCGCCTGCGGCCGCCCGGCACTACGTCGAGGTCGACCGCAGCCGGGCGGATGACTACTACCTGGCGGAGGGAACCGGGGTGGCCCGCCGCTTCACGGCCGGCGACGGTCGGGTGACCGAGCTTGCCCCGCTGACCGGCCAGGCGTACGAGACCTGGGTGGCCGGACGCGACCCGGCCACCAACGACGCACGAGGGCAGCTGCGCCACGACGAGCACGCCGTCCGCTTCGTCGAGGTCATCGTGAACGGGCCGAAGACCTGGTCGATCGCGTCGGCGCTGCACCCGGACATCGCCCGGGCGTACGAGGCGGCGCAGGACCGGGCCGCGGGGCAGATCATCGCCTGGCTGTCCGAGCACGCCACCACCCGGGTCGGCCCGCGCGGTGGGCAGGTGCCGATGCCGGTGGAGGTGCTGGAGGCGGCGACGGTGCGGCACTTCACCTCCCGCGCCGGGGACCCGCACTGGCATCTGCACCTCCAGTTCCTGTCCAGAGTGTTCGCCGCCGGGAAATGGCGCGGCATGTTCACAGTGGATGTGCGCGACTCCCTCGCCGCGATCAACGGGATCGGGCATGCGGCGATGGACACCGACCCGGAATTGAATGCCACGTTCGCCGCGCACGGGTACGCCAAGGACGCGACCGGAGAAATACGGGAGCTCTCCGACTATGTCGGTCCTTTCAGCGCCCGGCATGCGCAGATCGCCCGGAATGCGGATCGCTACGAACGGGAATGGACCACCGCGCACCCGGGCGAACACCCCGGCCCCGCCCTGCGCCGCTCCTGGGACACGCGCGCCTGGGCCGAGGGTCGCCCGGACAAGGTCACCCCGCAGTCGGGGGTGAACGTGACCGAACGCTGGCGCACGGAGCTGCACCGCCTCGGCTTCCGGCCCCCGAGCAGGCCCGTGCCCCTGGTCCCCGCCCCGGTCGGCGCGCTGAACCGGGACGAGCTCGTGGGGCGGGCGCTGACGCGGCTCGCGGCCGGCCGGTCGGCCTGGAACGCGGCGGACGTGCGCGGGGAGGTGGAGCGGTTGATCGCCGCCGAAGGCATCGTCACCGGGCCGGCGGTACGCATCGAGCTGGCCGAGGATCTCACCGCCCGCGCTCTGGGACGCTGCGTGCCGCTGCTGGACCGCGACGGCATACCCGAGCACATCCGGGCCTGGACCTCCCGCCCGGTGCTCGCCGTGGAGACCGACCTGACCGCCCGGCTCGCCGTCCGCGCCGCGGCCGGCACACCTGACACCGACCTGACACCCCTGCCGACCAACCTGATACCTCCGGTCGCGCTCACGCCGGGTGCCGGGCGGCTGGACGCTGGCCAAGCTGCCGCCGTGACCGCGTTGGTCGGCGACCGGCCGCTGGTCGTGATCGAGGGCGCGGCCGGTGTCGGGAAGACCACCACGCTCGCCGCGACCCGCAGTCTGCTCGAGGCACAGGGGCGGAGGCTGGTGGTTGTCACTCCGACGCTGAAGGCCGCGAAGGTCGCCGCCGCGGAGGTGGGCGCGGCCGCGGGGTCGGCGGCCCGGCTGGTCTACGAGTACGGCTGGCGCTGGAACGACGACGGCGCCTGGGCCCGCCTCGCGGTCAGCGATACCGACCCGGTCACCGGCCGCGTCTACAGCGGCCCGGCCAACGCCGCCCAGCTGCGGCCCGGCGACCTTCTCGTCGTGGACGAAGCGGGCATGCTCGACCAGGACACCGCGCGAGCCGTCCTGACGATCGCCGACGAGTGCCGGCTTCGGGTGGCGCTGCTCGGCGACCGGCACCAGCTGGCCGCAGTCGGCCGCGGCGGCGTCCTCGACCTCGCGGTCGGCCAGGTCGACGCCGACGCCTACCTGACATTGCAGGGGGTGCATCGCTTCACCCGCATCGGCCCGGACGGCCGCACCCTGCCGGATGTCGGCTACGCGGACCTGACCCTTGCGATGCGTGTCGGCGACGACTCCGGCAAGGTGTTCGACACCCTGCTGGCCCGCGGGCAGATCCGATTGCACCCTGACCCCGACGTGCTGCGGGAGGCCATCGCCGCCAGCGCCGTGGCGTCGTACGCCGACAGCCGCCAGGTGGCGGTGGTGGTCGACACCCGCGACCAGGCCGCCATGCTCAACGCCGCCATCCGCGGCCGGCTGGTCGTCGCTGGCCGCGTCGACGACACGTGGGTCGTCAGCACCGCCGCGGGGGAGCGGATCGGGGTCGGCGACCGGGTGGCCACCCGCCGCAACGACCGCGACCTCGATGTCGCCAACCGCGACGTCTGGATCGTCACTGGCGTCGGCCGGGACGGCGGGTTGCGTGTCACCCCCGCCGATGTCACCCCAGCCGGACTTGTTCCTGCATCTGCCAGCCCGACCGCCACGCGGCAGCGGTGGCTGCCGGGCGACTACGTCACCGCGCACTTGGAGCTCGCGTACGCGACCACCGCGCACGGCGCGCAGGGTGACAGCGTCACCGCTGCCCATCTGGTGGTCGGGGAGCACACCGGTGCCGCGTCGGCGTACGTCGGAATGACCCGTGGACGCGAGGCGAACACCGCTCACCTCGTCGCCGCCGACGCGGACGAGGCGAGGGAGCAGTGGGTCGCCGTCTTCGCCCGTGACCGCGCCGACCTCGGCCCCGCTCACGCCGCCGAACAGGCCGCCGCCGAGGCCGCCCGCTACTCCGCACGTCCGCTGGAGCAGGTCGTGGCCGACCTGCACCGGGCGTGGACCGTCGAGCAGAACTGCCTGGACCGGCTGGCCTTCTGGCAGCCGCAGCGTGACCAGCTACGGGAGGTGGTCACGCTCGAAGCTCCCCACGCCGGCGAACTCGCGAGGCTGGAGGCCGTCCGGGAGCGGGCGGCGATCGCCGCCCAGCAGGCTCATCAGCGGGCACAGGCCAGCGCGGCCGCGGTCGCCACCGAGGCCGACCGGATCCGCGACAGACTGCTGGGCTCCTGGGACGGCGAACGCGGCGCCGCCCGCGCGGCGGCGAAGGTCGTGCTCGACGGGTCCGGCCGGCTCGGGCTGCGCCGGGGCGCGGTCGCCCGCGCCAAAGAGCAGCTCGCCGACTGGGCCGAGCGGTGGCGCGCCCACGTTCCCTCCCTGCCCAGCGATCCGAAGGAGCTCGCGCGCCTGGCTGGCTGGTTCGACGACCGGCCCGCGCTGTGGGCTGCGCTCGACACCTCCGCTCAACGCGCCGCCGAAGCCGCCCACCCCGAGCACGGCGCCCAGGGCGCCGCCGCGGTCGCCGCCCGGCAGCAGTACGAGCAGGCCCGGTCCGCGCTGGCCGAGGCCCACCGCCAACGCGACCAGCGACTCCGAGGATTGGAACCCGCCGCCTGGACCCCCGAGCCCCAGGCGCGGCTCGCCGAGCTGGACCGAGACATCGCCGCCACCCGGCAGGAGCTCACCGACGCCCGGGCGCGCATCGCCACCCTCAGGGCCGAACACCTCGCCGTCCCCGGCGCCGAACCGGCCCGGGTGCAGCCTGCCGAGCGGCTCGCCCAGGAGCACGACGCGTGGCGCGCCCGCCGACGGAACGCCGAGCGGGCCGCCCGCCGAGCAGGCGACGTTCGGACAACCCCGAACCAGCGGCCCATCCATGTGCCACCGCCACCACTGAGCCCCGGACCACGGCCGGGTGCCGGACCTGGTATGGGGCGGTGAGCCCCCCCGCGATCCGTCTAGCGGCACGCGAATTGCCAGCGGGTACTTGCGCCACCGGCCTTCGGAGGAGACACCGCGACCGTCACCGAGAGTGCGGATTTGCTCGTCGCGGAACGCTCTGCGACACGCCCGAGCGCGTGGACGTCAGGCAACACTCAGTCCACAAGAATTTCATTCGAGGCCGTCGACCACCAACATCACCCAACGGCAAAAGCGCAGGTCAACCCCGGCTTCCAGTCATGCTCAAGATCGCTCAATCACGCAGGGAACGTTCCGCTTCAACGTCTGACTGAGCTCACACCCGTCCGCGGAGGATGCGGCGGAAGTAGATCTGCTTCAGCACGTAGCGGTCGACGAACCAGGTCGCGCGGCGCGGCTTGATCGGGTCGACGAACGGCACCGACGGCATCGGCCGGTTGTCCCGGTCGACCTCGACGAGCATCAGCTTCCGCCGGCTCACGGTGATCGGCATGACCGTGTACCCGTCGTAGCGCTGCAGCTGTGTCCCGTCCCGGGCGGCGGCGATGTTCCGGGCGAGGACGTCGACCTGCTTCCGCAGCGCTCCACCCGAGGGACGGGTGGCGACGTCGGCCGCGTCGCCGATCGCCCAGATCGACCCGTGCCCGCGCGACCGCAGCGTCTGCGGGTCGATGTCCACCAGGCCCGGCGCGGCATCGGCACTCAGGCCGGCGTCCGCGATCCAGCCCGGTGCCCGGTAGTGCGGGACAGCGTGGGCGAAGGCGACGTCGTCGAGGACCCGGCGGCCCGTGCGGGAGGCGATGGTGAGGGAGTGGACGTCCCAGTCCACCCGCTCGATCTGCGCCTCGCGCAGCACCTCGATGCCGTAGTCGTCGAACGCGTCGTCCAGGACCCGGTCGGCTTCCGGCACACCCGTCGCAGTCGGTGCCGGGAGGACGAGCCGGACCTCGAGGGAGGAGAGCACGCCCACGCGGCGCCAGTGGTCGCACGCCATGAGCAGCGGCTTGAGCGCGGTCGGAGCACAGGACGCCGGTTCCGGCGGCATCGTGAAGACGACGGAGCCGGTACGCAGCGACGACAGCCGCGGCCACACCTGCGGCGCGCTGCCCGGCACGTAGGTGGACGCCGCCCACCCGTCGGCGTACGCCTGCTGCAGCCCCGGGGTCGCCTCCCAGTCCTCCACCAGGCCGGGGCAGAGGACGAGGGTCGAGCAGTGCAGCGTCCGCCCGCCGCGCGTGCGCACGGTCATCGCGGCCGGATCGACGGCCTCGACGCTGTCCCGGATCCAGGTGCATCCGTCCGGGACGACGTCCGCCATCCGGCGCTCCAGGTCCGGCATCGTGGCCTCGCCGCCACCGACGTAGTTGAGCAGCGGTTTGTACCGGTGCACCGGCTGCGGAGCCACGATCGTGACGTCCCGGGCGCTGTCGCGGAGCAACCGCGCCGCCAGGGAGATGCCGGCGTTGCCGCCACCGATGATGAGGATCTCGCTGCGTTCCACGTCGCTCCCGACTGAAGGCCGCGGACCTCCGTCACCGCCGCAGCTCGGCCACGGTGTCGAGCCTGCCGATTCCGGGGCGATCGCGCATCACATGGACGCCGGGGATCCGGCCGTGCTCCATGGGAGCCGGGTCGGTCGGCCACCTGGGCGCTGCTGTGCGGGCGCGGGCGGGTCCCCGGCCGGCGGCATCGATCCCGCCGGCCGGGTACCCGCCGACCTCGGGCTGTTCCCGGTCCTCAGCCGCGGAGACGGCTGGCGAGAAGCTTCTTGCCCTGCTCCCCGCCCTTGCGGCTCTCGGCCTGGGCGCGGCGGAACAACTCGGCGAGCTCGCTGTCGCCGTCCCGCTCCGCGTCCTGGATGTAGGCCTCCATCCGCAGGGCGTTGCTCAAGGACGCCTCGGTGAACCAGATGAGGTTGTAGTCCTTGTCCTTGGTGCCGGTGACACTGCCGGTCTCGGTGCTCGTGGTCATGACGGTCCTCCTGTTCGCGACGTGATCGGTATCAGTGCGCGCCAGGGCTAGGCGCCCTGCTCGGCGATCCCGAACGTGAGGCGACCTTCGGCGTCGGCCCCGGCGTCGAGGGTCTTGTCGTCCAGCATCACCGCGGCTTCGGGATCGAGGAACAGCCGAGCTCCGGAGGCGTCGAGGATTTGATCGTCCTCGGCGGGGAGCGCGGCGAGACTCAAGGTCAGCGCCCCGGCGCCCGGCTCCTTGGCGATCCGCAGCCCTCCGGCGTCGGGGACCTCAGAGCCCTCCACGAGGGTGCGGATGGTGGTGGCGGCGTTCGTGGTCAAGGTCAGCATGCTGACGTCCTCTCGGTGTCGCACGCCGGGCGGGAGGCCGGAAACGGTGTCGCGAGTCGTCGGTCCGTCGCGACTCCGGCGGCCCTCGGGTGACCCGGCGTGATGGCCGGTGGCCGGGGCGGGATCGTTGCCCGCCTCATCCCCCAACGTTCTCCGTCGGGCCGGACACGTCAAGGGCGTGGCGGTATTTCGATCCAGTGTTCCGGCGGACGCCCGCCGCCCGGATCCGGCGGCGGGTCAGGCTCTCTCGAGGAGCCGGCTGACGACGGCGACCCACCGCTCCCGCGCCCCGTCGTTCAGCTCCGGCGTCGCCAGTCCGACCTGGTTCACCACGAGCGACGCCGTTCCGTTCTTCTTCGGCTCGCTGGTGACGACGACGGATGACCCGTCCCGCGCCTTCGTCCGCCAGGTGATCCGCCGGTCGGTCCCGCTGATCCGTGGCTCGCCGTCGACGACGATGCCGTGCACGGCCTCGTCGGCGGCCGCGAACTCCTGCCACCGGTCCATCAGGTCCTGCATGCCGAGCGGCGTCGACCGGCTCACGCTCAGCTGGAAGGTGCCGTCGGAGCGCTGCCCCGGGATCCGCCGGCCGACGTGCTGTTCGTAGGCCACGGTCACCGACTGGGTCCACCAGCCGGCCTGTTCCATGGTGCCGTCGAGCTCCTCGTAGACCTTGAGCGCGATCGCCCGGTGGTCGAGGTTCTCGGCGCCGATCCCGTCCATGAACCGGAGCCACTCGTCCCACGACCGGTTGGTCGCCCGTTCGACCGGCGCGATGCGGGGGTTGGTCGCCATGTTCCGCATTTTCCCCGGCCGCGCTGCCTCATGCCGCCGGAGTGGGCGCCGCGGGTGTCCGCCGGGTGACGCCCCCTCGAACACTGCGCGGGAGTGTCAGCCCGTCGGTGCCGGCCGGTAGACCAGGTGCAGGACGCCGGTCGGGAGCGCCTCGGAGGAGACCAGCTCCAGCGGCGTGCGACCCAGCTCGTCGGCCCAGCGCCGCTCGCCGGAGACCACGATCGGGTCGACCAGCAGCACCAGCTCGTCGAGCAGGCCGGCCTCGAGCAGCGAGCGGACGGTGGCCAGGCTGCCGGACATCCCGATGGTGCCCTCGGTGCGCTCCTTGAGGGCGCGCACCTCCTCCAGGTCGTGCAGCACGGTGGTGCCGGCCCAGTCCGAGCTTTCCAGCGTCGTGGAGAGCACGTACTTCGGGATGGGGTTGATGAAGTCGGCGAACTCGTCGGTGTCGTTGCCGGGCCAGTACTGCGACCACTGGTCGTGCAGCACGCGGCCCATCAGGTAGGCCTCGCACCGGCCGATGTGGCGATCGACGGCCTCGCCCATCGCCTCGTCGAAGTACGGGAAGTGCCACTGGTCGGGCCGCTCGGCCGAGCCGTCGACGGTGGTGAACAGCGAGGCGGCGATGTGTCCCACGGGGATTCTCCTTCGGTGCAGCGGTTCGTCGGGAAGTAGACCTGGCCGCGGCCCGGAACTCATCGCACCGGCGCGTTCGCCGCTCCCGCGTACTCCGGGCAGGGTAGGGGCGGGCGGTCGAGAAGCGGCCGTCGCATCGAGGAGGCCCCATGTCCCGTCCGCCCTTTCCGCCGTTCACCCTGGAGACCGCCCGCCAGAAGGTGCAGGCCGCCGAGGACGGGTGGAACACCCGCGACCCGGAGAAGGTGGCGCTGGCCTACACCGAGGACACCGTCTGGCGGAACCGGGACGAGTTCCTGACCGGCCGGGACGAGGTGGTCGCCTTCCTGACCCGCAAGTGGGAGCGCGAGCGGGACTACGCCCTGCGCAAGGAGCTGTGGGCCTTCACCGACGACCGGATCGCCGTGCGGTTCCAGTACGAGTGGCAGGACGCAGCGGGCGGCACCTGGCGGTCCTACGGCAACGAGAACTGGGAGTTCACCGCGGAGGGCCTCATGCGCCGGCGGGAGGCCAGCATCAACGACGTGCCGATCGCGCTGGAGGAACGCTGGATCCTCGGCCCGCGGGAGGACGGCGACACGACGCCGCTGCCGCTGAAGTGACCGCCGCTCAGGGCAGGGGGTCCACCTCGCACGGGACGATCCGGGGCGTGCGCTCGTCCCCGCAGACGGCCGGCCGGTAGGGGAGACCCTGACCCCGGAACCAGGGACGGATCCGGGCGTCACCTGATGGTCCCGACGGCGCCCTCTCGGCAGGCTCGTGGCATGACGAACCCGCTCCCTCCCACCGCCCCGTCCGACCCGCAGCAGACGCCCGGCCGGCCGCGGCTGCGCCGCAGCAGCACCGACCGGATGGCCGGCGGCGTCTGCGGTGGCCTCGCCGACCACAGCGGCATCGATGCCGTCCTCTGGCGGGTCGGTTTCGTGGGCCTCACCGTCGCCGGTGGCGCCGGGATCCTGATCTACCTGCTGCTCTGGGTGCTCGTCCCGCCCGCACCGTCCGGCAGCGACGAGCCCCTGAGCCCCCTCGAGCAGCTCGTCCGGCGGCTGCACGAGGCGCTGACCGGGGGGCGGGCGCGCTGATCGACCCGGTCACCCGCGTGCGGGACACGGCGGGCAGCCGGTTCCTGGACCATGGCGGTTCCGACAGGATGGGCCCGCCCCCGCCACCGACCTGCCACGGAGCACCGACGTGACCGTTCCTCCCGAGCACCAGCCGCCCGCCCCGATGCTGGTGCCGCAGTTCTTCATCAGGCAGCGGGTCACCGTGATGGTCAACCGCTACGACATCCTGGCGGCCGACCCCGACGGCAGCGAGGGGCAGTTGATCGCCCTCGCCGAGCAGAAGCGGATGAAGTTGCGCGAGGAGGTCGCCTTCTTCGCCGACGAGTCCAAGAGCCGGCGGGTGTTCTCCTTCAAGGCCCGGCAGCGGCTGGACGTCGGTGCCCAGCACGACGTCTTCGACGAGTACGGCCGGCCGATGGGCTACTTCAGCAAGCAGTTCGGGGCCAGCCTGCTGCGCTCCACCTGGAACCTCTCGGCCCCGGGCGTGGAGGCCGTCGGGCAGGAGCGGAACCAGTTCATCGCGGTGCTGCGCCGGGTCTGGAACTTCATCCCGTTCCTGAACAGCATCCCGGTGCCGTTCGTCTTCCACTTCGACTTCACCGACACCCGGACCGGTGCGCTGGTGATGAGCAGCCAGAAGCGGGTCGCCCTCCGCGACCACTACACCGTCACCGTGCCCGATCCGCGGCTGGACTTCCGCGTCGCCGCGTCGATGGCGGTGGCCCTGGACGCGCTGCAGAGCCGATGACCGTCTGACGACGGGGTGCGGGTACGCCCGGTTCGCGGCGCTGGGATCGGGCGTATGCGCACCCGCTCACGGGAAGCAGCCGTCCACAGCAGGTGTTGCGCCGAGTAACCGACGTGAAAGGCCTGCACCGCACATGAGCATTCCGCTGTCCGTCCTCGACCTGGCCCCGATCCCGCGCGGGGAGACCGCGAGCAGCGCCATCGCCGCCAGCGTGGCGCTGGCGCAGCGCGCGGAGGAGCACGGCTACGAGCGGGTCTGGTACGCCGAGCACCACAACATGCCGTCGATCGCGTCGTCGGCCACCAGCGTGCTCATCTCCCACGTGGGCGCGCAGACCAGCAGCATCCGGCTGGGTGCCGGCGGGGTCATGCTGCCCAACCACTCGCCGCTCACGATCGCCGAGCAGTTCGGCACCCTCGACGCGATGTATCCGGGGCGCATCGACCTGGGACTGGGCCGCGCCCCGGGCAGCGACCAGAACACCATGTACGCGCTGCGCCGCGATCCGAACTCGGCCGACACGTTCCCGCAGGACGTGCTGGAGCTGCAGGCGTACCTGGCCGGTGAGAGCCGCGTGCCCGGGGTCGACGCCATTCCCGGCAAGGGTTCCCGGGTCCCGCTCTACATCCTCGGCTCGTCCATGTTCGGCGCCACGCTCGCCGCCGCCCTGGGCCTGCCCTACGCATTCGCGTCGCACTTCGCGCCGGCCATGCTCGAACCCGCCGTCGCCGCCTACCGCCGGGAGTTCACGCCCTCGGCCCAGCTCGACCGGCCCTACGTCATCGCCGGCGTGAACGTCGTCGCAGCCGACAGCACCGCAGCCGCCCAGGAGCAGCTCGCCGCCGTCCGGCGCAACCTGGCCATCGGCCTGTTCGGCCGCGGCCAGGCGCTCACCGACGGGCAGGCCGACCAGCTGCTCGCCCAGGGCGCCGGGCAGCACGTGCGCACGATGCTCACCCACACCGCCGTCGGGGCCCCGGCCGAGGTGCGGGAGCACCTCGAGGGCTTCGTGCAGGTCGCTGACGCCGACGAGCTGATCGTCGCCCACCAGTCGGGGTCGCTCGAGGGCCGGCTGCGGTCGGTGCAGCTGCTGGCCGAGGCGATGGCGTCGGTCACGGTATGACCGCCCGGTGTTTCGGCACCCGGGGAGCCGCGGGTAGCTCGCGCCGGTGACCTACTCGATCGTGGCCCGCGACCCGGGGACCGGGGAGATGGGCGTCGCCACCCAGTCCCAGGCCTTCGCGGTCGGCAACAGCGTCCCCTTCGCCCTGCCCGGCCACGGGGTGATCGCCACGCAGTCGATGGCCGAGCCGATGTACGGCTCGGTCGGCCTGGACCTGCTGCAGGGTGGGTTCACCGCCCAGGAGGTGCTGACGGCGCTCAGCAGCGTCGACCCGCAGCCCGAGCGCCGGCAGGTCGCCGTGCTCGGGGTCGCCGGTGACTTCGCGGCCTACACCGGCACGAGTTGTGTCGACGACGCCGGTCACCTGGAGGGGGACAACTGCGTGGCCCTGGCCAACATGGCCAGCTCGCCGGCGGTGTGGGAGGCGATGGTCGAGCGGTTCGAGGGGTCGGCCGGCCCCCTGGCGCAGCGGCTGCTCAGCGCGCTGGTGGCGGGGGAGGAGGCGGGCGGCGACTTCCGGGGGCGGCGGTCGGCCGCGATCATCGTCATCCGTGCCACCACGACCGGCCGGCCCTGGCACGACATGGTGGTCGACCTCCGGGTGGACGACTCGCCGGACCCGCTCGGGGCGCTGGCGGACCTCACGGTCACCCGCGCCCGCTACCAGGACGTCGTCCGCGCGTTCCAGATGGCCATCGACGGCGACCCGGTGACCGCCGACCGCGAGCTGGAGCTGCTGCGCCCGATGGACCCGGTCACCGAGCCGGACCAGCTGATGTGGCGGGCCGTCGTCGCCGCCCTGGCCGGCCGGGAGGACGCCGCCCGCGAGATGCTGGTCGAGCTGGCCGCCTCGGCACCGCAGTTCCTGGAGGCGGCCAGCCGGTTCGGCAAGGCCGGGCTGATGCCGGCCGACGTCGTCGAGCGGATCATGCCGCCCGTTCCCGCTCGGTGACCCGGGGTCAGACCACGCGCAGACCGTGCCGGCCCGGCGCGGATCGACGGCCGGCCAGCCAGCCGGGGAGCTCCTCGGCCGGCATGGGCCGGGCCAGGTGCCAGCCCTGCACCAGGTGGCAGCCCATCGACCGGAGCAGGTCCCAGGTCGCCTGGTCCTCCACGCCCTCGGCGACGACGTCCAGCCCCAGGTGCCGGCCGAGGTCGACGATGGCCCGCACGATCGCCACGTTCTCGCCGTCGCCGCGCAGGGCGGAGAGGAAGCTCCGGTCGATCTTGACCTCCTGCACGGGGAGTCGCTGCAGGTAGGACAGCGACGAGTACCCGGTCCCGAAGTCGTCGATCGACAGCCGGACGCCCAGCGCGCGGAGCTGGTCCAGGAGCGCGACGGCGCGGCCCGGGTCGGCCATGACCGAGCTCTCGGTCACCTCCAGCGTGAGCCGGTGGGCCGGGACGCCGTAGCGCAGCAGCAGCCCGGTGACCTCGTCGATCAGCGCCGGGTCCTGCAGGCTCCGGGTGGACAGGTTCACCGCGACGCCCAGGTCGTGGCAGTCCGCCCGCCACCGCGCGCACGCGGCCAGCGAGGCGTCGAGCACCCGGGTGGTGAGCAGCCCGATGAGGCCGCTGCGCTCGGCCACGGACACGAAGTCGTCCGGCGGCACCCAGCCGCGCTCGGGGTGCTCCCAGCGGACCAGGGCCTCCACGCCGACGACCCGGCCCGACGCGAGCTCGGCCTTGGGCTGGACGTGCACGACGACCGAGCCGTCGTGCAGGGCGGCGCGCAGCTCGGACACCAGCGTCAGCCGCCGCGGGCTGGTGGCGTGCAGGTCGGGCTCGTAGAGGCGCATGCCGCCGGTGGAGGACTTGGCGTCGTACATCGCCAGGTCGGCGCACTTCAGCAGTGCCGCCGTGTCCGAGGCGTGCGCCGGAGCCAGCGCGATCCCGATCGAGGCCCCGATCTCGATGGCCAGGCCCTCCAGCGGCACCGGCTGCTCGAGCGCCCGCAGGAGGGCGCGGGCGATCCGGAAGGCGTGGTCCTCATCGGCGGTTGCGGGGAGCAGGACGGCGAACTCGTCGCCGCCCAGCCGGGCCACCGAGCCCGCCGGGCCGACGGCCGCGGTGAGCCGGGTGGCGACCTCGACGAGCAGCGCGTCGCCCTGGTGGTGGCCCAGGGTGTCGTTGACCTCCTTGAACTCGTCGAGGTCCAGGATCATGACCGACGCCCCGGTCACCCGGCCGGCGGCCACCTCCGCCAGCGCGGCGGTCACCGCGCGCTGCAGGTGGGTGCGGTTGGGCAGCCCGGTCAGGGCGTCGTGCAGGGCGTCGTAGCGCAGGCGGCCGATCAGCTCGTCGTTGCGCAGCGCCACCCCCGCGTGGTTGGCGACGGTCTCCAGGAGCAGGACGGCGTCACCGTCGAAGGTCCGCACGTCACCGAGCCGGTCGCCCACCACGAGGGCGCCGGTGAGGTCGGCGGAGCCGCTGAGCGGGACGACGACCGCATCCCGCATCCCGAGGGACGCCAGCTGCCTGCGGGCCTGCGGGTCGCGGGTGCCGCGGGGCAGCAGCAGCGGCCGGCCGCCGTGGGCCACCAGGTCGGTCACCCAGCAGGCCGAGGTCGCATCCTCGTCCTGGTGGCGGCGCAGCTCTCCGGCGGGACCCAGGCTCACCCGGGTGACCGTGCCCTCCGCGGTGGACGCGAGGACGATCATGGCCTGCTCGCAGGACAGCAGGTCCCGGGCCTCGGCGAGCACGTCGGCCAGCAGGTCACCGGCCTCGGCGGTCGCGCTCACCGACTGGCTGAACCGGTACAGCCGCTCGAGGTTCAGGTGCCGCTCGGCCAGGGAGGCGTAACTGCGGAAGGCCAGCAGCAGGAGTGCCCCGCAGGCCGCCAGCAGCCACCCGGCCGTCAGCGACGCGGTCAGGGTGAGGACGGCCATGAGGGCCAGGGTCGTGCCGATCAGGGGCACCACGAGCGAGCCGGCGTCGGAGAGCAGCGCCCGCAGGTTCACCCCGCCGTCGTGGGCGACGATGACCACGCTGATGGAGACGGCCGCGAGGATGTCGGCCGCGAGCGTGGCCACGTAGGCCGCCAGCCAGGTGGCCGGTCCCGGGAAGCCGCTGCCGGGTGCGATCGCGTGGAACAGCGCGATCGCCAGGCTGGTCTCACCGGCGAGCAGCGCGAGGTTGAACAGGATCTTCGACGGTGACGTGCGGCGGTACGCGAGCATGGCGACCAGGCCGGCCACCACCCGCCCGGCCACGACCGCCAGCGGCGCGGCGAAGAACATCCCCAGGACCAGCGGGATCTCGCTGAACGAGATGGTCTGCACCTCGCGGCGGGTCTGGATGTGCAGGACGAACGCCTCGGTGACGGCGAAGGCCATCGCGATCGCCCACCAGGGCACGTCGATCCCGGAGATGAACGGGGCACGGCCCAGGAGGGCGGGTGCCAGGAGTGCCGCCAGGCCGAAGAGCGCGGCGACGAGCACCGCCAGGCACAGCGTGCGCGCCCGTCTGCCCAGCCCGCCGGCGGGTGCTCGCGGTGTGGTCGCCTCGATGTCCACGGCTGTCCCTCCGCTCGCTCGAACCCGGACGCTGATCCGATCGGTTGTCGGCTCGCCGGCGCGCGAGCTGAACGGTCTGTCACCCGTCCGGGCTGGTCGGCCCGCGCCACCGGCGCGCCGATGCGCTGCCCCGAAGCGTTGCGGTGTGTCCCCCGTCGCTCCGACGAGGCAGCCGGGCATCGCGGGTGACGACCAGCGCTGACGTGCGATACGGAACCGGCTCCGCTGAACTCACGTTCATCGCCGAGCCCGGCCAGCGCGGCGACGGTGGCCGCATCCCCGCGTCCCCCCGCGCCCTCCGCGACCAGGTCCAAGGCCAGGGCGTGCGCCAGATGCAGCGTGGAGGTGACGATCGATCCACGCGCTGCCGGCCATGGCAGTGCGACGCCGTCCAGGGGTATCACGTGAGCCCGCTGCTTCCGCCGAACCAGCTATGGCGGTGGTTGCACGAGCGGGCGCCGCTGCCGGTCGGCTGACCCGCCGATGGAAACGGGCGGGCATCCGTGGCGGATGCCCGCCCGTGCCGGCGGTCCGTTCCGAGCCTCAGCCCAAGCCAGGGGTCAGGAGGACGGGGTCCTTCGTCAGCTCTTGGGGCGGGCCCCGGCGCGCAGCGCGCCGAGCAGGTCGTGGTTGAGCCGGGAGATGGTCTCCATCGAGATGCCCTTCGGGCAGGCGGCCGAGCACTCACCGATGTTGGTGCAGCCACCGAAGCCCTCGAGGTCCTGCTGGGCGACCATGTTCACCACGCGGTCGTTGCGCTCCGGCTGGCCCTGCGGCATGAGCCCCAGGTGCGTCACCTTCGCCGCGGTGAACAGCATCGAGGAGGCGTTCGGGCAGGCCGCCACGCAGGCGCCGCAGCCGATGCAGGTGGCGGCGTCGAACGCGGCGTCGGAGTCGGCCTTCGGCACCGGGGTGGCGTGCGCCTCCGGAGCGGTGCCGGTGGGCACGCTGATGTAGCCGCCGGCCTGGATGATCCGGTCGAACGCCCGCCGGTCGACGGCGAGGTCCTTGATCACCGGGAACGCGGTGGCCCGCCACGGCTCGATGTCGATCGAGTCGCCGTCCTTGAACGACCGCATGTGCAGCTGGCAGGTGGTCGTCTGCTGCGGACCGTGCGCCTGGCCGTTGATCATGACGCCGCACATGCCGCAGATGCCCTCGCGGCAGTCGTGGTCGAAGGCCACCGGGTCGTCGCCCTGCAGGATCAGCTGCTCGTTGAGCACGTCGAGCATCTCGAGGAAGGACATGTCCGGGGAGATGTCGGTGACCTTGTAGGTCACCATCTTCCCCTTGACCGACGGGCCCTTCTGCCGCCAGATCCGCAGGGTCAGGTTCATCCCGCGCTTGCCGGTCTGCTCGTCGCCGGCCCGGGTGGCACCGTGGGTCATCGTCACTTGTAGCTCCGCTGGGCGAGGTGGACGTACTCGTACTCGAGGTCTTCGCGGTGCAGCACCGGGGGCTGACCCTCCGGCGTCCACTCCCAGGCCGCGACGTAGGCGAAGTTCTCGTCGTCGCGCAGCGCCTCGCCCTCGGGGGTCTGGCTCTCGGCGCGGAAGTGTCCCCCGGCGCTCTCGTTGCGGTGCAGCGCGTCGACGCACATCAGCTCGGCGAGCTCGATGAAGTCGGCGACCCGGCCGGCGTGCTCGAGCGTCTGGTTGAAGGAGTGCCAGTCGCCACCGATCTTCACGTCGGTCCAGAACTCCTGGCGGATCTCGGGGATCCGGTCCAGGGCTTTGCGCAGGCTCTCCTCCGTGCGCTCCATGCCGCACAGGTCCCACATCAGCCGGCCGAGCTCCCGGTGGAAGGACGCCGGGGTGCGGGTGCCGTTGATGGTGAGCAGCCGCTGGGTCTGCTCCTGCACACCGGTGAGCGCCTCCAGGGCAGCCGGGTGGCTGTCGTCGACCTTCTCGAACGGGCCGTCGGCCAGGTAGTCGCTGATCGTGGCCGGGAGCACGAAGTAGCCGTCGGCCAGACCCTGCATGAGGGCGCTGGCGCCCAGGCGGTTCGCGCCGTGGTCGGAGAAGTTGGCCTCGCCGATCACGAACATGCCGGGGATCGTCGACTGCAGGTCGTAGTCGACCCAGAGCCCGCCCATCGTGTAGTGGACGGCGGGGTAGATCCGCATCGGCGTCTCGTACGGGTCCTCGCCGGTGATCTGGGCGTACATGTCGAAGAGGTTGCCGTACTTGGCCTCGATCGCCGGGCGGCCCAGCCGCTCCATGGCGTCCCCGAAGTCCAGGTAGACGCCGAGCCCGCCGGGGCCCACGCCGCGGCCCTCGTCGCAGACGTTCTTGGCCTGGCGGGAGGCGATGTCGCGGGGCACCAGGTTGCCGAACGCCGGGTAGATGCGCTCGAGGTAGTAGTCGCGGTCGGCCTCGGGGATCTCGCGCGGGTCGCGGTCGTCGCCGCGCTCCTTGGGCACCCACACGCGGCCGTCGTTGCGCAGCGACTCCGACATCAGGGTCAGCTTGGACTGGTAGTCGCCCTTGACCGGGATGCAGGTCGGGTGGATCTGGGTGTAGCAGGGGTTGGCGAAGTACGCGCCCCGCTTGTGCGCCCGCCAGATCGCCGTGGTGTTGGAGCCCTTGGCGTTGGTCGAGAGGTAGAAGACGTTGCCGTACCCGCCGCTGGCGACGACGACGGCGTCGGCGAAGTGCGTGCTGATCTCGCCGCTGATCAGGTCACGGGCGACGATGCCGCGGGCGCGGCCGTCGACCACGATGAGGTCGAGCATCTCGTGGCGGGCGTGCTCCTCGACGTTGCCGGCCGCGATCTGCCGCTCCAGCGCCTGGTAGGCGCCGTACAGCAGCTGCTGGCCCGTCTGGCCCCGGGCGTAGAAGGTGCGCGACACCTGGGCGCCACCGAACGAGCGGTTGTCCAGCAGGCCGCCGTACTCACGGGCGAAGGGCACGCCCTGGGCCACGCACTGGTCGATGATGTTGACGCTGACCTCGGCCAGCCGGTGCACGTTGTTCTCGCGGGAGCGGAAGTCGCCGCCCTTGACCGTGTCGTAGAACAGCCGGTGCACGCTGTCGCCGTCGTTGCGGTAGTTCTTGGCGGCGTTGATGCCGCCCTGCGCGGCGACGCTGTGCGCGCGGCGCGGGCTGTCCTGGTACCAGAACGACTTGACCTTGTAGCCCTGCTCGCCGAGCGTGGCCGCGGCCGCGCCGCCGGCCAGGCCGGTGCCGACGACGATGACCGTCAGCTTGCGGCGGTTGGCCGGGTTGACCAGGCGGCCGCGGAAGCGCCGTTCGCTCCAGCGCTCACCGATCGGCACGTCGCGGGGGGCCTTGGTGTCGGCGATCGGCTCGCCGACGTTGAAAAGCTCGAGAGGCATCGGTGGAGCTCCTTAGTCGATGAGCCCGAAGAGGACGGAGAAGGGCACGAGCAGGAAGCCGAGCGTGAGGAGGGTGGCGAACCCGAGGGCGAAGTAGTTGACCGTCTTCTCCCGGCGCCGGTTGCTCTGGCCGAGGGTCTGCGTGGCGCTCCAGATGCCGTGCCGCAGGTGCATGCCGAGCAGGATGACCGAGATCGCGTAGAACAGCGTGACGAAGGGGTTCTGGAAGCTAGCCACCAGCCGCTCGTACGGCGTGCTGTCGAAGCCCTCGGCGTTCACCGTGCCGGTGGTGAGGTCGAGGATGTGGTAGATGATGAAGGCCAGGATGATCACGCCTCCCCAGCGCATGGTGCGCGAGGCGTAGCTCTGCGCCACCGCCTTCTTGGTGACGTATCCCTCCGGGCGCGCCCGCTTGGCCTGGCGCCACAGCGAGACGGCGGCCCAGAAGTGGGCCACGACCGCGGCCAGCAGTACGAGCCGGATGATCCAGAGGGCGGTCGCCCCGGGGATCGCCGGGTTGCCGACCGTGCGGATCCAGCCGGAGTAGGAGTTGAAGGCCTCCGCACCGGAGAAGGCTTTCAGGTTCCCGACCACGTGCGCGATCAGGTACAGCACCATGATGATGCCGCTGATGGCCATCACGGCCTTCTTGAAGACCGAGTTGGTCTTCGCAACCTTCGGGGTCCTGCGCTGCGCGTGCGTCACCGTCACCACAACTGACCACGCTAGGACTACACCGCGCTCGCCACCAAGCCAACACGAGGTGACACACCTCATGTAAGGGTGCCCTCACCGCAGGTCAGCGTGCTCCTGGGTGGCTCCCGCGCACGTCAGCGCCCCGTTCCCCGTGCGGGCGACGTCGGCCCCAGCTTCCTCTCGGAAGCAGCGACCGACTGCCGGCCGGACAGGCTCCCCGGGCGGTCCTGCGCTGGTCGAGCACCGTCCGGCCGGGGGAGGATGCGTCCCGTGCCCACCCCCACCCGCGGTTTCCTCGGTCGCCGGCGCGAGCGCGACCCCCGCCTTCCGCCCGGCCAGTACGACGTCGGCGCCGACTGGCCGATCCTCACCGCCGAGCCGACCCCGCGCATCACCCCGGGCAGCTGGAGCATCACCGTCGACGGGAGGGTGGCGAACCCCACGACCTGGTCCTGGGACGAGGTCCACCGACTGCCGCCGTCGGAGTACCGGGGCGACATCCACTGCGTCACCACCTGGTCGAAGTTCGACACCCGCTTCTCCGGGATCAGCGTCGACACGTTGCTCGAGGCCGCCCGGCCGACCGCTGAGGCGCAGTTCGTCATGGCGACATCGAAGACGGGCTACACCACGAACCTGCCGCTGGCCGACGTCACCGGCGGCAAGGCCTGGCTGGTCTGGGAGTTCGACGGCCGGCCGCTGACCCCCGAGCACGGGGGGCCGGTGCGCCTGCTCGTGCCGCACCTGTACTTCTGGAAGAGCGCCAAGTGGATCAGCAAGCTCTCGCTGCTGGCGCGCGACCAGCCCGGCTTCTGGGAGCAGAACGGGTACCACGACCGCGGGGACCCGTGGCGGCAGCAGCGGTACCAGGGTGACTGACGGCGGACCCCCTCCTCCTCACCCCTCGCACGCTCGGGGCGAGCCTCGGGACGGTGCCGTACTGGGTGCCGGGGTCGCCGGCGCGCCGAGCGGCGGCTGGCGCACCGCCACCGTGGCGGGGGTCCGTCGCCCGGTGCCGCGCTCGGTCCAGCTGCGGCTCGACGTCACCGACCGGGTCGACCACCTGCCCGGCCAGCACTACGTCGTCCGGCTCACCGCGCCCGACGGCTACACCGCGCAGCGCTCGTACTCGGTCGCCTCGGCGCCCGGCGACCCGCTGCTGGAGGTGTTCGTCGAACGGCTCGACGACGGCGAGGTCTCCACCCACCTCGCCGACGTCGTCGAGCCCGGCGACGTGCTCGAGATCCGGGGCCCGATCGGGGGCTGGTTCGTGTGGGACGGCGTGACCCCGGCGCTGCTGGTGGCCGGCGGCAGCGGCGTCGTCCCGTTCGTGTCGATGCTGCGCACCGCACGCGCCCTCGGGCGCACCGACCTGCTGCGCATCGCGGTCTCGGTCCGCACGCTGGAGCTGCTGCCCTACGCCGACGAGCTGCGGAACGCCGGCGCGCTGCTCGCCACCACCCGGGAGCCGAGCGGCATCCGCCCCGCCGGCCGGCTCACCGCGGAGGATCTCGTGCCGCTGTGGGAGCCCGGCCAGACCGCCTTCGTGTGCGGGTCGGCGGCGTTCGCCGGCGCGGCCACCCGTCTGCTCGAGACGCTGGGCATCCCGGCGGCGGCCATCCGGGTGGAGCAGTTCGGCCCCAGCGGCTGACATTCGTTCCCGCCAGGACGGGGCCGCGCCTACCGCGTCCACCTCCGCTCGTGGTCGGGCCGGACCGGTAGCAGCACCTGCTGCCGGGTCACGCCACGACGTCCCGGGTCGGCAGCGGATCCTGGCCTCCGACGGTTCCCCGGCCGGAGAGCACCGCGAAGCGGGCGAACAACTCCTCGGCGTACCAGCGCTCCGCCGCGGTGCGGTCCACGACGGCGGCGTGGGGAGCCCGCTGGTAGGCGAAGGCGTTGAGCGCCGCTGCCGACTCCCACAGACTGAAGGTGCCTTGCAGCCCGATCGGCGCCTCCCCGATGCCCAGCGCGAGACGCAGCCCCGGGCTCCGGTGCAGGTCCACCGCCACCGGCGGGACGGCGCGCCAGAAGGTCAGCGTCCTCGTCGGCGTGAGCCGAGCCCGGGTCACCGCGGCCACCGGCCCGTCCCAGCGCTGCGGCCGGGGATCGCCGAACGGTTGGCGGCGGCTCCAGCGCCCCCGGGCGGCCAGCGGGCGCAGTCGCGCCGTCCACTCCTCGTCGGCGATCCGCCGCCAGCGGGTGACGACCGGGCCGTCGTCGAAGGCGGTGGCCGTGGCCTCGTCGTCCCACACGGCGAGCAGGGCCCAGCGTCGGGGGTCGGCGTCCCGCGGGGTGAACGTCCGGCCGGCGCCGGTGCCCAGCAGCTTGGCGAACCGCAGCCCGGGCGTCCGGCGCAGCGACCGGCGGTCCGCGGCCAAGCGCCACACCGCCAACGGAACCGAGCGACCCGGCACGCCCCAGAGGTGCAGCGTGACCGGCCCCGGGCCGTGGTCGGCGTCCACAGCCCGAGACTACGGCCGCGTGACACCGTGGCGGCGGAGGTCAGGAGGCTCCACACCCGCCAGGACCTCCTCCGCTCGAGCCATGACCGACGCCACCTGGGCGGTCGGTGTGCACGGGACGCCCATGGGTAGAGCGCCCGGGACGCATCGCCGGCCTGGGCTCCGGCGTCCTGCCATCCGAGGAGAGACCGTGGCCGTGGATCACACCCGCGAGGAGCTGGGCCACACCGACGCCCCGGTCGAGGACGAGGTGACCGAGGCCTTCGACCGGATGGTCAGCCAGGGGGCCCAGCGCCTGCACCGCACCTGGCGCGAGGTGCTCACCACCGGGCTGGCCGGCGGGCTCGAGGTCGGCGTGGGCGTGCTCGTCCTGTTCGCCGTCTACGCCGAGACGGGCAGCCACCTGCTCGCCGGGCTGGCCTTCAGCGTCGGCTTCATCGCGCTGCTGCTGGCCCGCAGCGAGCTGTTCACCGAGGGCTTCCTGGTGCCCGTCACCGCCGTCGTGGCCGGCCGGGCGAGCAGCCGTCAGCTGGCCAAGCTGTGGGGCGGCACCCTGGTCACCAACCTGGTGGGCGGCTGGCTGGTCATGTGGCTGGTGGTCCAGGCGCTGCCCGACCTCCGGGCGACGGCCGTCGAGTCGGCCCGCACCTTCGTCGACGCGCCGCTGGACCTGCAGTCGATCTGCCTGGCGTTCCTCGCCGGCAGCTCGATCACCCTGATGACCCGCATGCAGCAGGGCGCCGAGAGCGAGGCCGGCAAGATCGTCGCCGCCGTCGCCGGTGCCTTCGTGCTGGCCGGGCTGATGCTGTTCCACTCGATCCTCGACTCGCTGATCATCTTCGCCGGCATCCACGCCGGCGGGCCGCTCGGCTACGGCGACTGGCTGGCCTGGTTCTGGTACACGGCACTGCTCAACATGGCCGGCGGCCTGCTGGTGGTCACCGCGCTGCGGCTGGTCCGCAGCAAGGAGCTGATCGACCTGGAGCGCAGGGCCGTCGCCGAGGGCGATTAGCCCCGGGCCGCCCGGCGGATCGCTGCCCCGTACCTGGCGGTCGCCAGCCGCTGCAGCGCCAGGCCCAGCGGTCCGGCCAGCCGGGCGGCGGGGGAGGCCAGGCGGAAGAACACCCGGATCTCGTAGTGGACGTCGCCGTCCGGGGTCAGCCGGACGGTGAACCGTTCCTCACCGCTCTCGGGATGGCCGGGCAGCGTGCCGTAGGAGAACCCGCATTCGTCGCCGTCGGTCCCGGCCCACACCACCCGGCAGGGGATGTCGTAGCCCAGCCGGGGCAGCCCCGCCGTCAGGACCACGACGGTCCCCGGCGTGCTCGCCGGGCCGTCGGCGCACACCCGCAGCCCGACCCCGCGCTGGGCCCGCCAGTCGAACACCGCGGCCGCGGCGCGCTCGAACGCCGCGCGTCCCGAGCCGACGACCGTCCGGTGCTCGGCGTGGTGGTAGCCCACGGGCAGGGCGGCGTCGCCGGTCGCCCCCACCTCGGCGTAGGTGAACGGCGCACCGGCGAGGACGGCCGGATCGGTCGCGCGCAGGAGGCCCACGTCCGGCAGTCTTCCGGTCGGGGCGTCTTCCTGCCCGGTGGTCGGCCCGGGTGCGAGCGGGCCGGCCGGTCCTCGAGCTCGGCCACGGATCCCGCGACGGCGGCGTGCGGGAGCGGCCGGGCCAGCCAGTAGCCCTGGGCGACATCGCACCCCAGCCGGCCGAGTTCCGCCCAGGTCGCGCGGGTCTCCACCCCCGGAGTTCCTGCAGCACCTCGAGCGCACGGCCGGGATCCTTCATGGCCGCGCTCTCGGTGATCTCCAGTTCCAGGCACGAGGCGGGCAGACCGTGCCGGCGGAGGAGCCCGGCGATCTGGTCGGCCAGGCAGGGGTCCAGCAGGCTGCGGGCGGAGAGGTTGACCGCCACGACCAGGTCCAGGCCGTCGTCCCGCCACCGCCGGCAGTCGGTGAGCGCCTGATCGAGCACGGCCTCGGTGAGGGGGCGGACCAGCCCGGTCTGCTCGGCGAGCGGGATGAACTGGTCGGGTGGGATCAATCCGCGCTCGGGGTGCTGCCAGCGCACGAGCGCCTCGACGCCCACCACCCGACCGTCGTCCAGCCGCACCCGCGGCTGGTAGTGCACCACCAGCTCGCCGTCCCGGATGGCCCGGCGCAGGTCACCGGAGAGGCTCAGCTGTGCCGCGGCGTCGGCGTCCATCGACGGGACGTAGACCGCGACCCCCAGGTGGTCGGCCTTGGCGGCGTACATGGCGACGTCGGCGTGCCGCAGCAGATCCGTGGCGCTGGTCCCGTGGACGGCGACCCCGCAGCTGCCGTCCACCTCCAGGGTCAGCCCCTCGACCTGGCAGGGGCTGCGAATGGCGTCGAGGGTCCGGCCGGCCACCTGCACGGCCTCCTCACCGCTGCAGTCGCGCAGCACCGGCACGAACTCGTCGCCGCCCTGCCGGGCCAGCACGGTTCCCTCGCGCAGCTCGTCGGTCAGTCGCTGGGCCACCGAGCGGAGCAGCGTGTCGCCGACGTGGTGGCCCAGCGTGTCGTTGACCTCCTTGAACCGGTCGGGGTCCAGCAGCACCACCGCGGTCGGCGGGCCCCCCGCCAGCGTCTCGTCGAGGGCCGTGGCGAGCTCCTCGGTGAGCGCCGCCCGGTTGAGCAGGCCGGTGAGGGAGCTGGCGCGCCCGGTGGCGGAGCTGCTGCTCGGCCTCCCGGCGGGAGACCACCTCGGCCTTGAGCTCGTCGGACCGGCGCTTTCCGAACACCATCATCAGCAGGTGGGAGAAGGCCAGGACCAGGACGATGTCGTCGGCCGGCCCGCCGAGCTCCCCGGGCCAGTTCCACCGGATGGCCGCGACGGCGAAGGCGATGGTCAGCACGGCGACCACCGCCGCCTCCCGCAGGACCCGGGCGCGTAGCGAGGCCGGGCCGTGACCGGCTGCGGTCCGCGCCATCCGCACCTCCCCGTCGATGGGCCTGAGGGGTGCGATCGGCGGCTCCCGGCGCGTGCTTGAGGCCGGGCCCGCCGACGTCCCCCCGCCGGGGCACGGCGACCGGGACACGGCGCGGCGGCCGGCTGCGGACGGCGGTAGGTTCACCCGCACTGTGCTGCCCGCCGTCACCGCCACCCGCTACGTCACGCCGCTGCGCGAGGGCGGGTCGCTGCCTGGCCTGATGGAGGCCGACGACCTGGGCACATACGTGGTGAAGTGGCGCGCGGCCGGCCAGGGCGTGCGGGTGCTCGTCGCCGAGGTGGTGTGCGGGGAGCTGGCCCGGGCGCTCGGCCTCCCGGTGCCGGCGCTGGTGACCGTGGACGTCGCCCGCGAACTGGCGGTGGGCGAGCCCGACCACGAGGTCCAGGAGCTGCTGCAGCGTTCCGCCGGGCGCAACCTCGGCCTGGACTACCTGCCCGGGGCGCTGGACTTCGAGGCCGGCGCCGACGGCGTGGACCCGGAACTGGCCGGGCGGGTGCTGTGGTTCGACGCGCTGACCGGCAACGTCGACCGCTCCTGGCGGAACCCGAACATGCTGTTCTGGCACGGGCGCCTGCAGCTGATCGACCACGGCGCGGCGCTGACCTTCCACCACCACTGGCCCGGCGCCGAGGCCGCCGTCGTCCGGCCCTACGACGCGTCGGCGCACGCGCTGATCGAGTGCGCGCCGGACGTGCCGGCGGCCGATGCTGCGCTGGCGTCCCGGATCACCCGGCCGCTGCTCGAGAGGGTGCTCGCCCAGGTGCCCGACGACTGGCTGGAGGGGGAGACCCCGGAGGACCCGCCGCACGCCGTCCGCAACCGGTACGTGGGCCAGCTGCTGGCCCGGCTCGCGGCCCGCGACGCCTGGCTGCCGGGGCTGGTGGCCGCCGCGGCCGCCGGTGGGTCAGGCCGTCGCCGGGCGCCGGTCGGGCAGAACCGTCCCGGCTGGCTGGGCCCGCCGCCGCCCGAGGGGATCACCCAGCGATGAGCGCCATGACATCGAGGGCCATGACATCGAGGGACGTGTTCGAGTACGCGGTGCTGCGCGTCGTTCCGCGCATCGAGCGGGGGGAGTCGCTCAACGCGGGCGTCCTCGTCTACTGCCGCCAGCGCGACTACCTCGGCTCGCGACTGCACCTGGACGCCGCCCGGCTGCGGGCGCTGGACCCGACCGCGGACGCCGCGGCCATCGAGCAGGCGCTGCAGGCGGCCGCCGACGTCTGCGCCGCCGATCCGGTGGCCGGCGCCGCCGGCCGGGAGGCCCTGGGGTCGCGCTTCCGCTGGCTCACCGCCCCGCGCAGCACCGTCATCCAGCCCGGTCCGGTGCACACCGGACTGACCGCCGCCCCCGACGCCGAGGCCGACCGGCTGCTGCGGCTGCTGGTCCTGCCCATCGAGGGCTGACCCCAGGCATAGGAGGCTATGCATGCGTTTCGCGGGCCGCAGACGTAGGCATAGCCTCCTATGCCCTGCTGCTCAGGCGGGGAGCAGGGCGTCGATGCGCCGGGCCAGTTCGAGGTCCAGCTCGCTGACGCCGCCGGCGGAGTGGCTGACCAGCGTCAGGTGCAGCGTCCGGTACCGCAGGTCGACGTCGGGGTGGTGGTCCATCTCCTCGGCGACGTCGGCGATCGCCACGATCGCGGCGACCGCGTCCCGGAAGCTCGGCTGCTCCACGGTCCGGCGGATCCCCGCACCGTCTCCAGACCACAGCGGTAGGCCGTGCAGCGCGGCGGTGAGCTCGTCGGGGGAGAGGCGCGGTGGGCGAGGCATCCGCCCATCCTGCCGCCGGATGGCCGAAACGGTGAAGCCTTCCGGTTCCCCAGCGGAGCTGTGTTCAGGTGTGCAGGCCGCACTCCGTCTTGGTCGACCCCGCCCATCGGCCGGCGCGCGCGTCCTCGCCCGGGGCCACCGGCCGGGTGCACGGGGCGCACCCGATGGAGCCGTACCCGAGCTCGAACAGCGGGTTGACCGGGATCCGGTGCTCGGCGATGTAGCCGTCGACGTCGTCCTGGCTCCAGGCGGCGATCGGGTTGACCTTCACCATGCCGCGCTTGGCGTCCCAGTCGACCAGCCGGGTCCCGGCGCGCGTCGGCGACTCGTCCCGGCGGACGCCCGAACCCCACGCCGCGTACCCGGACAGCGTCTGGGCCAGCGGCTGCACCTTGCGCAGCGAGCAGCAGAGATCGGGGTCGCGCTCGTACAGCCCCGGGCCGTGGGAGAGGTCCTGCTCGGCGACGGTCTGCGGCGGTGTCACGTTGACCAGCGTCACCGGCAGCACACCGGTGATCCAGTCCCGGGTGCCGATCGTCTCGGCGAAGTGGTAGCCGGTGTCCAGGAAGATCACGTGCACGCCGGGGATCGCGCGGCTCGCCAGGTGCGCGAGCAGGCCGTCGGCCATGGACGAGGTGATCGCGAACCGGTCGCCGAAGTTGTCCCCGGCCCACGCGAGGACGGCCAGCGCCTGCTCGACCGGGTCGGCGATACCGGCGAAGCGCGCGTCGGCGTCGGCGGCGACCTCCGGCGTCGGCGAGATCGCAGTCGTCATCCCTGAACCCCCGTGGCGAGCAGTCGGACGGTGAAGGCGCGCAGGCAGGCGCCGCAACGCCAGCCGTCGGCCGACTCCCCGTGGGGAGACAGCTCTTCCTCACCGCAGTACGGGCAGTGGAACACCGGCAGCTGCCGGGTCCTTCCCGCGACCGGCTCCTCCGTCACAGGAGCCAGTCCTCGTCCGCCCGGGAGACGTAGTGCGCGAACGACTCGCCCGGCGTCCGGCGCTCGAGGAAGCCGCGCAGCACGCGCTCGCAGTAGTCGGCGGTCTCCGCCTTGGTCACCTTGTGGCCGCGGAACTTGCGGCCGAAGGTGGCCTCCACGCCGAGGTGACCGCCCAGGTGGACCTGGAAGCCCTCCACCATCTCGCCGCTCTCGTCGCGGACCATCGAGCCCTTGAAGCCGATGTCGGCGGTCTGGAACCGGGCGCAGCTGTTCGGGCAGCCATTGACGTTGATGCCGATCGGCACGTCGAAGTCGGGCAGCCGCTTCTCGAGTTCCGCGTAGAGGTCCTGCGCGTGCTGCTTGGTCTCGACGATCGCCAGCTTGCAGAACTCCAGGCCGGTGCAGGCCATGGTGCCGCGGCGGAACGCGCTCGGCCGGACCTGCAGGTCGTGCTCGGCCAGTGCGTCGACCAGCGCCTCCACGCGCGCGTCGGGCACGTCGAGGATCACCAGCTTCTGCTGCGTCGTCGTCCGGATGCGTCCCTGTCCGTACTCGTCGGCGAGGTTCGCGATCGTGGTGAGCAGCGAGCCGGTGATCCGGCCGGTGCGCAGCGCGAAGCCGACGGCGTTGCGCCCGTCCTTCTGCTTGGCGACGCCGACGTGGTCGCGCTGGTCGTGCTTGGCCGGCGCCGGGGCGGGACCGTCGGGCAGCTGCGCGTGCAGGTACTCGTCCTGCAGCACCTGGCGGAACTTCTCCGGGCCCCAGTCGGCCATGAGGAACTTGATGCGGGCGCGGTTGCGCTGCCGGCGGTAGCCGTAGTCGCGGAAGACGGCGGTGCAGGCCGCCCAGACGTCGGTCACCTGATCGGGCCGGACGAAGACGCCGATCCGCTGGGCGAACATCGGGTTGGTGGACAGCCCACCGCCGACCCACAGGTCGTAGCCGGCCTCGCCGTCGGAGTTCACGACGCCGACGAAGGAGACGTCGTCGATCTCGGGCTCGGTGCAGTGGTCGACGCAGCCGGACATCGACGTCTTCCACTTGCGCGGCAGGTTGCTGAACTCGGGGCTGCCCACGTACGTGGCGACGGTCTCGGAGATGACGTCGGTGGCGTCGAGCACCTCGTCCTCGAGGATCCCCGCCAGCGGGCAGCCGAGCATCACGCGCGGGGTGTCACCGCAGGCCTCCATGGTCGACAGGCCGACCGACTCCAGCCGCCGCCAGATCTCGGGGACGTCCTCGATGCGGATCCAGTGGTACTGCACGTTCTGCCGGTCGGTCACGTCGGCGACGTCCCGGCCGAACTCGGTGCTGATGCCGCCGAGCACCCGCAGCCCGTCGCTGGTCAGCTGCCCGCCGTCGATGCGGGCGCGCATCATGAAGTACTCGTCCTCGAGCTCCTCGGGCTCCAGCACGGCGGTCTTGCCGCCGGGGATGCCCTGCGCCCGCTGGGTGTAGAGGCCCATCCAGCGCATGCGGCCCCGGAGGTCACCCGGGTCGATGCCGTCGAAGCCGGTCTTCGAGTAGATGTCGAGGATCCGCTGCCGGACCTCGAGCCCGTCGGAGTCCTTCTTCATCCGTTCGTTGGGATTGAGCGGCTCGCGGTAGCCCAGCGCCCACTGGCCCTGACCGCGCTGCGGCCGGTTGCTGGTGCGGGTGGGGGTGCTCACGTGGCGTACTTCTTCCTGCGCTCGCCGTCCGCCCAGCTGCGGGCCGGGGGAGACGGGGCGCTGCTGGATCGGAGCGCAGCGGAGGAGCTGCGCGGGAGAACCTGGGTCAGCGCGCGGCGCGACAGGCGGCGCTGGAGACCAGCGCGAGATCGATGTGCAGGCGCGCGACGAGGAACGCGCTGCCATCGGTCATGCGTCGATGGTGCCACAGTGCCGGGGAACCCGGCGGGTGCAGCGGATCACGCCCGGTCCGGTGGCGGTCGATCCCCGCCCGGACGAGGGATCCCGACCCTGCCGGGAGCGTTCCCGAGGTGTCGGTGACGGGCACCGCCCGGGCCGGATGCTCACGGGCTCCGGATCACTCCTCCGGCGGGGCGCTGAAGGACCGCCAGGCGTCGTCGATGGCCACCAGCTCGGCGGCGTGCGGCGGCAGCTGGCCGGCCACGACGTCGGCGACCGTGACCCCTTCCAGGACGCGGCGGTAGGCCTCCCGTGCGGCGACCCACACGCCCGCCAGCCCGGCAGCCGCACCCGGGTACACGACGTCCTCGGGGCGCTGGCCGTGCACCTCGGCGAGGAATCCCTGCTCCACCCGCATGACGCGCGCGATGGAGATCTCCGAGGCGGGGAGCGCCAGGCGGTACCCGCCGTCCCGGCCACGCTGGCTGGTGACCAGCCGGGCGTGCTGCAGATCGGCGAGGATGGCCTGGAGGAACCGGCTCGGGATGTCCTGGGCGGTGGCGATGCGTTCGGCGGTGAGCGAACCCGGCGCCGCAGCGGCGAGCTCGACCACCGCTCGGACGGCGTAGTCGACGCGGGCGTTGATGCGCACGCAGGACATAGTGCCGCCATCTGCGACAGTGCCCCGGTGTTCCGGCTGCGTTTCACCACGTTGGTGGAGGCGCCGCTGACCGTGGCGTTCGACGTCGCCCGTGCGCTGGGCCGGCCGTGGCCGGTGCCGCTGGAGGAGGTCGTCTCCGTACGGCCCGAGCGGGACGTGTACGCCGTCGCCCGCGGCCGCGGCTGGATCACCCACTCACGGCGGTTCACGGCCACCGGCGCCGGGACGCTCGTCGACGAGCAGGTCGACTGGGACACCGGGCTGCCCGGCATCGTCAGCGGCGTCGTCGACCGGCTGGTGCTGCGCGGCCGGGTCGTCCGGGCGATGCAGGCGCACCTGGACGGCTACGCCGCGGCGGCCGCCCACCGGGCGCTGGACGTCGTCCGGGTGGTCGGCGCCGCGCTGGTCGACGGCGACCGGGTGCTCGTCGCGCAGCGATCCGGGGGCCGCTACGACGGCTGCTGGGAGTTCCCCGGCGGCAAGGTGGAGCCGGGGGAGTCGGACCTGGCCGCCCTCGTCCGCGAGTGCGCGGAGGAGCTGCGGGTCGACGTCGTCCCGCAGGCGTTCCTGGGCGAGGTGCTGCTGGACGGCGTCGTCGCCGGTGGTGCGCCCGGCGCGTCCACCATGCGCGTGTGGTGGGGCCGGATCGCGCACGGCCGGCCGGTTGCGCACGAACACGCTCAGCTGCGGTGGGTGGGTGCTGCGGACCTCGACGCGCTGGACTGGATCCCCGCCGACCGCCCGCTCCTCCCCGCCGTCCGTGCCCTCCTCGGCCTCGGCGGGGCGCCTCGCAGGGGCCGTACCAGCCGGTAGGCACGCCGACACGCCGGGCGCGGCGGTGCGGAAGGTCTTCGGTGCGTGCCCGCTGTCACAGGACGGCTGCCCGGTTGTCGGCCCGCCCGCTACGGAAGTTGCGGTTGTTCCGCGGAACGTGACCCGAGGTCACAACTCGATGACGTACGTGGACACCCTTCGCGCGGCGTGCCTAGGGTCCTCCCGTCGTACTCGGGAGACTCCCGTCTCCGGGTGCGTATCTGCTCGAGACCAACCCCGTCGTCCGGTCGTCCTCGCGAGAGGCGGCGCTCGACATGTCCGGTCCCCCCGCGGAATGCGGGCTGAGGGAGGCATTGCACGTGAAGTTGAGCAAGCGCAACAGTGGGCTCGTCGCGACGGCCATCGCCGCCGCGCTGCTGATGACGGCCTGTGGCGGTGGCGATGACGAGGGCGGCGAGGGCGGCGGCTCCGCCGACGGCGGCGGCTCGTACAGCCTGGCCATCAACAACCCGGAGAACCCGCTCGTCCCCGGTAACACGACCGAGAGCGAGGGCGCGCAGGTCATCAAGGCGCTCTGGACCGGTCTGATCGAGTACGCCGAGGACGGCGAGGTCCAGTACACGGGCATCGCGGAGTCCATCGAGTCCGACGACAACACCACGTGGACCATCACCCTCAAGGACGGCTGGACGTTCCACGACGGCACCCCGGTGACCGCGTCGTCGTTCGTCGACGCGTGGAACTACACGGCCTACAGCCCGAACGCCCAGGGTGGGTCGTACTTCCTCTCCAACATCGTGGGCTACAAGGATCTGCAGGCCCCGACCGACGACGCCGGTGAGATCACCGGGGACCCGGTCGCCACCGAGATGACCGGTCTCGAGGTCGTCGACGACCAGACCTTCACGGTCACCCTCAACGACCCGTTCGCCCAGTTCCCCGTGACGGTGGGCTACAACGCCTTCTTCCCGATGGCCGAGGCCTTCTTCGAGGACCCGGAAGCGGCCGCGCTCGACACCCCGATCGGCACCGGTCCCTTCCAGGCCGAGGGCCCGTTCGAGGAGGGCGTGGGCATCACCCTGTCGAAGTACGACGACTACGCGGGAGAGAACGAGGCCAACGCCGAGACCCTGGAGATCGACGTCTACTCGGAGATCACCACCTCCTACCGGGACGTCCAGGGTGGCAACCTGGACGTGGTGAAGGACATCCCGGCCGACGTCATCGCCACCGCGCCGGCGGAGTTCGGTGACCGGTTCATCGAGCGCCCGTCGTCGTCGTTCACGTACCTCGGCGTGCCCACCTACGACCCGCGCTTCGCCGACAAGCGGGTGCGCCAGGCGTTCTCCATGGCGATCGATCGCGGGGCCATCACCGACGCGATCTTCAACGGCACCTTCACCCCGGCCACCGACGCGATCGCCCCGGTCGTCGACGGTTACCGCGAGGGTGCCTGCGAGTACTGCGAGCTCGACGTCGAGCGGGCCAACCAGCTCCTCGACGAGGCCGGCTTCGACCGGAGCATGCCGGTCGACCTGTGGTTCAACGCCGGCGCCAGCCACGACGCCTGGGTGGAGGCCGTCGGCAACCAGCTGCGGGAGAACCTGGGCATCGAGTACACGCTGCAGGGGAACCTCGAGTTCGCCGAGTACCTGCCGCTGCTGGACTCGAAGGGCATCACCGGCCCGTTCCGGCTCGGCTGGGCCATGGACTACCCGAGCCCGCAGAACTACCTGGAGCCGCTGTACTCCACCGCTGCGCTTCCCCCGGCCGGCTCGAACGTGACCTTCTACTCGAACCCCGAGTTCGACCAGTTGATCGCTCAGGGCAACCAGGCGGAGACCAACGAGGAGGCCATCGACTTCTACCAGCAGGCCGATGACATCATCCTCGAGGACATGCCGATCATCCCGATGTTCTTCGGCGTGGAGCAGATCGTCCACAGCGAGGACGTCTCCGACGTGGTGATCGACGTCTTCGGGCAGATCGACACCGCGCGGGTCAAGGTCAACTGACCCCCACGGAGTAACAGCACCGCCCCGTGCCGCCGGGGGTGCTGCCCGAGAGGGCAGCCCCCCGGCGGCTTCCGTGAGGCCGTTCGCGGTCACCTCACGGCGTCCCGGCCCGTCGATGCCCCCGAGCTACCGACTGGCAGAGTGACCCGCACGCCGCTCCGTCGAGGTCGGCGCAGAACTTCCGAGGGGAGCCATGGGCCGCTACATCGCGCGCCGGCTGTTGCTCACGATCCCCGTCATGTTCGGGGCGACGTTCTTGATCTTCGCGATGGTGTACGCGCTGCCGGGCGACCCCATCCGCGCCCTGGGCGGCGACCGTCCGCTGGCGCCCGCGGTCATCGCGCAGTTGCGCGAGGACTTCAACCTCAACGATCCGCTGCTGGTCCAGTACTACAAGTACGTGGTCGACCTGTTCCAGCTGGACTTCGGCACCGATTTCCGGGGCCGGCCGGTGTTGGACACCATCGAGCAGCGGCTGCCGGTGACGGCGAAGCTGACCCTGGTGGCCGTGGTCTTCGAGATCCTGATCGGCGTGGTCGCCGGCGTGCTGGCCGGCATCCGGCGCAACGGCTACTTCGACAACCTGGTGCTGGTCTCGACGACGCTCGTCGTGTCCATCCCGATCCTGGTGCTCGGCTTCCTCGCCCAGTTCGTGTTCGGCCTGAAGCTGGGCTGGTTCCCCATCGCCGGCATCGGTGAGGGCTGGTACAGCTACCTGTTGCCCGGCCTGGTGCTCGCCGCCGGATCCGTCGCCTACGTCGCCCGGCTGACCCGTACCAGCATGTCCGAGAACCTGCGCGCCGACTACGTCCGGACGGCGAAGGCGAAGGGCCTGACGCCGCGGACGGTCGTCGTCCGCCACACCCTCCGGAACAGCCTGATCCCGGTCATCACCTTCATCGGCGCCGACGTCGGGACGCTGATGGGCGGAGCCATCGTCACCGAGGGCATCTTCAACATCCCCGGGCTGGGGCGGGCGATCTTCGAAGCCATCCTCGCCCAGGAGGGCGCGGTCGTCGTCGGCATCGTGACCCTGCTGGTCTTCTTCTTCATCTTCTTCAACCTGGTCGTGGACGTCCTGTACGCCGTCCTCGACCCGAGGATCCGTTATGACTGAGCAGCGTCCGGAGCAGGCGCAACTGGGCCACGAGGAAGTGGGCGCCGGCGCCGTCACCCAGACCGAGGAGCATGCGGCCGCTGCCGACGAGCGGCAGAACTCGCTGTGGAGCGACGCCTGGAAGGCGCTCAAGCGCAACCCGCTGTTCTGGATCGGCTCCGTCCTCATGGTGCTCTTCGTGACCATGGCGCTGGTTCCGCAGCTGTTCGCGCGGGGCGCCGATCCGCGGGCCTGCAGCCTGACCAACTCGGCCGAGCCGCCGTCGGCAGAGCACTGGTTCGGCTTCGACCAGCAGGGCTGTGACTACCTGGCCAACGTGGTCTACGGGGCGCGCAATTCGCTGGCCATCGGTGTGGTCGCCGTCGTGGTCATCCTGGTCCTGGGCGTCGTGGTCGGGGCACTCGCCGGCTACTACGGCGGGATCACCGACAGCATCCTGGCCCGGATCGCGGACATCTTCTACGCGCTGCCGCTCATCCTCGGCGCCCTCGTCCTGCTGAGGTCGGCCTTCGACCGGCCTGGGCCGATCGCGGTCGCGGTCGCGCTCGCGGCGTTCGGCTGGATGACGGCGATGCGCCTGGTCCGGTCACAGGTGATCGCGGTCAAGAGCAGCGACTACGTGGCTGCGGCCCGCGCCATGGGCGCCTCCGGCCGCCGGATCATGGTGCGGCACATCCTGCCCAACGCGGTCGCGCCCGTGCTCGTCTACACGACGATCACGATCGGTGTCCTGATCGCCGCGGAGGCGACCCTGACGTTCCTCGGGGTCGGCCTGCAGCGGCCGGCGATCTCGTGGGGGCTGCAGATCAACACCGGGCAGAACCTGCTGCAGTCCGCACCCCACCTCGTCCTGTTCCCCAGCGCCGTGCTGACCCTCACGGTCATGGCGTTCGTCATGATGGGTGACGCGCTCCGCGACGCCCTGGACCCGAGGCAGCGTTCATGACCCTCTCCGATCCCACGGCCGCCGCGGTGTCCGCGCCGACCGACCCCGGTGCCGTCCTCGAGGTCGACGATCTCTACGTCCAGTTCCGGACCGGCTCCGGTCTGGTCCGCGCCGTCAACGGGCTGAGCTACACCGTCCGTGCGGGGGAGACCCTGGCGATCCTCGGGGAGTCGGGGTCGGGCAAGTCGGTATCGGCACAGGCGATCATGGGCATCCTCGACATGCCGCCGGCCGAGATCCCCGAGGGGCGCATCTGGTTCGAGGGGCGCAACCTGCTCGACCTGCCCGCCGAGGAGCAGCGGCAGGTCCGCGGCCCCGGGATCTCGATGATCTTCCAGGATGCCCTGTCGTCCCTGAACCCCGTCTACAGCGTGGGCTTCCAGATCGGGGAGATGTTCCGGGCGCACCGGGGCACCTCCCGCAAGGAGGCCAAGAAGATGGCTGTCGAGCTGATGGAACGGGTCCGCATCCCGGCGGCGGCGCAGCGCGTCGACGACTACCCGCACCAGTTCTCGGGTGGCATGCGCCAGCGCGTCATGATCGCCATGGCGATCGCGCTGGACCCCAAGATCCTGATCGCGGACGAGCCCACGACGGCGCTGGACGTCACCGTGCAGGCCCAGGTCATGGACCTGCTCAAGGACCTCCAGCGGGAGACCGGGATGGGGCTGGTCCTGATCACCCACGACCTCGGCGTGGTCAATGAGGTCGCCGACAAGGTGGCCGTCATGTACGCGGGCACCTCGGTCGAGACCGGAACGGTCGACGACGTCTTCGAGGGTCCCGCCCACCCCTACACCGAGGGCCTGATGGCTTCGGTGCCCCAGGTCGAGGCCAAGGGTGGCCGGCTGCGCCCGATCGCCGGGCAACCACCGAACCTGGCCGCGATCCCCAGCGGCTGCTCCTTCCATCCGCGCTGCTCGCACCGCCGCATCGGGGCAACCGCGCGGGCGGGCGCCGACTGCGCCGTCGACGTGCCGCCGCTGCGCCTGGTGCGCCCCGGCCGTGAGGCGGCCTGCCACTACAGCGAGGAGGTGCTCCGTGGCGAACAGGGACGCTGAGGTCCATCGCGCCGAGCAGGCGCCGACCGGTCGGAATGCCTCGGAGCGGGGCGGGTCGACCGGCGAGCCGTTGCTCGAGCTGCGGGACCTGAAGAAGCACTTCCCGCTCACTCAGGGCGTCCTCTTCAAGAAGACCGTCGGGCATGTCCGCGCGGTGGACGGCGTGACGCTCACCCTCGGCCGCGGCGAGACCCTCGGCCTGGTGGGCGAGTCCGGCTGCGGCAAGTCGACGGTGTCGAAGCTGCTCGTGGCGCTCGAGCGGCCCACCAGTGGCGAGCTGCTCTACAAGGGGCGCGACGTCACCACGATGAACCGCCGGGAGCTCAAGGCATACCGCCGCGAGGTGCAGATCATCTTCCAGGATCCCTATGCCTCGCTGAATCCGCGGATGACGGTCGGCGACATCGTCGCCGAGGGTTGGTCGGTCCATCCCGACATCGCGCCGAGGAAGGGGCGCCTGCAGCGCACGCAGGAGCTCATGGAGCGGGTCGGGCTCAACCCCGACTACGTCAACCGCTACCCGCACCAGTTCTCCGGCGGTCAGCGGCAGCGCATCGGCATCGCCCGTGCGCTGGCCCTGCAGCCGGAGGTCATCGTCTGCGACGAGCCGGTGTCCGCGCTCGACGTCTCGGTCCAGGCGCAGGTGGTCAACCTGCTCGAGGACCTGCAGAACGACTTCGGGCTCTCCTACCTGTTCATCGCCCACGACCTGTCGGTCGTCCGGCACATCTCCGACCGGGTCGCCGTCATGTACCTGGGAAGCATCGTCGAGGAGGGCACGGACGCTGACGTCTACGGGCGGCCGTCGCATCCCTACACGCAGGCACTCCTCTCCTCGGTCCCGCTGCACGAGCCCCGTCTGCGCGGGCAGAAGGACCGGATCCTGCTGCAGGGTGACGTCCCGAGCCCGGCCGATCCGCCGTCGGGATGCCGCTTCCGCACCCGCTGCTGGAAGGCGCAGGACATCTGCGCCACCGAGCCGCCGGCGTTGATCGACCGCGGCCAGGGACACCCGTCCGCCTGCCACTTCGCCGAGGCCCGCACGGTCGTCCCTACGGAATGATCTGTCGTCCTTCGGACGACACCGCGGCCAGGTGCCGTCCCGACCGGCGCTGAGCCGTTGCCCATGTCCCGGTCGGGAGGCCCTCCGGGGCCCCGCGACCGATCCACTCCAGCTGCTTGCCGTCCGCATCGGGGCGGGAGCGTCACCTGGGATGATGCAGCGGTGACCGCTGACAGGCGCGTGCTGTTCGTGCACGCCCATCCCGACGACGAGACGATCACAACCGGGGCCACGATGGCGCGCTACGTCGCCGAGGGCGCCGCCGTCACCCTGCTCACCTGCACGCTGGGCGAGGAGGGCGAGATCATCGTCCCGGAGCTGGGCCGGCTGGCGGCCGACCAGGCCGACCAGCTGGGCGGCTACCGGATCGGCGAGCTGCGCGCCGCGATGGCGGCGCTCGGGGTCGAGGACGTCCGGTTCCTGGGCGGTGCCGGCCGGCACCGGGACTCCGGGATGGTCGGGACGCCGGCCAACGACCACCCGCGCGCCTTCTGGAACGCCGACCTGACCGAGGCGGTCGGGCACGCGGTCGCGGTCGTGCGCGAGGTCCGGCCCCAGGTGGTGGTCACCTACGACCCCGACGGCGGCTACGGGCACCCCGACCACGTCCAGGCGCACCGCGTCGCCATGCGGGCGGTGCAGGCCGCCGCCGACCCGGCGTTCCGGCCGGACCTCGGCGCGCCCTGGGAGGTCGCCAAGGTGTACTGGTCCTGCGTGCCGCGGTCGGTCGTCCAGGAGGGGGCCCGGGCGCTGGCCGCCGCGGGGGAGCGGGTGCCGTTCCAGCGCCCCGGCGCCGTGGAGGACGCGCCGTTCGCGGTGCCCGACGAGCAGGTGACGACGGCGATCGACGCGGGTGGGCACGTCGGGCGGAAGGCGGCGGCCATGCGGGCGCACGCCACGCAGATCACCGTCGACGGGGAGTTCTTCGCCCTGTCGAACGACCTCGGGCAGCAGATCCTCGGCACCGAGTACTACCGGCTGGTCCGCGGGGAGCCCGGGCCGGCCGGGAACGGGCACGGGCACGGCTGGGAGGACGACCTGTTCGCCGGGCTCCGCGGGTGAGCGGAGCGCGGTGGGCGGTGGCCGGCTGGGGACTCTGCGCCGTGGCCGCCTCCTCTTGGCTGGCGCTGGTGGAGGTCTTCTGGCTCCCGTTGCGGGTGGGCGGCGTGCTGGTGCCGGTGTCGGTGGCCGCCGCCGTGGTGGGGAACCTGCTGCTGGTCGGCGCAGCCCTGCGGCTGTCGGGATCGAAGGTGGTCGCCGTCCTCCCCGCCGCGAGCTGGCTGGTCGTGGTTGTGGCGGCGATGGTGCGCCGGCCCGAGGGGGACCTGCTCCTCGTCGGCGGGGGCGCCACCGGCATCGTCAACACGGCGTTTCTGCTGCTGGGGGTGCTGGCCGCCGCCTTCGGCGCGGGTCTGGCCCTGGGCGCCCCGCCGCGGCCGGCTCCGGTGGCGGCGCCGTCCGGTAGCGGTAGCGGTGGTGCTCGGTGAAGCCGTGCCGGGCGTAGCGCCGGCGCGGCGGAGCCGGCCGCCGCTCCGCGTCAGTCGCCGGTGCGCACACCCGGCTTGAGGGCGGCCGGGACGGGACGGCTGGTCAGCCAGGACAGCACCCGCTCGGCCGGCATGGGCCGGGAGATGTGGTAGCCCTGTGCGACGTCGCAGCCCCACTCGCGCAGCGCGGCGAGGGAGTCGGCGTCCTCCACGCCCTCCACCACCATGCTCATGCCCAGGTCGCGGCTGAGCTGCAGGGTGCTGCGCACGATCGCGGCGGCGCGCGCGTCGGTGGTCAGGTGGGTGACGAAGCTGCGGTCGAGCTTGAGCTCGTCCACCGGGAGCGCGCGCAGGTAGGACAGCGAGGAGTAGCCGGTCCCGTAGTCGTCGACCGACAGCCGGACGCCCAGCCGGCGCAGGCCGGCCATGACCTGCTGGCTGCGCGCGGCGTCGGCCATGAGGACGTCCTCGGTGATCTCCAGCACCAGCGCCCCGGCCGGCACCTTGCAGGCGTCGAGCAGCATCTCCACCTGCCCCGGGAGGGCGACGTCCTGGAGGTTGGAGACCGACAGGTTCACCGCGACGGAGAGGTCGTGCCCCGCGCTCCGCCAGATCTGCAGGTCGCGCAGGGCGCGCTCCAGCACGCGCAGGGCCAGCCGGCGCATGAGCCCGGCCTGCTCGGCCAGGGGCAGGAAGACGCCGGGGTACAGCAGGCCGCGGTCCGGGTGGTTCCAGCGGACCAGCGCCTCGACCCCGACCACCGCACCGGTGCGCAGGTCGAGCTGGGGCTGGTAGTGGTTGTCGAGCTGCTCGCTGTCGAGGGCCGCCCGCAGCTGCTCCAGGGTCTCCAGCCGGTCCCGCGAGGCGGGGGTGCCGTCGGGCGCCCACACCTCGTAGCCGTGCTTCCCGCGCTTGGCCGCGTACATCGCGGTGTCGGCGCGGGCGAGCAGGAGGGAACGGTCACGGCCGTGGCCGGGGCACAGGGCGATGCCGATGCTGGCGTCGACGTGCAGCGCCATGCCGTCCAGGACGAAGGCCTCGCGCAGCGCGGCGCCCAGGCCTTCAGCCACCTCCCGTGCGCGCTGCTCGTCCGCGTCGGGCAGCAGGACGGCGAACTCGTCCCCACCCATGCGGGCGAGCAGGTCCCCGTCGTGCAGGACGTCCTGCAGGCGCGGGCCGACGAGGCACAGCAGGTCGTCGCCCACGCTGTGCCCGAAGCTGTCGTTGATCTCCTTGAACCGGTCCAGGTCGATCATCAGCAGGGCGCACCGGGGCTCCCCGTCGGCGTAGACGGCCGACTCGACCTGCTCGATGAACCGACGCCGGTTGGCCAGTCCGGTGAGGGGGTCGTGGTGCGCCTCGGTGGCCAGCTGCGCGAGCCGTCGCTGCTCGGCGGCCCGCAGCTCGGCGTTCTCCACCACCAGCGAGCCCTCCAGGGTGACCTGCCGGACGGCGGCCCGCACCGACGAGGACCACCTGCGGGTGGAGCCGACCGACCCGGTGACGACCAGACCCATGAGGCGGTCGCCGGACAGCAGCGGGACGCTGACGTAGGAGGACAGGTCCAGCGCCTGCACCAGCTGGGGGTCGAGCAGGTCGCTGGCGGCGGCATCCTCGACGAAGACCGGGCTGCGCTGCTCGGAGGTGAGCCGCCACAGCGGTACGGCGGCGGCGGGGCTGCCGACCAGCCGGGTGGCGACGACCTCCTGGTGCGACTGCGGCCAGTCGACGTGGCGGACCTCGGCGATGCGGCCGTCGGCGTCGACCAGGTAGGCGGCGCTGCGGTCGGTGCCGGCCAGACGCTGGACGGCGCGGGCGAGCACCTCGGCCGCCTCCGCCGCCCCGGTGACCGCCGATCCGTCCACCAGCAGCTGCCGGACGATCTGGGCCGTGGCCAGGGACGCCGCCCGGGCCTGGCTGGTGCGGGCCTGCTCGATGACGCCGCCCAGGTGCGCTCCCGCCGCGGCGGCCAGCCGGCGTACGGCTTCGGAGAACGGGCGCACCTGGGTGCTGTCGAGCGTCAGCACGCCGGCCAGCTCCTGTCCGCGACCCAGGGGCACCGCCAGCGCCGAGGCGATCTGGAAGGAGTCCACCCACCAGCCCGCGACCAGGTCGGACGAGCGGTCGGCGGTCATCGGCGTGCCGGTGCGCAGCACCGTCTCGGCCAGCTCGAGGGCGACCGGTGCGTTGCGGAACTGCTGCCAGGTGGCGAGGTCCCGGCGGCCGTCGGCGTAGGCGGCCATCCGGGGGACGAGCCGGCCGTCCTCGAGCAGGAAGATGCAGGCGCGCTCGACCTCGCCCAGCTCGGCGAGCTGACGGCAGGCCGAGCCGAGCAGATGGTCCATCGACTGGGCCTGGGCGGCGGACTCGATCAGCCCGAGCAGCACGGCTGCCTGCTCCAGCCGGCGCTGCTCCGTGCGGCGGGTCCACGCCTCGGCGAGGGCGGCCGCCAGCTTCGGGACCACCTGGCGCAGCAGGTGCGGCGCGGCAGCGGCCGCGGGTTCGACGGTCAGGATGCCGACGACCTCGCCGTCGAGGATCAGCGGCTCGCCGTGGCCCGACCGGATGCCGACCTCGGCCAGCTGGCGATCGGCGGCGCGGCGGCCGTCGGCCCGGGCGACGACGGGCTGGCGGCTGGCGATGACGGCGGAGAGGAACGGGGAGTCGGACACGAACGCGGGGATGCGCAGCGCCGGGTGCATGGGCACCTGGGCCCCTGGGCACGACGCCTGCCGGAAGGGGATCACCAGCTCGGTGGTCGACTCGTGCACCCACACGGACACCCGCGTGGCCCCGGACGACGAGCGCAGCCGGTCGAGGAGCTGCTCCAGGGCCGCCTGGGCGTCGTAGGGCGAGGCGGTCGAGAGGCGTCGCGGCGCAGCCGGGGAATGCGGCGTCTGGGACACGTGACCAAGATCGGCCCTGGAACCGGATGCTTGAGCCGGGCTCCGCGGCCTCCCCCCGTGGGGGGAGGCCGGCGTCCGCAGCCCGCCGTGCCCTCCCCGGCCGGGGGACGTCCCGGTGGCCCGCCGAACGGCGGCGGGCGGGAGAGGTGATACTAGGTGTCCGTCCTGCTGCTCCGGTCCCGGCCGGTTGCGCTGCCCGAACGTCCCCCGGAGGGAACTTCGTGACCTACGTCATCACTCAGGCCTGTGTCGACGTTCTCGACAAGGCGTGCATCGACGAGTGTCCGGTGGACTGCATCTACGAGGGCGACCGGATGCTGTACATCCACCCCGACGAGTGCGTCGACTGCGGGGCGTGCGAGCCGGTGTGCCCGGTCGAGGCGATCTACTACGAGGACGACGTCCCGGACAAGTGGAAGGACTTCTACAACGCCAACGTGGAGTTCTTCTCCGACCTGGGGAGCCCCGGCGGCGCCGCGAAGACCGGCAAGATCGGCAAGGACCACCCCCTCGTGGCCGCCCTGCCGCCGCAGGGCGAAGAGCACTGACGGCTGTGCCGGCAGGGCCCTCCCGGGCTCTGCCGGACTTCCCGTGGGATTCCCTGACCGCGGCGCGGAACCGTGCGGCCCAGCACCCCGGCGGCGTGGTCGACCTGTCGATCGGCACGCCGGTCGACGACACCCCGGGTGTGCTCCGCGCGGCCCTCGCCGAGGCCGCTGACGCGCCCGGCTACCCGACGGCCCTGGGCACCGCCGCGCTCCGTACGGCCGCGGCGGGCTGGCTCCGGCGGCGCCTGGGGGTCCAGGTCGCCGACCCGGTGGGTGCGGATCCCTCGGTGATCCCGACGGTCGGTTCCAAGGAGCTCGTGGCGCTGCTACCCACGCTCCTGGGTCTGCAGGGCAGCGCGACCACCGTGGTCGTCCCCGAGGTCGCCTACCCCACCTACGAGGTGGGTGCGGTCCTGGCCGGGCTCGCGGTGCGCCGCGCGGACACCCTGCCGGCCGACGCGGCCGGCATCTCCCTGGTCTGGCTGAACTCCCCGGGGAACCCGCACGGCCGGGTGCTCACCGACGACGAACTGCGGGCCTGGGTGGCGTGGGGACGTGCCCACGACGTCCCGGTCGTGGCCGACGAGTGCTACATCACCCTCGGCTGGGACGTGGCGCCGCGGTCGATCCTGCACCCCGCCGTGGCGGGGGAGGACCACACCGGCCTCCTGGCGGTGCACTCGCTGTCCAAGCAGTCGACCGCGGCCGGGTACCGCGGTGGCCTGCTCTCCGGCGACCCCGCGCTGGTGCGCCGGGTCTGGGAGGTGCGCCGCCACCTCGGTCTGCTGGTGCCGGGTCCGGTCCAGGCCGCGATGGCTGCCGCCTTCGACGACGACGCGCACGTCGACGCCCAGCGCGAGCGGTACCGCGGCCGGCGGGAGCGGCTGGCGGCCGCCGTGCGGGCCGCCGGGATGCGGATCGACCACTCCGAGGCCGGGCTGTACCTGTGGGCCACCCGCGACGAGGACTGCTGGGGCACCATCGACCGGTTGGCCGCCCTGGGGATCGTCGTCGCCCCCGGCAGCTTCTACGGTCCCGCGGGCGCCCGCCACGTCCGGCTGGCGCTGACCGCCACCGACGAGCGGATCGTCGCGGCGGTCGAGCGACTCACCGCCTGACAGCAGGGGCCCCTCACCCCGGCGCGGACAACGGAAGAGGGGCCGGTCCCGGAGGACCGGCCCCTCTCGTCTACCGCTCACGGACTACTTCAGGATGAAGTTGGCCGTCTGCTTCGAGCCGTCCGCCGTCGTGACCGTCACCGCGTAGCAGCTGCCGGGCTTCTTGGGGGTCGCCCAGTTCTGGATGAACTGGCCGGCCGTGGTGTCGAAGCGGAGGCTCGTGCCCCCGGTGGAGAGGATCTCGATCTCGTCGGTGGTGGCCGCACCGCTCGGGCAGGTGATCGCCTTCGCCGTGAAAGCCGCGCCGATCCCGGCGGTCGTGGTCAGCTCGGTGGAGCCGGCGAACACCTCGAACTTGAGCGGAACCGTGCTGCCGCCCTTGACGGTGTTCCACACGCCGTTCATGTCCACCGGCGAGTACAAGCCGTTGAGGGTCCACGCCGAGACGGTGTACGTCAGCCTCTCCGTGCCGGTCCGCCCGGCGACGTCCGTGGCGGTGGCCGTCAGGGTGTGCGTCCCGACCGCGGTGCTGTAACCGGTGACCACGCAGCCGGCCGCGCCGGAGCCGGTGGCCGTGTCTCCGGCGGTGCAGGTCGGTGCCGGCGGGACCGTGCCGAAGTAGACGGAGCCGATGCTGCCGTCGAACCCCGCCGTCGGGTCGGTCAGGTCGACGTCGATCCCGGAGACGGCGTCGGTGGCGGTGTTGCCGGCCCAGTCGGTAGCAGTCCCGGTCACGGACTGGCCTGCACCCTCGCCGAGGGTCGTGCCGGCCGTGCAGGACTGGATGCCGGACCCGCCGGCGTCGTCGCAGGCGAAGCTGATGGTCGGCGCGGTCCGGTACCAGCCGTTGCTCCCGTCGGGCGCGGTCGGGGAGATGCGGCCTTCGATCGTCGGGTCGCCGGTGTCCACGATCGTGTAGGTCGCGCTCGCCGTGTCGGCGGCGAGGCCACCCTCGTCGGTGTAGTCGCAGGTCGCCGTCTGGCTGCCCAGGCCGTGCGACAGGGTGCCGGTGACCACCGCCGCCGGGGAGCTGTTGCCGTCCTCGGCGTCGGTGACCTCGCAACCGGCCGTCGGGGCGGTGCCGATCTCGTAGGAGGCCCCGTGGGCAACGCCGGTGACGGCGACGGAGGGCTTGGTGTTGGGCGGAGCAACGATGGTGTAGCTCGTGCTCGCGCTGCCGCGGAGGCCGCCGGCGTCGGTGACCGAGCAGGTGACGGTGACGTCACCGAGGCCGTCGACCAGCGCGTCGCGGTTCACCACCGGGGTGGCGGTGAGGCCCGGCTCCTGCGCATCGGTCACGGAACACCCGGCGGTCGGCTCCGAGCCGATGACGTAGCTCGTGCTGTCGATCCCGGTGACGGACACGGTCGGGGGTGTGTTGGGCCTGGTCACGGTGATGGGGATGCTGACCTGGTTGTTGTAGCCGCCTCCCCCGGCCGGGCTGGACTGGATCGTGACGGTGGCCGTCCCGCTCTGCGCCGTGGCGCTCGCGGTGAAGGTGATGGTCTTGTCCACGCCACATCCCGTGATGCTCAGCGGATCCGGGTTCGCGGTGACCCCGCTGGGCGTGACGATGTCCAGGACCAGGGGATTCTCGCCGGTGTCCCAGTTGCATCCCGGGTCGGTCACGGCGCCGTCGGAGTTGTTGCCGATCACCTTGATGTTGGCCGTACCTCCTGTGGCAGAGCCGGCGACGAGCGTCACGCCTGTGCTGCTGTTCACGATGTCGTCCTGGATGTTGTCGGCCCAGGCGATCCCGCCGCCGGCCACGACGAGGCCTGCGGTGAGTCCCGCGACGGCCTTGGAACGCGTGAGCGTCCGCATGAGATGTCTCCCGAGATGTAGGGCTCGTTGCGGAGCCCGGGTTCCCGCGGTGGTTTCGCTACTCGCTCCCCGGGGCCCAAGCGACCAGATGGAGGCCCCGGATCAGTGCGTCACGGTCTGACAGGCGGAACGCTACGAACCCGCAGGTCATGGCCACAATGGCCGTCGCGTTGAGATGCCTCGACGTTGAGGAGTCTCAACGCGGGCCCCCGACCGGGGATCGATCAGCGGGGCGGTTCGCTGCTGCCGCTCCCACCGCGGGCGAGTCGGACGGCGGCCTCGCGGTCCGGGACCCGCAGCTTGCGCAGGACGGCGGAGATGTGCGTGCGCACGGTCACCTGCGCGACGAACAGCCGGCCGGCGATCTCCTCGGTCGACAGCCCCTCCGCCATCAGGTCGAGGATCTCCGCCTCCCGCTCGGTGAGTCGGACGGCGCTGCTGCGGTTGGGCAGCGAGATCTTGCGGCGCGCCGGCGGCTGGAACTCCTGGACGACCTTGCGCACCAGCCAGCGGGGCAGCACGGATTCACCGGCCAGTACCGACCGCAGCGCCGGCCCGAGGCGGGAGGGGGCCATCCCCTTGGCCAGATATCCGGACGCGCCGGCGCGCAGGGCGGCGAAGAGGTCCTCGTCATCGGCTGAAGCGGTGAGCATGACGACCGTCGTGTCCGGTAGCGCCCGGATGATGTCGGCCGCCGCGACGATACCGCTTCCCGGCATGTGGATGTCGAGCAGGCAGACGTCGGGCCGGTGTCGGGTCGCGGCCGCCACGGCGGCCTCGGCGGTGCCCACGTCGGCCAGCACCTCGCAGTCCTGCTGTTCGAGGGCTTCCCGGACGCTCTGCCGCGTGGGCACGTGGTCGTCGGCGATCACCACGCGGAGGACGCCGCTCATGGCCACCTCACCGTCACTGTCGTCCCCTCGCCCGGCACGGAGGAGATGTCGAGTGCTGCGCCGACTCCCTGGGCGCGCTCGCGCATGCTCGTCAACCCGAACCCCCCGGCGGCCCTGGTGGAGGCGTCGAAGCCCCGGCCATCGTCCCTCACGCTGACCTGCAGCGGTTGCGCGGTGAGCCGGACCTCGATCCGCGACGCCCCGCCGTGACGGACGCCGTTGTGCACGGCCTCGGACACTATGCGAAGAAGGGCCTCCTCCACGGCGGGATCGACCTCCGTCGTCTGGTCCAGACCGGTGACGATCTTGATGTCGTGCCGGTGCGCGAGTTCGTCGACCACCCGCTCGAGGGCGGCCGGGAACGCTTCGCCCACCGGCCGGGTCAGGGCGGAGATGGCGCGTCGGGCCTCGTCGGCAGCCCGCCCGGCCGCGGCGGTGATGCGACGGGCGATGTCGACGTCCTGGTCGGCCGCCAGTCGCTGCGCCTGGGCCCGGATGTAGGTCAGCTCTTGTGCGAGGCCGTCGTGCAGGTCCCGGGCCATGCGGCGCCGGTCCTCGAGGACGGCGGCCCGTGCCCGCACCGCCCAGTACGAACGGATCTCGCGGCTGGCGCCGATGAGCATGAAGACGAAGAAGCCCAGCCGCAGGAGGTCCCCGGTGTAGACGAAATCCGAGTACAGGGAGGGGAAGAGGAGGTAGTGCACCCGCGAGAACGCGGCGAGCACGCATCCCGCACCGACCCAGCGCATGAGCTCATCCCCGCCCCGCAGTGCGCGCCAGGTGAAGGCCACGGCGGCCACCGTGTACAGGACCGCACCGACCGCCTGGGCGACGAGCACCACCGGGTGGGCCACCAGACGGGGCCTGCTGGCGTCGGGCAGCGCAAGCGCCGGATCGACCGTGGGCGGCAGGCCGTCGGCGAGCAGCGTGGCGGCCACGGACACGACCACCACGAGCGCGGCGATCGACATGGCTGCCGACACTGCGTGCCAGCGGCGAACCCGCCGCTCGGCGGGGGCCAGGGCGGCGAGGGTGAGCACGAGGGTGCCCACCAGGCGGATGAGCAGGGCCTGCCACCGGTGGAGCTCGTCACCGGAGGCGAGGGCGACCGCCGACGGGAGAGCGGTGAGCACGAGGTTCGCCGTGGCCACCGTGCACAGCGCGAGGAGCAGGAGCAGGTCCTGCCAGCGCCGGCTCTCCCGGTACCGCCCGTAGATAAGATAAGCAACGAGGAGGGCGATGAGCGCGTTCGTCGTCTCCAGCACCACGTGGAGAGCCGGTGCCGGGTAGGCGAACCGCACGAACGGCAGCACGGCAACGGCCACCGTCGCGACTGCGGCCACCGCGGCGGTCCAGGCGACGAGCGCGACGGCGGGCGGCCGCTCCTCGAACCTCGTCGTGGACATCAGGAGCAAGGTTAGGGGCCTGCTCGGTCCGGTTGGCCGCGGCCACCGGAATCCGGCCCCGTGTCTCACCCGGACGAGGTGGACGTGAACCGTGGGTTGTCGCGCGCTGCGCAGACGAGCCCGCAGCAACCTGCGAACAGCGGCCGGAGACGGATCAGGAGCAGGTGAGGGTATCGGCCGCCACGGCCGCCGTCAGCTGCTGCGCCATGCCCTCCCACTGCTGGTACAGCTCCGGGTAGGCCGAACGCTGCACCGCCTGCGCCACCTCGGTGAGCCGCCCGGCGTCCCAGCCCGGGACTGTCACCAGCCGGTCGTAGAACTGACCGGCGGCGTAGACGGGGTCCCGTACCTGCTCCGATGTTCCCCAGCCCTGCGAGGGGCGCTGCTGGAACAGCCCGAGGGAGTCGCGATCGCCGTAGTCGAGGTTGCGCAGCCGCGACTCCTGCTGCGCGGTGGCCAGCGCGATCACGACCGCGCGGTCGGGCAGGCCCCGGTCACGCCCGACCTGCGCGATCGTGGCGGCGTTCATCGCCTGTTCGGCGGTGACGGCGACCGAGCCGTCAGGAACCGTGCAGGTGCCGGTCGCCGCGGCGATCGGGTTCTCCTCGGCGCCCCGGGCGACACCGGCGAACACGGCCGCGGCCACCAGCAGCGCCGGCCACCAGCGGGCGACGCCGTGGGCTCCGGGCGACCGGCGAGCGCGGGTCGCCGGCCGACCGGCCGGTGGCCGCCGCCGGCCGGCTCCATGGGTGCCGCTCCGGCGGGTGTCGTTGCGGCGGGCGGCCGACCGCGCGCGAGTGGTGCTGCGCGCCCGGGCTGTGGCAGGGCGCGTCGCGGTGCGGGGGCTGCTCATCACGCCAGACTCTAGGTGCCGTTCCTGGCCACTCCCCTGGAACGCCCGCCCGTGGGGGGAGTGCTGCTCCTTCAGTTCGCGTGCAGCTCCGCGTTCAGCGCGCCCCAGGTGCCCTTGCGGACGACGACCTCCAGCGCGCCGCTGACGCTGTTGCGCCGGAAGAGCAGCCCATCGCGGCCGGACAGCTCGCGGGCCTTGACCACCGAGCCGTCGGGCAGCGTGACCCGCGAGCCGCCGGTGACGTAGCACCCGGCCTCGACGACGCAGTCGTCGCCGAGCGAGATGCCGATGCCGGCGTTGGCGCCCAGCAGGCAGCCCGTGCCGATCGAGATCGTCTCCTTGCCGCCGCCGGAGAGGGTGCCCATGATCGAGGCGCCGCCGCCGATGTCGCTGTCCGCGCCGACCACGACGCCGGCGCTGATCCGGCCCTCGACCATCGACGGCCCCAGCGTGCCGGCGTTGAAGTTCACGAAGCCCTCGTGCATGACCGTCGTGCCCTCGGCCAGGTGCGCGCCCAGGCGGACGCGGTCGGCGTCGGCGATGCGCACCCCGGTGGGGATGACGTAGTCGACCATCCGCGGGAACTTGTCCACGGAGAAGACGGTCACGTGGCCGACGGCCGCCCGCAGGCGGTGCGCGTTGAACCCGGCGGCCGCCACCGGGCCGGCGCTGGTCCAGGCCACGTTCGGCAGCAGCCCGAAGACGCCGGTCATGTTCGCGCCGTGCGGCCGGATCAGCCGGTGGGAGAGGAGGTGCAGCCGCAGCCACACGTCGTGGGTGTCGACCGGCGGCTCCGCCAGGTCGGGGATCACCGTGCGGACGGCGATGACCTCGACCCCGCGCGCCTCGTCGCGGCGCACCAGACCGCCGTAGTCGGGGCCGAGCTCGCCCGACAGCTCGAGCGCACCCAGCCGTGTCGTCCCCGGGGTGGCGCCCGCGGGGGCCCCGAGCCGGGGCTCGGGGTACCAGGTGTCCAGCACGGTGCCGGACGGGGTGACGGTCGCCAGACCGGCGGCTACGGCGGAGACGGGGGCAGGCGATGCGTCAGTCACGACGACGACGCTACCCAGCCGCACTCCGCGCCGGGGCGGCCGGGCGGGACCGCGCCCCCTAGGCTCGGCAGGCGTGAGTGCCCAGCCAGATCTCGACCTGTCCTCCGACGTCCTCGCGCTGACCCGCGCCCTGGTCGACGCGCCCTCGGTGTCGGGCAGCGAGACCGCGCTCGCCGACGCGGTGGAGTCCGCGCTGCGGGCCCTGGGTGGGCTGGAGGTCGAGCGGGTCGGCGACGCCGTCCTCGCCCGCACCAACCTCGACCGGCCCACCCGGGTGGTGCTGGCAGGCCACCTGGACACCGTGCCCATCGCCGACAACGTGCCCAGCCGGCTCGACGTGGCCACCGGCCGGCTCTACGGCTGCGGCACCAGCGACATGAAGTCCGGCGACGCGGTCATGCTGCGGCTCGCCGCGGTCTTCGGCGTGCCGGGCGCGCAGCCCGCGCACGACCTCACCTTCGTCTTCTACGACAACGAAGAGGTCGAGTCGGTCAAGAACGGTCTCGGCAGGGTGGCCCGGGAGCGCCGCGGCTGGCTCTACGGCGACCTCGCCATCCTGCTCGAGCCGACCGACGGCGAGATCGAGGCCGGCTGCCAGGGCACGCTGCGCGCGGTGCTGTCGACGACGGGCCGGCGGGCGCACAGCGCGCGCAGCTGGCTGGGGGAGAACGCCATCCACGGGCTGTCCGGGGCGCTGGCGGCGCTCGCCGCCTACCGGCCGCGGGAGGTGGAGATCGACGGCTGCACCTACCGCGAGGGCCTCAACGCGGTGGGCATCTCCGGAGGGGTCGCCGGGAACGTCATCCCCGACGAGTCGGCCCTCACCGTCAACTTCCGCTACGCCCCTGACCGGGACGAGGACGCCGCGGAGGCGCACGTCCGGGAGGTCTTCGCCGACGCGACCGCCTCCGGCGCGACGCTCACCGTCGTCGACAACGCCGGAGGAGCCCTCCCCGGCCTGGCCGAGCCGGCCGCGGCGGCGTTCGTCGCCGCGGCGGGCCGCCCGGCGCGGGCCAAGCTCGGCTGGACCGACGTCGCCCGGTTCGCCGCGTTCGGCATCCCGGCGATCAACTACGGGCCCGGGGACCCCCAGCTGGCCCACACCCGCGAGGAGCACGTCCTCGTCGACCGGTTGCAGCCGGCCGTGGACGCGCTCACCGCCTACCTGTCCCGGAGCAGCTCATGACCACCCCGCCGTCCGACGGCCACCGCTCGGGCCGGATCCGCCACAAGGGACCGGTGATGCTGCGTGGGGGCGAGCCGGACCCGCAGCACCGGGGCACGACCACCGACCAGCGGTTGCTGGACCGGCAGGGCACGGCGGACTGGGTGCACACCGACCCGTGGCGGGTCATGCGGATCACCTCGGAGTTCGTCGAGGGCTTCGGCCTCCTCGCCGAGCTGCCGCCCGCGGTCAGCGTCTTCGGCAGCGCCCGGACACCGCGCGACCACCCGCACTACGCGGCCGGCGTGGAGCTCGGCGCCGCCCTGGTCGAGGCCGGCTACGCGGTGATCACCGGTGGCGGGCCGGGCGCCATGGAGGCCGCCAACCGTGGCGCCTCCGAGGCGGGTGGCATGTCGGTCGGCCTGGGCATCGAGCTGCCGTTCGAGCAGGAGCTCAACGAGTGGGTCGACGTCGGCATCTCGTTCCGCTACTTCTTCGTGCGCAAGACGATGTTCGTCAAGTACGCGCAGGCCTTCGTGATCCTGCCCGGCGGCTTCGGCACCCTCGACGAGCTGTTCGAGGCGCTCACGCTGGTGCAGACCCGCAAGGTCACCCGCTTCCCGGTGATCCTGCTCGGCACCGCGTACTGGTCGGGCCTGGTGGACTGGATCCGCGACACGATGCTGGCCGGGGGCACGATCAGCCCGGGCGACCTCGACCTGTTCACCGTGACCGACGACGTCGCCGAGGCCGTGGCGCTCATCCGGGCGGCGGACGCCGTCCGGCGCGCCGGTGAGGACGGCAGTGGGGGACAGGGGCCGGTCACCGGCCCCTCCGACGCCTGAGGTGCTCTCCTTCCTCGTCTTCGTCGTCGCCGTCGTGCTGGTCGGCGGGGCCCTGTTCCTGGTGGCCGCGCTGCTCCTGGGCCGGGGGGAGACCCAGCCGCCGGCCGAGCCGGACCGTTCCCCGGTCGAGCTGCCCGAGCACCGCCGGGTCACCTCCGACGACGTCCGGGCGCTGCGCATCGCGGTGACCGTCCGGGGATACCGGATGGTGGAGGTGGACTGGCTGCTCGACCAGCTGGCGCAGACCCTGGACGAGCGGGACGCGGAGATCACCGCGCTGCGCGCCGAGCTCGCCGCGCGCACCCAGCAGGAGACACCGACCGACCCCGGGGTCGCGTCGCCGGACGGAGAAGGAGACCGCGATGCGTGAGGTCGTCGAGCGGATCGACGTGGATGCCGCACCGGAGCGGGTGTGGGCGGCGCTGACCGCCTGGACCCGGCAGGGCGAGTGGATGCTCGCCACCGACGTGCGCACCGTCGGCGGGCCCGCCCAGGGGATCGGCGGCCGGCTGGCCGCACGGACCGGGTTGCCGCTGCCCGGCGGCCGCCGCGTCGGGCTGCTCGACACCATGGTGATCACCGAGTGGGACCCGCCGCGGCGGGTCGTCGTCCAGCACACCGGCCGGCTGGTGCGCGGGCCCGGCATCTTCGAGATCGAGCCCCGCGGCGAGCACACCACCTTCGTCTGGACCGAGCGGCTGTGGCTGCCGTACGGGCTGCTCGGGCAGCTCGGCTGGGTGCTGGTCAAGCCGTTCGCCCTCGCCGGGATCCGGTTGTCCCTGAAGCGCTTCGCCGCCTTCGCCCGCAGCTTCTGACCGGGTGCGCCCTGCCCGACCCCGGTCGGTGAGGATGGGGCCGTGCACAACGACGTCGGGGCCGCGGAGGAGGGTTCGTGAGCCGCCGGGGCTGGGTCCTCTTCCTCACCCTGTCGGTGATCTGGGGCGCGCCCTACCTGCTGATCAAGGTGGCGGTCGGCGAGGTCTCGCCGGTGTCGGTGGTCTTCGCCCGCTGCGCCATCGGGGCGGCGTTGCTGCTGCCGTGGACCATCTACCGGGGGCAGCTGCGCCCGGCCCTGCGGCACTGGAAGCCGCTGCTGCTGTTCACGGTGCTGGAGATGACCGGGCCGTGGCTGCTGCTGTCGTGGGCCGAGCAGTCACTGTCCAGCTCGCTGACCGGCCTGCTCGTCGCCGCGGTGCCGTTCGCCGCGGCGCTGGCCGCACGGCTGGCCGGTGAGGAGGAGCGGCTGACCCCGGTCCGGCTGCTCGGGATGGGGATCGGGGTCGTCGGCATCGCGGTGCTGCTCGGGCTGGACCTGGAGGGCGCGCAGCTGCTGCCGATCCTCGCCGTCGCGCTGGTCGTGGTCGGCTACGCGACGGCGCCGCTGATCGTCTTCCGGGCACTTCCGGATGTCCCGGGGGTCGCCGCCAGCTCCGTGGCGCTGTTCGTCACCGCCGTGGTCTACGCCCCGTTCGCCCTTCCCCGGCTCGACGAGGTGGCCGGCGCGTCCTCCGAGGCGGTCCTCTCCCTGGCCACGCTCGGGGTGCTCTGCACCGCGATCGCCCTGGCGATCTTCTTCGTGCTGATCCGGGAGGTCGGTCCGCAGCGGGCGCTGGTCATCACCTTCGTGAACCCGGTGGTGGCGGTCCTGCTGGGGGTGTGGCTGCTCGAGGAGCCGTTCACCCTCGGCATCGCGCTGGGCCTGCCGCTGGTCCTGGTCGGCTGCGTCCTGGCCACCCGGCGCAGCGCACCCCGCCCGGAGCCCAGCGTCGAGGCCGTGGACGCCGCCGCCCGCTGATCCGGCCGGCCGCCGGCGGGAACCGTCGGTGGCTCCGGCTAGGTTCCGGCCGTGGACGAACCCGGACGCTGCGCATGGGCCACCAGCACCGCTGAGTACGTGGCCTATCACGACCACGAGTGGGGCACGCCCCTGCGCGGGGACGACGCACTCTTCGAGCGGCTCTCCCTGGAGGCCTTCCAGTCGGGCCTGTCCTGGATCACGATCCTGCGCAAGCGGCCGGCCTTCCGGGAGGCGTTCGCCGGATTCGCCATCGACACCGTCGCGGAGTTCACCGAGGACGACGAGGAACGGCTGATGGCCGATGCGGCCATCGTGCGCAACCGCGCCAAGATCCGGGCGGCGATCAGCAACGCCCGCGCCGCGCAGCGGGTCCCCGGAGGCCTCTCGGAGCTGCTGTGGTCCTTCGCCCCGGCGGGGCCGCGGTCCCGCCCGGCCACCCTCGCCGAGGTGCCGGCGACCAGCCCCGAGTCGGTCGCCATGGCGCGGGAGCTCAAGCGGCGCGGGTTCGTGTTCGTGGGCCCGACGACCGCCTACGCGCTGATGCAGGCGACCGGCATGGTCGACGACCACGTGCCGGAATGCTTCCGGGCGTCACCCGTCTAGGCCCCGTGTTGGACGGAACGCCGTCATACGGGATCATTGCTGCGGAGCATCGGACACCGCGCCCCTGTTCACGGAGCAGGAGCGCGGCTGGCGAAGGAGGCACGCATGGCGGCCATGAAGCCGCGCACGGGTGAAGGTCCCCTCGAGGTCACCAAGGAAGGGCGCGGCCTGGTCATGCGGGTACCGCTGGAAGGTGGCGGTCGCCTGGTCGTCGAGCTGTCGCCCGACGAGGCGGCGGCACTGTCCGAGGCACTGAAGGGCGCGACCAGCTGAATTCCTGAGGGACGTCGCCGCACGGCATCCCCGAGCACATCGACGCGGCCCCGGCCGTCGGCTCTCGCCGGCGACCGGGGCCGCTGTCGTTCCTGCTGGTCGGGGACCCCGGCTGCCGGCCGGTGGCGTCCCGGTGGATGCTGTGCCGATGGACGGTGTGCCGGTGGGAGGCGACTGATGGCCGACGACGACCGCGGTGTCCAGTTCCCCACCGGTCCGGACGGGCGACGCAGCACGGCCGCCCTCGGCCGGGCCGTCGTCGCGGATGCGCTGCGACCGGTCGACGCGGCCGGCGCGCTGGCCGCCGAGCACGAGACCAACTGGCGGGCGGGCTACCTGACCCACTTCCGCCGGCTCGTGGAGGCCGGGCTGCCCTCGGCCGAGGCGGCACGGTCCATCGCCGCCTCCGGCCTGGCCTCGCTGCACGAGCGCATGCGGGTGGCGGGCGACGACGGCGAGACCGGCCTCGACGCACTGACCACCGCACCCGCCGGCCGGGCGCTGCACACCGCCGAGGTGACCGGCACCGCCGAAGCCGAGCGGGAGCTCTCGTTGCCCTTCCACGGGGACCGGCTGCGCGGCGATGCGCTGCTGCGCCGGCTGGACCGCTGGGTCGAGGCCGGCGTCCTCGAGCCCTCGTGCGCCGAAGCGGTCCGCACCGTGGCCGCCCATCCCGAGTGGCTGTCGCTCCCGGACAGCACCGCCGTCGTGCTCGGCGCCGGCGCGGAGATGGGGCCCCTGACCGCCCTGCTGCGCTGGGGTGCGCGGGTGGCCGGCGTGGACCTGCCGCGCGCGCCGCTGTGGGAGCGGGTGCTCGACACCGCCCGCGGCGGAGCCGGCACCCTGCTGGTGCCGATGGCGGAGTCGGGGACCCAGGCCGATCCGCGCGGCGCGGGCGGCGACCTGATCGCCGAGGTACCGGCGATCGCGGACTGGGCCGCCGGGTTGCCGGGGCGGCCGGTGGTCGGCAACTACGTCTACGCCGACGGCGCCACCAACGTGCGGGTGTCGACGGCGGTGGATGCGCTCACCGTGCGGCTGCTGGAGGCGCGGCCCGACGCCGCGCTGGCCTTCCTCGCGACGCCCACCGACGTCTTCGCCGTCCCCGCCGACGCCGTCGAGCAGTCGGTGCGGGCCTACGCCGGCCGGTCCCGGTCGGCCAAGCTGCTCGGCCGGCCGCTGCGGACGGCGTCCGGCGGCCGGCTGCTGCGGCGCGCGTACGTGCCGGGGACCGACCCCGGGATCGCCGACAGCCTGGTCGCTCAGCAGGGCCCGAACTACGCGCTGGCCAAGCGCCTGCAGCGCTGGCGGGCGACGGTGGCGCGGGCGTCCGGGAGCACGGTGTCGATGAACGTGGCCCCGCCCACACGCACCCGGTCGGTGCTCAAGAACCGGGCGCTGGCCGCGGCGTATGCCGGGGCGCACCGGTTCGGCGTCGAGATCTTCGAGCCGGCGACGGCCAACGTGCTCATGGCCGCGCTGCTGGTGCACGACCTGCACACCGGCGGCGGACCCGAGCACGAGCACCCGTGGCAGGACGAGGCCTACGAGGCGGCGCACGGCGGCCTGTGGCGGGCCGCCTACGCGCCGCGCAGCGCGCTCGGCCTGGCGGCGCTGCTCGGCTACGGGGCCGCGCGAGCCTGACGCAGCGGGCGGCGAGGTACTGGCGCGCGCCGGCCGGCCGGACCACAGTGGGCTCCCGCCGACCCGGAGGAGCGGACATGGCCCGGATGTTCAGCGCCCGCACCGTGCTCACCGTCGTGCGGAGCGGTAACGCCCGGGCCCGGCTGCGGGCCACCCGCGACGGGCAGGCCGCGGTGCGGCTGCACGTCGGGGCGGCCGGCCTGGGAACGGGCGTGCTGGACGCCGTCGGGGGCGGCGCCGTGCCGGCCCCCGAGCTGGCCCGGCGGCTCGGGGTGGTGCGGGAGGACCTGCTCGGGGCCTTCCTGCGGGTGCTGGCCGCGGCCGGGCTGGTGGCCGAGGACGGCGCCGGCTGGTCGTTGACCGCCGCCGGCCGCGCCGTGGTGACCGACGACCTGGTGCGGGCCTCGTACGAGGCGTTCACCGGCTTCCACACCGGCCTCTACCGGGGGCTGGCCGCGGTGCTCGCCGGCGGGCCCGGGCGGCGCGACGTCGCGGAGCAGGGCGGGGTCATCGCGCGGGTCTCGGCCGCCTTCGAGCCGTTCGTCGACGACGTCCTGCGGGAGACCGTGGCCGAGGTGTCCCCGGGAAAGGTGCTCGACGTGGGCTGCGGCGCGGGGCTGCAGCTGGCCACCATGCTCGAGGCGGCCCCGGGAGCCGAGGGCGTCGGGGTGGACACGGACGAGGAGGCCGCCGGGCTGGCCCGGCGGACGCTGGACGAACGAGGACTCGGCCGGCGGGGCCGGGTGCTGCGCACCGACGTCCGGGAGCTCGCCGCGGAGGCGGCGGGGCCGTTCGACCTCGCGCTGATGGCGAACGTCGTCTACTACGTGCCGGTGGCGGAACGGGCGGCCCTGCTGGCCGCCGTCGGAGCGCTGCTCGCGCCAGGAGGAACGCTCCTGGTCGTCACCACGGTCGCGACACCGCAGCTGTTCAGCCGGCACTTCGACCTGCTGCTGCGCGCTCAGGACGGGGAGATGTCCCTCCCGGAGGCCGGCGGGCTGGACACCGCGTTGCGGGCGGCCGGGCTGCGGCCGCGGGAGCCGCGGCGGATCGCGCCGGGGGCTCCGCTGGTCGCCGTGGCGGCCACCCGTGCGGCCTGACCGTCAGGCCGGCCCGACCAGCCCCGCCACGATCTCCGCCGAGAGCCCGACGAGCGGCAGCCCGCCGCCGGGGTGGGCCGACCCTCCGACCAGGAACAGGCCGGGGACCGGCGAGGCGTTGGCCGGCCGCAGGAACGCCGCCCGTGAGCCGTTGCTGGAGGTTCCGTAGATGGACCCGCCCACGCTGCCGGTGTCCCGGGCGAGGTCCGCCGGCGTCCGGATCTCACGCCGGCGCAGCCGGTTGCGGACGTCGAGGCCACGGCGGGCCATGACCTCCAGCACCCGGTCGGCGTAGCCCGCGGCGAGCCCGGGGGCGTCCCAGTCCATCCCGGCCGCGGGGTCGTGCCGCGGCGCGTTGACCAGGACGAACCACGACTCGCTGTCGTCGTCGGGGACCAGCGTGGGGTCGTCGGGTGCGCTGACGTAGACGGTCGGGTCGGGTACCGGCCCGGGCCGGCCGGCGTACCGGCCGGTGCCGAACACCGCGTCGAACTCGGCGTCGTAGTCGTCGGGGAACAGGACCGTGTGGTGCGCCAGCCCCGGTGTCCGCCCGCGCAGGGCCAGCAGCAGCACGAACCCCGACAGCGACGGCGTCGCCCGGCCGAGGGCCCGGCGGGCACCCCGGGTGCGCGGCTCGCCGGGGAGCAGGTCGGTGTGCAGGGCGGTCGCGTCGACGCCGGACACGACGACGTCGGCCCGCAGCCGCTCGCCGTCGGCCAGCTCCACGCCGGCCGCCCGGCCGCTCTCCACCAGGACCCGGCGCACCGGGCTGCCCGTGCGCAGCACGGCACCGTGGGTGACGGCCCGGTCCAGCACCGCCAGGCCGAGCCGGTGCAGCCCCCCGCGCACGTACCAGGAGCCGAACGTCTGCTCGGCGTAGGGCACGGTGGCCAGGACCGCGGGTGCGCGACGCGGATCGGAGCCGGAGTAGGTGGCGTAGCGGTCCAGCAGCGTGCGCAGGTGCGGATGGTCGAGATGGCGGCGGCCGAGCCCGCGCAGCGACTGCCACGGCGCGATCGTCGCGACGTCGCCCGGGCGCCGGGCGAGCCGGGCCAGCGTCACCGCCCCCGCCAGCGGGGTGCGCAGGAAGGGGCCCTCGCTGATCCGCCACATGGCGGCGGCGCGGTCCATCAGCGCGCTCCACTGCCGGCCCGCGCCCGCGCCCAGGGCGTCCTCCAGGGCGGCGGGGACGGCGTCGGGGCGCCCGGGCACGGTCAGCCGGGTGCCGTCGGCGAACCGGTAGCCGACGGCGGGATCCAGCCGCACCAGGTCGACGGCGTCCTCCAGCCGGGCGCCGGTCGCGGCGAACAGGTCGCGGTACACCTGCGGCAGCGTGACCAGGCTCGGGCCGGTGTCGAAGGAGTGCCCGTCGCGGCTGAACCAGCCGAGCTTGCCGCCGACCTCCGCCGTTTGCTCCACGACGGTCACCGGGTGACCGAGCGCGGCCAGCCGCGCGGCGGCCGCCAGCCCGCCCAGGCCCGCGCCCACGACCACCACGCGCGCCACGGCCCCACCGTAGCCAGCGGACCTCCGCGGGCGCCTGCCGCTCGCGAGGCGGGAGGGTCAGCGGGGGACGGCGAGCGCCAGGACGGCGAGGTCGTCCGGCTCGTGCCGGGAGCCGGCCAGCTGCGCCTCGACGGCGGCGGACACGGCGGCGACGACGGCTTCCGGGTCGGCGACCGGAGCGCCGGCGACGACCCGCAGCAGCGCGTCCTCGCCGAACTGCTGCCCGGCGTCGTCCCGGGCCTCGGTGACCCCGTCGGTGTACAGCACCAGCGTGCTGCCGGGTGGCAGCTCGAGGACGGTCTCGGTGAACTCCACGTCGGCGTCGATGCCCAGCGGTCGGCCGGCGGTCCCGACCGGACGGGCGTCGCCGTCCGGATCGGTGACCAGCGGCAGCGGGTGCCCGGCCACGCCGAGGCGCACCCGGAGGCCCCGGGCGGCCGGCTCGAGGACCAGGCAGCAGGCGGTGACGAAGCGCAGCGGTGCGGTGCCCTGCTCGTGCAGCAGCGCGGCGTTGACCGCGCGGAGGATCTCCGCCGGGCTGCCCGTGGCCGCGGCCCGTGCGGTGTGCCGGGTGACCGCGGTGACGGCGGCGGCCTCGGCCCCGGTACCGCAGACGTCGGCGATCAGCACCATCCACCGTCCGTCGGGGAGCGGGGTGACGTCGTAGGTGTCGCCCCCGACCAGCGCGGACTCGCCCCCGGCCCGGTACCGGGCCGCCAGCCGCACGCCGGGGATGGCGGGCAGGTGCGAGGGCAGCAGGCTGCGCTGCAGGGTGTCGGCGAGTTCCCGGACGTCGGACTCGGCGCGCAGCCGGCCGAGGAACTGACCGATCTGCCGGCCCGCGTGGGCGAGCACCTCCAGCAGCTCGGGTGGCACCGGCCGGGAGTCGGTCGAGAACAGCTCGCAGACGGCGAGCAGCTCGTCGCCGTGGAGGACGGGGAAGGCCACCCCGGTGCTCAGGCCGTCGGCTCGCACCGCCTGGTGCCGCACCACTCGCGGATCGGACGTGAGGTCCTCGACCACCACCGGCACCCGCCGCTGCCAGGCGTGCCCGGGCAGCCCTTCGCCGCGCCGGAACGATCGGCCGGCGGAGTCGGCGCCGAGCGACGGGACGGGGGCGTCGGGGGCGCTCCAGGTACCCGCGTGGACGAGCCGGCCGCGCTCGTCGGGCTGCCAGAGCATCGCGGCGTCCCAGTCCAGCTCCGTGCAGAGCGTCGGCAGCAGCTGGTGGAAGGCGAGGTCGGCGTCGTGGGCCTCGGTGAGCGCCGCCGTCACCCGGAGGGTGGCGGCCAGGTAGCGGCTGACCTCGAACTGGCGTTCCAGGAGGATCGTGGTGCTCGCGTCACGGAGGACTCCCACGACGAAGGCGTCCTGGTCGGTGTCCTCGGGCGCGGGTGTCAGGCGGGAGAGGGTGAGGTCCGCCGCCACCTCGTGGCCGGCGGCGTGCAGGGCCGGCACCTGGGTGGTGGCCCCGACCAGCTTGCCCTCGCCGGTCGCGCGGTACCGGGAGAAACCCTCGCCGTGCCCGCGGCGGAGACGTTCGGGCATGAGCACCTGCAGTGGCTTCCCGACCAGGTCCGCCGGCTGGTGCCCCAGGAGGGCGGTCACCGCGGGGCTCACGTAGGCGATCCGCCCTTCGCCGTCGGCGACGACGACCGTGTCCGGCAGGGCGGCCAGCAGTGCGGCCGCCGACAGCCCTGAGTTGAGCTCAGGCACCCATCCCCCTCGGGTCCGGACATCCCCCGTGGACGACGACCCGTCGCAGAGGATGTCACACGCCCGGTGAGGGGGCGGACAAGAAGTGTCGATGTGTGGCCATGTCGACACGGCGACCTGTCGACCGGTCGCGCTGGACGCGTACCGGGCGGTCAGCCAGGGGGCGTGCCCCGTGCAGCGCCGCCGGGGTGGCCGCCATCCCGGTGCCACACTGCCCGGGTGAGCGCACCGGGCACGGGCTGCATCGATCTCAACGCCGACCTCGGCGAGGGCTTCGGGGTGTGGCGCCTCGGGGACGACGACGCGCTCCTCGAGGTGGTCACCAGCGCCAACGTCGCCTGCGGCTTCCACGCCGGCGACCCGGTGACCATGCGGCGGGTGTGCGGCGCGGCCGTCGCCGCGGGGGTCTCGGTCGGCGCGCAGGTCTCCTACCGCGACCTCGCGGGCTTCGGCCGGCGCTTCGTCGACGTCGCACCCGACGAGCTCGCGGCCGACGTCCTGTACCAGCTGGCCGCCCTCGACGGCATCGCCCGGACGGCCGGGGGACGGGTGTCCTACGTCAAGCCGCACGGCGCCCTCTACAACGCCGTCGTGCACCACGAGGCCCAGGCGCGGGCGGTGGTGGACGCCGTCGCCGGCTACGACCCCGGGCTGGCCGTCCTGGGCCTGCCGGGCTCGGTGCTCCTGCGCACGGCGGCGGCCGCCGGACTGCGGACCGTCGGCGAGGGCTTCGCCGACCGCGGGTACACCGCCGAGGGCACCCTCGTGCCCCGCGGTACGGCCGGGGCCGTGGTGTCCGAGCCCGCCGCGGTGATCGAGCGTGCCGTCCGGATGGCCACCGACGGGGTGGTGACCGCCGTCGACGGCACCGAGGTGCGGATGGAGCCGGTGTCGATCTGCGTGCACGGCGACACCCCCGGCGCGGTGCAGCTGGCGCGGTCGGTGCGCGCCGCCCTGGAGGCGGCCGGGCTGGTGCTGGCCCCCTTCGCCGGCTGAACGGTCAGTCGCCGGGGCGGAGATCCTCGGGCGGCCGGCCGGCGAGCAGGTCGGCGGCCACCTCGTCCACCGACCGGCCGGCCGTGTACGCGTCGGTGCGCAGCAGCGCCAGCGCGTCGGTGGGATCGACGTCGAGGGCGACGCTCACCTTGCCGATCGCCTCCCAGACCGCCGCGCGCCGCCGGGGGACCGGACCGTGCAGCCAGCCGGGGCCCTCGGCCGGGGACCAGCTGGACCAGACGGCCGCGTCGGTGAGGGCCGAGGTGACCAGCTCGCCCACGGCGACGGCCGCGAAGACGTCGAGCTCGGCGACGGCGGCGGCCCGGGTGACGTAGAGGTCCAGCGCGCCGTCGCCGTAGGGTCCCGGTCGCAGTGGCAGGGCGATCACGGCGCGGAACGGCGTTCCGCCGAGCAGCAGGTCGGCGAACATCGGCCAGCGCCGGCGCAGGTCCTCCTCGACGGCGAACACCGGCTGGCCGGTGCGCTGGGAAGCCGTGCACGGGCCCTCGCCGGCGGTGAACTGCATCCGCTCGGCAGCGGACGCGACCGCGCTGCTGCCGCCCAACGGCACCCGGCGGCCGCTGGCGTCGGCCGTGCTCAGGCCGGCGCCGTCGACCTCCGGCGCACGCCCGGCTGAGCCGCACCGGCAGCAGCTCCGGCCCGGCGAGGTCGGGGTCGGAGACCGCCGCGAGCGCGGTCGCGAACCGGCCGGCGATGGTCACGCCTGAGTGTCCGCCCGCGGGACCGGGCGCACATCCTGTGCCGCCCGGGTCCCCGATCCGCGACGGGTCGGGCGCCCGGGCGGGTGCGGGGCGGCGAGGCGGACGCTACCTCCCGCGGCGGGGTGACCGATGACCGATCATGGTCGGGTGGCAGACCGCGGGGACGTCGTGGACGTGGTCCGCTACGGCGACCGCGCGCTGCTGGTGGAGGCGGCCGAGCCCGGAACCGTCCCGGGGCTGCGGGCCGCCCTGGCCGCCGGCCCGCTGGACGGGCAGGTGGACCTGGTGCCGGCCGCCCGCACCCTGCTCGTCGTGCTCGACCGGCCGCCCACCGACCTGGACGCCGCGGCACTGCGCCGCCTGGTGCCGGTCCCGCCGGCCGCGGGGCACGCCCGGGCGCCGCTCGACCTGCCCGTGGTCTTCGACGGTCCCGATCTGGCCGACGTCGCCCGGCTGACCGGCCGCTCACCGGAAGCCGTCGTGGCCATGCTCGCCGACCTCCGGTTCACCGTCGCCTTCGGCGGCTTCGCGCCGGGGTTCGGGTACCTGACCGGGTTGCCGCCGGAGCTGCACGTGCCGCGCCGGGCGACCCCCCGCACCCGGGTGCCGGCCGGGTCCTCGGCCTGGCCGGCCCGTACGCGGGGGTCTACCCGCGGGCCTCGCCCGGCGGCTGGCAGCTGGTCGGCCGCACCGACGCGGTGCTCTTCGACGTCGACCGGGACCCGCCTGCGCTGCTGGCGCCCGGGACCGACGTCCGGTTCCGGGAGGTGCGCTGAGTGCTCACCGTCCTGGCGCCGGGCCCGTTCAGCACCGTGCAGGACGCCGGCCGCCCCGGCTGGGCGTCGATCGGGGTGTCCCGCTCCGGGGCCGCCGACCGGCCGGCCGCTGAGCTGGCCAACCGGCTGGTCGGCAACCGGCCCGCCGCGGCCCTGCTCGAGGTGACCGCCGGCGGCCTGCGCGTCCGTGCCGGACGGGTTCTGCTCGTGGCCGTGACCGGGGCGCCGGCGCCGGTCACGGTCGACGGGCGGCCCGCGCCGTTCGCCGGCCCCGTGCCCGTACCCGCCGGAGCGGTGCTGGGGCTGGGCACCCCACCGGTGGGCCTGCGCAGCTACGTCGCGGTGCGCGGCGGCGTCGACGTCCCGCCGGTGCTGGGCTCGCGCAGCACCGACACCCTGTCCGGCCTCGGTCCGGCGCCGCTGACCACGGGCGTGCGGCTGCCGGTCGGCACGGAGGCGGGGGAGGAGCCGTTCGTCGACGTCGCCCCCGTCGGCGCCCCGTCGGACCGGCCGGTGCTGCGCGTCCTGCCCGGCCCGCGACGGGACTGGCTGGCCGACGACGCGTGGCCGGTGCTGACCGGCGCGGAGTGGCGGGTCGGCGTGGACAGCGACCGGGTGGGCCTGCGGCTGGCCGGCCCCGGACTGCGGCGCGCCCGGGAGGGGGAGCTGCCCAGCGAGGGACTGGTGCCCGGCGCCGTCCAGGTCCCGCCCGACGGGGCACCGGTGCTGTTCCTCGCCGACCACCCGGTCACGGGGGGCTATCCGGTGCTCGCCGTCGTGGTCACCGCCGACCTCGGCGCGGTGGCGCAGCTGCGGCCGGGCGACGCCGTCCGGTTCCGCCCGGCCCGCTGAGCATGGTCGTCCCGAGTGGGCCCCGGAGGGGTCCGCGCAGGGATGACGGAGTCGCTCCGCCCGACGGGGGAACGGCTCCAGGCCGCGGTGCGGTCCGGAGGACCGCAGTGTCATGGCCCCGGAGGCTCCCCCGAGTCGGGACGGGAAGGGCTCAGCACCGGCCGGGGACGGCAATCGGAGGCGGTGTCGTCCGGAGGACGACAGTGTTATCGCACCGGCAGCACCGCGGGGCCGTGCGCCCCGGGGACGATGCGGGCGCGCGCCCCGTAGTGGGCCGACAGCGCCTCGGCGGTCAGGACCTGCTCGGGGGTCCCCTCCGCGGCGACCCGGCCGTCGGCGAGGAGGGTCAGCCGGTCGGCGTACTGGCCGGCGAGCGTGAGATCGTGCAGCGTGCTCACCACCGTGAGCCCGTCCTGGCGGCGCAGGTGGTCCAGCAGGTCCAGCACCTGCTGCGCATGGCCGAGGTCCAGCGCCGCCGTCGGCTCGTCGAGCAGCAGCACCCGCGGCTGCTGGGCCAGCGCGCGGGCCAGGACGGCGCGCTGCTGCTCGCCGCCGGAGAGGGTGACCACCGCGCGGTCGGCCAGCGCGGTCAGCTCCAGCCGCGTCATGACCTCGGCGACGACCTCCCGGTCCACCGCGCGCGGCGCGGCCAGCAGCGGGCGGTGCGGGGTGCGGCCGAGGGTGACGTAGTCGCGGGTGCTCACGGCCTCGGGCAGCACCGGCAGCTGCGGGGCGTAGGCCAGCAGGCGGGCGCGGTCCCGCCGCGGCATGCCGGTCGTCGGGGCGCCGTCGATGCGGACCTCCCCCTCATAGGGGTGCAGCCCGAGCACCGAGCGCAGCAGCGTCGACTTGCCCGACCCGTTCGGTCCGATGATGCCGAGCCAGCCGCCGGCGTCGACGGCGAACCGCACGGAGGAGAGGACCGGGCGCCGGCCGTAGCCGGCGCTCAGGCCCACCACCTCGACGCGGGCCCCGCCCGCCGGGACGGGGACGGGGGGCCGGCGGCTCATCGCCGCCTCGCCCCGGCCCAGAGCAGGCCCGCGAAGAACGGCGCCCCGACGAAGGCCGTGACGACGCCGATCGGGAGTTCGGCGGGAGCGAGGACCACCCGGGCGAGCAGGTCGGCGAGCACGAGGAACGCCCCGCCGACCAGCAGCGAGACCGGCAGCACCCGGGAGTTCGCGCCGCCGACGAGCCGCCGCACGATGTGCGGCACGACCAGGCCGACGAACCCGATCAGGCCGCTCACCGCCACGGCAGCGGCGGTCGCGAGGGAGGCGGCGAGGATGACCAGCAGCCGTAGCCGGCCGGGGTGGATGCCCAGCGAGCTGGCCTCGTCATCCCCGAGCGCCAGGACGTCCAGGGCCCGCCCGCAGAGCAGCAGCACCCCGGCCGCCGCGCCCAGGTAGGGCAGCACCAGCGTGACGTCGGACCACTGCGCGCTCCCGAGCTGACCGAGCAGCCAGCCGTAGATCTCGCGCAGGTCGTCGGTGTTCTGCTGCTGCACCAGCGTCTGGGCCGCGGCGAGGAACGCGGCGACGGCGATCCCGGCCAGCAGCAGCGTCGGGCTGTGCGAACCACCGGCCACGCTGCCCAGCGCGAGGGCGCAGCCGACGCCGACGAGCGCCCCGGCGAAGGCGGCCAGGGGGACGACCCCGATCGGCCCCACCGCCTGCACCGGGGAGTACGCGATGACCAGGGTGGCTCCCAGCCCTGCACCGGCCGCCGCCCCCAGCAGGTAGGGGTCGGCCAGCGGATTGCGGAACACGCCCTGGTACGCGGCACCCGAGATGGCGAGCCCGGCGCCCACCAGCGACGCCAGGAGCACCCGGGGCAGGCGCAGCTGCAGCAGGACCGCGGCGGAGGAGCCCTCCAGGGTGCCCGGCACGGTCACCCCCAACGGGTCGAGCAGCCGGTCGAGCAGGGTGACGACGACGGCGCCCGGGGGGAGGGGCAGCGCCCCCACCCACACCCCGGCGAGCATCGCCAGGACCAGCGCGAGGCCGGCTCCGGCGAACACCCGGCCGGAGCGGCGCCGGCTGCGGGGTGCTCCCGCGGCCGTGCGCGCACCGGGCGCCGTCGTCGTCATCGGGGGTGCTTCTCTCAGCCCTGCAGCGTCTCGGCGACCGACTCCGCGAACTCGGCGATCCGCGGACCCCAGCGGGAGGCGATGTCGTCGTCGGCCTCGAGGATCCGGCCTTCCTGGACGGCGGGCACGGTGCCGAACGCCGGCCGCTGCGCCACGGTCTCCGCCGACTGCTCGCAGCACTTCGTGTCCGCGAGGACGATCAGCTCCGGCGCCTGACCGACGACGTACTCCGGGGACAGCTGCGGGTAGCCGCCGGCCGCATCGGGGGCGCCGTCGGCGATGTTCTCCAGGCCGAACATGCGGTAGATGCTGCCGATGAACGTGTCGCTGGTCGCCGAGTACAGCTCCGGGCCGAGCTCGTGGTAGACGCTCGCCCCCTCGGCGTCGGCCGGCACCGACTCCACCGCGGCGGCGATCCGGTCCTGCACGTCGGCGGCCACCTCGTCGGCCTCCTCGGCGTGGCCGGTCGCCTCGCCGAGGGTCTCCAGCTGCTCGTAGGTGTCGTCGAGACTCTCGGCGGCCGGGAGCAGCAGCGTCGGGATGGACAGCGCGTCCAGCGCGTCGACGATCCCGTTCTGGTCGTTGCTCAGGACGACCAGGTCGGGCTCGTACTCGGCGATCGCCTCGGCGTTCGGCGTGAAGGCCGACAGCTCGGTGGTCGGTGCCCCGGCCGGGTAGTTCGAGTTGTCGTCCACGGCCTCGACCTGGTCGCCGGCGCCGATGGCGAAGAGCATCTCGGTGGCGGTCGGCGACATCGAGACGATGTTCTCGGGCTGGTCCTCGAGGGTCAGCTCACCGTCGGCGCCGGTCACGGTGACCGGGAAGGCGCCGGACTCCGGCGAGGCGGACGCCGCGGCGTCGTCGGTGGGGTCGGCGGAACCACCGCACGCGGTCAGCGCCAGGAGCGGGGCCGTGAGGAGGGCCAGGAGGGCGGGGGTGGGCCGCCGGGGGGCGCGCGGCGTCGACCGCGCCGCGAGGGGAGTGCCGAACAAGGAATTGCCTCCAGTGGAGGCGGCGAGCGTCGCCCACGAGCTGACCCGACGCCCGATGCGCGACCCTTGCCGCGAGGGTCGGTTGCAGGACGCAGGGCAGGCGATCTGGCTCAGGTCCGCGAGGGACCATCACAGTTGCGGGACAGCGCCGGGTTCGCACCGGACTTCGCTGCTGCTGCGCCGCCGGCACGAGCCGGTGCGCAGAAGGTACCAGCGGTTCAACCGCGGGCGGCGAGGACCGCCTCGTACACCGCCACGGTCTGCTGGGCGATGGCGGCCCAGCCGAACTCGGCGAGCACGCGTTCCCGGCCGGCGGCCCCCATGGCGGCGGCGCGCTGGGGATCGGCCAGCAGCTCGCCGGTGCGGGCGGCCAGGCCGGCGGCGAACCCGGCTGGATCGTCCTCGTCGTAGGGCACGAGCAGCCCGGTGCGGCCGTCGTCGACGACCTCCGGGATGCCGCCCACGGCGCTGGCGACGACGGCGGTGCCGCAGGCCGCCGCCTCCAGGTTGACGATGCCGAGGGGCTCGTACACCGACGGGACGACGAACACGGTGGCCCCGCTGATCAGCGGCACCAGCTGCTCACGGGGCAGCATCGTCTCGATCCACACCACTCCGCCGCGGCGGGACTGCAGCTCGGCGACCGCGTCGGCCACCTGCTGCCGCTCGCCCGGGGTGTCGGCGGCGCCCGCGCAGAGCACCAGGCCGACGTCGGCGGGCAGCTGCTCGGCGGCGGCCAGCAGGTGCAGAACGCCCTTCTGCCGGGTGATCCGCCCGACGAAGAGCGCGTAGGGGCGGTCGGGGTCCACCCCGAGCCCGCGCACGACGTCCGGGTCGTGCACCGGCCGGTAGGCGTCGGCGTCCACCCCGTTGCCGACGACGTGCACGCGGGCCGGGACGAGGTCCGGGTAGGCATCGAGGACGTCGGCGCGCATGCCGTGGCTGACCGCGATCACGGCGTCCGCCGCGAGGTAGGCGGTGCGCTCGACCCACGAGGAGAGCCGGTAGCCCCCGCCCAGCTGGTCGGCCTTCCACGGGCGCCGCGGCTCCAGCGAGTGCGCGGTGACCACGTGCGGGATCCCGTGCACCAGCGCGGCCAGCATCCCCGCGCCGTTCGCGTACCAGGTGTGGCTGTGCACCAGGTCCACGCCGGCGAGGGCGGCGGCGATCTCGACGTCGACACCGAGCGCCTGCAGCGCGCCGTTGGCCTCGCGCAACGCGGGCGGCACCGGGTGGCCGGTGGCTCCGTATCCCGCCGTGCCCGGACTCCGCGGGCCGCCGAAGCAGTGGACGTCCAGCTGCGGCGGCGACGGCAGCGCCCGCAGCGCCGCGACGAGGTGCTCGACGTGCACCCCGGCCCCGCCGTAGACGTCCGGCGGCCACTCACGCGTGACGATCCCGATGTGCACGCCGTCACCCTAGGGGGGCGGGTGCGGCCCACGCAGGGCGCCGCCGGTCCCGCCAGCGGATACGGTGCTGTCCATGCGCGGCGGTCCACGGGTGCTCGGCATCGTCCTGGCGGGCGGTGAGGGAAAGCGGCTGTCCCCGCTGACCCAGGACCGCGCCAAGCCGGCAGTCCCCTTCGGGGGCAACTACCGGCTCATCGACTTCGTGCTCTCCAACCTGGTGAACGGCGACGTCCGGCAGATCGCCGTCCTGACCCAGTACAAGAGCCACAGCCTCGACCGGCACATCACCCAGACCTGGCGGATGTCCCAGCTGCTCGGCAACTACATCACCCCGGTACCGGCCCAGCAGCGGCTCGGCCCGCGCTGGTACACCGGCAGCGCCGACGCGATCTTCCAGAGCCTGAACCTGATCTACGACGAGCGGCCGGAGATCGTCGTCGTCTTCGGCGCCGACCACGTGTACCGCATGGACCCGGCGCAAATGATCGACCAGCACCTGCAGACCGGGGCCGGGGTCACCATCGCCGGCCTGCGGGTGCCGCGCCGGGAGGCCACCGAGTTCGGGGTCATCGACTCCGACGCGTCGGGGAAGGTGCGCGGATTCCTGGAGAAGCCCGCGGACCCGCCCGGTCTGCCGGATTCGCCGGAGGAGAGCTTCGCCTCCATGGGCAACTACGTCTTCAGCACCGACGCCCTGCTGGAGGCGCTGCGGGCCGACGCCGAGGACCCCGACTCGGTGCACGACATGGGCGGCTCGATCATGCCGATGCTGGCCGGATCCGGTGAGGCGTGGGTCTACGACTTCTCCACCAACGTGGTCCCCGGGGCGACCGAGCGCGACCACGGCTACTGGCGCGACGTCGGGACCATCGACTCCTACTACGACGCCCACATGGATCTCGTGTCGGTGTCGCCGGTCTTCAACCTCTACAACGAGCGGTGGCCGATCTACACGCTGCCGCCGCAGCGCCCGCCGGCGAAGTTCGTCCTGGGCGGCCGCGCGGAGGAGTCGATGGTCAGCGCCGGCGCGATCATCGGTGGCGGCGCGGTGCACGGCTCGGTCATCTCCCCCGGGGTCCGGGTGGAACGCGGGTCCCGCATCGAGAACAGCGTCGTGATGGACGGCGCATACATCGGTGAGGGCGCGCACGTGCGCCGGGCGATCCTGGACAAGAACGTCGTCGTCCCGGCGGGCGCCCGGATCGGCTTCGACCACGATCTGGACCGCGAGCGCTACCACGTGAGCGCCGGCGGGATCACCGTGCTCGGCAAGGGCACCCGCGCCTACCTCTGACCCCCCCCGGCATAGGAAGCTATACCTACGGTTCTTGAGCCGAATCCGTAGGCAAAGCCTCCTATGCCTGGTCGGTCAGGCGCGCTTGGTGGCGACGAGCAGCCCGCTACCGATGGGCAGGACAGCCGGCAGGAGGCTGTCGTCGTCGCGGATGGTGCGGGAGATCTCCCGCCACGCCACCGTCTGCGGGTCCCGCGCGGTGCGGTCGGCGATCCGGCCGCCCTCGAGCAGCCCGTGGCAGGTGAGCGTGCCGCCCACCCGCACCAGGGCGAGCAGCCCCGGCAGGTGCTCGGCGTACTCCCGCGGCGGGCCGGCGCAGCACACCATGTCGTAGCCGCCGGGCGAGAGTCGGGGGAGGACCTCGCCGGGGGTGCCGAAGATCAGCCGCGCCCGGCTGGCGGGCACCCGGGCCTCGGCGAGCGCGGTGCGCGCCGCCCGCAGCTGCTCGGGATCGCCGTCCAGGGCGGTGAGGACGCCGTCGGGCCGCATGCCGCGCAGCAGCCACAGGGCGGCCAGGCCGCCGCCGCTGCCGATGGACACCACCGAGCGGGCCCCGGTCGTCGCGGCCAGGACCGCGAGCACGGCCCCGACGGGGGGCTCCACCGGTTGCGAGCCGGACAGGGCATGGGTGCGGTGCCGCGCCGCCTGCATCTCGGGCGACTCCGCGGCGAAGCGGTCGGCGTAGGCGGCGCCCAGCTCGTTACCGCCTCCGGGCGGCGGCTGCTGGGCGCTCATCACCGGCCGAGGGTAGTGGCCGGGTCGCGCGGGGCCGTGATGCGCGGCCGTACCTGTGCGTCTCCTGGGAGCCGCGGTGCGCGGGAACACGGGTGTGCTGGTCGTTCGTTGATCCGGACGTGCGCCTGAAGCGAGCCGTGTCCGCCCGACCCGTCGACGCGGGGGAGGGCGCGTCGGGCCCCGTCTGCGATCCTGGTGGCGTGTCCGAGGCCACCCCCGTGCAGCCCGAGGGCACCGGCATGGCCGCGGACAGCTGGGTGGCCCCGTCCTGGGAGCAGGTCGTCCGTGACCACTCCGCCCGGGTGTACCGCCTCGCCTACCGGCTGTCGGGCAACCCGCAGGACGCCGAGGACCTGACGCAGGAGACCTTCGTCCGGGTGTTCCGCTCGCTGGCCGACTACTCGCCGGGCACGTTCGAGGGCTGGCTGCACCGGATCACCACGAACCTGTTCCTGGACATGGTGCGCCGCCGCCAGCGGATCCGGTTCGACGCCCTGCCCGAGGACACCGAGCGGCTGCCCGGCCGGGCGCCGAGCCCGGAGCAGGTCTACGCCGACACCCACCTGGATCCGCAGGTGCAGGCGGCACTGGACGCGCTGTCGCCGGAGTTCCGCGTGGCCGTGGTGCTCTGCGACATCGAGGGCCTCACCTACGAGGAGATCGCGGCCACCCTCGGCATCAAGCTGGGCACCGTACGCAGCCGCATCCACCGCGGCCGGGTGCAGTTGCGTGAGGCGCTCGCCCATCTGGCGCCGCGACGCGTGGCCGCTGCCGGGGAGGTCGGGGCGTGATCCCGGAGAGCCACCTGGCCCAGGAGGCGATCGCCGCGCTGGTCGACGGCGAGTTGACGGCCGGTCCGGCGGCACGGGCAGCCCGGCACCTCGCCGGCTGTGCCGCCTGCCGGATGGCCGTGGCGGCGCAGCGGGAGGCGAAGGCGGCCCTGCACGGATCCGCGGACGTGACGATCCCCGGTGACCTGATGTCGCGCCTGCGCGCCATCCCCTTCACCGCCGAGGTGCCCGGTTCCGGTGACGGAACGGGTGCGATGAGCGCCGCCGCGGGGGAACTGACCGTCACCGGGAGCACCGGCTCCTGGTCCCTGGACCTCAGCGAGGGTGCGCAGCACCGTGGGCCGTTCGGCGCGCGCTGGCTCCGCCGCGGCGTGGCCGGCACGCTCGCCGGTCTGGGCGCCGGGGTCGCCGCACTGGCGCTGACGCTGCCGGCCGATGCCGCCCCCGCGCCCGCGGCGGACCGCCCGCAGCCCGAGCAGCACACCGAGATCGCCCCTCCCGTCGTGCGGACGGTCACCGTCGACCTCTCGACCGGCACCGGCTCCCCGGGCGGCACCCCTTGAGCACCGACCACGAGCGCGACCCGGCCGTGCCCGGGGACGCCGGCTACTCGCGTCCCGCGGGGCGGCTCGGCGGCTTCGACGACGCGGCGGTGCAGCGACTCACCCCCCGGGCCGTGCCGGCCCCGCAGCCCACGCCGGCACAGGCCGGTGCGTTCGGCCGGCCGGAGCAGGTCGACGGCAGCTTCGCCGGTGACCGGCCCCCGCCCGCGCCCCGCCCGCTGCCGCCTCCGCCTCCAGAGGCGCTGCTGCGGGCATTCGGACCCCCCGCGCCCGGCCGGTACGGGCTCCAGGAGCCGCCGGGTGGCCGGACCGGCGCCCGGCGCACCGCCACCGGTCCGTGGTGGAAGGCCGACGCCCCGAGCGATCCCTGGCGCGACCCGGCGTCACCGGCGGGCCTCGGTGCCCCCGCGGTGTACGACGAGGAGAGCCAGCCCGGTCCGGTCGTCGTCGACGCCCAGGGGCGGCGCAAGGTACGGCTGCGCGACATCTCGGTCCGACTGACGACGCTCGCCGTGCTCGGCCTGCTGGTGGTCGGCGTGGTGGGCGGTGGCGTCGGCTGGTACCTGACCCGCACGGCCGACGAGACCCCGCTGTTCAGCCCGGGGACGACCCTGTCGCAGGTGGACCCGGGCATCACCCGGGAACCGGGCTCGGTCTCCGACATCGCCGACGCCGTCATGCCGGCGGTGGTCTCCATCGAGGTCCGCGTGGGGCAGGCGGGCGCCACCGGCTCCGGGGTCGTGATCGACGGCGAGAACGGCTACATCGTCACGAACAACCACGTCATCTCCGGCGCCGACGGCGTCGAGGGGGCCGAGATCCGGGCGGTGTTCTCCGACGGCAGCGGATCCGCGGCGCGCATCGTCGGCCGTGACCCGGCCAGCGACCTCGCCGTGATCAAGGTGGAGAAGCCCGGCCTGGTGACCGCGTCCCTGGGCCGCTCCGACGACGTCGTCGTCGGCGACCCCGTGGTCGCCATCGGCTCCCCGCTCGGCCTGGCCGGCACCGTCACCAGCGGCATCGTCAGCGCGCTGAACCGGCCCGTCCGGCTGTCCGGTCAGGGCACCGACACCAACGCCGTGATCAGCGCCGTCCAGACCGACGCGCCCATCAACCCGGGCAACTCCGGCGGTGCGCTGGTGGACGCCACCGGGGCGCTCGTCGGCATCAACACCGCCATCGCGTCGAGCGGCATGGGTGGTGGCTCGATCGGCCTGGGCTTCGCCATCCCCATCGACACGGTCAAGCGGATCACCGAGCAGCTGATCTCCACCGGCACGGCCGTGCACGCCGCGCTCGGCGTCAACGCCCGGTCGGTGACCGACGGGACGCGGGACGGCGCGCTGGTGGTCAACATCGAGCCGGGGAGCGCCGCGGCGCAGGCCGGCATCCGCGAGGAGGACATCATCATCGCGGTCGACGACACCCCGGTCGGCAGCTCCGAGGAGCTGGCCGTTGCGGTAGACGCCCGGCAGCCGGGCGAGGAGGTCGTGATCGAGCTGATCCGCGGCGGCAGTTCCCGGACGGTCCAGGCGACGCTCGGCGCGGCCTGAGGATCCTTGCCGCAGCACGCCGCGAGCTCGCGTAGGCGGGAACAAGGGGTGTGCTGACTACGCTTGGCGGTGAGCGCGCGCAGGCGGACCGGGGAAGGGGGCGGCGGTGTTCAACTCGATCGGCTGGCCCGAGCTCTTCGTCGTCGCGCTCGCCGCGCTGTTCATCTTCGGTCCCGAGCGCCTGCCCGACCTGGCCAAGGACGCCGCCAGCGGGCTGAAGAAGGTGCGGACCGCCATCACCGGTGTCCGGGAGCAGGTCAACGAGTCCCTCGGCGACGACTTCGCCGACCTGCGCGACCTCGACCTCCGGAAGTACCACCCGAGGACGTTCGTCCGGACGCACCTGCTCGGTGACGACGAGGAGAACCCGGTCGTGCACCACGGCAGCACCGCCGCCTCGGTCGCGGCCCGCCCGCGCGACCGCAGCGTGCCCCCGCCCTTCGACGTCGACGCCACGTGATCTGTCGTCCTCCGGACGACGCCGCGACTACGTGCCGTCCCCCGTGGCGCTGAGCCGCTGCCGTCACTCCTCGGGGGAGCCTTCGGCCCCCCGCTCGTCGCGACAAAGCGCATGCTCGCCCCGGCTCGGGGAGCCTCCGGCCCCCGCTCGCCGGAGCGAGTATTCAGTGCTTTACGGGGGTGAGGCCCAGGGACATGCCGGACAGCCCGCGCTGGCGCACGGCGAGCCCGTCGGCGATCTTCTCCAGCGCCTGGGCGGCCGGGGAGTCGGGCTCGGAAAGCACGATCGGGGCACCGGCGTCGCCGGACTCGCGCAGCCGGGTGTCGAGCGGGATCTGACCGAGCAGGGGGACGCGGGCGCCCAGGGTCCTGGTCAGTGCGTCGGAGACCGCCTCGCCACCACCGGAGCCGAAGATCTCCATGCGCGAGCCGTCGGGCAGCTCCAGCCAGGACATGTTCTCGACCACGCCGACCACCTGCTGGTGGGTCTGGGTGGCGATCGCCCCGGCCCGCTCGGCCACCTCTGCGGCGGCGAGCTGCGGCGTCGTCACCACGAGGATCTCGGCGTTCGGCACCAGCTGGGCCACCGAGATCGCGACGTCACCGGTGCCCGGCGGGAGGTCCATGAGCAGGACGTCGAGGTCGCCCCACCAGACATCGGCGAGGAACTGCTGCAGCGCGCGGTGCAGCATCGGCCCGCGCCACACGACCGGGGTGTTGCCGGGGGTGAACATGCCGATCGAGATGACCTTCACGCCCATCGACTGCGGCGGCATGATCATGTTGTCGACCTGGGTGGGCTTGTCGTCCACGCCCAGCATGCGGGGCACCGAGTGGCCGTAGATGTCGGCGTCGACCACGCCGACCGCCAGGCCGCGCTTGGCCAGCGCGGCGGCGAGGTTGACCGTCACCGAGGACTTGCCCACGCCGCCCTTGCCGGAGGCGACCGCGTAGACGCGGGTCAGCGAGCCCGGCTGGGCGAAGGGGATCACCGGCTCGGCGGCGTCGGATCCGCGGACGGTCTTGCGCAGCTCGCTGCGCTGCTCGTCGCTCATCACGTCGAGCGCGACCTGGACCGAGGTGACACCGGGGACGGCGGACACGGCCTGGGTGACCCGGGTGGTGATCGTCTCCCGCATCGGGCAGCCGGCGACGGTGAGGTAGACCTCGACGGCGACGGAGCCGTCCGGCCCGATCCGCACGTCCTTGATCATGCCGAGCTCGGGGAGCGGGCGGTTGATCTCGGGGTCCTGGACGGTGGCCAGAGCGGCGTTGACGGCGTCGAGCGCCGGCGTGCCGGTCAGCTGGTCGGACATCGTGTTCGCTTGTCTCCTTCGACGGGGGACCGGCGTCCGGCGGTCGGCGGTCGGAGCGGCGACCCGCGCGCGATCGGTCGTCTGCCACTGTACGGCGGGCGAGGTCACGGTCCTGTCGCCGGAGGGTGATCTCTCGCTCAGGCGACGGCGTCCTAGGGTCGGCACCGTGCCGCCCGACCGCTCCGAGACCCTGCGCGACGCCGTTGGACTGGGGCTCGCGGTCGGCCTCTACGGGATCGCGTTCGGGGCCGCCGCCGACGCGGCCGGACTCGACGTCTGGCAGGCGATGACGCTCTCGGCGCTGATGTTCACCGGTGCGTCGCAGTTCGCGCTGGTCGGCGTGCTCGGCGCCGGCGGCAGCGCGCCGGCGGCCGTCGGCAGCGCACTCCTCCTGGGCGTCCGCAACACCGTCTACGGCGTCCGGATGGCTCCGCTGCTGGCGCCGCGCGGGCCGCTGCGGCGGGGTGGTGCAGCCCACTGGGTGATCGACGAGACGACGGCGATGGCCGTCGCCGCGCCGGACCGGGAGCTGGGCCGGCTGGCCTTCTGGGCTACCGGGGCCACCATCTATCTCGGCTGGAACGCGATGACCCTGGTGGGGGTGCTCGGGGCCTCCGGCCTCGGCGGGGCCGCGGCGGCGGCGCTGGACTCGGTGGTGCCGGCGGCGTTCCTCGCGCTCCTGTGGCCGCGGCTGCGGCGCGGCTTCGCCGAGCCGAGGGTGCAGCTCCGGGTGGCGCTGGGCGGAGCTGTGGTCGCGCTCGCGCTGACCCCGTTCGTACCGCCGGGGGTCCAGGTGATCGCCGCGGTGGTGGCGGTGGCGCTGGCCGGGCGCCCGCGGAGGGCCGTCGCGTGAGCGCCACCTGGACGGCGGTGCTGGTCGCGTCGGTCGGCTGCTACCTGCTGAAGCTGGCCGGGTTGTCGGTGCCCGCCTCGTGGGTGGAGCAGCCATGGGTCGCCCGCGTCGTCGACTTCGTGCCGGCGGCGCTGCTCGCGGCGCTCGTGGTGGTGCAGGGGCTGACCAGCGGCGACGAGATCGTGCTGGACGGGCGGCTGGCCGGGCTCGCCGTCGCCGCGCTGGCCCTGGCGCTGCGGGCGCCGTTCATCGTGGTGCTGGTCCTCGCCGGGGCGGCCGGTGCGCTGGTGCACGTGCTCACCGGCTGACGGCGGGTCGGCTGCCGCGGTCGACGGTGTGCGCTGACGGGCAGTTCGTGAGACGAACTGCCCATCCGCGCACACCGATCGGTCGGCCGACGGACCGGCCTCAGCCGCTCACCGGGTCGCGCCGGCGCGGCTTGTCGCGCCGTTCCTCGCCGTCGTCGCTGGAGATCCGGTTCAGCTCGCCGCGGATGAAGTCGCGGGTGGCCAGCTCGCCGATGGCCACGCGCAGCGCGGCGAGCTCGCGGGCCAGGTACTCGGTGTCCGCGCGGGTCTGGGTGGCCCGGGCGCGGTCCTCCTCGGCCTGCACGCGGTCGCGGTCGGCCTGCCGGTTCTGCGCCAGCAGGATCAGCGGCGCGGCGTAGGCGGCCTGGGTGGAGAACGCCAGGTTCAGCAGGATGAACGGGTAGGGGTCCCAGCGCAGCTGCACGGCGAAGACGTTGAGCGAGATCCAGACGACCACGAGGATCGTCTGCACCGCCAGGAACCGGCCGGTGCCCAGGAACCGGGCGATGCCCTCGGCGAACTGGCCCACCGCGTCGGGGTTCAGCCGCAGGAAGCTGCCGAACCGGCGCGCGCCCCCGCTGGGGACGTCGAGCCGCGGCGTGTCAGCCACGGCGGGCCCGATCCCGCCAGTCGTCGGGCAGCAGGTGGTCGAGGACGTCGTCGACGCTCACCGCACCGACCAGCCGGCCCTGCGCATCGACGACCGGCGCGGCCACGAGGTTGTAGGTGGCGAAGTACCGGGTGACCTCGGCCAGCGGGGCCTCGGGGCGCAGCGGCTCGAGGTCGTCGAGCACCCCGCTGACCAGCGTCGACGGCGGCTCGCGGAGCAGGCGCTGGATGTGCGCCAGCCCCAGGTAGCGGCCGGTGGGCGTGGCCGACGGCGGGCGGCAGACGTACACCTGGCTGGCCAGCGCGGGGGTGATCTCCTCCTGGCGGACCCGTGCCAGCGCCTCGGCGATCGTGGCGTCGGGAGCGAGGATCACCGGCTCGCTGGTCATCATCCCGCCGGCGGTGTCCTCGGAGTACTTGAGCAGCTGCCGCACCGACTCGGCCTCGTCGGGCTCCATGAGCTCCAGCAGCCGGTTCCGGTCGACGTCGTGCAGCTCCGACAGCAGGTCGGCGGCGTCGTCCGGGTCCATCTCCTCGAGGACGTCGGCCGCGCGGCTCTCCTCGAGGGTGCCCAGGATCGTGATCTGCTCGGCCTCCGGCAGCTCGCCCAGGACGTCGGCCAGCCGCTCGTCGTCCATGGCCTCGGCCACCTCGTGCCGCCGCTTGATCGGCAGCTCCTGCAGCGCGTGGGCCATGTCGGCGGCATTCAGCTCGCGGTAGGTGGCGATCAGCGTCTCGGCGCCCTGCCCGGTCTGCGGCAGGGCCAGCCCGGCCACCTCGTCCCAGGCGAGCTGGTGCAGCTGCCCGCGGCGGCCGATCCGGCCGGGCTCCTGGACGGCCAGCCGGGTGAGCAGCCAGTCGCCGGTGCGGGTCTGCTCCATGCCGGCGTCGACGACGTGGGCGGGGCGGCCGGACTCGTTGATGCGCACCTGCCGGTCCAGCAGCTCACCGAGCACCAGGGTCTCGCCGGCCCGCTGCTCGAAGCGCTTGAGGTTCAACGTGCCGGAGGCGAGCATCACCGCACCCGGGTCGATGGCGGTGACCCGGCCCATCGGCACGAAGATCCGGCGGCGCGCGACGACCTCCACGACCAGGCCCAGCACCCGGGGGCAGGCGGTGCCCACCCGCAGGGCGACGACGACGTCGCGGACCTTCCCCACGCGGTCGCCGTTGGGGTCGAAGACGGTCAGCCCGGCCAGCCGGGAGACGTAGGCCCTCGTCACCGTGGTCACGAATCCTCCTCGCTGGCGCTCGTCGGCTCCGTGCCGCACGGCTGTGTCGCTGCGAGACCTCGCACGCTCGGTCTCGAGTCCTCGCACGCTCGGTCTCGAGTCCTCGCTGTCCCCCGCAAGCGGGAGGTGCCCCCAGCTCGTCGGCCTCATGACCCACGGCTCTGGCTGTGCGAGCCCTCGCACGCTCGGACTCGGCGAAGGCTACCGTCGGCGCCGTGACTGCCCCGGTTGCGCTGGACTACGAGGTCGTCGACGTGTTCGCCCCCCGGGCGTTCGCCGGCAATCCGCTGGCGGTGGTGTTCGACGCCGACGAGCTGTCCACGGCGCAGTGCCAGGCGCTGGCCAACGAGTTCCAGCTGTCGGAGACCTCGTTCCTCTGCTCGCCCACCGAGCCCGGCGCCGACTACCGGGTGCGGATCTTCACGCCCTTCGCCGAGCTGCCCTTCGCCGGTCACCCGAGCGTGGGTGCGGCGCACACGCTCGTCCGGACCGGGCGGCTGCCCGCCGGGACGCTGCGCCAGGAGTGCGGCGCCGGGGTGCTGGACGTGGTGGTCGACTCCGACGGCGCCACCTTGTCCGGCGGCCGTCCCACGCTCTCGGACGGACCGGACCCCGGTCTGCTGGCGGCCGCCATGGGGCTGGCGCCCGCCGACACCACCGGGGTGCCCGTCGACGTCGCCGGCTGCGGACTGCCCTTCGCGTACCTGTCGGTGCGGCCGGAGGTCGTGGACCGCGCGGTGCCCGATCCGCGGGCGCTCGCCGCGCTGGACGTAGGGGAGGGGGTCTCGGTGCTGTCCTGGAACGCCGACACCGGAACGGCGTACGCGCGGGTCTTCGCCGCGGATCTGAGCTGGGGCGAGGACCCGGCGACCGGCTCCGCGGCGCTCGGGGCGGGGGTGTGGCTCGTCGAGTGCGGGTTGCTCGCCCCGGAGGGGACGTCGTCCTACCTGATCCGGCAGGGGGAGAAGCTCGGCCGGCCCTCGGTGCTGGAGTGCACCGTCACGGCGTCGGGGAGCAAGGCGGTGGCCGCGACCGTCCGCGGCGCCGTCGTCCCGGTCGCCGGCGGCCGCATCCGGATTCCCTCCTGGTGAAGGGCCCTCCTGCCCCCCGCCACTCGCACGCTGGCGGCGGGGCTCTGCAAGAGGGGCATGCGACGTCCGCCTGGGCGCTGCACCGCCCGGGCGGGCGGGACGTCGCCCTCCTGTCGCTCGCCGTCATCGGGGTCTCCCTGTCCGCGCCGCTCACCACGCTGGTCGCCGCGCCGATGCTGGCGCTCGCGTTCTGGCGCAACGCGGCCGGCGCCGCCGCACTGCTCCCGGTGCTGCTCACCCGGGAGCGTTCGACCCTGACCGGGCTGCGCTGGCGTGACCTGCGCAGCTCCGCCCTGGCCGGCATGTTCCTCGCCGCCCACTTCGCGGCCTGGCTCCCGAGCCTGTCCATGACGACCGTCGCCGCATCCGTCGCGCTGGTCACCACCACGCCGATCTGGACGGCGCTGGCCGCGCGGATCTCGGGGGTGCGGCTGCCGGCCGCGGTCTGGTGGGGCCTGCTGTTCGCGTTCGCCGGCGTCGTGCTGATCGTCGGGGTGGACGTCACGGTGAGCCTGGAGGCGCTCGCCGGTGACGGCCTCGCCCTCCTCGGGGCGATCTGCGCCGGCGGCTACGTGCTGGCCGGGGCGCGCGCCCGGCAGCGGCTGGCCACGTCGGCGTACGCGGTCGTCGCCTACTCGGTCTGCGCGCTGGCGATCGCGGTGCCGGCGGTGCTGGTCGACGCGCCGCTCGCCGGCTTCGAGGCGCGGGACTGGTGGCTGATCGCGGTCATCACCGTCTCCGCCCAGCTGTTCGGGCACACGCTGCTCAACCTGGTGCTCTCCTCCGTCGGCCCCACGGTGGTGAGCCTCGCAGTGCTCCTGGAGGTGCCCGGGGCCCTGGTGTTCGCGCTCGTGCTGCTGGGCGAGGTCCCGCCGCTGCTGGCCCTGCCCGGGGTGGTGCTCGTCGTCGCCGGCGTGGCGCTGGTGGTGCGGGCCAGCCGGCCGACCACCCTCGTCGAGCCGGGAACCTGAGGAAGGACTCCGTCATCCCCCACCACTCGCACGCTCGCGCCGGGACCCTGCGACGGGGCCGTCGGCCGATGATCAACGCGGTTCTGCGGGCGGAAATGGTCGTCGCTACCCTCCGGTAACCGAACGTCCCGACTCCACCCCAGCTCTACCGTCAACCCACCCACCATCCCGGAGGACCCGTGGCCGAGCTCCGATCCCGTCGTTCCAACCTGGCCGTTCCCGGCAGCAACCCCCGGTTCCTGGAGAAGGCCAAGGGCCTGCCGGCCGACCAGGTGTTCCTGGACCTCGAGGACGCGTGCGCGCCCCTGGCCAAGCCCGGCGCCCGCAAGAACATCGTCGCGGCGCTGAACGAGGGCGGCTGGGGCGACAAGATCCGCACCGTCCGGGTGAACGACTGGACGACGGAGTGGACCTTCCAGGACGTGGTCGAGGTCGTCGGTGGGGCCGGCGCCGAGCTCGACTGCATCATGCTGCCGAAGGTCCAGGACGCCGCCCAGGTCAAGGCGCTGGACATGCTGCTGACCCAGATCGAGAAGGCCAACGGCCTCGAGGTCGGCCGGATCGGCATCGAGGCGCAGATCGAGACGGCGCAGGGCCTGATCAACGTCAACGACATCGCGTTCGCCAGCGACCGCATCGAGACGATCATCTTCGGCCCGGCCGACTTCATGGCCAGCATCAACATGAAGTCGCTGGTGGTCGGCGCTCTGCACCCCGACTACCCGGGCGACCCGTTCCACTACATCCTCATGCAGATCCTCATGGCCGCCCGCGCCCGCGGCGTCCAGGCGATCGACGGCCCCTTTCTTCAGGTGCGCGACGTGCCGGCGTTCGAGGAGGTCGCCAAGCGCTCGGCGATGCTCGGCTTCGACGGCAAGTGGGTGCTGCACCCGGGCCAGATCGACGCGGCCAACGAGATCTATGCGCCGTCCCAGGAGGACTACGACCACGCCGAGCTGATCCTCGACGCGTACGACTGGGCGACGTCGGAGGCCGGTGGCAAGAAGGGCTCGGCGATGCTCGGCGACGAGATGATCGACGAGGCCAGCCGCAAGATGGCCCTGGTCATCGCCGGCAAGGGCCGGGCCGCCGGCCTGTCCCGGACGTCGTCCTTCACGCCGCCGGAGAGCTGACCCCGCCCCCGGCAAAGGAGGCTATGCATACGGATCCGGGCGCGATCCCGTATGCCTAGCCTCCTTTGCCGGGCGGGTGCCGGGCGGGTGCCGGGCGGGTGCCGGGCGGGTCAGGGGCCGAAGGAGCCGCTCTGGCTGAGGGCGGCGAAGGCGACGATCCAGAGCACGATGACCAGCACGAAGAACGCCGTCACCAGGCCGCCGATGATGATGCCGGCCAGGGCCAGGCCGCTGCCCTCCTCGCCGGTTCGCCGGATCTGCTTGCGCGCGACGATGCCCAGCACCAGCCCGGCCGGCGCGAAGACGAACGCCATGACCAGGGCCAGGATCGCCATCGTGTTCGTCGGCCGGCCGTAGCCGGGCGGGTAGCCCGGTGGGCCGTACCCCGACGGCGGGTAGCCCGGCTGGGCGTACCCGGGTGGGGGGTAGCCCGGCCCCGGCTGGCCGTACCCGGTCTGGGCTGCCCCCGGCGCCGGCGGCGGATCGCCCCGGTTGAGGTTCTCGTCCCTGCTGCTCATGCGTCCCTCCTGTCCGGCGGCGCCGGTCGGGGTACTCCACCACGCGGGCCGGCCCGCGTGAGCAGGTACACGCCGGAGCTCGTCCGGCGGTGCTCCATACTCGCGGGTAACTCGGACGCCGGAGTCCCGAAGGAGTGGACCGTTGACCCGTTTGGCCCAGACCGCTGACCTGACCGACATCCAGCAGGAAATCCTGTCGACCGTTCGGAGCTTCGTCGACCGGGAGATCATCCCGAACGCCCAGGAGCTCGAGCACGGCGACATCTACCCGCAGAAGATCGTCGACGGGCTCAAGGAGCTCGGCATCTTCGGGCTGATGATCCCCGAGGAGTACGGCGGCCTCGGCGAGTCGCTGCTGACCTACGCGCTCGTGGTCGAGGAGATCGCCCGCGGCTGGATGAGCGTCTCCGGCGTCATCAACACCCACTTCATCGTCGCGTACATGATCAAGCAGCACGGCACGCAGGAGCAGAAGGAGCACTACCTGCCCCGCATGGCCACCGGCGAGGTGCGCGGCGCGTTCTCGATGTCCGAGCCGGGGCTGGGCTCCGACGTCGCCGGCATCCGCACCAAGGCGGTCAAGCAGGCCGACGGCGGCTACGTCATCGACGGCCAGAAGATGTGGCTGACCAACGGCGGCAGCTCGACGCTGGTCGCCGCCCTCGTGCGCACCGACGAGGGCGCCGAGAAGGCCCACCAGAACCTGACGACCTTCCTCGTCGAGAAGCCGGCCGGCTTCGGCGAGGTCGAGCCCGGGCTCACCATCCCCGGCAAGATCGACAAGATGGGCTACAAGGGCGTCGACACCACCGAGCTGGTGTTCGACGGCTACCGGGCCCAGGCGTCGGACATCCTCGGCGGGGACCCCGGCCGGGGCTTCGCGCAGATGATGGACGGCGTCGAGGTCGGCCGGGTGAACGTCGCCGCGCGTGCCTGCGGCATCTCCATCCGTGCCTTCGAGCTCGCCGTCGCCTACGCCCAGCAGCGGGAGACCTTCGGCAAGCCGATCGCCCAGCACCAGGCGATCGCCTTCCAGCTGGCCGAGATGGCCACCAAGGTCGAGGCCGCCCACCTGATGATGGTCAACGCCGCCCGGCTCAAGGACGCCGGCAAGCGCAACGACGTCGAGGCCGGCATGGCCAAGCTGATCGCCAGCGAGTACTGCGCCGAGGTGACCACGCAGTCCTTCCGCATCCACGGCGGCTACGGCTACTCCAAGGAGTACGAGATCGAGCGGCTCATGCGCGAGGCGCCGTTCCTGCTCATCGGCGAGGGCACCAGCGAGATCCAGAAGACGATCATCAGCCGGGGTCTGCTCAAGACCTACAAGCTCAAGGGCTGAGCCCGGACCCGGACCGAGAGCCGAGGCCGGACCGTAGCAGGTTCCACGGACAGTCCGTCTCTGCCCAGCCGCACTGGGCAGAGACGGACTGTGCCGGGAAAGGGTCCGCCGGTCCGGCGACTCCCAGGGACGGCCGACGGTGGGCGGCTCAGCCCGCGTCGCCCGGTGCGGGCTCGAAGCGGACGTCGACCCGGTCGACACCGAGGGACCGGGCCAGGCCGGTCAGCATGGCGCGGGTGTTCCGTTCCGCGCGGTCGAGGAGGTCGCTCTCAGCGGCGGCCACCGCCAGCCGGCGCTCGGCCAACGCGTAGAGCTCGCCGTCGTCGGAGGGGTTCTCGGCGAACACCGCACCGACCCGGTCCAGTGCGCCGCGGTCGCGGTCGAGGACCCGGCTGCTGTCCGGATCGATCCGGACCTCGCCGATCCGCGGGGCCGGGAGAACGATCTCGGCCGACGTGCCGTCCGGGGACAGCGTCACGCCACTCCCCGCCAGGACGTCGAAGTCGACGGAGGCGTCGGCGGTGCCGGTGGCCAGGAAGCTGACCCGCTCCCCGCTGATCGCCGACGGGACGAACCGAGTGTCCTTCTCCCGGTCGATGACGACCTGGAAGGTGGCCTTCGCGGCGTGGAACTCCTGCAGGTCCTCGAGGGCCAGCAGCAGCGGCGCGGTGCTGCGGTCGATCACCCGCTGCTCGAGCGGATTCTCGAACCCGGAGACCCACTCGGCGACCTGTGAGGCGACGGGGACCAGCAGGGCGACGCCGGCGCCGGCGGCGATCAGCCGGAGCGGCACCCGCCGGCGGCGCGGTGAGCCGGCGGCCGCCGGCTCCTGGCTGTCGGTGTGCCGAGCGGGTTCCTGCGGCGGAGCAGGCATGTGCGACCTCTCGGGGTTCGTGCCGGGGATGGGTGCACCAGCGCCCCGGCCCCGGGCGCTATTCCGGCGACACGCGCGACGCGCCGGCTACCGCTCCGTGCTAGGCAGGGCGCATGCGTGCCGTGGGAGTGACCGAGTTGGGTGGGCCCGAGGCCCTGCGCATCGTCGACGTGGAGCCGGAGCCGCTCGGACCGGGCCAGGTGCGGCTGCGCGTGGAGGCCGCCGCCGTGAGCCCCACCGACACCCACGCCCGCTCCGGCGCCTACGCCGACCGGGATCCGGTGAAGACCCCGCCGTGGGTCCCGGGCATGGACGTCGCCGGCGTGGTCAGCGAGGTCGGCGAGGGCGTCGACCACCTCGCCGTCGGCGACCTCGCCATGGGCATCGTCGTCCCGTTCGGCCCGTTCGGCGCCTACCGCGAGGACAAGGTGCTGCCGGGTGACTCGGTCGTCCGGGCTCCCCGCGGGGCCACCGCCGTCGAGGCGTCGACGCTGCCGATGAACGGGCTTACCGCGCGACTGGCCCTGGACCTCATGGGACTGCAGCCCGGGCAGGTGCTCGCGGTGACCGGCGCGGCCGGGGCGTTCGGCGGCTACGTGGTCCAGCTGGCCAAGGCCGACGGGCTGTCGGTCGTCGCCGACGCGTCGGAGGCCGACGAGGAGCTGGTCCGCGGTCTCGGTGCCGACGTCGTCGTGCGGCGGGGCGGCGACGTCGCCGACCGGATCCGGCAGCACCACCCGGAGGGCGTGGACGGGCTGGCCGACGGCTCGGTGCAGGACGAGCTGGTGCTGCCCGCCGTCCGGGACGGGGGAGCGGTGGCCACGGTCCGCGGCTACCGCGGGAACGGCGAGCGCGGCCTGCGGGTGTTCCCGACGCTGGTGCGGAAGGTCGCCACCGACCGCCCGGCGCTCGACCGGCTCCGCCGGCAGGTGGAGGACGGCGCGGTGACGCTCCGGGTGGCCCGCACGTTCCCCGCCGAGCAGGCGGCCGACGCCCACCGGGCCCTGGAGGCGGGCGGGGTGCGGGGACGGCTGGTCCTCACCTTCTGACCACCCCGAACTCCGGCCGCCCGTGCGGGTGACCCGCTACCGGGGGTTTCCACAGGCGCCGATGGACCGGAACGGACGCGTCCGTCTACGGTCTCGCGACGTCAGCCCGGCGTACCGCAACGGCCGGGGCCGTTCTCGGATCCTCCGGGCGGTCACCGGGTCGGGGACGGTCGGGAGGGAGTGCGGTGCGCGTCCAGCTGAGCGTCGGGCAGGGCGACGGCGCGTTGCTCGACGTCGCCGTGGACGTGGACGACGACCTCCCGGTCAGCCGGGTGACGGCGGAGCTGGCCCGGGTCTCCGGCCGGTCGGCCGAGGGGCTCTGGCTGGCCGGGAACCGGCTGGACGACGACCAGCCGGTGGGGGAGAGCCCGCTGGTCGACGGTGCGCTGGTGCACCTGTCGGCGGCGGCTGCCGTGCCGGCCGGTCCGCCGACCCGTGGCTGGCAGCTGCGGGTGCTCAGCGGTCCCAGCAGCGGCCTGATCGCCGAGCTGCCGATGGGGGACCACGAGCTCGGCCGCAGCAGCGCCGTCGGCTTCGCCGACCGGTCGATGTCGCGGCGGCACGCACTGCTGCGGATCGGCGCCGACGGCGCCACGCTGCGCGACCTCGGCTCGGCCAACGGCAGCTTCCTGGAGGGCGAGCCGGTGCCCGGGGACGAAGGTGTCGCGGTGGCGCCGGGGCAGCTCGTGCAGCTGGGCGACACCCATCTGGTCGTCGGCCCGGCTCCCGTGCCGGATGCCGCGATCGAGCCGGCCGGCCCCGGCACCCGGGCGTTCGTCCGGGCGCCGCGGCTGCTGCCGTCCACCCGCGAGGTGCGCATCCAGCTGCCGCGGGAGCCGACCGCGAAGGAGCCCCGCCGGTTCCCGCTGGTGATGATCCTGGCGCCGCTGGTCATCGGCATCGTGCTGGCCGTCGTCCTGCGCTCGCCGCTGTACCTCGTGTTCGCCGTCGCCAGCCCGATCATGATGGTCAGCAACACCGTGGCCGACCGCCGGCACAGCGCCCGCGAGGAGCGCCGGGCCCGCGAGGAGTTCGAGCGGGAACTGGCCCGCGCGCTCGAGCGGATCGGGACGGCGGTGGCCGAGGAGACCGCCCGTCGCCGAGCCGCCCATCCGGATCCGGCCACCGCCCTGCTCGCCGCCGTCCTCCCCGGCCGGCGGCTGTGGGAACGGCGCCGCACCGACCCCGACGCCCTCGACCTGCGCCTGGGCGCTGCCGACCTGCCCGCCCAGGTGGTGGTCACCGACCGGTCCGGCCGCGACGAGCCGCCGGAGCAGCGCACCGTCCGGGCGGTGCCGGTCGTCGTCCCGCTGCGCGAGGCCGGCGTCGTCGGGCTGGCCGGCCCGGCCGAGCCGCTGGCGGGTCTGCTGCGCTGGGTGGTCCTGCAGCTGGCGGTGCACCACCCGCCGCGTGATCTCGCCCTGACCGTGCTGGCTGCGCGGGGACCGGCGGAGTGGAACTGGGTGCGCTGGCTGCCGCACACCCGGCCGGCCGACGGCGAGGGCCCGGTGGCCTTCGTGGGCAACGACCCCGAGACGGTGACCGCGCGGGTGACCGAGCTGGCCGCGCTGATCAAGGCCCGCCGGGACGCCACGGCGTCGGCCGGTGGCCGGATCGACCCGGAGTCGTTCCCGGCGCACGTGCTCGTGGTCCACGGCTTCCGGCCGCTGCGCGCCACCCCAGGCCTCGCCCAGGTGCTGCAGGACGGCCCGGCGGTGGGCGTCTACGCCGTCTGCGCCGACGAGGAGGAGCGGTTCCTGCCGGAGGCGGCCACCGCGACCGCGGTGTTCGACGCGGCGGAGGAGAACGAGCTCCTGGTGCGGCGCAGCGGCCACGACCCGGTCCCGGCCGTGCTCGCCGAGCCGGTCGGCGCGGAGCTGGCCGAGACGGCGGCCCGTGCGCTGGCGCCGCTGCGCGACGTGAGCCTGGAGGAGGACGACGCCGTCCTGCCCGACAGCGTGCGGCTGCTCGACGTCCTCGGCCTGGAGCCGCCGACCGTGGACGGCATCCGCGCGCGCTGGCAGCTGGAGGGGCGCACGACCCGGCTGGTCGTCGGCTCGGGGCTGCACGGGCCGTTCACGCTCGATCTGCGCACCGACGGCCCGCACGGGCTGGTCGCCGGCACCACCGGAGCCGGCAAGTCGGAGCTGCTGCAGACCATGATCGCCTCGCTGGCGGTGGCCAACCGGCCGGACGCGCTCACCTTCGTGCTGGTCGACTACAAGGGCGGCAGCGCGTTCAAGGACTGCGTGCACCTGCCGCACACCGTCGGCATGGTCACCGACCTCGACGCCCACCTCGTGGAGCGCGCCCTGACCTCGCTCGGCGCGGAGCTGAAGTACCGCGAGCACCGGCTGGCGCGCGCCGGCGTCAAGGACATCGACGACTACCTCGACCTGCAGGCCCGCGAGCCCGGGCGCCCGCCGCTGCCGCGGCTGCTCATCGTCATCGACGAGTTCGCCTCGATGGCCCGCGAGCTGCCCGACTTCGTCCCCGGCCTGGTCGACATCGCGCAGCGCGGACGATCGCTGGGCATCCACCTGATCCTCGCGACCCAGCGGCCCAGCGGCGTCGTCTCGCCGGAGATCCGCGCCAACACCAACTTGCGCATCTCGCTGCGGGTCACCGACGGCGCGGACAGCAGCGACGTGCTCGACGCCCCGGACGCCGCCCGCATCCCCAAGTCGGCGCCCGGTCGCGGCGTCGCCCGGCTGGGCCACGGCGCGCTGGTGCCGTTCCAGGCCGGCCGGATCGGTGGCCGCCGTCCGGGTCAGGGTGCGATCGCGGCGGCGGTGCCGTTCGTCGTCCCGCTGGCCTGGCACCAGGTCGGCTACGCGGCACCGCAGCAGCCCGCGACGGCGACCCGCTGGTCCGACGTCGAGATCACCGACCTGTCGGTGCTGGTGGAGGCGGTGCGCGGGGCGTCGGTGGACGAGGACGTGCCGGCGCAGCGCAGCCCGTGGCTGGAGGCGCTGCCGGCGCGCGTGCTGGTGGCCGACCTCGACGCCCCCGCCGCCGGCGCGGTCCGGCTGCCGTACGGCCTGCAGGACCTTCCCGCGCTGCAGGAGCGGCGGGTGGCGGCCTTCGACCCGGCCACCGACGGGCACCTGCTGGTCATCGGCTCGCCGAAGAGCGGACGGTCGCAGCTGCTCCGCACGCTGGCCGGCTCGGTCGGCGCCCGCTGCTCGACCAGCGACGTCCACCTGTATGCGCTGGACTGCGGCAACGGCGCACTGCTGCCGCTGGCCGACCTGCCGCAGTGCGGCGCGGTCGTTCCCCGCACCCAGACCGAGCGGGCGGCCCGGCTGCTCGACCGGCTGAAGCGGGAGATGGAACGCCGCCAGCAGGTGCTCGCGGAAGGCGGCTTCGCCGATCTCGCCGAGCAGCGGCGGTCGGCGCCGGCGGAGGAGCGGCTGCCGCACGTGCTGCTGCTGCTCGACCGCTGGGAGGGGTTCACGCCGACCCTCGGTGAGGTCGACGGCGGGCGGCTCACCGACATCCTCATGGCGATCGTCCGGGAAGGTGCCTCGGCCGGGATCTCGGTGGTGATGACCGGCGACCGGGCGCTGGGTACTGCCCGGCTGTCGTCGCTGACCGACAACAAGCTGGTGCTGCGCCTGGCCGACCGGGGCGACTACCCGCTCGTCGGGATCCCCGGCAAGCAGGTGCCCGGCCGGCTGCCGCCGGGGCGGGGGATCACCGTCGACGGCGCCGTCGAGACCCAGGTGGCGCTGCTCGCCGACGACGAGTCGGGCCAGGGGCAGGCGGCCGCGATCGCGGAGATCGCCAAGGCGGCACACGTGCGCGATGCGCTGGTGCCGCGGTCGGCCCGGCCCTTCCGGGTCGACGTGCTGCCCGCGCGCATCAGCTTCGAGGCGGCCTGGGAGATGCGGCCGGCCGACGCAGGTGCCGGCTTCGCGCTGGTCGGCGTGGGCGGCGACGAGCTGATGGCGGCCGGTCCGGACCTGGTCGAGCGGGGCCCGGCCTTCGTCGTCGCCGGGCCGGCGCGCTCGGGCAAGAGCACGGTGCTCAGCTGGGTGGCCGAGTCGCTGCTGCGGCAGGGGACGTCGATCGTCGTCTGCGCGCCGAAGGCGTCACCGCTGCGGGCGTTCGCCGGCCGTCCGGGCGTGCTCGAGCTGGTCGAGGAGGCGTCCGCCCCGGCCGACCGCTGGAGGGAGCTGCTCACCGCGGAGCCCGGCCGGCCGCTGGTGCTGCTCCTGGACGACGCCGACGTGCTGCGCGACGTGCCGGCGTCGGAGGTGTTCCGCGAGGTCGTGAAGGGCTACGCCGGCCCGGGACGCAGCCTGGTGCTGGCGGGGAACGCCGACAGCATCTGCACCGGTCTGTCCGGCTGGCAGGTGGACGCGAAGAAGGCGCGGCAGGGTGTGCTGCTCTCCCCGCAGGGCAGCACCGACGGTGACCTGATCGGCGTGCGGGTGCCGCGCAGCGCCGTGGGCAGGCCGGTCCAGCCGGGGCGGGCCCTCCTGCACCTCGGGAACGGCTCGCTGCTCACCCTCGCGGTACCGGGCCCGCCGGTCGGCTGACGGCTCGGCGGCGGGTGCCCCGACGCGACGCAGGCCGCCTCGCGTGGCGAGGCGGCCTGTCGTCCGTGCGAGGCAGGTGATCAGCGACCGAGGGCGCCGGCCAGCTGGGTGTCGGCGTCGCGGAAGGTGGTGGCGGCCGTGTTCAGGTACTGGGCCATGCCGTCGAGGCCGCCGATCATGTTCTTCGCGCCGGCGTCGAACTCGTCGTAGGACGCCTGGAAGCTGCGGCTGGAGCTGTCGGTGACGTACCCGTCGGAGACGAGCTGGTCGACGAGGCCCTTCAGCTGGCCGAGCATGCCGTCGATCTCGGCGCGCCCGTTCACCAGCCGGCCGGCGGCGTCTTCCATCTGCTGGTAGGTGACGTTCACGTTCGCCATGAGGATCCAATCGGGACGGCCCGGTCGCGGACACCGCACCGGGGAGCAGCGGGTCATCGGGACCGTAACGGCGGGAGGGACGCCCTGGGCCCGCTCTCCGGTGGCCTGTGGACAGAGCCCCGGGGTGGGGGCGGGAGGTCTGGGGTCGCGGCGGTCACCGGGTACCTGATTGGGTGCAGCTGAGGCTCCGGGCAGACGGAGCCCGGCGGATCCGGAGGTACGGCGAGATGGTGCACAGGCTGGTGGTCAGCTACGGGACGCCCGAGGACCCCGCGGCGTTCGATGCCTACTACCGGGAGATCCACACCCCGCTGGCGCTCGAGCAGCCCGGGCTCGTCCGGCTGACCTTCGGGCACGGCAAGGCCATGGACCCGGCCCAGCCGGCGCCCTACCTCGTCGCGGAGCTCGACTTCGACTCCGAGGAGGCCATGGGGCAGGCGCTGACGTCCCCGGAGGGGCGGGCGGCCGGCGCCGACCTCGCCAACTTCGCCACCGGCGGGGTCTCGTTCTTGCACTTCGACGTCCAGACGGCGAGCCCCGCGTGAACGGCGCCCAGGCGCTGATCCGCACCCTCGTCGACGCGGGCGTGGACGTCTGCTTCGCCAACCCCGGCACCTCCGAGATGCACTTCGTCGCCGCGCTGGACGACGTCCCGGAGATGCGTGGCGTGCTCACCCTGTTCGAGGGCGTCGCCACCGGCGCGGCCGATGGCTACGCGCGCATGGCCGGGCGGCCGGGCGCGACCCTGCTGCACCTGGGGCCGGGCATGGGCAACGGACTGGCCAACCTGCACAACGCCCGCCGCGGGCGCGCCCCGATGGTGAACGTGGTGGGTGACCACGCCCGTGCGCACAAGCGCCTGGACGCCCCGCTGGAATCGGACATCGATGCCGTCGCCGGCACGTTCTCGGCCTGGGTGCGCCGCTCGCTGTCGCCGGCCGACGTCGCCGCGGACGCCGTCGATGCGGTGGCCGCGGTCTCCGCCGGAGGCATCGCGACGCTGATCCTCCCGGCGGACGTGTCGTGGGAGGAGGGCGCCGCCGTCGCCGAGCCCCGGCCGTCGCGACCGGCTCCCCGGGTGGCGCCGCCGGTGGTCGAGGAGGTCGCGGCCGTCCTGGCCGGCGGGGAGCCGACCGTGCTCTTCCTCGGCGGGAACACCGTCGGCGAGGACGGTCTGCTGGCGGCCGGTCAGGTCGCCGCCGGCACCGGCGTCCGGCTGATGACCGAGACCTTCCCGGCGCGCGCCGCCCGTGGCGCCGGGCTGCCCGACGTCGCCCGGCTGCCCTACCCGCCCGAGGTGGCGATGAAGGCTCTGGCCGGGACCAGGCATCTCGTGCTCGCCGGCGCCACGGCGCCGGTGCACTTCTTCGGCTACCCCGGTGTCCCCGGCCACCCGGTGCCCGAGGACTGCACCGTGCACGTGCTCAGCGAGCCGGGGGAGGACGGCGTCGCGGCGCTGCGGGCACTGGCCGACCTGGCCGCCCCGGGCGCGGAGCCGCAGCTGCTCGAAGCGTCCCGCCCCGAGCTGCCCACGGGACCCCTGACGCCGCGGGCGATGTCGGCGGTCATCGGCGCGCTGCTGCCCGAGCGCGCGATCGTCGTCGACGAGGCGATCACCTCCGGGGTGGGGATCATGGAGCTGACCTCGGGTGCGCCCCGGCACGACTGGCTGGCGCTGACCGGCGGGGCGATCGGTGACGGGCTGCCGATGGCGCTGGGCGCGGCGGTGGCCTGCCCCGACCGGCCGGTGATCGGCATCCAGGCCGACGGCAGCGCCATGTACACGATCTCGGCGCTGTGGAGCTACGCCCGCGAGCAGGCCGACATCACCACGATCATCTGCGACAACGGCTCCTACGCGATCCTGCAGCACGAGCTGTCCCGCGTGGGGGCGGCCGGCGACGGGGAGCGGGCGGCCAAGCTCCTGGACATCGGCGGGCCGGGGCTCGACTTCGTCTCCCTCGCGCAGGGGATGGGTGTGCCGGCGACGCGGGCGACGACCGCCGAGGAGCTCGCCGACCAGCTGCGGACGGCACTGGCCGAGCCGGGCCCGCACCTGATCGACGCCGTCCTGCGCTGACGGGGCGCACCCGGGAGAAAGCCCCCGGGCAGTGGCCGCTTGCTCACGTGAGGTACACAGGAGGCACCTCGCTGTGAGGAGCACCACAGCCACGACGAAGGAGTCGCGTCTTGTCCCTGCACCGCAACCGGTTGGTTCCCCTCGCTGTCGCCGCAGGAGTGGGGATGGGTGCGTTCGTCGCCGGCGGGCCGGCACTGGCCGATCCGCCGCCGTTCGTCCAGCCGCCGGGGAAGGCAGCGGGTCACCCGTCGGCGGGCCAGAAGGGCTGGCAGCCGGTCCAGGTCTCCCCGCAAGAGCCGCTGTTCACCCTGGAGTGGACGATCGACCCGTCGGCCATCCCCTTCGAGCCCCTGACTGCCGAGGACGGCACCCCGATCACCAGGGTGCTCTACGGCACGCACGAGGGGGCGGCCTACCGCATCGAGGTGCCCCTGGGTGACAAGTGGAACGGCGACGTGGTGTTCTGGGAGCACGGCTACCGCGGTACCCGTACCGCTCTGACCGTCGACAACCCCGGCTACGGCCTGCGCGAGACCTACATCGCCAACGGGTACGCCTGGGCGGCCTCGTCCTACAGCGCGAACCGGTACGACATCGAGGCCGGCGTGCGCTCCACCGAGGAGCTCGCGAAGCTGTTCGACGAGAAGGTCGGCGAGGCCGACCAGCGCTACCTGCAGGGCGTCTCGATGGGCGGCCACGTCATCGGCGTCCTGCTCGAGCGGGACAGCGGGGTCGAGTGGGCCGGTGCCGCGCCGATGTGCGGTGTGATGGGCGACCGGGAGCTCTACGACTTCTTCCTCGACTACAACCTGCTGGCGCAGACGCTCGCAGACGTCGATGCGTATCCGATCCCCACGGACTACGTGACCACGTACGTCCCGGAGATCAAGGACGAGCTCCGGAATGAAGACGGCACGCTCAACGAACGGGGGCAGGTGCTCGAGAATCTCGTCACGGAGATCTCCGGTGGCCCGCGGCCCGGTGCGGAGAATGCCTTCGCCTTCTGGGAGGGGCGGAACTTCGTCTACGGCGTCGTCGCCGCGGAGCCCGGCGGTCTGGACGGCGTCGCCCCCGGCCCCGTCTGGTCGAACGTCGACACCGACTACCCCGACAAGCGGATCGTCCCGGGTGGTGTCCTCGTCGGGGACGGCAAGACCCTGGACGAGGCGATCGAGCGCGTCGCTCCGGCGCCCGAGGCCCGGCGCAGCGGTCCGGACGCGTACGTCCCGGACATCACCGGCGACATCGACGTGCCGGTGCTGTCGATCCACACCCTCGGCGACTACTACGTGCCGTTCTCGATGGAGCAGTACTACGCCGCCGACGTCCGTGAGCAGGGCAACAAGAGACTGCTGGTGCAGCGGGCGATCCGCGCCGCCGGCCACTGCGAGTTCACGAACGCGGAGGCGGCGGACCAGTTCCTCGACCTGGTCGACTGGGTGGAGAACGGCGTGAAGCCTGAGGGCGCCTCGGTGCTCAACCGGAACGTGGTCGCCGACCCCGCCTACGGCTGCGAGTTCACCAGCACCGGAACCGGCGGTACCCGGGGTCTCTACGCCCCCTGCCCGGTGCCCGCCCCCGGTGACTGACAGCGGCACACTGCACTGACAGAGGGCCCTTCTTCCCGTACCGGGAAGGAGGGCCCTCTGGCGTCAGTGCTTCTTGCCGTGGGTCAAGTTCTCCATCTGGGACGTCGTGTCGACCTTGGCCTTGCGGTCGTTCCGCTTCTCCTTGATCGACTTTCCGGTCGCCTTCTTCGTCATCGACTGTCGCGGGGACTTGTCACCCATGGTGCGCTCCCTCATCGGGAGCCTGGACGGCTCCGTGCCGCGACGGTACGCGGTTGACGGGCCGGCCGGTGGCCGACTGACCGGCCCGGGTGACCGGCGTCCGACGGCGCTGCCTAGATTGCCTAGGAGTGGGGGACGGGCCGGAGGATGCACCCGGACCCGCCGCGCCCCGGCCGTCGCGGCGGCTGGTCACCGACCCGGTCTTCGGGCCGTACTGGGCCGGCAAGCTGCTGGCCAACGTCGGCATCTGGATCCAGAACATCGCCAGCGCGGCACTCGTCTGGCAGCTGACCTCCTCGGCCTTCCTCGTGGGTCTGGTGAGCTTCGCCCAGTTCCTGCCCCAGCTGGTGCTGACCCCGGTGAGCGGGGCGATGGCCGACCGGGGCAGCCCGCGCCGGCAGATCCTGCTCGGCCGCGCGTTGTGCACGCTCGGCGCCGCGGCCCTGGCCGGCTGGGTCCTGCTGACGCACGACGTGGCCGACGTGCCTCCGTGGGTCGTGATGGTCACCGCGCTCGTCGTCGGCATCGGGTTCTCCGTCGGCGGACCGGCGATGCAGGCGCTGCTGCCGTCGCTGGTGCGGGAGGGCGAGGTGGCCCGAGCCGTCGCCCTGGACAACCTGACCTTCTCGGTGGGCCGTGCCGTCGGCCCGGCCGTGGGTGGGGTGGTGGCCGCCACCGCCGGCTACGGCGTCGCCTTCCTGCTCGCCGCCGTCGGTCACGTCGTCTTCCTCGTGGCGGTGTTCCGCCTCCGGACGCCGGGCGGTCCCGTCGCCCCGGGCCCGCGGCTGTCGGTCATCGCCGGGATCCGCTACCTGCGCACCGACCCGGTGGTGGGTGTCCTGCTCCTCGGTGTCACCGCGGTGGGCGTCGGCGCCGACCCCGCCGTGACGCTGGGTCCGTCGCTGGCCGATGCCCTCGGGGGCGGTCCGGGACTGGTCGGGCTGCTGGCTTCTGCGTTCGGCGTCGGGGCGTTCCTGGGCTTCTTCGTCCAGGCGGTCCTGGTGCGGTTCCTCGACCACGCATGGCTGGCCACGAGCGGTCTGGTGCTGCTCGGGCTCTCGGCGGTGGGGTTGGCGTTGAGCTGGAACGTGCCCGCCGCCGTCGTCGCCTTCGTGGTGGGCGGCGTCGGTCTGACGCTGGCCATGAACGGTCTCACCACGCTGCTCTACGACCGTGTCCCGCGTGCGTTCATCGGCCGAATCATGGCGCTGTGGCTGGTCGGCTTCGTCGGCTCCCGGCCACTGGCCGCGACGCTCAACGGCGCGTTGACCGACCTGGTGTCGGTCGGCGCCGCCCTGCTGACGACGGCGGTGATGGTGCTGGGGGTCGCCGCGGTGTGCCGCCCGTCGGTGCTGCGCCGTCCTGCCCCGGGCGGTGACGCGGCCACGTAGGGCGGTCATCATCGGACGCGTGGTGCGGTCGCTTCTGGTGGGCGCCGGGGCGGTGGCGCTGCTGCTCGCCCTGGTGGTCGGTCTGCTCTGGGGGTTCCAGCGCAGCCTGATCTACCTGCCGGACTCCGGCCCGGTGGGTAGCGCCGGCGACGTCATCCCCGGTGGCCGCGACGTCGTCCTCCGCACCTTCGACGGGCTCGACCTGGGCGGCTGGTACGTGCCTGCTGCTGATGAGGACGCGGCCACGGTGCTGGTCGCCAACGGCAACGGCGGGCACCGCGGCCTGCGGGCGCCGCTCGCCCGGGCGCTGGCCGACGCCGGGCTCGGCGTCCTGCTGTTCGACTACCGCGGCTACGGAGGCAACCCCGGCAGCCCGACGGAGGAGGGACTGGCGCGCGACATCCGCGCGGCGCGGGCGTTCCTCCTCGAGGACGCCGGGGTGCCGGCGGACCGGCTGCTCTACTTCGGCGAGAGCCTGGGCGCGGCGGTGGTCACCGAACTGGCCACCGAGCACCCGCCGGCCGGGCTGGTGCTGCGCTCGCCGTTCGTCGACCTGGCGTCGGTCGCCGCGGAGCACTACCCGCTGCTGCCGGTGCGGGCGCTGCTGTGGGACCGCTACCCGCTGGCCGAGCAGCTCGCCGGCGTGGACGTGCCGACGACGGTGGTGCTCGGCACCGCCGACTCGATCGTGCCGCCGGAGCAGAGCCGGGCCGTGGCCGAGGCGGCCCGGCAGCTGCACCGGCTGGTCGAGGTGGCCGGCGCCGACCACAACGACCGGGTGCTGCTCGACGGGGACGCGGTGGTCGACGCCGTCGTGGAACTTGCCGAGCGAAGCTAGCTAGCCGAGGATCGCTCGACCGTGCGGCCGGATCGGAGTCTCGGCCGTGGGCGGGCGAAGCCTCCCGTGGAGACGGAAGCAGCTTTCCACCCGGCTACGGAGGGCGTCGGCAACCGGGCGGATATGCGGAACACGGCGAGCCCAGAACCCGGCTCGACCTGCCCTCGTCGGGTAGCGCCGAAATCACGTGTTTCTTCGCGCTGTGACGGGAGACTCACTCCTGGCGACGACTCAACAGGCCACAACCCCAGCGGCCACATGAGTCCCAGGAGACACATTGCGAACTTCTTCGGTGCAGCATCCTCGCGCCATCCCGGTCCACAGCCGCCCGGCTGCCTGGTCGGACCGGGGGATGGGGGAACGATGAAGAGATCGTTGCGAGCCGTGCTCGCGCTGGCCTTGGCGACCGGCGCGATGTCAGCCGGACCGTCGACCGCGTCCGCCGCTATCTCGACGACGACGTCGGCGACCTTCACCAACCACCAGAACGAGCCCGGACCCGGCGACACCCGAGTCTCGTACTGCGGTGGTGCCGGCCAGGCCGCCTGCGGCGAGGACCTTCCCGTTCAGGTTCGCTGGGGCGTGGGAGAGGCCGGCGGGCCCCAGAGTCGGCTGGCATTCCGCCCGGCGGATGGAGCGCCCCTCGGACAGCCGTTCGTACTCGGCGTGCTGACCCACAAAAATACGGTGATCAACCTGTACACCGGGATCACCGCGGTGGACCTCACCGTGACGACCCGGGTGGTCGACGGGGGCCGCTCGCTGACCTTTGCCGACTCGCTCCACATGGGGCTCGGCATCGTTGAGACCGAGAACGCGCAGAGCGGCTGTCAGAACCCCTGCCCGGACGCCATCCGCCTGCCCGTGCCCAATAAGCGGTTCGCACACCCGGTCGGCAACGTCACCTATGAGCTCGAGGTCCTCGGTTTCCAGGAGCACAATGGTGCCCTCGTGGGGGAGATGCTGACGGGGGAGAATGACGAGCGCTCCCTTCCGCTCATCGCCCGTCTCACCAAGACCTCGAACGTGGTCGCCGATGCGGGCCCTGACCAAACCGTCGACGAGGCTGCGGGCGTGCGGCTCGACGGCACCAGGAGCGCCGTCCGAGACCTGACCTACCTGTGGGAGCAGGTCTCCGGTCCTCCGGTCGCGCTCGACGACCCGTCGAGCCCGGAGCCGGGGTTCGACGTCGGTTGGTTCACCGAGGACCAGCAGCTCGTGTTCCGGCTCACCGTCCGTGACATGCTCGAGCCCGAGATCAGCTCATCGGACACGGTCCGTATCTCCGTCCGCGACCTCAATGATCCGCCTGTCGCGGACGCCGGCGGCCCGTACAGGGTCCCCGAGGGCGGGTCCACGGTGCTTGCCGGTTCGGCGACGGACCCGGACGACAATGTCGAAACGGTGACCTGGGACTTTGATGGTGACGGCTCCCACGACGACGGAACGGGGCTGACGCCCACCTTCTCAGCGGCCGCTCTCGACGGTCCCTCGGTGCACCAGGTGGCCGTCCGGGTCTGCGACACCTTCGGCGTCTGTGCGACGGACACGGCCGACGTCGAAGTGGCCAATGTCGCCCCGACGGTGGACCTGGGCGACGATGTGACGGTCTACCGGAACGACCCGGTGCGCTCGGTCGGCACGTTCACGGACCCGGCCGGAGCGCTCGACGAACCCTACGGCTACGCGTGGACCGGCACGGGACCACTGCAGCCGGCGCGGGGCAGCGCCGAGTACGGCGCATCACCGAGCACGGACATCTCCTACGAGATCGAGGGCACCTACACGATCGACCTCGCGGTCACCGACGACGACGGTGGGACCGGTCGCGACAGCCAGCGGGTCACGGTGCTGAACCGCCCGCCGTCATGTGCGGACGCGGCGTCCAGCGTGGCAAGCCTCTGGCCGCCGCAGCACGAGTACGCGCGGGTCGGCGTGGTCGGTCTCAGCGATCCCGAGGGTGACGCGCTCACGGTGACCGTGACCTCGATCAGGCAGGACGAGCCCGTCCGCGAGCCCGGATCAGGGAATACCGGTCCGGACGCGACCGGCGTCGGGACCGCCACCGCCGAGCTCCGCGCCGAGCGATCGGGTGGCGGTGACGGCCGCGTCTACCACGTCGGTTTTGTCGTCGATGACGGTCACGGTGGTTCCTGCGAGGGGACGGTGACCGTGGGCGTCCCGCACGACTCCCGGGGTGCGGGGGCGGTCGACCAGGGGCCCTTGCACGACTCCACCACCGGCTGAGGCATGACCGGGGGCCGGCCGTGTTTGGCCGGCCCCCGGACATCTGAGGTCTGCCGGCGGAGGGTGACCGACCTCGGACACGTGACCGACGTCCTCGACTTCCGGCCCCTCCGGCCCGGCGGGCCGGCGGTATCCCCGGTGCCCGTTCACCCGACCGGGTGCTCCTCGTGCCGATCGCGCTTTCGGGTGTCCACAGATCGCCTGACGTCACCCCTACGGACTGATCCGTTTCCTTACAGTCGCCGGCGATTCGACTGCTGGCTGGGCTCGACGGGGGATGGGTGTGCCGACTGCTCTGGATGTCGTGGACGGTGAGGTCCGCGAGCTCATCCGTCGTCGCGGGCTCGACCCGTTCACCGACCCGGGCCCGGTGCGGCTGCTGGTGCGCGACGTCGTCGCCGACTACTCCGAGCGGTCGCTGACCTCGGCGCTGCCGCCGATCGGTGACGTCGAGTCGGTGGTCCGCGACGTGCTGGACCGGGTGGCCGGCTTCGGCCCGCTGCAGCGCTACCTCGACGATCCGGAGATCGAGGAGATCTGGGTCAACGAGCCGGGCCGGGTGTTCGTCGCACGGCATGGCCGCAGCGAGCTGACGACGACGATCCTGGCCCCCGGGGAGCTGGCCGACCTGGTCGAGCGGATGCTGCGCACCTCGGGCCGACGGATCGACATGTCGACGCCGTTCGTCGACGCGATGATGCCCGACGGCTCGCGCCTGCACGTGGTCATCCCGGATATCACCCGCCGGCACATGGCCGTCAACATCCGCAAGTTCGTGCTGCAGGCGCACTCGCTCGACGAGCTGGTGGCGCTGGGGACCATCACCGCCCCGGCGGCGCGCTTCCTGGAGGCCGCCGTCGCCTCCGGGCTGAACATCCTCGTCTCCGGCGGCACCCAGGCCGGCAAGACGACGCTGCTCAACTGCCTCTGCGCCGCCGTCCCCGCGCGGGAGCGGGTGATCACCTGCGAGGAGGTCTTCGAGCTCCGCGTACCGCTGCCCGACGTCGTCTCCATGCAGACCCGCCAGCCCAATCTCGAGGGCGCCGGCGAGATCCCGCTGCGCCGGCTGGTGAAGGAGGCGCTGCGCATGCGGCCCTCCCGCATCGTGGTGGGCGAGGTGCGGCAGGAGGAGTGCCTGGACCTGTTGATCGCCCTCAACTCGGGGCTGCCGGGCATGTGCACGCTGCACGCCAACAGCGCCCGCGAGGCAGTGGTGAAGATGTGCACGCTGCCGCTGCTGGCCGGGGAGAACATCGGCACGTCGTTCGTCGTCCCCACCGTCGCCTCCAGCGTCGACCTGGTGGTGCACGTGGGCACCGACGCCGACGGACGGCGGCGGGTGCGCGAGATCGTCGCACTGCCCGGACGGGCCGAGGACGGCGTCATCGAGACCGCCGACGTGTTCACCAGCCGCGACGGCCGGCTCGTGCGGGCCGACGGCTACCCGCCGCACGCCGACCGGTTCGCCGCCGCCGGCTTCGACCTGCCGGCCCTGCTGGCATGACCGGATCCGGCGCCCTCCTGGGGCTGCTCCTCGGCGTCGGGTTGCTGCTGATCTGGCGCAGCGGCTCCCGTGCCCCGAGGCCGCGGACCGACCCCCGCCGGCCCGGCCGGCGCGCGCAGTTGCTCGCCGCGGCCGGGCTCACCGGCATCAACGGCGCCCAGCTGCTGGCGCTGCAGGTCGGGCTCGGGCTGCTGGTCACCGTCGTCGTCCTGCTCGCCACCGCCACGATCACGGTCAGCCTGGTGTTCGGCCTGTTCGGCTTCCTGCTGCCCTACGTGCAGGTGCGCCGGCTCGCCGACAAGCGCCGGGCCGACCTGCGCGAGGTCTGGCCCGAGGTGGTGGACAACCTGACGTCCGCCGTCCGGGCCGGGCTGTCGCTGCCGGAGGCCCTGTCGACGCTCTCCACCCGCGGCCCGGAGGTGCTGCGCCCGCCGTTCGCCCGGTTCGCCGCCGAGTACCGTTCCAGCGGCCGGTTCGGCACCTCGCTCGACCGGCTGAAGGACGACCTCGCCGACCCGGTCGGCGACCGCATCGTGGAGACCCTCCGGGTCGCCCGCGAGGTGGGCGGCAGCGACCTGGGCCGCGTGTTACGCACCCTCTCGACGTTCCTGCGCGAGGACGCCCGCGCCCGCGCGGAGCTGGAGACGCGGCAGGGCTGGGTGGTGCAGGCCGCACGGCTGGCCGTCGCCGCGCCGTGGGTCGTGCTGCTCCTGCTCGCCACCCAGTCGACGACGCTCGCGGCCTACGACTCGGCGCTGGGCACGGCGATCCTGCTCGGCGGGGGAGCGGTCTGCCTGGTCGCCTACCGGCTGATGCTGCGGATCGGGCGGCTGCCCGAGGACGTCCGGGTGCTCCAGTGAGCGGGGTGCGCTCGTGACCCCCGGCGTGCTCGGCATGGTGCTCGGGCTGGTGGCGGCCACCGGACTGCTCCTGGTGCTCGCCTACGCGCCGCCGTGCCGTTCGGTGCGGCTGGTCGACCGGCTGGCGCCGTACGTGCACGACACCCCGCCGCCGTCCCGGTTGCTGGGCACGGCCACCGAGGCGGGCCTGCTGACCGCGGTCCGCCGGATCGCCGGGCCCTCGATCGGCACCGGCGCCCGGATGGTGGACCGGCTCCTCGGTGGGCGCGCCTCGGTGCGTCGCCGCCTGGACGCCCTCGGTGGCGCCATGACCGTCGAGGACTTCCGCATCGAGCAGGTCGTCTGGGGTGGGCTCGGCCTGCTCGGTACGGCACTGGCGGCGACGCTCGGCTCCGTGGCGGCCGGCAGCGTCAACGTGCTGTCGGCCGGGCTGTTCTGCCTGGCCGGCGCCGTCGGTGGCGTACTGGGCCGCGACTGGTGGCTCACCCAGCAGGTGACCCGGCGGGAGGAGCTGCTGCTCGCCGAGTTCCCGGTCGTCGCCGAGCTGCTGGCCCTGGCCGTGACCGCCGGGGAGAGCCCGACCGCGGCGATCGCCCGGGTCACCCGGCTCTCCGGCGGTGAACTGGCCCGCGAACTCGGCGCCGCGCTAGGCCGCGCACGGGCCGGCGTGCCGCTGGTCGATGCGCTGCAACAGGTCGCCGACCAGACCTCGCTCGACCCGCTCGCCCGGTTCATCGACGGGCTGCTGGTCGCCATCGAGCGCGGTACGCCGCTGGCCGAGGTGCTGCGAGCGCAGGCCGCCGACGTCCGGGAGGCCGGCAAACGCCGGCTGCTCGAGGCCGGCGGGCGCAAGGAGATCGGAATGATGGTCCCGGTCGTCTTCCTGGTGCTCCCGGTCACCGTTCTCTTCGCCCTGTTCCCGGGGCTGATCAGCATCGTCTCGCTCTCCCGATGAGCGGCGAGCGGAAGTAGGAAGGACCACTCCATGCGCGCATTCGCGTACCTGTTCGCTGCCCTGTCCGCCCTGTCGGACCGCATGGCCGGCGAGGACCCCGAGCGGGGCGACGTCCCCGGCTGGGTGATGGTGACGGTGATGACGGCGGCCCTCGTGCTGGCGATCCTGGCCGTGTTCCAGGAGGCCATCGTCACGGCGGTGACCAACGCGCTGAACTCCGTCACCGGCGCCGGTGGCTGAGCGGTCCCTCGACGTGCCGGACGACGGCGAGCGGGGCAGCGCCGTCGTCGACTTCGTGCTGGTGTCGATCCTGATCGTGACGCTGCTGCTGGCGGTGCTGCAGGTCGCGGTCTACGTGCATGTGCGGAACGTGGTCACCGCCAGCGCGCAGGAGGGGGCGCGGTATGCGGCGAACGCCGACGTCGCCTCGTCCGCCGGTGCCGGCCGCACGGTGGAGATCGTGGCGCGGGCGACGTCGGTGCAGACGGCGCAGGGGCTGGCCTGCACGTCCGCGGAGGAGGCGGATCCCAGCGGTGCGAACCTGGTGGTGGTCCGCTGCTCGGGCTCGGTGCCCTCGCTGCTCGCGGTGCTGGGCAACCTGCTGCCGCTGGAGGCCACCGGGCGGGCGATGAAGGAGGCGGCGTGACCTGGCTGCGCCGCCGGCTGGGCATGGTGTCCGGCGAGCGCGGGTCGGCGCTGGTGGAGTTCGTGTTCATCGCGCTGGTGGTGTTCGTGCCGCTGGTCTACATCGTGGCCGGGTTCTCCGCGGTGCAGCGCGGGGTGTTCGCCTCGCAGGCCGCGGCCCGCGAGGCCGGCCGGGCGATGGGTACCGCACCGGACCCGGTGACCGGGCACGAACGGGCGCTTCGGGCGGCGGAGCTCGCGGTGGAGGACCAGTCGGTCGACCTCACCGACATGCGGCTGGCGTACGCGTCCGCCGGCGCCGGCTGTGACGCGGCCGGCGGCTACTCGCCGACGCTGGCGCCGGGGGAGGAATTCTCCGTCTGCGTCACCGTCACGGTGCGGATCCCGATGCTGCCGGAGTTCATCGACTCGAACACCGCCACCGGCCAGTTCGTGGTGGAGCGGAACCGCTACGTCGACGGCTGAGAACCCACCACCCCGTCACCGATCCCCCCGGGTAGGGAGCGCGCCGGGTTGCCCCGGGGGCCGCACACCGGTCCGCCGGTGGGCTGCTACGAGGTCCGTCTCGTGCCGGCCGGTAATCGCCGGCGGCGCGGACCTAGCCGACGTTCTCGCACTCCCGGTCCTGTTCCGGCATGACCACTCTCTCCGGGAACGCCCGTGGCCCTGCGGTGGCCGAGGTGGCGGCGGTCGCGCCGAACTCGGCCCCGAGCTTCGTCGCCAGGAAGCTCACGAACTGGCCGAACTCTCGGCATCCGCCCGAGTCCGGTGCGGCGATCGCGCTGGTGGCTGGGGCGACGGTCAGTGAGCCGGCCGCCGCGGCGATGATGAAGGCACGCTTGATCGGCACGGGGTCCCCCTACTAGCGGTCTGTGTGCGGATCCCTCCGATCGTGGCCGGGACCACGCGCGTCGTCGAGGGACGTTGGCCCCTGACTGTGGACTGTTCGGATCGACTCGGGCCAGGCGATCCCGTGGGTTCCAGTGTCAGCAGTTCCGCAGAAGGCCGGGTGGGCTACCGCGATGCGGCTGCCTCGTCCCGCCGGGTCGCCGGACCCCCGATCGGCAACGGCGCCCGGGCGGGTGGACCGGTTCCGGGGTGCGGTGCTGGGGCGGCGCCCTCCGGAGCTCCACGGATGCGCTCGACACCGCCACCGGTCGTCGGGGGCCACTCAGGTACTTCCGGCCCGCCGACCGTGCCCCCTTGGGCCCTCCTGCAGGGATCTCCGCCGCCACGAGCATGGATCCGGGTCCACCGGGGACCCGGTCCGGGCGCCGGCCGGCGCCCGTAGACCCCGCGGAAGGAGTGGCCATGAGCATCGCAGCCGAGCAGCGCCCGGGAACGGTCCAGCAGCCGGCCGTCCAGTACCGGCCGGCGGCCGAGAAGCCCACGGAAAAGGGCGCCGAGGAGCGGGGCTGGCTGCTCGCCCTCGGTGTATTCCTCGCGGCGGCGCTGGTCTTCGGGGCGATGGTGGTGCTCACGGCACTCGCCGGCGGGGACGCCTACAACCTGCCGTGAGCCGCCGCCGGCACTGACCCGGGTCGTGGCCCGGCGGTTCCTCAGGCCGAGACGGACTCCTCCACCGGGCGTCGTCCGCGCTGCACGGCCAGCACGCCGGCCACGGCGACGACGACGCCGACCACCGGCGGGATGAACCAGTTCGCCTCGCTGCTCCACCAGGCGGCGAGCGCGGCCACCACGTAGACGGCGAGGTTGCGCCACTCGACGTCCGGGAGCGCCACGGCCTCCGGCATCCCGCGCCGCCACCGCGCGAGGAAGTCGCCGATCACCACGCCGCCCAGCGGCGGGATGAGGATGCCCAGCCACACCAGGTACTGGATGAGGTTCTCGTAGATGCCGGTGATGGCCAGCAGCGTCCCGAGGATCACGCCGCCGATCACGAACGGCTTCTTCGACCGCGAGTTCGCGATCTCCGCGCCGGCGACGCCGAAGTTGTAGGCGGTGTTGTCGTTCGTCGTCCAGAGGTTGGCGATGAGGAAGACCAGCCCCCAGCCGACCAGCCCGAGCTGGTAGAGCACCAGGACGAAGTCGCCCTCGCCGAAGGACAGGGCGCCGATGGCGCCGAAGCCGAGCATCAGCAGCTCACCGATCAGGAAGGCGACCAGGCAGGCCCAGAAGCCGCTGAGGGGGGTGCGGGCGAACCGGGTCCAGTTGGGTGCCTGGGTGCCGCCGGAGGCGAACGTGCCGACGACGATGGTGACCGCGGTGGCCAGCGGCATCGTGGTGGCCGGCTCGATGTCGGCGAGCCCGCCCCAGCCGCCGACCTCGTCCAGCGATCGCCAGGTGACCCAGCCGGCCAGCACCAGCATCAGCGGCACCGAGACCACCGACAGCGCGTACATGCCCTTGTAGCCGTAGTACGCGGTGACACCCATCAGGGCACCGCCGACGATCATGAGCGCGATCTCGGTGGCCCGGCCCTCCCACTCCAGGGCGCTGGCGGTGAGCCCGGCCAGCGTGGCGACGGTGACGCCGTACCAGCCGACCTGCGTACCGCCGAGCAGCAGCGAGGCGAGCTTGGCGCCGCGGCGGCCCAGGGCGTAGCGGCACATCATCACGGTGGTCAGGCCGGTGCGCGCCCCGATGCCGCCGATGACGGCGACGTAGACGCCCAGCACGGCGCTGCCCAGCAGCAGCACCCAGATTAGCGACGTGACGTCGAAGGCGGCGCCGATCTGGGCGCCGGCCAGCATGGTGGGGGTGAAGAAGGTGAAGCCGAGCAGCACGATCGCCAGCGAGAACAGCGACCGGCGGGCGTGCTGGGGAACCGGGTCGATCGGGTAGTCCGGGTCGACGGCGGCGGGGGCGTCCTCGGGACGGACGGTGCTCATCGGGTCTCCTGACCGGCCGGGGCGGGAGCGTCGTCGTCCTCGCCTATGTCCTCGTTCCACAGCGCCGGTCTCGCGGCGATGAAGTCGGTCATCAGCTGCACGCACCCCGGGTCGTCGAGCACCAGCACCTCGACGCCGTGCTCGGCCAGCCACTCGTGCCCGCCGGAGAAGGTGGTCGCCTCACCGACGACGAGCCGGGTGATGCCGAACTGGCGTACCAGGCCGCTGCAGTACCAGCAGGGCGAGAGGGTGGTGACCATCGTGGTGCCCCGGTAGGAGGGCTGCCGGCCGGCGTTGCGGAAGGCGTCGGTCTCACCGTGCACGGACGGGTCGTCGTCCTGCACCCGGCGGTTGTGGCCCCGGCCCAGGACGGTGCCGTCGCGGCCGATGAGCGCGGCCCCGATCGGGATGCCTCCCTCGGCGAGCCCGGCCCGGGCCTCTTCCACCGCCACGGCCAGCCAGCTGCGTGCGGTCGTTTCGTCCAGCGGGGCTGTCATCGTCTCTCCAGGTCCGGGGCCGGTGTCTGCGCCGACCTTGGCCTTCACGCTGCCGCCTGTCCATCTCCGCGTGGTCACGGCCGTGTTACGGGTCGCAGTCCTCGCCCACCGGGGGTCCCGGGACGGCGCGGATCGGCCGCGCGGCGGAGGCGGGGATCGGCGGCTCGGCCGATGTGCCCGGACGGGCGGGCGCGGAACCGTTCAGGCCCGTCCCCGGCCCCGGAGGTTCCCGTGCTCGACAGCCCGATCACCGCGCCCATCCCCGCCGGCGAGGGCGCTGCGCCCGGTCGTGCGGCCCGCACCGCCCGACGCTGGTCCCTGGTCGCGGCCCCGGTGCTCGCGGGCCTGCTCGCGGTCGCCGGCGCGGCCGCCGACCCGGCGGTGGACCTCGACGGCCGGCAGCTCTACCGGCTGTATGCGGACAACCCCGAGGCCCTGCAGTTCAAGTCGCTGAGCTATCACTTCTCCTACGCGTTCTGGGGCGTGGCGGCGTTGCTGCTGGCCTGGTCGGTCCGGGGCCGCGGCGCCTGGCCGGCCCACGGCGCGGTGCTGCTGGCCTCCCTGGGGGCCACCTCGCTGCCCGGCTTCCTGCTCGCCGACTTCTACGACTCCGGCATCGGCCAGGCCTTCGGCGTCGAGGGCAACGTGGCGGTCGAGGAGGCGATGAGCGGCATGTGGGCGCTGCAGGTCATGCGGATCAGCGGCGTCGCCGACTTCCTGCTCTGCCTGCCGGTCGCCGCGCTGGCCGCCTGGCGTGGCGGGCTGGTGCCCTGGTGGGCACCGGTCGGGGTGGTCGCCGGCATCGGGGGCGGGTTCGTCGTCGTGGGCGCCAACGTCTCCGGTGCGCTGACATGACGGTGGGCTTCACGGTGCTGTCGGTGGCGCTCGCCCGCAGCCGGGGGCTCCGCGGGGCGCCGGGCTCCGTGGGCACCGCGGCCGGCTCCTGACGACGGCGGACCGCCCGTGCGCCCGCCGCCGGGACTACGTTCCGTGACCATGGTCCGGGGACTGGCCGGGCGGCCGGCCATCGTCGATGCGCTGGTGGCCGGTGCGCTCGTCGCACTGGGCCTGGTGGAGGCGGCGACGACGCCGCTGGACCGGCCGGCCTGGCTGCACGCCCTGCTGACCGTCGTGGTGATGGGGGCGGTGGCCTGGCGGCGGCGGTTCCCGCTGGCGGTGCTGGCCTTCGTCGTGGCCGGGGTGATGGTGATCGACGCCGACGGCCAGTTCGCCGTCTTCGCGGCCCTGGTCATCGTCTCCTTCACCGCCGGGACGGAGCTCGACCCGCCGCGCGCCTGGGTGGGGCTCGCCCTGGCCGTCGTCCCGTTCTGCATCGCCTTCGCGGTCACCGGCGGCGAGGTCAGCGACTTCGTCGCGGTGACCGTGCTCTACGGCGGCAGCTGGGTCGTGGGCCAGGCGGTGCGCGACCGGACGCGCCGGTCGCTCGAGGCGGCCGAGCGCGCCGACCGGGCCGAGCGCACCCGGAAGGAGGACGCCGCGCGGGCCGTCGCCGCGGAACGAGCCCGCATCGCCCGTGAACTGCACGACGGCGTCGCCCACTCGCTCAGCGTGATCGCCGTCCAGACCCAGGCCGTCCGCCGCCGGCTCGACCCCGCGCTGGGCCGGGAGATCGACGAGCTGCGCGCCGTCGAGGTGACGGCCCGGCAGGCCATGGCGGAGATGCGCCGGTTGTTCGGCGTCCTCCGCGCCGACGGCGAGCGGCCGGCGCTGGCGCCCCAGCCGGGGCTGGACCAGCTCGACCGGCTCGTCACCGACACCCGCGCCGGGACGCGGAACTGGACGTGGAAGTCGTGGACACCGGCGGTACCGGGGCCGGCCTCTCGGACGGCGGCGGTCTGGGGCTGGTCGGGATGCGGGAGCGGGTGGCGCTCTACGGCGGGGTGCTGGAGGTGGGGCTCCAGCCCGGCGGTGGCTTCGCCGTCCGGGCCCGCCTGCCGTTCCGGGAAGGTGCCGCGGCATGACCGTGCGGGTGGTGGTCGCCGACGACCAGCCGATGGTGCGGGCCGGGTTGCGTTCGCTGCTCGAAAGGGAGGACGGCGTCGCCGTCGTGGGAGACGCCCGGGACGGCGAGGATGCGCTCACCTGCATCCGCCGCCTGGAGCCGGACGTGGTGCTCATGGACATCCGCATGCCGGTGCTGGACGGGCTGGCGGCCACCCGCCGGCTGGTGGCCGACGGAGCCCGGACACGGGTGCTGGTGCTGACCACCTTCGACCTGGACGAGTACGTGTTCGACGCCCTGCGCGCCGGCGCGAGCGGCTTCCTGCTCAAGGACGCCACCGCCGAGGAACTGCTCTCCGCGGTCCGGACGATCGCCGCAGGCGAGGCGGTCCTCGCGCCGTCGGTCACCCGCCGCGTGATCGAGGCGTTCGGGACGGCCCCCAGGGCCGATCCCCGGCTGGCCGACCGGCTGGCCGTGCTGAGTCCGCGCGAGGTCGAGGTGCTGCGGCTCCTCGGCCGCGGCCGGGCGAACGCGGAGATCGCCCGCGACCTCGTCGTCAGCGACGCCACGGCGAAGACGCACGTGAGCAACGTCCTCACCAAGCTCGGGCTGCGCGACCGCGTCCAGGCGGTGATCTTCGCCTGCGAGAGCGGCCTGCTCCGCACCGGCGAGGCAGCCGCCCCCGGCTGACCGGCCGCGTCCCGCTCGCCGCTGGATCGATGTGCGCAACCTGCCCGACTCTGGTTCGTTGAGCGACAGGAGCGGGCGACACGGCGCGCTCCTGAGCCAGGAGGTCCCGTGCGCATCCGTCGATCCCGGCTGCTGGCGGCAGCAGCGGCGCTGTCCGTCTCGATCGGTGGTGGCGTCGCCACCGCGGCTCCGTCCACCGAGTCGCCGACCGGTGAGTTTGCACCGCTGGACCAGCACGGGCCGCGGCTGAGCGTCGACAAGGACCAACTCGACGCGTCCCTGGAGTGCAACGGTTCGCTGCGCGAGCTCACCCGCGACCCGGTCCTGCTCGTGCCGGGCACGACCCTCACGCCGGAGGTCAACTTCGGGTGGAACTACATGCGGGCGTTCGACCAGCTGGGCCTGCGGTGGTGCGCGGTCACCCTGCCCTCCGACGCGACCGGTGACATCCAGGTCGCGGGGGAGTACGTGGTCCATGCGCTGCGCACCATGAGCAAGGAGTCGCGGCGGGACGTCGACGTCGTCGGGTACAGCCAGGGCGGCATGGTGCCCCGCTGGGCGCTCCGGTACTGGCCGGACACCCGCGAGCTGGTCGACGACGTGATCGGGCTCAGCCCGTCCAACCACGGCACGGTCGTCGCCGACGTGGCCTGTCAGGAGAGCTGCACACCCGCCAACCACCAGCAGGCCTCGCTGTCGCGGTTCATGCAGGCGCTGAACAGCGGGGCGGAGTCCTTTCCCGGCATCGACTACACCGTCGCGTACACGGCTACCGACGAAATCGTCGTCCCCAACACGCCGCCGAACGCGAGCTCCGCGCTGCGCACCGGGCAGGGCCGGATCGCGAACATCGCGCTGCAGGAAATCTGCCCGACCAACACCGCCGACCACTTCGCCATCGGCAGCTACGACCCCGTGGGCTACGCCATCGTCGTCGACGCGCTCGCGTACGACGGGCCCGCCGAGCGGAGCCGGATCCCGCTCACCGTCTGCGCGCAGCTGCACCAGCCGGGCGTGGATCCCGCCACCTTCGCGCAGGACTACACCGCGATGGTGACCTACGCAGGGAGCAGCGAGGGCGACGCGGCGGACACCCCGCAGGAGCCGCCGCTCGCCCCGTACGTCTTCCCGCGACAGCCCTGAGGCGCTGCCACGGCCGAGCCGGGCAGCCGTCCGATCGGACGGCCGCCCGGCTCGCGGACCGTCAGCCGCCGCGCTCGACCTCCGCCTGGACGACGCCGCGCACCGCCCGCAGCAGCGCTTCGTCGGAGGCGTCCCCGCGGCCGAGTGCCTCGCGCGCCGGGTCGGGCAGCAGGTCGCCGTCGACCGTCTCCAGCCAGGCCACGTCGCCATCCACCCGCCGGCCCACCTGCATGCCCTTCCCGTCCGGGCGGACCACGTACTCCTCGCTGTTCAGCTGGATCGTCATCTCGTCGCTCATGCCCGCCCCCTACCCGCAGGACGGCCGGTTCCACGCAAGAGATCGGTGATCGGTCGGGGGAGGATCGACCCATGGACGAGGAGTTCTGCGAGGTCGTCGTGACCGCCGCCGACGGGGACTGGCTGGCCGGGTTCACCCGCACGCTGGTCGAGGAGCGGCTGGTCGCCTGCGGCCACCAGGTGACGCCGATCCGGTCGGTCTACCGGTGGGACGGCGCGGTCCACGACGAGGCCGAGGCGCGGGTGGCCCTGCACACCCGCCGCTCGCTGGTCCCGGCAGTCGTGGCTCGCACCGAGGAGCTCCACCCGTACGAGGTGCCCTGCGTCATCGCGCTTCCGCTGGTCGGCGGCAACCCCGACTACCTGGCCTGGATCGCGGCGGAGACCAGGGCCGGCTGACCCCGGGGTGGCGCGGACTCATCCTGTGCGGGGAGTCTGGGCACCACCACACTGCGCCTCCCGTCACCCATGCCGATGGAGGGCGAGAGGCGTCAGCGGGAGACGTCCAGGGCCGGCGGGGGAGATGTGCACGGAAGACAGGGACGGGCCGAGCTGCCGTTCGACGGGCAGGACGGTGCAGCGGCCCGCGGCCGGGACGCCGAACTGGTCGCCGCCGTCGTCGACGCGCTGCCCTCGCCCACCGTGGTGCTCGATCCGCAGGGCGTGATCGTGCTGGTCAACTCCGCCTGGGTGACCGACGGTCGCAAGCACGGGCAGGCCATCCGGCCGGGCGCCGACTACTTCGCCGAGGCGGTGAGCCTGGCCGACGACCCGGACGGCCGCACGCTCGTCGCCGAGCTGCGCGAGCTGATCGCCGGCGAGCGCTCGGAGATGTCGATCGACCGCTCGATGCCCAGTCCGTCCGGGACCGGGCGCCTCTGGTTCCACCTGCAGGGCACGCGGGTGGGGAGCGCCGGGCACGTCGTGGTGACGCACACCGACGTCACGGCGCGGGTGCTCGCCGAGCGGGCCTCCTCCTGGCAGGCGCGTCACGACCACCTCACCGAGCTGCCCAACCGGGCGCACCTGCACGAGCTGATCAACCGCGAGCTGCACCGTCCGGACCACCCCGCCGTGTCGGTGCTGTTCCTGGACGTGGACGGCTTCAAGGACGTCAACGATTCCCTCGGACACGAGGTCGGTGACGAGCTGCTGCGCCAGATATCGGCCCGCCTGCTCGGGGCCACCCGGGCTCAGGACACCGTCGGCCGGCTGGGCGGCGACGAGTTCGTCGTCCTCTGTCGGGACTGCGACACCGACGGGGCGACGGCGTTGGCGGAGCGCTGCCAGGCCGCCTTCGCGGAGCCGTTCGAGCTCGGCGGCCGCAGCCTCACCCTCGGTGCGAGCATCGGCATCGCCGGCCGGGAGCGGCGCAGGGTCCGGTCGACCGAGCTGGTGCGCGACGCCGACCTGGCGATGTACGCCGCCAAGGCCGCCGGGCGCGGCCGGGTGCGGGTGTTCAGCCCCGACCTGCGGGTCGCGGCCGAGACGAGGATGCAACTGGCCGCCGAGCTGCGCGACGCCATCGCCGGCGAGCAGCTGGTCCTGCACTACCAACCGATCGTGCACCTGTCGACCGGGGCCTGCACCGGGGTCGAGGCGCTGGTTCGCTGGCAGCACCCCGCGCGCGGGCTGCTGCCGCCGTCGGACTTCGTGCCGCTGGCCGCCCAGCACGACCTCATGGCACAGCTGACCTGCTGGGTGCTGCGCACCGCCACCGGCCAGGCCGCCGCCTGGGACGCCGCTGGGCTGTCACTGGTGATGAACGTGAACATCAGCGCCGAGCACTTCTCGGCCGGCACGCTCACCGACGACGTCGCGGCCGCGCTGGAGGCCTCCGGGCTGCCGCCCGAGCGCCTCGTCGTGGAGCTCACCGAGACCAGCGTGGCAGAGGACCCGACCAGCGCGGCGGCGCAGCTGGCCCGCCTGCGGGTGACCGGCGTCGAGGTGTCCATCGACGACTTCGGCTCCGGCTTCTCCTCGATCAGCCAGCTGGTCGCGCTGCCGGCCGGTCTCCTGAAGATCGACCGGAGCCTGGTCACCTGCGCCGCAGGCCGGGCCGGCCAGGCAGCCGCGGCCATCGAGGCCGTCGTCGGACTGGCCGACGCCTTCGGCATGCGCAGCCTCGCGGAAGGGGTCGAGACGGCAGAGCAGCTGGCGGTGGCCACGGCGCTGGGTTGTACCTTCGCCCAGGGCTTCCACATCGCCCGCCCCATGCCGGCCGAGGACATCCCGGCGTGGATGGCGGCGCGCACCCGGGGAGCGGCCCCCCTGCCCCTGCTCACCGATGCGGCGTCGCTGTCCCGCGGCCTCGGCTCCGCGGTGGGGAGCGGCTGACCGGGTTCAGCCGGGTTCGCCGCGGGCCTTGCGCCGGAGGATGACGGCGATGTCGACCAGGGCGATCGCGCCCAGGACGAACAGGACGACGGCCGGCCAGGCGGGCACGTCGGCGGCCAGCCAGAGGAATCCGCCGCCCACGCAGACGACGAGACCGAACGCAGCCAGCACCAGCCGCAGGGTGAGTGCCGACCGGGCGGGGGGCGCGCCGCCCACCCCGGCCGTCGGGTCGTGGTGGTCGGGGAGGCCGCGTGCGTAGTCCTCCCGGGAACGGGGTCGTCGCGGTTCGCTCATGCCACGCATGTCTACCCCTTCCCACGGCGCACTACCCTGGCTAGACGTGGCCGCTGACTTCTCCGTCGTCCTGGACGAGCTCGACACGACCCTGACGTCGATCGAGGCCGTCCTCGACGTCGACCGGATGCGTCGGGAGGTGGCCGAGCTCGAGCTGCAGACGGGCGCCCCGGATCTGTGGGACGACGTCGAGGCCGCCCAGGCGCTGACCTCCAAGCTCTCCTACATGCAGGGCGACCTGCGCCGGGTCGAGGAGCTCCGCGGCCGGCTCGAGGACGTCGGGCTGCTGCACGAGATGGCCGCGGAGGAGAACGACGAGGCGACGACCGCCGAGGCCGAGCGAGAGCTGGAGAACCTGCAGAAGGTGATCGCCGAGCTCGAGGTGCGCACCCTGCTCTCCGGCGAGTACGACTCGCGGGAAGCGCTCGTCACCATCCGCTCCGAGGCCGGGGGCGTGGACGCCGCCGACTTCGCCGAGATGCTCATGCGCATGTACCTGCGCTGGGCCGAGCGGCACAAGTACCCGACCGAGGTCTACGACGTCAGCTACGCGGAGGAGGCCGGCATCAAGTCGGCCACGTTCACGGTCAAGGTGCCCTACGCCTACGGCACCCTGTCGGTCGAGCAGGGCACCCACCGGCTGGTCCGCATCTCGCCGTTCGACAACCAGGGCCGCCGGCAGACCTCCTTCGCCGGCGTCGAGGTGCTGCCGGTCGTCGAGCAGACCGACCACGTCGAGATCCCCGAGAACGAGATCCGGGTGGACGTCTTCCGCTCCTCCGGTCCCGGTGGGCAGAGCGTCAACACCACCGACTCCGCCGTCCGGATGACGCACATCCCGACCGGCATCGTGGTGTCCTGCCAGAACGAGAAGAGCCAGATCCAGAACCGGGCGGCCGCGCTGCGGGTGCTGCAGGCCCGGCTGCTCGTCGTCCGGCAGCAGGAGCAGAAGGCCGAGATGGATGCGCTCAAGGGCGAGGGCAGCAGCTGGGGCAACCAGATGCGCTCCTACGTCCTGCACCCGTACCAGATGGTGAAGGACCTGCGCACCGAGCACGAGACCGGCAACACGGCCGCGGTGCTCGACGGCGAGATCGACTCCTTCGTCGAGGCCGGTATCCGGTGGCGCCGTCAGCAGGAGGCCGTGCCCTCCTCCTGAGGCAGGTCCGTCCGCACGGACCGCGAGAACGAGTCCGGAGCGTTCCGTGGCGAACGGGCCTGACGCAGAGCCGGGACTAGTACCGTGGCGCCTCGTGATCGAATTGCAACACGTCACCAAGCTCTATCCGGCAAGTGGCCGGCCGGCCCTCGACGACGTGTCCACGGAGATCGACAAGGGCGAGTTCGTCTTCCTCATCGGCTCCTCCGGTTCGGGCAAGTCGACGTTCCTGCGGCTGCTGCTGAAGGAGGACGACCCGACGTCGGGCACGGTCAGCGTGAACGGCAAGACGCTCAACAGCATGAGCAAGTGGCAGGTGCCCAAGCTCCGCCGCACCATGGGCTGCGTCTTCCAGGACTTCCGCCTGCTGCGCAACCGCACGGTCGCCCAGAACGTCGCCTTCGCCCTCGAGGTCATCAACAAGCCGCACCGGACGATCAAGCGGGTCGTGCCGGAGGTGCTGGAGATGGTCGGGCTGGAGGGCAAGGCCAATCGGCTGCCCGGTGAGCTCTCCGGTGGTGAGCAGCAGCGCGTCGCGATCGCCCGCGCGTTCGTGAACCGGCCACTGGTGCTCCTGGCCGACGAGCCGACCGGAAACCTGGACCCGGAGACGAGCGAGGGCATCATGCTGCTGCTCGAGCGGATCAACCGGACCGGGACCACGGTGATCATGGCGACGCACGACTACCACATCGTCGACTCCATGCGCCGCCGGGTCATCGAGCTCAACGGGGGAGTCCTCACCCGCGACCAGTCGCGCGGCGTCTACGGCGTGGGCCGCTAGCAGCGGCCGCCGCCGCCGCACCGACACCGCCGATCGCGTCCGCACGCACTCCACGACAGGGAATCCATGCGCGTCAACTTCGTGCTCTCCGAGGTGGCCACCGGGCTTCGTCGCAACCTGACCATGACGGTCGCGATGATCCTGACGACGGCCATCTCGCTCGGCCTCATGGGCACCGGCCTGCTGATCGCCGGGATGATCTCCGACATGAAGGAGATCTACTACGACAAGGTGCAGGTCTCCATCTTCCTGGCCGACGGCGTCACCGACGAGCAGCGGCAGGCGATCCAGTCGGAGCTGGAGGCCTCACCCGAGGTCGCCGGCTTCATCTACGAGTCGCGCGAGGAGGCCTACGAGCGCTTCCGGCAGCAGTTCAGCCAGCAGCCCGAGCTGGTGGAGAACACGCCGCCGGACGCCCTGCCCGAGAGCTTCCGCGTCGAGCTGGTGAACCCGGAGCGGTACGAGGTCATCGCGGCCGAGTTCCCCAACGGGGAGAACGGCGTCGACCAGGTGCGCGACGAGGGGCAGTTCCTCGACCGGCTGTTCAGCCTGCTCAACGGCGCCCGGAACGCCACGATCGCCGTCGCCGTCGTGCAGGCGCTCGCCGCCCTGCTGCTGATCTCCAACACCATCCAGCTGGCGGCGTTCAACCGGCGCAACGAGACGAACATCATGCGGCTGGTCGGTGCCTCCCGCTGGTACACCCAGCTGCCGTTCATCCTCGAGGCGGCGATCGCCGGTCTCATCGGTGGCCTGCTGGCCGCCGGCGGCCTGATCCTCACCAAGGTGCTGTTCATCGAGCGCACCCTGGCGGGGCCGATCAAGGCCGGGATCATCCCGCCGGTCGAGTGGGACGCGATCATCTGGAACAGCGTGATCGTCTCCGGCGTCGGCGTCGCCCTGGCCGGCATCGCTGCCTACGTGACCCTGCGGTTGTACGTACGGCTCTGACACTGCCGTCCTCCGGACGACACCGCGGTCAGGTGCCGTCCCCCAGCGGCGTGGAGCCCTTCCCGGCCCTCGTCGGGGAGGCCTCCGGCCGCCACTCCTCGAACCGCCTCGCGGGGCGGCCTGGGTGAGGATGTGGCATAACCTCTTCCCATGCCGCGGGAACAGGGGCGGAAGTTCATCGCCCAGAACAAGAAGGCGCGGCACGACTACTCGATCCTCGACACCTACGAGGTGGGTCTCGTGCTCACCGGCACCGAGGTGAAGAGCCTGCGTGCCGGCCGGGCCTCCCTCGTGGACGGCTTCGCCTCCATCGACGACGGCGAGGTGTGGCTGCAGCATGTGCACATCCCCGAGTACACGCAGGGCACCTGGACCAACCACGCCCCGCGCCGCAAGCGGAAGGTGCTCATGCACCGCAGCGAGATCGACAAGCTGCTGGGCAAGACCAAGGAGGGCGGGCTCACCCTCGTCCCGCTCGACCTGTACTTCAAGGACGGCAAGGTCAAGGCCACCCTCGCGCTGGCGAAGGGCAAGAAGTCCTACGACAAGCGGCACGACCTCGCCGAGCGCGACTCGCGCCGGGAGATCCAAAAGGCCTTCGGCCGCTACGTGAAGGGACGCCGGTGAGAGGCATCGCCTACGACCGGTTCGGCGGCGTCGACGTGCTCCAGTTGCGCGACGACCTGCCCGACCCCCCGGTCGGCCCGGACACCGTGCTCGTCCGCACGCGCGCGGCGGGCGTCAACCCGGTGGACATCGGCATCCGCGAGGGGGCCCTGGCCGGGTTCTTCCCGCACCACTTCCCGATCGTCCCGGGCTGGGACCTCGCCGGGGTCGTCGAGGCCGTCGGCCCCGCCGTCGTCGACTTCGCCCCGGGCGACGAGGTGTTCGGCTACCTGCGGCGCGACGACGTGCAGTGGGGGACGGCGGCCGAGCTGGTGCCCGCCCCGCAGCGGTGCGTCGCGCACAAGCCCGGTTCGCTGTCGTTCGCCGAGGCCGGCGCGGTGCCGCTGGCCGGGCTCACCGCTTACCAGGCGCTCACCGAGGCGCTCGCCGTGGGGGAGGGCGACCGCGTGCTGGTGCACCGGGCGGCGGGTGGCGTCGGGTTCTTCGCCGTGCAGATCGCCGTCGCGCTCGGTGCGCAGGTCATCGGCACCGCCAGCCCGCGCAACCACGGCTTCCTGACCGACGCCGGGTGCGCCGAGGTGCTGGACTACAACGCCGGCCCGATCAGCGGACAGCTGTCGGAGAAGGTGGACGCCGTCCTCGACCTCAACGGTGGGAACTCGCTGGCCGACGCCCCGGCGCAGGTACGCGACGTCTCGCGCATCGCCAGCGTGGTCGACCCGTCGGTCAACGGCATGGGCGGTCGGTACGTCTTCGTGCGGCCCGAGCGGCACGACCTGGAGGAGCTGGCCCGCATGGCTGACGCCGGTCAGCTGCGGGTGGCGATCGCCAAGGCGTTCCCGCTGGCGCAGACGGCCCAGGCGCACGAACTGGTGGCCGGCGGGCACGTCCGCGGCAAGGTCGTCGTCACGGTCCCGTGAGCGTGCAACCGCCGGCCGACGACGCCGACGTCCCGCGGTACTGGCGGGAGCTGGGCCTGCCCGGGCTGGTCGACGTGCACGTGCACTTCCTGCCCGAGCGCGTGCAGGCGAAGGTCTGGCAGTACTTCGAGGCAGCGGGGACCCACTACGGCTCGGACTGGCCGGTCACCTACCGGCTGCCGGAGGAGGAGCGGCTCGCCGTCCTCGACCGGCTCGGCGTCCGCGCGTTCCCGACGCTGCCGTACCCGCACAAGGCCGGGATGGCGGCCTGGCTGAACGAGTGGTCGCACGCGTTCGCGGCCGGCCGCCCGCAGGTGCTGCGCTCGGCCACGTTCTTCCCCGAGCCGGGGGCGGCCGACTACGTCGCCCAGGCACTGGACGGCGGCACGCGGGTGTTCAAGGTGCACGTTCAGGTGGGCGCGTTCGATCCGCGCGACCGCCTGCTCGACGACGTCTGGGCGCACCTGGAGGAGACGGGCACCCCGGTCGTCATCCACTGCGGCTCCGGTCCCCTGGCCGGTGAGCACACCGGGCCGGAGCCGATGGAAGGTCTGCTCGAGCGCTACCCGCGGCTGCAGCTGGTGATCGCCCACCTCGGCATGCCGGAGTACCGGGAGTTCCTGGACCTCGCCGAGCGCTACGAGCGGGTGCACCTGGACACCACGATGTTCGCCACCGACTTCACCGAGCGGCTGATGCCCTTCGACCCGGCCGACCGGCCGCGGCTGGCGGCACTGCAGGAGAAGGTGGTCCTGGGCAGCGACTTCCCGTCGATCCCGTACCCCTACGCCCACCAGTTGCAGGCGCTGCACCGGCTCGACCTCGGCGAGGACTGGCTGCGCGCCGTCCTGTGGCACAACGGGGCCCGGCTGTTCACCATCGAGGTGTGATACCCGGCATCCGCCTCGCCGCGCCCGTCCTCGGCACCCCCGACCCACGCGGGCTGGCCCGCTTCTACCAGCGGTTGCTGGGCTGGCCGATCGGGGACGACGAGACCGCGTGGGCCACCCTGCGGCCGGAGGACGGCGGTCCCGGCCTCTCCTTCCAGCGGGAGGAGGGCCACGTGCCCCCGGTGTGGCCGCCGGAGCCGGGCACCCAGCAGATGCAGATGCACCTCGACTTCCAGGTCGAGGACCTGGCCGCGGCGTCGGCGGTGGCAGAGGCAGCCGGCGCGCGCTTGCTCAACGCCTACACCGACCCGCACGAGGACGTGCGGACCTACGCCGACCCGGCCGGTCACCCTTTCTGCCTGTTCGCCCGTACCTGAAATCGGATGGCCGGGCAGCGGGCGTTTCTCTAGCCTCGGCGCCCGTGGCCGATCTCCTCGCGCTGCCCGAGGGTCTCACCGGGCGCCCGCTCACCGCCGACGACGTCGCTGCCGTCGCCGCCCTGCTCGCTGCCGCCGAGCAGGTCGACGACACCGGCGAGTACCCGGACGCCGATGACGTCGCCGACGAGTGGACCGGGTGGGGCGTCGACCCGGCCCGAGACGGGGTCGCCGTCCTCGACGCCGGCGGCACCCTGGCCGGGTACGCCATCGTCTTCGCCAGCGCCACGTTCCGCGACGTCTTCCGGATCAACCTCGACGGCCGGGTGCACCCGGATCACCGCGGTCACGGCATCGGCGCCGCGCTGCTGGACTGGGAGCTGGCCCGCGGCGCGGAGGTGCACGCCGAACGGCACCCCGAGGCCCCGGCCCGTCTGGTGGCGCGCGTGCTCGGCACCCAGCCGCAGCTCGAGCGGCTGGTCGAGCGCCGGGGGCTGGCGGCCGAGCGCTGGTACCGCGTGATGGAGCGGCAGCTCACCGACCTGCCCGCACTGGATCCGGTCCCGGGTGTGGAGCTGGTGCCGTTCACGTCGGACCGCGACGAGGAGGTCCGGCACGCGCACAACGCGTCGTTCACCGCGCACCACGGGTCGAGCGAGCGCGACGCGGCGTCGTGGCAGGCGCTGTTCACCGGGCAGCGCTCGTTCCGGCCGGACCTGTCGGTGCTGGCCGTGGCCGACGGCGCCGTCCTCGGCTACGTCCTCGCCTACGTCTACGAGTCCGACACGCGGGCGCGCGGTTACCGCGAGGTGGTGCTCGGCCAGATCGGCGTCCTGCCGGTGGCCCGGGGCCGTGGGATCGCGGCGGCGACCATCTTCGAGGCGCTGCGGAAGGCCGCCGCGGACGGGTGCCGCACCTCGGCTCTCGACGTCGACAGCGACAACGTCACCGGGGCGCTGCGGCTCTACGAGCGCCTCGGGTTCGGCGCGGTGCGCACGAGCGTCGCGTGGTCGGTGGCGCGGTCGCCCATGACGAGTCGCTAGGGTCCGGCCATGGTCAGCGTCGATCAGCCCGCGCCCGCGTTCGATCCCGCCCTCGTCGGCCGCGCCCACCGCGCGATCGACCCGCTGCACTCGCAGCTGTACTTCGCGCCGGAGCAGGACGAGTACCTCAGCGCGCTGGGGCTGCGTCCTGGTCGGATGGCGTACTTCGCCGGCCGCGCCGCCCCGATGGGCGCCGTCGGTGCGGGGGTGGTGACCGCGACCTTCTACAACTTCGCGCCCTCGCTGGTCGCGCACATGATCCCGCGGGCCTGGACGCTGGCCACGCCGGAGCAGGTGCTCGCCGCCCGCCTCGCCGCCGCCCGCGCGTCCCTCACCCGGCTGCTGGGCGAGGAGGCGGCCGCCTCCTCCGAGGTCGCGGAGCTGGCCGGGCTGCTGCGGGAGGCCTGCGCCGGTCTCAGCGCGGAGGGCCGCCCGATCTACGCCGGTCACGCCGATCTGGCGTGGCCGGAGGAGCCGCTGCTGGCCGTGTGGCACGGCGCGTCGCTGCTGCGCGAGCACCGGGGCGACGGGCACGTCGCCGTCCTGGTGCACGCCGGGCTCACCGGTATCGAGGCGCTGGTCACCCACTGCGCCACCGGCCGCGGCTTCACCGTGGCCGCGGCCAAGGCGACCCGCGGCTGGAAGGACGAGCAGTGGGAGGCAGCGTGTGCCGCGCTGGCCGACCGCGGGCTGCTCGACGACGCCGGGCTGACCGAGGAGGGCGCCGAACTGCGCGCGCGGATCGAGATGCAGACCGACGCGCTGGCCGCCGACCCGTGGCTGTCCCTGGGCGCGGAGAAGACGGCGCGGGTCGTCGAGCTGGGCAAGGGGCTGTCCCGCGCCATCACCGCGAACGGCGCGTTCGGCCAGGGCATCTTCGGTCGCTGACCTCGCGATGACCGACAACGGCACCCCGCGCCTGCCGCTGGCCGCCGAGGACGGCGCCGTCGCCGACCTCATGCGCGCTCGGCGCGGCGGGCGGCTCAGCGCACTCGACCGGCTGCTGCTGCACAGCCCGCCCGTGGCCGAGGGGTGGAACGCGCTCCTCGGCGCGCTGCGCTCCTCGACGCTGCCCGGCGACCTCCGGGAGCTGGTCATCCTCCGGGTGGCGGTCCTGAACGACGCCGACTTCGAGTGGGCGGCCCACGAGCCGATCGGCCGGCGGGCCGGTCTCACCGACGTCCAGCTCGAGCTGCTGCGCCGGACGGACCCGGCCGGGGACGCCTGGTCCGCGATGCAGTCCGCCGTCCTCGTGTTCGCCGATGCCTCCACCCGCACGGTGGCTGTTCCCGATGCCGTGTTCGCCGCGCTGCGCGAGCACCTCGACGACCGCCAGGTCGTCGAGCTCGTGGCCACCGTCGCGGGCTACGCCATGGTGTCGCGGTTCCTCGTCGCACTGGAGGTCCCGCCCCCTGCCGGCGAGGTCGCCGGCTAGGTGTACTGACCACGGAGGTTGGTGACGGGCGCCGACGGAACGATGTGCGCAAACGGGCAGTTCTCAATCCTGAAACTGCCCGTCCGCGCACACTGTTCGGCTGCCGGAAGGGGCCGCTCAGGGACACCCCAGGGCCGCTGCCCGCGCCGCATCGGCAGGGGGAACGTTGGCGGCCGGGGTATTAGGTCCCCGCTCGGCCTCACCCCTGTGGGCGACGACACCCCTGGGGCAGGGCGAGCAGCGTGCGACCATGGACGACGGCCGTGGCGCGAGGTGGCGGCCGGACCGGGAGGAGGACGCGGTGCGCAGCGAGCCTCCGAGTACCGATCCCGAGGTCCTCACCGCCTGACGAAGGTTCCCCTGCCCCCCGCCGCTCACATCTCGCGGCGGGACCTCCAGGGGCCGAGACCCGGCTCGGGCGTGCGAGGACCGCTCCGGTGTCCACCGCCGTCCCCTCGCCCCGGGAGCCCGTCATGTCCGAGCGCCGTCTCGCGCCGTTGACCGCCCTCTCCACCCTCACCCGCCGCCCGCGGGCCGAGCCGTTCGCGCCTGCCCGCCGCCCGGTCGAACCGGCACCCGAGCGGCCCTCCCGGATCATCGACAACGCCGTCTACTCCGACGGCCGCCGGGTGGCGACCCCGGGATCGGCGGAGGAGAGCCGGCGGGAGCTGACCGAGGGCGAGGGCCGGCTGGCGTGGCTGGGGCTCTACCGGCCGGAGCCCGGCGATCTGGGATCGGTGGCGGAGCTGTTCGACCTGCCCGAGCTGGCGGTCGAGGACGCGATCAAGGCCCACCAGCGGCCGAAGTTCGAGCGCTACGGCAGCACGCTCTTCGTCGTCCTCAAGGCGGCGCGGTACCTGGACGCGGCCGAGGAGGTCGAGTTCGGCGAGCTCCACCTGTTCCTCGGGACGGACTTCGCCATCACCGTCCGGCACAGCGAGTCGCCCGACCTCTCCCGGGTGCGCCGCCGGCTGGAGAGCGACCCGGCGCTGCTGGCCAAGGGCAGCGAGGCCGTGCTCTACGCGACGCTGGATGCGGTCGTCGACGGGTACCGGCCGGTGGTCGACGGGCTGGCCAACGACATCGACGAGATCGAGACCCAGGTCTTCGGTGGCGACCCGGGCGTCTCCCGGCGCATCTACGAGCTGTCGCAGGAGGTGCTGGAGTTCCAGCGGGCCGCGCGGCCCCTGACCGGGATCCTGGCGGCGATCACCGCGGGCTTCGACAAGTACGGCGTCGACGAGGAACTCCGCAGCTACCTGCGCGACGTCGCCGACCACGTGGTGCAGGTGAACGAGCGGGTCGAGGGCTTCCGGCTGCAGCTGCGCGACATCCTCACCGTCAACGCGACCCTGGTGGCGCAGCGGCAGAACGAGGAGATCCGCGAGCTGACCGAGACGAGCATCGCCCAGGGCGAGGAGGTCAAGAAGATCTCGGCCTGGGCGGCCATCCTGTTCGCGCCCAGTCTGGTGGGCGGCGTCTACGGCATGAACTTCGACCACATGCCCGAGCTCGACGAGTGGTGGGGCTACCCGTTCGCGCTGGTGCTGATGGCCGGGGTGAGCCTCACGCTGTACCTGGTCTTCAAGCGCCGCGACTGGATCTGAGCGCCGCCGGCGCCCGGCTCCGTCCGCTGCGCGGTTCTGTCACCGGCGTCCGGTAGACAGGCCGGGTGCTGCACATCCACCGAGCCGAACGGACGGCACGTCTCGCCGACGGTCTGGCGGACGTGCTGGCGAGGCCGCTCGCCGACCCGTTCGCGGCCGAGGTCGTCGCGGTACCGGCGAAGGGCGTGGAGCGGTGGCTCGCGCAGCGCCTCTCGACCGCGCTCGGCGCGGGAGCGGCCGGCGACGGCGTCTGCTCCGGCATCCTGTTCCCCCCGGTCGGCCGGCTGGTCGACGAGGCGCTGACCGCCGCTCGCGGGGCGGGTCTCCGTGATGATCCCTGGGCCGACCCCGTCTGGCCGCTGCTCGAGGTCATCGACGCATCCCTCGGCGAGCCGTGGTGCGCGGTGCTCGCCCAGCACCTCGGGCACGGCGACGACGACCACCGTCGCGGTCGCCGCTGGGCCGCCGCCGCGCGCCTGGCCGGGTTGTTCCGCTCCTACGGGGCGCACCGCCCGCAGATGCTGCGGGACTGGGCCTCGGGCCGGGACACCGACGGGCAGGGCTCGTTGCCGGCCGACCTGACGTGGCAGGCGGAGCTGTGGCGCACGCTGCGCGACCGCCTCGGCGCCAGCCCGGCCGAGCGGCTGGCGGCCGACTGCGCCGCCCTGCGCACCGATCCGGCGCTGTCCGCCCTACCCGACCGGATCAGCGTCTTCGGGCCCACCCGGCTGGCCGCCGACGGCCTGGCGGTCCTCGACGCCCTCGCCGCGCACCGCGACGTCCACCTCTGGTTGCCGCACCCGAGCCCGGTGCTGTGGCGGCGTCTGGACGGTCGGACCGCCGGGCGACGCCGCGACGACGACACCGTGACGCTGCCGCGCCACCCGCTGCTGCGCAGCCTCGCGCGCGACGTCCGCGAGCTGCAGCTGCGCCTGCCCCCGCACGAGGGCGAGCACCACCCGGACGCCGCGCGCCCCGCGACGCTGCTGGGCCGCCTGCAGGCTGACCTGCGCGACGACGTGGCACCGGGCGCGGCCGAGCTCGACGACAGCCTGCGGGTGCACGCCTGCCACGGCCCGGCCCGCCAGGTGGAGGTGCTGCGGGAGTTGCTCCTGCGCCTGTTCGAGGACGATCCGACCCTCGAACCCCGCGACGTGCTGGTCATGTGCCCCGACGTGGAGAGCTTTGCGCCCCTGGTGTCGGCGACGTTCGGTCTCGGCCCCGACCTGCCCCACCCCGGCGGCGCGCTGCGGGTCCGGCTGGCCGACCGGAGCCTGCGTGCGACGAACCCGCTGCTCGACACCGTCGCGGCCCTGCTCGATCTCGCGCAGGGCCGGGTCACCGCCAGCCAGGTCCTCGACCTGGCCGCCACCCCGGGGGTGCGGCGCCGGTTCGGGTTCACCGACGAGGAGCTGGAGCGCATCCGTGGCTGGGTCGCGCAGTCCGGCGTGCGGTGGGGCGTCGATCCCAGCACCCGGCGGCCCTACGGCCTGGAACGCATCGTCCAGAACACCTGGCAGGCGGGGCTGGACCGGCTGCTGCTGGGGGTGACGACCTCCGAGGACGAGCCGGTGTGGCTGGACCGGGCGCTGCCGCTCGACGACGTCGACAGCAGCGACATCGACCTCACCGGGCGGCTCGCCGAACTGCTCGACCGGCTCGCCGACGTGCTCGAGGCGCTGGACGGCGAGCACCCGGCCGGCCACTGGATCGGCACGCTGGCGGCCGCGCTGGACTCGCTCACCGAGACCGATCCCGCCGATGCCTGGCAGCTGGCCCAGGCCCGCCGCGAACTCGCCGACGCGGCGGAGGGCGGAGGTGCGCCGATCCGGCTGGCGGACGTCCGCGCGCTGCTCGCCGACCGGCTCCGCGGCCGGCCCACCCGGGCCAACTTCCGCACCGGCAACCTCACCGTCTGCACCCTGGTGCCGATGCGGTCGGTGCCGCACCGCGTCGTCGTGCTGCTGGGCCTGGACGACGGGGTCTTCCCACGGACGGCGGGGATGGACGGCGACGACGTGCTGGCCCGCGATCCCTGCGTGGGGGAGCGCGACGTGCGCAGCGAGGACCGCCAACTGCTGCTCGACGCCCTGATGGCCGCGGGCGAACGGGTGGTCGTCCTCTACACCGGGAACGACCCGGTCAGCGGTGCGCTCCGCCCACCCGCCGTTCCGCTGGGGGAGCTGCTCGACGTGCTCGACGCGATGGCGCCCGGCGCCCGGTCCGGCGTCGTCACCCGGCACCCGCTGCAGCCCTACGACGTCCGCTGCTTCACCGGCGCCCGGCCGGCCAGCTTCGACCCGGTGAGCCTCGCCGGTGCCCGGCGCTCCGTGCAGCCGCGCCGCCCCGAGCCCGACCGCCGGCCGCTCGGCCCGCGCACCGGCCCGGTGGCCCTGGACGACCTGGTCGCGTTCGTCGAGCACCCGGTCCGGGCCTACCTGCGGCAGCGGCTCCGGATCACGCTGCCCGGCGAGGACGACGAGGTGGACGACGCCCTGGCCGCCACCCTCGACCCCCTGCAGGAGTGGGCGGTGGGCGAGCGGCTGCTCGCCGCCGGGCTGCGGGGCGCCTCGCCCGAGGAGGCCCGGCGGGCGGAGTGGCTGCGCGGCACGCTGCCACCGCGGGGGCTGGGTGAGCAGGTGCTGCAGCGGGTCGGTGGGCGGGTGGACGCACTCGTCGCGGTCGGGCGGCCGGTCGTCGCAGCCAGCCCCCGCACGGTCGACGTCCGCCTGGACCTGGGTGGCCGGGAGCTCTCCGGCACGGTCAACGGGGTGCGCGACGGCGCAGTCGTGACCGTCACCTACTCGAGCCTGTCGGCCAAGCACCGGGCGCGGGCGTGGGTGCTCGCCCTGGCGCTGGCGGCCGCCGAGGGCGCCGGCCGGGCGGTCACCGTCGGCCGGTCGGGCAGCCGGGCGCGGACGTCGACGATCACCGCCCCCGCCGACCCGGGAACGGCTCTGGCCGACCTCGTCGACCTGTACGACCGCGGGATGTGCGAGCCGCTGCCGCTCCCGGTGAAGACCTCCTGGGCCTATGCCGGGGGGCGGCTGGGCGGCAACTCCCCGGAGCAGGCACTGGACGCCGCGCGCAAGGAGTGGAACCGCGACCCGGGCGGGGAGCGGGACGACCGCTCCCACCAGCACGTGTGGGGCGACCGGCCGGCGTTCGACGGGCTGCTCGCCGCGGTTCCCGGCGACGGGGAGCGGTGGGCGGGGGAGACCACCCGGTTCGGCGCGCTGGCCTGCCGGTTGTGGGCGCCGGTCCGGGCCGCGGAGCAGTTCTCGTGAAGGCCTTCGACGTCTGCGGCCCGCTGCCGACGGGCACCACCGTCCTGGAGGCCAGCGCCGGCACCGGCAAGACCTTCACCATCGCCGCCCTCACGGCCCGCTACGTGGCCGAGGGCGCGGCCGACCTCTCCGAGATCATGCTGGTCACCTTCGGCAACGCCGCCTCCCGCGAGCTGCGCGACCGGGTGCGCGAGCGGCTGGTCTCCGCGGAGCGCGGCCTGCGGGACCCGGCCGCAGCGCGGGTGGACGAGCGCGACGCGGTGCTGCAGCTGCTCGCGGACGCGCCTCCGGAGGAGGTGCAGCGACGACGGGAGCGGCTGGCCCGGGCGCTGGCCGGCTTCGACGAGGCGACGATCGCCACCACCCACTCGTTCTGCTCCCGGATGCTGGCCGGGCTCGGCATGGCCGCCGACGCCGATCCCGCCGCCGCCTTCGTCGAGGACATCGACGACCTCGTGCGGGAGGTGGTCGACGACCTGTACCTGCGCACCTTCGCCGGCGCGCCCGATCCGCCGTTCCTCACCCATGCCGAGCTGCTCCAGCTCGGCCGGCAGGCCGTGGGCAGCGACCGGCAGGCGGAGCTGTGGCCGCTGTCGGACGACGGCGACCCCGGCCGGCGGCGCCGCGCCGCGCAGGCGGTCCGACGCGAGGCGGAGCGGCGCAAGCGCCTGGTCGGGCTGGTGGACTACGACGACTGGCTGTCGTTGCTCCGCGACGCCCTCGCGCACCCGGCTTCGGGCGCCGCGGCCTGCGAGCGGGTGGCCGCCCGCTACCGCGTGGTCATGGTCGACGAGTTCCAGGACACCGACCCGGTGCAGTGGGAGATCCTCGACCGTGCCTTCCACGGCCGCACGACGCTGGTGCTGATCGGCGATCCGAAGCAGGCCATCTACGCCTTCCGCGGCGGGGACGTGACCACCTACCTGGCCGCGGCCGCGGAGGCGACCACCGAGGCGACCCTGGGCACCAACTGGCGCAGCGACGCCCCGCTGATCGAGGCACTGGACCTGGTGTTCGGCGGGGCGGCGCTCGGGCACGAGCGCATCGTCGTGCGGCCGGTCGAGGCGGCCCACGGCCGGTCGCGGTTGACCGGTGCGGGCGCGCCGCTGCGGCTGCGTCGGCTGCCGCGCACCGGCCACGGCCGGCTGTGGCGGGGGGTGCCGGCGGTCGGCCGGCTGCGGGACGCCGTCGCCTGCGACGTCGCAGCGGACATCGTCGACCTGCTGTCGGGGGATGCCGAGTACGCGGGGCGGGCGGTCCAGCCGGGCGACGTCGCGGTGCTCGTGCGCACCAACGCCCAGGGCTCCCTGGTGCGGGAGACCCTCGGCCGCGCCGGGTGCCGGCGGTGTTCGCCGGCGGCGGCAGCGTCTTCGCCACCCCCAGCGCACGGTCGTGGCTCCGGCTGCTGGAGGCCGTGGAGCAGCCGCATCGGGCCGGGCGGGTGCGCTCGGCTGCGCTCTCGGTCTTCCTCGGCCACGACGAGCAGACCCTCGACGCGGCCGGCGACGAGCTCGCCGACCGGCTCGGCCCGCGACTGCGCCGGTGGGCGGACCTGCTGGCCGACCGCGGCGTGGCCGCCTTCCTCGAGGTGCTCACCGCCGAGGAGGGCCTGCCCGAGCGGGTGCTCGCGCGACCGGACGGCGAGCGGGTGCTGACCGACCTGCGGCACATCGGCCAGGTGCTGCACGCCGCCGCGCAGCGGGAGTCGCTGGGGCTCACCGCCCTGGTGGAGTGGCTGCGCCGGCGGATCGCCCAGTCGTCGGTGGAAGGCGCCGACGAGCGCAGCCGGCGCCTGGAGTCCGACGCCGCCGCGGTCCAGGTCATGACCGTGCACGTCAGCAAGGGGCTGGAGTTCCCCGTCGTCTACGTGCCGTTCGCCTGGGACCGGTGGGTGCCCGACGAGCCGCAGGTGCTCCGGCTGCACGACGAGCAGGGGCGGCGGGTGCTCGACGTCGGCGGACCGGGTGGCGCCGGGTACGCGCCGGCGCGAGCGCGGCACGAGGCCGAGGAGTCCGGTGAGGACCTCCGGCTGCTCTACGTGGCGCTGACGCGGGCCCGCTGCCAGGTGGTCGCACACTGGGCGCCGAGCGGCAACACCACCGCTGCACCCCTGCACCGGCTGCTGTTCGGAGCGGCGGGTGCGGGCGCCGAGCCGCCCGCACGGGTGCAGCCCCCCGGTGACGACGACGTGGCGGCTGCCCTCGACGTGCTGGCCGCGCGGTCGGGCGGGGGGATCGAGGTCGCGGAGGTGGCCCGGCGCCCGGTACCGCGCTGGGAGCCGCCGGCGCCGCCCGCGCCCGAGCTCTCGGTCAGCCGGTTCACGCGCACGCTCGACGACGACTGGCGGCGCACGTCCTACAGCGCGCTCACCCGCAGCGCGCACGACGCGGCGCACGAGCAGCACCTGGCCAGCGAACCCGACGAACCGGTCACCGACGACGAGCGCGATGCGGAGGTGCCCGTTCCGGAGGCACCGCCCGCGGACGCGCTGCCGTCGCCGCTGAGCGCCCTGCCCGGTGGCGCGGCCTTCGGCACGCTGGTGCACGCCGTCCTGGAGGACCTCGACCCGGCCGCCCTGGACGAGCGGTGCGCCGACGCGGTCGCCCGCCACCTGGTGCCCGGGGTGGCGGCCGAGGCGCTCGCCGACGGGCTGCGGCCGGTGCTGACCACCCCGCTCGGCGAGTTCGGGCTGTCGCTGTCCGCCGTGGCGGCGACCGACCGGCTCGCCGAGCTGGACTTCGAGCTCCCGCTGGCCGGCGGGGACGCCGCCGTGCCGCACGCCACGCTGGCCGACGTCGTCGCGCTGCTCCGGCGGTACGACCTGGGCCCCCTGGCCGGATACGCGGACCTGCTGGCCGGCCTCGAGCCGCAGGCGCTGCGCGGCTTCCTCACCGGCAGCATCGACGCCGTCCTCCGGCTGCCCGGGCCGGTCTTCGCCGTCGTCGACTACAAGACCAACCGGCTCGACACCGAGCCGCTCAGCACGTGGCACTACCGGCCCGCGGCGATGGCCGAGGAGATGCAGCGCGCCCACTACGTGCTGCAGGCCCTGCTCTACTGCGTCGCGCTGCACCGCTACCTGCGCTGGCGGCTGCCCGGCTACGACCCCGAGCGGCATCTCGGGCCGGTGCTCTACCTGTTCGTGCGCGGCATGGCCGGCCCGGCAACCCCCGCCGGGGCCGGGGTGTTCTCGTGGACCCCGCCGCCCGGTCTGGTGCCCGAGCTGTCCGACCTGCTGGCAGGACGGCCGTGATCCCGGTCCGGGTCGAGGGGCTGCTGCGGGAGTTCGCCGAGGCCGGTGTGCTGACGGCCGCCGACGTGCACGTCGCCCTGCGACTCGCGCGGCTGGGCGGCGAGCAGCGGGAGACCGTGCTGCTGGCCGCGGCGCTGGCGGTGCGCGGTGTGCGCGCCGGCTCGGTGTGCGTGGAGCTGGCCACCGTCGCCGAGTCGGTGGTACCCGACGAGGACGCGCCTCCGGTCGACCTCGTCTGGCCGCAGGACTGGACGGCGCTCACCGACAGCCCCGTGGTCGCCGTCGGCGCCGACGCCCCGTGGCGGCCGCTGCGCCTGGTCGACGGCCTGCTCTACCTGGACCGCTACTGGCAGCAGGAGCAGCTGGTCCGCCGGGAGCTCGACGAGCGCGCTGCCCGGCCGGCGCCACCGGTGGACCTCACCGCGCTGCCGGCGCTGTTCGACGGCGCCGCGCCGGACCTGCAGCGGCTGGCGACGGCCGTGGTCGCCGGCCGGTGGGTCAGCGTGATCACCGGCGGGCCGGGCACCGGCAAGACGCACACCGTCGCCCGGCTGCTCAAGGTGCTGCTCGACCAGCCCGGCCCGCGGCCCCGCATCGCGCTGGCCGCGCCCACCGGCAAGGCCGCCGCCCGGCTGCAGGAGTCGGTGCTGGAGCAGGCGGCCGCCGTGGGCCTGCCGCTGGACCTCACCGCATCCACGCTGCACCGGCTGCTGGGCTGGCGGCCCGACAGTCGCAGCCGGTTCCGGCACGACGCCACCAACCGGCTGCCCTTCGACGTGGTGGTCGTGGACGAGTCGTCGATGGTCTCGCTGACGATGATGGCGCGGCTGCTGGAGGCGCTCCGGCCGACCACGCGGCTCGTGCTCGTCGGCGACCCCGACCAGCTCACGCCGGTCGACGCCGGCGCCGTCCTCAGCGATCTGGTCCACCGCCCGGCGCCGCCGGATGCCGCGGCGACGGTGCCCGCGGAGGCGGCCGACGACGGCGCCGACCTGGACGACGAGGCGCGCCGGCAGCTGCGCAACGGCGTCGTCCGGCTGCGGGTGTCCCAGCGCTACGGCCCCGCCATCGCCGGCCTGGCGGAGGCGGTGCGCACAGGGGACGCCGACCGCGTCCTCGACCTGCTCGACACGGGAGAGGGGCTCGCGCTCGACGCCGGCACCGGCGCGGTGGAGGAGCGGATCGGCACGGTGGCCGGGGAGATGCGCGCGGCGGCCGAGCGCGGGGACGCCGCGGAGTGCCTCGCGCTGCTCGGCCGGCACCGGCTGCTGTGCGCGCACCGGCACGGCCCGTTCGGCATCTCGGCGTGGAACGACCGGATCGGCCGGCTCACCGGCGCCATGCCGGGGGAGTGGGCGCCGGGGCTGCCGCTGCTCGTCACCGCCAACGACCACGAGAACGAGCTGTGGAACGGCGACACGGGCGTCGTCGTCCGGACTCCCGACGGCGTGCGGGCGGCCTTCCTGCGGGGGACCGGTCCCGATCTCGTGCCGCTCTCCCGGCTCTCCGCGGTCGGCCCGGCGCATGCGCTGACCGTGCACCGCAGCCAGGGCAGCCAGTTCGAGGAGGTGGCCGTGCTGCTGCCGCCGGCGTCCTCACCGCTGCTCACCCGGGAGCTGCTGTACACGGCCGTCACGCGGGCCCGGCGGCGGGTCCGGGTCGTGGGGTCGGCGGAGTCGGTGCGGGCGGCGGTCGGCCGCCAGGTGGTGCGTGCCAGCGGTCTGCGCCGGGCGAGCGGACCCGACCGGGGGAGCGGCGGGAACACCTGAGGGCCGGGTGCCGTTAGGCTGTCCGTACAACTACACAGGGGGTGAATGGTCTCGACTTCGGTCGGGTGACCAGGGGAAGCGAGCCGAGGAAGGCAACGATGAGCTCGTTAACCATCCGTTGCAAAAAACACAAGCGCCGATTCCAATCGCGCTGACTACGCTCTCGCTGCCTGACGGTAGCTAGGCGTGTCTGTCAGTCCGGGTTCGTCATCGGCCCGGGTCCTGGCATCAGCTAGATGACTCACCGCACGTGCCGGTCGCGGGCACGTGCGGGACATCGAACAGCGACTGGGCCCGTCACGTCGACTTGTCTGCATGATCGACGGGGTCGAGCAGAGGCACCGCAGACTGCGCTCGGAGAAGCCCTGGTGATGCGTCGAAGGACGCGGGTTCGATTCCCGCCACCTCCACCCCACCCCCCCGAGGTCTTCGCAGACTGTGTGGAGACCTTCGTAGATCGACGAACCGCCCCGGACCGTGAGGTCCGGGGCGGTTCGTCGTCTCGTGTGGTGCCAGGCGACCTCCGTGACGGGCGTTCGGCCTCCACTCAGGTGGTGCTCCTGGCCACGACAGTTCTCGGCGGCGCACTGACGGTGGACCCCCGGCCGCGCCACCCGGTCTCGACCCGTCCCAGCGAGGTCCGCGTGCGCGTGCCCCTGTTCGGGTCGGTCGGGAGGCCAGGCCGAGGTGACGAATACCCATGGCGTCGAACCACGGCTCGACCGTGGGGTCCAGGACTCTCCGAACAGCCGAGGCGCCGGAGTCCTGCCATCCTCTCTCCAACGGCGCGACGTCGACCGGTGCTCTCTGTGCTCGCAGGCTCGGCGGATCACGACACAGGAGGTCGCATGAGCACGACGGCGGGGCGAGCGACGGGACAGCCTGACGAGGAGCGCCGCCGCGGCGCGTTCAGCTCCAGGCGCGTCTTCATCCTCGCGGCGATCGGATCGGCCGTCGGGCTCGGCAACATCTGGCGGTTCCCCTACGTCGCCTACGAGAACGGTGGCGGCGCCTTCCTGCTGCCCTACCTGGTCGCGCTGCTGACCGCAGGCATCCCGTTCCTGCTGCTGGACTACGCGATCGGCCACCGCCACCGCGGCTCCGCACCGCTCTCCTTCGCCCGGCTGCGCCGGGGCACCGAGGGACTCGGCTGGTGGCAGGTGGGCATCTGCTTCGTCATCGCCGTCTACTACGCGGCGGTCATCGCCTGGGCGCTGCGCTACACCCTCTTCTCACTCGATGAGGCATGGGGCGCCGACCCCGAAGGGTTCTTCTTCGGCGAGTTCCTCCAGGCCGGGGATGTCCAGGTCACCGCCGACGTGGTGCCCGGGGTGCTCGTGCCACTCCTGCTCGTCTGGCTGGCCGTTCTCGCGATCATGGCGCTCGGCGTCCAGCGCGGGATCGGTGCGACCGCGCTGGTCTTCATCCCGGTGCTGGTGCTCGCCTTCGCCGCCCTCGTGGTACAGGCGCTGCTGCTGCCGGGCGCGACCGGCGGCCTCGACGCGCTGTTCACGCCCGACTGGTCGGCACTCACCTCGGCCCCCGTCTGGGCCGCTGCCTTCGGCCAGATCTTCTTCTCGCTGTCGATCGGCTTCGGCATCATGATCACGTACGCCTCGTACGTCGGCCGTCGCGAGGACATGATCGGCTCCGGCCTCGTCGTCGGCTTCTCGAACTCCGGCTTCGAGCTGCTCGCCGGCATCGGCGTGTTCGCCGCCCTGGGCTTCATGGCCCAGGCCGGCGGGGTCGCGGTCGGCGAGGTCGCCAGCGACGGGATCGGGCTGGCCTTCATCGCCTTTCCGACGATCATCAGCGAGGCCCCGGCCGGTGCCCTCCTCGGCGTCCTGTTCTTCGGCTCGCTGGTCATCGCCGGCATCACCTCGCTGGTCAGCGTGATCGAGGTCGTGATCTCCGCCGTCCGGGACAAGCTCGACACCAGCCGCCTCACCGCGACCTTCATGGTCGGTGTTCCCGCCGCAGTGCTGAGCCTGGTGCTCTTCAGCACGACGAGCGGCATCTACGTGCTCGACGTCGTCGACCACTTCGTCAACCAGTACGGCATCCTCGTCGTCGCGCTGGTCAGCATGCTGGTCGTCGCCTGGGCGATCCGGGCCCTGACCGGCCTCGGCGAGCACCTCAACGTCCACGGCCGTCCCCGGGTCGGCGCCGGCTGGCGGGTGCTGACGAGCGTCGTCGCCCCGGTGAGCCTGGCCGTCGTGCTGGTCCTCGCGCTGCGGGACGACCTCGCCGCGCCCTACGAGGACTACCCCGGCTGGCTGCTGCTGGCCTTCGGCTGGCTGCTGGTCGTGGCGCTGCCGCTGGTCGGCTTCCTCCTCGCCCGGTTGCCGTGGCGCGCCGGGACCCACCTGGACGGGCCGCCACCCGGCTCCGATCCGGCGGCGCCGTTGCAGGCGACCCCCACGACGGACCCGACCCCCCACAACCGCCCGGGGACCGGGCACGACGAGGGAGGACGCCGATGAGCACGGCCGCGATCGTGATGATGGTGGTGGCGATGGTCGTGATCTGGGGCGGTCTCGGCCTGGCCATCGCCAGCCTGCTGCGCCACGGCGCCGTCGAGGACCGCACCGAGGATCTGCGCCGGGACGTCTGACCTGGGGGCCGGCTGCACCACGCGCCCCGGCCGGCGCCACGAGCACCGGCGTCGTTGTGTACGGTCGTTCTTATGAGCACCCAGGCGGACGACGGCCGGACCATGCGCGAGCGCATGCTCGCCGGTGATCTCTACATCGCCGACGACCCGGAGCTGGCCGAGGCCGGCGCCCGGGCGCTGGACCTTGCCGACGCCTACAACGTCACGACCTCCCGCCAGGGTTCGCTGCGCAGGCAGCTGCTCGAGGAACTGCTCGGCGCGATCGGCGAGGGCACCGAGATCCGGCCGCCGTTCCGCGTCGACTACGGCAGCCACATCCGCATCGGTGCCCGGTGCTTCGCGAACTTCGGTCTCGTCGCCCTCGACGTCGCCCCGATCACCATCGGCGACGACGTCCAGATCGGGCCGAACGTCCAGCTGCTCACCCCCACCCACCCGGTCGAGCCGGAGCCGCGGCGGGCGAAGTGGGAGGCGGCCGAGCCGATCACCATCGGCGACAACGTCTGGCTCGGCGGGGGCGCGATCGTGCTGCCCGGCGTGACGATCGGGGACGACACCGTCGTCGGCGCCGGTGCGGTGGTCACCCGGGACCTGCCGGCGAACGTGGTGGCCGTCGGCAACCCGGCCCGCGTCGTCCGCACGCTGGACGGGTCCGGCCGGTGAGTGCCGCTGCCGCGCCGGTGCGACGGACCCGCCGGTACGACCCGGAACGCCGGGACCGGCTGGTGGACACCACGCTCGACGTCATCGCCGACCAGGGCGTCACCGCCGCCTCGCACCGGTCGATCGCCCGGGCGGCCGACGTCCCGCTGGGGTCGCTGACCTACCACTTCGGCTCGCTGACCGACCTGCTGGCCGCGGCGTTCACCCGGCACGTCGACACCGTCGCGGCCCGCTTCGACGAGCGCATGGCCGCCGCGCCCGATCGGGCCGCGGCGATGGAGGTGCTGGTCGAGCACCTCACCGGCGACCTGCTGGGCTCCCCGCGCGACCTGGTGCTCGCCGTCGAGCTCTACGTCGCCGCGGCCCGCAATCCGGCGCTGCGGGCGGTGACCCAGGACTGGATGTCCCGCAGCCGCCGCAGCCTCGAGCGCCACCTCGACCCGGTGACCGCGCGGGAGGTCGACGCGCTGGTGGAGGGCCTGGTCCTGCACAGCGCGCTCTCCACCGACCCGATGGACTCCGCCGCGATCCGCTCCGCCCTCCACCGGCTCGCCGGCTGACCGGAAAGTACTGATCCCGCCGTGTCCGTCATACCTGCGACCGTCGACCCCGCGCGGCTGCGCCGTGCCCGTGTCGCGGTGGCCGCCTGCTTCTTCCTCAACGCCGTGTTCTACGCCGGGCTCGTGCCCCGGCTGCCGGCGGTCAAGGCCGAGCTGGAGCTGAGCAGCACCGCGCTGGGCCTCGCACTGGCGGCCGTGCCGCTGGGTGCTCTGCTCGCCGGGCTGTCGTCGGCGGCGCTCAACCGCCGGTTCGGCTCGGGCCGCGTCGCCTCCTACGGTCTGGCGCTGCTCGGCGTGATCGTGTGGACGGTCTCCGTGGCGCCGAACTGGCTGGGCCTGGCCGCCGCGTTCCTGGTGGTCGGCGCGCTCGACGCGATCATCGACGTCGCGCAGAACGCGCACGGCCTGCGCGTGCAGCGGCTCTACGGCCGCTCGATCATCAACTCGCTGCACGGCGTCTGGAGCATCGGCGCGGTCACCGGTGGGCTGCTCGGCTCCGCCGCGGCCGGGCTGGGCATCCCGCTGACCGTGCACCTCGGCGCCTCGGCCGTCGTCTTCGGGATGGTCGCCCTGGCCATCTCCCGCGGCGTCCTCCCCGGCACGGACGAGCCGGAGCCCGTCGCCGAGGAGGTGCCGCAGGAGCTCCCGCGCCGCCGGGCTGCCCTTCCGGCGCTCGCGGTGCTCGGGCTGCTCGCCGCCTGCGGCGCGCTGATCGAGGACGCCGGCGCCTCGTGGAGTGCCCTCTACCTGCGCACCGAGCTCGGGGCGGGCGCGGCCATCGCCGGACTGGGCTTCGTCGCGCTGTCGGCGGCGATGACCGTGGGCCGGCTGACCGGTGACCGCGTCGTCGACCGGTTCGGCGAGCGCCGGGTGGCGCGGGCCGGCGGTGCGCTCGCCGCGGTGGGCCTCGGGGTGGCGCTGGCCCTGCCGTCGGTGCCCAGCACCCTGGCCGGGTTCGCCCTGGCCGGGCTCGGCGTCGCCACCCTCATCCCGGCCGTCTACCACGCCGCCGATCAGCTGCCCGGCCTGCCGCACGGCCAGGGACTGATGGTGATCAACTGGCTGCTGCGGATCGGCTTCCTGCTCTCCCCGCCGCTGATCGGGGTCGTGGCCGACGCCCTGAGCCTGCGGGTCGCGCTGATCGGGGTGGTGCTCGCCGGCATCGGCGCCCTGGTGCTCGGGCGAGCCCTGCCGGGCCAGCCGCCCGCTGAGCTCCGTCCGGCGCCCGGCGGGTGACCGGCAGCCGCGCGCCGGCAGGTGGCGTTGCGCGGCCCGGGTGACGATCCTGGCCCGGACGTCACCGTGCAGCTGACCAGCCGTGGGACACACCCACCGCCGTCCACCGAAGGGGAGCTGATGCCCGACCGCACCGCACAGGCCGTGGCCGAGCAGTCCGTCCGGGAGTTCCTCGCTGCGGACACCGCGGCGCGGGCGCTCGGCATCACCGTGTCCCAGGTCGCCCCGGGTGCCGTCACCGCGCACATGACGATCGCTCGGGAGATGCTCAACGGCCACGGCAGCGCGCACGGCGCCGCACTGTTCGCGGTCGCCGACATCGCCTTCGCCATGGCGTGCAACTCGCACGGCGCGCCGGCCGTGGGGCGGTCCTGCACCATCGAGTACCTCGCACCCGCATTCGCCGACGAGGCGGTCACCGCGACGGCGGTCGAGCGCGCCGTCGTCGGGCGGGGCGGCATCTACGACGTGGCGGTCACCCGGGACGCCGACGGCCGGCTGCTCGCCGAGCTGCGCGGGCACAGCCGGCTGGTCCCGAGCGCGCCCGGCACCGCCTGAGCGGCGGGTTCCTACCCGGCCGCGCGACGACGGCTCGGCCGGCGCAGGTGATCATGATCCGGTGGGAACCGCACCGCCGCCCGATCGGAGGAACGGCCGTCTCCGGGCGGTCGCCCTCTCGTTGAGCCGGTCGTGACCACGGCCAGCACCGGAGGGGACGTCCGCCGGCCGGCCGGCTGGGCGGAGTGGGCGCCGAGCGGGCGGCTGGCGGTGCCGGTCATCGTGCTGCTGGTCATCGGGGCCAACCTCATCGGCGTGGGCACCGTCGTCCTGCTGCTCATCGGGGTCGACGACGGCAGCGGGCGCACCGGCCGCGCGGAGGTGCTGTGGGCTGCCGCCGCCTACCTGGCGGTCGCGCTACCGGTGGCCACGGTCGCCGGGCTGCGCCGGCAGCGGGTCACCAACCGGTGGCTGACGGCGGGCCGCGAACCCACCCGCGACGAGGCGGCCCACGCCCTGCGGCTGCCGCTGGACACCGCGTCGACCGCGGGGCTGGTCTGGCTGCTGGGCGCGGTGCTGATGGGTGCCGTGTCCGCCGTCGCGTTCCCCGACGCACGGGTGGGTGCCCGCGTCGGCGTCGCGGTGGTGCTCGGCGGCATCGTCACCGCGGGCGTCACCTACCTGCTGGTCGCCCGCGTCGCGCGGGCGGTCACCGCCCGAGCCCTGGCCGCGCACCCGCCCGCGGGAGCGCTCGCTCTCGGCGTCCGCATCCGCCTGCTGCTCACCTGGGGCCTGACCAGCGGCGTCCCGATGCTCGGCGTCGTCCTGCTGTACCTCGACCCGAGCAACCCCCGCGGGCCGGGGAGGACCGTCGTCGTCTTCCTGGTCGTCGTCGCCCTCCTGGTCGGTGCGCTGGCGACCCTGCTCATCGCCCGTGCCGTCGGCCAGCCGCTGCGTGAACTGCGCCGCGCGGTGCAGCAGGTGGGGTCGGGCCACTACGACGTCGACGTCGTCGTGGACGACGCCGGGGAGATCGGCCTGCTGCAGGAGGGGGTCAACTCCATGGCCGCCGGCCTGGCCGAGCGGGAGCGGCTGCGCGACCTGTTCGGCCGGCACGTCGGGACGACGGTCGCCCAGCGGGCGCTCGCCACCGGCGTCGCGCTGGGCGGCGAGGAGCGCACGGTCGCGGCCCTGTTCGTCGACATCGCCGGGTCGACGTCGCTGGTGCGGCGCACCGGTCCGGAGCAGATGGTCGGCCTGCTCAACCGGTTCTTCGCCGTCGTCGTCGACACCATCGAGGCCGAGGGCGGGCTGGTGAACAAGTTCGGGGGCGACGCCGCGCTGTGCGTCTTCGGTGCGCCGGCCGACCACCCCGATCCGGCCGGCGCCGCCCTGCGCGCCGCCCGGCGGATCTGCGACGCGGTCGCGGAGGCCGGGGAGGTCGACGTCGGTGTCGGCGTGGCCTGTGGCCGGGTGTGGGCCGGTCAGGTCGGCGCGGCGAGCCGGCTGGAGTACACGGTCATCGGCGATCCCGTGAACGAGGCGGCCCGCCTGACCGAGCTGGCCAAGGAGCACCCGGGCCGTGCCGTGGCCAGCGCGCCGACCGTGCTCGCGGCCGCCCCCGAGGAGCGTGCCCACTGGGTCCGGGGCGGCGAGGTCGAGCTGCGGGGTCGCGGCGAGACCACGACCACGTGGATGCGCCGCCGCAGCTCAGTGTGATCGCACGACGACCAGCACGTCCTCCGGCTGCAGCGTCCCGATCAGCGGGTCGTCGAAGCGCAGCGTGCGCCCGCCCCGGGTCACCGACAGCACGATGTCGCGCAGCTGACGGGGGCCCAGGCCCACCTCGTCCGTGGTGACGGTGCGCTGGTGGAGGTCCAGGCCCTGCCCGCCGGTGACCAGGTCCTCGACCACCGCGACCACCCGCGGGGCGTCGGTGGACAGGCCCAGCAGCCGCCCGGAGGTGGCCGACGTGGTGATGACCGTGTCGGCGCCGGACTGCCGCAGCAGGTTGGCGTTCTCCTCCTCCCGGACACTGGTGGTGATCGGCACGCTCGGGTTGAGCTGCCGCACCGTGAGGGTGATGAGCACGGAGGCGTCGTCGCGGTTGGCGGCGACGATCACCGACCGGGCCCGCTCCACGGCCGCCCGGCGCAGCACGTCCGTGCGGCCGGCGTCGCCGACGATGCCGGTGAGCCCGGCGGCGTTGGCCTCGTCGATCGCCCGGGGCTCGGGGTCGACGACGACGATCTTCTCCAGCGGCGTCCCGTTGGCCTGCAGCGAGCGGATCGCGCTGCGGCCCTTGGTTCCGTAGCCGCACACGATGACGTGCTGGCGCACGCGGGACCTCCAGCGGTGGATGCGGAACTCCTCGCGCGAGCGCGCGGTGAGGGCCTCGAGGGTCGTTCCGATGAGGACGATCAGGAACATGATCCGCAACGGCGTGATCAGCAGGACGTTGACCAGCCGTGCCTCGGGGGTGACCGGGGTGATGTCGCCGTACCCGGTCGTGGAGAGGCTGACCGTCGCGTAGTAGGTGGCGTCGAGGAACGAGATCTCGTCGCCCCGGCTGTCGGCGTACCCGTCGCGGTCCAGGTAGACCACGACCACGACGACGAGGAGGACGGCCAGGGCGATGGCGACGCGGCGCCACACCTGGCGGACCGGCGACTGCTCCGTGTGCGCGATCTGCACACCGGTGTGCTCGGTCTCCAGACCGTTCCGCTCCTCGTCCACCCCGCGGACGATAGTGAGCCGGGAGCGCGGGTGCGCGCCGCCGCACCCGAACGGGTGCGGCGGCGCGCCTCGGGTCAGCCCCCGACGGCCTCCCGCTCCCGCGCGGCGAGCTCCCGCTTGAGCACCTTGCCGGCCGCCGACACCGGGATCGCGTCGATGAACCGCACGTCCCGCAGCCGCTTGTACGGCGTCACCTTGTCGTTGACCGCGGCCATGACCGCCTCGGCGGTCAGCGCCGCGCCGTCGGCGTCGTCCTTGCGCACCACGTAGGCCACCGGCAGCTCCCCGGCCTCCTCGTCCGGCCGGCCGACCACCGCCGCGCCGCCGACGCCGGGCACGCCGAACAGGATCTCCTCGAGCTCGCGCGGGAAGACGTTGTAGCCCTTGTAGAGCAGCATGTCCTTGGTGCGGTCGACGATCGACAGGTAGCCGTCCTCGTCGAGCACGCCCACGTCGCCCGAGTGGAACCAGCCGTCGGCGTCGATCGCGTCGGCCGTGGCCTCGGGCCGGTGCGCGTAGCCGCGCATCACCTGGGGGCCGCGGATGCAGATCTCGCCGCGCTCGCCGGTCGGCAGCGGATCGCCGCCGCCGATCGGGCGGATGGTGATCTCGGTGTCGAAGATCGGCACGCCCACCGTGCCCGGCTTCCGGATGCCCGACCGGAACGAGGGGCCGCCGGTGGCCATCATCGTCACCTCGGTGAGGCCGTAGCCCTCGCCGATCGTGGCGTTCGGCATGAGTCCGCGCATCTTCTCGATCAGCGACACCGGCAGGGGGGCAGCGCCGCTGGACACGCCCCGGACGTGGGACAGATCGGCGTCGGCGAACCCGGGCACCTGCAGCAGGGCCACGAAGATCGGCGGCGCGCCACCGATCGAGGTGACCTCGTGCTTGATCATGTCCTCGACGTACTTCACCGGGTCGAACCGCATGTGGATGACGGTCATGGTGCCGCCCATCACCATGCCGTTGAGGTAGCCGATGGCGCCCATCGCGTGGAACCACGGGGTGAGGTTGATGATGCGGGCCTCGCCGAGCCGGGTGGGGCACTCGTCCTCGCCCAGCTGCTGCTCCAGGGTCACGTCGCCGTGCTCGTCGAGCACCGGGAGCGAGCCCGACGTCCAGCAACCCGACTGCAGCACGTTGGTGACCACCTGGCGGTGCGGCAGCTCGACGCCCTTGCTGACGCCGGTCGTCCCGCCGGTGTAGGCCAGGTGCGCCAGGTCGGCGTGCACGTCGATGCCGGCGTCCAGGTGCCGGTCGGTGGGGTCGCCGGCGAGCAGTTCGGCGAGGTCGACGTCGCTGTCCTCCAGCCCGTCCAGACGCGCCGCAAAGTCGAGGACGTGCGCCTGCCCGGTGACGACGACGGTCTGCACCGGGGTCTGGGCCAGCGCGCCGCGGACGAAGGGCAGCACCTGGTCCCAGGTGACGAGGACCTTCGCGCCCGCGTCGGAGAGCTGGGCGGCCAGGTCGGCCGCCGGGAGGAGCGGGTTGGTGGGGGAGAAGGTGGCGCCGGCCAGCATGATCCCGTAGTAGAGCGACGGGTACTGGCGGCAGTTGGGGATGTGCACGGCGACGACGTCGCCCCGCCCGATGCCGTGGCCGGCCAGCCACCCGGCCACCGCGTGCGCCCGGGCGCCCATCTCGGTGAAGGTCAGCGGTACGTCGTGGTCGAGGAACGCCGTCCGGTCACCCCACCGGCGCACGGCCGCCCGCAGGATCGATCCCACCGGGACCTGCGGGTAGTCCAGTGACCGGGGCAGCCCCGGCGGCCAGCTTGCCGTCGTGGGTGCCGGGGCGGACTGCACGGTGGTCATGCGTTTCCTCTCGTCGGTGACCTCGAGCCATAGGGTGGCCCAGCTCACAGCCCCTGTCGAGGGGTCTGTGAGGATGGGTGTCATGAGCAACCAGCGCACCGCTCTCGTCCTGGGCGGCGGGGGCATCACCGGTATCGCGTGGGAGATCGGCGTGCTCGCCGGGCTGGCGGAGGCGGGAGTCGACCTCGGCACGGCCGACCTCGTCGTCGGCACGTCGGTCGGGTCCGTCGTCGGGGCGCAGCTCACCGGCGGCGCCACGCTGGAGGAGATGTACGCCCGCCAGCTCGAGCCGCCGACGCAGGAGAAGGTCGCGCGGATGACCCGCAGCAACCTGGCGCGGTACGCCTGGGCGATGCTGGTCAGCCGGGGCCGGGACGTGGAGTTCCGCCGCCGGGTGGGGGCGCTGGCGCTGGCCGCGGAGGCGGCCGGGCTCACCCCGACCGAGCAGGAGCGGCTGGAGGTCATCGGCTCGCGGCTGGTCGCCCGCGAGTGGCCCGACCGCGCACTGACGATCACCGCGATCGACGCCGCCACCGGAGAGTTCCACCCCTTCGACCGGGAGTCCGGCGTCCCGCTGCTGCAGGCGGTGGCCGCCAGCTGCGCGGTGCCCGGCGTCTATCCGCCGGTCACCATCGACGGCCACCGGTACGTCGACGGCGGCATGCGCTCTGCGGCCAACGCCGACCTCGCGCAGGGGTACGACCGGCTCGTCGTCCTCGCGCCCATCCCGCGCGGCGTCGGGCCGATGGCGAGCGTCGACGCCCAGGTCAGCGGCATGCTGGCGCGGGTCGCCGTGGTCGCCCCGGACGAGGGCAGCCGGACGGCGATCGGCCGCAACGTCCTCGACCCGGCGGCCCGGGAACCCGCTGCGCGGGCCGGCCGCACGCAGGCGGCGACGGTCGCGCAGCGGGTTGCCGAGGTCTGGACCGGCTGACCGGCCGTCGTCCCTCGGGGAGCGGGTCAGCCGCGGCGCCAGAGCCAGATGCCGACCCCGGCGAACCAGAAGGCCATCAGGTAGGTCACCGCCCACCCCACCGGCGGGAGCGCCAGGCCGAGGGCGAACACCGCGCTGACACCGACCAGCACCCGGGAGGCCCGGGCGGTCCACGCGGCGACCGCGACCGCGACGAGGAAACCGAGGCCCACCCAGGCGGCCATCGGGTGGGCCAGGTTCATCACCAGCAGGGCGAACTCCGCTCCGGTCGGCGTCACCCCGTCGCCGAAGGTCAGCGTGCCGACGGCCACCGCCGCGGCCGGAGCCGCCGTCGCCACGGTCATCAGCAGCACGTGCCCGGCACCGAGCAGCGGCAGCAACCGGACGGCGGCGCCGTCCCGCTGGTGGGCCAGGTGCACGGCCAGCCGCCCGGCGACGGCGATGGCCAGGAGCGCGTAGAGGCCCACGAGCACCGCCGCGAGGGTCACGTCGGCGCCCGCCAGGGCGGACGCCGCCTCGGCGGGTGTGGCGGCGCCGCCCATCGGGTCGCCGAACACGACGGCGGCGGCCGCGAACGCGAGCAGCGCGCCGACGCCGGCGAGCGCGGGCAGGGGGCTGCGCCGGTCGGAGGCGCGGGGCGCCGAGACGCCGGAGCTCGTGGTGGTGGTCATGACGTGTCCTCCTCGGGCCGGCGCGCCCTTCGCGCCGGGCACCGCCCAGGCAACCGCCGGATCGGCCCCGGGTCGTCTGCCGAGCGACCGAGATGACGACGGAACCGCTGCGGACCGCATCTCCCGCACGGCAGACGCGGGATCGCTCGCGAGGCAGATCCGTACCGGTGCCCGCGGTCCTACGCTGCGGCCATGTCCGGAGCCGGAGCCCGCTGGCGAGGCCTGCCGCTGTGGGCGCGCGACGGGCTGCTGGCCGTGGCGCTCACGCTCGCCGGCCAGGCCGAGCTGCTGCTCGCCGACGGCCCGGTCGCGCGGCTGCCCTGGCAGATGGCGGCCTTCGCCGTGATGACCGGCAGCCTGGTCCTCCGCCGGCTGCGCCCGCTGACCGCGGCCGTCGCCGTCGCCGCCGGACTGGCGTTCCAGACCGTCCTCGGCAACGCGCCCGCGGTATCGGGCTTCGTCGCCGTCCTGGTGGTCACCTACTCGGTCGCCCAGTACGCGGACCGGCGGCGGGATGCCCTGGCCGGCCTGGTGGCGGTGCTCGTGGCGATCGAGCTGTACGCCTTCGTCGGCGACGACGTCCGCGTCGCCGACGAGATCGCCAACGCGGCGATCCCGATCGTGGTCTGGGTCTTCGCCCGGCTGGCCCGGGAGCGCCTCGACCGGGCGGTGGCCGCCGAGCGCGAGGTCATGGCGGCCCGCGAGCGCGCCCGGGAGGAGGAGCTCGCGCGGGCGTCGGCGCTCGCGGCCGAACGCCGGCGGATCGCCCGGGAGATGCACGACGTCGTCGGCCACGCGGTGACGCTGATGCTGCTGCACGCCGACGCCGCGCAGGCGGGCCTCGGTGGACGGGAGCCCGCCACGGTGCGGGCGCTGGACGTCGTGCTCGCCTCCGGCCGGGCGGCGCTGGACGACCTGCGGCGGCTGCTCCGGGTGCTGCGCGACGACACCGGCGGTGGGCCCGCGGACGGGCGGCCCGGCTCGCTCGCCGCCGTCGAGGAGCTGGTGGCGGCGGCGAGGTCGGCCGGACACCCGGCCGTGCTGGCGGTGGACGGCTGCCCCCGCCCCCTGCCGGCAGCCGTGGAGGCGACCGCCTACCGCATCGTGCAGGAGTCGGTCACCAACGCCATGCGGCACGCACCGGGTGCCCGGATCGACGTCCGGGTGCACTACGCCGACCAGGCCCTGGAGGTGGAGATCGCCGACGACGGCGGGGTCGCACCGACCCCGCGGACGGGCGCAGGCTTCGGCCTGGCCGGCATCCGGGAACGGGTCGCGCTGTTCGACGGCCGCGTGGAGGCCGGCCCGCGGGACGACGGCCGGGGCTGGCGCACCCGTGCCGTCCTGCCGGTCCCCGCCACGGAGCACGCGCCGGCATGACCGTGCGCGTCCTGCTGGCCGACGACGAGGCGCTGGTCCGGGCCGGGCTGCGGATGATCCTGGAGGCCGAGGCCGACCTGGAGGTGGTCGGCGAGTCCGCCGACGGCGTCGAGGCGGTGGCCCTGTGCCGGCAACTGCGCCCGGACGTGGCGCTGGTCGACATCCGGATGCCGCGGCTGGACGGCATCCAGGCCGCCCGGCGGATCACGGCCGAGCCCGGGAACGGCACCGCCGTCGTCATGCTGACGACCTTCGACGCCGACGAGCACCTGGTCGAGGCGATCCGGGCCGGTGCCACCGGCTTCCTGCTCAAGTCGATGCCGCGCGAGCAGCTGGTCACCGCCGTCCGGTCGGCGGTGAGCGGCGACTCGCTGCTCGCTCCCGCGCTGCTGCGCCGGCTGCTCGACGACTTCGTCGGCCGCGCCGGGACGACGCCGGCCGCCGCTCCCGGGCTCGTCCTGCTGACGCCGCGCGAGGAGGAGGTGCTGCGGCTGGTCGCGCGCGGCCTGTCGAACGCCGAGATCGCCGCCGCCCTCGTGCTCGGCGAGGGCACGGTGAAGACGCACGTCGCCCGGGTGCTGGCGAAGCTGGGTGTGCGGGACCGGGTGCAGGCGGTGGTGCTGGCCTACGAGTCCGGCCTGGTGCGACCGGGCTCGCCCTGACCTGAGGCGTGACGGTGTGCGCCGATGCGCAGTTCCCCGGGGGGCGGTTGCTGCACATCCGCGCACACCGTCGCCCGGCAGCCGCAGCTCACACCGCCGGCTCGGCGACCAGCGAGCCGGCCGAGTGCTCCTGGCGGAGCGCGGTCTTGAGCACCTTGCCGCTCGGGTTGCGAGGCAGGGCCCCGACCACCGAGTACTCGCGCGGGTTCTTGTAGCGGGCCAGCTTCTCCCGGCAGTACGCCGCCAGCTCCTCCGGCGTCGGCGGGTCGGCTGGGTCGCGCGGGGCGACGACGGCCAACGGCGCCTCGCCGTAGCGGGTGTCGGGGACGCCGATCAGCGCCACCTCGCCGACCTTCGGGTGCGCGGCGAGGACGTTCTCCACCTCGGCGCAGTAGATGTTCTCGCCGCCGGAGATGATCATGTCCTTCTTGCGGTCGACGACGTAGAAGTAGCCGTCCTCGTCCTGGCGGACCAGGTCGCCGGAGTGGAACCAGCCACCTGCAAAGGCGATCGACGTTTCCTCCGGTTTGCTCCAGTACTCCTTCATCACCATCGGGCTGCGGTAGACGATCTCGCCCACCTCGCCCGGCGGGACGTCGTCCATCGCGTCGTCGACCACGCGCACCTCGACGTTGAGGATCGGGGTGCCCACCGAGCCGATCTTGCGCACGGAGTCCTCCCCGCGCAGGAGGCAGGTGACCGGGCTGCACTCCGTCTGCCCGAACGCGGTGACCACCTCCGCCTGCGGGAACGCGTCGATCAGCGCGCGCAGCAGCGTGGTGGAGGCCGGCGCCGCCCCCCAGGAGACCCGGCGCAGGTGCGAGAGGTCGCGGGCGGCGAGGTCGGGCACGGCGAGGACCGCGGCCCACATGGCCGGCACGAGGAAGATGCTGGAGACCTGCTCCCGCTCCATCATGTCGAGGGTCGCGGCCGGGTCGAAGGCGCCCGACCGCAGGATCACGTTGGTCCCGCCGAGCAGCAGCGGCGGCAGCCCGCCCGCCAGGCCGGCGATGTGGAACAGCGGCGCCCCCGGCACGCCGACCCGGTCGTCGGGGTCCCAGCCGAGCGTGGTGATCTGGCTGAACGTGTGCATCAGCAGGTTGCGATGGGTGAGCACCGCGCCCTTGGGGCGGCCGGTGGTCCCGGAGGTGTACATGATGAACGCCGGCTCGTCCTCGTCGACGACGACGTCGAGCGGCTCGTCCCCGGCCGCGGCGAGCGCCTGCTCGTAGTCCTCGCCGATGACCAGCGTGGTCGTGATCGACGGGACCTGCTCCCGGGCCTTCGCGGCGACCTCGGCCAGCGGGGCGTCGACGACCAGCGCGACGGCGCCGGAGTCGGCGAGCACGTAGGTGACCTCGTCGGCCACCAGCCGGAAGTTGACCGGGACGACGATCGCGCCGAGCCGGACGCCGGCCAGGTACGCCTCCCACGTCTCCATGCCGTTGAGCGCGAGCACGGCGACGCGGTCGCCGGTCCCGACGCCCCGCGCGCGCAGCGCCCGGGCCAGTCGGGTGACCCGGGCGTCGAGCTGGGCGTAGCTGCGCCCCGTCCCCTCGAAGCGCAGCGCGGCGGCGTCGGGCCGCGTGCGGCTCCACCGGGCCAACTGGTCGCTCATGGTCATGCCCCGGCCGCGCAGGACGGGGATCTCGGTGCTCATGGGTGCTCCTCGGGCGACCGGCGAAGGTGTGACCTGCGTCATGCTCGCGGCCCCCGGGGTGGCGGTCAACCCTGACTGTCGAGGGCGAGCATCCGGGCGGCGACCCGCTTCCAGAGCCCGAGGTGCGGGTCGGTGGCGGCCGGGCGGTCCTCGAAGGCGTAGACCAGCGCCACGCCGCGCATGCTCGTGAACAGCAGCTCGGTCAGGTCGGCGTAGCCGGGTGCGCCGGCGATCTCCGGCCCCCAGATCTCGTCGGCCACCGCCGCGATGGCCGCCCGCAGCCGGCGTTCCTCCCCGCGCAGCGCCGTCCGCAGGTCGGGGTCGGTCCGGGCCGCCGTCCACAGCTCCATCGCCGCCCAGAAGGGCGGCTCCTGGAACGTCGTCCACATCAGGTCGACCGCCCGGTCGACCCGCTCCCGGCCGGTCGGCTCGTCGTGCATGAGGGTCGCGGCGCGGCGGCGGACCTCCGAGAGCTGCGTCGTCGACAGGTGCGCGGTCGCAGCCACCAGGAGCTCGGCGCGGGAGGGGAAGTGGTGCAGCAGCCGGCCGCGGGACACCCCGGCCCGGGCCTGGACGGCGAGCGTCGAGGCGGCCGCGTACCCGTCCTCCACCAGGCAGGCGACCGCCGCGTCCAGGATCAGCAGCCGGCTGTCGGCGGTCTTCTCCGAGCGCGAGCGGGCACGCGCGGCGCCGCCGGGCGAGGCGGGCTCGACGACCATCCGCCGGAGCGTAGGGCGACTGCGGCCCCGGCGACAGTCATCGTTGACCGTTTCGGGTGACCGGTGTCACGCTGCGCGCGTCCGCTCATCGACGAGAGGTGCCGCCCGTGGACTTCGACGACAGCCCGGACGAGGCCGCCTACCGCGCCCGCGTCCGCGACCTCCTCGAGCAGCACGCCGATGAGCTGCTCCACCTGGCCCCGGGCCAGGAGGGGGTGGACGCGCGCCGACAGGAGCCCGAGATGCGCCGCACCCAGCGGGTGCTCGCCGAGGCCGGGCTGGTCGGGGTCACGTGGCCACGCGAGTACGGCGGGCAGGGCGGCACGCTCGTGCAGCAGGCGATCATCGCCCAGGAGCTGGCCCGCGCCCGGGTGCCCGGGCTGATCAACCACATCGGCATCGGCATGTGCGGGCCGACCGTCATCGCGCACGGCAGCCAGGACCAGCGCGACCGCTACCTGGCCCGGCTGCTGCGGGCCGACGACGTCTGGTGCCAGCTGTTCAGCGAACCGGCGTCGGGCTCCGACCTGGCCGCGCTGCGCACCACCGCCGTCCGCGACGGCGACGAGTGGGTGGTGAACGGCCAGAAGGTGTGGACGACGCTGGCGCACGTCGCCGACCACGGCATCCTGCTCACCCGCACCGACCCCGAGCGGCCCAAGCACGCCGGCCTGACGATGTTCGTCGTCGACATGCACGCCCCCGGCGTGACCGTGCGGCCGCTGCGCCAGATGGGCGGGCAGGCCGACTTCAACGAGGTCTTCTTCGACGACGTCCGCATCCCCGACAGCGAACGGCTGGGGGAGCCCGGCGAGGGCTGGCGGGTCGCGCTCACCACGCTGATGAACGAGCGGGTCGCCATCGGCGGCGCCGGCGGTGACATCGGGCTGCCGGTCGAGGCCCTCGTGGCGCACGCGCGGGACCGGCTGCCGGAGCTCGCCGCCGACCGTCAGGTGCTGGCCCGGCAGGCCGTGGGCCGGGCCGTGGTGGCGGCGCTCGCTGCCCGCTACACCGGCTACCGGCGGCTGACGGTGCTCAGCCAGAACGGGATACCGGGACCCGAGGCCAGTGCCGGCAAGCTCGCCGCCACGGAGGCCGCGCGGCTGGTCTCCGATGCCGGCGTCCGGCTGCTCGGCGACGAGGCGGTCTATGCCGCCACCTCCGACGGCGACGACCGCTGGCCGCGCACCCAGGCGTGGATCCCCGGGATCGCCATCGCCGGCGGCACCGACCAGGTGCTGCGCAACATCCTCGGCGAGCGGGTGCTCGGGCTGCCGCCGGAGCCGCGCAGCGACAAGACCGCTGCATTCTCGGCCGGCCGGCCCGCGGGAGGACGGCGATGAACTTCGACCTCGACACCGACCAGCGGGACATCGCCGCGGGCGCGCGGGAGTTCTTCACCGGCTCCGCCTCTCCCGCGGCGGCCCGGGCCGGGCTGGAGGGCGGGACCCTGGAGCCCGGCCGCAAGGCGCTGGCCGGGATCGGTTTCCTGGGCATCACCGTGCCCGAGGCGGCCGGGGGGTCCGGCCGGCCGCTCCTCGACCTCGCGGTGGTCGCCGAGCAGGGCGGCGCGGTGCTGGCCGCGCCGTCCCTGGTGACGGCGGCGCGTGCAGCCGTGCTGCTGGCCGACGCCCCCGACCTGGCCGCGCAGCTGGCCGACGGGTCGACGGCCTTCGCGGTGCTCGACGGTTCCGTGGACGGGTCCGCGCCGTCGATCGACGCGGCCGACGCCACGCTGTTCTTCGGGCTGGACGGCGGCGACCTCGTGGTGGGGAAGGGCGAGGTCGTCCCCGGCCGCCCGCTGGACGCCACCCGTGGCCTGGCCTCGGTCCGGCTGACCTCCCGCCGGGTGCTCACCTCCGACGCCGCGGAGCTCTGGGCCCGGGCCCGCCAGGCGGCGGCCGTCGTCATGGCGGCCGAGGACCTCGGGAGTGCCGACCGGGCGGTGACCCTCGGGGTCGCCTACGCCCAGGAGCGGGAGGCCTTCGGCCGGCGGATCGGCTCGTACCAGGCGGTCAAGCACATGCTGGTCGACGCCTGGGCCGGGGTGGAGCAGCTCCGCTCGCTGGTCTGGTGGGCGGCGTGGGCCGCCGACTCCGCGCCCGCCGAGCTGCCGCTCGCCTCCTCGGCCGCCAAGGCCTGCGCTGCCAGCACCTTCGAGCGGGCCGCCGGCACGCTCATCCAGGTGCACGGCGGGGTCGGCTTCACCTGGGAGCACGACGCGCACCTGTTCTGGCGGCGGGCCAAGGTCGACCGGCTGCTGCTGGGCGACGAGTCCGAGCACCTCGACGCCGTGGCCCGGCTCGCCGTCGCCGGCGCACTGGGGCGGTGAGCACCACGGACCTCACCGAGCTGCGCTACGAGGTGGCCGACGGGATCGCGACGGTCACCCTGCACCGGCCCGACCGGATGAACGCCTTCACCCTGACCATGGCCGGGGAGCTCGCCGACGTGGCGGCAGCCGCGGACGCCGACGACGACGTCCGCGTTCTGGTGGTGACCGGCGCCGGCCGGGCCTTCTGCGCCGGCGCGGACCTCGGCGGCGGGCTGGACACCTTCGCCGGCCGGCGCACCCGCGAGCGCCCGCCCGGACCGCTGAGCGAGGACATCGGCGGCTTCCCCCGCGACGCCGGCGGGGTGGCGGCGCTGCCGTTCGCGGCGCTCCGCAAGCCGGTGATCGCCGCGGTCAACGGTGCCGCGGTCGGCATCGGGGCCACGCTGACCCTGCCGATGGACATCCGGATCGCCGCGGAGTCCGCCCGGTTCGGGTTCGTCTTCGGCCGGGTCGGGATCGTGCCGGAGGCGGCGTCGTCCTGGTTCCTGCCCCGGGTGGTGGGGATCAGCCAGGCGATGGAGTGGGTGGCCACCGGCCGGGTGTTCGACGCCGCCGAGGCGCTGCGCGGCCGGCTGGTCTCCCGGGTGGTTCCCGACGCCGAGCTGCTGCCCACCGCCTACGCGGTGGCCCGCGAGATCGCCGAGAACACCAGCGCGGTGGCGGTGGGTGCGGCCCGGCAGCTGCTCTGGTCGATGCTCGGTGCGCCGTCCCCGTGGGACGCGCACCGCGCCGAGTCCCGGGCGCTGGTGGAGCTGGGGGAGGGCCCGGACTCGGCCGAGGGGGTCGCCGCGTTCCTGGAGAAGCGCCCGCCGCGGTTCCCCGCGCGGCTGCCCGACGGCGCCGTCGCCGGCGTGCCCCGCTGGCCCCTGCCTCCGGCCGACGTCACGCCGTCACCGGCGTCCTGACCTCTACCGTCCCAGCCCCGCCTCCCGGGCGCGGATCATCGCCTCGGCCCGGTCGGTGACCTGCAGCTTGGCGAAGATCGCCGAGACGTAGTTGGCGACCGTCTTCGGGCTCAGCGACAGGGCGCGGGCGATCGACGGGTTCGGATGCCCCTGGGCCAGCAGGCGCAGGATCTCCCGCTCGCGGTCGGTCAGCGACGGGAACACCTTGGGGGCCGGGCGGGGCTGGGCGAAGAACGCCAGCACCCGGCCGGCCACCACCGGGCTGAAGATGGCCTCCCCGCGCGCCACCGCCCGGATGGCGCCGGTCAGCTCCTCCTCGTCGGCGTCCTTGAGGACGTAGCCGCGGGCGCCGGCCCGCAGCGCCATGAACACGGAGTCCTCGTCCTCGAACAGGGTGAGCACCAGGACGCGCACGTCGGGGGCGGCGGCGGTGATCGCCCGGGTGGCCTCGATGCCGCTCATCCCCGGCAGCTGCAGATCCATGAGGACGACGTCGGGCCGCAGCTCCGCCGCCTGCGCCACCGCGTCCTCGCCGGAGACCGCGACGCCGACGACCTCCACGTCGGCCGCGGTGTCCAGCAGCGCCAGGACACCCTTGCGGAACAGCGGATGGTCCTCGACCACCAGCACGCGTGCAGCCACGTCAGTCCCCTCCGGTCAGCGGGAGCCGGGCGAGCACGCGGGTGCCACTACCCGGTGCCGGCAGCACGTCGCACCGGCCGCCGGTCTCGGCTGCCCGTTCGCGCATCGACGACAGCCCCACGCCGGCGACCAGCTCCGCCGGGAGACCGGAGCCGTCGTCGACCACCTCGACGGTCAGCTCCGCGGCATCGGCCGCCAGCCGGAGGGTGCAGGCGCGGGCGGCCGCGTGCCGCACGACGTTGGTCAGCGCCTCCTGCACGATCCGGTACGCCGCCACCTCGACCGCCGCCGGGAGCGGGGGCAGCTCGCCGTCGACCTCGACGGTCACCCGGAGCCCACCGCCGTCGGCGCTGCAGCGTTCGGTGAGGCGCTGGAGGGCGCCGATCAGCCCGAGCTCGTCGAGCGCGGGGGGCCGCAGGCCGTGCACCAGCCGGCGGATGTCGGCGATCGCGGTGCGCAGCTCACCCCGCAGCTCCCCGGCCAGGGCCTCGGCGCGCGCCGGATCGCGGGGGATGAGGGTGCGCAGCACGCCGGTCTGCACGGTGAGCCCGGCCAGCTGGGCACCGAGCCCGTCGTGCAGGTCGCGGCGCAGCCGGCGTCGCTCCTCCTCGCGTGCGGTGACCAGCCGTTCCCGCGACCGCTGCAGATCGGCGGTCAGCCGCACGGCGGAGACGGCCACCCCGGCCTGGCGGGCCAGGTCGGAGAGCAGCCGCCGGTCGGCGGAGGAAAATGCGGTCTCGCCGGGGCGCAGGCCCAGCCGGAGCTCGCCCACCTGCTCGGTCCGGTACAGCAGCGGCAGCGACCGGGTGTCCGGCACCGGGGAGCCCGACTCGACGGCCGGCTCGTCGTCCCCCAGGACGATGGCCGCGTACGGCAGGCGGAGGGACTCCCGGACGGTGGTGACGATCGCCGGCAGGACGGCGTCCGGGGCCAGCGTGCTCTCCAGCTGCTCGCCCAGCCGGGACAGCGCGGCGTAGGGCTCGGCCCGCCGGCCGTAGAGCAGCCGGTTCACCGCCCGTTGCAACCGGTCGTGCGCCGGTGCGAAGAGGACGGCGACCAGGCCGGTCGCCACCAGGGAGACGAGCAGGTCGTCGTCCCGGCGGAGGACCGCCCCGAGGTAGCCGACGACGAGCACGTACCCGCCGACGACGAGGACGGTGAGCGTGCCGTAGACCAGCGTCCGGTTGAGGACGACGTCGATGCCGTCGAGCCGGTACTTCAGGACGGCGACCGCGATCGACACCGGCAGGGCGAGCAGCAGCCAGGCGAAGACGAGGTCGCTGACGAGGGGCAGGACCCCGTCCAGCGGCGCCAGCACCGCGGGCGCCACGGCGAAGACGAACCACGTCATCTGCAGCCGCTCGTCGCCGCGGGACCGCCGGAACCGGACGACCACGGCCGCTACCGCGCCGATGATCCCGGCCGCCAGCACGATGCTGAGGACGGCGAAGACGGGCAGCTCCTCGACCGCCGCCAGACCGTCGACGCCGATCGGGTTGTCGATCCGGTAGTCGACCTCCTGCCCGCTCAGCGTGCCGGTCAGCATGCCCAGCACGCACGCGGTTGCCAGGGCGGCACCGGGCAGCACGGCGACCGGCCGCCAGCGGGGCGACGGCAGCCGCCCGTCCGGGAACAGCAGCGGCAGGTAGACGAAGAGCAATCCGAGGACCACGTACCAGTACCAGCTCTGCAGCCAGGCGCCCACCACGGCGAGGGCGTCGGGCCGGCCGCGGGTCGTCAGCACCCATGCCGCGTAGGCGTCGCCGGCCGGGACCACGCCGACGAGCAGCGCCGCCGAGGCCATGAGCCAGCCGACCGGGTTCCGCGGGCGGCGCAGGATCAGCAGCGCCCCCAGCGCCGCGAACAGCCCGAGCCCGCCGAGCACTGGCACGCCCTGGGCCGGATCGAGGCCCGGGCCACCGAGCCGGGCGTCGAGCACGAGGTAGGCGACGGCGCCGGCGAGGTAGACCGGGAGCACCGCCCAGGCGAACAGCCGGGGCAGCACGGAGGCCACCCACCGCGGGGCACCGGCCGGCCGCCGCGCCGGGGCGGGGACGGGTGCGGTCACCTGGGTCGTCACCTGGTCGCTCCCTTCGGCGTGCGCACCATGCGCGCCGGGACGGCGGGACGTCAACGGAGGGCCGCGCCGCTCGGCGCGGCCCTCCGCGGGGGAGTCGGTCAGGACGCCGTCACCAGCTCGTGGTGCGTGGTGGGAGCCGCCTGCAGCGACCGGCCGAGCAGCACCCAGGCGACACCGGCGGGCACGCTGATCGCGGCCCAGAACCAGGCGTCGTTCTCCGGGCTCACGATCGATCCGAGGGCGCCGATCCCGATGCCGAGCGGCAGGGCGAGGGCGAGCAGCAGGCCCCCGGCGCGGGACAGGGTGTCGCGCCGCTGTCGGGCCACCACGACACCGAGGAGCACGCCGCCGACCGTCGAGACGAGGAACCCGAGGAGGAAGGTGATGTGCCCGAGCGCCACCTCCGCGCCGCCGGTGGTGATCGACGCGACCTCGATGCCGTTGCCGACGGCCATGGCGGCCAGTCCGGTGGCGGTCAGTGCCGTGCCGACGGCACCCACCCGCCCCGCGTCGCCGGCGAGGGCCCGGCGGAGCGCGGCCAGCCCGGCGAGGATCAGTGTCGGCGGCAGGACCAGGAAGATCCAGGCGGTCGCCGCGGCCAGCAGGGAGACGGTGCCGGACCCGGCGTCGTCGGCCAGCGCGGTGGCCCAGGCGACGGGCAGCAGCGCCCACAGGGCGCCGCCGACGAGGCCGGCGGTCGCGCGCCGGTGTGCGGTGGTCTCGGGAACGGTGGTGGTGGTCATCGCAGAACTCCTCCGTGGTCGGGCCTCGCTGGTGCCGACCACGGTCCGGCTCGGGAACTCCCGGGCGACAGGGGACGGACTCCCGGATCGACCGGGAAGTCCGTCCCCTGTCGATGCGCTCAGCCGCGGACGCGGGTGTCCTCGGACACGGTGGCGTCGCGCCCGGACAGCAGCCGCAGGCCGAGTGCGGCCCAGGCGGCGTCGAAGGTGAACAGGCCGAGTTCGTGCAACGGCGCCTGAGCGAACATCGCCACGGCGGCCGCGATCCCGGCGACGAGCACGGCTCCCCACCAGCCGCCGACGGCGGAGGAGCGGCGCAACCCGAGGGCCAGCGGGACGGCGCCGGCGATCAACAGCAGGAAGCCGAGGAAGAAGGCCCAGAACGACGCCTCGAGCGGCGTGCCGGTGGCCAGCCCCGTGCCGAGGTGGACGACGGCGAACGCGGTGACCAGCCCGGCGCCGGTCAGGCTGACCCCGCGGCCGATCCGGCCGGTCCGGGAGAGGGCCGCGCCGGTGCGACCGCGGCCCAGACCGTGCACGGCCATCACGAGAGCGACCGACCCCAGCACGAAACCACCCGCGAACAGGACGAACACCGGCAGATCGGACACCGAGCCGTCCGGTCGCTGGACGTTCCAGACCAGTTCCGTGGCGACGGAGACGAACAGCAGGACGCCGGCGGTCAGCGCGGCTGCCCCGGTACGGCGGTCGACGGCGATGGGGTCGGTCATCGGTAGCTCCTCGGTGGATGGACCCACGGAGCGGGTCCGGGCAGCGACGAGCCTGAGCCGCCGCGGCCCGGCAGTCGTCGGTCCTACGGGCGAATCGGCCGTCCTCCGGACGGCGGATCCGGCTGGCCGGATCCGTCCTGCGGAGGACCCGGAAACGGCCCTGGCATGGCTACCGTTCGCCGCATGTACTGGCCCCGCTCCGCCCGCGCGGCCGACGCCGTCGTGGTGGCGGTGCTGGCCGTGTGGGGACAGGCGTCGGTGTGGGTGACCGACGTCCCCGCCGTCGCCGCCGACCGGCCGGTGCACGCCCTGCTGGCCTTCGTGGCCACGGCGCCGCTGTTCGTCCGCCGCTACCGGCCCCTGCTCGCCCTGCTGCTCGTCTTCGGCGCGGGCTGGCTGCACGACCAGCTGGGGGGCACGTCGGGCCTGCTGTGGTTCGGCCTCTGCCTGGCCCTGTACGCGCTCGGCGCGCACGCCGACCGGTGGCCGGCCATTGCGGGCTCGGTGGTCGTCGCGGTGGGCATCCTCACCTACGACGTGCCGCGGCTGCTCGCCGGTGACCCGCTCGACGAGGTGCTGCCCGCCTGGTTCATCCTCGCCGGACTGGTGGGCCTCGGCCGCTGGATGCGGCACCGCCACCGCGAGACCCGGCAGCTCCAGGCGCGGGCGTCCCTGACCGACCAGGAGATGGCCGAGCAGGCGGCCCGCGCGGTGTCCGACGAGCGCGCCCGCATCGCGCGGGAACTGCACGACCTGGTCGCGCACAGCATGGGGGTGATCGTGATCCAATCCCAGGCCGGCCAGCGCGCGATGGGGGACCGCCCCGACCTGGCCCGCAGCGCGCTGTCGTCGATCGAGACCGCGGGCCGCCAGGGCATGGCCGAGATGCGCCGGCTGCTGGGCCTGCTCACCGGTGGGGACGACGGCACGGTGGCGCCGCAACCGAGCCTCCAGGACCTCGGTGACCTGGTCGACCGGGTGCGGCGAGCGGGCACGCCGGTCGAGCTGACCGTGACCGGTGACCTCGCCGCACTGCCGGCGGGTATCGACCTCGCGGCCTACCGGATCGTGCAGGAGGCACTGACCAACGTGCTCAAGCACGCCAGACCGGCCACCGCGCAGGTGGTCATCCGTGCGGTCGGCGGGGTGGTGGACGTGGAGGTCTGCGACGACGGCCACGAGGATGCCGGGGAACCGGCAACGGGCACTGGGCACGGCCTGGTGGGCATGCGCGAGCGTGCCGCGCTGTACGGCGGCAGCGTGCAGGCGGGCCGCCTGCCGGACGGCGGCTACCGGGTGCGGGCGCGGCTCGCGGTCGACGGGACGCCGGCGTGACCATCCGCGTGCTGATCGTCGATGACGAGGAACTCGTCCGCACCGGCCTGCGGCTGATCCTCGAGGCCGAGCCCGATCTGACCGTCGTCGGCACCGCCCCGGACGGCGGCTCGGGGGTGGCCGCGGCCCGGCGGTTCCGGCCGGACGTCGTCCTCATGGACATCCGCATGCCTGGACTCGACGGACTGGCCGCCACCCGCCGGCTCCTGGGCGACCCGGACGGCGTCCCGTGCAAGGTCGTCGTCCTGACCACCTTCGACGTCGACGAGCACGTCTACGAGGCGCTGCGCGCCGGGGCCAGCGGCTTTCTGCTCAAGGACGTACCGGCCGACCAGCTCGTGCACGCGATCCGGGTGGCGGCGGCGGGGGAGGCGCTGCTCGCACCGTCGGTGACCCGGCGGCTGATCGCCGCGTTCACCCGCCGTGCGCCGGCCCCGACCGGTCCGCCACCGGCCGGGCTGGCCGACCTGACCTCCCGGGAGGTGGAAGTGCTGGAGCTGCTCGCGGATGGGCTGTCCAACGCCGAGATCGGCCGCCGGCTGTTCGTCGGCGAGGCCACGGTAAAGACGCACGTCGCGCGGGTGCTCGCCAAGCTCGGCGTGCGGGACCGCGTCCAGGCGGTGATCGTCGCGTTCCGGACGGGCCTGGTGCCCGTCGACCGCGATCCCCCGGGGTGAACCGGCGTCAGGGCACGCGGGTGGGGTCGAGGTGGCGCAGCAGCGTCTCCCCGAAGTCGCGCATGGCGGTCACCTGCTCAGGAGAGAGCCGGTCGAACAGCTCGCGGCGGACGCCCTCCACGTGAATGGGGGCGGCGTACTCCAGCGCCTCGAAGCCGTCGTCGGTCAGCACGGCCAGCTGTCCGCGCCCGTCGTCGGTGCAGACCTGGCGGCGCACCCAGCCGCGCTCCTCGAGCCGGGAGACCGCGTGGGAGAGGCGGCTGCGGGAGGACAGGCACCGGTCGGCGAGCTCGCTCATCCGCATCATCCGCTCGGGCGCCTCCGAGAGGGCCACCAGGATCTCGTAGTAGGCGTGCGAGATCCCGGTGCGGTGGGTGAGTTCCCGGTCCAGCCGGTGCTGCAGCAGCTGCGCGCTGTACAGCCAGGCGCGCCATGCCTTCTGCTCCTCCGCGTCGAGCCAGCGGGGCTCACCCGTGGGGAGGGACTCCGAGGACAGCGACGCGCTCATGGGCACAGGATACTGGCGGAATAGTCAAGCGCTCAACTACGCTAGGCACCGAGACAAGGTCACACGCTCAACCACTGGGAGACACCATGACCGCCAGCACCGTCCAGATCCCCGGCTACGTCGTCGGCACCTGGGACATCGACGCCAGCCACTCCACGGTCGGCTTCTCCGTCCGCCACATGATGGTCAGCAAGGTCCGGGGCTACTTCCGCGAGTTCTCCGGCGAGATCACGACCGCCGAGGACCCGACGCAGTCCCGCGTGGACGCGACGATCAACATGGACTCGATCGACACCCGCCAGGAGCAGCGCGACGCGCACATCAAGTCTGCTGACTTCTTCGATGTCGGCAACCACACGGTGATGACCTTCCGGTCCACCGCGGTGAAGACCGACGGCGCCGACTGGACCGTCGAAGGTGAACTCACTCTCAAGGGCATCACCAAGCCGGTCACCCTGGGACTCGAGCTCAACGGCTTCGGACCCGACGCCTACGGCGGCACGCGCGCCGGCTTCAGCGCCAAGACCGAGATCTCCCGCAAGGAGTTCGGCGTGGACATCGACATGCCGATGGACGGCGGCGGCGTCGTCGTCGGCGACAAGATCACCGTCGAGCTCGAGATCGAGGCCGTGCTCCGCACCGCCTAATACCGCTGGAACGGTGTGCACGGATGTGCAGGTCAAGGCCAAGAACCTGCACATTTCCGCGCACTGTCCGGTGTGAAGAACGCCCACGAGGGCCCCGGACGCCGCTGCGTCCGGGGCTCTCGCGCATCAGGACTCGCTCGTCGACAGGGACACTGGGGGACATGTCGACCTCCGCTCTCGCCCGCGTCCCCGCGTCTCTTCTCGTCGCCGTCGGGCTCGCCGCCGGCTTCGGGATCGCCCAGGGCACCGGGATCCGGGCGCTGGGCGGGGCGGTGTTCGCCGCCTGCGGCGTGGGTGCGGCCTGGATCGCGTCCCGGCGGCGCGGGGCCGGGGTGACCGCGGGGCTGGCGGTGCTCTACGTCGGGGCCTTCGTCCTGGCCCACGTGCTGGCCCTCGGCGCCGGTTTCCCGGCCTGGTTCGCCGTGAGTCTGGTCACTGTTGCCGCCGCAGGGGTCACCTTCGGGGTGGTCGACCGGTCGCGGGAGACGGTGCCCGTCCGCTGAGCACCTAGAGTGGCGGGAAGGTCGCGGCCGCTGCGGCTGTTGTCCTGATGCCCGCGCGCGTCCGCGCGGTGCGCTCCCGAACTCCCGAGGTGCCCTTCCGCATGCCCACTCGCGACGACCTGCGCAACGTGGCGATCATCGCCCACGTCGACCACGGCAAGACCACCCTGGTCGACGCCCTCCTCCGCCAGGCGGGCGCCCTCGGGCGGTCCAAGGGCGAGGGCACGGACAACGACTCCACGCAGGACCGCGTGATGGACTCGATGGACCTCGAGCGCGAGCGCGGCATCACCATCCTCGCGAAGAACACCGCGATCCGCCTGGCCGACGAGAACGGCAACCCCGTCGTCGTCAACATCGTCGACACCCCCGGCCACGCCGACTTCGGTGGGGAGGTCGAGCGCGGCCTGTCGATGGTCGACGGCGTCGTCCTGCTGGTGGACGCCTCCGAGGGGCCCCTCCCGCAGACCCGGTTCGTGCTGCGCAAGGCCCTCGCCAAGGGGATGCCGGTCATCCTCGCGGTGAACAAGACCGACCGCGGCGACGCCCGGATCGCCGAGGTCGTCGACGAGTGCTACGAGCTGTTCATGGAGCTGATGGAGGACGCCGGCATGGACGCCGACGCCCTCGAGTTCCCGATCGTCTACTGCAACGGGCGCACCGGGCAGGCGTCGCTGAACCGTCCCGAGAACGGCACCGTGCCGGACAGCGCGGACCTCGGCCCGCTGGTGAAGACGCTGCTGGAGACCGTTCCGGCGCCGACCTACGACGCCGAGGAGCCGCTGCGCGCGCAGGTCACCAACCTCGACGCCTCACCGTTCCTCGGCCGGCTGGCCCTGCTGCGCGTCCACTCCGGTGAGATGAAGCGCGGCCAGCAGGTGGCCTGGTGCAAGGTCGACGGCACCATCAAGAACGTCAAGATCACCGAGCTGCTCGTCACCGAGGGCCTCACCCGCACCCCGGCCGAGAGCGCCGGCCCGGGCGACCTGGTGGCCATCGCCGGCATCGAGGACATCATGATCGGCGACACCCTCGCCGACCCGAACGACCCGCGCCCGCTGCCGCCGCTGACCGTCGACGAGCCGTCGATCTCGATCACCATCGGCATCAACACCTCACCGATCTCGGGCAAGTCGGGCAAGAAGCTCACCGCCCGGCTGATCAAGAACCGCCTCGACCAGGAGCTGGTCGGCAACGTGTCGGTGCGCATGCTGCCCACCGACCGGCCCGACACCTGGGAGATGCAGGGCCGCGGTGAGCTGGCGCTGGCCATCCTGGTCGAGCAGCTGCGGCGGGAGGAGTTCGAGCTCACCGTCGGCCGCCCGACCGTCGTCACCAAGACCATCGACGGCACGCTGCACGAGCCGGTCGAGCGGGTCACCATCGACGTCCCCGGCGAGTACGTCGGCACCCTGACCCAGGCACTGGCCACCCGGCGCGCACGCCTGGAGAACCTGGTGCACCACGACACCGGCTGGGCGCGGATGGAGTACATCGTCCCGTCCCGCGGGCTCATCGGGTTCCGCACCGAGTTCCTCACCGAGACCCGCGGCACCGGCGTCCTCAACCACAACCTCGAGGGCTACGAGCCGTGGCTGGGCGACATGCGCGCCCGCCCGACCGGCTCGCTGGTCGCCGACCGCCAGGGCGTGGCGACGACGTACTCGATGTTCTCGCTGCAGGAGCGCGGCTCGCTCATGGTCCAGCCGGGCACCGAGGTGTACGAGGGCATGATCGTGGGTGAGAACTCCCGTCCGGACGACATGGACGTGAACATCACCAAGGAGAAGAAGCTCACCAACATGCGCAAGTCCACCTCCGAGGAGCTGGAGCGGCTGATCCCGCCGCGCATCCTGAACCTGGAGCAGGCGCTGGAGTTCTGCGCCGAGGACGAGTGTGTCGAGGTCACCCCGGCCACCGTGCGCATCCGCAAGGTGGTGCTCGACCAGACCGAGCGCGGCAAGGCCAAGAACCGGAAGCCCAAGCCCGTCTGATCTCCCCCGCTCGCCCCGCTGACGGCCGAGTGCGCAGTGGTGGTCGCGACATCCCGCGACGCGCCGTGTTCGACGGCGCCGGCTGCGCACTCGGCCGTTCGCGTCTCCGACCCCGCCGGCGTCGTGGTCGGCAGGTCACGAATCGTGATGACCGGCCGTGCGGCGGAGACCCGCCCACCGGGTGCACCAGGGGCACCGCGCGCCACGCCCCCTAGCTTCATCTCGGGGGCACCTGTCCTCTGCCGAACGATGAACGACGAGAGGCGGCCGAGCGCTGATGGCGACGACCACGGTTCCGGTGTCCGAGGGCTTCCGGGGTGGGATCGACGTCCGGGTGAGTCTGCGGGCCGACGCCGGCTCCGGGGGCTCGGCGTTCGACGGCGCCTGGTTCCCGCGCAGTCGTGACCTCGCCGTGGAGCTGCCCGAGCTCGTCGCCGCCCTGGAGCGCCGGGGGGTGCGGGTGGAGCGGTTCACCTACGCCCTCGAGGCCTGGGCGCCGGCCCCCCGCAAGCTCGAGGTGCTGGGCCGCACCGTGCGTGCGGGCGGCTTCCGCAGCATGGATGCCCAGGTCGTGTGCCTCACCTGGGCCGGAGGGAACCGGCGGGCCGACCTGCTCGTCGTCCCGCCGGAGACCGACGTGCTCACCGGCGCCCGGGCGCTACGCCTGTGCACCCGGCGTGGCCTGCCGCCGTCGCCGCAGATGGTGCTCGCCGCAGCCCGGTCCACCCCGCTGCCGCAGGTGCCGGAGTACCCCCGGGCCGGATAGGACGCCCGTCGTACCGGAGTCCTCCGATCGCCGCACGAGCCACCGGGCGCGGTGGCATGGGGCGGTGCCGGGCGGGCTCGACGAGGTATTCCACCCACCCGCGGCTGCCCACCTGTCGCCGCGATGATCAGGGTCCCTGATCCCGGATCGGGGGTGGGTCAGTCGCGGGGTGCGCTGGGGCGGCCCGCGCCGACGGGCTCCTCGCCGGCGTGCGCCGGCGCGTCGACGTTCGGCTCGGCGACCGCGTCGGCGGACTCCACGGCGCGGTCCTTGCGGTACTCGCGGTAGGAGTGGACGACGGCCGCGACCCACACGGCGGCGAGGACCGCGTAGATCGCCCAGCTCACGGCATCTTCGGCGTCGACCCACTCGCTGCGGAGCAGCGTCCGGACGTTGGTCAGCACGATCATGCCGCCGACGAGGGAGCCGAGCAGCCGCGGCGGGATGTGCCGCACCAGCCACGCGGCGATCGGGGCCGCGACCAGCCCACCGGCGAGGAGCCCGGCGACCCACAGCGGGTCGATGCCCTGCGACCCGAGCGCCAGCAGGAAGCCGAGGCTGGCGGCCAGCGCGACCAGGAACTCGGAGGTGTCGATCGAGCCGATGACCTTGCGGGGCTCCATCCGGCCGCTGGCCAGCAGTGCCGGCGTGCCGACCGGGCCCCAGCCACCGCCACCGGTGGCGTCGACGAACCCGGCGACCAGGCCCAGCGGGCCGAGGAACCGCTTCCGGATCGGCTTGCCGATGTTGCGCCGGTCGATGCCGCGCAGGGTGAAGCGCACGAGGATGTAGGCGCCCAGCGAGACCAGGATCAGCGACATGACCGGCGCCGCGGCCGCCGTGGAGAGCGCGGAGAGGAAGTGTGCGCCGGCGAACGCACCCACTGCGCCCGGGAGGCCCACCTTGGCGACGACCTTCCAGTCCACGTTGCCGAACTTCCAGTGCGACAGCCCCGATGCCAGGGTGGTGCCGATCTCGGCGAGGTGGATCGTGGCCGAGGCGGCAGCCGGGTTGGTGCCGATCGCCAGCAGCAGCGTCGTCGAGGTGACGCCGTAGGCCATGCCGAGGCTGCCGTCGACGAGTTGGGCGCCCAGGCCGGCGAGGGCGAGCAGGATGAGGGTCTTCACGGGTACTGACTCCGGGTCTCAGAGCGCGGGCGCGCAGCAGCGCGCACGGGGAGATGAGCGAGACGGGGAAGCGCCGGGACGGCGCGGGGAATCAGCAGGCCGGACAGGCGGCGGTGCAGACGCGCAGCAGATCGACGTGCCGGCGGCTCACCAGGAGCAGCATCGTCGTTCGCGTCACGGGTCAATGTCTACCAGATCGATGCACTTATGCGCATTCGGGGCCCACGCGACGGGACGGCGGCGCCGCCTGCCGGCGGACGCCCCCGCCTCGGGTGTGACGGGGTCGGCCCGGACCCGCCCGATCTCAGCTCTGCGCCACGTCGCGCCCCGGGGTGCTCCCGTTCACCCCGCCGAGGGACGAGACGAGGTCGGCGCGGGCCCGTGCGACGCGGGACCGGATCGTGCCCACGGGGCAGCCGGCGACCTCGGCGGCCTCGGCGTAGGAGAGCCCGAGCAGCTGGGTCAGGGCGAAGGCCTCGCGCCGGTCCGGCTCCAGGCGGCCCAGCAGGTCGGTGACGGCGGCGCCCTCGGCGACCGCGTCCCCGCCGCTCTCCGGCGCCAGCAGTTCCAGATCCGCCGCCTCGCGGACCAGCGTCAACCGGCGCCTGCGGCGGGTCCGCAGCGCATCGGCGCACACCCGCCGCGCGATGGTGAGCAGCCAGGTCCGGACCGACGACCGGGCCTCGAAGCGGTGCAGCGAGCCGAACGCCCGCAGGTAGGTCTCCTGGGTGAGGTCATCCGCCGCGTCCCGGTCGCCGAGGGTCGCGCACAGCCGCCAGACGTCGGACTGGGTGGCCCGCACGAGGGCCGCCGCGGCCAGCGGATCGCCCTCGGCGGCGTCCGCGGCGAGGCGAGCCAGGTCGTCCATGTCCTCGGAAGTGGTCGGCGTCACCGGTGCGCCCGGGAACCGGACGGCGTCCGGATGCGACTAATGAACCATGTCGTGCCTGACCTGCCGCGAGGCGCTGTCCGCCCGCCTGGACGGCGAGCCGCTCGGGATCCCGGCCCGCGAGCTCGACGCGCACCTCGCCGCCTGCCCCGGCTGTTCCGCGTGGGCCGGCCACGCCGAACGGGTCACCCGCCGGGCGCGGCTGGCGCCTGCGCCGCCCGTGCCGGACCTGACCGCCACGGTGCTGGCCGCGCTGCCCCGGGAGCTGCCCGGGGCGCGGGCGGCCGCTCGGGCCCGGCTGGCGGACACCGCGCTGCGCCTGGTGCTGCTGGCCGTCGGTGTCGCGCAGGCAGCGCTGGCCTGGCCGGTGCTCGTGTCGGGCGCCGGAGCCATGAGCGCACCGGTCCACATGGCACGCGAGAGCGGCGCGTGGAACCTGGCGGTGGCCGCGGCCTTCCTCGCCGTCGCGGCGGCTCCGTGGCTGGCCGCGGGTGCGCTGCCCTTCCTGGGGACCTTCGTCGCCCTGCTGCTGCCGGTGACGGTGGCCGATCTGCGCGCCGGCCACGTGCACGCCGACCGGGCGGGAGCCCACCTGCTGCTCCTGGCGGGGGTGGCCCTGGTCGCGACGCTGGCGTGGCGCGGACGGCAGCGCCGGGGCCTCCGTTCCGTCGCCGACCGGCCGGTCGCCGCGTGAGGCGCGCCGCCGTCCTCCTGGTCCTGCTCGTGGCCGGCTGGCTGGCCGTGGGCGTCGGCGTGGCCGGCCCGGCCGCCGCGCACGCCACCCTCATCTCCACCGACCCGGGGGAGGGGGCGCGGCTGGGGGAGGCGCCCGAGGAGGTCACCCTGCGGTTCACCGAGGGGATCTCGCTGGGCGCCGGCTACGCCCGGGTGCTGGGCGCCGACCAGCAGCGGGTCGACGCCGCTACCGCGACGGTCGAGGGTGAGGTCCTCACCATCCCGTTGCGCGGCGACCTGCCCGACGGCGGCTACCTCGTGACGTACCGGGTGATCTCCGCCGACTCCCACCCGATCTCGGGCGCGTTCTCCTTCGTCGTCGGCGACGGCGAGCTGCTGACCGCCGGAGCCGGCGAGGAGATGAGCGGCACCGACCCCCTGGTCGCGCTGCTGCTGCCGGTGGCCCGCTGGGTCGGGTACGCGGGGCTGGCTCTCGCGCTGGGCGTGCCGGTCCTCCTCGCGACGTGCTGGCCGGGCGGGTGGCGGTCGGCACTCCTGGCCCGGATGGCAGGCGGCGGCGCGGTCGCCGTCGCCCTCGCCGCCCTCGCCACCTTCCTCCTCCAGGGGCCCTACGCCGCCGGTGCGGGGCTGGGCGCCGCGGTCGATCCGGCGCTGCTGGGCGCGACCGTGCGCTCGGGCGCCGGCTGGGCCGCGCTCGCCCGGGTCGCCCTGGCGCTCGCGCTGCTGGTGGCGCTCCGCTCGGTGTGGCGGCGGGGTGGTCCGGGATCGCCGGCCCGGCTGGCGGTGCCCGGGGTGCTCGCCGGAGGTCTGGTGCTGGCCACCGCCGCGGTGGGGCACCCGGTCGCCGGGCCGTGGCCGGTGCTGGCCGTCCTGGTCGCGGCCGTGCACGTCGGGGCGATGTCGGTCTGGCTCGGTGGGCTGGCCGCGCTGCTGGCCACCGCGCTGCGGCCGGGAACGGGGCCGACCGACCCGGCCGCCGTGCTGCCGGCGTTCTCCCGGCTGGCGTTCGGCTCGGTGGTCGCCCTCGTCGTGTCGGGCGTCGTGCAGTCGGTGCGCGAGGTCGGGTCCCCGACGGCGCTGGTCGAGACCACCTACGGCCAGCTGCTCGCCGGGAAGATTCTGCTCGTCGTCCTCCTGCTGGCCGCCGCCGGCGTCTCCCGGGTGTGGGTGCAGCAGCGCCTGGGCATCCGCCGCGCCCGCCGTGGCCGAACGGTTGCCGTGCACGCCTTCGCCACCGCGGCCGGCCCATCCGGGCCCGGCCCCGAGGAGGTGGCCGCGGCCGCCGACCGGGACCGGCTCCAGGCCCAGTCCGCCGCCGAGCACCTGCCGTCGTTGCGCCGCTCGGTGTTCGTCGAGGCGGGGCTGGCCGCCGTCGTCCTGGCCGTGTCCGCGGTGCTGGTCGCCACCCCGCCGGCCCGCGCCGCGCTGGCCCAGCCCGTCGACGTCGTCCTGCCCCTGCAGGGCAGTTCCGGGGCCTCGGGCAGCGTGCAGGTCTCGGTGGATCCGGCCCGACCCGGGCCGAACGCCCTGCACGTCTACCTGTTCGACGACGCCGGCCGGCTCACCCAGCCGGCGGAGATCCGGGTGACGCTCACCGAGCGCAGCCAGGAGATCGGCCCGCTCGACGTCGACCTGGAGCCCGCCGGGCCGGGCCACTACGTCGGCGACGGGATGACCATCCCGGGCGCCGGCACCTGGACCGTCACCGTCGACGTCCGGCTCGGCGAGTTCACCGCCCTGACCGCGGCCACCGACGTCCCGGTCCGCTGACCTTCCCCGACAGCCGCCCGGCCGTCGACCACCCGATGAACAGGAGTTCCGTGTCCCTACCCCGCCCGCTCGCCCGGGTCGCCGTCCTGCTGCTGGCCACGTGCGCGGCCCTGGTGACCGCCGTGGCCGTCGCCCCGGTCGCCTCCGCGCACGTCACCGTCTCCTCCGACGACGCCACCCCCGGGGGCTACGGGAAGCTCACCTTCCGCGTGCCCAACGAGAGCGACACCGCCAGCACCGTCGCGCTGCGGATCCAGATCCCGGAGGAGGCGGCGATGGGCTCGCTGCGTGCCCAGCCGGTGCCGGGCTGGACGGTGACGACGACGACCGCCGACCTCGCCGAGCCGATCGAGGTCCACGGGCAGGAGATCAGCTCCTACGTCTCGCTCGTCGAGTACCGGGCGGACGAGGGCGCCGGTATCGCGCCGGGCCAGTTCCAGGAGTTCGCCCTCTCGGGCGGCCCCTTTCCGGACGTCCAGCGGCTGAGCTTCCCCACGGTGCAGAGTTACAGCGACGGTAACGAGTCCGCGTGGATCGAGCCGACCCTCGCCGGGCAGGCCGAGCCCCAGCGGCCGGCCCCGGTGCTGTCGCTCACCGCCGCGGACGGTGCCGAGCCGACCGCGGCGCCGGCGGGTCCGGCTGCCGACGCCCACGGAGGCGGGCACACCGACGCCCCGGGCGCCCTGGCATTGTTCCTCTCGATCCTTGCCCTGCTGGTGGCGCTCGCCGGTGTCGTCCTCGGCGTACGGGCCAACCGACGTACCGTGTCGTCGTGAGCTCCGCCGCCCGCCGTCGATCCCGTTCCTGCCTGCCGGCGCTGCTCCTCACCGTGGGCCTGCTGGCCGCCGGCTGCGGAGGCACGGTGGACGGCGTTCCCGAGGAGCACGACCACTCCGCCGGCGCGCCGGCGGCGGTCGAGGCGCCGGAGGACGAGTACGCCGGGCTGGACCTGGCCGAGCCCTACCGCCGGCCGTCGATGACCCTCACCGACACCACCGGGGCCCCGTACGACTTCAAGGCGGCCACCGGTGGCAAGCCCACGCTGCTGTTCTTCGGATACACGAACTGCCCCGACATCTGCCCTACCACGATGGCCGACATCGCGGTGGCGCTGCGGGGGGTGGAGCCGGAGCTGGCCGAGCAGGTCCAGGTGGTGTTCGTGACGACCGATCCGGCCACCGACACCCCGGAGGTGCTCGGCGAGTACCTCGACCGGTTCGACGCCGACCTGCCCACGTCCTTCGTCGGGCTCACCGGTGACCAGGCGGCCATCGACCAGGCCCAGCTGGCAGCCGGCGTCCCGCAGGCGGAGGACGACGGCCGCCTGCACTCGACGCTGCTGTTGCTGTACGGCGCCGACGACGCGGCGCACGTGGCCTTCGACGCGGGCAACACCGCCCGCGACATCGCCGACGACCTCCGCGCGGTGGCGGGCGCGTGAGCCGCCTGCTCGGCCGGCTGCTGACCGTCCTGGCCGGCATCCTCGCGCTGCTCGGGCCGGCCGGCCCTGCAGCGGCCCACGTGGGCGGGGAGGCGGCCGGGAGCGACTTCGACGGCCGGGTGGTCGCGCTGACCCCGGAGCTGCCGGGGGTGGGCGTCCGCGTGCTGCAGTTCGGGGACGAACTCGAGCTGGTGAACGACTCGGGTACCGAGGTGCTGGTCCCGGGCTACTCCGGCGAGCCCTACCTGCGGATCGGGCCCGAGGGGGTCTGGCGCAACGCGCACAGCCCGGCCACGTACATCAACCTCGACCGCTACGGCCGGACGGCGCTGCCCGAGCACGCCGATCCGGATGCCACGGCGCGGTGGGAGCAGGTCTCGACGCAGCCGGAGTACGTGTGGCACGACCACCGCACGCACTGGATGAGCGAGGACGTGCTGCCGCCCCGGGTGGCCGCCGACCCGACCCGGGAGCACGTCGTCTCGGAGTGGGTCGTGCCGCTCCGGCACGGGGAGGTCGAGGCCGAGATCGCGGGGGTGCTCACCTGGAGCCCGCCCCCCTCGCCCTGGCTGGTGTGGCCACTGGTCGCCGGGCTGCTCGCGGTGGCGGTCACCGCCGGGCTGGTGGCGCGGACGCCGCGGTTGCTGGGCGCCCTGCTCGGTGCCGGCGCGCTGGCCGCCCTGTGGCACGCGCTCGCGACCCCGGAGCCGTCGGTGACCACGGGATCCCATGCCGGAGCCATCGTCTCGGCACTCATGCCGGCGACCGCCGCGCTGCTGTGCGCGGTCCTGGGCGTGCGCGCAGCCCTGCGCGGCAACGGCGCGATGACCAGTCTGCTGGCCGTCGTCACCGGCTGGTTGCTGCTCGTGCAAGGGCTGCCCGACGTCGACGTCCTGTGGTCGGCCAACGTCCTCTCCGCCGGGCCGCAGGCCCTCGCCCGGGTCGCGGTGGGGGTGCTGGCGGCGCTGGGCATCGGGCTGCTGATCGGCGGGATCGCCGCCGTGCGCCGGTTCCGGGAGGACCGTGCCGTACCCGCGGGAACCGGCGCCGGCCGACCGGTGCCGGTGGCTTGACGGCGGTTCCCGCGGGCTGGGATCAGGCGATCTCGGCGACGATGTTCGGTGCCTCGCCGCCGAGCAGGGTGTTGGCCCGGACCAGGTCGCCCTCGAAGTCCACCTCGACGGCGTCGTAACCGGAGATGTCCACGGCCCGCACCCGCAGGCCGCGCTCGGCGATCGCCGTCTCGATGCCCCGCTCGAAGTAGTCCTTGTGCGAGCACGCGTCCAGGTACTCGATGAGCGTCGCCTTGTCGGCGGCGGACACGTAGTTGATGCCCACCGCTTCGCCGAGGCCCCCGCGCACGGTCTTGGACAGCTCCCGGATGTAGCCGTCGCCGTCGAGGGTGTACTTGACCTCCTCGTCGGCGACGGTGTTCGTGTCGACGCAGACGAAGCTCTGGTCGGCCGCCAGATGAGGTAGCGCCTGCTCGAGAACGGCCGGATCGAACACGACGTCCCCGTTGAGCCACAGCACGCCGCCCGCACGGGTGGTGCGTAGTGCCCGGAGCAGGCTCTTCGACGTGTTGGTCACCGCGAAGTCGGGGTTGTAGGCGAACAGCAGGTCGGGAGCGGCCTGCATCACCAGGTCGCTCCGGTACCCGACCACTGCGGTGATCGACACGTCTGCGCCGAGGACGGCGCGCAGGCCCTCGAGCTGCCGCTGCAGGATGCTGCGCCCGTCGTTGAGCCGGGTCAGGGGCTTGGGCTCCTGCCGGCCGAGCCGGGTGCCCATCCCTGCGGCGAGGATCACGGTCTGCACCGACGACGCCGACTGGCGGCCCGCTGGCGTGCGGGTCAGATAGGGAGACAGACGCCGACGGACGGGCTCGAGCACACGGCCACCGGTCCGCACGGACGTCATCTCCCTCAGGGTCGGTCTGGTGGTCTGCACGGCCGCTGTCGCAGCCGGGAGGATCAGGTCGAGGACGCGCCGCGTGGCGGCGCCGTCCTCCAGGTGGCAGAACGTCTCGCGGAACCGGGCGTAGCGCTCGGCGTGCTCCGCGGTGACCGCGTCGATGTCCGCGATGGCCTCGACCAGCTCCGTGCTGGTGGACACCAGCGGACCGGGCGCGACCTCTGCCAGGTCGAAGTAGAAGCCGCGGAGCCGATCGCGGTAGCGCTCCAGGTCGTAGGTGAAGAACAGCAGCGGCTTGCCCGTGATGGCGAAGTCGAACATCGTCGAGGAGTAGTCGGTGACCATCAGGTCGGCGGCGAGGTACAGGTCGCGGACGTCGGGATGGTCGGAGACGTCGATCACCGGGGCCCCCGGAGGGATCGGCATGCGGCCGGCGACCATGCTGTGCAGCCGCAGCAGCAGGACATGGTCCTGGCCCAGCCGGGCGCTGAACTGGTCGAGGTCGATCGGGAACTCGAACTCCGGTCGCCCGTCGCCGGCGAACACCAGGTCGTCCCGCCACGTCGGCGTGTAGAGCACCGCGGTCTGGTGCGCGCCGATGCCCAGGCCGGCGCGCACTTTCGCCCGGACCTCGTCGCGCCGCGGGCTGCTGAGCAGGTCGTTGCGCGGATAGCCGGTCTCGTGGACGGGGCCGGTGTAACCGAATGCCTTGCGCAACCGCTCGGTGGTGGCCGAGTTCGGCGAGAGCAGCAGGTCCCAGCGGGCGACGTCGAGATCGGCCATGGTGAGCCAGCCTTCGGGGCCACCCTGGACGTCGTGGTGGATGCGCTTGAGCGGGGTGCCGTGCCACGTCTGCAGGTACCTGCTGCCCGGCCGTTTGGTCCACGGCATGGAGATGCAGTCGTTGGCTATGACGAGGTCGGCCTGCTCCAGCGCCGCCCGTGCCTCAGGCGTCCCGTACCGGACGGTCTCGACCTCCGGGGGGAACATGTGCTGCGTCTGTGGAGTGCACAGCCAGGTGTGGGCGTGCGCACGACCGTCCCGTTCGGCGAGCTCCTCGTAGAGCGCCCGCGGGTTGTCCGCGAAGAGTCCTCGGAAGCTGTAGTAGGTGACTTTCACCGACGGCGCGGGGGGGACACGAGAGGAGCGCAGGTCACAGGCGGATTTCCTTCAGAAGCGGGCAGGCAGTGGTTCGGGGTCGTTCCGGAAACGGAGCGGCGAGAACTGTAATGGGACGAGAGGGGCGGTGCCCACGTCCGCGTTCCGGCGCTTCCGTGGCGAGACATCGGGACGGCGGAAACGTGTCTGGCGTCGGTCAGTGGCGTTGCCCCCACCGAGGCTACGCAAACCGTCGACTCCCTCTGTCGCACCCCATGATCGCCGACCGCCCGGACACCCGCGGAGGCGGGTGGAATCACATCCGCGTAGTTATCGCTGTGACCGGTGGGGCTGGTGATGTGGCTCACGACGGCGTGTCTCGCGCGACGCGCCGTGCACCCGGTCACGAACGTGTCACGCAGTGTTTCGATGTGCGTGAGCCCGATCGGGCGACTCGGACCGCGAGACGGGCAGGTGCATGGGACCAGGGTCCGGCCAGGAGCCCCGCACGGAGCTGCTCGGCGCGGTGCAGGCCTCTTCGGGTCGCGCCGCGGCCCGGCCCACCCGCCGCCCCGCCCGGGCGCAGGCGCCCCGGAGCCCGGGGATGCTGCTGGGGGCGCTGCTCCTCGGTGGGGTCCTGGCCGCCGGCCTCGGCCTGCCCGGCGCCCCGGCTGCCTCGGCCGAGGCAGCCTCCGTGCTCGACGCCCAGGCCGCGCTGCTCACCGCGGAAGAAGGCGTCGAGGTCCACCCGCAGGCATCCATCTCCGTGGCCGAGGCCCAGGCCCGCCTGCAGGAGGTGGCCGCGTCCCGCGCCGCCCGCGCCGAGCGGCAGGCCGCGGAAGCGGCCGCAGCGGCGGCCGCTGCCGAGGCCGCCCGTCCGAAGGCGGTGCTGCCGGTCGCCGGCGCGCGTCTCACGAGTGGCTTCGGCAGCCGGTGGGGCACCTTCCACTACGGGATCGACCTCGCCGCTCCCATGCGCACGCCCGAGTACGCGGCAGCGGACGGGGTGGTCCTGCGGGCCGGCTCGGCCAGCGGCTTCGGCCTGGCCGTGTACATCCTGCACGAGAACGGCGACGTGACCGTCTACGGCCACATGGACAAGATCCTGGTGAAGCCGGGGCAGTACGTGCAGGCCGGGGAGACCATCGCCCTGCTCGGCAATCGCGGCCAGTCGACCGGGCCGCACCTGCACTTCGAGGTGCACCAGGGTGGGCTCGACGGGAAGCGGGTCGACCCGGTCCGGTGGCTGAACGCCCGCGGTGTCAAGGTCTGAGCGGAGGGCGTTGCCGGGAGGCGACACCTGGCCACCCCGCTGCGGGGCCGCACGGGTGGCCCTGTACAGTCGTTCCCGGCTCGGACGCACCGACCGGGCCGGGTTCGGGGCTGTGGCGCAGCTGGTAGCGCACCACACTGGCAGTGTGGGGGTCAGGGGTTCGAGTCCCCTCAGCTCCACCCCGATGACCAGGCCGTTCCCCATCTGGGGAGCGGCCTGAGTCGTCTCTGGTTGCAGTTGTGGTTGCAGTTTGCCCACCCTTACCTGGAAGCAGCAGGGTGCCCATGCGGTCGGCGGCCTCGCGGGCCAGGGCGGGCATGACGTGGCTGTAGATGTCCATCGTGGTGCGCATCTGGCTGTGGCCGAGCAGCTCCATGACCACCCGGGGGTGCACGTTCTCGGACAGCAGCAGGGTGGCCGCGGTGTGCCGGCCGTCGTGCAGCCGGACGTGGCGGACGCCGGCCGCCTGCAGTAGCCGGGTCCAGTCGTCGTAGTCGGTCTTCTTGTCGATCGGCCGGCCGTTGGGCTGGGCGAAGACCAGGTCCTCGTCCTGCCACTCGGAGCCGGCCAGCATCCGCTCGCCGAGCTGCGCGGCCTTGTGCCGGTGCAGCTCGCCGACAAGAGGCATCGGCAGGGCGAGCGTGCGCTGGCTGCGCCGGGTCTTGGGCTCCTCGTAGATCAGCCCGCCGCCCCGGACGCGGTGGATGCTCCGCCGGACCGTGAGCGTGCCCGTGAGCAGGTCGATGTCCTTCCACTGCAGCGCCAGGGCCTCGGACTGCCGCAGGCCGAGCGCGAGGGCGACGGTCCAGCGGGCGCAGTTGCGGACGCCGGCCGCGGCGTGCAGCACGGCGCGGGCCTCGCCGAGGTCGAGCGCGGTGGCGATGTCGCTCGCGCGCTGGGCGGGTGGATCGACGAGCCCGGCCACGTTGCGGGCGACGTGGCCCCGTTGCATGGCAACGGTGAGCGCTCGGGACAGGATGCGGTGGTGGCGCAGCACGGTGGCGGGGGAGTAGCCGGCATCGAGCAGGGCGGTGTAGAGCTGGTCGAGGTGCTCGGGGCGCAGCCGGTCGAGGCGGTGCCGTCCGAGTCCGGGGACCAGGTGCTTGCGGACGGCGGACTCGTAGCTCTCCAGGGTCCGCTGCCGCACCCGGCGCGGGGCGATGGTGGTGAGCCAGTGCTCCAGCCAGTCGGCGACGGTCGGGGTGGAGACGGCGTTGATGGTGCCGGCGTCGCGCTTGCGCTCCAGGTCGCGGACCTTCGCGACGACCACGGCGCGGGTCTTGCCGGTGACGTGCCGGCGGTCGGGCTTGCCGGTGAGGGTGAAGCCGACGGAGACGTAGCCGTGCCACCGCCCGTCGGCGTCCTGGTAGATTGTCGACTCGCCGTTCGATGCGCGTCCGGCCATCCGCTACCCCTCGCCGCTGCTTCGAGGGCTCAGTTTCGCCGAGCACTTAGGCGATGGGCCGACCCGCTGTGGATTCACGCGGCGTCCGGCGAGGGCTGTGGACGGGACGAAGAGGCCTCGAGCCGGCGGACGTAGCGGTCGAGCTCTGCCTGAGAAATCCGGCAGCTGCGGCCGATGTGCACGGGACGCAGCTCCCCGCTCTTCATGAGCGCGTACACCGTCGTGCGGCCGACGCGGAGAACCTCCGCCGCCTCCTCGGGCGTGAGGAGAAGCCGATCGACGACCGAGACCTCCCGGAGCGGCTGCGGATCACCCATGTCGACATCTCCCGGATCAGTGGCGTCGCTGCGTAGAGGCTGCTGCATGACGGTGGGGGAGCGGCCTCCCGAACATCTCCTGTTCCTTTCCTTTGGCGCGCACCGAGCGGTGACCCCTGCCGACTGGAGACGCGAGCACATGCCCCTCGTTACTGCAGAGCTCCTGCAGCATCGGTCAGTGCAAGTAGGGAGCGCCGGTGGGATGGGCGCGTCTCCTGTAGCTCTCCAGTACGGGCTGGAGTGCCCGCGCCAGGGCGGGCGAGGTTGTCCCGGGTCTCGTAGAAGTTGAGGTGGCGGTCCCCCGCCCGCACCGGCCGTGAGGTAGGTGTTGGGCGTCCGCCAAGACACCACTTCGAGCAGGGGACCGCCGTGACCAAGAAGTACCAGAAGGACAAGATCGACACGCCTACCGGCGACGGAGTCGTCGTGCCGGAGCGGGTGAATGTGGCGATGGCCGAGATCGCCGGCACGATGCGTGAGGGCCTGCTCGCCCTCGCGGTCGGCGCCGGCCTGCAGGTGATGCAGGCGCTGATGGAGGCCGACGTGACCGGGATGGCCGGGCCGAAGGGCAAGCACGATGCCGGTCGGACCGCGGTCCGGCACGGCTCCGAGCGCGGGTCGGTGACCCTGGGCGGGCGGCGGGTGCCAGTGAGCCGTCCGCGGGTGCGCGCCGCTGACGGCTCCGGCGAGCTGTCCGTGCCCACCTACGAGCTGTTCAGCGGCACCGAGATCCTCGGGTCGATGGCGATGGAGCGGATGCTGGCCGGCCTGTCCACCCGCCGCTACCGGGTTGGCCTGGAACCGGTCGGCGACCACGTCAGCGCGGCGGCGAAGGCGACGAGCAAGTCGGCGGTGTCCCGGAAGTTCGTGGCGATGACCGAGACCGCCCTGGCCGAGCTGCTTGCCGCGGACCTGTCCGCATTGGACCTGGTCGCGCTGATGGTCGACGGGGTGCACTTCGGCGAATCCTGCTGCGTCGTCGCGCTGGGCATCGACTCCGAGGGGGTCAAGCACCCCCTCGCCCTGGTCGAGGGGGCGACGGAGAACGCCACGGTGGTCACCGACCTGCTGGTCGGCCTGCGCGATCGGGGGCTGGACGTGAGCCGGCCGATCCTGGTCGGCATCGACGGGGCGAAGGCGCTGCGCAAGGCCGTGGTCGACGTCTTCGACCACCCGGTGATCCAGCGCTGCCAATTGCACAAGATCCGAAACGTTCAGGACCGACTACCGCAGCGGCTACGCGGCCCGGTCGGCACGAAGATGCGCGCGGCCTACCACGCCGACTCGGCGCTAGAGGCCGAGGCGGCGCTGACCGGGCTGGCCCGGGAGCTGGACAAGACCCACCCGAGCGCGGCTGCCAGCCTGCGCGAAGGCCTGCACGAGACGCTGACCGTGCTGCGCCTGGGGGTGCCGCCCACGCTGGCCCGCACGCTGCGCTCGACCAACGCGATCGAGTCGATGATCTCCATCTGTCGTGATCACGCCCGCAACGTCAAGCGCTGGCGGGACGGGCAGATGGCCCTGCGCTGGTGCGCCGCCGGCATGGTCGAGGCCGGCAAGCAGTTCCGCCGGGTCAACGGCCACCTGCACCTGGCGAAGCTGCGCGCCGCGCTCGACGCCGAGATCACCGGAACTGTCACACCCGCCGTGCATGATGAGGAGGTCGTCGCAGCCTGACGCACAACGGGCCGCCACCGAAGTTCTACGGAACTCGGGACATCCTCCTCGTCGTGCGATTCACCGATACGGGGGCCATCGACCCAGATTCGCTCAGCGACGTGAACGCCGACCATCCGGGCTGCTTCGGGTAGGCAACTCCTGGTTCGCGGCTCGGCTTGCCGCTTCCGGCGCTACCCGATCGCTCCTGCACGGAGTGGCCACTCAGGTACACCGGCCGGGCACGCCGCAAAGGCGGCTTACGGACACCTACGTTGACGTCTTGACGTGTCTATTCGGCGGCAACCAGGCTGCGGCCTTGAGTGGCCTGCTGGTCGGCCACCATGATGATCGCGTGACCGCTCGCGTCTGGGCTCTGCCCCTTGCACTGCGTGACCCTTAAGTGGGCCGCTCAAGGACACCAGCGCCTATCTCGCTCAGAGGGCGGCTTCAGGGGCACCGCCAGCAGCAGTCGGGGCCTAGCCTGCGGCCCGCTCGAACTGGATAAGGACTTCTGTTGGCCAGCGATCGTCGTCGGAGCGGACCGTGAACCTGTAGGACCCCGGTGCGACAGCGACCTGAATGGGTTCGTCCCACGACGAAGTCCTGGCGATGACCTGACCGGACGGAGCGGCGAAGACTCCCGTCGCTAGTAGCTCCGGCGTCCGGAGCGTTTCGGCGGACTCGTCGAACACGATGCGCAGGCGGACGTCACCCTCTGCTTCAGGAAGTCCCCGAACGATAATCGTGCTAGCGGTCGCGAAGACCACCTGAGCCGACGGATCGAACTCGGGCGGGTCTTCGTCAGCGCCATGGTCGTACAGATATGTCAAGGGCCATGAGGTTCTGCCCAGCGGCGGTCGTGAGACCTGCCCGCTGACGGTCACTCGCTCTGCCCGGTGATGGCCATGGGATCTGCCCAGGCTGGCCATCACCAGTCCGGTGTCAGGTCAGTGGCCTCACCCCCTGCCCGGCCAGGGCCTGGGAGAGGCGGACGCTGTCGCCGCTGGTCTGGCAGACGTGGGCGTGGTGCAGCAGCCGGTCGACTGTCGCGGTGGCGAGGGTCTTGGGCATGAGCTCGTCGAAGGCTGCCGGGTGCAGGTTGCTGGAGACGGCGACCGAGCGCTTCTCGTAGGCGGCGTCGACGAGTCGGTAGAGCCCTTCGGCTGCGTCGGTGGCGACCGGGAGTAGGCCGATGTCGTCGATCACCACGAGGTCGGCGCGCAGCACGCGGGCGATGGCCTTGGTGACGGTGTCATCGGCGCGGTGCCGGCGGACCAGCAGCCCGAGGTCCTCCAGGGTGAACCAGGCGACCTTGAGCCCTTGTTCGACCGCGGAGGAGCCCAGCGCCTCGAGCAGGAACGTCTTCCCGGTGCCGGAGGGACCGCAGATGACCAGGTTCTCCCGCCGGTGCAGCCACTCCAACGTCCGCAGCGCCTGCTGCGTTGGGGCAGGGATGCTGCTGGCCTCCGGCGTCCAGGCGTCGAAAGTCTTCCCCGTGGGGAACGCGGCGGCGGCCCGCCGGGTGGCCAACGCCGAGCGGTCCCGGCCGGCGACCTCCTCCCCGAGCAGCACGCGCAGCACCTCGGCCGGGTCCCAGCGCTGGGCCTTGGCCGTGGCCAGCACGTCAGCGGCATGCCGGCGGACGTGGGGCAGCCGCAGCCGGCGCAGCAGCGTCTCCAGATCATCCGGCAGCGCCGGTGCCGCCGGCGTCCCGACCGCCGGTCCGACCGCCACCGCGGATGCCGACCTCGTGGCGGCGGTCATCGGGTCACCTCGGCGTCGGCGTCGGTGTCGGGGGCGGCGCCTGGCTTGGCGCTGGGACCGGTGGTCGGTGCGGCGCCGAGGGCGGCCCAGCCCGCGGTGCCCTGGGTCAGGCTGCGGTCCTCGGCCGCGGAATGCCTGGTCCCGTTCGTGCCGGCGGACCGGTGTTCGAGGATCGAGCCCAGGTCGGCCTCGGCGAAGCGGGCATGCACCGCGGCGTGCCCCAGCGCCCAGTCCACCTCGCCCGAGCCGACGAGCTTGGCCATCGTCACCGCGGCGGCCATCTTGACCCGCATCTTGGTCGTGCCCACCGCGGCGGCCTCGGTCAACCACAGCCGGGCCCCGTCGCCCAGAGCCAGGAACTCCACCTCGGCGGCGGTCTTCGGCTTGGGCTGGCGGTCCAGCGCGCCGACCGGTGCGGGCGGGAAGTGCTCATCGATCAGCTGCGGGCTGCCCGGGGTGGCGCGGGCGTGGCGGGCAACCTCGACCGGCCCGGCGTCACCGACGTGCACGATCACCACCCGCTCACCGGAGCCTTGCCCGTGGACCCGGACCCAGACGGTGGCGCTCAGCAGGGTGTGCGGCACCGAGTACTGCCCGCCGTCGAAGGTGACCAGCGGCGTGTTCACCGCCACCGTGCGGGTCACCCCGAGCGCGACGGTGTGCGGCGCGGCCGGGATCGGGTGCAGCCGCTGCTGCTCCTCGGCCAGCATGTCCACCGGAGCACGGCGGGTCACCCGGTGGATCCGGGCGTTGACCTGGTCGCAGAACGCCTCGCAGGCGGCCTCCAGCTCGGCGAAGGAGCCGTAGGCCTCCCGCAGGTTGGTGTCGGTGGGCACCAGGTCGGCCTTGGCCAGCTTCACAGTGTTCTCGCTGCCGCCCTTGGAGGCGGGGTCGGCCGGCTCGCAGGTGTGGATCGTGATCCCGTAGTGCCGGGCGAAGGCGACGGTCTGCTGATTGCGCACCGGCATCCCGGCGACGTGTTCGACGGTGACGGTCTTCTCGTTGTCGGTCAGCACGTACGTCGGCGCCCCACCCAGGCGGCGCAGCGTCACGTCCAGCGCGGCGAACACGCTGGCGGTGGTCTTGTCCCGGATCGCCAGCACCACCCGGAACCGTGCCCAGGCCAGCCACGCGCAGAACAGCGTGGTCCTCGCCCCGCCGATGAGCGGGCCGTCGCCGAAGTCGTACTGCAGCCACATGCCCGGCTCGGTCACCCACGGCCGGTGCACCCGCACCCGCCCGGCCCGAAACGCTGTCCGCACCTCCGCGACCGCGCGGCGGGTGGTGCGCTCCGAGCCGGTGTAGCCGAGGGCAACGAGCTTCTCGTGGGCCTTGTCCGCGCGGATCGTGCCCTTCGAGCGCTCCATCCACTCCTCGACCTTGGGCAGGAACTCATCGATCAGCCGCGGGCGCGCCGCCGGCCGATCGCTGATCCCGCCGGCCTCACGCCGCCCGACGTAGTGCGCGACGGTGTGATGCGAGCAGCCGGCCAGCTCGCCGGCATCGCGGTAGGACCCGGTCAGGTCGAACGCTTCCAGAATTTCCATGATCTCCCCTGCAGACTTCACGGTGTCCCTTCTCGGGTGAGCGGCGCTTCAGCACCGCCAGCGCACCCGAGAAGGGGCCTCAACCGCCGCAGGCGGCGAGGCAGACGACGTCGTGTTGGGCAGATCCCGTGACCATCAGCGGGCAGTTCTCATGTCCGCCAGCGGGCAACTTCGTGGCCGTCTCCGGGCAGAATGCCGTGGCCGCCGACACAGATACACGTGTGACCATTCGAGGCCATACGTCCCGTCTGCGATCGGCATGCCAGCCGCTCCCATCAAGAGATCCAGACGCGATCATTTCGGCGTCCAACGGTCAGGAGCCTGAGATGGCGCCAAGCCAAAGTATCGGCCGAAGCCGCGCCTGCTTCACCGGAGGGCACCGAAGCGCCGGGTCACGCACTGGTGTGTCCCATAGTGGGCCGCTCAGTGACAGTGTGGGACAACGACTTCCCGGGAGATTGATGAACGCGCAGGGCCCGAGCGATCACGTTCGCGAGCTAGTTGAAAGCTTCTTGGCCGCCAACGATCTGCGGTCAGCGGTTGGCGTGACGTACGGGCGGACGTCCGATGGCGATGACTTGATCTCGATCCAGCCGCGTGCGGAGGGTGCTGCCGACCTCGTCCTACGGATCACCGTCCACGGCCGGCGCTACACGGTGTACGTCTTCGTTGCCGGTGAGACCCGGCCCATCGAGATCGCCGGTCCGATCAATGTCAACGCCGATCCACCGCGTCGCTCGGCGGATGAGGACCTACTCGAGGTCTTGCAGCTTGTGGTCAAGGGCGAGGTATTCGATGAGGTCGACGAGGAGGGGAGCGTCCTCGGGACCGACGTGCCTGATCCCCGTACTGCGGGCGGCTCTGTCGAAAGCACAGAGCACCGCCGCTGGTACAAACCCTGGTCCTGAAACCCCTGCAGCCGCAGCGCTTCCCGTCAGGAACGCCACGGCTGCGTGTGTCCCTGAGCGGCCCACCTGGGGATACGCCCCATCCGAGCGAGGATGGTCCTGTGCGGGGCAAGCGTGCCGAGCACGATGTGTGCCTGGTCCGGCGGTAAGCGGAGAGCAACGGTGACCGAAGGCGTCTGTCGCCTATGTGGCCACGACGACGATGACGAGCGGTACTCAGATGGAACGTGCCGGGGTACGTCATCTGTCCGTGCTGTGGATCCGAATCCGGAGTCGATGACTCAACCCTCGACGAAGTCCCGCACTATCGGTCGGAGTGGGTCAGGCAGGGCTCCGGCTGGTGGTCCTCGCGTGCCGAGATGCCATCTGGATGGGACTTCCAGGCCCAGATGAAGCTCATCCCGGAGCGATGGCAGTAAGGGGTGACCTGGCTGTCCCTTCGGCGGCCCAGTGTCCCAGAGCGGCCCACTCTGGGCGAGCGCGGGGACGTACGGTTCGCTCGTGGTCGCGCCCGCATCCGTCCTAATCGCTCGATGGCGGCGCCTCGACGCGGCCATGAGCCGTGCCCGGGCTGCGGACGTCGGCTCGGCCACGGAAATGCCTGACGCTGTTGTTGCCGTACTGCACGCGACGTACGACCTATGGGAGGTCTGGCGGCGCGAGGCACAGCTCAGCAGAAAGGCACAGAACGAACGCGCGGGTCGCGACGGCGGCGGGCAGACGGCTGCTGCGCTGATCTCTGCTCGCGGCGGAACGACTCATGAGCCCGTCGACTTCGCAAGGAACGAGGGCTTCGGACGCCAGCCCTTCGGGGTCACCCCCCTCGGTGGTGGCTGGTACTGGCAGGCGTACGTCGACGACCGCGAAAAGGTACGCGCCGGCTGGTACGCGAGCCGCGTCCGATGGAAACCGGTACTGCTGCCCCTGGAGGTTGCCCACGAATGGCTGGCCTCCCAGCCGGAGATCGCTCACCCCTAGGGCCCACTCTGAGCCTTACCCCGACGCCCTAAGCGGCCCACTAAGGGACGCGGATCGGCCGGGCATAGTTGCCGCTGTGGATGTCGTCGTAGAGGTGGGCGGCTGGGAGCACGAGTGCTGTGGAGAAGCCATCGAGCGGAACCAGCTCGTCGACTTCCATTGCATCCGCTTTACCGGGCCGGACGGCCGGCTACGCCTCGTCGAGTCGCACCACGGCGGACTCAGCGTTGCGGCCGACGAGCGGGTCCAGGGACGCGTGATCGAGATTCAAGTGGTCGAGGAGGACGGGACAGCGCAGCCGATCCATCGCGTACCGAGCGGGCCGGCGCTGTGCGGCTACGACGACGACGGCGATGACGGCCACCTTGAGGCTCCCTGGACCGGTGACGTCGTGGCGTCGAGCAGCGTGGAGTTCCTCATTACCGTTCGGACCGCGCAGTAGCAGTCACCGACCGTCGCGCGAGCCACCGGTTGACCTCGCTCAACGGTGCCCCATAGCGGCCCACTTAGGGACAGCTATGCCTCATCTGTTTCGTGCGCCGGGAGCGGTGTGTGAGGGACCGTGGTTCTCAGGACGAAGACATGTTCTTCAGTCCGCGCCGGCATCACGCGGGCCTCGGTCATCGAGTCGCCCTAGCGGTTCCGACCCCTTCACGCGGATATAGAACCGCGGAGCCGTCTGGGTGAGCGAGCCAAGTCCTAGTCCGGCTAGGCCACTGAGCAGGATCGACGCCCCCGGCTCACCGGAGGTGAGCACTGCGGCCACAAGCCCCCCGACCAGCACTGCGAGCGAGAGCATGGTGGCGCCTGCCCACGCGTAGTCAATCTGACGAGAACGACGGCCCTCTTCGAGCTCGACAAGCTCGAGCAGCTCGCCTCGCACTAGCTCGACGACCGGTGGCCGGAGCTCGTCCGGCAGATCCTTCAAGAGAGCGACGTGCTCACGAAGCCGGCGTCGCAGGGTAGGTAGCCCGCGACTGACGGCTGCCCCAACTAGCGCGGTCACAACGACGGTTAGCAGCTGCTCCCACACGACAGGTCAGCGTACGGAGCCGGTGTCCCTGAGCGGCCCACTTAGGGACAGTCCGCGGTGGACGATCACCCACCTACATGCGACACACCTTTTCAGCCTCGCCTTCCACGACGCAGCCTGACGAGTACCGCAGCATCGACCCGTGTACACCCTCCTCGGCGCCGACGGCCAGCCCTACCCCAGCGAGACGCCCGGCCTGCTGGGCGGCAACTCGGACGACAAAATCTACGGACAGCTGGACTGCTGGAGCGCCCGCAGGTGGATCGGCCGCGGCTACGAGAGCATCCGCGTCTTCTTCGCCGACGAGCAGACGGCCATCGCGGCCGGCTACCGGCCGTGCGGCCACTGCATGAGGGATAAGTATCGCGAGTGGAAGAGCCGGCAGCCTGGGAAGCCGTAGCAAATGGCGCAGCTCTCGAGCCGGCGCCCTGAACGTCACCGCGTGCCGCAGTTGAATTGGTGCAGCATCTGCACTGACTGTGTCGAGCTCCTCGCGGCAACCCCTGCGAGCCACCCTCCAGCCAGCACCGACTAGCTGCGCTGCTGGACGAGGCGGCCTTCGCTCATTGGTGACCACTACGGTCCTGGGCGTGGCCGAACCGAAGCTGCCCGACGCCCTGGTGATGGCGATTGGCAGGGTCGCGGTGAACGGCGCAATGCTCGAGCAGGACGTCGTCCTGTTCATGTGGATGACGCTGGGCCACCGGCTCCCCACAGGCGCGCGTGGAAGTAAGGCGGTACAGGTGCCCACTGGCCAGTTCTCGCGGGCCATCGACGATCTGCGGAGGATCGCCAGGATCCGCCTCCGAGGAGAACTGCGGAGGGGCTTCCTGGCCTACCTGGACGCGTCGAAGCGAGTCGCTGAGAAGCGGAACCGTGTCGTGCACGGGACGTGGCGGGCCGTCCCTGACGAAGCCGGGAAGCACCGTGTGCAGGGCCTTCGCGTATCGCCGCTCACTGGCGAGCCGGTGGTGGACTGGCTGTCAGCTACCGAGATCGGGGCAATCGCCGACGAGATCCACGCGGCTCGGGAGCTCCTGCGCTCTCTTCAGCCGGGTCTGTGGGCCGCCATCCCCGAGCTAGACGTCGCCAGGATCGCGGGCCCAGTGGCCCCTGATCTTGAGGCCGGCCGGCCAGGCATAGCTTGAACTAGCGGCTCACTCATCGCTCGCTATGTCGAGCTGCATTTCTCGCGAGCAGGACTTTGAGCGTTTGCGAGTGCGGGCGCTCACCGGTGCGGGCTGGGTGCTGGCATCGGGCGAATCAGGCGCCCGCGCGGTAGCCCGAAGCGGCCCACTCTGGGACACCTGACACCAACGCTTGCCTTCCGTCGGCTCGTCCGAGACTGGAACTAGCGTGCGGCCATGATAGAACGCCGCTTTCTGCCTCTCGCTGACATCTGGGATGACCACGCGCCCGGCGCTCTCACGTGGCTGCAGGGTTGGTACGCCACACAGTGCGACGGGGACTGGGAGCACGGGTACGGCGTGCGGATCGAGACCCTCGACAACCCAGGTTGGCGCGTCCGAATCGACTTGGCAGGTACAGGCTGGGCAGCATCGTCAATTGCGTCGATGGAGCTGCATCGCAGCGACCACGATTGGATCAGTGTCCAAGCCAGCGTCGGTGAGTTCGATGCCGCATGTGGTCCTCTGAACCTTGGTGAGGTGCTGCACCACTTCCGACTCCTGGTCGACGGACCCCCTCGCCTGCCTGATTGAGCGCGGCGCCCGATCCCCGCCCCTGTCCTTGAGCGGCCCACTATGGGACAGACGACGAGCAGAGCAGACATCAAGTCAGCTTCAGCTGAGGCGTGCGACTGCCAACGCCGAAGATGTGGGCGTGACCGTGGACTTGTTTCGCCGTAGGGCTGCGAATCGACGGTCCAGTCGCTTCTGGGACCGGGGCATGTGGTTCTGCGGGCTGGCCCTCGCTCTTCTCGTGCTCGGCCTCGGCCTGTGGTCGCTGTCCGCGACGCTGCTCGGCCAGCCGGTCGACGCAAGAGTGCAGTCCTGTGAGACCGAGCTACAGGGTGCGGGACGCTTCGTCTGGAACGCCACCGACTGCGAGATGACCACCGTGGACGTCGACGGGCAGCCCACGACAGCTCTAGTCGAGACTAGCCGCAATACCGTTCAGTTAGGCGTCGGGCTCGGTTGTCAAGGGTCGGGGTGGACCAGGACGTCGATGCTGATGGTGGCCTTGTGGCTGGGGCCGCGGAGGCGCCCGCTGGCGGTGTGTGGGGCGTAGTTGGAAATCGCCCGCTTGACCACGCGCGGACTGGTCCGGCAGCGGCGGTCGGGCAGCAGGTGCTCAAGGACCTGCCGGCCGATGCCGCCGAGGAGGTCGACGGTGGTCTCGGCGATGACCCCAGCGGCCTTGATGAGCTGGTCGCGGGCGGTGTTCAGGGCGATGGTGAAGCTGCCCCGGTCGGGGTCGACGTCGGGTGCGGTGAGGGTGGCGTCGGCGATGGTGATCCGCAGCGCCTGGTAGGCCACCAGCAGGGCGTAGATCTCCTGCTCGAGGCCGGCGGGGGTGCGTGCGCGCAGGACCCGTCCGTCTCCGATGGTCTGCTTGAGTTCGCAGTAGGCGGTCTCGATCTCCCACCGCTCGTGGTAGAGCCGGACGAGCTCGGTGGCCGGGCAGTCCGGGTCGGTCACCGTGGTGACCAGTTGGTAGACCTCGGTGCGTTGCCCGCCGGGGGTGGTGATGGTGATCTCGGCTCGGATGACCCGGACCTCCAGTGGGCCGATCCGGGACAGCCAGGACCCGTCGGCGCAGCGGGCGCAGACCGGCAGCCGGCGTCCGGTCTTGACCCGGACCAGCAGGTCCGCACCCCGGTCGGCGATCTGGGCGAGTAGATCGGCGGCGGCGAAGTTGCGGTCGGCCAGCACGATCATCGGCGCGCGCATGGCCGGCACCAGGTCGGTGGCGTAGCCGGTCTCACCGCGGCCGGTTGTCCCGAACGTGGTGGCCAGCAGCCCCCGGGTGCCGCAGGCGACCAGGGCCAGCAGCCGGATCATCGGATAGCCGGTGCCGCCGTGGTGCCCGCCGCCCTTGCGGTAGACGACCAGGTTGGCCGGGGTGTCCGGGCAGCACATCGTGGTGCCGTCGATCGCGGTCACCAGCCGGCCCCGCCACCACACGCCCTTGGTGGCCGGGCCGGCGGCCGGCCCGCGGAGCAGGTCGAACAAGGCTCGCAGTGGTGCCGCACCGATGCGGCGGCGCGCCGCGGCCAGCGCCGCAGGAGTCGGCGCCGGCACGGGAAGCCCGTCCAGGGCGGCGGTCATCCGATCCCACACCTGCCGGTAGCCGCACTCGGCGAACAGCACCGCGGACAGCAGCAGGTAGACCACCACCCGCGAGGGCAGGTCCCGCACCCGCTGCTGCACCGTGCCGGTCTTGGCCAGCACGGCGTCGACCATCTCGAACGGCACGATCTGGGTCAGCTCACCCAGATGACCCGGCGCGAACCGGCCTCCGGCGACGTTGACCACACGAACGACCTGGCTGATGTCAGACTCGACGGGCAACGGAGCTCCCGGTGGAGATCGTCTTGGCGGACGTCCCCTCTTACCGGAGCTCCGTTGCCTGTTCCCGCATCGACACGCCGCAACAACGACGTCCTTGACACCTCACCGCTGCCGCTAACTGAACGGCCTTGAGACTAGCCGCCCATATCCCCAGGGCACCCAGCTCACCTTGACCGCCTTTCGTGGCGCATATGCAGACCCCACCCTGAGCAGTCACGAGCGCTGGCTAGTACCTCTCGGGCTGACGGTTGCCGTGGGTACGTGGTGGATGGGTTTCCCGTCGCGAGTCGACGACACATACGGCCGGCACTCTGCGCCCAAGCCGCAACGCCGGCGATAGGCGACGTCGCCATGGCCCCGTGGTGTCCCTGATGCCGCCTTCGTGGCGCACCGGCCCGGCGTCCCTGAGCGGCCCACCTAGGGACAGGTCGACGAGACTGTTGGGCATGACCGTGTTCCTGCTCTGGCACATGCGTCCGTTGGGACCCGACGAGACCAACGAAGAGCGCGAGACCGATGACAAGTTGTGCGGCGTCTTCTCGACCGAGGAGCGAGCGGAAGCGGCCCGTCAGCAGTTGATGACGGTGGAGGGGTTCATCGACTATCCCGAGCACTTCCTCGTGGACGAGTGCGAAGTGGACGGGGTCCAGTGGGACACGGGCTTCGTCAGCCTGCGACCCAACGACGACTGAAGACGCGCACGAAACCCAGCAGCAGCATGTGTCTCTAAAGCCGCCTTCAGGGACACGCGGTCGCGGTCGTGCCCGTGGCCTCAGGCACACCGTCGGGGTCGGCCACAGCCAAGCGAAACCAGCTCCTGCTGGTGGCAGTTTTGGTTGCAGTTGGTTTAGTTCGATCTTGGTTCGCAGGCGTCCGCCGTGGTTCGGCAACACGGTGAACCCGCTGCTCAGCAGGCCTTTTCGTACTTCCGTGAACTTCGGCGAACGCCGTCAGGTCGGCCTGGCAGTGTGGGGGTCAGGGGTTCGAGTCCCCTCAGCTCCACCCCGATGACCAGGCCGTTCTCCCTCCGGGAGAGCGGCCTTGGTCGTTCCGGTGCCAGCGTGCTGACCACCGGGGCAGTTCACGGTGCCGGCGAGCGCCATAGCGCGTTGCCCATGCGGTCGGCGACGTCGCGGCCGAGGGCTGGCATGACCTGGCTGTAGGTGTCCGTCGTGGTTCGCGTCTGTGCGTGGCCCAGCACCTCCATGACGACGCGGGGATGGACGCCCTCGGACAGCAGCAGGGTCGCGAACTACTAGAGGGAGGCGGCGCCGCCGGTGCCACCGTCGGTTCCGGGCTGTGCGTCCAGGGTCGCCGAACCCCCAGACGGCGATGTTGATGGCGAATGCGCTCAACATGACCATCCCCGGGACGGCGCAGCTACTCATCCGGCTGGCGGCCGTCGGCGGCACCTAAGCCTCGATCCGCCGGCGGACCTTCTCAGGTGGTGTGATCTTGGTTCTGAGGCCCTGTCCGTGTCGTGGGCATGGGTTGTCTGCCGGTATATCCGGCTCTTCCACGTGGGTGGTTCCTCACGCCGTGTTCGGCTGGGTGATCAGCAGATGGCCGTGGCCGGTCGCCCGCAGGTGCTGGTGAACAGGTGGGTCCAGGCGTTCTCCCAGGGCTAGTTCCGGGGCAGGTGCAGCCGGAGCCGGCGGGCGGAGCAGGCGATCCGGGCCGGGATGTTGATCAGCTGGGCGCGGATCGTGGCGGTGGTGGCCCTGGCATGGAACTTCGAGGCCAGCGCCCCGGCGGCGCGGGTGAGGTTGAACGCGATCGCGGCCAGGACCAGCCAGGCGGAGTTGGCGGCGAAGGACCCCGAGGGCAGGTGGGCCAGCGGCCCGTTCTTCACATCGGCGATGACCTGCTCGACGATCGCGTGCCGGCGGTGAGTGGCCTCGGCCTCCAGCGTCGGCTGCGGCGAGTCGGTGAAGACCGCGTGGTAGCGGTAGGCGGTGAACAGCTCGCTCTGCCCGGCCGGCACCGAGGCCGGGTTGAGCCGCTTCACCCGCCGTAGCCGGGCGGTCACGTGCTCGGCCTTGCGCCGGGAGGTGAAGGCGGTGAACCCGATCTCGGCGACCTCGGCGTCGGAGACCCACCGTTGCTCGGCGTCGTCGAAGATCGCGTTCGGGTACTTAATGGTCGTCCAGGCGTTCTCGCCGATGGTGGCGATGGCCTTGCGGATCGCGGGGTCCATCCGGGCGGTGATCGAGAAGCTCGCCCCGCCGCGGATCGCGGCGGCGACCACGTCCCTGTTGTAGTAGGCGCTGTCCGCGCGCACGGTCACCATTCCCGTGACCCCGGCCTTGCGCGCGGTGACCAGCGCATCGGCGATCATCCGCGGCGCGCCCCGGGCGGAGTTGACCGACCCCTTGCGCAGCCGGGTTCCCGCGATCACCGGCGCTGCCCGCGGCGTGGAGAGCACCGCCAGCAGCGCGTTGAGGCCCTTGACCTTCGAGTAGCCGTAGCCCACGCCCTGCTTGGCGTAGCCGTGGGTCTCCCGGATCGTGTCGTCCAGATCCAGGAAGGCGGCCTCGTCGGCGCCGGCCAGTAGCGGCGTCTGGCCGGTCAGCGCGATCAGCAGCCGGGCGGCGATCGCGTCCAGCTGACGGACGTGCCCGAACCGGAACCCGCGCAGGTGAGTGCCCAGCGTCGTCGGCGCCCGCACTCCCTCGAACAGCCGCCCCATGCCGCCGTGGCGGAGCAGGTCCATGTCGCTGATGCTGTCCGCGCCGGCGACCATGCCGGCCACCAACGCCGGAACCTTGATCGCCGCGTTCGCCCCGGCCGACCCCGGCACGGTCAGATGCTCGGTGACCAGCTCGTGCAACCCGGACCGCTCGGCCAACGCCAGCACCGGGGCCAGGCCCGCCGCGGACACGAGATTGGGATCGTCGAAAACGGCCGAGACGCCGTGCGAGACTTGCATCTACCGGATGCCCCTGTCGGTCAGTCAGATGGAACCGTCGCAAGTCCCATCATCCCTGGTCGCAGGGGCATTCGTCTGTCACGGCCTACCGCCAGTCCGAACCACGCCGGCGGATCGAGGCTCAGTGGGGCAGTCGAGGGTGGATCAGGCGGCGAGGACCTCGATCAACTCGCCGGCGCCAGCGGGCGGCACGGCGTCGTCGACGGGCAGCGCCTGGACGATCATGCAACACCGTTGCCGCTCCGCCACCTTACGTTCGCGCCGATGCGTCATCCCCACGTCGACGTCAGCCACGCCAGGTCGTTCACGGCCTTGTGCCGCGCGTTCGTGGCGCGCGTGAACAGCTCGTCGGTCTTCGTCAGCACCAGCGTGTATGGCCGCCCCTGCCGCCGGGTCTGGTGCCGCACCGTCAGCCCCGCGGAGTCGATCTGGGTGTGCACGTGCTGGCGTCCGGCGGTCGCCAGCTTCCACTCGAAGATCCGCTGTGACCGTGAGCCGAAAAACGTCTCCAACGTGTCGCAGTTCTCGCAGCCGCACCCGGCCCACCTGATCGACCAGTCGTCCTCGTCCCGTGGCGGCCGTGCGGTGATCGTGCCGAGCCGCTCTGCGCAGTCCCGCGCGACCGCGTCGAGCGCCGTCACACGCCGAGCGTCCGCCAGACGCAGCGCAGGCATCAGGCACTCCAGGGCGGTGTCCTCGCACTCGCGCAGCGCTCCAGTGATCTCGTCGCGGAGCTCGTCGTCGGCCGCCTCCAGCAGCCGCACCAACGGCGAGCTCAGCGCCTCGAGCCGTGGCTGGCGGACCTCGCCGCGTGGGGTGGTGATCCACATCCGGAGCCGGCCGCCCGTCCAGCGCCACGCCCCGGCGGCCAGTAGCCCGGCCACGTCCGGCCTACCGACGGCACGGAGCGCCCCGCACAGCTCCAGGAGGCTCGTGTCGATCCACTCGGACAGCTCCGTTCCGGCACGCTGCCCCGGCCCGAACCACCCGTCGACGACGTTTCGCGTCCAGTCCTCGCCATACCGTCCGGCCGCTGTCGCCAAGCCGCCTGCATGTTCCCGCGCGAGCATTTCCACACGGAAGGGCTCCAGCAGCATCGCCGCCGTCCCGGCGACGTCGAGGGACGCCGCCACGGCCAGGGCCGCCCCGAGCAGTCCCGCCTGTGCTCCGATCCTCGTCCAGAACGGCGCGAGCGACTCCGCCGCGTCGCGTGCGCCCTCCAGGTCTCCGGCGTCGATGCGGTCGCGGAGCTCGTCGAGGGCCCACTGGGATCCGGCCTCGGCGCGCGCCGCGAACGCCCTGTCCCGCGGCCACACGACCACCGCGGCCCGCCGGTACCACCGATCCAGCGTGTTGCCGTAGTTGCCCATGTAGCCCTCGTACTCGGCCTGGTAGGGCGTCAGGCGTGCGTTCGGGGTGGTGGCACACACCTCGTGGTCCGGGACGTGCAGCGAGATCGGCTCACCGCCGGCGCCGTCCGGGCGGGTCCACCAGCCGAGGGCGATCTCGTCCTCGATCAGCTCATTGAGCTGATAGTCGTGGGAGTCCTCACTCTGGCTGCGGTCGTCGTCCTCGTAGTAGTCGTGGTAGTCGTCCCACGGGTCGCCGCCGGATGGCAGGGCGTCCCAGGTTTCCCTCACGTCGGCGAGTGCCAGCACCGTCTCGCACCCGGCCTGCTCCGCCGCAGCTCGCACCAGTGCGGCCCACTCCGCGTCGGCGCCCTTCAGTCGGCGCCAGTTCAGGCCCCGCTGGGTGTACTCGTGGTCGAGAAGGAAGACCAGCCGGTTCGGCAGGCCGAGGTCGCGGCCGCCGTATCGCGGGGTGGCCGGCGTGGTGAAGTGCTCGGTCAGGCAGTGCGCCAGCTCGGTGACAGAGTCAACCACGGGAGCCGGCGTCTCGGCGCCGGCGAGCAGGTTGAACGTGAGCGTCGCCCGGTACCCGGACCTGACCGGCGTGACCTGGTGACGGCAGTCGGCGTAGAACGCGACGAAGGACAGTTCTTCCTTCGACGCTCCGTAGGTGCGGCTCTCCCCGGCGTGGTCGATGACCAGTTCTCCGCCGGTGTGCGTCGAAGGCAGTGACACCACCAGCGTGCCCACCATCGCGTCGTCCTTCTCCGAGTCCTGGTGGGGAAGGAAGAACTGCCCCTTGCCGTAGAGCAGCATCGAGTGCAGTTCGGCCCGCAGGCGTGAGGTCTGCGGAAGCCCAAGCTGATCACGGAGGTCTTCCAGCGCGCGGTTCAGCAGCGCCGTCCAGTCGGGTCCCTCGAGCGTGACCTGATCCGGGGTGAGCTCCCATGTGTCGCGGACGCTGGTGTCGGTCAGCGTCTCGTGCCCTCGCCCGAACATCGCCGGCCGCGCCACTGCGATCAGCTTCTTCGCCAGGGGTGCGCGGACCGGAAGGGTCACAGGTCCGACGCTCGACACTTCGAGTTGGAGCGAATGCGCCGGCGCCAGCAGCTGAGCGCTGAACGACCCGGCCGGCTCCGAGTCGCCGAGGAGCCGCGCCAGCCGTTCCCGCGCCGTTCTCGCCATGCGTCCTCGCCCGCGCTCGCCATGGTCCTTCCGCATTCCGACTGTAGCGGCGGGGCGGGTAACGGGGGTTCGGGCGGTGGTCGCTCTCCGGCCGGAGGCCGAGCGGGTGCTTCCGACGGCGACTACGGGCCGGATGCGCCCACGGCCGCCGCGTTTCTACGGCCAGCGGGAGCTTGCTCACGGCCGATAACGCATTCGGTTATCTTGGTTGGGTGACGAGCAGCTATGGCGATCTCGTTCGGGCACGCCGGGGCATGCTGGGGATGTCCCAGCGGCATCTCGCCGAGCGCGCCGGTGTCAAGCAACCCCTCATCGCGGCGATCGAGGCCGGCCGCCGCGGGCCGTCGGACTCCGCGCGCGCCGCACTGGATCGTGCGCTGGCGATCCGGCCGTCGGTGGCGCTGGCCGCCCGGCGAGAGGAGGTGCGAGCACTGTTCGACCGGGCCGGACTGCCCGAGCCGCGGGTGTTCGGCTCGGTGGCGCGCGGCGATGACCTGGAGACGTCGGACCTGGACCTGATCGTGGAGTTCACCGACCGGCACGACATCGTGGACCTGTTGACCCTGGAGAACGACCTCGAGGAACTGCTGACGGTGGCCGTCGACATCGTCGACGCCAGGGCTGGTGGTCGGGTGCTCGATTCTGTACGCGACGCGGTCGTGGAGCTTTGACGGAGCACGAGCCCGATCTGGACGCTGAACGCGTCCGACGCCGCCTCCGAGACCTTGCGGACTTCGGCGCCGACGCCGCCTTCACGGTCGGCCTGGGGATCGATGCGTACCTGGACGGCAGTCCGCAGGGGCGGGTACTGCGGAACAAAGGCCGGCACATCCTGATCCAGGTCGCCACGGTGGTCGAGAGGCTTCCAGCGGCGTTCAAGGAGGAGCGCGACGGCGTCGACTGGGTGGCCATCAGCCGGATGCGCAACCTCATCGCTCATCACTACGACAGGGTGGACGACCGACTGGTGTTCACCGCGCTCGCGAACCGGATTCCTGACCTGCTCGACCGGCTCGGGATAGACCTCTGACCGGCCCAGCAGCTTCCGGCTCCGGTACGCCCGCCACCGCGACCCCGCCGGCATGCGCGGCCTGCCCGTCGTTGTCGATCTGCGGGCGCTCATCGGGGCGATCAGGCGGCTCTGCCACGTGGTGCCACGACGCCTTACCTGGCAGCAGCGGGCGCTCATCCGGTCGGCCGCTTCTCGGGCGAGCGCTGGCATCACGTGGCTGTAGATGTCCATGGTCGTGCGCATCTGGCTGTGACCGAGCAGCTCCATGACCGCGGGTGGACGTTCTCGCTGAGCGGCAAGCTGGCCGCGGTGTGCCGGCCGTCGTGCAGCCGGACGTGCCGGACGCCGGCGGCCTGGAGCAGCCGGGTCCGGTCGTCGTAGTCGGTCTTCTTGTCGATCGGCCGGCCGTTGGGCTGGGCGAAGACCAGGTCCTCGTCCTGCCACTCGGAGCCGGCCAGCATCCGCTCGCCCAGCTGGGCGGTTTTGTGTTCCTGCAGCGCGTCGAGCAGGGGCAGCGGCAGCGCCAACGTGCGCTGGCTGCGGCGGGTCTTGGGCTCCTCGTACACCAGCCTGCCGCCGCGGACATGGTGGATGCTGCGCAGCACGGAGGCGGGGGAGTAGCCGTCGTCGAGCAGGGCGGTGTAGAGCTGGTCGAGGTGTTCGGGCCGCAGCCGGTCGAGGCGGTGCCTGCCGATGCCGGGAGTCAGGTGCCTGCGGACCACCGACTCATAGCTCTCCAGCGTCCGCCGGCGCACCCGGCGCGGGGCGATCGTCGTCAACCAGTGCTCGAGCCACCAGCCAACGGTGGGGGTCGACGTCTCGCTGACCGTCCCGGTGTCGCGCTGGCGTTCGGGCTCTCGTGCAGCAGTCCCAAAGTTCACGGCGTTGGTTGACACGCTGTACCGATACGTGCCCCAGCCGCGGTCCACGCGGCCAGCCGCCTCATCGCGCACATCGCTGGTCCGTTGTCACTGTCGCCGCCGCGCCCCGACCGCACGGGTACCCGCCGGCGGTCGGGGCAGGCGTGCGCCCGGATCCGGTGCCGCGGTCGTGCGGGCACGTCGGCTCTCTTGACCGCCAACTCACTGCTTCACTATGGTCCTAGTAAAACAGTGACAGCAAGGAGCTACTGTGTTCGTCTTCCGGCTCGACACCCACTCCGGCGTGCCGCCGTACCTGCAACTCGTCCAGCAGGTCCGCCAGGCACTGCTGCTGGGCTTCCTCCAACCCGGTGACCGCCTCCCGCTCATCCGCGAGGTGGTCGAGGACCTGGCGATCAATCCGAACACCGTCGCCAAGGCGTACCGGCAGATGGAGCAGGAGGACCTGGTCACCGGCCGGCCCGGCCAGGGCACGTTCGTCAATGAACAGCAGTCGGCCGCGATGTCGGCATCGACGTACACGTCGCTGGGTCGCGGCCTGGCGACCTGGTTGCGCCGCGCCTACGCGGCCGGCCTCGACGAGCAGGCGGTCAACGCGCTCTTCGCTTCCGTCCACCAGCAGACGAGGAACGAGGACGTGGCGTGACAGCGACCGAGTTCGCGCTGCGCACCGACGGTGTGGGCAAGCGGTACCGGAGGGGCTGGGCCCTGCGCGACTGCACCCTGGCCCTGCCGGCGGGCGGCGTGATCGCCCTGGTCGGGCCGAACGGCGCGGGCAAGACCACGCTGCTGCGCCTGGTCGTCGGGTTGCTGGCACCGAGCACCGGCACGGTGGAGGTCCTCGGCCACGACGTCACCGCCAGCACCCCGCGAACTCTGTCCCGGGTCGGGTTCCTGGCCCAGGACCACCCGCTGTACAAGCGCTTCACCGTCGCCGAGATGCTCCGCTTCGGCCGGGCCTGCAACCTGCGGTTCGACCAGGGGCTGGCCGAGCGCCGGCTGGCGAAGGCGGGCATCCCGCTCGACCGCAGGGCCGGTGCGCTCTCCGGCGGGCAGCAGGCCCAGGTCGCGTTGGCTCTGGCCCTGGCGAAGCGGCCGGACCTGCTTGTCCTCGACGAGCCGGTGGCCAGCCTCGACCCGCTGGCCCGGCGCGAATTCCTGCAGGTCCTCATGGGCGCGGTGGCCGAAGGCGGGGTGACGGTCCTGTTCTCCTCCCACGTCGTGCACGAGCTGGAGCGCGTCTGCGACCACCTGGTCGTGCTCAACCAGGGCCGGGTCACGCTCACCGGTGACATCGACACCCTCCTCGCCGAACACCGGCTGCTCGTCGGCCCGCGCACGGCCACCGACCTCGACCGGGCCGGCGCGGTCGTGGAGGCCGTCCACAGCGACCGGCACACGACCCTGCTGGTACGCGACGGCGCGATCCCGGCCGCGCCTGGGTGGCAGGCCCAGCCGGTCGCGCTGGAGGACCTGGTGCTGGCGTACCTGCGCCGGCCGTCCGAGCCGAGCGCCGCGGTCACGTCGGGGGCGGCGGGATGACGTGGTTGATCTGGCGCCAGCACCGGACCGAGGTCTGCGTCCTCGGCTTGCTCGTCGGCATGTTCGGCATTGCCCTGCTCGTGCTCGGGATGCAGGCCCACGACCTGTTCCCCGGCGGTCCCGCCCGGTGTGCGGGAGAGGCCGGTACCAACGAGGCCTGCGCGGCCTCCTTCCGCCGGCTCGACGAGGAGTACGGGTACGTCGAGAACCTCCTGGCGGCCTTCTACCTGGTCCCCGTCGTCATCGGTGCGTTCCTCGGTGCGCCGCTGCTCGCGCGCGAACTGGAGGACGGCACCTGGCAGCTCGCCTGGACGCAGGCCGTGCCGCGGATGCGCTGGCTGGCGGCCAAGCTCGCGGCACTGGCCGGCGTCACCGTCACGCTCACCGCGATGTTCACTGCGGTGCTCACCTGGTTCCGTCAGCCATTCGACGCGTGGGAAGGGCGGTTCCAGTACGACGCCTTCGACCTGGAGGGACTTGTTCCGGTGGCGTACGCGCTGTTCGCGTTCGGCGTCGCCACCGCCGCCGGGGCGATCCTGCGGCGCAGCCTGCCCGCGTTCGGCGTCGCGTTCGGGGCGTTCCTCGCGGCCCGGATGTCGGTGGCGCTGATGGCCCGTCCCGCGTACGCCACGCCGCTCACCACCATGGAGCCGGTCCCCGTCGGCGGCTCGGGGGACCAGGCGGAGCACCGGCCCGTGCCCGGCTTCGCTGACTGGGTGATCGAACACGGCTACGCAGACGCCACCGGGCGCAGGCTGAGCTGGACCGAGTACTACGAGCTGGAGGACGCCGCCAACCAAACCGGCACCAACCTCAACCAGTTCCTGCACGCGCGGGGCATCCAGCAGTTCGGGGTCTACCACCCGGCCGACCGGTTCTGGACGTTCCAGCTCATCGAGGCGGCCCTGTTCATCGCCGTCGCGGCGGTCCTGATCGGTGTGGTGGTGTGGCGGGTACGGCGCCGTATGGTCTAGTGCCCTGACCACGAACGTTCACGGTGTCCCGCCCGAGTCGTTCGTGGTGCCACCGTGGTGGCCACCGGAGTCGACCGAGTGCCGGATCGGTCCCACAGAGCGCTGCCCATGCGCTCGGCGGCATCGCGGCCGAGGGGTGGGATGATCGGCTGTAGGTGCCCGCCCCATCACCTCGGTCCACCTGGCGGCTGGAGTCCGGTGCGAACCGCCCGTCGGCGGCATGTCGGTCGGTGGTCAGGCCGGTCTCGTGGCGAGGTACACCGTGTTCGTGGCCGGGCGGTCCTGGAGCGGGTTGTCGAAGGTGACCACCTCCGCGGCGACGTCCACGAACACGTCGGAGAGAACAGCCAGATAGCCGTCATCGGGTGGGTCGTTGGACCACAGGGAGAAGACACCGCCGGGTCTGAGGTGGCGGGCCAGTCGACGGGTCCCGTCCGCACCGTAGAAGCCGGCGTCGTCGCCGGCCAGCAGGTGCCGGGGCGAGTGGTCGATGTCGACGATCACGGCGTCGAAGGCACGCGCCGGCGCCTGCGGGTCGAACCCGGCTCCGTCGGACATGGCGAAGAAGTCGCCGTGCGCCAGCCGGCAACGCGGATCGGCCGTCAGCACGGGGCCGACGGGGACGAGGCCACGTCGGTGCCAGCCGATGACCGGCTCCAGCAGGTCGACGACCACCAGTTCGCTCACCCGGGAATCGCTCAGCACGGCCTGAGCGGTGTAGCCGAGGCCCAGGCCGCCGACCGCTACCTCGAGTGCGGGTCCGTCGAGCCGTGCCAGCGCGAGCCGTGCCACCTCGATCTCGGCGACCGTGAAGAGCGACGACATGAGGAACTCGTCGCCGAGCTTGACCTCGAAGATGTCGACGTCTCCGTCGGGAGCGCGGCGCCGACGGAGACTCACCTCGCCGATCGGTGTGGCAGCCCAGTCGAGCTCCTCGAACCTGGCGCTCACGCGGTCTCTCCTCTCGCATGGACCCTGTCGTTCGGGTGCTCGGTCAGGCGTCGATGACGATGGGGATGATCAGGGGACTGCGCCGGTAGGCATTGTCCGCCCAGCGGCCCACGGCCCGGGCGATGAGCTGCTCGAGCTGGACCGATCCGCCCACGCCCTCCTCGGCCGCCTTGGCCAGGGCCCGCTCGATCAGCGGCACGACCTCGTCGAACGTCCGCTCGTCGTGCACGAAGCCGCGGGCCAGGAAGTCCGGTTTCTCGGCCAGGGCACCCGTGTCGGCGTCGACGATGGCCACGACGGTGACGACCCCCTCCTGAGCCAGCGTCCGCCGGTCGCGGAGGTGGGCCTCGGTGGCGCCGCCGACGGTGCTGCCGTCGACGTAGACGTTCCCGGCGGGCACCTTCCCGGCGATGTGCACCTTCCCGTCCAGCAGGTCGACGGCGACGCCGTCCTCCGCGATGACGACGCCCCGTGGGTGGACGCCGGTGCGGACGGCGATCGCGGCGTTGGCGTTCAGGTGTCGCCACTCGCCGTGCACCGGCATGACGTTGCGCGGTCGGACGAGGTTGTAGAGGTAGGAGAGCTCGCCGGCGCTGGCGTGACCGGAGACGTGCACCTTCGCGTTGCCCTTGTGCACGACGTTCGCCCCCCAGCGGGTCAGCTCGTTGATCACCCGGTAGACGGCGTTCTCGTTGCCGGGGATCAGCGAGCTGGCCAGCAGGACGGTGTCTCCATCGGTGATGCGGATGACGTGGTCGCGGTTGGCCATCCGCGACAGCGCGGCCAATGGCTCGCCCTGCGAACCGGTGCAGATCAGGCAGACCTGGCTCGGTGGCAGCTTCTCGAGCGCCTTCATGTCGACCACCAGGTCGGGTGGCACGGTGAGGTAGCCGAGGTCGCGGGCGATGCCCATGTTTCGGACCATCGAGCGCCCCACGAAGGCCACCTTGCGCCCGTGCACAGCGGCCGAGTCGAGCACCTGCTGGATGCGGTGCACGTGGCTGGCGAAGCTGGACACGATCACCCGACGGGGCGCGGTCCGGAACACCGTTTCGATCGCCGGGGTGAGTTCCGCCTCGGACGTGGTGAAGCCCGGCACGTCGGCGTTGGTGGAGTCGACGAGGAAGAGGTTCACGCCTTCCTCGCCGAGCCGGGCGAACGCGCGCAGGTCGGTGATCCGCCGGTCCAGGGGGAACTGGTCCATCTTGAAGTCCCCGGTGTGCAGGATGAGGCCGGCACCGGTGCGGATCGCCACGGCCAGTCCGTCCGGGATGGAGTGGTTGACGGCGATGAACTCGCAGTCGAACGGGCCGAACGTGCTCCGGTCGCCCTCTCGCACCTGGTGGGTCACCGGTCGGATCCGGTGCTCCTTGAGCTTGGCCGCGACGAAGGCGAGGGTGAGCCGCGAGCCGACCACGGGGATGTCGGGACGCTCGCGCAGCAGGTACGGGACGCCGCCGATGTGGTCCTCGTGGCCGTGGGTCAGGACGAGGGCGTCGATGTCGTGCAGCCGGTCCCGGATGGATGTGAAGTCGGGGAGGATCACGTCGACCCCCGGCTGGTGCTCCTCGGGGAAGAGCACTCCGCAGTCGACGATCAGCAGCCGGCCATCGTGCTCCAGCACGGTCATGTTCCGGCCGATCTCGCCGAGACCGCCGAGGGCGACCACCCGGAGGCCCCCCGCTGGGAGCGGCGGGGGAGTGCGGAGCTGGGGGTGTGCGTGGCTCATACCCTTACGCTACGGGAGAGTCGCGCCGTGGGCAGGCGCCTCCGGACGTCTGCCGGCCCACACTCGCTGCGGGCCGTCGGCGACGACGTCCCCGACGCGGCTCGGTCGGCCGGGGGGGGGGGGGGCGGTGCCCGAGTCGGCCGTTCGACCCCGGCCGGCAGCTCAGTGCCGGTCGCCCAGGTGACCGGCGAGAGTGTCGGCGAAACCCTCCGCCACCCCGAGTTGCTCGCGGAGGGCCGTGACGCGGGCGGTCGCGGCCGCGTGGAACATCCGGAGCCGGTCGAGAAGCTGCGCCCGGTCACCGTCGCCGGAGTCGAGATCGGCGAGCAGGGTGAGCAGCTCCTGCATCTCCTCCAGGCTGAAGCCCAACGGCTTCATCCGCTTGACCACCTCGAGACGGGCGACGTCGTCCTCGCTGTAGAGGCGGAAGCCGCCCTCGGAGCGGGCGGTGGGGATCACCAGCCCGTTCTCCTCGTAGAAGCGGATCGTCCGGAGGCTCAGGCCGGTGCGCTCCGCGACCTGGCCGATCTGCACCAGCTCGCCACGAGAGGGGTCGGTCATCCCACCTTCATAGGTCATCCGGTCGCCGGCCGCTGCCGTGCGGCGCATCAGTGGGCCCCGGCGAGCTGGCCGGTGTGCCGGTCGAACCGGTCGGCGGAGTGGCCGGTCAGGCCGACGATCTCCACGGTCTTGCCCCGGGTCTCGTACTTGTGGGTGATGGCGTCGAGGACGGCGACCGTGGAGGCGTCCCAGACGTGGGCGTTCGATAGGTCGATGACCACGGTCTGCGGGTCGTCGTTGTAGTCGAACTGGTAGATGAGGTCGTTGCTGGAGGCGAAGAAGAGCGCCCCGTGCACGTTGTAGACGCGCGTCCCGCCGTCGGGGTCGGTGACGCTGGTGACGTCGACCAGGTGGGCGACCCGGCGGGCGAAGAGCACGCAGGCGACGAGCACGCCGGCGGCGACGCCGATGGCGAGGTTGTGGGTGATCAGCGTGCCGGCGACGGTCGTGAGCATCACCGTGGTCTCGCTGCGCGGCATGCGGTGGATGGTGCGCAGGCTGTGCCAGTCGAACGTGGCGATGGACACGAAGATCATGACGGCGACGAGGGCGGCCATCGGGATGATCGCGACGACGTCACCGAGGGCGACGACCAGGATCATCAGGAAGACGCCGGACAGGAAGGTGGAGAGCCGGGTGCGGGCGCCGGACTTCACGTTGATCATCGTCTGGCCGATCATGGCGCAGCCGCCCATGCCGCCGAAGAACCCGGAGGCGACGTTGGCCACGCCCTGACCCCAGGACTCGCGGGTCTTGTCCGAGGGCGTGTCGGTGAGGTCGTCGACCAGCTTCGCCGTCATGAGCGACTCCATCAGCCCGACGAACGCCACGCCGAGCGCGTAGGGGGCGATGATCGCCAGTGTCTCGAGGGTGAGCGGGATGTCGGGCAGGCCGAAGAACGGCAGGCTGTCGGGCAGCTCGCCCTGGTCACCGACGTCGGGAAGGGTCAGGCCGGCGGCCACGGTGAGCCCGGTGAGCACGACGATCGAGATCAGCGGAGCGGGGACGACCGTGGTCAGCCGGGGCAGCAGGAAGATCATGGCCAGTCCGGCGGCGACCATCGGGTACACCAGCCAGGAGACGTCGATCAGGTACGGCAGCTGGGCGGTGAAGATCAGGATCGCCAGCGCGTTGACGAAGCCGACCATCACGCTGCGCGGGATGAACCGCATCAGGCGGGCAAATCCGGACAGGCCGAGCAGTACCTGGAAGATCCCGCCGAGGATCACCGCGGCGAGCAGGTACTCCACGCCGTACTCCAGCGTCAGGGGCGCGACGACCAGGGCGATCGCGCCGGTGGCGGCGGTGATCATCGCCGGGCGACCGCCGGTGAAGGCGATGACCACGGCCATCACGAACGAGGAGAACAGGCCGACGCGGGGGTCGACCCCTGCCAGGATGGAGAAGCTGATCGCCTCGGGGATCAGCGCAAGAGCGACCACGACTCCGGCCAGGATCTCGGTGCGGGCGACCTTCGGGGAGAGCCAGGCGGGGCGGCTCAGGCGCGCCTTGGGCGCGACAGGCAGGACTGAGGACATGGGTCCGTCTCGTTCGGTGCGCCGAGACCGGCGCAGGCGGGCAGCACCGACGGCGGCGCGTGTGAGGAGTGGGCGCGGCGGTGCACCCGGAAGAGCGCAGCTCGCGCGCGGTCACGACGTCGGGCGGGATCGCCGACTCGGTTCGTCGCTGCGCTCGGGCGGCATCGCTCGTGTCACCGACAGTCTGCCGGTAACTCGCCCTTCACGTCAGGGTTGAGTGGTGAGCCGTTGGTCACGTTCAGGTTGCGATCGTCGGGTGACACTCACGGCGACGACGCCGTAGACGTCGGACCACACGAGAAGGAGTGAGCATGGACATCACCGAGACCGCGGAGTGGCGCGCTCTGGCGGAGCACCATCGGGCACTGGCCCCGGCCCACCTGCGCGATCTGTTCGCCGGGGACCCCCGGCGCGGTGAGCGGCTGACCGCGAAGGCCGGCGACCTCTACATCGACTACTCCAAGCACCGCGTGACCGACGAGACGCTGCGGCTGCTGATCGCCCTCGCCGAGCGGGCGGGGCTGCGGGATCGCATCGCGGCGATGTTCCGCGGCGAGCACATCAACACCACCGAGGACCGCGCCGTGCTGCACGTCGCGCTGCGCATGCCTGCGGACGAGGACCTCGTGGTCGACGGTCAACCCGTCGTCCGCGACGTGCACGAGGTGCTGGGGCGGATGCGCGAGTTCGCCGACCGGGTGCGCTCCGGGGAGTGGCGCGGGCACACCGGGCGGCCGATCCGGGCGGTGGTCAACATCGGGATCGGCGGCTCCGACCTCGGCCCGGCGATGGCGTACACGGCGTTGCAGGCCTACGCCGCACGGGAGCTGACCCTCCGCTTCGTCTCCAACATCGACCCGACCGACTTCGCCGAGGCGACGCGCGACCTCGACCCCGCAGAGACGCTGTTCGTGGTCAGCTCCAAGACCTTCACCACCCTGGAGACGCTGACCAACGCCACGGTCGCCCGCGACTGGCTGCTCCGCGGGCTGGGTGCGGACGAGGCCGCAGTGGCCAAGCACTTCGTCGCGGTGTCCACGAACACCGAGGCGGTGCAATCCTTCGGCATCGACCCGCAGAACATGTTCGAGTTCTGGGACTGGGTCGGTGGCCGGTACTCCCTCACCTCCGCCATCGGACTCTCGCTCATGGTGGCGATCGGCCCAGAGGCCTACGACGAGATGCTCGCCGGCTTCTCCGCCGTCGACGAGCACTTCCGCACCGTTCCGCTCGAGGCCAACGTCCCCGTGCTCCTGGGGCTGCTGAACGTCTGGTACCGCGGCTTCTTCGATGCGCAGACCCACGCCGTGCTGCCCTACAGCCAGTACCTGTCCCGGCTGCCGGCCTACCTGCAGCAGCTGACGATGGAGAGCAACGGCAAGTCCGTGCGCGCGGACGGGCAGCCGGTCGCCACGGCCACCGGCGAGGTGTACTGGGGTGAGCCCGGGACGAACGGCCAGCACGCCTTCCACCAGCTGCTGCACCAGGGAACGTCGCTGGTGCCGGCGGACTTCATCGGTTTCGGTGAGCCCAACCACCCTGTCGGCGACATGCACGACCTGCTGATGGCCAACATGCTCGCCCAGTCAGCGGTCCTGGCCTTCGGCCGGACGGCGGAGGAGGTGGCGGCCGACGGGACGCCCACGCCGTTGGTGCCGCACACGATCATGCCCGGCAACCGACCGAGCACGGTCATCCTGGCGCCGCGCCTGACCCCGGCGACCCTCGGTCAGCTGGTGGCCCTGTACGAGCACGTCGTGTTCACGCAGGGTGTGGTCTGGCAGATCAACTCCTTCGACCAGTGGGGGGTCGAGCTGGGCAAGGTGATGGCCCGAGAGCTGGCCCCCGCGCTGTCCGGTGCTGAACCGGTGTCCCTCGACCAGGACACATCCACTGCCGCCCTCGTGGCGCACTACCGGCGGCTCCGGGGTCGGCCCGTCTGACCGGTGAGACGGCATCGCCGGCGCGGCCGGGTCCTGCATCGACCGGGAGCCCGGCTCCGACCCCGCACGCACGGTCGCCTGCCACCCACCGCGACGACTGAGACCACGTCCTCCCTCACCGCGGAGCGTCCTCCCTCACCGTGTGCCGTGGGGGAGGACGCTCGATGATCTGGTCACCTGATCCCAGCCGGGGTGCCGGTTGCGGTGGCCGAGTGTGGGCTGCGTAACTCATACCCGCGTCGGCCGTTGTACCGCGCACAGCTGTCCCCACCTCACCTGGAGAAGACGTGCGCCGTCTCGCTACCTGCGTCCTGGCCGTGCTCGCCGTCCTGGTCAGCCTGGTCGCTGCCCCGGCGGCCGGGGCGACGCCGTCCCAGCTGCGCTACGTCGCGCTCGGCGACTCCTACAGCGCGGCCTCGGGCGTGCTGCCCCCCGACCTCACCGCGGCACCGCAGTGCCTGCGCTCGGTCCGGAACTACCCGCACGTGATCGCCGGGGCGATCGGCGCCCGGCTCACCGACGTGACCTGCGGCGGCGCCGACACCGGCGACTTCTTCGCCGAGCAGCACCAGGGGATCTCGCCGCAGCTGGAGGCGCTGTCGAAGGACGCGCAGCTGGTCACCATGACCATCGGCGGCAACGACAGCGGCGTCTTCATCAACTCGATGCTCAACTGCGCCGCGGCCGGCCTGGCCACTCTCGGCCAGGGCAGCCCATGCAAGGACCGGTACGGCTCCTCGTTCGAGGACACGATCCGGACGACTACCTACCCGGCGCTGGTGGAGGCACTGCGCGCGGTCCGGAGGGCCGCGCCGAAGGCGGAGGTCGCCATCCTGGGCTACCCGTGGATCATGCCGGCGACCGGCGGCTGCTTCGACCGCATGCCGATCGCCGAGGGTGACGTCCCGTACCTGCGCAGCCTGCAGGCCACCCTCAACGACGCCGTGGAGCGTGCGGCCGGCCGGACCGGGGTCACCTTCGTCGACCTGAGCGAAGCCTCCGACGGGCACGACGCCTGCCAGCCGCTGGGCGTCCGCTGGGTGGAGCCGGTGCTCCAGGGCACCAACGCGGTGATAGTGCACCCCAACGCGCTGGGGGAGGCCGAGATGGCGGCCCGGACCATGGAGGTGCTGCGCCTCGACCGCGGTCGCTGATCGACGCGGTGACCTGCGCGTTACCGTGACGGCCGTCTCGGGGGCGTCGGAACACGGAAGTGGCCCGCGTGGCGGTCGGGTCGAGGGCAGTTCGCGGGCGCTGGTGCTCGGTGGCGGCGGGAACGCCGGCATCGCCTGGGAGGTCGGCCTGCTGACCGGCCTCGCCGAGTACGGGGTCGACGTGCGGGACGCGGACCCGGCAGCCTGCGGCCCTGGCCGGGCGCGCACAGGCCGACGCCGTGTGGGAGCAGGTCGCCGTGTTCTGGGGTTGAACGGCGTCAGTCCCGCGCGGACGCCGTGGCGCCGAGCCGGCGGGCCGGGCGGGCCGACGTCGGCATCGCCGCGTAGCCGTTGAGCAGCGCGGCCCGCCGGGCGAACGCACCGGCGCGGTCGTCGGCGATGCAGCGCAGGACGTCGTCGAACTCCGCCTCGACGACGAAGTGGGTCCCGTCGACCAGGTGCACCACGGTGTCGCCGCGGTGCTCGATGCGCTCGATGTGGTCGGGGTCGACGGAGAAGTGCTCACCGTTGCGGCAGGTCACAGCGATCACGGGAGCGCGCCTTTCGATCGGCGACGGGCCGGCGAGATGCCGTCCCGGCAGGTCTCCCATCGGCCGGTCCGGCCTCCGGCTGGAGCGCGGTCGCCCGAACGGGTGAGCCCGTGGCTCAGAACCCGAACAGCAGCCCGAGCCCGCCGACGGTGAAGAGCACCATCACCACGACCAGTGGCAGCTGGTCCGACGCCCGGGCGTGCCGCTGCAACCGGAGGGCCCGCTCGTGCGCGAGCGTCACGCCCGCCACGTGCCCGGCGACGACCCCGCCCACCTGCACGTAGGCGATGGTGTCCGGGCTGACCGCGGTCAGGTCGACGGTGGCGTCGTAGCTGCCGAACAGGTCCACGCCGGGCGTGCCGAAGGGGTTGCTGGCGAGGATCCACGTCGTCTGCCCGTCGAGGAGCAGCAGGCTGAAGTAGTGGGCGACCGTGTAGCCCAGGACGATCGGGACGACCGTGGCGGCGTACCGGCGCGGCTGGATGCCGGCCGGCTGACCGGCCAGCCGGCCCGACAGCCGGGTGCCGAGGAGGTACAGCAGCGCGACGGCGGCGATGCTCGCGAGCAGGCCGACGGTGCCCGAGAGCGAGTCGTCCGCCGCACCCGGCCCGGTCTGCCACCAGACGGTGCGCGAGAGCCCGTCGAACGCCGTCGAGCCGAGCAGCACGACGACGACCGCGGCCAGGCCGGGGACCCCGGGCGCCGTCGCGTTGGCCAGGGGGTTGCGCAGCACCAGCCGGCCGTCGTCGCGGCGCCCCCAGGGGGACAGGCGGGCGATGAGCGTGGCGTACACCTCGAACCCGTCGCCGGAGGCGAACCAGCCCTCGCCGAACCACAGGGCCAGTGCGGTGTGCACCACGACGTAGCCGACGAGGAAGGCCGCCACCGTGGCCGGCTCGGCGCGGTCCGGGTAGACCAGTTCGAACCACAGGAAGACCAGCAGCGAGACCGCGGCGGGCCAGAGTCCCAGCGCCGGCAGCCGGTCCGCCCCCGGCGCGGAGGCGGCGATCGGGCGCAGCGCCCGGTGCAGCAGCCGGAGCGGGTTGGCCGCCCGCCAGACCGGCCCGAACAGCAGGCTGACCGGCACCAGCCCCACCCAGAAGGTCACGTACAGCGCCCAGGGGGCGAGGTTGCGCGCGGTCTCGTCCGGGCCGGCGAGCGCGGCGGCGACCAGCAGGACGGACAGCGCCAGCGCGACCGCCTGCAGGGATCGCCGGAGGACCGGGCCGTCGAGGACCCGCTGGGCTCCGGCGGGTAGCGGGCGCCCCGAGGACGGGCCGCCCAGCCTCGGCGTCCGCCAGAACAGCAGCAGGGCGGCGAAGCTGATCAGGATGGCCGCTCCGGCGCCGTACAGCGTCAGGCCGAGGGGGATCGGCAGGTCGGTCCGGGAGCCGACGCCGTGGGCGAGCAGGGTCACGAGGCCTCCTCGCTGGCGCTCGTCGGGCTCGTGCCCCGGGGTGCTCTGTCGCCGCGTGACCTCGCGCGCTCGGTCACGAGACCTGCAGCGTCAGCAGCACCGTCCCGGCGTCGTGCAGTTCCAGCTCGAACACCCCAGGGATCGTGGCGTCGAAACTCAGCTCCGCCGGCCGTCCGGGGACCAGATCGGCGGTGCGGTCGTAGCCGTGCAGGTGCAGCTCGTCGGCGACGTCGCCGGTGACGACGACGGTGACCGGCTCGCCGAGCGGGACGGGCACCCGGCCGGTGTCGCCGCTGACCGCACCACCGGCGAGCTGCACCTCGATCCGCCGCCCCGCCGCCTCGGCGGGCTCCGGTGCCGCGGTGGTGGCGGTGGCCGGACCGTCGGCGGTGACCGCCGCCGACGTGGCCGCCTCCTGCCCGACGGGGACCGTCGTGCCGGCGCACCCGGCCAGCGCCATGAGAAGCAGTGCGGCGACGAGGAGCCGGCGCGCGGTCACCGGCGCGCCGCCCCGGAGCCGGCCGTCGTCCCCTCGGCGCGGCTGTCCGCCGGGGCCTCCGTGAACGGCTCCCGGACGGCGGCCCGTCGGGCGTACCGCCCGACCCCCCAGGAGATGGCGGCGACGAGCGCCAGCGTGCACAGCAGGACGACCAGGTTGGAGATCGTCCAGAGGCCGCCCTGCGCATTCTTGAGCTCGCGCTGGAGGATCTCCACCTCCGGGATGGCCGAGCGGGTCATCCCGTCCTCGGCCGGGACCGCCTCGGCGTCGATGGCGTCGTCCTGGGGCAGGTAGATCGGCACCGCGGTGAGGACGCGGCCGTCGTGGACGCGCAGCAGCGTCTTCCAGGTGCCGTGCAGCGGGACCGGCTCGGTCGTCCGGTAGGCGCCCTGGCCCGTCCGCTCCAGCGGCGTGACCACCAGCCCGTCGCCCTGCCAGGAGGTGATCTGCACCCAGGCGGGGTCGTCGGCGACGTCCGCCGGGTCCAGCTGCACGGTGATGTTCGCCGTCCGCGGGTCGGCCTGTACGTCCTCGATGCCGAACGTGGCCTGGACGTCGTCGGGGACGGTGGCGAGCAGGCCGTTGGCGACCGCGGCGGCCAGCACGACGAGGGAGCCGGCGAGCACGGCCCGCGCGACCGCGGGGCGGGGCAGCCGGCGGCGCAGGCCGGAGGCGAGCAGGGCGCCGAAGAGGCCGCCGACGACGCCGCCGGCGATCGCCATCAGGGTGCCCTCGACCAGGATGTCCCTGTTCCACGACAGCGTCTGGGTGAACTGGGTCCAGCCCCACTCGGTGGCGTGCCCGATGGTGCCGATCAGCACCCCCGCGACCGCGCCGAACGCCAGCGGACGGCGGGCCGGCGGGAGGGCCGGCGCGAGCAGCTCGACCACGATCGCCGACCCCAGGTAGAGCGGGAACGACGGCGTGATCTCGCCGAAGGCGGGCCCGACCACGAGCGAGATGGTGCCGCGGACGACGAGGAAGAAGGCGACCGCAGCGAGTGCGCCGCCGCGGCCCATGAACAGCCGGGCGGCCACCAGGGCGATGCCTGCGGCGCCGGCGATCATGAGCGGCTCGAGCACCAGCCGGAACTGGGGGACGTCGAAGTCGTACTCGCCCTGGAACACCGACATGCCCAGCAGCAGCCCACCCATGGCCGACGCCTGCCGGATGAACCGTGCCGTACGCCCGGCCGTGCGGTCGCCGTCGTCGGTGGACAGGCTGCCGTGGCCCTCCTGTTCGAGGAGGAGCAGCCCGATGATGGACAGCCCGGCGCCGCCGATGAGCATCAGGTGGGTCGGGCCCCACAGCGTGACGTCCTGGCCGAACATCCGGTGCCACACGTCGTCGAGGGGGAAGCCGAGCAGGGCGTAGAAGCCGGCAGCGGTGAGGATGATGCCGCCGACCGGCACGTCCCACCCGCGCAGGAAGTGCACGGCGGCGGGGCCCGGCAACTCGTCCAGCGGCATGGCGCAGGCGAGGACGCCGCCGGCGAACACCCCGAAGAGACCGAACAGGATGACGAAGTGCGCCGGGTTGGCCAGCGGGCCCTCGTCGCGCCCCACCCCGATGTGCAGGGCGATGTCCCAGAGCATGCCGAGCAGGGCGGTCAGCAGCGAGACCGTCGTCAGGATCGTCGGCAGCGCCACCCAGGCCGGAACACCGGTGGCGGCCCCCAGCCGGTCGCCGATCCGGGTGAGCACCGTCGAGCGCCGGGTGCGGTGCGCGTAGACGAGGGCGAGCAGGGCCGCGGTGAGCGCGAGCCCGATGCCGGTGGCGAGCAGCACCTCACCGATGGCGGCCCCGCCGGCGGGTCGGGTATCGGCGGCCAGTGGCATGGCTTTCCCTCCAAGCATGAGGCTATGGGACACCGAGCACGGTGACATCGACAACTGATACATAGAACGAGCGGGTTGCCGGAAGGTGACGACGGGAAGGAGGAGGACGTGAGTGCAGCGCGGTCCGAGCCGCTGACCGACGGGGTCGACACGGAGCTGACGGTCGACGAGCTCGCCGCGCGGGTGGGCGTGACCGTGCGCAACCTCCGGGCGTACTCGGCTCGCGGCCTGCTGCCGCCACCCCGGATGGTCGGGCGCACCGGCTACTACGGCCGCGAGCACGTCGCCCGGCTCCTCCTCGTGCGGGAGATGCTCGCCGAGGGTTACTCGCTGGCCATGATCGAGCGGACGCTGGCCAGCGCACCGCCGACCGCCAGCTCGGCCACCCTCGCCCTCCACCGCGCACTGCTGGCGCCGTGGCTGCCGCCCGAGCCGGAGGTCACCACCGGTGCCGAGCTGGCCGCACGGGCCGGGGTCGCCGAGGACACCGAGGTCATCGACCAGCTGGTCGGCCTCGGGCTGGTGGAGCGCCTGGACGACGAGCGCATCCGGGTGCTCGACCCGGCGCTGCTCATGGCCGGGCTCCAGGTCGTGAGCCTCGGCGTGCCGCCGGAGGCCCTCATCACCGCGCAGGCACAGGTCAACGAGCACGTGCGGGCGATCGCGCGCACCTACGTGCAGATGTTCGTCGACACCGGCTGGCGGGCGTTCGTCGAGGCGGGCGCCCCCCACGAGCAGCTGCCGGACATCCTGGCCACGGTCGGCCGGCTCCAGCCGGTGGCCGCGCAGGCGATGCTCGCGGCCTTCCGCACCGAGATGGCGGCCGAGGTGGCCTCCGCCGTGGAGGTGGCGCTCGGCGAGCTGGCGGAGCCGGAGGAGGTCTAGTCGGCAGGGCGCGGGCGCTCGCCCTCGGGGATCTCCTCCCGCGCCATGCCGCGCCGGTCGGCCTCCGCCGCGGCCTCGCGCGCGCTGATCCGGCGGTCACGGACCACGGCCGCCGCGACCAGGGCGACCAGGATGGCGGCGGGCACGAAGAAGCCAAGGGTTGCGATGATGCTCAGGCCGTCCATCGCCAGCAGGTCCACCGCTCCGGTCATCCCTTTATGTGACACCGTTCGATGTCACCGAGCAAGCCGAGCGGGCGTGAACTGGCCGGCTTCCCCCCCGACCGTGTCGCCTCAGTCGGAGTCGCGACCCTCGCGCCAGTAGCCCATGAAGGCGACCGACCGGCGGTCGATGCCGACGTCCTGGACCAGGTGCCGGCGGAGGCTCTTCACGACGCCGGCCTCACCGGCCAGCCAGGCGTACACGCCGGAGGAGCGCCGGGGGAGCGCGTCCTCGCCGGGGACCTCCCAGAGGATCCCGGCGTCCACGTCCACGTCGTCGAGGACGACGCCCGGGGTGCGGACGTCGGCCAGTTCGTCGACGGCGGCCACGACGGCCGCGGTGAGCAGTTCACCTCGCGCGGTCGGCGCGGTGCCGTCGTCCGGCCAGCGCGGCAGCCAGGTGATCTCCACGCCGTCCGGCGCGACCAGGTCGAGGGCATCGGCCGCGGTGGGGACCTCCAGGAGGATCTTTCCGCGCCGGCCGGGGCGCAGCGTCTCGACGATGGCGCAGATCGCGGGCACGGCGGTCTCGTCGCCGGCGATGAGCAGGCAGGAGGCGTCCGCCGGAGGGTGCCATTCGAAGCCGCCGGTGGGCCCGGGGAAGCGGGCGTTGGGGCCGACGAGCACCACCTCGTCGCCCACGGCGGCCCGCTCGGCCCAGGCCGAGGCGGGGCCGGTGGCGCCGTGGAGGACGAAGTCGACGTCGACCTCCCGCTGCTCCGGGCGCAGCGCCCGGATCGTGTAGGTGCGGATGGGCATCCGCCGCTCGGGTGGCAGCTCGCGCCATGCGCCGTACCAGTCGTTCCCGGCCGGGCAGTCGAGGACGCTCCGGCCCGGCAACGGCAGCATGACCTTGATCCGCTGATCGAACCCGTTCGAGGAGAAGTCGGTCATCTCCGGACCGGTGAACGTGATCCGCAGGAAGCTCGGGCTCAGTCGCTGTACGTGCGACACCCGCACCGGGAAGGTGCGGTACGCGGGGATCTGCAGGGCTTCGACCGTCACGGCGTCTCCCGGGTCGGGCAGGTGCAGACCGTCTGACGACTTAGGCTAGCCTCACCTGGCTTCGGGCAGTCTCGCACACGGCTGCCCGCCGATCCAGTGCCCTGCCACCGTGCGCAGGCGCTCCGTTCCGAAGGAGACCGATGACGATCCGCGTCCTGCAGGCGACCAGCCTCGCCGTGGCGGCAACCCTGGCCCTGTCCGCCTGCGGTGGCACCTCGGGAGCCGAGGAGGCCGCCGGCCCCACCGCGTCCGGGGACGGCGCGTTCCCCCGCACGGTCGAGCACGCGATGGGCAGCACGGAGATCCCCGAGGAGCCCGAGCGCGTCGTCGTCCTGGACACCGGCGAGTTGGACGCGGCCCTCTCCCTCGGTGTGACGCCCGTCGGCGCGGTGACCACCGCCGTCTCGGAGGAGTTCCTCAGCTACCTGGCCGAGGACGCCGAGGGCATCGACGTCGTCGGCACGATCGCCGAGCCGGACCTGGAGGCCATCGCGGCGCTGGAGCCGGACCTCATCCTGTCGAACTCGGTGCGGCACGAGGACATCTACGACCAGCTGTCGCAGATCGCCCCCACGGTGTTCGCCGCGGACCTGGGCGACACGTGGAAGGAGAACTTCCGGCTCGACGCCGAGGCGCTCGGCAAGGAAGAGGAGGCCGAGCAGCTGCTCGCCGACTACGAGGAGCAGGCGGCCGCGCTCGGCGAGTCGATCGGGAACCCGGCGGACACCACCATCAGCCCGCTGCGCTTCGTCGGCGGGACGATCCGCGCTTACCAGCCCGACTCCTTCATCGGCACGGTGCTGACCGACATCGGGCTGGACCAGGTCGAGCTCGATGCCGGGCGCCCGACCTTCGCCGAGCTCAGCCCGGAGCAGCTCACCGAGGCCGACGCCGAGATCGTCCTCTACTCGTCCTACGGTGCGGCCGACGAGTCCGGGGAGGCCGCCGTCGTCGCCGGCCCGCTGTGGCCACGGCTGGCGGCGGTCCAGAGCGGGCAGGCCTTCGCCGTCGAGGACGACGTCTTCTACACCGGCATCGGCCTGCGGGCGGCGACGCTGCAGCTCGACGCGCTCGAGGGGCTCCTGGTCGACTGACCGCCCCGGGGGGACCTTCTCTGCACGGAAGGTTCCCCTCGACGCAGCGAGGGCCCCCTCCCGGTCACCGGGAGGGGGCCCTCGCTGCTGCTGCGGGTGTCGTCAGGGCGTCTCGGTGGTGATCTGCGCGGCCAGGTACTGCGGCGCGCCCACCCGCTCGATGGCGGCCAGCTGGGCCTCGAACCAGTCGGCGTGCTTCTCCTCGTCGAGGACCATCTCCTCGAACACCGAGGCGGTGCCGTGGTCGCCGAGCTCGTGGCACTCCTTCGCGGAGGCGTTGAACTGGGCGACTGCGGCCTTCTCGCTGTCGAGGGCCAGCACGATCATCTCCTCGGCCGTCTCGCCCACCCGGATGGCGCCGAGGCGCTGCACGTTGGGGTGGCCGTCGAAGAGCAGGACGCGCTGGATGAGGTCGTCGGCGTCGCGCATCTCGTCGATGGAGAGGTCGTAGAAGACCTTGCCGAGCTTGGGCAGGCCCCACGCGTCGAGCATGCGGGCGTTCAGGAAGTACGTGTTGGTGACCGTGAGTTCGAAGGTCAGCGCGTCGTTGAGCAGTTCGACCACGCGGGGGCTAACGGGCTGCACCGGATACTCCCAGCTCTCGCTCGGCCGGGTGCTCGGTGGTGCCCCCGGCGCGTACCGGGCAATGCTGACACACCAGCTCGCGGAGCGAGCCGACGCAGTTGCCGCAGGTCCGGCCCGCCCCCGTCGCGCGTGCCACATCGGCGACGCATCGTGCGCCGTTGGCGATGGCCTCGAGGATGTCGTGGTCGGTCACCACGCTGCAGTGGCACACGTACATGGATGGGTCGCCTAACCGGGAGCGCGAACGGGGCCATCTCCCGGAGGTGGATCCCGGGAACTGCGGCCAGGTTAGCCTGACCTAAGTGGCTGTGGTCAAGTCCTCCTCCGTGTTTTCTGCCGTCGGGTGGCCCTCCGCGCGACGGTGCGCCGGTCGGCGAACGCCCCGCATCGACCACGCCGTGCACCGGGCCCGGCACGGTGCACGGCGCCGGTCGCGGTCGAGTTGCGGGCCGGGAAGGGCGGGTAGGGCCCGGAGTGCCATCCAGGAGAGGACGCACATGACCGACGACCTGATCACCGGAGACCTGTACGCCTACGAGTCACTGCTGTCGGCCGACGAGCGCGAGGAGCTCGCCGGCATCCGGGACTTCCTGCAGCGCGAGATCAAGCCCCGGGTCAACGAGCACTGGGAGGCCGCCACCTTCCCGATGGACCTGATCCCGCGCTTCGCCGAGGCGGGGTTGGTCGGCCGCAGCTACGACACCGAGGGCTCCCCCCGGGGCTCGCGGCTGTTCACCGGCTTCATCGCGCTGGAGACCTCCCGCGTCGACCCGTCGATGGCCACGTTCCTCGGCGTGCACAACGGGCTGGCCATGGGGTCGATCGTGAACCTGGGCTCCGAGGAGCAGAAGCGCCGCTGGCTGCCCGGCATGCTGGCGCTGGAGAAGATCGGCTGCTTCGCGCTCACCGAGCCGCACGGCGGGTCCGACGTCGCGCTCGGCCTGGAGACCACCGCCCGGCGGGACGGCGACGGGTGGGTGCTCGACGGCGCCAAGCGGTGGATCGGCAACGGCACCTTCGCCGACCTCGTCGTGGTCTTCGCCCGGGACCTCGCCGACGACTCGGTGAAGACCTTCGTCGTGGAGAAGAACACCCCCGGGTTCACCGCGACCAAGATGGAGGGCAAGTACGCGCTGCGCACGGTGCAGAACGCCGACGTGAACTTCGAGGGCTGCCGCATCCCGGCCGGGAACAAGCTCGACGGCGGCAACACGTTCGCGGACGTCAACCGGGTGCTCGAGCTGACCCGCGGTGGCGTCGCCTGGAACGCCGTCGGCTGCCAGATGGGCGCGTTCGAGGCCGCCCTCGCCTACGCCAAGGAGCGCGAGCAGTTCGGCCGCCCGATTGCCGGCTTCCAGCTGATCCAGGACCTGCTGGCGCGGATGGCCGGCAACGTGACCGCCAGCCTCGGCATGGCCGTCCGCGTGGCCCAGCTCCAGGAGGAGGGCGTGTTCCGCGACGACCACGCCGCGCTGGCCAAGAGCTACGTCACCAGCCAGGCGCGGCAGACCGTGGCCTGGGCACGTGAGCTTTTCGGCGGCAACGGCATCCTGATCGAGCACGACGTCGTCCGGTTCTTCAACGATGCCGAGGCGCTCTACTCCTACGAGGGCACCCGGGAGATCAACCAGCTGATCGTCGGGCGGGCACTGACCGGCATCAGCGCCTTCGTCTGAGACTGAGGCCGCCCCGGATCGCCGCTCCGGACGGAGTTGGCAGTCGTCGAGCTGCGGCCCGGCCGTCCCGGGTGCAGGGGGGACGGCCGGGCCGCGGTCTCAGGCGGCGAGGACGGCGGTCGGCACCAGGTAGAGCAGGACGACGACGGCGATCGCGACGGCCAGTCCCGCGTACAGCCGGCGTTCGCGCAGCCGGTCGGCCTCGGTCTCGTCGGCCAGGGCCATGGGATCGGCCCACACCGGGAAGCGGCCGCCGTAGCGGGCGAGCTCCGCCTCGGTGAGCACCACCGGGGGGCTGACCCGGTAGGGCTGTCCTGCTCCGGCCAGTTCGTGGACGCACTCATGCCGCGACCTCCCGGTCTTCTCGGTCGTGTCCCAGGTCATCGCGGCCCCGCGGAACTCCTTGACGTAGGCGTCCACGGTGATCGCGCACATCATCGGCCCGAAGCCGACCAGGTAGAGCGCCAGCGGGGCCAGCGGCCGACGCCAGCGGGTCCCCTCGAGCCTGCGCACCCCGTAGGCCAGCGGGATGCAGAGCACCAGCCAGCTGTAGACGAACAGCGTCCACACGGTCTCGGCGGTGTCCGACAGCGGCACCACCCCGGGGAAGGCGGCCGTCAGCAGGACGAAAGGAGATCGCGCCGGGGAACAGCAACGCGTCCCGCCACACCTTCCGGCCGGTGCCGGGATCGACCGACATGGTCAGCGTGATCATGAAGACGAACGTCGCGATCGGGACGAAGACGGCCGCGCCGAAGACCTCGCCGGCCAGCCGGCTGTCCAGCAGGTAGAGCCCGATCAGGCCGATCGAGGTGAGCAGCATCGCCACCGGGAGCAGCAGGATGGCGAGCCAGAAGATCCCGAAGAACAGGCCGCCGAGCCCCGGGTGCACCGACCTGCGGATCCACAGGTGCCGGTACATCGAGGTGATCTGCACGTTGCCGCGGGCCCGGCGCAGCCGCTGCTTCCACAGCGCGTCGACGCCGGCCGGCTCCTCGGCCAGCACGCGGGCGTGCGGCTCGAAGACGACCTATCGCCCGCCGAGCTGGGTGCGGAACGTGGTCACGGTGTCCTCGGCCAGCGACGAGGTGTCGATCTGGCCACCGATGGCCAGGAGGTTCTCCCGGGTGTGCAGCTGCGCACCGCCCGCCAGGCAGGCCATCGCGCCGGCGACGTTCTGCGCCCGGCGGGAGGCGGCCTACGCGGCCAGGTAGTCGAACCCGATGAACCGGGTCATCCCTTCGGGTCACGGCTGCCCTCGCGGATGTAGGCGGTGACCGCGCCGACCGTGGGGTCGGCCAGGTGACGGGTCATCTTGCGCAGCGACGCGGGCTCGTAGACGACGCCGGCGTCCATGATCAGGAGCGCCTCCATCCAGTCGTCGGCCAGGATCTCGCGCAGTCCGTGGTTGAGCGTGTGGACCTTGCCCTGGCCGCCCTGCTCGCGGCGCAGGTGCACGACCCGGCCCGGGAAGCGCTCGGCGCAGTCGGCGAGCACGGCCGGGGTGTCGTCGGTGCTGGCGTCGTCGACGACGTAGACCCGCAACCGATCCGGCGGGTAGTCCAGCCCCATCAGCCGCTCGATGCTCAGGGGAAGCACCGCCGCCTCGTTCCACGCCGGGATCACCACCGCGACGTTGGGCAGGTAGGGGCCGGTCTCGCGGTAGTGGTTGCGCACCGCGTGCAGCGGGATGACCAAGAACTGCGCCAGCCCGGCCATAACGGGGATCGCGCCGATGCCGACGAGGACCAGCAGGGCGACCGTCAGGACCGTCTCGCCGATCCCGGCGACGTCGGTGCCGGAGGCGAGGACGGCCCTCATCGGACACCCACCAGCCGGGTGGCCGACGCGGCGTCGGACACCCAGGAGTACCGGCCCACGGTCGAGCATTCGTGGCTGTCGGTGGAGCCGACGAGGGGAACGCCGGCGGCGGCGAGCGCCAGCACCGCGCGGGGGCCGGGGCAGCGCCACTTCTCGTTCACCTCGACCGCCGTCCCGGTGCGGACGGCGGCGTTGGCGATCGCAGCCAGGTGGTCGTCGCAGAGCGCGCTCTCGTGCAGGCCGATCTTGGGCAGCAGCGAGAACAGGTGGGCGAGCTGGCCACGGCCGACGCGCTCCATGGCCCGCACCGTCGCGGTGACCAGGATGTCGAGCAGGATGCGGTCGACTCCGCCCGGGCCGACCACCAGGTCGTCGGGGACGTCGAGCCGGCCGGAGGCGTCCAGGATCTTGGCCTCGACGCCGGTGAGCACCTCCAGCCCGTCGATGCGGGGGAGCGCGGCCACCTCGGCGAGGAAGCCGGGCACCCACGTCGTCGTCGTCCGGACGTGGTCGACCATGCGGATGCTGGCCAGGCCGGTGTCGCGCGCGGCGACCAGGTTCTCCCGCGGGGCGCTGACCGCGTCGTCGGACCAGGTGGAGTGCACGTGGTGGTCGGTGAGCAGGAGGTCCAGCGCACCCAGGGCGAGGGTCATCGTCCGGCCTCCCCGGCGACGATGTCGGCCGGGGCGACGAAGACGTCCTCCAGGTACCGCACGACGGCCAGCTCGGTGAAGGGCACCCGGTCGGGCAGCAGCCGGCCGAGGGCCAGGTCCAGCGCGAGCGAGGGCATGTCGACGCCGGCCGCCACGGTCAGCGGCATGGCGCCGGGGAACCGCGGGTTGACCTCCAGCAGTGCGGGGCGGCCCGCGGCGTCGCGGCGCAGCTGCACGTTCGCCACCCCCACCAGGCCGATGGCGGCGGCCACCCGGCGGGCGGTGTCCTCGAGCTCCGCGTCGGCGACGGTGGCACCGGCGACCGACACCCCGGAGTCCACGCGCAGCCGTGACCGGGGGACGGCGGCGGCCACGTGCCCGTCGGCGTCGGCCAGGGTGTCGACCGAGTACTCGTCCCCGGGCAGGTGGGCCTGCACCAGGATGTCCTCGTCGCTGCCCAGGGCGCGCAGCGCGGCGGGGTCCTCGACCAGGTGCACCCCGTGGGGAACCGGCGCCGCGGCGCGGCTTGACGATCACGGGGTAGTCCCAGCCGGCGGGATCGGTCTCGCCGAGCAGCGCGGGCCGCGGAGTGGGCAGCACGTCCGCGCACCGCTGGGCCAGCACGTCCTTGTCCAGGCAGACCTCGAGGGTCTCCAGGCTGAGTGCGGCCAACGTGGCGCCGACTGCGTCGAGGCGCTTGCGCTCGGCGGCGAGGCGCGGCAGCTCCACGTCGACGGTGGAGAAGAGGACGTCGACCCGTTCGCGCTCGCAGAGCTCGACGAGGTGGTCGACGAACTCCTCGCTGAGACCGGGCCGCACCAGGTGCCGCGCGGGGGCGTCGACGAGGTAGAGACCGCTGGCGTAGCTGGCCTGGGCGGTCTCGGCCAGCCGGCGGATCGTCGCCGCGAGCGTGTCCTCGGGCACCGGCTTCACCAGGAACTCGTCGGCCGGCGCAGGGCGTCCACGGCGTAGTCGACCGACGCGTGCGCGGTCATGACCGTGATCGGCAGGTCGGCGCGCAGCTGACGGAGCCGGTCGAGGAACTCCAGGCCGGTCATGCCGGGCATCTCGATGTCGGTGATCGCCGCGCCGAACTCCACGCGGGCGGCCAGTGCCAGCGCCTCCATGGGGGCGGCGCAGGTGGTCACCGCCATGCCGCCGCGCTGCAGCACCGTGCGTACGAAGAGTGCGATGTCGGGATCGTCGTCGACGACCAGGACGTGCAGTGCACCGTCCACGGTTCCGGCTCCCTCGGTCGGGTCTCCCGGACACGCCGGGAGGGGGACGGGTGCCCCACGCGGGAGTTGACGACCGGATCCCGGGCCTTCCTGAGCCGGGTCTCCCTCGCCCCCCCCCGGGTGGGAGGACCCGACCGGGCGAGCCGCCGGGCGCTCAAGCAGCGGAGATGCGCTGCCGATCACCCGGTCAGGTGACGGGAGGACCGACCTCCCCGCCGGGAATGCGCAGTCGAGGAGGAGTCGTCGTGCCGGAGCAGTCCGTGCTCGTGGTGGAGGACACCGAGGAGATCCGCGAGCTCGTGACCACGGTGCTCGAGCGGGCCGGCTTCGCCGTGCGTGCCGTGGGCACGGGCGCCGACGCGCTGGCCGAGGTGCGGCGGGACCCGCCGGACCTCATCGTGCTCGACCTCGGGCTCCCGGACGCCGACGGCACCGAGATCTGCCGGCAGATCCGCGCCGAGACGCCTTGCTACGTGCTGATGCTGACCGCACGCGCCGAGGAGGTCGACCTGCTCATCGGGCTGGCCGTCGGCGCGGACGGGTACATGGCCAAGCCCTTCTCGCCGCGGGAGCTCACCGCGCGGGTGCAGGCAATGCTGCGTTTTCCGCGCACGATGCCGGCCGCCGCGCCCGAGCCCGCCGCGCTCCCCGAGTCGGTGCGCCGGCTCGCCGAGCTCGAGGTGGACCAGGACAGCCGCGAGGTGCGGGTCGACGGCGCCGTCGTGGACCTGACCCGCACCGAGTTCGACCTGCTGGCCGCCCTGGCCTCGCGCCCGGGCCGGGTGCTGCAGCGGGAGACGCTGCTGCGGGAGGTCTGGCAGACCGACTGGGAGGGCAACCTGCGCCTGGTCGAGGCGCACATGTCCAACCTGCGCCGCAAGCTGGTGGCCGCCGGTCTGAGCTCTCCGGAGATCCGGACGGTGCGGGGAGTGGGCTACCGGCTCGTCGCCTGAAGCGACCGCGCCTCGGCCCGGCGGCCGCCCTCCGCGCGGGAGCAGACGCCGACCGGTTCGACCGGTCGGGACTGCGCCACGATGCCGCGCCGCGCGTGGCCGGCGATCGCGTGGCAGGCGGCCGCGGCCTCGCCGTGCCGGAGCTCGCTGAGGGCGGGTCAGGAGACCCGGGTGAGTTCGTGCAGATCGGCGACCCGGGAGTGCGCCAGCACGCCGCGGCGGGCGTCGGCGGCGATGGCCTGGCAGACGGAGGCGACCTCCGGGTGGCCCAGCTGGCCGCTCGTGCCGGCGAGGGTCTGGGCAGCGGAGGCGACGGCGGTCGCGTTCCCGGCCCGGGTGTGCCAGTCGATCGCCGACAGGCGGTCCTGCAGCGCATCGGCGTAGATGGCCTGCAGGCGGGTCATCAGCTCGACGTCCAGCAGCTCGACGTCCTGCCCGGCCGTGCCGGGCGGCCCGGCCTGCGCAGCCGGCCCCGTGGTCCGGCTGCGCAGGAAGTCCAGGAGTGCCCGAGCGGTCACGGGCGTGGCGAGCGTGATCAGTGCGCCGGCGGAGGCGGCCTCGAAGCGGATCTCGGCGGTCAGGTCGGTGGTGACGACGACGAACCGGGCGCGCGAGCCGTTGCGCCGCATCCGGCGGAGCATCTCGGTGCCGCTGCCGCCGGGCAGCTGCGTGTCGGTGACCACCAGGTCGACGTCGGCGATCAGGGCGTGGCGGACGGCGTCCTCCGGGCCGGTGGCCTGCTGCACCTGCCAGCCACCCAGGCAGAGCAGGTCGCTGACCTGGTCGCGGGCCGTCGGGTCGGAGTCGACGACGAGGGCGGTCAGCACCGGACTGACGCCGTTCTGGCCGACTCGGCCGTCCAGCCGTAATCGGTGTGCGTGGTGACCGTGAACGTGACGTCCGCGAAGAACCCGAAGAACATGAGGTTCGCGGATCCGGCAGTGGCATCGACGTGGTGTTCGTGCACGAAGTTGTCGTTGATGTACGCGGTGACCGTGTAGCCCGTGATCCGTTCCGTCGTGCTGGGCTCCCAGAAGACTCGGGCAACGAGCCGGTAGTTGTTGAACCGACACTGGATTTTCTCGGCCTTCACCTCCGTGGGAGGCGTTACTGCGACGGTGCTGATCGTCGTGTCGACCCCGTCGGAGGTACTCCAGCCGGCGAGGGCGGGGAAGGCGCCACCGACGACGACGGCGAGCGCGAGGCCGGTGACGGCCAGGGCGCGGCGGATGCGGCTCATGCTCGGTCCTCGTTCTCGTCGCGGATGGGGCGCCAGATGGTCAGGAGCAGCCAGCCGGCGAGCAGCGCCGGGGCGCCGTAGAGCAGCACCTGGGAGATGACCGGGGTGCGCAGCGCCTGGATCAGGTGGCCGACCTCGGGGAGGACGGCACGCAGCTCGTAGGCGGTGTCGCCCTGGAGGCTGGCGATCCAGGGGTCGATCGCCTCGTTGGCGTCGCCCTTGGTCCGGACCTGGACCGAGCCGTCGCTGCCGGTCTCGACCGATACCACCCGGTGGGTCACGAGGCTGCGGTCGTCGATGGGCTTGTGGTACGCGATCACCATGCCCTCGGTGACCTCGGAGATCGCGATCGGCGTGACCATGGTGACGTCACCCGGCTCGATCTCGGGAGCCATGCTCGCGGTCAGCATGGTCATGGTGCGGTAGCCGAGCACGTGCGGGCCGACCGCCAGGACGAGGAACGCCAGGACGGCCAGGCCCATCACTCCGCGGACCAGCCACGGGGCGACGCGGCCCAGGGTCTGGGCGGCCCGGCCGGCCGGGCGGCCGGCGGTGGAGCGCATGTCCTCCGCCAGGGGCAGCTCGGCGGCTGCCCCCGGACGGGGAACGGGAAGGACGGCGGTCATGGCGGGATCTCCGTTGGTCGTCAGGCCGGGATCAGCGGGAGGTGCCGGTGCGCTGGGTGCCGGTGAAGACCAGGCTCAGCGAGGTCGACGTGCCCTGGAAGGCGTTGTCGGCGGTGGTCGGCAGCGAGATCGTGAATGCCAGGTGGTCGGTGCCGCCCACGGCCAGGGACGCGGGGGCGGCGAGCGTCCGGGTGCCGATGACCGGGCCGGTGCTCAGCACGGTCTCGCCGGTGGCGCAGGTCTTGTCGGCCGACCAGGCGACGGAGCAGGACTTCAGCGCCAGCTGCAGGCCGTTGGTCCCGTCGGTGGTGAGGATCGTCGAGCTGGTGGCGCCGGTGGTGAGCGACACCGAGCCGAGGGGCGCGGTGCCCTTGTTGCTCAGGCTGACGGTGCCGGTCACGGAGTCGCCGGGGACGAAGCCGGCGGCGTTCACCGCGACGGTCGTGGCCGGGCCGGTGAGGTCGATGTCGACGGTGCCCGAGGCGATGGTCGCGGTGACCGGGGTGGTGCTGTCGGTGAAGGTACCGAAGGTGCCCATGCCGGCGACGGCGGCGGCAGCGCCGATGACACCGAGCGAGCCGACGATCTTCCGGGCGGTGGAGCTGGTGGCGGTCGTGGTGCTCATGTCCTGCGTCTCCTGTGTCCGTGTGGCCCACCGGGTTCCCGGTGACACCGAGGACTCTGGCGGCCCAACCGCAGGTCACCCGCCAGCGTTCCGCAAGGAATCCGCATGGATCCGGCGCCGATCACGCAGCTTCCGTGGGAGTCAGCCGGCGGGGGCGACCGGCAGCGTCATCGTGAAGGTCGTGCCCACGCCCTCGGTGCTCACCAGGTCCAGCGTCCCGCCGTGCGCGGTGGTGATCGCCTTGGTGATGGTCGACCCGAGGCCCACGCCGGGCACGGCGTTGCGCTGGGCGTTGGAGGACCGGAAGAACCGGGTGAACATCCGCCCCTGCTCGCCGGCGGGGATCCCCATGCCGGTGTCGGCGACCGAGAGCAGCGCCACCGGCACCGCGTCGGGGGTGCTGCCGTCGACGACCTCGCCGTCGGGCGACCGCCAGGCCGAGCGCAGGACGAGCTCGATCCGTCCACCGGCCGGCGTGAACTTCACCGCGTTCGAGACCAGGTTGTCGCAGGCCTGCCCCAGGCGGACGGCGTCGCCGGAGACGACCAGTCCCTCGTCGGGCACGTCGACGACGATCTGCACCCCCGCGGTGGCCGCGGCCACCCGGGCGGTCTCCTCGGCCGCCCGCACCACGCCGGCGAGGTCGACCTCGGCCGGCTGCAGGGTGAAGCGGCCGCTCTCGACCTGGGCGGTGAAGAGCAGGTCGCCGACCAGCCGCAGCAGCCGCTGGGCGTTGCGCTCGACCGTGGACAGGTACTGCCGCTGCTCGTCGGTGAGCGGCTGGTCCTCGTCGTCCATGACCAGCTCGAGGTAGCCGAGGATCGAGCTGAGCGGCGTGCGCAGCTCGTGGCTGATCAGGCTGACGAACTGGTCCTTCATCCGTTCGGTGGCGCGCACCTCGGTCATGTCGGTGCCCACGAAGTTCCAGCCCGCGTGGGCGCCCCGGTCGTCCGAGCGCGGCGTGACGGCGACCGAGACGGTCCGGTGCCTCCCGTCGGCGGCGACGTAGGTCCAGTCGCGGACGTCGCTGCCGTTCTCCCGCGCGGCGTGCACCAGGACGTCGAGCCCGGTGGGTGACTCGCCGTCCTCCGCGGCCGCGGCGAGTTCCTGGGGGAGGTGGAAGTCGAGGATCGAGCGCGTCCGGACGACGTCCGGGCGCGGGACGCCGAGCATCTTCTCCGCACCGGGGTTCCAGACCCGGATGGTGCCGTCCCGGTCGGTCCCGATGATGGACTGCTCGGTGACGGCGTCGATGACGCTGGTCATGGTCTGGGCGCGGGCGGCCAGGATCCGCGAGGCGCTGTCCAGCTCGTCGGCCCGGCTCTGCACCTGGGCGAGCAGGGTGGCCTGCTCGCGCTGCAACCGTGTGATGACCTGCGCCTGCGCGACCGCCCGGCGGGTGTTCGCGTTGACCGCGACGCTGCCGGCGGCGACGGCCAGCGGACCGAGCACCAGCGCGCCGGGCAGGACGGCGGACGCGGCGAACGGCACGTCGAGCAGCTGCGGAACGAGGAGCACGGCCGTGGTCCCGGCCACGGCGATCGGGACGCCGCGGCGGCGCGGGTGGGTCGACAGCGCCCACACCGGGCTGAGGAGGAGGAACAGCGTCGTCGGGGACCCGGTGCCGGCGTAGAGCAGGCCGGTGGCGGCCACGTGGGCGACCGGGACGGCCAGGGAGCCGAGCGCGGGAGCCGACGGTCGGGCGACCCAGTCCACCGCCAGGGCGGCGAACGCGAGGGCGAGCCCGGTGCGCACCAGCGAGCTGTCACCCACCGGCAGGGAGCCGGCCAGCAGCAGCACGGTCGCCATGGCGATCACGACCGTGCCGGCCAGCGGTGCGCCGGCGGCGGCCCGCCGGACGCGGTGGGCGAGGAGCCGGTGGCGCGGGCGGGGCCGTGCAGCTGTCGGGCGGTCGAGGACGGCGATCGTCATGCCACCGGCTGCCGCACGGTGAGGGCCCGCACCTGCCGCACCAGACCGGCCACGGTGAACGGCTTGGCCAGGTAGGCGTCCGCGCCGGCGGACAGACCGCGGGCCACCTCGTCGGGCGAGGCGCCCGCGGACAGCAGGAGAATACGGATGCCGGCGGTCGCCGGGTCCTCGCGCAGGGCGGCGCACACCTCCAGGCCGGTCGCGCCCGGCATGAAGACGTCGAGGACGACGAGGCCGGGCAGCTCGGCCCGTGCCGCAGCCAGGGCCGCGGTGCCGTCGGAGGCGGACGCGACGACCTCGCACCCGGCCTTGCGGACGGCGAGGGACACCAGCTGGCGGATGTCGTCCTCGTCGTCGGCCACCAGCACCCGGGTTCTCCCGGTCAGGCCGGCCGCGGCCGGCCGGCCGCCGCCGGGGGAGTGCAGGGCCGGGTCCACGTGGGCTCCCGTCGGTCGTGGTCCCGCACCGCTGGTACAGGGCCGATGGCGTCGTCCTGGGGAGGAACGGCGCGTCGACGAGGTGCCTGCAGCGGGGGCCGCGGGCGGCTCACCCGTTCGGGTGGGAGCGCACCCGGACAGCACTGCGCCCCGCCGGGAGGACCCGGCGGGGCGCAGGCGAAGGGGCGGGACGGACCCGCCGGTGTCAGGAGCTGGACTTGCTCTGCACCGTCTCCTTGGACTGCTGGGCCTGACCCTGCACCGACTGCTTGGACTGCTGGGCCTGACCCTGCACGTCCTGAGCCGCGGACTGGCCTTCCTGCTTGACGGTGTCGGCCGCGCCCTGAGCGGTGGACTTGACCTCCTCCATCGCGTGCTGAGCGGCCGGCTTGAGCTGCTCGCCCATCTCCTGGGCCGCCTGCTTGGCCGGCTCGAGCAGCTCGTCCTTGTGCTCGCGCAGGGCCGACTCGGCCTGCTGCGCCAGCTGCTGCTCCTTCTGCGAGGCAGGCAGGAGGCTGGACACGAGCCAGCCCACACCGAAGGCGATCAGCCCGGCGGCCAGGGGGTTGCCCTGGGCCTGCTGGGTGAGCTGCTGGGGCACCTGCTGGACCGAGTCCTTGGCGTGGGCCGCCCTGTCCTGCATGGACCCCGCGGAGTCCGATGCACTGCCCTGGGCGTGGTGCACCTTGTCCTGCGCGGTGGACATGGTGTCGTGGGCGGAGCCCATCACCTTGTCCTTCAGGCCGCTCACGCGACCCTTGGCCGCGGTCACCCGACGGTCCATGACGCGGGACGGGTTGACCTTCTCGTTGAGGGCGTCGACGTCGTAGCTGAGTTCGCGCCGGGTGTCCTCGATCTGCCGCCGGATGACGTCCGGGTCACTGCTGGTCATTGGTATCGGCTCCTGCCGTTCAAGAGACCTCAGCGGTCTGCTGGTCAGTTGGGCTTCAGGGCGCCGGGCACCTGCTGCAGGGTGTCCACGGTGCGCTCCGGCTTGGGGTTCACCTGCTGGAACTTCTTGCGGCCCATCACGAAGGCCACGGCGCCGACGATCCCCCAGAGGACGGCGACGATGAGCCCTGCCCAGCCGGCGGGGATGGCGCTGGCCAGCGCCCACATGAGGGCGAGGGAGAGGAAGAGCGCCACCATGTAGCCGGCGAAGCCGGCGGCGCCGAACATGCCGGCGCCCTGCCCGGCCTTCTTGGCCTCGACCTTGAGCTCGACCTTCGCGAGCTCGAGTTCCTGGCGCATCAGCGTGGAGAGGTCCTTGGTGACCTCACCGATGAGCGCGCCGACCGAGACGCCCCCGATGTCGGGGTCCCCGCTGGGGGTGGTCGGCGTTCCGCGGTCACCGCTGTAGGCCTGGCTGCCCTGGGAGTAGTCGGCCGCGTAGTTCTGCGGCGTCGGCTCGGCGTAGCCCTGGGGCGTCGGCTCGGCGTAGCCCTGCGGCGTCGCCCCTGCGGGCGTGGCCCCGGAGTAGGGGGTGCTCATGTCAGGCCACCCCACCGGGCCGACGGGCCGGGTTGTCCCAGCCGGCGGGCGTCGCCGGAGGCGCCGCGGCACCTGCCGGAGGCGCCGCGGCACCTGCCGGGGGCATCGCGGCACCTGCCGGGGGCACCGTGCCGTACGGCGGCGGGGGGAGCGGGGCGCCGGTGCCGGTGGGCACGCCGGTGGTCGCGGCCGAGTAGTCGGAGTACGTCGGCGCGGGGTCGACGTAGTTCGTCGGCGTGCCCTGGTAGCCGTGGTTGCCGCTGCCCGAATCGCTGTGCGCGGCCTTGACCCCGCTGGTCATCCGGCCGGCCGCGATACCCGCGACGGCGGCACCCAGGAGGAACATGCCGGGCTTGCGGCGGGCGAAGCGGCGGACCTCGTCCAGCAGCTCGGCGGGCTCCTTGTTCTGCAGCATCGAGGCGAAGCTCTCGACCGAGCCGGACGCCTGCTGGAGCAGGTCGCGGACCGGGCCGGGGGCGCCCTCGCTGCTGCCGTCGGCCAGCCCGCGCATCTGCTGGGCGATGGAGTTCAGGCCCTCCGCCGCCTTCTGCTGCTGGCCGACCGCCTGGTCCTTGAGCTGGGAGCGGCCCTGGTCGACCAGGTCCTTGGCCTGCCGCTGCGTCTCTCCGGCGACCTGCTTGGCCTGGTCGGTGGCGGTCGAGGCGACCTGGCTGCCGGCCTGGCTGGCGGTCTGCCCGACGTTGCGGGCCTCGTCCTTGGCGACGTCCCTGGTGTGCCTGGCCTCGTCCTTGGCGGCGTCCTTGGTCGACGGGCTCTCGGTCGTGGTGGTGCCCGTCGTGGCCGGAACGGGCGGCGGGAACGGGGCATCGATGGAGTGAGTCATCGGTCCTCCTCGGCATGCTTCGTGGTCGGTGGGAGCGCTACCCCACCGCGGTTCCGGCACACATCCGGGTAGGTTTCCCACCGGCCCGGGCGGCCGTCACGACGGTGGTCAGCGCCCTGGTGTCGGGCGGGAGAGCTGACGAAAGTCCACCCGGCGCGTCCATGCGTCTCGGGGCGGGATCGGGGTGGCAGGGAAGGGCAGTGCTGCGCGCTGCACCGTTCCGCTGCTGCTCCGGAGAGCCCCGTTCCGCGCAGCTGGGGTGGTACCCGCGCGATCGGGGTGATCAAACCGGAAGGTCAGCCCGCCCAGGGGAAGTGCGGCGGCCGCCGTTCGGCGAAGGCCGCGACACCCTCGGCCAGCTCCCCGGCGGCGATGGTCTCCCGGTAGCGGGCGGCGGCGTGGAGTTCGCCGTCACCACCGGCGGTGAGCGCGGCGAGGACCTCCTTGGTGGCGCGCTGGGTGAGTGCCGAGCGGGACACCAGGACGTCGGCGAACTCCCGCACCTCCGTCTCGAGCCGATCGGCCGGCGCCAGCCGGTCGACCAGGCCGGTGCGCAGGGCGTCGCCGGCGTCGATCAGCTCGCCGCTGTAGAGCAGGTACTTCGTCGTCGCCGGGCCGACCAGGTCCAGCAGCGCCTTGGTGGACGCGGGTGTGTAGACGATGCCGACCTTGGCCGGGGTGATCCCGAACGTCGCGGTCGGATCGGCGAACCGCAGGTCGCAGCAGGTGGCCAGCTCGACACCGCCGCCGATGCAGTGACCGCGGATCATCGCCACGGTGGGCTTCGGGAAGTTCCGGAGGGCGGCCTGCGCGGCGAGGTTGCGCCGTCGGACGTCGGCCATCGGGTCGGCAGGGTCCTCGCCGCGGAGCAGGTCGGAGATGTCGGCCCCCGCGCAGAAGCAGGGGCCGGCGCCGGTCACCAGGAGGACCCGCACCGCGGGATCGGTGGCGAGCGGGGCGAGGACGCCGGGCAGCGCCGCCCACATGCCCATGGTCATGGCGTTGCGCTTCTCGGGTCGGTCGATGGTCAGGACGGCGATCGGGCCGTCCACGGTCACGGGCAGGTGGTCGGCCATCTCATCCCAGGTCGTCGGTGGCGAAGGGTTCGCAGCGCCGAGGGCTCCGGTCGCGTAGCCGGTCCGGAACCACGGCTGGCGCCGCTCCGACGTGCCCGTGCGTGACCGTGCCACCGGACGGGGGCGCCCGCGACTCCGGTCGCCGCGCGGGGGCGTCCGCCCGGTCCTAGATTCGGGGGCATGCCGCTGGAGGGGAAGTACGAGCCGAGTCCGCAGCAGTGGGTCCGGGATCAGGTCGAGCGCTACGAGGCGACCGGCGGCCGCGAGGCGAACACGCTGCGGGACACCGGTCTGCCGGTGGCCGTCTTCAGCACCCGCGGCGCCACGAGCGGCAAGGTTCGCAAGCAGCCGCTGATGCGGGTGGAGCACGACGGCGTCTACGCGATGGTCGCCTCGAAGGGCGGTGCACCGACCGATCCGGCCTGGGTGGCCAACCTGCGCGCGCACCCGGACCAGGTCACGGTGCAGGACGGCCCCGAGCCGTGGGACGGCGTGGCCCGCGAGATCTCCGGTGCCGAGCGGGACGAGTGGTGGCAGCGGGCCGTCGCCGCCTACCCGCCCTACGCCGAGTACCAGGAGAAGACCGGGCGGCAGATCCCGGTTTTCCTCGTCGAGCGCCGCTGACTCCCGCGCGGAGGCCACGGGTCACGGCAGCGCGGCGGCCAGGCGCGGGACGGCCGCGGCCAGCTCGTCGTCCCAGGTGGTGAAGGGCTCCGCCTGCACGGTGCGGGACGCACCTCGCCCGGCGAACCGCCAGGTACCGGTGATCCGGCCGTCCACCACCACGGTGGGTTGGAAGACGCCGTTGCCGCCCGGCACGATCCGGTCGGCGAACGCGGGGTCGAGGGCGGCCTCCCGGTTCCCGTAGCCCAGGACGAACTCGTCGAAGCCGGGCAGCAGCAGCGGCTCCCGTGCCTGCTCCCGGTGCGCGGCGTACCGGTCCGGCGTCTCCGGGTCGAGGAAGTACTCGGTGCCGTCGACCTGCAGGCAGGCGAGCTCGTCGCGGACGACCGCGATCCCGGCGCGCACGTCCCGCACCGTGCTGCCGGCCCAGCGGACCAGGTCGCGGACGGTGGCCGGGCCGTGCCCGCGGAAGTAGCGGAGCGCCAGCTCGGCCAGCGCGTCGTCCCTGGTCGGCCGGCGGGGCTCCCGCACCCATTCGTCGAGGAGCACGAACAGCTGGTCGCCGTTCGCAGTGGGGCCGAGGCACAGGGTGCCGGTCTGGGCCAGGAACCAGAGCAGGTGGTACCCGCGCTGACCGGAGATGTCGACCCCGCCCTCCTCGAGCGCCGCCAGGAGTTCGGCGCGGGCGAGCCGCCGCCCACCGGAGAGGGCCGCGACGGCGAGCTCGCGGGCGCGTTCGGCATCGGCCTCGGTGAGGCCCAGGTTCGCCCGCCGGCCGGCCAGCCCCGCCATGGCGCGCGGTCCGAGCAGCTCGAGCAGCCAGGGGAGGTCCTCGGCGGCGACCAGGTGCAGCGTGCCGCGCATGGGCCACGACCGCACGACCGCGCCGGCGTCCAGGGCGGCCAGCACGTCCTCCCGCCGTCGGCCGGCGGTGCGCAGGGCGACCGAGGTGACCGCACCGGGGAAGTCCTGCCCCTGGAGGGCGGTCATCCGGCGCACCGCGGCAGGGACGTCGTCGGCGGCCGGGCCGGCGAGCCGCTGGGCCACCAGCCGCATCGGGGCGATGTCGCGCAGGGTCGTCACGCCGGCCACCGTCCCAGGTGGGAGGAACAGGTTCAGCCCCTACCGCCGCCGCGGGCGCCGTTCGACCACCTCGACCGGCGGGGTGGCCGCGTGCCAGGCGCGCGAGCGACCGTGGCGATCCGGGTGATCAGCAGCCCGATGGTGACGATGACGACGAGGGAGACGACGGCGATCAGCACCACCCTCCCCCCGCCCGATCGTCCACGGCGGGTCCGCGCTGCGACACTGGCGGTGTGCGGGCGGAGGACTGGGACCGGCGCTACGCCGAGCGGCCGCAGTGGTCGGCCGAGCCGAATGCGGTGGTCGCCGAGCTGCTCACCGGCCTGCCGCCGGGTACCGCCGTCGACCTCGCCGCCGGTGAGGGTCGGCACGCGCTGTGGCTCGCCGCGGCGGGGTGGCGCGTCACCGCCGTCGACTTCTCCGGGGCCGGCCTCGCCCGCGGCAGGCTGCGGCCCGGGGCCGAGCGGGTGGACTGGGTGACCGCCGACGTCACCGGCTGGACCGCTGCTCCCGGCACCCTCGACCTCGTCCTGGTCGCCTACCTCCACCTGCCCGAGCCGGAGACCACCGACCTGCTGACCCGGGCGGTCGGCTGGCTGCGCCCCCGTGGCCGGCTGCTTGTCCTCGGCCACGACGTCGCCAACGTCGCCGAGGGGGTGGGTGGCCCTCAGGAGCCGGGCATCCTGCACAGCGTGGCGCGGCTGGACCCCGTCGCCCGGCTGCTCGACGTCGACCGGCTGGAGCAGGTGCGGCGCGAGACACCGGACGGTCCCGCGATCGACACCCTGCTCTGGGGACGGCGCCCGGGCTGACCAGCACTGTCGGCCGGTAGCCTCGGCGGCGTGATGGGACTGGGTGGCACCGGAGGCCGGGACGCGGAGCGACGACGGCGTCTGGTCGCCGCGCTCATCGTCCTGGCCATGGTGCTGGCCGCCGGTGCGACGGTGCTCTCGATCGCGCTGGGCTGAGGAGGCCGACGGTGTCGGAGACCGCCGGGATCGACGACTGGTTCGCGGCCGCCGGGCCACGGGAGCAGGAACTGCGCCGGGCCGACGCCCTCGTGATGCTGGCCGCCCCGGACATCGACCGGAAGCTGGTGCCGATGGGCTCCGGCGCCATGCTCGGCTACGGGATGATGCCGTACCGGCCCAGGTCGGCGAAGGTGACGACCTCGTGGCCCCTGATCGCCCTCGCCGCGCAGAAACGGCACCTCTCCCTCTACGTGTGCGCCGTCGTCGACGGGACGTACCTGCCGGAGGCCCGGGCCGGGAAGCTGGGCCGGGTGTCCTGCGGCAAGAGCTGCATCCGCTTCTCCTCGCTGGACGCCGTGGACACCGGGGAACTGAGCGCGCTCCTCCGCGACGCGGTCACGGCCACCCGCGCCGGTGGCAACGCCTTCGCTGCGTCGTAGGCGGTCGGGCGTCCGGCGGGACGTAGGTCCCTGGTGCCCGCGGTTCCGGTACGACAACGTGTGGATCGCCACGCCAGTCGTACTTCCGAGACGTGAGGACCGTCCATGACCCTGGCCGTCCCGCCCAGCGCCTCCGGCTCGACCCCGGAGCGCTCCGCCGACTCCTGCCGCGACGAGCAGGTCGATCCCTCGGTCGACCAGGCCGTCGACCGGTTGCGCGGGGAGTTCGCCGGCCGGGTGCGGCCGCAGCTGATCGTGCGGGTGGTGCGCGACTCCCGGCGCGATCTGGGTGGCTCACCGGTCGGGGCGCTGCCGGAGCTGGTGGAGCGGCTGGCGCGGTACCGCCTGGACCGGCAGATCGGCTGACCCCGAGAACCCGGTTGCCCCGCCGGGCAGGATGACGGCGTGGGCTACGTGGACGTCACCGGGATCCGGCACACCCTCTCCGATGGCCGGGTGCTGCTCGACGACGTCTCCTTCCGCGTCGGCGAGGGCGCCCGTGCGGCACTGGTCGGGGAGAACGGCGCCGGCAAGACCACGCTGCTGCGGCTCATCGCCGGCGACCTGACTCCCGAGAGCGGCGCCGTCGCACGGACCGGCGGGCTCGGCGTGATGCGCCAGTTCATCGGTTCCGTGCGCGACGACACCACGGTGCAGCGGTTCCTGGTGGACCTGTCTCCTCCCGCCGTCCGCGCCGCCTGGGACGCCGTCGAGGCGACCGAGCTGGCGTTGATGGAGACCGACGACGAACGCGCCCAGATGGCCTATGCCGACGCGCTCGCGCAGTGGGGGGACGCCGGCGGCTACGACGCCGAGGTCACCTGGGACACGGTCACGGTCGCGGCGCTCGGCGTCCCCTACGACGGCTGCAAGTACCGCGCGCTGTCCACGCTGTCCGGCGGGGAGCAGAAGCGCCTGGCCCTCGAGGCGCTGCTCCGCGGCCCGGACGAGGTGCTGCTCCTGGACGAGCCGGACAACTATCTCGACGTGCCGGGGAAGCGCTGGCTGGAGGAACGGCTGCTCCAGACCCGCAAGACCGTGCTGTTCGTCAGCCACGACCGGGAGCTGCTCGACCGCGTCGCCGACCGGGTGGTCACCGTGGAGGGCGGGACGGCGTGGGTGCACGGGGGCGGGTTCGGCAGCTACCCCGAGGCGCGCGCTGCCCGGCACGAGCGGATGGCCGACGTGCGCCGCCGGTGGGAGGAGGAGCACCAGCGGCTCGTCGACCTGGTGCGCACGTTGCAGCAGCAGGCGGCCAACTCGCCGGACATGGCCAACCGCTACCACGCGATGCAGACCCGGCTGGCCAAGTTCGAGGCGGCCGGGCCGCCGCCCGAGCGGCCGCCGCAGCAGAAGGTGGCGATGCGGCTGCGGGGCGGGCGCACCGGGGTCCGGGCGGTCATGGCCGAGCAGCTGGAGCTCACCGGGTTGATGAAGCCCTTCGACGCGGAGATCTGGTACGGCGACCGGGTCGGCGTCCTGGGGGCGAACGGTGCCGGGAAGTCGCACTTCCTCCGGCTGCTGGCCGGCCAGGACGTGGCGCACACCGGGAGCTGGCGGCTGGGTGCTCGCGTCGTCCCCGGCTTCTTCGCGCAGACCCACGCCCATCCGGAGTGGCAGGACCGCACGCCCGTGGACCTGCTGTGGCACGGGGAGCCCGGCCGCCCCGGCGTCGACCGGGGCCGGGCCATGGCCGCGCTGCGGCAGTACGGGCTCACCGACTCCGCCGATCAGCCGTTCCGGACCCTCTCGGGTGGGCAGCAGGCGCGGTTCCAGATCCTCCTGCTGGAGCTGTCCGGAGCCACGCTGCTGCTCCTCGACGAGCCGACGGACAACCTCGATGTCCTCTCGGCCGAGGCGCTGGAGGAGGCGCTGGCCGCCTTCGACGGAACCGTGCTCGCCGTCACCCACGATCGCTGGTTCGCCCGGTCGTTCGACCGCTTCCTCGTGTTCGGTGCCGACGGCCGGGTCTACGAGTCGGCCGATCCGGTCTTCGACGAGGCCCGGGTGGCACGCGCCCGCTGACGTCCCGCCGGCCGAACCAGGCATAGGAAGCTATGCATACGGTTCGAGGGCCGAAACCATAGGTAAAGCTTCCTATGCCTGGCGGCGCGCAGCGTCAGAGGTCGACGTCGGGCTCTCCGCTGCCGCCGATGCGGTCGAGCTCGGCCAGCTCGGCGGGGCCGAGCGCGCGCGCCGCGGCCTGCAGGTTCTCCTCCAGGTGGGCGACCGACGAGGTCCCGGGGATGAGCAGGAGGTTGGGGGAGCGGGCCAGCAGCCAGGTCAGCGCCACCTGCATCGGCGTCGTCTCCAGTCGGCGGGCGATGGTGTCGAGCGCGGCCGACTGCAGCGGCGTGAACCCACCGAGCGGGAAGAAGGGTGTGTAGGGGATGCCTTCCCGGGAGAGCGCGTCGATCAGCGGATCGTCCGCGCGGTGCACGAGGTTGTAGTGGTTCTGCACGCAGACCACCGGCGCGATGGCGCGCGCCTCGGCGAACATCTGCGGCGTCACGTTGCTCACGCCCAGGTGCCGGACGAGGCCTTCCTGTTGCAGAGCGGCCAGCGCCTCGAACGGCTCGGCCAGCGAGCGCTGCACCGGCTCGGCGAAGCCGGGCATGCGCAGGTTGACCACGTCGAGGGCTTCGACGCCCAGGTGGTCGATGTTCTCTTGGACGGCGCGACGCAGGTCGGCGGCGTCCAGGGCCTCGGGCCAGCCACCGTCGGCGTCGCGGCGGGCACCCACCTTGGTCACGATGACCAGGTCGTCGGGATACGGGTGCAGGGCCTCGCGGATCAGTTCGTTGACTACCGCCGGCCCGTAGTAGTCGCTGGTGTCGATGTGGTTGACCCCGAGCTCGACGGCCCGCCGCAGGACCGCCATGGCGGCGTCGCGGTCGGCCGGCGGGCCCATGACGTGGGGGCCGGTCAGCTGCATCGCGCCGTAACCCAGACGGAAGACCTCGCGGTCGCCGAGGCGGTAGGTGCCGGATCTCTCTGCGGTGGTGGTCGTCATGGGTCCTGCGGTACCCGTCGGCGGTCGAACATGCGCGGCCGGGCCGGGGTGGGGGTCACCACCGGCCCGGCACGGCGTCACGGCTGGAGCAGCACCTTGACGGTGCCGTCCTTCTTCTGGCGGAAGTTCGCGTAGGCCTCCGGCGCCTGCTCCAGTGGAACCCGGTGGGTGGCGAACTCGTCGACGCCCAGCGGGTCGCCGTCGATCAGCAGCGGCAGGATGTCGGGCACCCAACGCCACACGTTGGCCTGGCCCATGCGCAGCTGGATCTGCTTGTCGAACATGCGCATCAGGGGCAGTGGGTCGGTGGCCCCGCCGTAGACGCCGACCAGCGAGATCGTGCCGCCCCGACGGACCGCCTCGATGGCGGTGTTCAGTGCGGCGAGCCGGTCGATGCCGGCCACCGTCATGACCTTCTCCATGATCATGTCGGGCACCACCGCGCTGGCCTTCTGGACGGCCCACGCGACCGGCGAGCCGTGCGCCTCCATGCCGACGGCGTCGATGACGGCGTCCGGGCCCCGGCCGTCGGTCAGGTCGCGCACCCGCGCGACGACGTCGGCCTGCCTGGTGGAGTCGATGACGGTGATGCCGTTGCGCCGGGCGCGGGCCAGCCGCTCGGGAACGTCGTCCGAGGCGATCACCTGGCCGGCGCCCAGGTGCCGGGCGACGCGGGTCGCCATGTCACCGATCGGCCCGAGGCCGAGGACGAGCACGCTACCGCCGTCGGGGATCCCGGCGTACTGCACCGCCTGCCACGCCGTCGACAGGACGTCGGACAGATAGACGTAGCGGTCGTCGAGCGGGGCGTCGGGAACCTTGATCGGCAGCGTGTTGCCGAACGGGACGCGCAGGTACTCCGCCTGGCCGCCGGGCACCTGGCCGTAGAGCTTGGTGTAGCCGAACAGTGAGGCGCCGAAGCCCTGTTCGCGGTTCTGCGTGGTCTCGCACTGGGACTGCAGGCCCTGGGAGCACATCCAGCAGGTCCCGCAGTTGATGTTGAACGGGACGACGACGCGGTCGCCCGGCTTGACCGCGGTGACCTCACGGCCCACCTCGCGGACGATCCCCATGGGTTCGTGACCCATGATGTCGCCGACCGTCATGAACGGGGCCAGCACTTCGATGAGGTGCAGGTCGGAGCCGCAGATGCCGCTCGAGGTGATCTCGACGATGACATCGGTCTGGTCCTGGATGGTGGGGTCGGGAACCGTCTCCACCCGGACGTCCCCCCGGCCGTGCCAGGTCACTGCGCGCATGCGGAATCTCCCTCGATCGGACCGCTGAAAAGGGCTTCTGCCCGTTCCGTGAGCTGGATCGCGCCACTCTCAACCATCTGCGGCGCGTTCATGACGCTGTGTCAAATCGTGATTACGTAGAGATGAACAACACGCGTGGAGCTTGGTGATCCACTTCACGAATCTGCAGGTCAATACCCCCGTCCGCAGATCACGAACCCATCACGGCGTGTTTACATGTGCCCCGCTCCTCTCCCCGGGAGCTGCTTGCAATGTCCGCCGACGGAAGTCAGTGAATGAGCTCGCTCCACCACGACCGCCTCCCCGAGGAAGGTGCGGCGCCGGCCGATCCGGTGGTCACCACGGCCACCCCGGCTCGCCGGACGACCCGTTCGTCCACCGCAGCCACCGAGGGCACGGCCGGCTCCCCGGTCCCGCCGCAGCGCCAGGGGAAGGTGCAGTCGGCAGGGGGTCGCCGGGTCGCCGGGTCGACCGCCCGGGCCGTCGGTGCGGCGGCTGTCGGCGCGGAGACCGCCGGCACGAAGGCCGTCACGGTGACCACGGCCACCGCCGAGGTCCTGCACGCGAAGGCGACGACCGCCACGCCGGCCACGCGAAAGGCGGCCGGGGCGGCGCGCACCGTCGCAGCGGCCGCGAAGGCACCCGCTGCGGCGAAGGCGGCGACGGCGAAGCCGGCCGCGGAGGGGACGGCGACCCGCCGGCCGACGCCCTGCAAGCGGAACGCCGTCGACCCGGCCGCCCCGGAGCCGGGCGTCCACCGGACCGGCCTCGTGACGACCCGCCCCGCGACCGCCGAGACAGCCCTGGTCGTGGTGGCGGACGTCCCGCCGGCCGCACCGAGCCCCGCGCTCGTCCTTCCCGTGCCGGCCGACGTCGCACGGTCCGCCGATGCGGAGCGCGTCGTCGCAGGCGTGGCGCAGGGCCGTGCGGGTCTGCTCGCCCGCCGGCTGCCGTCGGTGCGGCGCAGGCCGGTCATCTACCTCGCCGCCGCCCTGATCGGCGCGCTGAGCGTCAGCGGGGCGTCGGCGGCCCCGGCCGAGGTCCAGACCCGGACGGTGAGCCACTCGGTCAGCGTGGCCGAACAGCTCGGCCTCGAGGCGACGGCCCCGGCCGTGGTCGACGATGAGGCCACGTCGCACCTGCGGGGCCTGGTTGCCAGTCGCAACGCTCGCGACGCCGAACGCACCGCGGCCGCGGACGCCCAGGCAGAGGCCGATCGGCTCGCCGCCGAGGAGGCCGCACGGATCGCTGCGGAGGCGGCACGTCCCAAGGCCGTCCACCCGGTCGAGGGGGCCCGGCTCACCAGCGGCTTCGGTGCGCGGTGGGGGACCTTGCACGCCGGCGTCGACTTCGCTGCGCCGATGCGTACGCCCGAGCGTGCCGCCATGGACGGCGTCGTGCTCGAGGCGGGTCCGGCCGCCGGCTTCGGCCTGGTGGTCTACCTCCAGCACGAGAACGGCGACGTCACCGTCTACGGGCACATGGACGAGATCCTGGTGGAGCCCGGCCAGGTCGTCCGCGCCGGCGACACGATCGCCCTGCTGGGCAACCGGGGCCAGTCGACCGGCCCGCACCTCCACTTCGAGGTGCGCGTCGGCGGCCTCGACGGCCAGAAGGTCGACCCCCTGCCGTGGCTGCGGGAGCGCGGCGTCCACATCTGATCTGCCCGCCGTCGGCGGCGTCTGCCCGGTCGGCCACGTCGACATGGCGCACTGCACCGTTCCACCTCGAGCCGGCGGCCCACGGCGCCCGCGAGGCGCCGGTGCACGACTGAGGACGGACCGCTCTCCTGCCCGCCAGGAGTGGGGCGCCTGCGGGCAGCCGGGTGGGACAGTGGAGTGGCACGACCGGCCGGCAGGAGGAGATCGCGGTGGAGCACGGGCACCACTCGGGCATGTGGGTGCCCGACCAGCCACCGACTTGGGGGCGGATGTTCCTGCCGCACCTGGACGGCTGGTCGGTGCTGGCGGTGCTGAGCATCGTCGGGCTGGTGGTCTACCTCGCGGCGGTCGTCCGGTTGCGCCGTTCCGGGGTCACCTGGCCGTGGTGGCGCACGCTGGCCTGGATCGGCGGCACCGCATCGCTGTTCGCGGTCACCGGCACCTGGCTCAACGGCTACAGCATGGTGGTCTTCAGCATCCACATGACCCAGCACATGGTGCTGTCGCTGATCACGCCGCTGCTGCTGCTCCTCGCCGCACCGGTCACCCTGGCCCTGCGCACCCTCCCGCGTGGCCGGGGTGCTGCGGGGACGCCGCGCGCGCTGCTGCTCGGGGCGCTGCACAGCCGGTTCGCCCGGTTCGTGGCATCCCCGCTGTTCACCGTGCCGCTGTTCATCGCCAGCCTCTACGGCGTCTACTTCACGCCGTTGTTCGACGCGCTCATGTCGAGCCCCGCCGGCCACCAATTCATGCTGGCGCACTTCGTCGTCACCGGGTTGCTGTTCTTCGGGCCGATCGTCGCGCAGGACCCGTGGCCGCGGACCCTCAGCCACCCCGGCCGGATGCTGGAGCTCTTCCTGCCGGTGCCCTTCCACGCCTTCTTCGGGGTGGCGATCATGATGGCCGGGTCGCTCGTCGTCGACTCGTTCGCCCGGTCACCGGCCGGTTGGGGGATCGATCCGTTCACCGACCAGAGCGTGGCCGGCGGCATCGTGTGGGCCTTCGGCGAGCTGCCCACCGTGCTGGTGCTCGCCGTCGTCTTCTTCTCGTGGGCCCGGTCCGACGACCGCCGGGCCCGCACCCTCGACCGCGCGGCCGACCGGGACGGCGACGCGGAGCTCGTGGCCTACAACGCGCGCCTTCGCACGCTCGCCGGGAACAGCAACACCTGAGACGCGGCCCCCGCCGTCACGGTGCGCGACGACGGGGGCCGGAGGCCTTCCCGGGGAAGGGACTCGGCGGGGGCGGGACGGCCGCTGGTCGGGGGTGTCGTCCGGTGGACGACGGTGCAGGGCTCACCCGACGTGGACGACGGCGTCGCCCTCGGCCGGCAGGTCCTCCTTGGTGGCCTTGATCACGAAGGCCGACCAGGAGGACGGTCATGGCGATGACGCCGAGGGCGAGTCAGCGCTGCTCGTACGGCTCGTCGGGGGAGCTCGCCGTACCGGCGGCAGGCGTGGTGGGAACGGGTTCGGTCACGGGAGGTCCTCGGGTCGTGCGGGGAGGGCCGGATCGCCGGCCGGGAGAGAAGGTAGCGGCCTGCAACCATGGCGTCGTGCCCGTTTCGCTGGTGTTGACGTCCGACACGCACGTGCCGAAGCGGGCGCGCGACCTACCTCATGCGCTGTGGCGTGAGATCGCGGCCGCCGACGTCGTCGTGCACGCGGGCGACTGGGTGGACGCTGCACTGCTCGATCTCTTCGAGCAGCGTGCCCACCGGCTCGTCACGGTGTACGGGAACAACGACCACGGCGTGCTCCGGCAGCGGTTGCCGGAGGTCGCGCACGACGAGATCGAGGGCCTCCGCTTCGCCGTCGTCCACGAGACCGGCGACGCCAAGGAACGCGAGACGCGCTGCGCGGCGCGCTTCCCGGACGCCGACGTCCTCGTCTTCGGGCACAGCCACATCCCCTGGGACACCACGGCCCCGAACGGCCTGCGGCTGATCAACCCGGGGTCGCCGACCGACCGGCGGCGCCAGCCGCACGGCACGTTCGTGACCGCGGTCGCCGACGCGGGCCGGCTGCGGGACGTCGTCTTCCACGCGGTGCCGCCGCGCTCGTGAGCGTTCGCCCGCCGCTGCCGCAGGCCGCCGCCGCCCTGCTGGCCTGCCCCTCCTGCGCCGCACCGCTGTCGGCCGACGAGGGGCAGGGTGCGCTGCGCTGTTCCGCCGGGCACTCCTTCGACCGTGCCCGGCAGGGGCACGTGACGCTGCTGCCACCGGGGCACAGGCCCCCGTCGGGTGACTCGGCGCAGATGGTCGCCGACCGGATGTCCTTCCTCGCGGCCGGCCACTACGCCGGCATCAGCGCGGCTCTCGGGGATGTGGTGCTCACCGGGGAGGGGACGGCGCCGTCGACGCTGCTCGACCTCGGCGGCGGCACCGGGCAGCACCTCGCCGCCGTCCTCGACCGCGCTCCCGCGGCGACCGGCGTGGTGCTCGACTCCTCGCCCTACGCGGCCCGCCGGGCCGCCCGGGCGCATCCGCGGGCCATGGCGGTCGTGGCGGACACGTGGGCGCGGCTGCCCGTGCGCGACGGCGCCCTGGACCGGGTGCTGGTGGTCTTCGCCCCGCGCAACGGCCCGGAGATCGCCCGCGTGCTGCGTCCCGACGGCCGGCTGGTCGTGGTGACCCCCGCGCAGGACCACCTCGCCGAGATCGTCGGCCCCCTCGGCCTGCTGCGGGTGGATCCGGACAAGGGTGAGCGGCTGAGCGCGTCGCTGGAGCCGCACCTGCGGCCGGTGAGGACGACCGCGCACCGGCAGACCCTGCTCCTGGACCACGCCGCTGTGGCGATCCTGGTCGGGATGGGCCCCCACGCGCGGCATCTCACCGCCGACGGCCTGGCCGCGTCGCTGGGCCGTCTGCCCAGGTCGGTGGAGGTCACGATCTCGGTGGACGTCGCCTCCTACCGGCGGGTCCCGTGACTCTTCCGGCGCGCCCCACCGCCCGTCCTGAGCCGTCCGCCGGCACGGTCTAAGCTGCGAGCCGTGACGATTGCACCGGCGCCTATCGTGAGCCGGCCCAGCCCGGCTCACGTGGTCGAGAAGGGTTCGCGGCTGTCGAACCTGCTGCGGACCACGGACCACAAGACCATCGGTCTGATGTACATGACCGTCTCGTTCGTGTTCTTCGTGCTCGGCGGGCTGATGGCCATGCTGATGCGCGGCGAGCTGGGACGGCCGGGGCTGCAGTTCCTGTCCCCGGAGCAGTACAACCAGCTGGTCACCATGCACGGCACGATCATGCTGCTGATGTTCGCGACGCCGCTGTTCTTCGCCTTCGCGAACCTGATCATGCCGCTGCAGATCGGTGCGCCCGACGTCGCCTTCCCACGGCTGAACGCGCTGTCGTTCTGGCTCTTCCTCTTCGGCAGCATCACCGTCGTGTCGGGGTTCCTGACCCCGGGTGGCGCGGCCGACTTCGGCTGGTACGCCTACACGCCGCTGTCCCTCGTCGAGCACTCCCCGGGTGCCGGCGCCAGCCTGTGGTTCGGCGGCCTGGCCGTCAGCGGGCTCGGCACGATCCTCGGTGGCGTCAACTTCGTCGCCACGATCGTCTGCCTGCGGGCTCCGGGCATGACGCTGTTCCGGATGCCGATCTTCACCTGGAACGCGCTGGTCACCAGCCTGCTGATCCTGCTGGCGTTCCCCATCCTGACCGCCGCGCTCATGGCCCAGCTCTACGACCGCAACCTCGGCGGCCTGATCTTCTCGGAGGAGAACGGGGGCGCCATGCTGTGGCAGCACCTGTTCTGGTTCTTCGGGCACCCCGAGGTCTACATCATCGCGCTGCCGTTCTTCGGCATCGTCACCGAGATCATCCCGGTCTTCGCCCGCAAGCCGCTGTTCGGCTACAAGGGCATGGTCTTCGCGACCATCTCCATCGGGGCGCTCTCGCTGGCGGTGTGGGCCCACCACATGTACGCCACCGGCGCGGTGCTGCTGCCGTTCTTCGCCTTCCTGACCTACCTGATCGCCGTGCCGACCGGGATCAAGTTCTTCAACTGGATCGGCACCATGTGGCGGGGTCAGATGACCTTCGAGACGCCGATGCTGTTCTCGGTCGGCTTCATGATCACCTTCCTCCTCGGTGGTCTGACCGGCGTACTCCTGGCCAGCCCGCCGCTGGACTGGCACGTCAACGACAGCTACTTCGTCGTGGCCCACTTCCACTACGTCGTCTTCGGCACCGTGGTGTTCGCCGCCTACGCCGGCATCTACTTCTGGTTTCCGAAGATGTGCGGCCGGATGATGGACGAGCGGCTGGGGAAGCTGCAGTTCTGGATGACGTTCATCGGCTTCCACGGCACCTTCCTGATCCAGCACTGGCTGGGGAGCGCGGGCATGCCGCGTCGGTACGTCGACTACCTGCCCACCGACGGCTTCACCACGATGCACGCGATCTCGACGGTCTTCTCCTTCGTGCTGGGGGCGGCCACCATCCCGTTCATCTACAACGTGGTGCGCTCGTGGAAGTACGGGAAGCTCGCCCTGCGCGACGACCCGTGGGGCCACGGCAACTCGCTGGAGTGGGCGACATCCTCGCCGCCGCCCCGGCACAACTTCGTCGAGATCCCGCGGATCCGCTCCGAGCGCCCGGCGTTCGAGGCCCACTACCCGCACCTGCTGCAGCGACTGCAGGACGAGGCGCACGTCGGCAAGCGGCACACGCCCTACGGCGGTGTGAGCGAGCTGGTCGGCGGCACCGGTCCCCGGCAGGGTGAGAAGGACCCCGACCCGACCTGAGCAAGGACCCCGGTTCCCCCACCGCTCGCACGCTCGCGGCGGGACCCTGAACGGGGCTCTTTCCAGCACGTTGCGGCGCCCCGTCGGCCTCCTGGCCGGCGGGGCGCCGGCCGTCCGGGGGCGCACGAGGGGACCCGCCGGGAGCCGCTCGGGCGGTGCGGCACGATGGCGGAGTGCCATTCGACTCCACTCCGCGCCCCATCCCGGTGCCGCTCCCGCAGGTCCCGCGCGCGGTGCTGACCGTCTCCGGCGCGGACCGGCCCGGTGTCACCGCCCAGTTGTTCGCCGCGCTGGCCGACAGCGAGGCGGGCGTGCCCGCGGTCGAGGTCCTCGATGTCGAGCAGGTGGTCGTGCACGGGCACCTGGTGCTCGGGGTCGTCGTCGGCGCGGCCGCCACCGACGGCGGGCCCGCCGTCGACGGGCCGACCCTCCTCGCCCGCCTGCGCCGGGTGGCGGACGACGTCTCGGCGGCGGTCGGCGTGGAGGTGACCGTGGAGTCGGCTTCCACCCCGGCGCGGGAGCCTGCGGCCGGGCGGGCGCACCACGTCATCGTGCTCGGCCGACCGGTCCCACCGGAGGCCGTGGCGGGCGCCGCCCGTGCCATCGCGGGCATCGGCGGCAACATCGACGCCATCCGGCGGCTCTCGGACCTCCCGGTGACCAGCTTCGAGCTGACCGTGTCGGGGACGGACGCGACGGCGCTGCGCACGGCGCTCGCGGAGGTCGCCACCGCCACCGGGGCGGACATCGCCGTCGAGCGGGCGGGCCTGGCCCGGCGCAGCAAGCGGCTGATCGTCCTGGACGTGGACTCCACCCTGGTGCGCGGCGAGGTCATCGACGAACTGGCCGCCCGCGCCGGCCGGGCGGCGGAGGTCGCCCGGATCACGGCCGCCGCCATGAACGGCGAACTGGACTTCGCCGAGTCGCTCCGCGCCCGGGTCGCCGTCCTCGCCGGTCTGCCCGAGGAGGTGCTCGACGAGGTGCGCGAGCACCTGGTCCTCACCCCGGGAGCGCGCACCCTGATCCGGACGCTGCAGCGCCTCGGTTTCCGCTGCGGGATCGTCAGCGGCGGCTTCACCCAGATCACCGACCCGCTGGCCGAGAGCCTCGGCCTGGACTTCGCGGCGGCCAACACCCTGGAGGTGGTCGACGGCCGGCTGACCGGGGGCCTCGTCGGTGAAATCGTGGACCGCCCGGGGAAGGCGCGCGCGCTGGCCCGGTTCGCCGAGCAGTACGGCATCCCGCTGGAGCAGACGGTCGCGGTCGGGGACGGCGCCAACGACCTCGACATGCTCAACGCGGCGGGGCTGGGCATCGCCTTCAACGCCAAGCCGTTCGTGCGGGAGCAGGCGCACACGGCGCTCAACCAGCCCTACCTCGACGCCGTCCTGCAGGTCCTCGGTTTCACCCGTGACGAGGTGCTCGACGCCGGGCCTTGTTGATCAGGTGACCTGATCAACAAGGGTCCTGGCTCAGCACCGGTCGTGAGCCAGGACCCCACCAGGTGAGCCAGGACGTCAGCGGCGTACCGGCTCAGCCCCCGTGCACCGAGCCCTCCAGCTGGACTCCTGCCGTCCCGAGCTGATCGAGGGCGGCCTCGACCGTGCCCTCGGCGACGCCCGCCGTCAGCGGCAGCAGCACCCGGGTGGCGAACCCCTCCGCGACGGCGTCCAGGGCGGTCGCGCGCACGCAGTGGTCGGTCGCGATGCCGACGACGTCGACGGAATCGACCCCGCGCTCCTGCAGCCACCGGGCCAGGGGGACGCCGTCGGCGGCACCCTCGAAGCCCGAGTAGGCGGCGGCGTACTCGCCCTTGTCGAACACGGCCTCGATCGGGCCGCGGTCCAGCGCGGGGTGCAGCTCGGCGCCGCCGGTGCCGACGACGCAGTGCTCGGGCCAGGTCTCGACGAAGTCGGGCGCCGCGGCGAAGTGGTGCCCCGGGTCGATGTGGTGGTCCCGGGTCGCGACGACATGCGCGTACTCGCCGCCCGCCGTCCGGATGTGCTCGGTGACGGCGGCCGCGACCGCGGCGCCGCCGGCCACGGCCAGGCTGCCGCCTTCGCAGAAGTCGTTCTGCACGTCGACGACGATCAGGGCACGGGTCATGGTGGCTTCCTCCCGGTCAGGCGGGAACGGTCTCGAGGACGGGCTCGCCGCGCGAGAGCGCCCAGGCCTCGGGGGGCAGGGCCTCGCGCGACTGGGCGTGGTGCTGCCGGGCCCGGCGCAGGGCCTCGGCGGGGGAGGTGCGGTCGCAGAGCTCGCCGGACCGGACCAGCGGGACGACGAGATCCCGGTCGCCGTCCCGCGGCGGGATCGGCGCGCTGCTCACCACCTCGGCGACGGCGATCCCGTCGGCGGAGTGCCGGCGGACGGCGGACTTGCGCCCGCCGACGGAGTTCTTGCCCTCCGACTTCTTCGCCACCGGGACGCCGTCCCGCTCGACCAGCTTGTAGACCATCCCGGCCGTCGGCGCCCCGGACCCGGTGACCAGCGAAGTGCCCACGCCGTAGCCGTCGACGGGTGCGGCCATCAAGCCGGCGATGGCGTACTCGTCGAGGTCGCTGGTGACGATCACGCGCGTCCCCGTGGCGCCCAGCTCGTCGAGCAGCTCCCGGGCGCGGGTGGCGAGGGTGGGCAGGTCGCCGGAGTCCAGGCGGATCGCGCCCAGCCCGGGTCCGGCGACGTCGATCGCCGTCCGGATGCCCTGCTCGACGTCGTAGGTGTCCACCAGCAGGGTCGTGCCCACGCCGAGCGTGTCGACCTGGGCACGGAAGGCCGCGCGCTCGTCGTCGTGCAGCAGGGTGAACGCGTGCGCGCTGGTGCCGGTGGTCGGCACGCCGTAGCGGCGCCCGGCCTCCAGGTTCGAGCTGGCCCCGAATCCGGCGAGGTGCGCCGCCCGTGCTGCCGCCACGGCCGCCTCCTCGTGGGTGCGCCGGGAGCCCATCTCGATGCAGGGACGTTCGCAGGCGGCGGCCACCATGCGCGCTGCCGCCGAGGCGATCGCCGAGTCGTGGTTGAGGATGGACAGCGCCAGGGTCTCCAGCAGCACGCCCTCGCCGAACGAGGCGCGCACGGTGAGGACCGGCGAGCCGGGGAAGTACAGCTCACCCTCGGCGTAGCCGTCGATGTCGCCGCCGAACCGGAAGTCGGCGAGCCAGTCGAGCAGCCGCTGGTCGGTCAGCCCCTGGAACCGCAGGGCATCGAGTTCGGCCTTGCCGAACCGGAACCCGGGGAGCGCCTCGAGCAGCCGCCCGGTGCCGGCCAGCACCCCGTACCGGCGGCCGTGGGGGAGCCGGCGGGCGAACACCTCGAAGACGCAGTCCCGGTCCGCCGTGCCGTCGGCGAGCGCAGCGGCCAGCATCGTCAGCTCGTAGCGGTCGGTGAGCAGGGCGGTCGCCGTCGGCATGGCACCGGAGCGTAGGCGGACCGCAGGACCTGGGCCGAGCGGCGTCCTAAGGTGGACCCGTGGCCGGACCGCTCGCTCCGACTCGGACTCCCGAGACGACGGAAGAGGAACGCGGAGACCTCGACCGCCCGTGGGTCACCATCGTCTGGAACGACCCGGTCAACCTCATGAACTACGTGACGTTCGTCCTGCAGGAGCTCTTCGGCTACGACGAGCCGACGGCGACCGCGCTGATGCTGCAGGTGCACCACGACGGCAAGGCGATCGTGAGCTCGGGGCCGCGGGAGCGGATGGAGCACGACACCAGCCGGCTGCACGCCTACGGGTTGTGGGCCAGCTACCAGCGGGACTCGTGACCGGGCTCGTGGCCAGCGCCGAGGAGATCCGGTGAAGCCGTTCCGCGCGCGACGCGACCAGGTGGTCGCCCGCCTCGACCGGGCCGAGGCCGGCATCGTCGGGCTGCTGCTGGACCAGCTGGAGCAGTTGCTCCTCGCCGACCCGGAGGACAGCACCGGCGACCCGGTGATCGACCGGATCTACCCGGCGGGGCACCGATCGGACCGGGCGCTGGCGGACGACTACCGCGACCTGACCGAGCGGACGCTCCGCGAGGGGAAGGCCGACGACCTCGCCACCGTGCGCGCCACCCTCCCGGCCGACGGGGGAGAGGTGCGGCTCGACGTCGACCAGGCCGGGGCCTGGCTGCGCACGAGCAACGACCTGCGGCTGGCCCTGGGCACCCGGCTCGACATCAGCGAGGAATCCGAGCCGCCGGAGGAGATCGTCGACGAGGGCGACCACCAGCTGGCGGTCTACTACTGGCTCACCGCGCTGCAGGGCTCGCTCGTCGACGCACTGGTCGCCGCTCGCGCCGGCCGAAGGTGAGCAGGACCAGCGCCGTCAGCAGCAGGTCCAGCGTGAACAGGACGTAGACCATGCCGTGCAGCTCCACGCGGGCCACCATCGCGCCGATCGTGGACACCAGGACCACGGCCGAGATCGTCAGCAGGAGCAGCAGGAGGATTCCGCGCAGCACGACGATCGTGATGACCGAGGCCCGGTCGGCAGGCTCGGTAGCGCTGTAGCCGCGGTGCCGGAACAGCCCGCGGAGGCCGAGGAACAGCGCAGGCAGGGCCAGCAGCACGACGCCGGCGGTCAGGAGCGACGGGACCCACACGCGGCCGACCGTATCGGTCCTCGGCCGTTCTCCCGACGGCCGGTCGGCCGGGCCCTCCGGGGGCGACCCCGGGGGTCCCGCAGCGGACCGCCTAGACTGGCGCCGTGCTGCGCATCGACCGCGCGACCTACGACGCCATCGTGGCCCACGCCCGGAAGGACCATCCGGACGAGGCCTGTGGCATCGTCGCCGGCCCGGAGGGGACCGAGCGCCCCGAGCGCTTCGTCCCGATGCTGAACGCGGCCCGGTCGCCGACGTTCTACGAGTTCGACAGCGCCGACCTGCTGGCGCTGTACCGCGACCTGGACGACCGGGACGAGTGGCCCGTCGTCGTCTACCACTCGCACACCGCCACCGAGGCCTACCCCTCGCGCACCGACATCGGGTACGCCTCCGGTCCCGCTGCCGACCCCCGGACCCACTACGTGCTGGTGTCCACCCGGCACCACGGGTCGGAGACCGGCCTGGCCGGCGACGAGGTCGAGTTCCGCAGCTACCGCATCGTCGGCGGGGAGGTGTCCGAGGAGGAGGTCGAGATCGTCGAGTCCTACCTGTTCGGCCACTCGCCGACGACGGTCGTCTACGACTGACGGGTGACCTGCGCCGCCGTCCGGAATCGACGGCGGACACCGGGCGTTGCCCGGCTCAGACGCACCACCGCTGCTCCGCGCAGCGACCTTTCGCATCGACGTTCCCGAGGAGAACCACGCCATGGCCATCGAGGTCCGGATCCCGACCATCCTGCGCACCCACACCGGCGGCAACAAGACCGTCGAGGGCAGCGGGGACACCCTGGCCGCGCTGATCGAGGACCTCGACAGCCAGCACGCCGGCCTGAAGAACCGCCTCGTCACCGAGGAGGGGAAGCTGCACCGCTTCGTCAACGTCTACGTCAACGACGAGGACGTGCGCTTCACCGGCGCCCTGGACACCCAGGTGAAGGACGGCGACTCGGTGACGATCCTCCCGGCCGTCGCGGGCGGCTGCTGAGCGATCGCCGCGCGCACCGTCCCGTCCCCCGTATCCCGGAAGAGTTCTCATGGCCCGCTTCGCCTCCCTCGTCGACTCGCTCGGCGGCACTCCGCTCGTGGGGCTGCCGAACCTGTCGCCGACCTCTGACGTGCGCCTGTGGGCCAAGCTCGAGGACCACAACCCCACCGGGTCGATCAAGGACCGCGCGGCGATCAGGATGATCGAGGCGGCCGAGAAGGCGGGGCTGCTGCAGCCCGGCTCGACCATCCTCGAGCCGACCAGCGGCAACACCGGCATCTCGCTGGCCATGGTCGCCCGGCAGCGCGGCTACAAGCTGATCTGCGTCATGCCGGAGAACACCTCGGTGGAGCGCCGGCAGCTCCTGGAGATGTACGGGGCGCGGATCATCGGCTCGCCGGCGGCCGGCGGCTCCAACCAGGCCGTCGCCATGGCCAAGGAGCTGGCCGCCGAGCACGACGACTGGGTGATGCTCTACCAGTACGGCAACCCGGCCAATGCGCTCGCCCACTACGAGGGCACCGGGCCGGAGATCGTGGCCGACCTGCCGTCGATCACCCACTTCGTGGCCGGCCTGGGCACGACGGGCACGCTGATGGGCGTGTCGCGGTACCTGCGCGAGCACAAGCCGGGCGTGCAGGTCATCGCCGCCGAGCCGCGCTACGGCGAGCTCGTCTACGGCCTGCGCAACATCGACGAGGGCTTCATCCCCGAGCTCTACGACGCCTCGCTGCTGGACTCGCGGTTCTCGGTGGGCCCGGAGGACGCGATCCACCGCACCCGCCAGCTGGTCGAGCGCGAGGGCATCTTCGCCGGCATCTCGACCGGCGCCATCCTGCACGCGGCCCTCGGCATCGCGGACAAGGAAGTCGCCGCCGGTCGCAAGGCCGACATCGTGTTCATCGTGTGCGACGGCGGCTGGAAGTACCTCTCCACCGGTGCCTACGCCGGCACGCTGGAGGAGGCGACGTCCGCTCTCGAGGGTCAACTCTGGGCCTGAGGGGGTTCGTCGGAGCGGCCGGTTAGCCTGGCGCGCGACATGGGGACGACGCGGCCGGGTGCGGATGCACCGATCGGCATCTTCGACTCGGGCGTCGGTGGGCTCACCGTCGCCCGCGCAGTGCTGGACCAGTTGCCCGGCGAGGCGGTCCGCTACATCGGCGACACGGCGAACGGCCCCTACGGCCCGTTGCCGATCGCCGAGGTGCGCCGGCACTCCCTCGCGGTGATGGACGAGCTGGTGGACAGCGGCGTGAAGATGCTCGTGGTCGCCTGCAACTCGGCCAGCGCCGCCTCCCTGCGCGACGCCCGGGAGCGGTACGACGTGCCGGTGGTGGAGGTCGTGCTGCCCGCCGCGCGCCGGGCCATCGCCGCCACCCGCAACGGCCGGATCGGCGTCATCGGCACCCAGGCCACCGTCACCAGCGGCGCCTACGACGACGCGTTCGCCGCCGCGCCGCAGGTGTCGGTCACCTCGGCGGCCTGCCCGAGCTTCGTCGACTTCGTGGAGCGGGGGGTCACCAGCGGCCGGCAGCTGCTGGGCCTGGCGCAGTCCTACCTCGACCCGTTGCTGGTGGCCGGGGTGGACACCGTCGTCCTCGGGTGCACCCACTACCCGCTGCTCACCGGCGTGCTCTCGGTGGTGCTCGGCGACGACGTCACGCTGGTCTCCAGCGCCGAGGAGACGGCGAAGGACGTGTACCGGGTGCTCACCCGCGCCGACCTGCTGCGCGATCCCGGCTCCACGCCGCCGGAGCACGTATTCCTGGCCACGGGCGACCCCGAGCCCTTCGCCCGGCTGGGGCGCCGGTTCCTCGGCCCGGAGGTCGGCGCGGTGCTGTCCGCCGGAACGGTGGACGCCACGTGAAGCTGACCGTCATCGGGTGCTGCGGCAGCGGCCCGGGCCCTGAGTCGCCGGCCTCCTGCTACCTCGTCGAGCACGACGGCTTCCGGCTGGTGCTGGATCTCGGCAACGGCTCGTTCGGAGCGTTGCAGGGGCTCATCGACCCGGGGTCGGTGGATGCGGTGTTCCTCTCGCACCTGCACGCCGACCACTGCCTCGACGTCGCCCCGTTCGTGGTCTGGCACCGCTACTCCGGCCGGGCACGCGGGCCCCTGGTGCCGCTGTACGCGCCGGTCGGCGCCGAGCGCCGCCTGGCGCTGGCCTACGACCTGGACGGCGACGGCCTCACCGACGTCTTCGACTTCGTCCCGGTGGGCCCGGGCGCGTTCCGCCTGGGGACGTTCGACGTCGAGCTGGCGCGGACCGCGCACCCGGTCGAGACCTACGCCATCCGGCTCACCGCCGGCGGCCGCTCGCTGGTCTACACCGGCGACACCGGCCCGTCCGACCGGGTGATCGAGCTCGCCCGCGGCGCCGACGTCCTGCTGGCCGAGGCGGCGCACCCCGACAACGTGCCCGACCAGCCGCCGGCGCTGCACCTCACCGGTCGGCAGGCCGGCCAGCACGCCGCCGCGGCGGGCGTCGCGCGCCTGCTGCTCACCCACGTGCCGGCCTGGGTGGACCACATCGGTCAGTTGTTCGCCGCCAGCTCGGTGTTCTCCGAGACCGAACTCGTGCGCCCGGGCGGGGTCTACGAGATCTGAGGGAGGACCCTCCTGCTCCCCACCACTCGCAGGCTCGCGGCGGGACCCTGCAACAGGGCCGCCAACCGGGCGACGTGCGGTTGCCCGGGTGACCTCGTGCGGGCAGCGTGACCGGCGTGGCGGATGACGAACGCGACGGCGTCACGCTGAGCAGCCTCGACTCGCCGCTGGGCGACGGCCTCGGCGTGACGAAGAGACAGCTCGTCGACCACCTGGACGCGGTCGCCGACCGGCTGGTGCCGCTGCTGGCCGGCCGGCCGCTGTCGGTGCTGCGGGTGCGCCCCGGTCAGCCCCCGTTCATGCAGCGCAACGTCAGCAAGGGCGCGCCGGACTGGGTGCGCACGGTGGCGGTCTGGGCCGAGTCGGCGCATCGCGAGGTGCACCAGGTGCTCTGCGACGACCGCCGGACGCTGCTGTGGCTGGCCAACCAGCGTGCGGTCGAGTTCCACGTGCCGTTCCTGCCGGCCGGCTCCCGGGAGCCCACCGGCCTGGTGCTCGACCTGGACCCGCCGGACGGCGCCGACTTCTCCGCCGTGGTGGCCACGGCCCGGCTCGCCCGGCAGGCGCTGGAGGACCCCGGGCTGGCGGGCGCGGTGAAGACGAGTGGCTCCTCGGGCCTGCACGTCGTGGTGCCCGTCCACGGGTCACCGGTGGAGGACGTCGCGGCCGCCACCCGGGCACTGGCGCACCGGACGGCGCGGCTCGACCCCGCGATCGCGACGACGGCGTTTCTCAAGGAGGAGCGGCACGGCCGGGTCTTCGTGGACTCCACGCGGTCGGGGACGGGCACGGTCGTCGCCGCCTACAGCCCCCGGGTGCGCCCGGAGCTGCCGGTGTCGGCGCCGGTGGACTGGGCCGACCTGGACACGGTCCGGCCGGGCGACGTCACCGTCGCCTCCGGAGCCGAACGGCTGGGCGACTGGTCGGCGCTGCTGCCGGAGCCGCAGCGCCTGCCCGCCGAGCTGGTGGCGGAGGGGCACACGATCCCGGTCGCCCGGGTGGCCGCCATGCACGAGGGCAAGCGGCGGGCACGGGAGCGCCGCGCCGCCGACGACGGCTGACGGCGTCCCCGCCCGAGCATGCCGTCGAGCGGCCGCCGTCCACAGGTCACCCGCTCATCCACATGAGCAGACAGCCGCCCGCCGACTGTCGGTGCCCGGTCGCAGGCTGACCGGCATGACGACCGATCCGCAGACCCTCGCCTGGCTCGACCAGGAGGACAGCCGGCTGGCGCAGACCATCCGGGCCTACCGCGTCGCCGTGCAGTACGTGATGCGCGGCGAGGAGTCCGACGAACCACCGTTCGGCTACACCGTCGGCCTGTTCGGGGTCGGCCATCCCGAACTCGTCGTGGTGGGGGTCGGGCACGAGACCGCCTGCAGGATGCTCAACACGGTGGCCGACCTGGTCCTCGACGGGCGCGACCTGTTGCCCGGGGAGGTGATCGGGCAGGAGGACGGCGAGCGGATGCTCACCGTGGAGGTGCTGCCCAACCCGGCCGAGGTGCTGTTCTCGGCCAACCGCTTCTACCAGCGCCCCGACGAGTTCTCCGTGCCCGCGTACCAGCTCACCTGGGCCCACGCCGGCGGCGTCTTCCCGTGGGACCGGGGCTATCCCTGCCCGCCCGAGTGCCAGCCCCGGCCGGGGACCTGGCGGGCGTGAGGCTCAGTCCAGGCCGAGGTCGCGGCGCAGCTTGGCGACGTGTCCGGTGGCCTTGACGTTGTAAGAGGCCCGCTCGATCCGCCCCTCGGCGTCGATCACGAACGTCGAGCGGATCACCCCCACGACCTCCTTGCCGTACAGCTTCTTCGGGCCGTAGGCGCCGTAGGCCTGCATCACCTGCTTGTCGGGGTCGGACACCAGCGTGATCCGCAGGCCCTCCTCGTCCCGGAACTTCGCCAGCTTCTCCACCGGGTCGGGGGAGACCCCGACGATGTCGAGCCCGGCGTCGGCGAGGTCGCCGGCCGCGGCGGTGAAGTCGACCGCCTGGGTGGTGCAGCCGGGGGTGAGCGCGGCGGGGTAGCAGTAGACGATCACCCGCCGGCCCCGGAAGCCGGCCAGCGCGACCGGGTTGCCGTCGGCGTCGGACAGCGTGAACTCCGGCGCCTGGTCGCCGGCGGCCAGGCGAACGGGAGCGACGTCGGTCTCGGTCATGCCCTGATCCTGCCGTGTCGTCCTGTCCCGGTCACGCGCGGGCGGCGCGGGTCATCCGGTGAGGAAGGAGAACCGCACCTGCCGCTGGTGGTTGTCGGTGTTGGTGTCGACCAGGCAGATCCGCTGCCAGGTGCCCAGCATCAGCCGGCCCTCGAGCACCGGCACGCTGGCGTGCGGCGGCACGACGGCGGGCAGCACGTGGTCACGCCCGTGCCCGGGGCTGCCGTGGCGGTGCCGCCACCGGTCGTCCCGGGGGAGCAGCTCGTCGAGCTGGGCGAGCAGGTCGTCGTCGCTGCCCGACCCGGTCTCCAGGATCGCCAGGCCCGCGGTGGCGTGCGGCACGAACACGTGCAGCAGGCCGTCGGCCTCCGGCTGCACGAACTCGGCGCATTCGTCGGTCACGTCGACGACGACGGGGACACCGCCGGTCCGGACGGCGCGCAGTTCCGATCTCATGGCGCCGATCCTCGCCGTCCGTGGCGATCTCCGCCGCGCGGACCTCCGGTCGGCGCGCACTACTGTCGGCACTCGTGACCCAGCCTCGTACCACTCCCCGTGCCGATGGGCGTGCAGCCGACCAGCTCCGGCCCGTGACGATCACCCGCAACTGGCTCGACCACGCCGAGGGCTCGGTGCTCGTGGAATTCGGCCGCACCCGGGTGCTCTGCGCCGCAAGCGTCACCGAAGGCGTGCCCCGGTGGCGCAAGGGCTCGGGCCTGGGCTGGGTCACCGCCGAGTACTCGATGCTGCCGCGGGCCACGCACACCCGCAGCGACCGCGAGTCGGTCAAGGGCCGGATCGGCGGCCGCACTCACGAGATCAGCCGGCTGATCGGGCGGTCGCTGCGTGCCTCGGTCGATCTCGGCGCGCTGGGAGAGAACAGCATCGCGATCGACTGCGACGTCCTGCAGGCCGACGGCGGCACCCGGACCGCGGCCATCACCGGCGCCTACGTGGCGCTGGCCGACGCGGTCTCGTGGCTGGGCGAGCGCAAGAAGCTGGCCAGGCCGACCGCGATCGTCCAGTCGGTGGCGGCGGTGAGCGTCGGCGTCATCGACGGTGAGCCGCGGCTCGACCTCCCGTACGAGGAGGACGTGCGGGCCGGTACCGACATGAACGTCGTCTGCACCGGCGACGGCGGGTTCGTCGAGGTGCAGGGCACCGCGGAAGGCGCGGTCTTCGACCGGCCGACGCTGGACGCACTCCTCGACCTCGCGGTCGCCGGCTGTGCGGAGCTGACCCGGCTGCAGGCCGAGGCGCTGGCCCGGGAGCCCGGCGCCCGATGAGCGGACCGAAGCTCTCTCGTTCCCCTGCGCACCTCCGGGGTGTGACCGGTGCCTGCGGCGCCGTCCTCACCCCTGCGGAGCAGGATTGAGCACCCGACTGCTGCTGGCCACCCGCAACGCCGGCAAGCTGGCCGAGCTGCAGCGGCTGCTGGAGAGCGCGGTGCCGGGTGTGGCGGTCGTGGGTCTGCGGGACGTCGAGGAGTACCCGGAGGCTCCCGAGACCGGTGCGACCTTCGCGGAGAACGCGCTGCTGAAGGCGCGGGAGGCCGTGCGGTACACCGGCTTCCCCGCGGTGGCGGACGACTCCGGGATCACCGTCGATGCGCTGAAGGGCATGCCGGGGGTGCTGTCGGCGCGCTGGTCGGGCCGGCACGGCGACGACGACGCCAACACCGCGCTTCTGCTGGGGCAGCTCGCGGACGTCCCCGACGAGCGGCGGGGCGCGGCGTTCGTGTGCGCCGCCGCGCTGGTCACCCCGGACGGCACCGAACGGGTGCTGGAGCGGGAGTGGCGGGGAACGGTGATCCGCGAGAAGCGGGGCAGCAACGGCTTCGGCTACGACCCGGTGTTCGTGCCGGCCGGGCTCCAGCAGACCTCCGCGGAGCTCTCGCCGGCGGACAAGGACGCCCGCAGCCACCGGGGTCAGGCCTTCGCCGCGCTGGTGCCCGTCCTCGCCGAGGTGCTGGGCAATCGCTGACCGACGGGAAGCCGGGCGCCGGATCAGTCCCCGCGGAAGCTGAACCCCAGCCAGGCCAGCGAGTCCTCCTCCTCCGGCTCGGCGTGCCGTCCGTGGCGGACCAGCTGCTCCTCGCCGGCCACCCGCTCCACGGGGCCGAACTCCGGCGCCCGGTGCCGGCCGCGGGCAGGGGCGGCGGCGGGGGAGTGGACGACGGCGGCGCGCACCATGGCGGCGGGCAGCCAGGTGGTGGTGGGGGTGGCGCTGGAGGTCATGCCGGGCTGATCGGCTCGGCCGGCGTCCCGCTCGAGGCGCGGACGAGCGGAGCCGCCCCAGCGGGTGACTCGAGCGTCCCGGTCCGTCGGCTGCGCTGGCGACCGCCCACCTGCTCGTCGTGGTCCTCTGGACCCGACCCCTACCGGCGCGTGAGCCGCCGCGGACGAGGGCACTGACCCGCGATGCGAGTTCACGTGGACGCCGCCCGGCCGCTGCGCTTCGACGACGGGACGCCGGTCACCGCCGCCTCCGGTGTGGTGCCGCTGGGCGACGGCTGGCTCGTGGTGCAGGACGACTCGACGATCGCCGCCTGGCGGCGCCCTGACGGGGTGACCGCGCTGCGGATGCTGCCGTCCGTCGACGGGCTCGACACGTTCCGCGCCGCCGAGGGCACCAAGCACCTCAAGCCCGACCTCGAGGCCGCCTGCCCGGCCGAGGTGGACGGCGGACCGGCCGCACTGCTGCTCGGGTCCGGATCCTCACCGCGGCGCATGCGTGGCGTGCTGGTGCGCCTGGATGACGGGGAGCCCGTCGTGCACGCGGCCGAGCTGGGGCCGCTCTACGAGCGGGTGGCCGATCGGCTCGGGCTGCCGATGGACCACGTCAACCTGGAGGGCGCGAGCCGCCACGGTGACGTCGTCCGGTGGTTCAACCGGGGCAACCTGACGGCCGGCGTCCGGTCCGCGAGCGTCGACGTGCTGCTGGAGGGCCTGGTCGACGCGGTGCTCGGTCGCGCAGGAGCATCCGAGGTGGCGGTCGAGCAGCCCCGCGAGTACCGGATCGGCCAGGTGGAGGGCGTGGGTCTGGCCGTGACCGACGCCATCGCGCTGCCCGACGGGCGGGTGCTGCTCAGCGCGGCGGCGGAGGACACCCCGAACGCCGTCGACGACGGCCCGGTGGTGGCGACCGCCATCGCCCTGGTCGACGGCGACACCGTGCTGGCGGTCGCGCCGATCCCCGAGGTGGACGGGCACGTGCACAAGGTGGAGGGGCTGGCGCTGCGCGGGGTCAGCGACGACGTCGTGCACCTCCTCGCCGTCGTCGACGACGACGACCCGGAGAGCCCCTCGGCCGAGCTCGAGCTGCGGGTCGAGCTGGGCTGACCGCCGGGGTTCCCGGCTTCGCCGCCGACGGGACCGTGAGGGACAGGTCGGGATCACCCGGCTGCGCTGACGTGGCGCGTGCGCGCGCTACGTTCTCCGCCATCTGCGACGGAAGAGGGCGGTGCAGTGAGCGGTCCGGGACACCAGCAGGGGCAGCCGCCCTGGGGTCCACCGCCCCCGGGGTACGGCCCACCGCCCTCGTACGCGCCGCCACCGCCCTGGTCGCCGCCGCCCCGCCGGCGGCGTTCCCGGTGGCTGACCATCGGCCTGCCGGTCGGTGGTGTCCTGTTCCTGGCCGGGCTCGTCGCGCTGGTGGTGGTGGCCGTGAACGGGTTCACCAGCAGTCTCCGGCCGGCGCAGGAGGCCGCCGAGGCGTACGCCACCGCGCTGGTGGACGGGCGGTGGGACGAGGCGCACGGCATGTTGTGCCGGCGCAGCGCGGCCGACCTGACCGCCGACGACCTCGCCGTGCTGTTCGGCGACCCGCCCCTGGCCGGCTTCAGCATCGACGGGATCGACGTCGCCTGGTCCAACGGGGAGTCGAGCGGCGACGTGACCATCACCTTCGAGACCGAGGGTGGGCTGCAGAGCCGGACGGTGCTGGGACTGGTCGAGGAGGGCGAGGGCTGGCGGCCCTGTCCTTGAGGCATCGCCGTCGACCGGCGTCAGGCCGGCCTGTCCGGCGGTCGCCGGGAACCGGTGCGCGTGCGGGAGGCGGGAGTCGAACCCGCACGCCCGAAGGCACCAGATCCTAAGTCTGGCGTGGCTGCCGTTACACCACTCCCGCGTGGAGCAGGAGTCTAGGGAGTAGCCCACCCGGGTGCTCCTGGGCACCGTCGGCGCGCTCACCTGGAGCCCGTCTGGCAGGCTGTCGCCGTGCCCCGCGACCCACGACAGATCCAGCTCGAGATCGACTCCGCCCGGGAGTCGCTGGCCGCCACCCTGGACCAGCTCGCGTACCGCAGCAGCCCGACGCGCTTGAAGGCGCAGGGCAAGGACGCGGTGCAGCGCTTCCTCCAGACGCCGGCGGGTCAGGCCACCATCGGTGCCGTAGGCCTCCTGGTCACCCTCGTCGTGGTGCAGAAGGTGCGGCACCGCAAGGCGCCGAAGACCCGGAACCGCGAGGTCGTCGTGGAGAAGGTCCAGTACCACAGGCGCTGACCCGCCCTACGCGCGAACGACGAGACCGGCCCGTCCCCACAGGGGGCGGGCCGGTCTCGTCGGTGTCCGGACGGTCAGCCGGTCAGGCGCTGACCCGGTTGCGCGCCAGCGGCAGGACGACGGTGTCGAGCACCTCGTCGGCGTAGGCGTCGTCGACCGGGTGACCGGTGAGCAGCCAGCGCTGCACGATCAGCGCGCTGATGGTCTCCGCGGCGACCGAGGTGGCGAACGACGGGTCGATCTCGCCGCGGGCCTCGGCGTTCTGCCACACCTGCTCGAACGTCTGGTTCCACACCGTCAGCGGGCCGGTGCGGAAGGCCTCGGCCAGGGCCGGCTGCCGTGGCATGGTGGAGAGCAGGGACAAGGTCGCCGCCCCGGTGGGCCCGTTCACCACGCCGACGAACGTGTGCATGATCTCCCGCAGGTCTCCTTCGAGGGAGCCGGTGTCAGGCGTGCGCACCTCCGCCCGGTTGAGGTCGGCGATGGTGTCGACGACCAGGTCCTGCTTGGTGCGCCACCGGCGGTAGATGGTCGCCTTGCCCACGCCGGCCTCCGCCGCCACCGCGTCCATCGTCAGTGCGCCGTAGCCCACGTCGGCGAGGAGCCGGAGGATGGCGGCGCGGATGACGCCGTCCCGACTGGGGTCGCGAGGCCGGCCGCCCCGGCTGACGCGGGCGACTTCGGCGGTAGAGGGAGCGGCCATGGCGAAACCTTAGACAGTGATCGTGTGAACTTCCTGAGCGTCCCCTGCGAGTACCCCGGAAGTGGGTTCCGATACGGCCGCGCGCCTGTCACCCGACCGGGCGCCGGTGAGTCACCCTGGATCGGTGGGAACCATCTGCGGCGGTGTCTGTGGATGCCGTCAGAACTGGGAGCTGCCCGGGCGCGCCACCCGTGCCCTGCTGGCCACCTCCATCGGGCACGTCCTTCCCCACGTCGCCCGCACCGCCAAGGCCCTGGGCCTCACCGTCTACTCCTCCCCGCAGCTGGTCGACGTCGTCGACGACCGGGGCGGCACGGGTCTGGAGCGGCTGTTCCAGCGGCTGGCCCGGGAGCTGACGGCCGCGGAGACCGAGGCGGTGCGGGTGGCCACCGACCCGCCCGACGACGGCGCCGCGCTCACCGCCCGGCTGCTCACCGCACCGACCCTCGCCGTCGAGCTCGCCCGGCGCGGCGTCACCGTCGAGGTGGGCGTGCTGGCCGAGGCCGAGTTCTGGTCGGTCTACCAGCCGATCGTCTCCCTGGCCGACCGCTCCGTCATCGCCCACGAGGCGCTGCTGCGGGGGCTGGTCGACGGCCGGGAGGTCGGCGGTGGGGACCTGTTCTTCGTCGCCGAGTCCGCCGGCTGGCTGCACCGCCTGGACCGCATCGGCCGGGAGTCGGCCATCGCCGGCGCGATGCCGTGGCTGGGCGGTGACGACCTGTTCGTGAACTTCAACCCGACCTCGATCTACCGCCCCCAGGTCTGCCTGGCCAGCACCGAGCGCGTCGCCCACGAGGTCGGCATCGACCCGCACCAGCTGGTCTTCGAGGTGGTGGAGTCGCACGCCATCGCCGACCGTGGGCACCTGGTCTCGATCCTCGAGCACTACCGGTCGCTGGGCTGGCGGGTGGCGTTGGACGACGTCGGCGCCGGGTGGTCGAGCCTGTCGCTGTTGGCCGCCGTCCGGCCCGAGGTGGTCAAGCTGGACAAGGGCCTGGTGCAGGAGCTGCCCGACGACGGCGCCCGGACGGTGCTGAAGGCCGTCACCGACCTGGCCCACCAGCTCGGCGCCGTCGTCGTCGCCGAAGGGATCGAGACCGAGCAGCTGGCCGAGGAGGTGACCGCGCTGGGTGCGGACATGGGGCAGGGCTGGCTGTTCGGCCGCCCGGTGCGCCCGGACCCGCCGGTCGAGGAGCCCGAGGGTCGCTGGCAGCCGGTCAGTCCGCACCGGGCCTGACTCCGGCCCCGAGCCGTCGAAGTCCGCCGTCCTCACCTGCGGGTCGCCGTCCTCGCGCTCCAGCACGAGGACGGCGACCCGCAGGTGAGGTCTGCGAGATCAGTCGAGGGCCCACCCGGTGAGCACCGGCCGGCCGTGCTCGTGGCCCAGGACGCCGTACCGCCCGGCCGGCAGCGCGAAGAGGGCGCCGGCCTCGGGTGCCAGCCCCAGCCAGCGGGCGGTGAGCACCCGGAGGACGTGCCCGTGGGCCACCAGCGCCACGTCGCCGTCGGCCAGCCGGGCGCGCGCCCGGACCAGCACCCGGTCCACCCGCCGGCCGACCTCGGCGAGGGTCTCGCCCGGGGAGTTCCCCGGGACGGTCCCGTTCCGCCAGACCGACCACTCCCGGCCGAGCTCGGCGCTGATCTCCACCGTCGTCCGGCCCTCGTAGCCGCCGTAGTCGATCTCGGCCAGGTCGTCGTCCACCGCCGTCTCCCGCAAGCCGGCCAGCTCGGCGGTCCGGCGGGCACGGCGCCGCGGGCTGACGCGGACCTCGGCGAAGCGACGTCCGGCCAGGGCCCGGCGCACCCCCTGCGCCTGGTGCTCGCCCTCGGGGAGGAGCGGCAGGTCGGTGATGCCGGTGTGCCGCCCGTCCCGGCTCCACTCCGTCTGCCCGTGCCGCAGCACCACGATCTCGCCCATGCCGCCATCGAACACGCTGCCGGGAACACGGGCCCGGCTTTCCGTGCTGGGCCGGGACATGACCACCGCGCAGAGCACTGAGATCTTCTCCATCGGCGGCGACCTGCCGGTCCACCGGCTGGGCTACGGCGCGATGCAGCTGCCCGGCCAGGGTGTGTGGGGCGAGCCGGCCGACCGGGACGGCGCCCTGCGGGTCGTCCGCGCGGCCGTCGAGCAGGGCGTCGACTTCATCGACACCGCCGACTCCTACGGCCCGTTCGTCAGCGAGCAGATCATCGCCGAGGCGCTGCACCCGTACCCGGAGAACCTGGTCATCGCGACCAAGGCGGGGCTCACCCGTCAGGGCCCGGGCATCTGGACGCCCGTCGGCCGGCCGGCCTACCTCAAGCAGCAGGCGGAGCTCTCGCTGCGGCACCTGAAGGTGGACCGGATCGACCTGATGCAGCTGCACCGCATCGACGCCGACGTCCCGCTGGCCGACCAGCTCGGCGCTTTCAAGGAGCTGCAGGACGAGGGCAAGATCCGGCACATCGGCGTCTCCGAGGTGTCGGTGGCGGAGCTGGCGGCCGCACGGGAGATCGTGGAGATCGTCAGTGTGCAGAACCTCTACAACCTGACGACCCGGCAGAGCCAGGACGTGCTGGACTACGCCACCGCCGAGGGCATCGCCTTCATCCCGTGGTTCCCGATCGCCACCGGCGAGCTCGCCGCCCCCGACAGCCCGGTCGCCGACATCGCGCGCGAGCTCGGCGCCACCCCGTCCCAGGTGGCGCTGGCCTGGCTGCTGCAGAAGTCGCCGGTCGTCCTGCCGATCCCCGGCACCAAGTCGGTCGACCACCTGACCGAGAACCTCGGCGCGGCGCGGCTGACCCTGTCCGACGAGGACATGGCCCGCCTGGACGCCCTGGCCTGATCCCGCCCGGCGAGGCATAGGAGGCTTTACCTAGGTTCGGCAGCCCCGGGACATAGGTAGAGCCTCCTATGCCGGGTCGGCGGGAGGGCTGGACCCCGCCTCGACGGCCGGCAGAGGTACGCGTCAGCATGTCGGCATGGACGCCGAGGACTTCCGTCAGGTCAAGGACGCCGTTCGTCAGCTGATCCGCGAATCGGTGCTGCCGCGCGAGGAGCAGATCGAGGACGAGGACCGCATCCCCGACGACCTGCGGGCGCAGGCCGCCGAGATGGGCCTGTTCGGCTACGCGCTGCCCGAGGAGCACGGCGGACTCGGCGTCTCGATGACCGAGGACGTGGAGCTGGCGTTCGAGTTCGGCTACACGACGCCGGCCTTCCGTTCGCTGTTCGGCACCAACAACGGCATCTCCGGTCAGGTGATCGCCAAGTTCGGCAGCGAGGAGCAGAAGGAGAAGTACCTGCCGGGCCTGTCGGCCGGGACGCTGATCGGCTCCTTCGCCCTCACCGAGGCCGAGGCCGGCTCGGACCCCGCCGGGCTGCGCACGAACGCCCGCCGCGACGGCGAGGGGTGGGTCATCAACGGCGGCAAGCGGTATATCACGAACGCGCCGATCGCCGACCTGTTCGTCGTCTTCGCCCGCACCGACCCGGAGCAGAAGGGCGGCCGGGGGATCTCCAGCTTCGTCGTCGAGACGACGACGCCGGGCGTCACGGTCGGCCCCAAGGACAAGAAGATGGGCCAGGCCGGCGCCTGGACCAGCGAGGTCTTCTTCGACGACGTGCACGTGCCGGCCGACGCGCTGATCGGCGAGGAGGGCCGGGGCTACGCCAAAGCGCTGACCGTGCTCTCCCGCGGCCGGCTGCACATCGCCGCCCTGTGCGTCGGCATGGCGCAGCGGGTGCTCGACGAGTCGGTCGCCTACGCGGCCACCGCGAAGCAGGGCGGGGCGCCGATCGGCCGCTTCCAGCTGGTGCAGGCCATGCTCGCCGACATGCACGCCGAGCTGCTGGCCGGCCGCAGCCTGGCGCGCGACGTCGCCGCCCGCTACGACTCCGGCGAGGACACCTCGGTCGGCCCGTCGTCGGCCAAGCTCTTCTGCACCGAGATGGTCGGCCGCGCGGTCGACAAGGCGGTGCAGGTGCACGGCGGCATGGGTTACCTGCGGACGACGCCGGTCGAGCGCTTCTACCGCGACGCCCGGCTGTTCCGCCTCTACGAGGGCACCAGCGAGGTGCAGCGGGTCATCATCGGTGGTGCGCTGCTGCGCGAGGCCGGTATGGCGCGTGGCTGAGCGACCGGAGCTCTCCGCCGAGCAGCGGGCGGTCCGCCGGGACGCGGTCGGCGACCTCGGCGCCGCGCTGCGCGATCTGGTCGACGCCGCGGTTCGCACCGAGGTGCCGCTGGAGGAGCTGGCCGACGTCGCCGGGGCCGTGCGGGAGCTGGCCGGCCGGCTGCGCGCCGACGGCCGGGGGCTGCACGACATCGCCTCGGTCGACGACCCCGAGATCGGGGAGCGCTGGTACAGCCCCGTGTACGGCCCCGGGAACCCGGTGGCGCCACCGATGCACGCGAGCAGCACCCCGGAGGGGCGGGCCACCGGGCGCGTGACGCTCGGCAAGACGCACGAGGGCCCGCCCGGCCTGGTGCACGGGGGAGTGGTGGCGACGATGCTCGACCACGTGCTCGCCCGGGCCGTCCGCGCGGCGGGGCGCGGCGGTCTCACCGCCACCCTGACGGTCACCTACCGGCGTCCGGTGCACCTGGGCGTGCCCCTGCTGGCGACGGCCCAGCTCGGCACCACCGAGGGCCGGCGGACCACCGCCACCGCCCGCCTGGTGGCCGAGGACGACCCCGACACCACGCTGGCCGAGGCCGAGGGGCTGTTCGTCGCGCTGCGCCCCGAGCGGGCCGCCGACGTCTTCGCCGCCATGGACCGCCAGGTCGGCGCCTGGACCAGCCGGAGCTGACGCCGGCGGGAGAAAGCAGCGGCGCGGACCTACCGGTTCCGCTACCGTCCGCCTCCTGTCGTCCCAGGAGGTCCTGCGTGCCCCATCGTCGTCGTTACGTGACCTACAGCGGCTCCTACGAGCCGCTCCCGTCCGCTCTCCCGGCTGCGGACGGCGCCCTGCGACCCGAGCTGGCCGACGTCGGCCGGCTGCTGCGCCGTGGGGTCCGTGCGGTGGTGGGCGCGGCGCGGGCGGGGGAGCGGCCGGCGTTGCCGGCGCTGCTGGTCGACCACCTCGGCGGATCCGGCGCCGGGCTCGACGTCGTCGAGGAGACGTGGCCCGGCTACGAGCAGGTCAACGTGCAGGCCGGGCTGGAGGCCTGGCTGGCTGCGCCGGGCCGCTCGGCGCAACTGGTCGGCGTCGTCGGCTACCAGCACGGCCCGTTCGGGCTCGGTGAGCTGCTGAGCGACGACGCGGGTCCCCACCGGCCGTTCGGGCCGCGGCCGGGCAATGCGGCCAGCGTGAACCTGGCCTGCGGCCCGGACGGCGCGGTGCGGCCGTGCGTGCGGTGCGGCCTCTACCTGGTGACCGAGGGGGAGGCGCGCACCGCCGTCCTGCTGCGTGGTGCCGATCCGGAGTACGGCCACCCCCAGGTGTCGGTGCAGGTCGTGAGCAGCACCCCGGGCGGCGCGGCCGATGCGGCGGCCGGCATCCGGGCGGCGGCGGTCGAGCACAACGTGTTCCGCGGTCAGGTGCTCTCCTTCGGCCAGGAGATCTTCGGGCACGGGCAGACCCTGCTCCAGTTCCACCGCCGACCCGAGCTGCAGGCCGACCAGCTGATCCTCGTGCCGGAGACGCTCGCGGAGATCCGTCGCCAGGTCGTCGACGTCGCCCGGCACAAGGCCCGGCTGCTGGCGGCCGGCCAGCACCTCAAGCGCGGGGTGCTGCTGTACGGCCCGCCGGGCGTCGGGAAGACGCACACCGTCCGTTACCTGATGAGCAGCCTGCGCGACACCACGGTCATCCAGCTGACCGGCAACGCCCTGCACCTGATCGCGGAGGCCTGCTCGGTGGCCCGCGCGCTGCAGCCGGCCATGGTGATCGTCGAGGACGTCGACCTCATCGCCGAAGACCGCGGCATGCACCCCGGGCAGCACCCACTGCTGTTCCAGTTGCTCAACGAGATGGACGGGCTCGCCGAGGACGCCGACGTCGTCTTCGTCCTGACCACCAACCGGGCCGACCTGCTCGAGCCGGCGCTGGCTGCGCGACCCGGGCGGGTGGACCAGGCGGTGGCCCTCGACCTGCCCGACGGCGCCGCCCGTCGCGCCCTGTTCGACCTCTACCGGGGGTCGCTGGAGGTGGACACCTCCCGGCTGGACGACGTGCTCGCGCGGTCGGAGGGGGTGACGGCGTCGTTCCTCAAGGAACTGCTGCGCCGGGCGGCCCTGCTGGCGGCCACCCGCACCGCGGCCGGCGACCGGCTGGTGGTGTCGGCCGACGACCTCACCGCCGCGCTCGACGAACTGCTCGACACCCGCAACGCGATGACCCGTACGTTGCTGGGGAGTGCACCGGGCTGAGTCAGTTCGCCCGTGGGCCGGGTGCGTTGGCCGGGTCGCCGGCGGGGTCCAGCGTGCCGCCGCCGGCGGGCCGGAACAGCGGCCCGGGGGCGCCGTCGCCCCGCCCGAGGGCGGCGACGAACTGCCGCAGCACGTCGTCTCCGGTGTGGAACGGCGCCCAGTCCAGCAGCTTGCGCGCCCGGCCGGTGTCCAGCGCCGGTACCTGCGTGCCCAGGTCGAGCCAGCCCGGCTCGGTGGGCACCACGTGCGCGGTGAAGGCGGCGTGCAGCCCGGCGCGAAGGGCGAACGCCGGGGTGGGCACCCGCACGGTGCCCAGGGCGCGGGCGAGCGCGGCGGCGTCCAGCAGCGGTTCGGCGGCGAGGTTGAACGGGCCGGAGGCGCGCCGGTCGAGCATCCGCTCGATCCCGTCGGCGACGTCGTCGGCGTGCACGAACGCGATCGCCAGCGCGGGTAGCGGCAGAGGCAGCAGCCGGGCCAGCGGACCCGGCAGCACGCGGGCCGCGCCGAACAGTAGCGGGCCGAGGAAGTAGCGGCCGATCTCGCTGCCCGCCTCCGGCTGCAGCACCAGCGTGGGGCGCACCACGGTCAGCGTGGTGTCGCGGTGCCGGCCGAACACCTCGCGGACCACCCGCTCGGCCTCGGACTTGTCGCGGCTGTACTGCGAGGTGGGGATGCCCGTGGTGGGCCAGTCCTCGGTCACCCGGGAACCACGGGCGCCGGCGGCGTAGGCGCCGATCGAGCTCATGTGCACGAACTGGCCGACGCCGGCCGCCGCGGCGGCGCGGGCCACCCGGCGGGTGCCCTCGACGTTCACCTCGCGCAGCCGGTCGGGCTGCCGTCCGGGCTGCAGCGCCCACGCCAGGTGCACGACCGCGTCGGCGCCCGCGACGAACTCCGCGATCTCCGCCTCGCTCGCCGCCTCGCCGAGGTCGGCGTGATGCCAGCGCACGCCGTCGTAGGGCGGCATCGACGGCGCCGGCCGACGGGCCAGGCCGCGGACCTCGGCCGGCCCGGCTCCGGGTGCGGTGAGCCGGCGCAGCAGGGCCGTGCCGACGTTGCCGCTGGCTCCGGTGACGGCGACCGTGCGACCGGCGAGGTGGCCGGGGGAGAGGTTCGGCATGCTCTGCCGCTACCCGGCCATCCCCGCGCCAACCGGTACCCGCAGCCGCAGCGAGACCGCCGCCGCGAACAGCAGCGCGGCGACGGCGACGGCGAACCCGGCCGTGTCGCTGGTCGCATCGGCCAGCCGCGCCACCGCGAGGCTGCCGACGATCCCGCCGGCCTGCAGCGCCAGGGAGGCGACGGAGACCGTCGTCGCCCGGTGCTCGGCGGTGACGCGGGTGTGCATGAGCTGCTGGCGCAGCGGCCAGCCGGCCGCGTTCACGAGGTAGAACAGCGCGTAGCTGACCGCCGTCACGGCGAGCACCGGGCTCAGGGCCGTGCCGGCGAGGACGAGCGCGGCCAGCAGGGCCACCCCGGCGGTGGCGACGGCGGTCGATCCGCCGGCGGCGCGGCGGACCCGGCCGGCCAGCACCGAGCCGACGGAGGCCGCGGCGAACGACGCCGCCATGACCACCCCGAACACGGCCGTGCCCTCGGTGGCCCCGCCGGCGAGCTCGGCGAACCGCAGCGGACCGAGCAGTTCCAGCGTCGAGAACACCAGCCCGCTCACCGCCGAGAGGATCAGCAGCCGGCGCAGGATCCCGTCGTCGCGGGTGAGCCGGGCGGTCTCCCGGATCAGCCGCGGCACGTCGCGGCAGCCCCGCAGGAGCGCCGCCGCGGCCGACGTTGGCGCCGGAGCGGTGCGCAGCGGCGTCACCAGCGCCATCAGCGCCACGAGGTAGACGACGTCGACGCCGGCGGCGAGCAGGAAGGGGATGGTGAGCGCCGCGCTGCCCGCCCCGTCGGCGAGCAGCGGCACCAGGCCGCCGAGCACCGCGCCGAGCGCGAGCCCGAGACCGCTGGCCGCGGCGGCCCGGCTCAGGCCGGGCGTGGTGTCGGCACCGGGGTCGGCGGCGTGCGTCGCATCGACGAACCAGGACTCCAGCGGGCCGGAGTCCAGCGCCCGGCCGGCGCCGATCAGCCCGTAGGCGAGGGCGAAGACGGCGACGTCCTGGGCGGCGGCCATCGTGAGCAGCCCGGCCGCGCCGAGCACCGCGGAGAGCACGAGCACCGGCCGGTGCCCGATCGCGTCGGCGAGGCCGCCGGTGGGCAGCTCCAGCGAGACGGCGACGATGGAGTGCACCGCGACCGTCAGCCCGATCTCGGTGGTGCTCAGGCCCCGGGCCGACGCCAGCAGCACGATCACCGGCACGGTGATGCCGAGCGGCAGCCAGCGCAGCGCGGTGAGGCCCACGTACCGGCGCTGCACGGCCGCGGCGGTCAGCACGGAGCTCACAGCGGGTAGGCCTCGAGCGGGAACAGGTCGACCAGCACGTGCACCAGCGGCTGGTCGGGGCTCTCGCGCGTCTCACGCCACCGCTCCAGGACGGCGAGCAGCTCGGCGGCGAGCTCGCGGGTGTGCTCGGGGGTCAGCCGCAGGCCGGCGTCGTTGAGCGATGTCGCGGCGCGCCAGCCGTCGTCCAGGCCGTCGCGTTCGGCGGCGTGGGCGGCCAGCATCCGGCGCTGCTGGGCGACGATCCGGCCGACCAGGTCATCGGCCAGCTCGCGGCCACCGGGCTGGGCGGTGAGCTCGGCCTCGTCCCAGCGGGTGCTGCGGTGCAGCGCCCGCCACCAGCGTTCCCGGCCGGTGCCCTCTCCCTCGACCTCCTCCACGAAGCCGGCGCCGGCCAGCTGGCGCAGGTGGTAGCTGGTGGAGCCGCTGCTCTCGCCGAGGCGGCCGGCCAGCCGGCTGGCGGTCGAGGGACCGTCGGTGCGGAGGGCGGCGAGCAGGGACATCCGCAGCGGGTGGGCCAGCGCCCGCAGCCTACGGGGATCGTGGACGTCGACCATCTGCTGGGCGTCTTCCGGCCATCGGCTCACGACATCCAGTCAACCAAGGCAAAGGTTACTTTGCAAAGACACCTTTGCAGGTGGACGGCTCGGCGGTCGGCCGGTGTCAGGCGGGCCCGAGGATCCCCGGTCCCGCGGGGCCGCCCGCGCCGCCGCCCGCGCCGTCCTTCAGCTCGACGAACAGGACGTGGGTCTCGGTCTCTCCGATGTTCTGGCCGGAGTGCTCCTGCGCAGGCAGCCAGCCGGTCGTGCCCACCACCATCTCCACGTCGCGGTGCGCGTCCGCGGAGTACAGCCGTCGGCGGAACGAGCTGAGGGTGTACATGACACTGTCCGGGTGCGCGTGCGGCGTCGTCCGCTCACCGGGCAGATCGGTGTATTCGAGCACCCGCACCCGATCGTTCTCGAAGACCACCCGGTAGTGGCTGGGGTTGGTCCGCACCGGATCGAGCTCCATGCGGTCGACTGTGCTCGGTTCCGGGCGCCGTGACCATGGGTTCCGGTGCGAGTGGGCGCCCGTTCCTGACCGGCGGTCGGTCTCGTTCAGTCCCGGAGTGCGGTGGTCGGCGCCGGCGCGTCCAGCGCCTCCCCACGCCGCTCGGGCAACCCCCAGGTCGCCAGGGCCGCCAGCAGGAAGAAGCCGGCGAACGTGCCGAAGACCAGGCCGGTACCGCCGGCGCCGACCAGCAGCGGCACGCACAGCGGCGCGGCGATCGAGGCCAGCCGACCGAACCCGGCAGCGGCGCCGGCGCCCGTCGCGCGCAGCGCCGTGGGGTAGATCTCCGGCGTCACAGCGTAGAGGGCGCCCCAGGCACCGAGGTTGAAGAACGACAGGACCATGCCGGTGGCGAGGACCGCCGTGTCGGCGTCGGCGGCGGCGAACATCCCCGCTCCGACCGCCGAGCCGACGAGGAAGGTCGCCAGCGTGGGGCGCCGGCCCCACTTCTCGATGAGGTAGGCCGCGACCGCGTACCCGGGCAGCTGGGCCAGGGTGATGATCAGCGTGTACTGGAAGGACTTCACCACGGAGAAGCCGTCGTTGAACAGCAGCGTCGGCAGCCAGATGAAGGCTCCGTAGTACGCGAAGTTGATGCTGAACCAGACGATCCAGAGCGACGCGGTGCGCACACCGGTCCCGGCTGCCCAGAGGGCGCCCGGCCCCGGCGTCCTGGCCGGCGGCTCGGGCGGCGGCGACGCGACGGGGTCCACGCCGGCCGCCCGCTCGAACCGGCGCACCGCGGCCTCGGCCTCGTCGGTGCGGCCGCGCAGTTCGAGGAAGCGCACCGACTCGGGCAGCCCGCGCCGGACGACGACGGCGTACAGCGCGGGCACGGCGCCGATCGCCAGCGCCCAGCGCCACCCGTCGTCGCTGCGCGGGACGACGAAGTAGCCGATCAGCGCGGCCAGCGTCCACCCCACCGCCCAGAACGCCTCGAGCATGACGACCACGCGGCCGCGCACCCGGGCGGGCGCGAACTCGCTGACCAGGGTGGAAGCCACCGGCAGCTCCGCTCCCAGGCCGAGGCCGATGATGAACCGGAACACCAGGAGTGCGCCGAGCGACCAGGACAGGGCCGCCGCCCCCGTGGCGAGCCCGAACACCAGCAGGGTGAGGGCGAAGACCTGGCGCCGGCCGTACCGGTCGGCCAGCAGCCCGCCGAGCGTCGCGCCCAGCGCCATGCCGACGAAGCCGATCGACCCGATCAGGGACAGCTCGGTGTCGGACAGTCCCCACTGGGCGGCCAGGGCCAGCATCACGAAGGAGATGAGGCCGACGTCCATGGCGTCCAGCGCCCAGCCCAGCCCCGACCCGACGACCAGCCGGCCGTGCTCACGGGTGAAGGGCAGCCGGTCGAGGCGTTCGGCCCGGGTCAGCGGCGACGTCGTCTGCGTCATGCGGTGCAGTCTTCCAATCGCTCCGTGTCAGCCGCGGACGTGGGCGGTGACGAGCTCGGCGGTCCGGTCGGCGGCCAGCTCCGGGATCCAGTGGGTCACGTCGTCGAGGATCTCCAGCCGGTAGGGCGCCTCGACGAAGCGGGCGGTGTCCTCGGTGGCGGCCCGGCCGAGGAAGGCGTCGCCGGTGCTCCACACGTGCAGGGTCGGGACGCGCACCCGGCCGACCGGGTCGCGGCCGGCCCACGGCAGCGCCCGGTACCAGTTGACCGCCGCGGTGAGCGCGCCCGGCTCGCGCATCCGCCGGACGTAGCGGGCGACGGCGTCGTCGGGGAGGCCGCCGTGCGCCAGCATCCGGCGCAGGGCGGCACCGTTCCCGGCGAGCAGCAGTTGCTCGGGCAGCACCGGCAGCTGGAACAGCCCCATGTAGTAGGAGCGGAGCGCCTGGTCGCTGGTGACCATGGCGCGGGCCATCGCGCCCGGGTGCGGGACGGAGAGCGCGGTCAGGGTGCGCACCCGGTCGGGGTGCCAGGCGCCGAGCGCCCAGCCGACGATGCCGCCCCAGTCGTGGCCGACCACGTGGGCGTCCGGGAGCCCGGCGGCGTCGAGCAGCGCGAGGACGTCGCTCACCGTCTCCCGCAGCCGGTAGTGCGACCGGCCGCGCGGGCGGGCCATGGGGGAGTAGCCGCGCTGGTCCGGCGCGAGGGTGCGCAAGCCGTGCTGGTGCAGCGCGGGGGCCACCCGGTCCCAGGCCGTGGAGTCCTGCGGGAAGCCGTGCAGGAGGACGACGGGGTCCCCGTCGTCCGGTCCGGCGTCCCGGACGTCGAAGGTCAGGCCGCCCCGGCGAAAGCTGTCCACGGAAGAACTGTGCCAAAGGAACCGCGGGATGTCGTGACGAGCGGGGGCCGGAGGCTCCCCGAGGAGCGGCATGGAGCCGCCCTGCGAGGCGGTCCGACGAAGGGCGGCCGGAGGCCTCCCTGAGAAGGGCCGGTAACGGCTCAGTGCACCAGGAGAACGGCAATTGGCCGCGGTGTCGCCCGGAGGGCGACAATATGCACCGTGGAGCTGATCGTGCTGGTCGACGACGACGGACGGGAGATCGGCACCCTGCCCAAGCCGCAGGTACACCACGGGGAGACCCCCTTGCACCGGGCGTTCTCCGCCTACCTTTTCGACGACGCGGGCCGGCTGCTGGTCACCCGTCGTGCGGCGGACAAGGCGACCTTCCCGGGGATGTGGACCAACACCGTCTGCGGGCACCCCGGCCCGGGGGAGGACGACGGTGCGGCGATCGCGCGGCGCGCGGAGTTCGAGCTGGGACTGCAGGTGGCCGACGTCCGGCCGGCCCTGCCCGGGTACCGCTACCGCGCGGTCTTCCGCGGGGTCGTGGAGAACGAGATCTGCCCCGTCTACGTCGGGCGGTTCATCGGGACGCCGGCACCGGAACCCACCGAGGTGGGGGAGTGGGAGCTGCTCGACTGGGCCGCGTTCCGCCGTCGCCAGGAGACCGAGGGGGACGCCTGGTCGCCCTGGTGCCGCGAGCAGGCGCGGCTGATCGAGGACGCGGGCCTGCACCGGAGCTGACCGGCAGGTCGGTCACCCGGCGCGTTCGGTCGGTCGTCGGCGCAGGCCCGACCTGCGGCCCCCACGAACTTCGGCGAGGCTGTCGGCGACGGACACGACCGACGACGGAGGAGTCGAATGGAAGAGTCGCTGAAGGGCCGGGTCGCACTCGTGACGGGCGGGGCCAGCGGGCTGGGGCGGGCGACCGCACTGGCACTGGCGGAGGCCGGCGCCCACGTGGCGATCGCCGACATCAACGCGCCCGGCAGCGACGAGACGCTCGCGCAGGTGTCGGCTGCCGGCGGCTCCGCCGAGGTCGTCGCCCTCGACGTGACCGACGACGAGAGCCGGCGGTCCGTCGTGGCCGGCCTCTTCGACCGGCACGGTGACGCCTTCGACATCCTGGTCAACGTGGCCGGCATCGACCGGCCCGGCTACATCACCGACATCGACCTGGCCGACTACCGCCAGGTGCAGGCGGTGAACTGCGAGGGGCCGATCTTCCTCACCAGCGAGTTCATGAAGCGGGTCCAGCACCTGCCGGACGAGCGCACGGCCGACGTCGTGCACGTCGTCTCGCTGTCGGCCGTCACCTCCGGCAGCGGCGCGATCGCCTACAACGGCTCGAAGGCGGGCTTCCTCAACGCCACGAAGTGCATCCAGCGGGAGCTGCGGGAGAAGGCCGTCCGGCAGCCCGACGGCAGCGAGCGGCCCTTCCCCTGCCGGGTGCAGAGCGTCATCCCGGCTGCCATGGACACCCCGATGATGGAGCAGTGGGGCATCCCCGAGCACCTGATGATGCCGCCGTCGGCGGTGGCGGAGGCGATCCGCACCCTGCTCCTGCTGCACCCGGCCAGCTTCGTTCCGGAGATGCAGATCGTGCCCCGGCTCGAACCCAACTTCCCCCGCTGACCGACCGTGAGGAACAGCCGCGTGAACGCCCCGGACGACCCCACCCCGGACACTGCGATGGCGTCGGGCTCCGACGCCGGCGAGCCCGGCGGCCACCTCGGCCCCGGTGACCTCGCGCCGGACGAGGAGCGGCTGCTGGCCGCGCTGGAACGGCGCGACGGGACGGACCTGGTGGGCTCGCCGCAGGAGGTCGTCGCCGCGACACGGGCGGCGGAGGACGAGGGTCCGCTGCCGGCCCAGGGTGGTGCGCCCGACGACGGACTGACCCCCCGGTTCACCGCTCCGGGGGCGGACTGACCGGGAGCCGGCTCAGCGGTGCTGCGGTCGCAGGCGGACGGCGACGAGCGCGACGTCGTCCTCCGCGCCGCCGGGCAGCAGCCGTGCGATGAGCCGGTCGCAGATCGCCGTCACCGGCAGGTGGCGCAGCTCCGCCAGCGCCTCGCCGAGCAGCGTCACGCCGTCGTCGAACACCTGGTCGCGGCGCTCGACCAGCCCGTCGGTGTAGAGCAGCAGGGTCGAGCCGCGCGCGAGCACGGTCACCTGCTCGCTCCGCGGACGTGCCGGGTCGACGCCCAGCAGCAGCCCGGGGCGGTCGGGGACCAGCAGCTGCTGGGCGCCGTCGGGGGCGACCACCAGTGGGGGCAGGTGCCCGGCGGTGGCCCACCGGAGCCGGGTCACGCCTCCGGCGCGTTCGGCCGGCGTCTGCTCCAGCCGGCCCACCAGCACGGTGGCCATGGCACCGAGCCCGAGGCCCTCGACCGCGGCGTCCAGCCGGGACAGCACCGCCGCCGGTCCGGCGGCGCTGTCGTAGGCGATGCCGCGCAGCAGCCCGCGCAGCTGCGCCATCGTGGCCGCGGCCTCCGTGTCGTGCCCGACCACGTCGCCGATGACCAGCATCGTCGACCCGTCGGGCTGCGGAAACACGTCGTACCAGTCGCCGCCGACCTGGGCCTCCCGGGTGGCCGGCACGTACCGCACCGCCACCTCGAGGTGGTCGGGCTCGGGTGGGTCGGAGAGCAGGCTGCGCTGCAGCGTCTCCGCGGCGCGCACGATGCTGCGCGACCGCGCGTAGAGCGCCTCGAGCAGGTGCGTGCGCAGCTCGGCGGCCTCACCGATCTCCTGCGGGGTCCACGGCTCCGACCGGCCCCGGACGGTCTCCCGCCAGCGCTCGAACGACTTGCGCGGGCTGAGCCGGACCTCGTCGCCCTCCCGTTCGGCGATCGCCTTGTTGTGCGGATCGCCGCCCCAGTCGATGTGCCGGACCGCCTCGCCGCGGAACCAGAGCACGTACTGGCCCTCCGGGAGCGGCAGCACCAGCACGCCGCACACCGGGCCGGTCGCCGACCCCAGCCCGGGGGCCACCGAGGCCAGGGCGTCGGTGGCCACGACGTCGTCACCCTGGGCCGCCGCCCAGCCCGCGACGGCGTCGGCCAGGCCGGGTGGCAGTGCTGCGCCGGCGCAGCCGCGCGCGCCCTGCAGGTTCACCGCGACGCCGTCGGCGGCCTGCAGGTCCAGCAGGCTCGGGGTGCCGAGGACGGTCTCGCTGAGCGGGCGCTCCTCGTCCATGGTGGCGGCGGTGAGCCAGGCCAGCGTCGAGCGCACCCGCAGGGCGCGCTGGAACTCCTCCTCCTGCGCCCGGTCGATGAGCCGCAGCGACATCGTCGACCCGAGGAACTCGGCCGCGGCCCGGGTGGCGTAGGGCGGGGCGTGCGGGCCGCTGTAGTGGTGGCAGGCGATGAGGCCCCACAGCTCGTCGTCGCGCAGCAGCGAGATCGACATCGAGGCGTGCACGCCCATGTTCTTCAGGTACTCGACGTGGATCGGCGAGACGCTGCGCAACGACGAGTAGGTGAGGTCGAGGGGGCGCCCGCTGAGCGGGTGGTCGACGGGCTGGAGCGGGACCGGCGCGTAGTCGACGTCGGAGATGAGCCGGATCCAGTTCTTCTCGTACAGCGCCCGCGCCTGCGCGGGGATGTCCGACGCCGGGTAGTGCAGGCCCAGGAAGGAGTTGAGGTGCGGTGCCTTCGCCTCGGCCACCACCTCGCCGTTGTGGTCGGCGTCGTAGCGGTAGACCATGACCCGGTCGAAGCCGGTGAGCTCCCGCACCGCCCGGGCGGTGATGTCGTAGAGCTCCTGCAGCGTGCCGGCGCGGTTGAGCTCGCCGATGGTGCCGCGCACCGCCTGGTAGGTGTTGGGGAAGGAGAACGGCCGCGGGCCGTGGGCCGGCTCGAGCTCGACGACGAGGGCGGTGACGGGCAGCGCCCCGGCCGGGTCGGCCCCGGATCGGCTGTCCGTGGCGCCCGGATCGAGCTGGGTGCGGTGCAGCAGGGCGTCGACCGGCACGGCAGCGCCGCCGACGTCGAGGGTGATCTCCACCGGGTTGCGCTCGCGCAGGTCACCGAAGGCGCTGGCCGAACGGATCACCGCCTCGGCGGCCCGGATGCCGATGACCTCGGGGAGCGGGCGGCCCAGCGCCTCCCGCCACCCGACCCCGGTCAGGTCGGCGAGGTTCTCCGAGACCTGCTGGACGATCCAGTCCGGATCGCTCACCGCGATGAGCACCCCCCGCGGCTGGATGCTGCCCGGGATGTGGATCGGCTCCCGCTCGCAGTTGGTCAGGTCGACCGCTTCGCCGGGTGCGAGGAACTCCACCTCGCGGTCGACGTCGGTCACACCGGCACCTCTCGGTCGCCGGCCACCGGCCGGCACCACTGCGCCAGGGCGCGGAACGTCTCGCGGGCGGAGGCGAGGATGCGGTCGGCGTCACCCCCGGCGCGGACGTGCTCACGGGTGACCCGCCGGTAGGCGGCCCACATGGCCCCGGTGTCCGCCCCGTAGGGCGAGAAGGCGCGGATCCGGACGTCGGCGAGACCGGGCAGCCCGGCGAGGTGGCGGTCGATGAACGTGCCGCCGAGCGTGGAGCCCTCCAGCACGTAGAGCCGACCCAGCGCCTCGTCGGTGTCCGCGACGGCGGGCAGCAGCGGCACGTCGGCCGACGCCGGGGCGCCGAGCGCGCGCAGGTCGGTGGCGAACAGCCCCGCCCGGCGTCGCCGGTCCCACGCCACGCTCCGGGCGTCGGCCGGCCGGCGGGCGGCCCACGCGTCGAGGCACCGCTCGGCCGCCACCCAGAAGCCGTGCATGACGGTCAGCACCTGCGCCAGCCGCCGCCGGTCGAGCTGCGGGTCCAGCAGGTCGAGCAGGTCCTCGACCGCGCGGTGCTCCGCGGCGGTCCCGGTGCGCAGGGCGCGCAGGACGTCGTCGTGCCCGCTGCGGTCGTCCCGGTGCGCAGCCATCTCTCCCGCAGCCATCGCGACGAGCGTAGGGGAGCCGTCGATCAGGAGCGCGGTGGCCGGGTCCCGTCCCGCAACCGTGCGGCGCGCAGCCCGGCGTGCACCAGCAGGCGGGCGTCGCCGTCGGCCAGATCCAGGCCGGTCAGCGCGGTGATGCGGCCCAGCCGGTAGTAGAGCGTCTGCCGGTGGATGCACAGGGCCTCCGCCGTCCGGGCGGCGCTGCCGGCGCAGTCGAGGAAGGTCTCCGCGGTCGCGGCGAGCACCGCGTCGGCGAGCAACGGCCGCAGCGCGGGATCCGGTCCCGGGATCTGCGCGGCCAACCGCCACGCGCCCAGCTCGCCCCAGTGGGCGACGGGGGAGAACCGGTCGACCGCGGCGGCGATCCGCGCGGCGGTACGGGCCTCCTGCCACTGGTCGGCCAGCTCCGCGGCGCCCCGGCGCACCGCCGACACCCCGGCGCTGCTGCCGGCCGGGAGGCTGCGCAGCGACGCCGCGGTGAGTGCCCCGGCCGGACGGAGGTCGGCCGGCGCCGGCAGCGGCACCAGGACGGCGACCGCCCCGCCGGCGACGACGGTCGCCACCGCACCGGCGGCCGGGAGCCGCCATCCCCGGGGCACGGCGCCGCCCGCGGGGCAGAGCGCGACCAGCACCTGGAGGCCGTCGCCGGTCAGCCGCTCGGCCAGCCGGCGCTCGGCCGGAGGGCGCGCCCCCGGCCGGCCGTCGAGGACGTCGGCGAGCGCGTCCCCGAGGTCGGCGGCGGCACGCCCGGCCAGCAGCCGGCCCGCGTCCGCGGCCAGGTCCTGGGCGCGCTCGAGCGCCGGGTCCCCGTCGTCGTCGGGGTCGATGCGCCCGTCGTCGAGCAGCCAGAGGTAGCCGCGGATCTCGCCGCCGTGGCGGACCGGCAGGACCAGCCGGGTGAGGATGCCGGCCGCCGGCTCCGCCGGCGTCCGCAGCGGCCGGGTCGCCGAGGCGATGCCGAAGTCCTCGAACCAGCGACGGGTCTCCGGCGCCGAGCCCCGGGTCAGGATGGACCGCGTGCGGACGGCGTCGATCGGGTCGGCACCGCTGTCGTCGTGGGCGCAGAAGGCCAGCAACGTGAAGTCGGCGTCCTCCAGGGTGGCGGGCGCGGCCAGCACACGGGACACCTCGTCGACCAGGTCCTGCAGGTCGTCGCGCATCGGACCCCCCGTCTGTACAGCTGTATGAGAACAGACCGCGGAACTCCCGACATCTGTCCCTGGCCCGGACGGGTGACCGTGCCTAGCGTTGCGCCCAGGCGTCATCCGTTCCCGGGAGGTCCCGTGCTCCTCTCCAAGGCCTTGCTGGCCGCCTCCCGCCGGCCGGCCCTGCGCCGGCTGGTCACCGGGACACCGGCCACGCGCCGGGTGGTCGACCGGTTCGTCGCGGGGGAGGACCTGGCCGATGCGCTCACCGCCGTCCGGGCGCTGGCCGCCGACGGCATCCGGGCGACCCTCGACCACCTCGGTGAGGACATCACCACCCGAACCGAGGCCGAGCACTCCCGGGACGCCTACCTGGCAGCCCTCGACGGGCTGGCCGGCCTGGGGCTGGGGGACGGCGCCGAGGTGTCGGTGAAGCTGTCCGCCTTCGGCCAGGCGCTCCCCGACGGCCACGAGCTGGCCCTCGACCTGGTGCGACCGGTGGCGGCGGCGGCCAGCGCGATCGGCACGACGGTCACCCTCGACATGGAGGACCACCGGACCATCGACTCGACGCTCGCCGCCCTCGACGAGCTGCGCAAGGAGCACCCCGGCACCGGCGCGGTCCTGCAGGCGATGCTGCTGCGCACCGAGGACGACGCCAAGGCCCTCGCCGTCACGGGTTCGCGGGTGCGCCTGGTCAAGGGCGCCTACGACGAGCCGCCGGCCGTCGCGCACCGGAAGAAGAAGGACGTCGACGCCGCCTACGCGCGCTGCCTCGAGATCCTCATGGCCGGCCCCGGGTACCCGATGGTGGGCTCGCACGACCCGGCGATGGTCGCCCTCGCGCACGAGCTGGCCGCCCAGCACTCCCGGACCGCGGACTCGTGGGAGCTGCAGATGCTCTACGGCATCCGCCCCGACGAGCAGCGCCGTCTGGCCGCGGCGGGCACCCGCGTGCGGGCCTACGTCCCGTACGGCGGCGACTGGTACGCGTACTTCATGCGCCGGCTGGCCGAGCGCCCGGCCAACGTCGGCTTCTTCCTCCGCTCGCTCGCCACCCGCAGCTGAAGCCCCGGCCGCACTCATGGCCATGGGTGCGGCACCTACCGACTGGGAGGTCCGACATGGACGCCGTCACCCGAGTTCCCGCCCCCCGCAACGAGCCGGTCCTCACCTACGCCCCCGGCACGGCCGAGCGCGCGGAGCTGCAGGCCCGCCTGACCGAGCTGGCCGCCGAGCCGATCGAGTTGACCGCGACGTTCGGCGGACGGCAGCGGATGGCCGCCGGCGAGGCGTTCGAGGTGGTGCAGCCGCACCGGCACAGCGCCGTCCTCGGGACCTCCGCGCACGCCACGCACGCCGACGCACAGGGCGCCGTCCGCTGTGCGAAGGACGCGGCGCCGGCTTGGCAGGAGCTCTCCTTCGACGACCGCGCCGCGGTGTTCCTCAAGGCCGCCGACCTGCTGGCCGGCCCCTGGCGGCAGACGCTCAACGCCGCCACCATGCTCGGCCAGAGCAAGACCGCCCAGCAGGCGGAGATCGACAGCGCCTGCGAGCTGGTCGACTTCTGGCGGTGGAACGTGCACTTCGCGCGGCAGATCCTCGCCGAGCAGCCGGAGTCGGCCCCCGGCTTCTGGAACCGCAGCGACCACCGGCCGCTCGAGGGCTTCGTCTACGCGATCACCCCGTTCAACTTCACCGCGATCGCCGGCAACCTGCCCACCGCGCCGGCGCTCATGGGCAACACCGTGGTCTGGAAGCCCTCACCGACCCAGCAGTTCGCCGCGCACTTCCTGATGCGGCTGCTGGAGGCCGCGGGCCTGCCGCCCGGCGTGATCAACATGGTCCCCGGCGACGGCATCCCGGTCTCGGAGGTGGCGCTGGCCGACCCGGACCTGGCCGGCATCCACTTCACCGGGTCGACGCCGGTCTTCCACCACCTGTGGCGCACGGTGGGGCAGAACATCGCCTCCTACCGCGGGTACCCCCGGATCGTCGGGGAGACCGGCGGCAAGGACTTCGTCGTCGCGCACGCCTCGGCCGACGTCGACGTGCTGCGCACCGCCCTGGTCCGCGGCGCCTTCGAGTACCAGGGCCAGAAGTGCTCCGCGGCCTCGCGCGCCTACGTCCCGCGCAGCGTGTGGTCGCGGCTGAAGGACGACCTGGTCGCCACCACCGAGTCGCTCGAGATGGGCGACGTCACCGACTTCTCGAAGTTCATGGGCGCGGTCATCGACCGGAAGTCGTTCTCGAAGCTCTCCGGCCTCCTGGACCGGGTGGACGGCGACCCGGCGCTCTCGATCGTCGCCGGCGGCACGGCCGACGACAGCGAGGGCTTCTTCGTGCGTCCCACGATCATCGAGGGCACCGACCCCGGGCACGAGGTCTTCACCACCGAGTACTTCGGGCCGGTGCTCGCGGTGCACGTCTACGACGACGCCGACTACGACGCGGTGCTCACCCAGATGGAGTCGGCGGCGCCGTACGCCCTCACCGGCGCGGTCATCGCGCAGGACCGCCAGGCGATCGCGCACGCGCAGAAGTTCCTCCGGCACGCGGCGGGCAACTTCTACGTCAACGACAAGCCGACCGGTGCCGTCGTCGGCCAGCAGCCGTTCGGCGGCGGGCGGGCCTCGGGCACCAACGACAAGGCCGGCGCCGCGCAGAACCTCCAGCGGTGGACCAGCACCCGGTCGATCAAGGAGACGTTCGCGCCCGCGACCGACCACCGCTACCCGCACATGGGCTGACCCCGGCCGGTGTCGTTGATCAGGTGACCTGATCGTTTTGGGTCCTGGCTCACGACCGGTGGTGAGCCAGGACCACACCAGGTGAGCCAGGACGCCCCGATCAGGCGACGTCGAGCTCCGACCCGGGCTCCGGACGACGTACGACGGTGAACCGGCGCGGCTCCGAGTACGGCGTCGCGAGCATCCGGGTGAGATCGGCGACCGTCCTCGGCCAGGCGGCGCCCAGGTCGGCCTTGACCAGCCGGACCACCCGGACGTCGAGCCGGCGGACGCGGTCCTCACGGCGCTTCTCCTCCCACAGGACATCGTGCGGAGAACGCCCGCCGTACGGGTCGCGGTACTTCACCTGGCCGTCGAACTCGATCGCCACGGCCGCCTCCTCGTACCAGGCGTCGAGGCGCGCGACGAACCCACGCGCGTCCTGCAGGTCGACCTGGAGCTCGGGCGTGGGGAGACCGGCGGCCAGCAGCGCCAGCCGCCCCTCGGTCTCCAGCGGCGACTCGGCCCGTCCGTCGCTGAGGCCGAGCGCCCGCGCCGCCTGGGAGGCCCCCGTCCGGTGCCGGGCGGCGTGCACGGCGTGCTGCAGGTCGGAGCGGCGCACGCGCCGCTCGTGCAACGCGGCATCCAGGGCGATGACCGCGTCCGGCAGCGACCACTCCCGGCCGCAATCGATCAGGGTGCGGGAGGGCGAGGTGGTCGCGAACCGCCCGATCCAGGGGACGACGTCCGTGTCGGGCAGCTTGGCGCGCGCCACGCGGTAGCCCCGGCCGGCGCGCCACTGGTCGACTGCGGTGACACGCACGTCGCTGCCCGCGGACGTCGGCACGAGCAGCCCGTGTCGCCGGGCGGCCGACGCGTGGCTGAGCACCGGGCCGGGGTCGAGGCTGAGGAGGACGGCGATGCCGGCCATCAGGTGGCGGTCGACCTCGCTTGCCGCGGCCAGCCGCGTGGAGGCGGTGTAGACGCCCTTGCGCAGCCGCGTCCACCGCCGGGTGCGCAACTCCGTGCGGATGTCGTCGACCGAGTAGCCGGCGGCCTGGGCCTCCTGGCTGGTGAACACTCCGAGTCGCCCGTCGGCGCGGCACTGCAGCAGAGGGTGCACCGCAGGAGTCTCACCAGTCCGCGCGCATGAGTGGTCCAGAGCGGCAGATCTGTGGATAGCCGCCGTCCTGGCTCACCTCGTGGGGTCCTGGCTCACCGTCGACGCTGAGCCAGCATCCTTGGCCTTTCCGGCCGCGCGTTCCGCGCTGAAAATGTGCGTCGGGTCGCCCGCCGACGCACGTTGTCCCTGATCGTGGGAGGTCGTGAGCCAGCAGGGTGCCGAGGGCTGCGCCGTGGGCGCTTCCTTGTCGCTTCGAGCACGCGGATCAGATTGCTCGTCCTGCCCAGCAGTCCTCGCGGGCGGCCCCCCGAGGGGTCGGTGAGAGCGAGGAGGTCATGGTGCTTCAGGAAGATCAACAGGTCGAGGAGATCGTCGCCCGGGTGGCGGCGCTGGATATCGGCAAGGCCGAGCTGGTGTGCTGTGTGCGGGTGCCGCATCCGACCCGGCCGGGCAAGCGGATGCAGGAGGTGGTCACCTATCGCACGATGACCCGCTCACTGCTGGTGATGGCCGACCGGCTGGCCGGGCTGGGCGTCAGCGAGGTGGTCATGGAGGCCACCAGCGACTACTGGAAGCCGCCGTACTACCTGCTCGAGGCCCGCGGATTGAACCCGAAGCTGGTCAACGCCCGCGACGTCAAGCACCTGCCCGGCCGGCCCAAGACCGACAAGCTGGACGCGGTGTGGCTGGCCAAGCTGGCCGAGCGCGGCATGCTGCGGCCCAGCTTCGTGCCTCCGCCGAAGATCCGCCGGCTGCGCGATGTCACCCGCTACCGCGCCGATCTGGTCGAGGTGCGTACCGCGGAGAAGCAGCGGGTGGAGAAGCTGCTCGAAGACGCACAGATCAAGCTGTCGGTGGTGGCCAGCGACATCTTCGGCGCCTCCGGGCGGGACATGCTGGCCGCGCTGATCGCCGGCACCCGCGACCCCAAGGTGCTCGCCGCGCTGGCCCGGGGCCGGATGCGCGCCAAGCTCACCGACCTGGAAGAGGCGTTCACCGGCTACTTCACCGATCACCACGCCCGGCTGCTGACCACGATGCTGGCCCGCATCGACGGCCTCTCAGCCGACATCGCCGAGCTCGAGGTGATGATCGAGGAGATGGTCGCCCCTTTCACCGACGCGGTGGCGAAGCTCGATGAGATCCCCGGCATCGGCCGCGTCGCCGCCAGCGCAATCCTGGCCGAGATCGGCCTGGACATGAGTCGGTTCCCCACCGACGGGCACCTGTGCGCCTGGGCCCGCTTCGCCCCCGGCACCAAGGAATCGGCCGGCAAGAAGAAGGGCGCCGGCAGCACCGGCCACGGAAACCGCTACCTGGCCAAAGTCATCGGCGAGGCCGTCGCCGGCGCGGCGAAGACCGACACCTTCCTCGGCGAGCGATATCGCCGCCTGGCCCGCCGCCGCGGCGGGAAGAAGGCCATGGTCGCCGTCGGCCGCTCCATGCTGGTGATCATCTGGCATCTGCTGTCTGATCCCGACGCCCGATTCGTCGACCTCGGCTCGGACTTCCACGCCAAACGAACCGACCCCGACCGGCGACGCCGCGCTCACGTTCACCAGCTCGAAGCCCTCGGCTACACCGTCACCCTCACCCCAGCCGCCTAACCCCACAAGCGTTCGCCCGTCCCCGACTCGGCGCAGCCCCAAGGCCGAGCCGTCGGTTCCGTTCGCCCGTACCCCAGTCATTTTCGGGTCAGGACCCAGAACGATCAGGTGACCTGATCACGATCCGGGGCCGCCGGCCAGTGGACCTGCCCGTCGGGGCGGAGCACGGCGCCGTCGGAGGGCCGGTGCGGGGTCAGCCGGCCGTCGGGCATCAGGTGGCTGACCGGCTCTCCGCGGGCGACGACGGCGACGTCGGCGATCAGCCGGCGGTGGCAGCGCCACCACACCGCCTCGCTGCACATGACCGCGACCGTGCGACCAGCCGCCTCGGCGAGCACCTGGTCGAGCCCGGCGACGAACTCCACCGTGCGGGTGTGCGCCGCGTAGGCGGCGAACTGCGCCACGGTCCACCAGTCGTCGACGACCGGGTCACCGGCCGCAAGCCGCCGCCGCCCCCCGAGGCGTTCCTCCCACCGGTAGCCGATGCCGGCGGCCGGCAGCCACTCGGCCAGCGCCTCGCGCCGGGAGTCCGGGTTGTTCCGGCTGCCGGGGAAGCGGCGGACGTCGACGAGCAGGTCCACCCCGGCCCCGGAGAGGCGGGCGCCCAGGCGGTCGCGATCCTCGGACCCGTGGCCCACGGTCATCAGCGGCACGCCCTCTGCCTACCCGAGCGCGGCCGGCCATGCGCCGGGAGTCATGCTCGACGTGCGTAACGACGATCGGTGGGGTGGCGTGAGCGGGGGAACGGTGGAGGTCCAGGCCGTCCTGTGGCGGTCCCGCGGGGTGCAGGCGCTGGTGGGCGTGACGGCGCTCGGGTTCGCCAGCTACTTCCTCACGCTGGCCTCGCTGCCCACGTACGCGGTGGCCGGTGGGGCGTCGGCGGCCACCGCCGGCGTGGTCACCGCGGTCTTCCTGGTGGTCACGATCCTCGTGCAGACCGTGGTTCCCGCGCTGACCGTGCGGTTCGGCGTGGGGCCGGTGTTCGCGGCCGGGCTGCTCGCGCTGGGGGTGCCCGCGCCGCTGTACGTGCTCGACGACGGCGTCGGCTGGATCTCGTTGCTCTCGGCCGTGCGCGGCGCCGGGTTCGCGGTCATCACCGTGCTCGGGGCCACTCTCTCCGTCCGGGTCGCACCGCCGGAGCGGCGCGGCGAGTCCATCGGCCTCTACGGGCTGGCGATCGCGCTGCCCAACATGGCGGCGATCCCGGCCGGGGTCGCGCTGGTCCTCGACGGGCACGTCGGCTGGCTGGCGTGGCTGTCGGCGTCGCCGGTGCTGGGGCTCTTCTTCCTCCCGATGCTGCTGCGCTCGGTGACCACCCGCGAGGAGCGCGGCGCGAAGGGGAACGCACGAACGGCGGTGCGGGCCGCGCTGGCGCCGTCCCTGGTGCTGTTCGTGGTGACGACCGCCGGCGGTGGGCTGGTCACCTTCCTGCCGATCGAGCGACCCGACGGCCGGCTGGCCACCGTGGCCCTGCTGCTGTGGGGACTGTTCGGCGCGCTCACCCGGTGGCGGGCCGGCGTGCTGGCCGACCGGCTGGGCACCGGGCTGCTGCTGCCGCTGGCGGTGCTGGTCGGCGCCGCCGGACTCGCGGTGACCGCGGTCGGCCTGTGGACCGCCTCGGCCTGGGTGCTCGTCGGTGCGGCCGTCTTCGGCGCCGGGTTCGGGGCGGTGCAAAACCTCACCCTGCTGCGGGCCTTCTCCCGCGCCGGCGACCAGGGGACGACGGCGGCGAGCGCCCTCTGGAACGCCTCGTTCGACGCCGGGACCGCCTGTGGGGCGCTGCTGCTGGGCTTCGTCTTCGGCGCCGTGGGGTTGCCGTGGACATTCGTGTTCAGCGCCGTCGCGCTGGCCATCCTCCTGCCGCTGGCGCAGGCGGCCGCGCGGCCGGCGCCCGCCCGTCCCTGACGGAAAGCGGCTCAGACCTGCCGGGCGGCGGCGTGCAGCGAGCGGATGAAGAGGATCTCCTCGCCGGATCGCCGCAACCAGGTGCGCAGCCCGTCGGGATCGAAGCGGTTCCCGTCCCGCAGCTGACCCAGCTGCACCTGGCGGGTGCTCGCCTGCGCCCGCTGGGCGGTGGGCAGCGCCCGGCCCTCGGCGCGGGCGATGGCCGTCAGCCCCGCCCCCACGAACACCAGGTCGCGGATCTCGGTCAGACCGGCGAGCAGCCGCTCGGCGGCGGCGTCGTCGGCCGCGGTCAGGGCGGCGAGCAGTTCGTCGGCGCGGCGGCGGCCCTCGGCGGCCGGGTCGAGAGAGGTCACGCTCCCACTCTCCCTGGTGGACCCGGGGCGGTCACGCGAGGGGCGGCCCCAGCACGTCCATCCCGTGCTGCCTCGCCGCCGCCACGAGGGCCGCCATGTCCGGCGGGCCGTCGGGCGGGGGAGGCAGGGTCGGTTCCTCGGCCGGCCGTCCCGTGGCGCGCACGAACAGGTCGAACCGGGCCGGGACGGCCAGCGCGAGCAGGCGGGCGGTGGGCGAGTCGACCCGGAACGTGTGCGGTAGCCCGCGGGGGGCCCAGACGAAGTTGCCCCGTGCGGCTGCCCAGGTGCGCTTCCCGACCTGGAAGGTGAGCTCGCCGTCCAGGACGAACCAGGCCTCGTCCTCCTCGTGGTGGACGTGCAGCGGCGGCGAGGAGCGGTGCGGGAGCAGCTGCTCCCAGACGGCGAGCCGCCCGCCGGTGTCCTCGGTCAGGGCCTTGAACGTCATCAGGGTGTCGACGTGCCAGATCGCCGTTCCCTGGCCGGGGGTGCGGACGACGGCGTGCTCGGTGCGGGATGTGGTCATGGCCGGAAGAGTCGACCGCGGTCCGGCGTCCCGGACATCCCTGAAGCGAGGGGTTTCCCGCGGTGCCCCGCGGGCCTACCGTTCCGGCATGGCACCGACGGCCGCGGTGCGCGACCGGATCGAGCGGCTCTGCCGGTCGGCGACCGATCCGCTCACGCTGTACCGGGACGTCGTCCCGGTACTCGGCCGCGCGGTTCCGTCCGACCTCTGGTGCGGCCTGCTCCTCGACCCGGCGACGGTGCTGAACACCGGCGGCTACCACGACGAGGGGCTGCCGCTGGAGGTGCTTCCCCGCCTGCTCGAGCTGGAGGTCGGCGCGGACGACGTCAACCAGCTGCCCGCCCTGGCGCGGGACCGGTCGGGCGTCGGCACCATCCACCGCCGCACCCGGGGACGCCCGGAGCTCAGCGCCCGCTACCGCGACGTCATGCTGCCGGCCGGGATGGGCCCGGAGCTGCGCGCGGTGCTGCGGAACCGGGGCCGGCCCTGGGGGGCGGTGGTGTTCTTCCGGGAGACCGGGGCGCCGGACTTCACGGACGCGGAGCTGGAGTTCGTCGCCGCGGTCGCCCCCGACATCGCGGCGGCCGTGCGCCGCACCCTCCTGGTCTCCGAGATCACCCACCGGGATGTCGAGGAAGGTCCCGGGATGGCGGTGCTGCGGGTGGACGGCCTGCGGATCGACGTCGAGCTGGCCAGCCGGGCCGCGCGGGCGCTCATGGAGGCGATGCCCGACTCCCGCATCGACGGTGTGCCGGTCGGCGTGGTCATGCTCGTGTCCCGGCTGGTCGCGGCGGGAGGACGCCGGCAGTCGGCGCGGGTGCGGCTGCGGACCGGCCGGTGGATGAGCGTGCAGCTCGACGTCCTGCAGCCGGCCGGCCAGGAGGGGTGCGAGCGGCTGTCACTGGTGATCGAGCCGGTCGCGCCGTACGAGCTGGCCGAGGTGATCGCCGAGGCCTACGGGCTCACCGCCCGCGAGCGGGAGGTGGCCCGTCTGGTGGTGGCGGGCAACCGCAACCCGGAGGTGGCTGCCGCGCTGTCGATCTCGCTGACCACCGTCCAGGACCACTTGAAGAAGGTCTTCGCCAAGCTCGGGGTCGGCAGCCGGTACGAGCTGACCGCCCGGATGTTCTTCGACCAGTACCTGCCGCGCCAGCTGTCGCGGCAGCCGGTCGGCGGCGACGGCTGGTACCTCCCCGCACGCCTGCCCCGCTGACCACCGGTCCAGCGGGGCAGGCTGCGGGGTGGCTGAGCTGTCAGGCGTCGCGGCGTCGCAGCACCAGGTAGCCGGCCAGCAGCACGACCGCCACCTCCGCGCAGAACACCGCGAAGCCGACCCAGGGGTCGAGCACGTTCGGGTTGAACGACACCGGCGTCGCCACGACCGAGCCGGCGTTGCCGGGCATCAGCTTGCCGGCCCACTCGCCCCATGCGCCCGGCAGCAGCATCACCATGTTGCCGACCACCAGGATCAGCGCCAGCACGATCGCCAGCACCGCGGCGGTGTGCCGGACCAGCAGCCCGACGGCGGCGGCGAACAGCCCGATCCCCGCCATGTAGAGGCCGCTGCCGAACAGCGCGCGGAGCACGCCCTCGTCGCCGAGGGCGACGCCGATGCCCTGCCGCTCGAGGAACCAGTTGCCGCCCAGGTAGCCGAGCACGGCGGTGAGCGTGCCGACGATGAACAGCGTGCCGGTGAGGACGACGGCCTTCGCCGTGAGCACCCGGCCGCGGTGCGGCGTGGCGGTCAACGTCGCCCGGATCATCCCGGTGCCGTATTCGCTGGTGACCACGAGCGAGCCCAGCACGATGGCGGTGATCTGGGCGATGGTCATCCCCCAGGTGATGAAGGAGCCGGCCGCCTCGCCGGCGGAGCCGTCGGCGAGGTCCTCCGCGCTGACCGCGCAGACCAGCACGGTGAGCCCGGCGCCGAGCACCACCAGCGCGACGATCGACCAGACCGTGGAGCGCACCGACCAGAACTTGATCCACTCCGCGCGCAGGGTCGCACCGAAGCCCGGCCGGCGCACTCCCGGCACGTTCCGGTGGGGGTCGAGGGCGACCGTGTCGATCATCGGAGGGCTCCGGCAGGGGTCTGCTGCCGCGCGGAGTACTCCACGCTGGCGGCGGTCAGGGTCATGAAGGCGTCCTCGAGCGAGGAACGGACCAGGGTCAGCTCGTGCAGCAGCAGGCCCTGGCGGCCGACCAGCTCGCCGACGGAAGCGGCGTCGCGCCCCTGGATGTGCAGCTCGCCGTCGACGTCGGTCACCTCGAGGCCGTTCCGCCGCAGGAGCGCGGCGACCTCGGCCTGCTGGGGGCTGCGCAGCCGCACGTAGGAGGCGGCGTGCTCGGCGATGAAGTCGGGCATCGAGCAGTCGGCGAGCACCCGGCCGCGGCCGATGACGACGAGGTGGTCGGCGGTCAGCGCCATCTCGCTCATGAGGTGGCTGGAGAGGAAGACCGTGCGCCCCTCGGCGGCGAGCGTCCGGGTGAGCGTGCGCACCCAGCGGATGCCCTCGGGGTCCAGGCCGTTCACCGGCTCGTCGAGGACGACGACCGGCGGGTCGCCCAGCAGCGCGACGGCGATACCCAGGCGCTGCCCCATGCCGAGGGAGAAGCCGCCCACCCGCTGTCCGGCGACGTCGGGAAGCCCCACCAGGTCGAGCACCTCGTCGACCCGCCGGACGGGGATCCCGTTGCTGGCGGCCATCCACCGCAGGTGGTCGCGGGCCGAGCGGCCCGGGTGCAGGGCGCGGGCCTCGAGCAGGGCGCCGACCTCGCGCAGCGGTGCGGGGAAGTCGGCGTAGCTGCGGCCGTTGACCATCACGCTGCCGGCGGTCGGGCGGTCCAGCCCGAGCAGCATGCGCATCGTCGTCGACTTGCCGGCGCCGTTGGGCCCGAGGAACCCGGTGACCCGCCCCGGGTGGACGGTGAAGGAGATGCCGTCGACGGCGGTTCGGTCGCCGTACTTCTTGGTGAGCCCCTGCGCCTCGATCATCGCGGGGCTCCGGGGAGCAGTCGGGAAGTCATGGCCCGGACCCTGTCAGCGGCGGCGCTCCCGGAACATCGGGGAGCGCCCTGATCCGACCCTGATCCGCCCCGGAGCCGGTCAGCCGGTGCGCGGCAGGGGAGCGCCGGGCCGCAGCTCGCGGCGCAGCACCCGGGCGGCGGCCTGGCCGGCGCGGTTCGCGCCGATCGTGCTGGCCGAGGGGCCGTAGCCGACCAGGTGCAGCCGGGGCTCGCCGGCGACCTGGGTGCCCTCCATGCGGAAGCCCCGGCCCGGGTCGCGGAGCCGGAGCGGCGCGAGGTGGCCGACCGCCGCGCGGAAGCCGGTGGCCCACAGGATCACGTCGGCCGCCACGAAGCGGCTCTCCACCCCGCCGGCGGCGTCCCAGGCGACACCGCCGGGGGTGATCCGGTCGAACATCGGCAGCCGCTGGAGCACCCCGCGGTCCAGGCCCTCGCGGATGTAGGGCGTGGAGGTGGGGAGGCCGGTGACGCCGACGACGCTGCCCGGGCGCCGCCCCTCCCGGACCGCCTCCTCCACCATCGCCACCGCCCGGCGGCCGGCGTCGGCGTCGAACGGGCCCGCCCGCCACACCGGTGGGCGGCGGGTCACCCACGTCGTGGAGGTGACCCGGGAGATCTCGGCGAGCAACTGGGTGGCCGAGGCGCCGCCGCCCACGACGACGACGTGCTGTCCCCGGAACTCCTCGGCGGAGCGGTAGTCGACGGTGTGCAGCTGGCGGCCGCGGAAACGTTCCTGGCCGGGGTAGCGCGGGACGAACGGCCGGGTCCAGGTGCCGGTCGCGTTGACGACGGCGCGCGCCGTCCAGGCACCGCGGTCGGTCTCCACCCGGAAGCGGTGGTCGGCGCCGCGGCGCACGGCGGCCACCCGCACGGGCCGCAGGACCGGCAGGCCGAAGCGCTGCTCGTACTCGGTGAAGTACGCGGGGACGGATTCCACCGCCGGCGCGCTGTCGTCGTCGGGCGTGAACGGCAGCCCGGGGAGGTCGTGCACCCGATGGGTCGTGCCGAGGGTGAGCGAGGGCCAGCGGTGCCGCCAGGCGCCACCCGGCGCCTCCTCCCCGTCGAGGACCACGAACCCGGTGCCCGGTGCGAAGCCCTGCCGGGCGAGCGCCCACGCCGTGGACAGCCCGGCCTGCCCTGCGCCGATCACGACGACGTCGACGTCGCGGGGTCCCGGCGTGCTCGTCACACGGGAGCAACCGGTGGACGGCCCGGCGCCTTCCCGCGCGGTGCTGCCCGTACCGGAGAGCCGCCAGCTCAGCACGGCGATTCGGATACGCGGCGTTACCCGTTCCGCGGGAAACCGACCGGCCGGTATGGTCCAGCTGCTCTGACCGGACCGGGAGGGACAGTCCACCATGCCGACGCCCGTGGCGCCCGACGACCCCGCCGTGACCCTTCCCGGTTCCGGGAATCCGTGGTTCGTCGTGGTCGAGGTGCTCGTGCGCCCGGACGCCGCGCGTCCCGAGTTCGGGGCGGGGGAGCGGCTGGACGCCCCCGGGGTGGCACAGCTGGAATCCGCTCGGCTGCGGGGCCTGCGCACGGCGGTCCTGGCGCGGCACCGCGCCTGCTACGGCGAGGAGCTCGACGGGCTGGTCGACCGGTGGATCGACTGCGACACCCGGGACGAGGGCGCGATCGTCGCCGCGGTGCGCGGCCTGGACGGCGAGATCGCTGCGCTGACCAGTTCCGTCGACGGCTTCACCGGCTCGGCCGCCGGTGCCGCCCGGGTGCTCGGCCTGCGCGGTCCGACGCCCGGGTCGCCTGCGCTGGCTGACGACCGGCGGGCGCTGCACGGCGCGCTCGCCGCGGCAGGCCTGGCGCATGTCGCCTGGGCGGAGATCCCGTCCGACGCCGATCGGCCTGGATCGCCCGTCGGCTATCCCTGCGTGGTCCAGCCGGTCGACGGGGGTGCCGGCTGGGACGTCGGCCTGGTCTCCGACGATCGGGAGCTGCAGGAGCTGGCTGCCCGGCATCTCGCGCGGCCGCACTACGGCCGGGGGCTGCGACCCCGGTACCAGTTGGTCGCCGAGGAGTACGTCCCCGGTCCGCGCTACGGCGCCGACGGCTTCGTCGACGACGGCCGGCCCGTCGTCCTGGCCTGGTCGGAGAGCGTCACGACGCCGCCGCCGCACGTCGCCGACCTCCTCCGCACCGCCACCATCCGGCCCCCGAGCGTGGAGGCCGCCGGCTGGGTCCGCGACTGCCTCGCCGCGGTCGGGTACGACTTCGGCCCGTTCCACCTCGAGTTCGTGCTGGGTCCCGCCGGTCCGCGGCTGGTCGCGCTGAACCCGACGCTCGCCGGGGACGGCGCCCACCACTGCGTGGATCTGGTGAGCGGCGTCGAGACCGCGGATGCCACCGTGGCGCAGCTGCTGGGGGAGCCCCCCGCCGTTCCCGCGGAGCCGGCGGGTGCCGTGGCGGCCAGCACGCAGATGCACCTCAGCGCACAGGTGGCCGGCCGGGTGCGGGCGGTGTCGGGTGTCCGCGCGGTCGGCGGGATCCCCGGCCTGATCGCGGCCGAGGTGTTCGCCGACGTCGGCGAGATGACCGGGCCGGTCGGGCCCGGCCGGGAGCGCCTCGGGCACGTGGTCACCGTCGGACAGACGCCGGAGCAGGCGCGGCGTCGGGCGGTGGCCGCGGTCGACGCGATCCGCGTGGTCGTCGACGAGCTGGAGCCCGCGCCGTCGGCCTGGCGATGCGACGACGGCAGCTGCGCGGGTGGGGCGCTGCCCGTGGTCGTGGTGCGGCATCCCGGACCGATCCCCGGGACCCGCTGACCGGCCGCTTCATCGCCGGGAACCGCTGCGCAGTGGCGCAGCGCGGCGCGCCCGGAAACCGGCCCCGGCCGGCGACCTGACCGCCGGGGCGGTCAGCCGGGCCACCGCAACGTGCTCGCCACACGCATGTGCACCCGATCGGGTGTGTCCACCCCCCATGAGCGGCGGCCGGACGGTCACCGGATCGCATGGTGATCGATCCGTGATCCTTCGAGGGGGCAAGGTCGGAAGATCTACCCCTAGAGTCTCGGCACATGTGCGCCAGATCACCCTCCGGGCGCCCGGATGTCCCGGGCCTCGCGGCCGGTCAGGGGCGCGGCGAGCCGGGCGCCGGCGCAGGGGGCCGTCCACGGCGCTCGCGGCCGCCGCTCGCCCCGGCTCCCGCGACCCCGTGAGCCCCTCTTCCCCCGACCGCAGCAGGCTCGCCCCGGCGCCGTCCGCCGGTGCAGAAAGGATGTGCTGTCCGTGCTGAGCATCGATGCGCTCCACGTGACCTACGGCGGCGCCGTCCAGGCCGTGCGGGGGGTGACCATGGAAGTCCCCGACGGGAAGGTCGTCGCCGTGCTCGGCAGCAACGGCGCCGGCAAGACGACCCTGCTGCGCACCATCTCCGGCACGCTGCGGCTGCACCGCGGCAAGGTGGACGCCGGGACCGTGCGTTTCGACGGGACCGATCTCGTCGGCCGGGACGCGGCCCAGGCCGTCCGCCTCGGCCTCGTGCAGGTGCCGGAGGGCCGGCGCATCTTCGGCCGGCTCACGGTCGAGGAGAACCTGCGGGCCGGCGGGATGGGCAACAAGGACAAGACGGCCAAGGCGAAGGCACAGGACCGCGTCTACGACATGTTCCCGGTGCTCAAGGAGCGCAGCTCGCAGCGCGGCGCGCTGCTGTCGGGTGGCGAGCAGCAGATGCTGGCCATCGGCCGGGCGCTGATGGCCAGCCCCAAGCTGCTCCTGCTCGACGAGCCGTCGCTCGGGTTGGCGCCGCGCATCATCGGGCAGATCGGTGAGGTCATCGCCGAGATCAACCGGCAGGGGACCTCGGTCCTGCTCGTCGAGCAGAACGCGACCATGGCGCTCGGGGTGGCCGACCTGGCCTACGTGCTCGACGTCGGGGAGGTGTCCCTCTCCGGGGACGCCCAGGAGCTCGCCCAGACCGACGAGGTCCAGCGGCTGTACCTCGGCCACGACGGCGGCGACGCCGGCGAGCAGCGGGTGCGCGTGGCGTCGGGCAAGAAGCTCTCCCGGTGGACGGCATGAGCGCCGCCACGCGGGCCGAGGAGTCCGGGACCCGCTCGGACATCCCGCCCGTCGAGGTCGACGGGGTGAGCGTCCGGTTCGGTGCGATCACGGCGCTGTCGGAGGTGTCGTTCACCGTCCTCCCCGGCACGATCCACGCGATCATCGGGCCCAACGGCGCCGGGAAGTCGACGATGTTCAACGTCCTGTCGGGCGTCTACAAGGCCGCCGAGGGCGAGGTCAGGTTCGGCGACGCGCGGCTGGACAAGATGCGGCCGTACCAGATCGCCGGCATCGGGGTGGCGCGGGCGTTCCAGAACATCGCGCTCTCGGGCACCCAGTCGGTGGCCGAGAATCTGATGCTCGGCCGACACCACCTGACCAAGGCGGGCTTCCTCGCCGCCGGCCTGCGCCTCCCGCGGGCGACGCGGGAGGGCAAGCGCCACGGCGAGCGCGTCGCCGAGATCGCCGACTTCCTCGACCTCGGCGACAAGCTGCACACGCCCGTCGGTGTGCTGTCCTACGGCGACCAGAAGCGGGTGGAGGTGGCGCGGGCGCTGTGCACCGAGCCGCGGCTGCTGCTCCTGGACGAGCCGGTGGCCGGCATGAACGCCGAGGAGACCGACCGCATGGCCGCGGCCATCCTCGAGATCCGGTCGGCGCTCGGGATCTCGGTCGTCCTGGTCGAGCACGACATGGGGATGGTCATGTCCCTGGCCGACCAGGTCACCGTCCTGGACTTCGGCCGCCGGATCGCCGACGGCACCCCGGCGCAGGTGCAGACCGACCCCGAGGTGATCCGCGCCTACCTGGGCTCCGGTGACGAGGACAGCCCCTCCGAAGCCGCGGCCCACCACCACCCCTCCGACACACCTGGGGCGACCTCGTGACCCAGTTCCTCTCCCTGCTGCTCAACGGGCTCTCCCTCGGTGCCCTCTACGCGCTCATCGCCCTCGGCTTCGTGATCATCTTCAAGGCGAGCGAGGTGGTGAGCTTCACGCACGGCTCGCTGCTGCTGCTGGGCGCCTACTCCATCGCCCGGCTCTCGGACTCGATCGGGTTCCTGCCGGCCGTCCTGGTGGGCATCCTCATCACGGCGGCCGCGGCGATCGTGATCGAGCGCCTGATCATCAACCGGCTCCGCGGTGCGGCGGTGATCAGCCTGGCCATCGTGACCATCGGCGTCGACATCATCCTGCTCACCGAACTCATCCGGCGGCTGGGCTCGGACATCCTCAACGTGCCGCATCCGTGGGGCGGGGAGTCGTTCCGGATCGGCAGCGTCGGGCTCAGCCAGAACCGGCTGATCGCCTTCCTCGTGGCGGCGGTCCTCATCGCGCTGTTCTTCGTGGCCTTCAAGTACTCCAGCTGGGGCATCGCGATGCGGGCGTCGGCCGAGGACGGCGAGACGGCGGCGCTGATGGGCATCCGGCAGGGACGCGTCTCCGCCCTGGCATGGGTGGTCGCCGGTGTGCTCGCCGCGGTCGCGGCCCTGTTCCTCGTCGGGTCACCCACCCCGGGCGTCACGCCGACGGCGTACGCCGTCGCGCTCCGGGCGTTCCCGGCGGCGATCCTCGGCGGTCTCGACTCGACCGGGGGCGCGCTGGTAGGGGGCCTGCTGATCGGTATCGCCGAGGCCATGGCAGCCGGCTACCAGGACCAGCTGCTGTTCCTCGGTCGCGGGTTCAGCGCCGTCGTCCCCTTCATCGTGATGATCGCCGTCCTGATGTTCCGTCCCTCCGGCCTGTTCGGGACGAAGGAGCTGACCCGTGTCTGAGTCGACCGTCACCGCCCCCTCGTCGGGGGCGCAGCGCTCCGGGGTCAGTGCCCAGGCGCCGGCCGGTCGCGGGCGCTCCCTCCTGCGTCCGCTGCTGCTGGTCGTGCTGCTGGTGGTGCTGCTCGCGCTGCCGCTGTACGTCGAGGAGTTCTGGCTGCGCACCGGCTTCGCGGTCTTCGGTGCGGCCGTCGGGGCGATCGGGTTGAACCTGCTGGTCGGCAACGCCGGGCAGCTGTCACTCGCCCATGCCTTCTTCCTCGCCGTGGGCGCGGTCAGCTACGTCTACATCTCCGGCGAGCCGGGCGGGCTCGGCGTCGCCGAGGTCGGCGGTCTGGGTCTGCCGCCGATCATCGGAATGATCGTGGGGGTCCTCCTGGCCGGTCTGGCGGGTCTGATCTTCAGTCCGCTCGCGGCCCGGCTGCGCGGGATCTACCTCGGTGTGGCGTCGCTGGCGCTGGTCTTCATCGGCATCCACGTGCTCAACAGCTGGACCGAGGTCACCGGTGGCTTCAACGGCCGCGCGGCGCCGAACTTCGAGCTGTTCGGCTTCACCTTCGGCAACCGCGACCCGGAGCTCTACGTCCTGGGCGTGCCGTTCCGGGAGGCCGAGCGGCTGTGGTACTTGGGCCTCGTCCTCCTCCTCCTTGCCTACTGGTACGCCCGCAATCTCCTGCGCAGTCGCCCGGGGCGAGCGTTGCAGACCCTGCGGGACAGCGAGGTCGCCGCGTCCGTCATGGGCGTCAACGTCCAGCGCTACAAGGCCCGCATCTTCCTGGTCAGCTCCATGTACGCCGGCCTCGCCGGGGTGATGTACGCGCTGTCCATCGGCAGCATCGCGCCGGAGTCCTTCGGGCTCGAGCTGTCGATCCTCTACCTGGCCATGATCGTGCTCGGCGGCCTGGGCTCGGTGAACGGTGCGGTGCTCGGCGCGCTGTTCGTCAGCGCGCTGCCGCTGGTCTTCCAGCGGTACGCCGACCTCATCCCGTTCGTCGGGGAACGAGGTGAGGGCGGGCTGGCGGCGGGCGAGGCGGCCCGCTTCCTGTTCGGCGCAGCCATCGTCCTGGTCATCCTCTTCGAGCCGGCCGGCCTCGCCGGCATCGCCAACCGCATCACCGGCCGGGTGCGTCGCCGTCCGGGAGGACGGGTCACCGAGCACCCACCCGACTCACCCAGCCATTCCCACGCCCCCGTTCCGTCCGACAAACCAGCCCAAGGGAGCACCACGTGAGACTCAGCAAGCGTTCGACCGGCGCGACGATGCTCGCCGCCACGTTCGTCATGGCCGCCACCGGCTGCAGCACCAAGGCGCCGGAGACCTCCGGCGGTGGCGGAGGAGGAGCGGCTGCCGGCGACGTCGCGACCGACGTCGGCGTCGAGGGTGAGACGATCAACCTCGGGGTGCTCACCGACCTGACCGGCGTCTTCGCCGCGCTGGGCAACGACATCACCAACGCCAACCAGCTGTTCTGGGAGAACAACCAGGTCTGCGACACCTACGACGTCACCATGGAGATCCAGGACACCGGCTACGTGCCGCAGCAGGGCGTTCAGCTCTACAGCGGGATGCAGGACAACATCCTGGCCATGCAGCAGACCATCGGTTCGCCGATCAACACGGCGCTGGCTCCGGAGTACGAGTCCGACCAGATCGTCAACTTCCCGTCCGCGTGGTCGAAGACGCTCACCCAGATCCCGGGCACCGGTGTCGTGGGCGCCACCTACGACGTGGAGATCGCCAACGGCTACGACTACCTCTTCCGGGAGGGGCTGCTGCAGGAGGGCGACACGGTCGGCCACATCTACTTCGAAGGCGAGTACGGCGCCAACGGGCTCGAGGGCACCCAGGCCGTCGCCGAGGCGAAGAACCTCGAGGTCATCCCGGCGCAGATCAAGGCGACCGACCAGGACATGAGCGCGCAGATCACCCAGTTCAAGGCGGCCGGTGTCGACCTCATCGCGCTGACCGTGGCCCCGGGCCAGACGGCCTCGGTCGCCACCGTCGCCGCGGCGCAGGGGCTGGACGTGCCCATCCTGGGCAGCAACCCGGTCTTCGCGCCCGGGCTGCTGCAGGGCCCTGCGGCCGACTGGCTGAAGACGCACCTGTACGTCGCGTCCCCGGTGTCGGCCTTCGACGCCCACCCGGAGCTGCTCCAGCAGTACCAGGAGGCCTACCCCGATGCCGCCCCGAGCCTGGGCGTCATCGTCGGCTACGGGATGAGCGAGCTGATGAAGCAGGTGCTCGACCAGGCCTGCGAGAACGGCGACCTCACCCGTGAGGGCGTGCTGAACGCGTTCAACGAGCTCGAGCAGGTCGAGACCGGCGGCCTGGTCGTCCCGATCCGCGGCTTCGAGCTCGGCAAGTCGCCCAGCCTGGAGAGCTTCATCCTCCAGCCGGCCGACGTGCCCGGCGGTGCAACCGTCCTGGAGGACTCCTTCGAGGGCGAGTTCGCCGCGGACATCGCCGGCTGATCTCCCGCCACCGACAGCGCCCCCTCCCTCCGGGGAGGGGGCGCTGTCGCGTTCCGGCCCCTACAGCCGCCTGGCGCGGGCGGCCGGCAGCAGCCGGATCGCGAGGGCCGCGGCGAGCACGGCGGCCACGGTCAGCGGGAGGGTCGCCGACGTCGCCCGCGCGGCGACCGCGGTGACGAACGGCGCGGCGAAGCCGACGTACGCGAGCGCGAGGAACAGCGACGTCAGGGCGCCGAGACGGGCTGGAGCGGCGAGCCGGGCGGTCAAGGTCAGGCCCGCGGCGAGGCACAGCCCGCCGCCGGCGCCCAGCAGGGGAGCGGCGGCGATCAGCCACGGCAGTGACCCCGTGGCCGCGAAAGCCGCGGCGGACCCGAATCCGAGCGTGCCGAGCGCGGTTCCGACGACGGCGGTCCACGGCCCCAGCCGGCGTTGCAGCCCGGCCACCACCGTGCCGGCCCCGAGCGTCACCCCGGCCAGCACGCCGGTGACCGCGACCCCGCCGTAGGGCAGGTCGACCAGCAGCGGGACAGCGGAGATCATCGTCGACGGGAACGCGTAGACGCAGACCGCGACCGGGGCCAGCACCGTCGCCACCAGCAGCCCGTCCCCGGGACGGATCAGTGGGGAGGCCGGTGGCGCGACCGCCCCCGTGGGGCGGTCGCGCTGGAGGTCGACCGTCTCGGGCAGCCGCAGGGCGAAGGCGAGGCCCACGGCGACGAGCAGGGTGTGCAGCAGGTAGGGCAGCACGGTCGGTGCCGGGGCGTACTGGCCGAGCAGGCCGCCGGTGAGCGGGCCGAGCGAGAACCCGGCGGTCATGGCGAAGGCGGCCCGTCGTCCGCCGGCGCCCTCCCCGGATGCCTGGGAGAGCTCGCCCACCCACGCGCTGCCCACGCTGAAGACGACCCCGCTGACCACGCCCTGCAGGAAACGGGCGGCGAACAGGAGGGTCAGCGAGTCACCGGCCGCGGCGAAGGCGAGGGAGGCCAGTCCGGACAGCACGATGCCGGGGATCGCCACCCGCCGGCGGCCCAGCCGGTCCGACAGCGGCCCGGCCAGCAGCAGCGCGGGCACCAGCCCGGCGGCATAGCAGCCGAACAGCGCCGTGAGCACCTCGGCCGAGAGGTCCAGTCGCTCCTGGTAGATCAGCAGCAGGGGGGCCGGGACGTTGGTGCCCGCCGCGACGGCGAAGAGCGCGAAGACGGCCCGCTTCCAGATCACCGGCCGACCTTATGGGTAGCAACTGTGCCGGTCGGAAAGGCGACCGGCGTGGCTCGCAGACGACGAAGCGGCCCCGCCCCGGAGGGCAAAGCCGCTGGTCGATCCTGGTGCGCCATCAGGGACTCGAACCCCGAACCCGCTGATTAAGAGCCGTTATTGGACGCCATTTTGCGCCCATTTCGCATCGTGCATCGCCGCTGCTCAGGGGGCTGTCGCACGTCGCTGACCTGCGGTAACGTCGGTGACGAGGCGGTGGTGTGAATGTTGGTGACAATTGGCAGACGTCGGCTAAGAATGGCTGGAGACGGCTCTGCTGCGGACTCCTTGCGGACAGCCGCAATTGTTCGCCCCGCTGATGGCTCCGATCGGCAGGCGGCGGCGGGCGCCTGCGGCAGCGTCCTGGGGGCCTGACGGTGGTCAGCATCGCGCGGCGGCCCAACGGGCAGTGGCGGCCGCGCTACCGCGACGCGGCGGGAAAGGAGCACGCCCGGCACTTCGACAAGAAGGCCGACGCGCAGGCGTGGCTCGACTCGGTCACCACCTCGGTGCTCACCGGCGCCTACGTCGACCCCAAGCGAACCCGGGTCACCGTCGCCGAGTGGGCCGGCCAGTGGCTGGACAGCAAGGTCGACCTCAAGCCGACGACCCACCGCTGCTACGAGGTCTCGCTGCGGGTGCACGTCCTCCCGACCTGGGGCCCGGTGCGGCTCGGCGACATCACCCACCAGGGCGTCGCCGCCTGGGTGGCCCAGCTGTCCCGGTCGGGGAAGAGCGCCTCGACCGTGCGCCACGCCCACCGGGTGCTGTCGCTGATCCTGGGCCTGGCGGTGCGTGACGGCCGGCTGGCCCGCAACCCGGCGGTCGGCGTGCCGCTGCCGCGCAGGGTGCGCGGCGAGCAGATCTTCCTCACCTACGCACAGGTCGACGACCTGGCCGCGGCCGCCGGCCGGGACCGGCTGGCCATCCTGTTCCTGGCCTACACCGGCGTGCGCTACGGCGAGATGGCGGCCCTGCGGGTGCGCAACCTCAACCTGCTGCGCCGCCGTGCGCTGATCGCCGAGGCCGTCGCCGACGTCAACGGCCGCGCGGTCTTCGGCACGCCGAAGACCCACCAGCGCCGGCAGGTGCCCATTCCGCGGTTCCTGGCCGAGGAGCTCGCCGTCCACGTCGCGGACAAGCTGCCCGGCGACTTCGTCTTCGCCGCGGAGAAGGGCGGCTTGCTGCACCTGCGCAACTTCCGCCGGATGAGCTTCGACCCCGCTGTTCGCGCCGCCGGCCTGGACGGGCTCACCCCGCACGCGCTGCGGCACACCGCCGCCTCGCTGGCCATCGCCAGCGGCGCCAACGTCAAGGTGGTGCAGACCATGCTCGGCCACCAGTCGGCGACGATGACCCTGGACCTGTACGGCCATCTGCTCAACGACCAGCTCGACGAGGTCGCCGACGCGATGGACGCGGCGCGTGCCGCCGAGGCGTCGTCGCGTCGCCCGGCAGCGACCGTGGCGGCGCTGCCCACCGGTCGCTCGGCCGGCGGCCCGGTCGGATGACCCGACCAGCGGGCGGTCATGTGGAGCCGTGGCTGGGCCGCTTCCCACCCCCGAGCAGGATGCCGGCCGTCTTGGTCGCCGGAAGGGCGCTGCCGCGTCGCTGCGCGATGGGCCTGCGGCCCACCCTTCCCGCGACCTGCGCCGGCCGGCGGGAGGCGGGTTGCGGGATGCGGCCAGGACTGTGGGACGCCGCCCGGGGTCCGAAGGGAAGGCCGATTCCGGGCACTGCTCGAGCCGGTCGGGACACACCGCGGAGCGGGACGCCGACTGCGCCGTCCAGGAGGGCTGTGGACGACGAACGAGCCGTCCACAGTCGTGGCGGCTAAGCGCTACGGCGACACCGAGGCCAGACACTGCGCGTTAGTCAGGTGCGACCAGTCTGGAGGGCGCGATATGCCCTAGCCATCTTGTCGCGACCGATGCCTGAGCCGACCTTAGGGTGCCGAGCATGACGCAGGAGGCGGACGGGGCGCAGAGTCGTGACAGCGGAGATCCGCGCGAGGAGGAAAAAGTTCGCGTTTGGTGGTGGCAGCGCCCAACCCTGCGCGCACTGGCAGAAGAACATGAATCTGAATGGCGACGGCTACTCAACGACCCCACCGAACGCTTACCTCAGATCCCTGACCAAGCTGGCGTCGCACTCTCCGGTTTCGTATTCGCAGAGGCCTTCCCGCCCTCGATGGCATCTCGCCTGCATGAACGCCTCGCAGCTCGGTCCTCCAAGAAGGGGGGATCGCCTCGCGCACGCTGGCAGGACGTGTGGGCACTCAGTCGTAGCGGCGAAGTGACAAGTTGGTCGACTCTAGGCGTCGTATCGCGCCCGAATCATGGGAGAGAGTGGGCTACTGGCCGCACGGATTCCACCCTCCCGAAAGGCGTGGAAAACGTGGAGCTGCATCTAGTGCATGTCATCCCATCCGTTGCCATCGTTACCGCCGCATTCGCACTCACGGATGAGGGCTCCGACTTAACGAAGCTCTTGCGGACCGACTACACGGGCGGGGCTCGTAATCCCAAAGTCATACCGCTAGGGACAATGGGCTCACTTCGCTCACGGATTCCGTGGTCGCGTCCCGCGCGTCACACGACGTCGGCGCAAATTAGTAGCCGCGCGGACGAGCGCCGCCGAGCCTTCAACGAATACACCGAGCGACTCGAACAAGAATGCAGATCCTGGTTTGTTCGCGAGTTTCCTGGCCGTTTCTCGAGGGTCGACGCCCGGGATGCGCCCTCGGTGAGGATAATGCTCGTTGAGGGTTGCGACCCCTTCCGCGAGCGCGATGACTGGATCGCGGATATCGGGCTCGGATGGACATTCCCTGTTTTCACCTCCTCGGCTTGTCCGGGATGGTCGCTAACATCCGACAGGCCAACTCCGCGCCAACGGCGATTCGGAGTCACTGTCGCCGCGCGACGCGACGACGTGGCAGCCGATCCCCGTCTTGGCGAAGGCCCCGAACCAAATGCGGCGATAGTGAGGCGTGTGACTCGACAGCATCAAGCGCTTATCGTCCCTCAGTCCCTCGAAGCTCTGCTGTCCGTGCATGCAGACCGGCTAGCCATCTTGCGGGACGGGGCTGGACAGCGCGGGAAGGTGAGGCGACCCGTACGTGAAGCGCGCGCACTAGACGACTACCTCTTGGGTGACGGTCTCGATGCGGCAACTGTAGCGCCAGACGTAAAAGCACTGGCACAAAATTGCTCAGTCTTCTCCAGAGACCTTCCAGTCTATGTCGAGGATCTGAGCCACTTAGCGGCCGATCAATCCAAGCCTGCCGCTGAACTGGTCCCTGATCTAGCGACCGAACTTGTTCGTCGCTCCGAAAGCCTGATTGAGGACATGTCCAATACTATCGATAACCTGCGGGGTTCTGCCGAGCTGCGACAGGCAGTGGCGAACACTCGCCTCCAGCGAACGGTCGTAAGTTTCACGCTCGTTGCTTTGATCGTTGCGGTTGTCAGCCTTCTCGTGACCATTCTTTGATCACGTTAGCGATCCCGGGCATGGCAGGGCTCGTGCAAAGTCGTGCGACACGGCCTGACCCCGTGCTGGCGCGGCCTACTGGCTGATGGGCGCCGATCATCGGCCGTCTATCGCTCCGGCGTGCGACCCGCCCGGTCGCTGCACTGTTGGATGCTCGGCCCGCCGAGCCCGGGGCGGCACCAGTTCCCCGCCGGTCGAAGACGACGTTGTGGCGCCACGCAGGGGCAGGCGTGCGCGGTGGGACATCGGTGCGCACATTGTCCCGCTCTTAAGAGGCTGCCCGTGGGGGCCTTCCTGACCCTCCGGGAGATCCGAGCACACCGCAGCGACGAGTACGGCGATGAGTTCCCTCGGCCGGGGCGATCAGGGCCCGGCTGTTCCCGTCGAGCGGGCGGTGCATGGTTCCGGGCGTCGAGCCTGGTGCGGCCGAGCGCGGGGTCCGGGGTGCCCGCCGCCGGTCAGCTTGACCTCTCCCGACTGGCGAGGAGTGCTGAGGCGACCACCCGGTCGTACTCGTCGAGCGGGAGGTCGAGCGCGTGGCGGACTCGCAGCCGCGCCGCCATCAGCCCGGCGGCGTCCTCCGCGGCGTCGAGGTCGTCGCCCTCCTCGACGTCGTTCACCGCGCGCTGCACGCCCATGGTGAGCCAGCGGTGCGCGGCGCGGAGGTCGCCCGTCGACTCGTAGTTCTCGCCGACGAGCAGGTAGACGTCGCCGTCGATCGGTCGCTCGCGGCGCAGCTCGTCGGCCAGGTCGCGGGCGGCGTCGAGGTCGCCGACCCGCAGCAGGCCGCCGTGCAGGTAGCAGCGGACGTCGGGCGGCACGTACTGCCCGGACTCGACAGCGCGGCGGAAGCAGACCACCGCTTCGCGGAGATCACCGGCTGCGGTCAGGTGCTCGCCTGCGCTGACGAACAGCAAGGCCGGGGTGACCTCCCCGGCCCGCGGGTCGGGCTCCTCGGCCCAGGCGGCGAGCCGCTGCGCCGTGGCGCGGCGCTCCTCTGGCGTCCGGGCTCGCGCATACAGCTCCTCGATGTCGTCCGCGGTCCGTGGTCTGCGCACCCGGCCACCGTAGGCGGCGCGCGCGGGTCGGGGTACCGGGGCGCGGAACGGGGTCCGGCGGGGTGGCGCGGCGAGGAGAGGGGGCCGGGCGTCGAGGCGGAGTCCCCGGAGGCGCAGCGGCGAGGCGGCTACCGTGCTGACCGCTGGTCTGGGAAGGATGGGTGGGCGCGCCGTCAGAGGCGTCATCTGCAAGCCTCTGGCATGCTATAAGCATTATCAGGAAGGAGCTGTTAATGTTTATACCTATGCACGCCTGGGCGGCGCTACTCGAGTCCGGGGTCACCGTACGGCCCACGGGGCCGGCCCAGGTAGAGCTCGTGGCCGCCGAGGGGGATGCGGTGGCCGTCACCGCGGTCGTGGAGCGCCGGCTCACGGCGCTGTCGCCCAGCCATGTCCGCAGCCACCTGATGCAAGGTTCGCCGGCGCGTGGAGAGCTGCTGCTGGTGGTCCCCTCGGCCAGTCGGGCCGCCCTGGACGCGGCCGCCGCGGCCGGCATCTCGGTACTCGTGGCCGACCCGACCGGTCCGTCTGCGGTCACCGGACGGATCGTGCTGCCCGACCGGACCATCGAACTGGGCGTCGACCTCCCCCGTCCGGACGCGAGGCAGCCGCCGAGCCGACCCGGAAGGCGACCGTGGGGCGCGCTCACCGTCGTCCGCCGGCTGCTCACCGCCGGCCCGGCCACGCAGGTCGACCTGGGACGGTCAGCCGCGGTGTCCCAGGCGCGGGTGTCCCAAGCGCTGTCCGGGCTCGTCGCCGACGGACTCGTGCGACGCACGGCCGACGCGGGCCGGCCCCGCTGGGCCCCCGCGGACTGGGACGCGCTGGTCGACTGGTGGCTGACGAACTACCCGGGCCCCGGCGGCATCACCACCTACTGGTACGGACTGGCGGGCGTCCCCGAGCAGGCCCGGGCGGCCGTTGCCGCGGTGAGCGCCGCCGGCATGCCGGCCGCGGTGTCCGGCGACGTCGCCGCCGACCTGCTCGCGCCCTGGCGGCGACCCGGCCGGGCTGTCGTCTACGCCGACCCGTCCGGCCGACCCGTGCACGACGAGCTGACCGCGGCCGAGCTGACGCCGTCGGGTGCCGGGGAGGCCACTCTCGAGCTGATCGTGCCGGCCGACCCCGGCGTGTGGCCGGCGCCTGGCACGAGCGCTGCCGAGGCCGACCTGCCGCTGGCAGACCCCCTCCAGCTGCTCTGGGACGTGGCCCGCGCCCCCGGTGCCGACGTCGACCAGGCCGTCGCCGCGCTGCGGCCGGTGCTCAAGGCCCGCGCGGCGGCCGCCGCGTCACGGTGAGCGCCGCACACCGCCTGGTCCTGGTGTCGGCTGGCCGGGCCAGCGACGCGGCGTTCCTCGCCGCGGCCGACCTGGCCGCGATCGCCGCCGATCTCGATGTGCCCTACCGGCTCGTGGGCGGCAACGCCGTCACCCTGCTCGTCGCCGCGCACGGGGTCAGTGACCTGGTGCCGGGGCGAGAGACCGCCGATGCCGACTTCGGCGCGGCGTACCCGGTGGTCGCCGACCCGCGGCTGCTCGCCGCGCTGCGCGAGCGCGGGTACCGACAGCAGTCCGGCAACAGGTTCCTCCGCACGCACACTCTGGGGCCGACCACCGGACGCGCGGCGCCGAGCTGGGACCTCGTCATCGACGTGCTGGCCCCGTCCTACGTCGGCCGGCTTCTGCCTAACCAACCGCACGGCGAGCTGGTGGTCGACGAGGTGCCGGGCCTGAACCTGGCGCTGGCCCGTGACGGCACGCCTGTCACCGTCGAGGTGACCCTCACCTCGGGTCACAACGTGGCGACGGCCCTGATGCTGCCGGACGTGGTCTCCGCAATCTGCCTGAAGGCCTACGCCTACGCCGGGCGCTTCACCGAGCGGGACGCCGTCGATCTGTGGCGCCTGCTGGAGGCGGCGTACGCCGCCGGCATCACCGCCGCCACGTGGCCGGCCGGGCCTACGGCCACCGAGGCAGCGGCCGTGCTGCGCCAGCACTTCGGCCGCCCCGGCGCCGCTGGCCTGGCCCGCGCCGGCGACAGCATGCGCGACCGCACCCGCATCACCGCACTCGTGACCCACGTCGTGGGTCCACGCTGACCGGAGCGGCCTTCTTCGAGGGTTCTGCCGATGTGCGACTTGACCTGCAATTTTCATGTCATCGGGGCCTCGGCGTGACATCCGGCCCGGAAAATTCACGTCTGCCACCACGCGGTTCCAGCACCGTTCCCGTCGGTGCGGGATCACCTCCTCTTTCGAAGCCGGCCCGCTCGCGTGCTTGCGAGTAGCGCCCTTCAGACGAGGTCGGCCAGCAGGGTCGCGCCGGGCAGCAGGGAGCGGGCCGACGGTCCGGCGGTCCACGCTCGCCAGCTGGTCGCGAGCATGTCCGCCCCCGCCAACTGGGGCGCCAGGCGGTACAACTCCTGCTCGACGTCGACGACCGTGATCGGGTCGTTCCCGCGGTGCCAGCCGTGGCCGAGCATCGAGAAGACCTCGGCGGCGAGATCGCGGGTCGTCAGCGAGCCTCGTGCGACGACGAGGGCCACCGCGCGCTCGGCGACGAAGGTCGAGAAGCCCCGTGGCGGGAACCAGCTGCGCAGCCGGCGGACGGTCTCGACCTCGTCGCCGGCGGCCTTCGTCGGGCGGAGCACGCCGCCCGCCAGCCGCAGCAGGCCGACGTGGCGGAGGATGTCGTGCAGCGCGGCCAGTGGCAGCAGGTCCTCCTCTATCGACGCCGGGCGGCCGAGCGGATACCAGTCCGGGCGCTGCTGCTGCACCGTGCGCACGACCACGCGCGGCAACCGCCCGCCCGGGGTGAGCTTGACGCCGTCGGCCAGTAGGCCGAGGAGCAGCCGGACGCTCTCCGGGACCCGACCCACCGCGTCACGCACCCGCCGGTCGGTCGCCTGCTGGTCGAACGGGCACAGCCGGTCGCCGACCCACTCGCGCATCGCCTGGTGCTCGGGGTGCCGGGGGTCGGTCAGCGTCGTCAGCAGCTCGGCGTAGCCGCCCGGGCCGCCGCAGTCCTCCGGCGGGCAGGCGCCCTGGCCGTCGACGCAGCCGGCGGCGTCGCCACCGGGGCCGAGCACTTCGACCTCGTGGGTCCACCCGTCGCCGTAGTCGTAGAGATAGGTGAACTGAGACGGGAGTGCCGACAGCCGCACCCCCCGCTCGTCCGTCTCGCCCTCGCCGTCCCAGTCGTTGAGCGGTACCGAGTAGACAGCCGAGTCGGTGCGGTACTGGTGCAGGTGCGAGTCGGTCCAGCCGAGCGCGACCTGCAGCACCTCGTGCAGCTCGTCCAGGGTGATCGCGGCCGGGACGTCAATCACCCGCTGCACCGCGGGCGTGACCTCGCGCAGGGTCATCCGCAGCCGGGTGGTCTTCACCGCGCGCCGCCGGCGCCCGGGGCGGCGCAGCACTTCTTGTACTTGCGCCCCGAGCCGCACCAGCACGGCTCGTTGCGCCCAGGCGGCCAGGTGACCACCCGCGTCGGGTCGTTGCAGAGGTCGGCGGCGTACCGGGCGCGCAGCTGTGCTGGATCGCCCTCCTCCTGGTTCGCCTCCCGCCACGACGTGTACTCCGCCCACCGCAACGGCGCGATGCGGATCACGGTCATGCCGGCATCCGACGCCTCGCGCAGCCGCCCCTCCATCCGGCGGCAGTAGGTCGCATGGTCGACGAGGCCGCCAGCCTCGTCGCGGACGGTCGAAGCGCCGGCGATATCAGGCCAGCGCTGTTCCAGGTGCGGGTACTCGTCGGCAGGCAGCCACGCCCAGGCCACCGGCGGCTGCCCGGCGGGGCCGCGCGGTCCCTCGGCCGGCCCCCTCGGCGGCCGCGGGCGGAACACCGGCGTGCGCGCCACCGGCCGGGGCTCGGCGGTCTGCAGCCGGTCCGGCTCCCGCCCCAGTGCGGCAAGGCTCTCCGCGCGCAGGTCCCGCAGCTGACCCACCAGCCGCTCCGGGTCTCCCGTGCGCACCGCTAGCTCGAGGCCGTTCGTCAACCATCTCAGCGCGAGCTCGTGCTCGCCGATCGCGCTGTACTCCAGCCCGGCGTTGTTGTAGAGCCACACGTCATCCGGCGTATCGCGGGCCACCTCGTCCCAGACCGCCGCCGCCTCCTCCGCCCTGCCGTGGCGGGTCAGGATCTCCGCTCGCCGACAGCGCGGATCCGGTGCGCTCTGGTAGCCGCGGTCGACGAGCACGTCCGCGTGCCGCAGCGCATCCTCCACCCTGCCCGACCGGTCGTAGGCATCGGCGAGCTCGTCATGCAGCTCCAGCACGTCGAGGTACTTATCCGCGGCCGGGTCGGCCTCGCAGACCGCGAGCGCCCGCTCCAGCACCCGCGCGTACGTCTCCGGCGGACCGGCTGCCGCCTCCCTGAGCTCGCGGACAACACGGTCCAGCTCGTCCATGCGCACGGCGCCATCATCGCTGACCCGGCTCCGCGAACAGGGCGCGACCTCCACCTACACGAGGCAACGCTCACCAACAACGTCCGACATCAATGGCCGACGTGCTCTCGAAAATCGCTCAGGAGACCTTCTGAAAGCCCTGCAAGAATGACGGCAAGAATGACGGCACGCATGCTATCAAGATAGGCAGACCGAACCCCGCTTCGCGGGGCCATCGTCGTCTCTTGGGGTGACGCGTTGGACATTGTTGGGTGGCGTTGACAAATGCAGGGCGGAATGAAGGTGTACGCCGGCGCGCCGGCGGCCGCCCGCTGCTACCTGGAGGCCGACCGGGGCCGGGCGGACGACTACTACCTCACCGAGGGCACCGGGCTCGCCCGCCGGTTCACCGCGACCCATGGCCGGGTGACCGAACTGGGCCCGCTGACCGGCGAGGCCTACGAGACCTGGGTCGCCGGGCGGGACCCGGAGTCCGGTCAGTCGCGGGGCCGGCTGCGGTCGGACGCGCACGCCGTCCGCTTCGTCGAGGTCGTGGTCAACGGCCCGAAGACCTGGTCACTCGCCGCGGCGCTGCACCCGGACATCGCCGCGGCGTACGAGGCGGCGCAGGACCGAGCCGCCGAGCAGATCGTCGCCTGGCTGTCCGAGCACGCCACAACCCGGGTCGGGCCGGCCGGGGGTCAGGTACAGGTGCCGGTCGAGATGCTGGAGGCGGCCACGGTGCGGCACTACACCAGCCGCGCGAACGACCCACACTGGCACCTGCACCTCCAATTCCTCTCCCGGGTGTACGCCGCCGCCAAATGGCGCGGCCTGCACACCGTCGGCATCCGCGACTTCCTGGGCGCGATCAACGGGATCGGGCACGCGGCGATGGACACCGACCCAGAATTGAACGCCGCGTTCGCCGCCAACGGCTACACCAAGGACCCGACCGGAGAAATACCGCAGCTGGCCGAATATGTGGGCGCGTTCAGCGCGCGGCATGCGCAGATCGCCCGGAATGCGGACCGCTACGAACGGGAATGGGCCGCCGCGCACCCCGGCGAAACAGCCGGGCCGGCACTGCGCCACGCGTGGGACGCCCGCGCGTGGGCCGAGGGCCGCCCGGACAAGGTCGCGCCGCAGCCCCGCGCGGACGTCGGCGAACGCTGGCGGACGGATCTTGCCGAGTTGGGCTTCCGCGCACCGACCAATCCCGTCCCGCTGTCGCCCACCCCGGTCGGCGCGCTGGACCGCGACGAGCTCGTCAGGCGGGCGCTGACTCGCCTGGCCGCCGTCCGCTCGGCATGGAACGCCGCGGACGTGCGCGGGGAGGTGGAGCGGCTGATCGCCGCCGAGGGGGTCGTCGTCGATGCCGGGGTGCGGATCGAACTGGCCGAGGATCTCACCGCCCGCGCCATGCGTGCGTGTGTGCCGCTGCTGCAGCGGGACGGCGTGGCGGAGCACATCCGGGCCTGGACGTCCCGGCCGGTGCTCGCCGTCGAGGCCGACCTGACCGCCCGTTTCGCGGCCCGCGCCGTCGCGCGCTCAACCGACGCACCTCACTCTGGTCCAATACCCCCGCCGACCCACCTGACACCGACGGTCGCGCCCGCGGCGACTGCCGGAAAGCTGGATGCCGGTCAGACGGCGGCGGTCGCCGCGCTGGCCGGCGACCGCGCGCTGATCGTGATTGAGGGCGCCGCGGGCGCGGGCAAGACCACCACCCTCGCAGCCACCCGCCAGGCACTCGAGGAACAGGGGCGGCGGCTGGTGGTGGTCACCCCCACGCTGAAGGCCGCGAAGGTTGCCGCCGCCGAGATCGGGACTGCGGCCGGTTCGGTGGCCCGGCTGACCTTCGAGTACGGCTGGCGCTGGGACGACGATGGCGCCTGGACCCGCCTCGTCGTTGGTCAGACCGACCCGGTCACCGGGAAGACCTACGCCGGGCCGGAACAGGCGGCGCGGCTGCTCCCTGGCGATCTCCTCGTCGTGGACGAAGCGGGCATGCTGGACCAGGACACCGCCCGAGCGCTGCTGACCATCGCCGACGAGTGTCAGGTGCGCGCCGCACTGCTCGGCGACCGCCACCAGCTCGCCGCCGTGGGCCGCGGCGGTGTTCTCCACCTCGCGGTCGGCCAAGTCGACGCCGATGCCTACCTGACACTGCAGGGGCTGCACCGGTTCACCCGCACCGGCCCCGACGGCCGCACACTGCCCGATACCGCATACGCGGACCTGACCCTGGCGATGCGCGCCGGCGATGACCCCGGGAAGGTGTTCGACGTACTGCTCGCGCGCGGGCAGATCCGGCTGCACCCCGACCCGGAGACCCTGCGGGAGGCGTTGGCCGGGGCCGCCGCCGCGCCGTCCTCCACCGACGGTGAGCGCATCGCCGTTGTGGCCGACACCCGCGAGCAGGTCGCCGAGCTCAACGCCGCTATCCGCGACCGGCTCGTCGCCGCCGGCCGGGTCGACGACGTGCACGCCGTCGTCACCGCGGCGGGGGAGTGGATCGGGGTGGGAGATCGGATCGTGACCCGACGCAACGACCGCGACCTCGACGTCGCCAACCGCGACACCTGGCTGGTCCGCGCCGTCGCCGGCTCGCGGGGCGGACTTCTTGTCACCCCGGCCGATGTCACCCCTGCCGACGGTGCGCGTGGGTCTGTCACCCCCGCTGTCCCTCCGCGCTGGCAGGGTGCGCGGGTGCTGCCCGCCGACTACGTCGCCGCGCACGTGGAGCTCGCGTACGCGGCGACCGCGCACGGCGCGCAGGGGGAGACGGTCACCGCCGCCCATCTGGTGGTCGGTGAGCACACTGGGGCCGCGTCCGCCTACGTCGGAATGACGCGCGGCCGGCGGGCCAACACCGCCCACCTGGTCGCCACCGATGTCGACCAGGCGCGGGAGCAGTGGATCGCGGTTTTCGCCCGCGACCGCGCCGACCTCGGCCCCGCCCACGCCGCCCAGCGGGCAGCGGCCGAAGCCGCCCGCTACGCGACCCCCCGGTCGCTGGACGACGTCCTCGCCGAGCTGCGCGCCGCCTGGACCGAGCAGCAGCGCTGCGGCGACCTGCTCACCCGCCAGCAGCTGCAACGCGAAGCCCTCCGCGCAACCGTCGCCCGACACGCGGAAAGCTCTCAGCGGCTCTCCTGCCTGGAGGCCGACTGCGCGCAGGCCGCGACCGACGCCGCAGCCGCCCGGCAGCGGGCCGAGGCCAGCGGCTCCCGCGTCGCCGCCGACGCCGACCGGATCCGCGACGCCCTCCTCGACCGGTGGAACGCCGAGCGGGAGGCCGTCCGGCAGGCCGCCAGGGTGGTCCTCGACGGCTCCGGCCGGCTGGGGCCGCGCCGCGGCGCAGTGGCCCGCGCCGGCGAGCAGCTCACCGACTGGCACGCCACCTGGGCGTCGCACCTGCCGGGCCTGCCCGCCGACCACGCCCAGCTGATCCGGACCGCCGCCGGGAACGATGATCGGCCGACCCTGGAGGCGGCGCTGGGTGCCGCGGCCCGCCGTGCCGCCGAACGCGCGGACCCCGAGTACGCCAAGCTCGCCGCCGCTGCCGTCGCCGCCGAGCGCACCCACTACACCGCGCAACGCGAGCTGGACCGCGCCCGGTATGACCACGACCACCGCCACGGCACCACGAGCCAAGCCGACTACGCACAGCAGCTGGCCGAGGCCGAACGCGGCCGCGCCGGCACCCGCCAGCAGCTCACCGACATCCGGGCGCGCATCACCACCCTGCAGGCCGACCCGGCCCTGCTCGCCCAGCCGCCCGAGCGTCTCCAGCAGGAGAGTGCGGCCTGGCGCGCCGGCCGCGACGCCATCCGACGCACGGCCCGGACGACTCCGCAGCCGACGGCCGGGGCCGACCCGAGCGTGCGCCGCCCGCACCCGGAAGACTTGCGCTACCTCACCCCACACCGCACCCCCGGCCAGGGCATCGGGCGCTGAACGTCGGCCATCCGGCGACCACCTCCGGCAGCGCGGGCGAGGCCCGGCGGCCGTTTCCCGCGGGCGACCGCAGGCGAACAGCAGAAACAGCACATGGACCGGATGGGCGGGAGGCGGGCAGCAGGCGGACCGGAGAAAAACAGGAGGTCGCGCCAGAAACTGGCCAGGGGGTGTCAGCGATGACCCGAAGTGGGCACCTCTCCGATGCGCGATCGTCGACTGGAGGGTTGCTGGCGAGACCTGGCAGATCCCGGACTGGCCCACCGGTCCGTCGGGGCGAATCCTGCCTCCTGGCGGATGGTCGACGCCGCGCAGTTCAAGCCGCGCCCGACCAGCGGTTGACGTATGGGAGCTTATCCAGGACTGCGCAACCCATTGTGACGAGTAGACGACGACGCTGGTGACATGAGTGCGGTCCGGGTGGCGAACGGCAGGCCGGGCGAGGTCACCGGGCGCCTCAGACCTTCCGCGACAGACTTCAGCGTTTCCCTGGTGGGCGTACTCGGCCAGAGGGTCACCTGCCGTCCAACAGGCGGGGGGTGACGTCGGATCGCCGCCCTCGAACCCGGCGACACGGTCACCATCGAGTCTGCCGCCGACTTCGCCCGGCCCCGCCACGCGCCGCGCCGTCGTCCGCCTCGCCAGCCCGCACATCGTTGTGACCGGCAAGAGACCTTGCGGGTGACGAGTCCCCTGCCCGACCTCGGAACTCGCCCGATGACGGACCGACCTACGCTCGCTCGCCAACTGCGGTCAGGCCGCTTCAGACAGCGCTTCCGGGCCGTGCTCCCCGAAAATTCCGGGTGAGCCCGTCGGGCAGTCGCCGGCCCTTGAGGCAGGCGGATAGATCACCCCGTCGGCGCTGTAAGGACGCTTGGCGCGACTGGGCTGCTGACGGTACTTCTGGCCGGCCTTCTTGCCCGCCCTTTTTCTCCCTTGACGGTCCGCGCTGCGGTCACGACCGACTCCTTGTCGAAAAGGCCGGCGTGGAGCCGAAGCGTCGCCGCTCGCTGGCGGGCTGAGCGTGTCCGCCTCGCCGGCGTTGTGGCTGGACGCCGTGGCGGAGGCCGCCACCTCCGCTCGGCGGGCGTCGAACTCGCTGGGTGCGCTGTTGCCCCCGGCGGACAGGGTCGCCCGGGCGCTTTCCAACGCCGGCTCTACGACCTCCTGGGCGGCGGCGGGCCGCGGGGTCGAGTACGACAGGGCCGCGGGCTGCGCCGCCTTGTTGAGCGCAACCACCAGCCCGTCCGCGTCGCCCGCACTGAGCACCAGCCCGGTCGTGGAGAGAGCGACCATCAGCCGATCGGCCTGGTCGCGGAGCGGCCGGGAGGCCGCCGCTTCGAGCTCGCGGAGCACCCGGGAGGCCGCCGCTTCGAGCTCGCGGAGCACCCGGGAGGCCGCCGCTTCGAGGGACTCGCACCACTCGTCCAGGTATTGGGCTCGCATGGCCAGGACTTCGACCGACGGGTCGGCAGCGGGCCGTTCAGGGGCGGGGATCCGGGTCACCATGCCGCAGGGGCAGGATCCGCCGGTCGCCGGGGCCAGATGCTTGCCACCGGTGCAGAGCCATGGTTCGAACATAGCGCCCTCAACTCTCGAGCCTGGCCCTACTCCATGCGTGGTGGGCCGAGGCACCAAGAATCCCGTGTGTCACTCCCGCAACACGGCGCGCCACGCCCGACCGTTTTGGTGTCGTGACCTTCAGCACACGTCGCTGGACTTGTGGCTGACGACGAGGCCGGGATATCGCTTTCGGCTGTCCACTGGCCGTGGAGGAGCAGTCGCGACAGTCGCGCTCACCAGCGGAGTGCCCGGTCGAGCCTCCGCGGCGAGACCGCGGACGGCGACGAGGACGGGGACGGGGACGGGGACGGGGACGGCGATTCTGCGCAGGCATGGACCGCGCCGCGCCGCGGCACCGGATCGGATGTGGCCGCCCAGGTGGCTCCCAGGATTGCCGATCGCGGACTTCTGCGGACTGTTTGCGGACAGCTTGCCGGCCCGATGCGCCGATGATCTTGTCACTCCGGGAGAAACCGCAGGCCAGCGGCCTGTTGCGTGGTGCGCCATCAGGGACTCGAACCCCGAACCCGCTGATTAAGAGTCAGCTGCTCTGCCAATTGAGCTAATGGCGCCGCGCCCGGCACGCCAGGCGACGAGAGGGAACCATACCAGCGCTCCGGCGGCGGCCGGCGGCCACCCTGGCTGCGGGTGACCGACACGACCCTCCCGATGTCGTCCTGGCGTGGACACTGGGAAAGAGCCGTCGCCCGTCTCGGGGCGGGGTGGGGGAGAGGAGTCGGGACGCGTGCGACGTACTGCCGCGATGATCGCCACGGGGGCGCTGGTGCTCCTCGCCGGGTGCAGCGGGGACGACCAGCCGGCCGGGTCGGCGCAGCCGACCCCGCCTCCGGCCGCCGCCGAGCCGGCGACGGTCGAGCTCGCGGTCGCCGACGGAGCGGTGGACGTCTCACCCGTGACCCCGCTGGAGATCTCGGTGAGCGACGGTGAGCTCGAGGCGGTGACCGTCACCGACGGTGACGGCGACCCCGTGCCCGGGGCGGTGTCCGGCGTCGCCGGGGACGAGGCGCCCGAGCAGGAAGGCGCCGACGAGCCGGCCGGCGACGACGCCCCGATCTGGACGCCGGAGACCCCGCTGGCCTACGACACCAGCTACACGCTGGCCGCCACGGCCACCAACGCGGAGGGGCAGGAGACGACGGCGACCTCGGCGTTCACCACGGTCGCCCCGGAGACGCTCTCCATCCCGTCGATCGGCCCGCTGGACGGCCAGACCGTCGGCGTCGGGATGCCGATCCGCGTCTGGTTCGACGACCCGGTCGCCGACAAGGCCGCCGTCGAGCGCCACCTGGAGGTCACCAGCACCGAGCCCACCGACGGCGTCTGGAACTGGTTCAGCGCCCGCGAGGTGCACTTCCGCCCGTCCACGTACTGGCCGGAGAACATCGAGGTCACGCTCGACGCCGACCTCTACGGCGTCGACTTCGGCGACGGGGTGTGGGGGGAGAAGGACCGCTCGATCTCCTTCTCCATCGGTGAGCGGCACGTCTCCGTCGCCGACGCGGCCAGTCACACGATGGAGGTCTACGACGGCGACCAGCTGGTGCGGACCTTCCCGATGAGCGCCGGCGGGCCGGAGTTCCCGAGCCGCAACGGCCCGCACGTGGTCACCGAGATGAACCGGCACATGGTCATGGACTCCAGCACCTACGGGACCCCGGTCGACAGCCCGGACGGCTACCGCACGCCGGTGGAGTACGCCGTCCGGCTCAACAACAACGGCGAGTTCGTGCACGCCGCGCCGTGGTCGGTGGCCCAGCAGGGGCGGGTGAACGTGTCGCACGGCTGCATCAACCTCTCCACCGACCGAGCGGCCTGGTTCTTCGGCTTCTCCCAGCCGGGCGACATCGTGGAGATCGAGAGTTCGATCGGGCCGACGCTCTCGGCCGCCGACGGCGACATCTACGACTGGGCGATCCCGTGGGAGGAGTGGCAGGCCGGCAGCGCGCTCACGTGAGCCGCCGCGGCGCGGCGTTTCCGGCCCACTGACGGCGGGCACCTCCGTCGGCGACACCGGAGGGGGCCCCGTGGACACCTGGCTGATCGTGCTGATCGTCGTCGTCGTGCTGGTGGTGCTCGCGCTCGCGGCGCTGGCGCTGGCCAAGCGCAACCGCGTCTCGCGGGTTCGCCGAGAGGCGGAGCACCGCGAGCAGGCGCGGGAGAACATCCAGGAGGCGCACGTCCGGGCGACTCGCGCCGACGCCGAGCAGGCGCTCGCCGAGGAACAGGCGGCGCGTGCCCGGCGGGAGCTGGCCGAGGTCCAGGAGCGCGCAGCGCAGGCCGAGAAGGAGGCCCGCCAGCGCGCGGCCAGGGCGGACGAGGACCGGTCGGAGGCCGAACGTCTGCGGGCCGAAGCGCAGCGGCTCGCACCCGATGTGGTCTCCGACGGGCAGCACGAACATCCGGACGGCGGCGCCACCCGCCGCTGAGCCGCACCGCTCAGTTCCTGCCCCGGGAACGGTCCTACCCCTGAGGACCGTCACACCGGAGGGGTGCACATGACCGATCTGCTGGCCATCGGAACGCGCAAGGGGCTGTGGCTCGCCCGCAGCGACGACGACCGCCGCACCTGGACGCTCGACGGGCCGCACCTGCTGGCCCAGGAGATCGCGGCGGTCTCCATCGACACCCGCCGTCCGGCGCCCCGGCTGCTGGCCGGCGTCCAGTACGGGCACTGGGGCCCGACCGTCACCTGGTCCGACGACCTCGGCGGCAGCTGGCACGAGACCGACTCCGGCGCCATCCGCTTCCCGGAGGACACCGGGGCGGCGCTGGGCCGGGTCTGGCAGCTGCGGCCCGACTCGGGGGACCGGCCCGACGTCGTGTGGGCCGGCTGCGAGCCGCAGTCGCTGTGGCGCAGCACCGACGGCGGCTGCAGCTTCACGCTCGTCCGCGGGCTGTGGGACCACCCGCACCGGCCGACCTGGGAGCCGGGAGCCGGTGGGGGAGCGGTGCACACCGTCCTGCCCGATCCAGCGACCGACCGGATGACCGTCGCGATGAGCACCGGCGGGGTCTACGTCAGCGAGGACGGCGCCACCGGCTGGGCCCCGCACAGCCGGGGGATCAGCGCCGTGTTCATGCCCGATCCGGCGCCCGAGTACGGGCAGTGCGTGCACAAGGTCGCCGTCGACGCCGGGGACCCGCGGCGGATGTACGCGCAGAACCACTTCGGCGTCTTCCGCACCGACGACGGGGGCGCCTCCTGGACCTCGATCGCCGACGGGCTGCCGGCCGACTTCGGCTTCCCGGTCGCCGCCTCGCCGGCAACACCCGGCACTGCCTGGGTGGTGCCGCTGGTCGCCGACATGCAGCGCGTGCCCCCGGGCGGCCGACTGCGCGTGCACCGCACCCGCGACGCCGGCGGGAGCTGGACCGAGGTGGGCGCCGGCCTGCCCGACGGGGCCTGGACGGCGGTGCTCCGGGATGCGCTGTGCACCGACGACCACGAGGTGACCGGGGTGTACGTCGGCACGCGGGACGGGTGCGTCTACGCCAGCACGGACGAGGGCGACACGTTCAGCACGGTGGCCGAGCACCTGCCCGACGTGCTCGTCGTGCGGGCGGCGCGGCTGCCGTGACCGGGGGGCGGAGATGAGCGTGCAGATCGTGCTGCCCGGCGTCCTGGCCGATCTGGCCGGGGGCTCGCGGCACCTCGAGGTGGACTCCGCCGGCACCACCCTGGACGCGCTGCTCGACGAGCTGAGCGCCCGTCACCCGGTGCTGGGCCGGCGGATCCGGGACGAGTCGGGCGCGCTGCGGCGGTTCGTGAACGTCTACGTCGACGGGGAGGACGTGCGCTGGCAGGGCGGCCTGGCGACGCCGGTGCGCAACGGCGCCGTCGTGCAGGTGCTGCCCTCGGTCGCCGGCGGCTGACCCAGGCATAGGAGGCCATGCCTACGGTTTCGCGTCCGATCCCGTAGGCATAGCTTCCTTTGCCTGAGGGGCGGGGCTCAGAGGGCGGCGAGCGTGGCGCAGTTCGGGCAGAGCTGGTGGTCCTCGTAGCCGTCCGGGGGCCAGGACACCTGCTCGTCGATCGAGACGTAGGCGCCGCACAGTGCCTTGCGGCTCTGCCCGTTCACCCGGCCGATGGTGGCGTGGGCCGGGCCGATCTGCCGCGGCGTGAGGCCCTCCGCGCCGAAAGAGCCGACCATGAGGACCGCGTGTGCCGTGCCGTACGCGTAGACGGTGGTCATGCCGACCAGAGTCCGAGCCTTCCGTCCCTTCCGCCACCACCGCCGGGCACGTGTCGGCCGCACCCGTCACACCGGTCCCACCTGTTCCGGAATGGAGCGACGGGGGCCCGTCCGCAGCCGCGGACGGGCCCCGTGGTGCCGAGCGGGTCAGTGGGCGTAGATCTTCTCCACCTCGCCGGCGAACTCCTTCATCACCACCGAGCGCTTCAGCTTCAGCGAGGGCGTCAGCTGGCCACCCTCGACCGTCCACTCGACCGGGAGGATGGCGAAGGACTTGATCGACTCCGCCTTGGACACCTGCTCGTTCGCCCGGTCCACGGCAGCCTGGATCTCCGCCACCACCTCCGGGTCGTCCACCAGCTGTGCCATCGGGGTGTCCGTCGCCCGGCCCTTGGTCTCCAGCCAGCCGGGCAGCGCCTCGGCGTCGAGCGTGACGAGGCAGCCGATGAACGGGCGGTTGTCGCCGACCACGATGCACTGGCTGACCAGGGGGTGCGCCCGGATCTTGTCCTCCAGGACGGCGGGGGAGACGTTCTTCCCGCCGGAGGTCACGATGATCTCCTTGATCCGGCCGGTGATCGTCACGTAGCCCTCGTCGTCGATGACGCCGAGGTCGCCGGTGGCGAACCAGCCGTCGCGCATCGTCTCGGCGGTGGCCTCGGGGTTGTTCCAGTACCCCCGGAACACCTGGGGGCCGCGCACCTGGATCTCGCCGTGCTCGGCGATGCGTACCGCGGACCCCGGGGCCGGCCGGCCGACCGTGCCCACCTTCATCGCGTCCGGGCCGCTGACCGTGCTCGGCCCGGTGGTCTCGGTCAGCCCGTAGCCCTCGAGGATGGTGACGCCGATGCCGCGGAAGAAGTGGCCCAGCCGCTCGCCGAGAGGTGCCCCGCCCGACAGCGCGTACTCCACCTTGCCGCCCATCGCCGCCCGCAGCTTGCCGTAGACCAGGGTGTCGAACAGCTTGTGCTGCAGGTTGAGCCCGAGGCCTGCCCCGCCGCTGTCCTGCGCCTTCGACCAGGCGACCGCCACCCGCTCGGCGCGGTCGAAGATCCCACCCTTGCCGCCGGCGTGCGCCTTCTGCCGTGCGCCGTTGTAGACCTTCTCGAAGACGCGGGGCACCGCGACCAGGAAGGTCGGCTGGAAGGTGCCGAGGTCGGCCAGCAGCGAGGCGAGGTCGGGGGTGTGGCCGAGCCGTGCGCCGTTCTGCACGCAGCCGATCTGGATGATCCGCGCGAAGACGTGCGCCAGGGGCAGGAACAGCAGTGAGCTGGCGTCCTTCGCCGCCATCGCCGGGATGACCTGAGGGGCCAGTTCGGCGACGTACAGCAGGTTGCCGTGGGTCAGCTCGCAGCCTTTGGGCCGCCCGGTCGTGCCGGAGGTGTAGATGATCGTGGCGAGCGTGTCGGCCGTCAGGGTGCTGCGGCGCCCGGCGAGCTCCTCGACCGGCACCTCGGCGCCGGCGGCGGCGACCGTGTCCAGGTCGCCGGCCTCGATGTCCCAGACGTCCCGGAGGTCGGGCAGCCGGTCGCGCACCGAGCCGATCATCGACCGGTGTGCCGCGTTCTCGACCACCACGGCCACCGCCCCGGAGTCGGACAGGATCCACTGCGCCTGCTCGGCCGACGACGTCTCGTAGATGGGCACGGACACCCCGCCGGCGGTCCAGACGGCGTAGTCGGCCAGCGTCCACTCGTAGCGGGTGCGGCTCATGATGCCGACCCGGTCGCCCGCCCGGACCCCGGCCGCGACCATCCCGCGGGCCAGTGCGGAGACCTGCGCGGCGAACTCCCGGCTGGTCACCGGCATCCAGCGGCCGTCGACGTTGCGGCTGAAGGCGACCTGTTCCGGGGTGTCGCCGGCGTTGTCGGTGACCGCATCGGTCAGTGCGGCGGATGCCGGGATCTCGAATGCGGTGGGCGTGGAGTACTCCTGCACAGGGGCTCCCTCGGTGGTGCATCGGGCGTGACCTGGATCGCGAAGATACAGAACGATCGGTCTGTATGTTCAGGTTTCCCGCGCGCTGACCGCCGGGAGATCATCCGACCACCCGGAGGTGGCTGTGCAGTCCGCGCTCTACGAGGCCGAGCACGAGTCGTTCCGCGCGATGCTGCGGGACTTCCTGGCCAAGGAGGTGGTTCCGCACCACGCCGCGTGGGAGGAGGCCGGGGTCGTCGACCGGTCGGTCTGGCTCAAGGCCGGCGAGCAGGGGCTGCTCGGCATGGACGTCCCCGAGGAGTACGGCGGAGGCGGGGTCACCGACTTCCGCTACAACGCGATCCTCTCCGCCGAGATCAGCCGGGTGGGGGCCAGCGGCCTCGGGTTCACCCTGCAGAACGACGTCGTCGCGCCGTACCTCATCTCCCTCACCACCGAGGAGCAGAAGCGGCGCTGGCTGCCGGGCGTCGTCAGCGGCGCGAGCATCACCGCGATCGCCATGACGGAGCCGGGCGCGGGCTCCGACCTGCAGGGTCTGCGGACGACGGCCCGCCGGGACGGCGACGAATGGGTGCTGAACGGGTCGAAGACGTTCATCACCAACGGCATCAACGCCGACCTGGTCATCGTCGTCGCCCGCACCGATCCGGAGGCCGGGGCCCGCGGCTTCTCGCTGCTGGTCGTCGAGCGCGGGATGCCCGGCTTCGAGCGCGGCCGGAACCTGGACAAGGTCGGGCTCAAGGCCCAGGACACGGCCGAGCTGTTCTTCGAGGACGTCCGGGTGCCCGCCGCCAACCTGCTCGGCACCGAGGGGCACGGCTTCTTCCACCTCATGGAGAACCTGCCGCAGGAACGGCTCTCCATCGCCGCGGGCGCCGTCGCCTCCGCCCGGATCGTGCTCGACCTGACCGTCCAGTACTGCAAGGACCGCACCGCGTTCGGCAAGCCCATCGGGTCGTTCCAGAACACCCGGTTCGAGCTGGCCGAGATGCACACCGAGGTCTCGATCGCCGAGACCTACCTCGAGAAGGCGATCGGTGAGCACAACGCCGGCCGGTTCACCGTCGAGGACGCCGCGATGGCCAAGTGGTGGACGACCGAGCTGCAGAAGCGCGTCGTCGACCGCTGCCTGCAGCTGCACGGCGGCTACGGCTACATGCTCGAGTACCCGGTGGCCAAGGCCTTCCTCGACTCGCGCATCCAGACCATCTACGGCGGGACGACCGAGATCATGAAGGAGATCGTCGGTCGCTCGCTCGGCGTCTGACCCTTCCCACCCCGAGGACCCGAGAGGACGAGCATGTCCACCGAGGCATTCATCTACGACGCCGTGCGCACCCCGCGCGGCAAGGGCAAGCGGACCGGCGGGCTGCACTCGGTCAAGCCGATCAGCCTGACCACCGGACTCATCGACGAGGTCCGCCGCCGCAACCCGCAGCTCGACCCCGCGCTGGTCGACGACATCGTGCTCGGCGTCGTCTCGCCGGTCGGCGAGCAGGGGGCGGTCATCGCCCGGACCGCCGCACTGGCCGCCGGGCTGCCCGACACCGTGGCGGGCGTCCAGATCAACCGGTTCTGTGCCAGCGGCCTGGAGGCGGTCAACCTGGCCGCGCAGAAGGTGCGCTCGGGTTTCGAGGACCTGGTGCTCGCCGGTGGCGTCGAGTCGATGTCGCGCGTGCCCATGGGCTCCGACGGAGGGGCCTGGCCGATGGACCCGGAGACCGCGGCGCGGACCGGCTTCGTGCCGCAGGGCATCGGCGCGGACCTCATCGCCACCCTCGCCGGCTGGAGCCGGGAGGACGTCGACGCCTACGCCGCCGAGTCGCACGCCCGCGCGGCCAAGGCCTGGTCCAACGGCTACTTCGAGCGATCGGTCGTCCCGGTGACGGACCAGAACGGCACCGTCGTCCTCGACACCGACGAGCTGGTCCGCCCCGGCACCACGGTGGAGTCGCTCGCCGCCCTGCCCTCGGCGTTCGCCGGCATCGGGGACATGGGCGGCTTCGACGCCGTGGCGCTGAACAAGTACCACTGGGTCGAGCGGATCGACCACGTGCACACGGCCGGCAACTCCAGCGGCATCGTCGACGGCGCCGCGCTGGTCGTCGTCGGCACCGAGGAGGCCGGCACCCGCCACGGGCTCACCCCGCGGGCCCGCATCGTCAGCACCGCCGTGTCCGGCAGCGACCCGGTCATCATGCTGACCGGCCCCGCGCCGGCCACCCACAAGGCGCTGGCCAAGGCCGGCCTGAGCGTCGACGACATCGACCTGGTCGAGATGAACGAGGCATTCGCCGCCGTCGTCCTGAGTTCATGGCCGACACCGGCTTCGACCACGAGCAGGTCAACGTCAACGGCGGCGCCATCTCGATGGGGCACCCGCTGGGCGCCACCGGCGCCATGATCCTGGGCTCGCTCGTCGACGAGCTCGAGCGGCGCGACCTGCGCTACGGCCTGGCCACCCTGTGCGTCGGCGGCGGCATGGGCATCGCCACCGTCGTCGAGCGAGTCTGAGGAGCACCCCGATGAGCGACAGCACCATCCGCTGGGAGTCCGACGCCGACGGCGTCGTCGTCCTCACCCTCGACGACCCGTCGTCGTCGGCGAACACCATGAACGACGCGTACGTGCGGTCCATGGGTGAGACCATCGACCGGCTGGAGCGCGAGAAGGGCTCGATCCGCGGGGTCGTCCTGACCAGCGCGAAGAAGACCTTCTTCGCGGGCGGGAACCTGGGCAGCCTGATCCAGGCGACGCCGGAGATGCGGGGCGACGTCCTCGCGCAGGTCACGCGGGTGAAGGGCCAGCTGCGCCGGCTGGAGACCCTGGGCATCCCGGTCGCGGCGGCCGTCAACGGCGCCGCCCTCGGCGGGGGCCTGGAGATCGCCCTGGCCTGCCACCACCGCGTCGTCCTCGACGACCCGAAGGTCAAGCTGGGCTTCCCCGAGGTGACCCTCGGCCTGCTGCCCGGTGGCGGCGGGATCGTCCGCTCGGTCCGGCTGCTCGGCCTGACGACGGCGCTGCTCGAGCTGCTCCTCCAGGGCCAGCAGGTCCGCTCCGACAAGGCGCTGGAGCTCGGCCTGGTGCACGAGACCGCGGCCGACCGCGACGAGCTGCTGGCGAAGGCACGCGCGTGGGTGCTGGCGAATGAGGGCGCCCAGCAGCCCTACGACGTGACGGGCTACCAGGTGCCCGGCGGTACGCCGTCCTCGCCGTCGCTGGCCGCGAACCTGCCGGCGTTCCCGGCGAACCTGACCAAGCAGCTCAAGGGCGCGCCGTACCCGGCGCCGTACGCGATCCTCTCGGCGGCGGTGGAGAGCCTGCAGGTCGACGTCGACACCGCGTTCACCGTCGAGGGCCGCTATTTCGTCGACCTGGTGGTCGGCCAGATCTCGACCAACATGATCCAGGCGCTGTGGTTCGACCTGAACCGGATCAACGGTGGCGGCTCCCGGCCGCTGGTCGAGGAGACGTTCGTGGCGTCCAAGGTCGGCGTGCTCGGCGCCGGGATGATGGGCGCCGGCATCGCGCACGCCTTCGCCAAGGTCGGCGTCGAGGTGGTGCTCAAGGACGTGGGCGTCGAGGCCGCGGAGAAGGGCAGGGCGCACGTCGCCGGGCTCGTCGGCAAGCAGGTGTCGCGCGGCCGCATGTCCCAGGAGGAGGCCGACGCCTTCCTCGCCCGGATCACCGCCACCGGCGACGCCGCCGACCTGGCCGGCTGCGACGTGGTCGTGGAGGCGGTGTTCGAGGACACCGCGCTCAAGCACCGGGTGCTCAGCGAGGCCGAGGCCCATGCCCTGCCGGGCGCGCTGCTGGCCTCCAACACGAGCACGCTGCCGATCACCGGCCTCGCCGCGGGGGTGCAGCGGCCGGCCGACGTCGTGGGCATGCACTTCTTCTCGCCGGTGGACAAGATGCCGCTGGTCGAGCTGATCGTGGGGGAGCGGACGTCCGACGCCGCGCTGGCCCGCGCCTACGACGTCGTCCGGCAGCTCGGCAAGACGCCGATCGTCGTCCAGGACAGCCGGGGCTTCTTCACCAGCCGGGTCTTCGGCACCCTGGTCATGGAGGGCGCCGCCCTGCTGGCCGAGGGCGTGGCGCCGATGAGCGTCGAGCGGGCCGCGTTGCAGGCCGGCTTCCCGGCCGGGCCGCTCACCCTGCTCGACGAGGTGACGCTCACCCTGCCCCTGAAGATCCGCGACGAGGCGGCCCAGGCCGGCGCCACCGACGACCACCCGGGGGTCGCCGTGCTTCGGATGGTGGTCGAGCACGGCCGCACCGGCAAGTCCGCCGGCCGGGGGTTCTTCGACTGGCAGCCGGAGAAGCGGATCTGGCCCGGGCTGACCGAGCTCTTCCCGACCAGCGACGCGGTGCCGTTCCGCGACGCCCAGGAGCGGCTGCTGTTCGCCATGGCGGTCGAGACGGCGCGCTGCGTCGAGGAGAAGGTGCTCAACTCGGTCGAGGACGCCAACATCGGCTCGATCATGGGCATCGGGTTCCCGCCGCTCTACGGCGGCGTGCTGCAGTACGTCGACCAGTACGCGGGCGGGGTCGCCGGGTTCGTGGCCCGGGCCGACGAGCTGGCCGACACCTACGGCGAGCGGTTCCGGCCACCGGCCATCCTCCTCGAGCGGGCCGTCCCCGCGGGCAGCCTGCGGGCCTCGCTGTCGGAAAGGGCATCGGGCTGACCGGCATCTCGGTGCGCTCGTCCCGCCCGCCGCTCCGCCGCACCCAGGCGGAGCGGCGGGCGGTGACGCGCGCTGCCCTGGTGCGGGCCACCGTCGAATCGCTGGTCGAGCTCGGCTACGCGCGCACGACCACGCAGGAGGTGCAGCGCCGGGCCGGGGTCTCCCGCGGCGCGCTGACCCACCAGTTCACGTCGAAGGCCGACCTGATGCTGGCCGCCGTCGACCACCTCTACGAGGAGTTCAGCGCCAGCGTCCGGCAGGCCGCCGCCGATCTCCCGGTGGAGCCGTCGGCCCGCATCCGGCTGGGCGTGGAGCTGATCTGGCAGCGATTCCACGGACCGCTGTTCATCGCCGCGATGGAGCTCTGGGGGGCGGCCCGTACCGACCCGGAGCTGCGCACGGCGCTGCTGCCGCACGAGCGCCGGCTCGGCGCGCAGCTGCGGGGTCTGACGATGGAGGTGTTCGGGGAGCGGGTGGCCCGGCACCCGCAGGCCGAGGCGGTGTACCAGGTGCTGCTCACGTCCATGCGGGGCCAGGCGCTGACGTACACGCTGCAGCCCGACGCCCCACGCGCCGGACCGCACCTGCAGCACTGGATGGCGATCGTCGAGGCATTGACGCCTCCCTGACCCCCGAGCACTCCACCCCCAGGCATAGGAGGCTTTACCTATGGTCGGGGCCCTCGATCCGGGTGCATAGCCTCCTATGCCTGGGCGGTAGGCAGGCCTCGGCGACGGCCGAGGTCATCAGGTCCGTTCGGCGACCGGCAGGATCTCGCCGGTCTCCAGCCGGGCGCGGTAGCCGTAGAGCTCGCGCTTGACGACCCGGGCCAGGATGTACAGCCCGATGATGTTGGGCAGCGACATCAGGAAGATCATGCTGTCGGAGAAGCCGATCACGGCGTCCAGCGTCGACGAGGCGCCGATGATCACGAAGAGGCAGAAGATCAGCTTCCACGTGCGGTCCACCAGCATCGATTCGCCGAAGAGGTAGGTCGCGGCCTTCAGGCCGTAGTAGCTCCAGGCGAGCATCGTCGAGTAGGCGAAGAGGATGACCGCGATCGCCAGGACGATCGGGAACCAGTCGACCACCGACTCGAAGGCCGCCGAGGTGGTCTGCACGCCCGGCGCGCTGGCCTCGTCGGCGTACGTGCCGGTGATGACGATGGCCAGGGCCGTCATGGTGCAGATGACGACGGTGTCGATGAAGGGCTCCAGGACGGCGACGTGCCCCTCCGTCGCCGGCTCGCTGGTCTTCACCGCGGAGTGGGCGATGGCCGCCGACCCCAGCCCGGCCTCGTTGCTGAAGGCCGCCCGCCGGAAGCCCTGGATCAGCACACCGACGACGCCGCCGAACCCGGCCTCCGGGGAGAAGGCCTGGGAGACGATCGCCCACAGCGCGTCCGGGATCTCGGTGAAGTTGGCGAACAGGACGGTCAGGCAGGCGAGCACGTAGAAGATCGCCATGAAGGGGACGAGCTTGTCGGTGACCCGGGCGATGCTGCGGATGCCGCCGATGATCACCGCGCCGACGAACAGGGCCATCACCAGCCCGAAGATGGCCCCGGCGGCGCCGCCGCCCAGAGGGCCGTCGGCCCCTCCGGTCACCGACTGGGCCTGGCTGAACGCCTGGTTGGCCTGGAACATGTTCCCGCCGCCGACGGCCCCACCGAGGGTGAAGACGCAGAACAGGACGGCGAGGACCTTGCCGAAGGTGCCCAGCCGCGGGTTCTTCTCCTTGAGCCCCTTGGTCAGGTAGTACATCGGGCCGCCGGACACCCGGCCGTCGGCGTAGACGTTGCGGTACTTCACGCCGAGGGTGCACTCCACGCCCTTGGTGCACATGCCGACCAGCCCGGCGATGATCATCCACAGCGTGGCACCCGGTCCGCCGAGCGAGATCGCCACCGCGACCCCGGCGATGTTGCCGAGGCCGACGGTGCCCGAGACCGCCGTCGCCAGGGCTTGGAAGTGCGTCACCTCGCCGGCGTCCCGGGGGTCGTTGTAGTCGCCGCGGGTGAGCCGGATCGCGTGCTTGAACGCCCGGAACTGGAAACCGCGCAGGTAGATGGTGAAGAAGAACCCGGCGATCACCAGCCACACCACGATGAGCGGCAGCACCACGCCCTCGTCGATGAAGTCCAGGGGGACGGCGTAGAAGACGACCGAGGTGATCCGTTCGGAGATCGGCGCGAACCAGCTGTCGACCTGCTCGTCGAACGTGGCGGCGAGAACTGTCTGCATCACGGCACCACCAGGACGGGGACGGGGGAGAGCTGGATCAGGCTGCTCGGCGTCGAGCCGAAGAGCAGGGTGCGCACCCGGCTCTGCCCGACGCGACCGACGGTGATCCAGGCCGCATCGTGTTCCCGGGCGACGCTCACCAGCGTCTCCGCGGGGTGGCCGTGCCGGACGATCCCCGACACGTCCAGGTCTCCGGCGGCGGACAGCCGGGTGACCACCGGGTCCAGCACGCGGTCGCGCGCGGCGGCCTCCTCGCGCGCCTTCTCCACCGAGCGGCGCTCGTTCTCCTCCGCCGTGGTGAACGAGTACGGGGACCACGGGACGACGCAGGCGAAGACCAGGCGCAGCCCGTGGTGGCGGGCGGCGTCGGCGGCGGCGTCGGCGGCGCGGATGCTCGCCTCGCTGCCGTCGAGACCTACGACGATGGATCCGGGCACGGGCCCACCTCCGGCCGGGGACGACGTGGCGCGAAGGCTAGCGCTGGTCACCGCTTCCGGCAGGTCGGACATGTGCCGTGCAGGAACCTGCCCGGCGGGTGCCTGTCGGCGCCGCCGGGGTTGCCCCCCGCACGTGCAGCGCACCGGCCGGGTCCGCGACGCTCCCGCCCGTCGAGCGTGGAAGGTCGGTGGCGCTATCATCGCCGGATGGCGATGAGTAGAGCCGATGTCGCGGCGGTGGCGACGACGGGGGGCAGCACCCCTCCGGTGGACGAGTCCGCAGCGCTGTCCGCGGCGGCGTGCATGTTCCGCAGCCTGGGCGACCCGACCCGGCTGGCGATCGTGCGGCACCTGGCCCTCGGCGAGCACAAGGTGATGGAGCTGACCGAGCACCTGGGCCTGGCCCAGTCGACCGTGTCGGCGCACCTGGCCTGTCTGCGCGACTGCGGGCTCGTGAGCTCCCGGCCGCAGGGACGCGCCTCGATGTGGTCGCTGACGACTGCGCCGCAGCTGCTGGAGCTGCTGGCCGCCGCCGAGCAGTTGCTGGCCGCCACCGGCGACGCAGTCGTGCTGTGCCCCGCCTACGGGGAGACGGTCGGGCCGTGACCACCGTCGCCCCCGCCGCCCGCTTCCTGCCCGGCATCGGCCGACTACCCCGCACCGTGTCCGCCGAGAGGCTCCCCGCGTGAGCGGCCAGCCGACCGCCCTGACCGATGCCGACACCGAACGGCTGACCCGCCGTGGCTTGCGCCTCGCGCAGTTCACCGTGGTCTACAACGTCGCCGAAGGGGCCATCGCCATCACCGCCGGCCTGCTCGCCGGGCTGGTCTCCCTCGTCGGGTTCGGCGTCGACTCCGGCATCGAGTCTCTCGCCGCGATCCTCGTCGGGCTACGGCTGTCGGCCCGGCTGCGGCACGGCAGCACCGACGAGCAGAAGGAGCGCCGCGCGCTCAAGGCCGTCGCGGTCACCTTCTTCGTCCTGGCCGCGTACGTCGCCGTCGAGGGGGTGCGCAGCCTGCTCGACGACGAGGAGCCGAACACGTCGACCGTCGGGCTGGTCCTGCTCGCTGCGTCCATCGTGGTCATGCCGCTGCTGGCCCGCGCCAAGCGTCGCGTCGGGTCGGCGCTCGGTGGTGACCCGCTGATCCTCGCCGACGCCGCCGAGACGAAGATCTGCGTGCTGCTCAGCATCTCCACCCTCGGCGGGCTGGCCCTCTACGCCCTCACGGGCGCTGCCTGGCTCGACCCGGTCGCCGGGTTCGTCATCGCCGCCTTCGCCATCCACGAGGGCCGGGAAGCGTGGGAGGGTGAACTCGTCGAAGACGATGGACATGACCTCGACGAGGAAGGGGCGGGCCGATGAGCGGCGGCCACGCCCACGGGCACGATCACGCCGGCGACCGCGGTGGCGACCGGCGCCGCCTGGCGATCGTGCTGGCACTCACCGCCACCGTGCTGGTCGTCGAGGTGGTCGGTGCGCTGGTGACCGGCAGCCTCGCGCTGCTGGCCGACGCGGGGCACATGTTCACCGACGCCGCCGGCCTGGTGATCGCGCTGATCGCGGCCACGCTCGCGCTGCGCCCGGCCACCGCGCGCCGTACCTGGGGCTACCGCCGAGCCGAGGTGCTCGGCGCCACCCTGCAGGCCGCGGTGCTGCTGGCGGTCGGCGCCTACATCTTCATCGAGGGCATCCGCCGGCTGCTCGAGCCGCCGGAGATCGCCACCACCGGCGTGCTCGTCTTCGGCGCCGTCGGCCTGGCCGCCAACGCGATCGGGATCGTCGTGCTCACCAGGGGCGGACGCAGCAGCAACGTCAACATGCGCGCCGCGTTCCTCGAGGTCCTCAACGACACCCTCGGCTCGGTCGCCGTCCTGGTCGCCGCCGGAGTCATCGCACTGACCGGCTGGCACCGGGCCGATGCGGTCGCCTCCCTGTTCATCGCCGTGCTGATCGTCCCGCGCACCATCAGGCTGCTGCGAGAGACCGTGTCGGTGCTGCTGGAGAGCACGCCACCGGGGCTGGACCTCGACGAGGTCCGAAAGCACCTGATGGCGCTGCCGCACGTCCTGGAGGTGCACGACCTGCACGCGTCGCAGATCACCAGCGGCCTGCCGGTGCTCACCGCGCACGTCGTCGTCGAGGACTCCTGCTTCTCCGACGGCCGGTCCCCGCAGCTGCTCGACCAGCTGCAGGCGTGCCTGGCCGGCCACTTCCCGATCAGCGTCGAGCACTCCACCTTCCAGCTGGAGATGGCCGCGCACGCCGACCACGAGCTCCCCGCGCACCGCTGAGCTGATCAGAGAGGCCCTGGTCGGCGAACCGACCGGGGCCTCTCTGCGCGGGGTGAGTGACGGGCTCGAACCCGCGAGCGAGGCCGGTACCCGGACCTGGTGGCCCGGCGAACGCCCGGGATACGGGGGTCGTCACGTCCCTGATCGTTCCTCAGCGGGCCTGCGCCGCCGTCCGGGGGGCGCTGCCGGGACAGGCCGCACTCGGCCGCTGCTCAGATGCTCGAGTGGTGCCGACCGAGGGAGGGGCGACTGCCCCGGCGGCCAGCTGGACGACCTCGCCGACGACCCACACCGCGGGCGGGCGCACGGACTCCTCGGTGATCGTCGTCCCGAGGTCGGCCAGCGTCGTCCGGATCATGCGTTCACGTCCGGTCGTGCCTTCGACCACGACGGCGACGGGGGTGGTCGGCCGTCGGCCGTGATGGATCAGCGCGGCCGCGATCGCCGGCGCGGTCTCCACACCCATGAGGACGACGACGGTGCCGCGCAGCCGGCCGATCGCGGACCAGTCGACGAGTGACTGCGGATGGCCCGGGGGCAGGTGGCCGGAGACGACGACGAACTCGTGGGTGAGCCCGCGGTGGGTCACCGGGATCCCGGCGACCCCCGGGACCCCGACCGCGCTGGTGACGCCGGGGACGACCTCGACCGGGACGTCGGCGGCGGCGCACGCGAGCAGTTCCTCCATGCCCCGGCCGAAGACGAACGGGTCCCCGCCCTTGAGGCGCACGACGTGCTTGCCCGCGCGGGCGTGCGACACGAGCAGCGAGTTGATCTCCTCCTGCGGCATCGCCCGTCCGCGCGGCAGTTTCGACGCGTCCACGATCTCGACGTCGGGTCGGAGCCCGGCGACCAGCGATCGCGGGCCCAGGTGGTCGACGACCACGACATCGGCCTGCGACAGCGCCTGCCGGCCGCGCACGGTGATCAGCCCCGGATCGCCCGGCCCACCACCGACGAGCACGACCCCACCGGTCCGGCCGTCGCGTGCCGGCGGGATTCCCGTGTCGGGGAGGGCGGGGTAGGCGCTGGAGCCGCCCGGGTCGTCGGCGCGGGTGCAGAAGACCCGAGCGCGCTCGGCGTCGGCGGCGACGACCTCGTCCACCGCGGAGTCCTCCGTTGCGACGACGGCGTACCAGGCGGCGTCCAGATCGCCGGGCGCGTAGCGGCGCCGGATCCACGACAGGTCCCCGGAGTCGGCCAGCGCCTCGAGCGCGGGAACGACGACGGGGCTCACGACCGTGACGACCGCACCGGCGTCCAGCAGGCCGACGGTCGCCCGGTAGGAACTGGAACCCCCTCCGACGACGACCACCTGCCGACCGTCCAGCCGCAGGCCCACCGGGTGGAGGGGCGCGGACGGCCGGGGGAGCGACGCGGTGCTCATGGCACCTCCTCGGGACTCGGAGCGGGCGAGAGGATGGCGGCGAGGTCGGCGGCGAAGGCGGACGAGACCTCGGGACTTCGCACGGCCACCCGCAGGTGGTCCCGGGTCAGGCCGGGGAAGGTGTCCCCGCGGCGCACCGCCCACCCCCGGTGCCGGAGCACGTCGCGCACCCGCGCCCCGTCGAGGACGCGCAGCAGGACGAACGAGGAGCGGGGACTGCCCTCCACGACCACGGATGGCGGCAGGCTGCCGATGAGGGCCGCCCGCCACCGGTCGAGATCCCGTGCGGCCGCCTCGGCCTCGGCCCGCGCTTCCGGGGCGCTGCAGGCGACCAGCGCGGCGAGGGCCGGCGTGGAGACCGGCCAGTGCGGTTGCTGCGCTGCGAGGCGCGCGATCAGCGGTGGCGGACCCAGCGCGTAGCCGACCCGCAGACCGGCCAGCCCCCACGTCTTGGTCAGGCTGCGTACCACGAGGAGCCCCGGGAGGTCCCGGCGGGCAGCCAGCGATCCGGATTCACCGGGCACCGTGTCGGCGAAGGCCTCGTCGACCACCAGCACCCGCCCCGGCCGGGCGAGGGCGGCGACAGCGGCCGCGGGGTGGAGCACGGAAGTCGGGTTCGTCGGGTTGCCGAGCACGACGAGATCGGCGTCCCCCGGCACGGCGGCCGGATCCAGCCGCCAGCCGTCGTCCGCGCGCAGCACCACCCGGGTGACCGGGTGCCCGGCCACCCGCAACGCCGCCTCCGGCTCGGTGAACGAGGGGTGGACGACGGCGGCGAGGCGGGGCCGCACCGCTCGGGCGAGGAGGACGAAAGCCTCGGCCGCGCCGGCGGTGAGGAGCACCTCGTCGACGGGGCGGCCGTGCGCGGCGGCGACCGCCGTCCGGGCGGGGACCGGGTCCGGGTACGACGCCGCGGCGTCGAGCGACGCGTGCAGGACGGCGCGGAGCCACGGCGGCGGGGCGTCGGCGCGCACGTTGACGGCCAGGTCGACCAGGCCGGGGGCCAGTTCGGCGTCGCCGTGGTGGTGGAGGTCGGTCACGGCGTCCACGGTTCGCTCCCGGGGTGCGCTCCGCTCCTCGCTCCCATGTCCAGGCCGCCTCCGCGGTCGGTCCGCTCCTCGCTCGTTCCTTCGCTGCGCTGCTCACGCACCTGTCCGCTCACGGCCACCGCCACGGTCACCCGGCCGTGCACCGTCTTCCGCACGACGAGCGGGCCGCCATCGAGCAGGGCCGCGGCCTCGGCCACCGAGCCGGTGCCGACGGCCGCCGCCACCTGGTCGGAGGGGGTGGGCACCGGAACCCGCGCCAACGCGGAGGCGGGGTGGCCGACGAGCGGCCAGCCGCGTCGGGCAGCGGCCTCCTGCAGTCCACGCTCCCGCAGCCTCGCGTCGAGCGTCGACAGCCGCACCGGAGCAGCCCCAGGAGGCAGGACCGCGTCGACCGCGGCCAGCACCTCTGCGGCGCTCACCCCGCTCGACGCCCCCACACCCACGGTGATCACGACCGCACCGCCGGCGCCTCCGGGAGCGCGGCCAGCAGGCGGTCGGTGTCCCGGGGGAGTGCACCGGGGGCCAGCAGACCCAGCTCCCGCAGACGGGCGCCGACGGTCAGCACCCATGGCCGGTCCAGCCGGGCACGCCGGAGCAGACGGGTGTTCCCCAGGATCTCCTCCGGGGGGCCCTGGACGACGGCCCGGTCCACCACCACGGCGACCTCATCCGCCCACCGCAGCGCCAGGTCGACGTCGTGGGTGCTCATCACGACCGTCGAGTCGTGCTCCTGCAGCCGGGCCAGCGCCGCGAGGGTGTCGGCCACCGCGGTCGGGTCCAGCCCGGCGGTCGGCTCGTCGAGGAGCAGCAGGCACGGGCGCATCGCGACCGCACCGGCGATCGCCACCCGCTTCCGCTCGCCGTAGGAGAGCTGATGGGTGGGCCGGGCCGCCAGGTGGTCGACGCCCAGCAGGTCCAGGGCCTCGGCGACGCGGGCGCGGACGGCGGACTCGTCCAGTCCCAGGTTCAGCGGGCCGAAGGAGACGTCCTGGCCGACCGAGGCGCTGAACAGCTGGTCGTCCGGGTCCTGCAGCACCAGCTGGACCACCTGCCGGTGGGCGCGCAGGCCGCGCCGGGTGTGGGTCAACGGCTCGCCGTCGACGGTGACCGCGCCGGCGACGGGGCGCAGGGCCCCGGACAGGCAGCGCAGCAGCGTGGTCTTCCCGGAACCGTTGGCGCCCAGCAGCGCCAGCCGCCGGTTCGGCGGGATGCGCACCGCCGCGCCGTCGAGCACCGGCGCCGTACCCGGGTAGCCGGCGACCAGGCCCGAGGCGGCCAGGGTGCGGTGGCTCACCGCACCACCAGCGTGATCGCGGCGATGCCGACGGGCAGCGTGAGCCCGAGCGCCAGGAAGGGTCGCGACGACGGCTGCGCGTCCGATAGGACCCGCAGCCCGGTCTCCATGCCGCGGCCGGCCAGCCCCGCCTGCATGCGCCGGGCGCGGTCCCACGACCGGGTCAGGACGGCGGCGGCCAGCATCCCGGCCGAGCGGTACGAGCGGCGCGGCGTCGACCAGCCCATCCGGGCAGTCTGGGCCTCCCGCACGGTGCCGAGGCTGTCGAGCAGCACGAACAGCAGCCGGTAGGTGACCGAGGCGATCTCCACCACGGCGGCGGGGACGCGCAGCCGGCGCAGCTGCGGGAGGAGGTCCGACATCGGGGTGGTGGTGGCCAGCAGCAGCACCGCGGCGGTGCCGGCGACCGCCCGCCCCGCCAGCTGCCCCGCTCGCTCCGCGGCGTCGGGGGCCCAGCCCAGGCCGCCGCCGTCCACCGAGACGACCGCCGTCACCGCGCCGACCGCGATGAACGCCAGCGGCCACCGGATCGCGCGGAGGAACGTGCCGGCCGGCACCCGGGCCGGCCCGAGCGCCAGCGCCACCGCGCTCCCCGCCACCAGGAGGGCGCCGGGCCACGGCGGGAGGACGAGCGCGCACGCGACGAGGCCGGCGCACAGCAGGAGCTTGTCGCCGGGGGCGCGGCCGCGCCAGGCGCTGGCCCACGCCGCGTCGTCGACGACCAGGCCGGTCACCGGGGGTCGGCCGCCGTGGGGCTCGGGGCCACCATCGTCCGACGGCCGCGCAGCCGGCCGAGGGCGTAGCCGAGCAGGCCGCCGCCGAGGGCGGCCTGCAGGGCGAAGAGGCCCGACTCGACCTCCCCCGTGGGGCTGAACACCGACTCGAACCAGGGGGTGTAGCCGTCGGCCTCGAGCGCCTCGGCGACGGCGGCGTCGGTGCCGCCGTACTCGGAGCTGCCGCCGTCGACGAGCAGCGGGACGGCGAAGAGTGCGACGACGGCCAGGACGATCAGCGCGTTGACGGGCGTGCGGCGGGTCATGCGGCACCTCCGGCGGGAACGACGGGAGCGGGCTCGAGCACCCCGAGCTGCTCGAGCTCGGGGCGGGCGTTGACGGTGAGCACGCGGAACAGCAGGACGCCGAGCAGCCCCTCGCCGATGGCCAGCGGGATCTGGGTGACGGCGAAGACGCCGAGGAACTTGGCCAGCGCGCCCACCAGGCCGCTCCCCGCGTCGGGGAAGGCCAGCGCCAGCTGCAGCGAGCTGGTGACGTAGGTGGCCAGGTCGGCCAGCGTGACGCCCGCGAAGACGGCGGGCAGCAGGCCGGCACCGAGCACACGGGACAGCCGGTACGCGCCGTACCCGACCCAGGGGCCGACCACGGCGAAGGCGAACGCGTTCGCCCCGAGCGTGGTCAGCCCTCCGTGCGCCAGCAGCAGCGCCTGGAACAGCAGGACGACGGTGCCCAGCAGCGCCATCACGGGTGGCCGGAACAGGATCGCGCCCGGGCCGGTGCCGGTCGGGTGGCTGGAGCTGCCGGTCACCGAGGGCAGCTTGATCGCGCTCAGGACGAAGGTGAACGCCCCGGCGGCGCCGAGCAGCAGCGTCGACTCCGGGTTCTCCCGCACCTCCGTGGTCACGGCCCGGACGCCGTGCACGACGAAGGGGGCTGCGGCGACGGTCCAGCCGATCGCGTGCCCGGCCGGCAGGAAACCCTCAGCGATGTGCACCGGCGTGCTCCGATCGTTCGGCGGTGATGCAGGCGGTGACGAACCGCTCGGCCAGCTGGGGGCTGCCGGCCCAGTGGAGGTGCAGGTAGGAGGCGTGCACACGCCCCGCGACGAAGCCTTCGGAGCCGGCCGTCGACCACCGCCACGCGCCGGTGTGGCCCGCGGGTGGATCGGCGTGCGTGCGGTGGAACTCGTGGCCGCGCACCCGCGTGCCGGCCGGGGCGAGCACCGAGTCGGTGACGGCGACCGCAGCCCGGTAGCCGAGGGTCAGCCGTGGCGACATCGCCGTCGCCACGTCGAGCACCCCGCACATCGGCACGCCGTCGAGCTCGCGGGCGAGGTAGAGCAGCCCTGCGCACTCGGCGGCGACCGGTGCGCCGTGGGCGGCGAGCGCCGCGACGTCGGCGCGCAACTGCTCGTTGGCCGACAGCTCGGCGGCGTGCACCTCCGGGAAGCCCCCGCCGACGACGAGTCCGGCGGTGCCGGCGGGGAGGGCGTCGTCGCGCAGCGGATCGACGGCGACGACCTCGGCCCCCGCGGCCTCGAGCAGCTCGGCGTTCTCCGTGTAGCCGAAGGTGAAGGCAGGTCCACCGGCGACCGCGACCCGGGGCCGGCCCGGCGCAGGCGCGACCTCGGCGGCCGGGTCCCAGGGGCGTGCGTCGAGCGGAGGCGCGGACCGGGCCAGGGCGAGCACGGCGTCCAGGTCGACGGAGGACGCCACGACCTCGCCCAGCCGGCGGACCGTCGCCAGCGCCGCATCCGACCGCTCGGCGGCCGGGATGAGGCCCAGGTGCCGCGACGGGGTGTGCAGTTGCTCCATCCGGCGGACCGCCCCGAGCACCGGCACTCCGGCGGCGTCCAGCGCCTCGCGGAGGATCGCCTCGTGCCGGTCGGTGCCGACCCGGTTGAGGACGACGCCCCCGAGCCGGATGCCGGAGTCGAAGCTGGCGAACCCGTGCACGAGCGCCGCCACCGACCGCGCCTGGGACGACGCGTCGACGACGAGCACCACGGGCGCCCGCAGCAGCCCCGCGACGTGCGCGGTGGAGGCGAAACCGGGCTCCACCGACGGATGGGTGGCCCCGTCGAACAGACCCATCACGCCCTCGACGACGGCGACGTCGGCCGGGCGGGGGTGCGTCGCTCCGCGCAGGAACAGCGGGGCGACGCGCTCCACGCCGACCAGCCATGGGTCGAGGTTGCGGCCCGGGCGGCCGGCCGCCAGGCCGTGGTAGCCGGGGTCGATGTAGTCGGGTCCGACCTTGTGCGGTGAGACCACGAGCCCGCGGGCGGTGAGGGCGGCGATGAGCCCCGTGGCCACCGACGTCTTGCCCGCGTTGCTGCTCGGGGCCGCCACCACGATTCTCGGGACCCGCCCGACCCCGATCACCACTCGATCCCCCGCTGGCCCTTCTGGCCCGCGTCCATGGGGTGCTTGACCTTCGTCATCTCGACCACCAGGTCAGCGGCGTCGACCAGCGCTGGATGCGCGTTCCGGCCGGTGATCACCACGTGCTGGGTGCCGGGCCGACTCGACAACGTCGCGATCACATCCTCGATGTCCACCCAGCCCCACGTCATGGGGTAGGTGAACTCGTCGAGGACGTAGAAGCGGTGCGCCTCCGCGGCGAGGTCGCGCTTGATCTGCGCCCAGCCCTCCGCGGCGTCGGCGGCGTGGTCGGTCTCGGTGCCCGTCCGGCGCGACCAGCTCCAGCCGCTGCCCATCTTGTGCCAGACGACCGGTCCGCCTTCGCCGGTCTGCTCGTGCAGCCGGCCGAGCGCGGTCAGCGCGCTCTCCTCGCCGACCTTCCACTTCGCGCTCTTGACGAACTGGTAGACCGCCACCGACCAGCCCTGGTTCCAGGCGCGCATCGCCATCCCGAAGGCGGCGGTGGACTTCCCCTTCATCTCGCCGGTGTGCACCACGAGCAGCGGACGGTTCCGCCGCTGCCGCGTGGTCAGTCCATCGGCGGGAACGCTCTCGACCTGTCCCTTGGGCACTAGTCCTCCTGGCCGGCGCTCGTCGGCCGAGTACCTCGGGGCGCTGTGCTCACTGGTGAGCTCGCACGCTCGCTCACCTCTAGGCAACCTCTCGGACGCTGCGGACCGTCGCCGCGAGGTCGTCCGCCGCGAGCTCGCCCATGGCGAGCGTCGGCCCCCCGAGGAAGGCGCCCAGCGTGGCGGCCAGGCCGAGCCGGACGGGCCCGGACTCGCAGTCGACGACGACGCCCGCCACTCCCTCCGCGGCCAGCAGGCGTGCTGCGGCGTGGGCCTCGGCCAGGGGGGCACCTCCCCGGGCGCCGGTGGCGCGGCCGTCGGTGACGACGACGAGCAGCGGGCGGCGCTGCGGGTCGCGGACCCGCTCCACCCGCAGCACCTCGCGGGCGCGCTGGAGCCCGGCGGCCAGCGGCGTACGTCCACCGGTGGGCAGGTCGGTGAGCCGTGCGGCGGCGGCCTCGACCGACCAGGTGGGCGGCAGGGCCAGATCGGCCCCGGAGCCGCGGAAGGTGACCAGGCCGACCTTGTCCCGGCGCTGGTAGGCGTCGAGCAGCAGCGACAGGACGGCGCCCTTCACCGTGCCCATCCGGGCCCGGGAACCCATGGAGCCGCTGGCGTCGACGACGAAGAGCACGAGGTTGCCCTCCCGCCCCTCGAGCGTCGCCTGGCGCAGGTCCTCCCGGCGCATCTGCAGGCCCGGGCCGGTGCGACCGCGCGCCCGCTGGTGCGGGGCGGCGGCGAGCACGGTGCCGGCCAGGTGCAGCTTCGTGACGGTGCCAGCCGGGCGGGTCGAGCCGACGACCCGGCCGCGTTCCGAGCGCGCCCGCGACCGCCTGCCGGCGGCCCCCGCCCCGATCCCGGGCACCTCCAGCCGTCGCGCGCGGAACGGGTCGGACGGCGCGACCGCGGCCCGGTCGGCCGCCGGGGAGGCGTCGGCGCGGCCGCCGCCCTCACCCCGGGGTGCCGTCGTCGGCTCGCCGCTGCCCTCCTCGGGCACAGGAGGCTGTGCCTGCGTCTCGACGTCGGATTCGTAGGTATTGCCTCCTATGCCTGCATCGCCCGGGCCGCCGTCCTCGGGACCGCCGCCGTCGGGGCCGTCGTCGGGGCCGTCGTCCTCGGGGCCGTCCTCGGGGCGGCTGTCGGACAGCGCCTGGTCCAGCACGTCCTCGTCGAGACCGGGTGCGTCGAACGGGTTGCGCCGGCGGCGGTGCGGCAAGGCCAGGCGGGCGGCCACCCGCACGTCGTCCTCGGTCACCTCGTCGCGGCCGGACCAGGCGGCGTGCGCGATCGCCGCGCGGGCGGTGACCAGGTCGGCGCGCAGGCCGTCCACGTCGAAGGCGGCGCACACGGCGGTCACCTGCTGCAGCGCGGCGTCGGACAGGACGACGCGCGGCAGCCGGGCGCGGGCGTCGGCGATCCGATCGGCGAGCCCGGTCTCCTCGGCCGACCACTCGGCGGCGAAGCCGGCCGGATCGGCGTCCGAGGCGAACCGCCGGCGCACCACCTCGGCGCGCACGGCCGGGTCGCGCGGCGCGGCGACCTCGACGGTCAGCCCGAACCGGTCGAGCAGCTGCGGGCGCAGCTCGCCCTCCTCGGGGTTCATGGTCCCGACCAGCAGGAAGCGGGCGGCGTGCCGGACCGAGATCCCCTCGCGCTCGACGTACGCGGTGCCCATCGCCGCGGCGTCCAGCAGCAGGTCGACCAGGTGGTCGTGCAGCAGGTTGACCTCGTCGACGTAGAGCACGCCGCGGTGGGCGGCGGCCAGCAGGCCGGGCTCGAAGGCCTTCACGCCCTCGGTGAGCGCGCGCTCCAGGTCCAGCGAGCCGACGACCCGGTCCTCGGAGGCGCCGACGGGCAGCTCGACCAACCGGGCCGGACGGCTGGGACCGCCCGCGGTGGGCTCGTGCGGGCCGTCGGGGCACCCCGGGTCGGGCGCGGCCGGGTCGCAGGCGAAGCGGCAGCCGGGCACGACGGCGACCGGCGGCAGCACGGCGGCCAGCGCGCGGACCGTCGTCGACTTGGCCGTGCCCTTCTCACCGCGCACCAGCACGCCGCCGACGGCGGGGGAGACGGCGTTGAGCAGGAGAGCCAGCCGCATGTCGTCCATGCCGACGACGGCGCTGAAGGGGTAGATCATGCGCGAATACGGCGCACGGGGCACGCGTCCTCTCCCCGGGTGTCCACGCCCGGAGGTGGCAGGAGGCGACGGCGGGAGTTCCTGACTGACCGGAGAACCGGCTCACAGTGGCGGGACCGCGCCGGAATCTCACCGGGCTTCCTCCACTACCGTCGCGTGTGGCGGCGTCATCAGACCACGACCACCCCGGCACCGCCACGCGGGGTCGTCCCGTCCCTAGGATCGGCGCCCGTGCCAGGACCTGACGCTCCCACCGGCGGCCCGATCGTGGTCGTCGGCATCGGCGCCGACGGCTGGGACGGCCTGTCTCCTGCCGCCCGGCGCGTGATCGAGGCGGCCGACGTGCTGCGCGGCAGCGCCAGGCAACTGGGGCTCGTGCCGGACGACGTGCCCGCTCAGCGCGTGCCGTGGCCTTCGCCGATGGGCCCCGCGCTGGCCGCCCTGTCCGGCACGCACCCCGGCTCCCAGGTCGTGGTCCTGGCCAGCGGAGACCCGATGCTGTCCGGGGTCGGCGCCTCGCTGGTGCGGCTGCACGGGCCCGGCGCGGTCCGGGTGCTCCCGCACCCCTCCTCGGTGTCCCTCGCCTGCGCGCGGATGGGCTGGCCGGTCGAGGAGGTCGCCGTCGTGAGCGTCGTCGGCCGCGGGCTGGAGCTGGTGGCCCCGCACGTGACGCCCGGGCGGCGGCTGCTCGTGCTCGGCTCCGACGGGGCCACCCCGGGCGAGGTCGCCGCCCTGTGCACGCGGCTCGGCTACGGCGCCAGCCGGATCACCGCCCTCGCCCAGCTCGGCGGTCCCGCGGAACACGTGCTGACCTGCACCGCCGCGGACTGGCCGCACGGGGTCGTCGACCCACTGGCCGTGACCGCGGTCGAGGCCGTCGCCGATGCCGGCACGGTGCCGCTGCCGACCGTGCCCGGCCTGCCCGACGCCGCGTTCGAGGACGACGGTCAGCTGACCAAGCGCGAGGTTCGCGCGGTCACCCTGGCCCAGCTCGTCCCCCTGCCCGGTCAGCTGCTGTGGGACGTCGGCGCCGGCGCCGGGTCGATCGCCATCGAGTGGATGCGCACTCACCCTTCGTGCCGGGCGATCGCGGTCGAGTCGCACCCGGACCGGGCCGGCCGCATCGCGCGGAACGCCGCCCGCCTGGGGGTCCCCGGCCTGCGCGTGGTCGAGGGGCGGGCGCCCGAGACGCTGGCCGGGCTGCCCGCCCCGGACGCCGTCTTCGTGGGCGGTGGGGCGACGACCCCGTCGCTGCTCGAGACGTGCTGGGCGGCGCTGCCGGCCGGCGGGCGGCTCGTGGTCAATGCGGTCACCGTCGAGAGCGAGGCGGTGCTGGCGGGCTGGTTCGCCCGCGTCGGTGGTGAGCTGGTGCGGATCGGCGTGCAGCGCGCGCAGCCGGTCGGCTCGTTCACCGGCTGGAGGCCGGCGATGCCGGTCACAGTCTTCTCCGTGGTTCGGTAGCGCCATGACCGTGCACTTCATCGGGGCCGGCCCGGGCGCACCGGACCTGGTCACCGTCCGGGCCGCCCGCATCATCGCCACCGCGCCGGTCTGCCTCTACGCCGGCGCCCTGGTGCCGCGCGAGCTGCTGGAGACCGCTCCGGAGGGGGCGCGGCTGGTCGACACCGCCGATCTCGACCTCGACCAGATCACCGCCGAGCTGGTGGCCGCCCACGAGGCGGGGCTCGACGTCGCCCGGCTGCACTCCGGTGACCCGTCCGTCTACAGCGCGATGGCCGAGCAGATGCGCCGGCTGGACGCGCACGGCGTGCCCTACGACGTCGTGCCCGGAGTGCCGGCGTTCGCCGCGGCCGCCGCGTCGCTCAACCGCGAGCTGACGGTTCCCGGAGTCGGCCAGACGGTCATCCTCACGCGGACGTCGGCCCGCTCCACGCCGATGCCCGAGGGGGAGGACCTCGCCACCCTCGGGGCCTCGCGCGCGACGCTGGTGCTGCATCTGGCCGTGCAGCGGATCACCGAGCTCGTGCCCGAGCTGGTCCCGCACTACGGCGCCGACTGCCCGGTGGCGGTCGTCGCCCGGGCCAGCCGGGACGACGAGCTGATCCTGCGGGGCACGCTCACCGACATCGCGGCGCAGGTCGAGGCGGCCGGGGTGAAGCGGACCGCGGTGGTGGTCGTCGGTGCCGTGCTGACCGCGGGGCAGTTCCCCGACAGCCACCTCTACTCGACGACGCGATGCCGCTGACCGACGGGCAGCCGTCAGCCCGCGCGGCCGACGATCGTGCCGCCGCGGTCGATGACCACGACGTCCACCTCGACCGGGGCGCCGCGGAGGAACCCGAGCGCGGTGCCCCGCGCGCCGGCCGCGACGAGGTCGCCCAGGGAGAGGCCGGCGGCCTGGCACTGCTGCAACGCGTCCAGTGCGGTGTTCGCGGTCCGCACGCCGTCGACCAGTGCCGGCGGGCTCCCGGCCGCGCGCACCATGGCCGCCAGCGACTCCGTCGACACCTGCGAGCGGCCCGAGTGCAGGTCGAGGTGCCCGTCGGCCAGCTTGGCCAGCTTGCCGATGCCCCCGGCGACGGTCAGGCGGGGGATCGGGTGCCGGCGCAGGTACTTGAGCACCGCGCCGGCGAAGTCGCCCATGTCCAGCAGCGCGTCCTCGGGGAGCCCGTACAGCTCCGTCACCACCCGCTCGCTGGTCGAGCCGGTGCAGCCGGCCACGTGCTCGTGACCGGCCGCCCGGGCCACGTCGATGCCGCGGCGGATCGAGTCGATCCACGACGAGCACGAGTACGGGACGACGACGCCGGTCGTGCCCAGGATCGACAGCCCGCCGAGGATGCCCAGCCGCGGGTTCCAGGTCTTCCGGGCCAGCTCCTCGCCGTGCTCGACCGAGACCTCGACGACGACGTCGCCGGTGCCCCCGTGCCGGGCGGCGACCGCGGCGACGTGCTCGCGGACGAACTGCCGGGGCATGGGGTTGATGGCCGGTTCGCCGACCGGCAGCGGGAGACCGGGCTTGGTCACCGTGCCGACCCCCGCCCCGGCCCGGAACGTCACACCGGTCCCGGGTTCGCCGTGCGTGACCCGGGCCGAGACGAGGGCCCCGTGGGTGACGTCGGGATCGTCGCCGGCGTCCTTGACGACGCCGACGACGGCCGCGCCGTCGGCGAGCAGTTCCCTCGCCAGCGCGAACGACGGGTGCAAGTCGCGAGGCAGGTCGATGGTCACGGGATCGGGGAACTCGCCGGTGAGCAGCGCGGTGTACGCGGCGGTGGTGGCGGCGGTCGCGCACGCGCCGGTGGTCCAGCCGTAGCGCAGCCCGGTGCTGCCCTCCCTGCCCGCGATCGTCACGGGGTCAGGATGCACGGGCGGTGGGCGTGAGCGGCCGGGTGCTCGTGCTCGGGGGCACCGGTGAGGCGCGGCGGCTGGCCGCGGCGCTCGTCGCCGACGGGGTCGACGTGGCCAGCTCGCTGGCGGGGCGGGTGACCGCACCCGTGCTGCCGGCGGGCGAGGTGCGGGTCGGCGGCTTCGGCGGGGTGGACGGTCTCGCCGCCTGGCTCGACGCCCGAGCGGTGCGGGCGGTCGTGGACGCCACGCATCCCTTCGCCGCGACGATGACGGCGTCGGCCGCCGCGGCGACCGGAGCCGTCGGCATCCCGCTGCTGCGCCTGCACCGACCGGGGTGGGTGGCGCAGGCGGACGACGACTGGCGGTGGGTGGACGGTCTGGGCGAGGCCGCCGACGCCGTCCAGGGGTTCGGTTCGGTCTTCCTCACCACCGGGCGGCAGGGGCTCGGCGCGTTCGCCGGGCTGACGGCGCACTGCCTCGTGCGCTCCGTCGACCCGCCGTCCCCACCGCTGCCCGCGCGGACGACCATCGTCCTCGCGCGGGGGCCGTTCACGGTCGCCGACGAGCTCGAGCTGCTGCGACGGCACGCGGTGGAGGTCGTCGTCACCAAGGACAGCGGCGGCGCCATGACGGCGGCCAAGCTCACCGCAGCCCGCGAGCTCGGGCTGCCCGTCGTGCTGGTCCGGCGCCCCCCGCTGCCACCCGGGGTGCCGACGGTCGCGACCGTCGACGAGGCCCTCGCCTGGGTGCACGACGCCGTCGGTCCGCGCCGCGCCTGAGACGAGGCCGCGAGCAACGAGGCACGCCACCATTGATTCACAAATCTTGCGAGATAATCGCCGTGCCGACGGCAACTTGATCCAAGATTCGAGTATGTTGACGGCGTGGCCGGCTCCCTCTCAGACCTCTTCCAGCTGACCGACGTCACCGCGGACGAGTTCTGGAACCTGGTCGGCAAGGTCGAACACGAGCGTCTCGACTTCAAGGCCCGCGTACCGAAGGGCCTGTCGGACACTCTGGCGGCCATGGCCATGACCACCGGAGGCCTCGTGGTCATCGGCATCGACGACGATCGAAAGTTCGCTGGTGCGCAGCTGGAGCAGGCGGTCTACGACGGTGTGATGACTTCGGCTCATGACGTGGAGGTGTCCGTCACGACCCACGAGCTCCGCGTCGACGGGGTGCCGGTCGTCATGGTGGGAGTGCCTGCCGTTACCGGACGCTTGGTCACTACACCCAACGGGCGGGTGCTCCGCAGGGTCGGCTCGTCGAATCATCCGCTCCGGGGCGACGCGCTGGCGCGGTTCGTGCGGGCAGTGACTCTTCACCCTCGCGAAGACGAGCCGGTATCCGGTGTCGGAGTCGCTGACATCGATCTCGACGCCTTGAATCAACTACTGGCTGCACAAAAGCGTCCCAGGGTGACCCGGCGGGCAGCGCTGAAAAACATGGCTGAGCTCGGTCTCGCTGTTGAGCGGGCAGGCCAGCTCGTGCCGACGGTCGCCGGCGTCGTCCTGGCCTGCGTGAGTCCAGATGTTCACATCAAAGGTGCGCGTGTCCAGTTCGTCGACCGTCAGGGTGCCCCGACGCGCACCGGAGCATCACGGTCTAGGCACACGCTGAGTGCGCCCTTGTCCCGCCTGGTCGAAGAATTGGTTGCGCTGATCGAGAATGCCGGCGAGCGTCACGAGGCCGTGGTAGGCCTTCGGCGCGAGGTTATTCCTACTTTCCCTCGCGAGGTGCTTCGAGAAGCGCTGCTCAATGCCTTGGCGCACCGCGATTATCAACTTTCTGGCGGAACGGTTGATGTCACTTTGTTCTCCGACCGCTTGGAAGTGCGTAGTCCAGGCGGACTTGCGGGGCATGTGACGCTGGAGAATCTCAGAGACGAACATTTCTCCCGCAACTCCCGCCTGATGGGTGCTTTGAAGAGTCTCGAGCTGGTCGATGAGTTCGGGGAGGGGGTGGACCGCATGTACGAGGGAATGGCGGGGCGTCTACTGCCCGACCCGACGTGGTCCGCCACGGATGCCTCCGTCACGGTGACCTTGCGGAGCGAGTCCCCTGTGAGCCTCGACGACCAGGTCTGGCTTTCCATGCTGAGCGCGACGCAGATGACCACAGACGAGCGTCGCGTGCTCGTCCTGGCCCGTCATGAGGGGCGCGTCACGCGCCGCAGCGTCCGTGCGCTCCTGGGTCCGGACGTCGATGTTCCCAGTCTCCTGCGGGGAATGTTCTTCAAGGCGCTTCTGGTCCAAGTGGGCGAGCGCGGGGGGACCTACTACGAGCTGAGCCGAGAGATCGTGGCGCGTGTGGGTTCGTACGGCATTGCCGCGCAGGCTCGCCGGCGCGAACAACTGGTCGATCTGGTGCAGTCGCGGCGTCGCCTGTCTGTCGCGGAAGCAGCCGATGAACTGCATGTGCCCCGGGAAATCGTCAAGGGACTTCTTGTGGACCTGACATCCGAGGGGCTGGTTCGGGCAGTGGGCAACACACGTGCGCGCGTATACGTGCCGGCCGCTGACTCTTGACTCGCATCCGCCGGGCGGGTCGTCACTCGGGATAGGTCCGCGGCGTCCACACTTGGCCGGACGGTCCCATCCGGGTGCGCGAGGAGCCGATGATCAGCAGGCAGCGCATGTCGACGGTCTCGGGGTCCAGGTCGCCCAGGGTCGTCACGGTGAGCTGCTCCTCGGGCCCGCCGACGTCATGGCCGACGACGACCACCGTGTCCGGCGAACGGACCTCCAGCAGCACGTCCCGCGCCTCGCCGAGCTGGTGCGGGCGGTGCTTGGACCGGGGGTTGTAGAGGGCGATCGCCAGGTCGGCGGCTGCTGCGTGGCGGAGCCGGTCGACCACGACGTCCCACGGCTTGAGGACGTCGGAGAGCGACAGCACGCAGAAGTCGTGCCCGAGCGGAGCCCCGGCCCGTGACGCGACGGCCTGCGCGGCGGTGAGCCCCGGCACGATCCGCACCGGGACGTCCGCGAACTCCGGCCGGCCGGCCACCTCCAGCACGGCGGCCGCCATGGCGAAGACGCCGGGGTCGCCGCTGGACACCACCGCGACCCGCCGTCCCGACCGGGCGAGCTCCAGCGCGTGGGCGGCCCGCTCGGCCTCCACCCGGTTGTCGGTCGGAAACCGTTCCTGGCGGGGGTTGGCTGGCACCCGGTCCAGGTAGGGGCCGTAGCCGATCAGCACCTCGGCGGCGGCGAGCGCGTCGGCGGCCTCGGGCGTCGTCCAGTACCGCGCACCGGGGCCGAGACCCACCACGACGACCTCGCCCGCCGGCTCGTCGTCCCCGGCCACCCGCTCGGTCACCGGCATCTCGTCGGTCAGCGGGCTGGGCAGCAGGGCCAGGGAGAAGTACGGCACGCTCGCCGGGTCCACCTCGGCCAGCGGCATCGTCCGCTGCCCGTCGGTCGTCGCGCGCTCGACGTAGAGGGCCCGGTCGAGGACGCCGGCTCGGTCGAAGGCCTCGCGGACCTGCGGGAACGTGCGGCCCAGCTTCATCACCGCGGCCGAGTCGGTCGTCGACAGCCGCTCGGCGAGCTCGTCGGCGCCCAGCGTGCCGGGCAGGACGGTGAGCACCTCGTCGCGCTCGACCAGCGGCCGGCCGACGGCCGCGGCGGCGCCGCTGACGCTGGTCACGCCCGGGACGACCTCGGTCGGGTACCGGTGCGCGAGCCGCTTGTGCATGTGCATGTACGAGCCGTAGAAGAACGGGTCGCCCTCGGCGAGGACCACGACGTCGCGACCGGCGTCCAGGTGGGCGGCCAGCCGCGCGGCGGCGGCCTCGTAGAACTCGTCGATGGCGCCCTGGTAGCCACCGGGGTGATCGGTGGTCTCGGTCGTCACCGGGTAGACGAGCAGCTCCTCGACCTGCCCCTCGCGCAGGTAGGGCGCGGCGATGCCCCGGGCGACCGAGCGGCCGTGCCGGGCGGCGTGGAAGGCGACGACGTCCGCGGCGCCGATCAGCCGGGCGGCCTTGACGGTGACCAGATCCGGGTCGCCGGGGCCCAGCCCGACCCCGTACAGGCGGCCGCTCACGCTCTGCCTCCCGCTCCCGCAGGCCGCTCCGCTCCTCGCTCGTTCCTCGCTGCGATGCTCACGTCCCTGTCCGCTCATTCGATATCGCTCGCGATCGCGTTCACGGCGGCGGCGGTGATCGCGCTGCCGCCGCGGCGGCCCCGGACCACGAGGAAGTCGAGGTCGGAGGCGGCCAGGGCGTCCTTGGACTCGGCCGCGCCGATGAAACCGACCGGGATGCCCAGGACGGCGGCCGGTCGCGGCGCTCCCGCCGCGACCATCTCCAGCAGGTGGAAGAGCGCGGTCGGGGCATTGCCGATGGCGACGACCGCGCCGTCGAGCCGGTCGGCCCAGAGCTCCAGCGCGGCGGCGGTGCGGGTGGTGCCGAGCTCGGCGGCCAGTGCGGGGATGCGCGGGTCGTCCAGCGTGCACACCACGTCGTTGTCCTTCGGCAGGCGCCGTCGCGTGATGCCGGAGGCGACCATCCGGACGTCGCAGAGCACGGGTGCGCCCGCGTCCAGCGCGTCCCGGGCGCGCCCGACGACGGCGGGGGAGAAGGCCAGGTCCTGCACCAGGTCGACCTGCCCGCAGGCGTGGATCATGCGCACCGCGACCCGGGCGACGTCCTCGGGCAGGGCGGCGAGGTCGGCCTCGGCCCGGATGGTGGCGAACGACTGCCGGTAGATCTCGGCGCCGTCCTTCTCGTACTCGTACATGTGCTGGGGTCTCCATCGCACTCCGTGCCGGCGCGGTCCAGCGCCGTGCGGGGGGAGGCTACGTCCCGTCCGACGGCAGCCCGCCGCGGACCGGCCCGGGCCGCCTGGGTCCGAGCCGGCGATGAGTTCGGCCGGCATGGCGGGTCCAACCATCGTCGACCGGTCAGGAGGACCCCGTGGGACAGCTGCTGAGAGTCCAGAACTTCACCGTCTCCAGGGACGGTTTCGGAGCCGGTGAGAACCAGAGCCTGGAGCGACCGTTCGGGCACGCCGATCCCGGTGAGCTGATGGCGTGGGCGCTGGCCACGGCGAGTTTCCCCAACCGCGCCGACCCCGGAGGCAGTCGCGGGCTCGACGACTACTTCACGCGGGACTTCGCGCACGGCATCGGCGCCGAGATCATGGGGCGGAACAAGTTCAGCGCGCAGCGCGGTTCCTGGCCGGACCACGAGTGGCAGGGGTGGTGGGGGGACGAGCCGCCGTTCCACACGCCCGTGTTCGTCATGACGCACCACCCGCGGCCGTCGTTCGCGCTGTCGGACACCACGTTCCACTTCGTGGACGGCGACCCGGCCACGGTCCTGGAGCAGGCGCGGCAGGCGGCGGACGGCAGGGATGTCCGGCTCGGGGGTGGCGCCACGGTCATCCGGGAGTTCCTCGACGCCGACCTCGTCGACACCCTGCACGTGGCGGTCTCCCCGGTCGAGCTCGGGGCCGGGTCACGGCTCTGGGAGTCGCCCGACGAACTGCTCGACCGCTTCCACGCCGACGTCGTCCCCAGCTCGAGCGGGGTGACGCACCACCTCTTCTGGCGGAAGTGACCGTTCAGCCGATCCGGTAACCGGCGGCGGTCGCCACGACGTCGACGACGTCGCCGGAGGGGCGGCCGCAGCGCCGCGCGCAGCCGACCCAGTGCTGGCGGGCCCCCTCGGCGGGGAGCGAGCCGGCGCGCACCGCGGCGGTGGCGTCGGCGCGCACGTCGGCCAGCGACTTCGCGCAACCGGGTCGTCCCGCGCAGGCGGTCACCCGCAGCCAGGCGCTCCCGGGATCGAGGACCAGTCCGGCCGCGGCCAGCTCCGCGGCGGCCCGCGCGTCGGCCAGGTCCGGCAGCACGACGCTGCGCCAGGGCGTCACCTGGAGCTCGCCGCCGGACGTGCGGGCCAGGAGCTCGGCCTGGGCAGCGGTGAGCCGGCCCAGCGGGACGACGGCGACCAGCGCGGTGCGCCCGTCGTCCTGCGCGACCGCACCGGCCGGAGCGTCCGTCGGCGCCGCCGGCACGGCGACGGCGGGGGAGCGGAACCCCGGGAGCGCCGCCGCGACCCGGGCGGGCCCCGCGGCGAGGTCGGCGATCCGCCAGGCGGTGCCGCCCTGTTGTGCGCGCACGTCGAGGAAGGCGCGGGTCGCGGCGAGCGACAGCGCGACGGCGTCGTCGGGACCGGCGCGCATCCCCGTGTCGGCGCCGGCGAGCAGCAGCGCCACGGTCCGCTCGTCGAGGGCCAGGAGCCCGACGTCGGCGCCCAGCCCCGCGACGTCGCCGCGACCGTCGTCGAAGGCTGCGAGGTACCGGCCGGGCAGGTCCGCCAGCCGCGGGTCGGCGCAGAGCCCCGCGTCGAAGGCCGGCACCCAGGTCCGCACGTCGAGCAGCCCGCCCACCCGGCCGCTCAGCACGCTCGCCAGGACGTTGCGCGCGGTTTCATGGGTAGCGCTGGGCAGCAGGCCGATCGCGGCCAGCCGATCGCCGAGCTCCGGCCCGGCGCCCGCGCGCAGGCCGCGGAGCTGGACGTTCCCCCGGCTGGTCAGCTCCAGCGCGCCGTCGCCCAGTTCGCGCGCGGCCGCGCTCAGGACGAGCAGCTGGGCCGGGGTCAGCGTGCCTCCGGGAACCCGGACCCGTGCCAGGGCGCCGTCGGCGGCGGCGTGCGTCTGCAGCGCGCCGGGGCACGCATCCGCCCGGTCGCGAAGCGGGCGGGCAGCGGTCATGGCCCTGGCGAGGCTACTGCGGCCCCGGGCGCCAGGTACGGTCCCGTCATCACGGCAGTCAGCGAGGAAGTCGGTGCAAGCCCGACGCGGTCCCGCCACTGTGAGCCCGGCTCTGCACCCTCAGGAGCACGGGTGAGCCAGACACTCCGGCTGCCGTGCCCGACGACCCGGGGCGCGGACCCCGAGTGAGGAACGCGCCGTGAGCGACCCTGCCTTCACCCTGCTGTCCACCAGCGACACCGACCTGCTGTCCGCCCGCGCGTCGGGCGCCGGCTGGCGGCTGGGCAATCCCGCGCGCCTGGACGATGCCGCGGTGGCGGCCCTCGTGGCGGGCAGCCCGTTGGTCGTCGTCCGGATCCTCGGGGTCCGGCGGCAGTACGAGGAGCTGCTGGCCCCGCTGCTGGCCGGCCCCGCGCCGGTCGTGGTCCTCGGCGGGGAGCAGGTGCCCGACGCCGAGCTCATGGAGCTCTCCACCGCGCCGATGGGCGTGGCGACCGAGGCGCACGGCTACCTCGCCCAGGGCGGACCGGACAACCTGACCCAGCTGCACCGGTTCCTCTCCGACACCGTGCTGCTCACCGGCGAGGGGTTCGAGCCGCCGGTGGTCGCTCCGGACTGGGGGGTGCTCGACCGGACGGCCAGGACGACGAGCGGCCCGCGGGTGGCCGCCCTCTACTACCGGGCCCACCACCTGGCCGGGAACACCGACTTCGTCGAGGCGCTGTGCGGCGCGATCGAGGACGCCGGCGGGCAGGCGCTCCCGGTGTTCACCTCGTCGCTGCGGTCGGTCGACCCGGGACTGCTGGAGACGTTGCGGAGCGCCGACGCCATGGTCGTCACGGTGCTCGCGGCCGGGGGTGCGCGGCCCGCGACCGCGCAGGCAGGTGGGGACGACGGCGCCTGGGACGTCGGCGAGCTCGCCGCCCTGGACGTGCCGGTGATCCAGGGTCTGTGCCTGACGCGGTCGCGCGAGGAGTGGGCCGCCGACGACGACGGGCTCTCACCTCTCGACGTCGGCAACCAGGTCGCGATCCCCGAGTTCGACGGCCGGCTGATCAGCGTGCCCTTCTCCTTCAAGGAGACCGACGCCGACGGGCTGACCCACTACGTCGCCGACCCGGAGCGGGCGGCCCGCGTGGCCGGCACCGCGGTCGCGCACGCCCGGTTGCGGCACACTCCGCCCGCCGAGCGGCGGATCGTCGTGATGCTGTCGGCCTATCCGACCAAGCACGCCCGCATCGGCAACGCCGTCGGCCTCGACACCCCCGCGTCGGTCGTCCGCCTGCTCGCCGCGATGGCCGGGCAGGGCTACGACATCGGTCCCTTCGACGGTCCCGACGCCCTGCCGGGTGTGGCCGACCTCGACGGGGACGCCCTGGTGCACGCCCTCATCGCTGCCGGCGGGCAGGACGCCGACTGGCTCACCGAGGAGCAGCTCTCGGGCAACCCGGTGCGCATTCCCGCGGCCGAGTACCGGGCGTTCTTCGAGACCCTGCCGGCGGACCTGCGCGTCGCGATGGAAGAGCACTGGGGCCCGGCGCCGGGGTCGCTGTTCGTGGACGGCGACGACATCGTCTTCGCCGCGCTGCGCTCCGGCAACGTCGTGGTGATGGTGCAGCCGCCGCGCGGTTTCGGGGAGAACCCGATCGCGATCTACCACGACCCGGACCTGCCGCCGTCCCACCACTACCTGGCCGCGTACTGGTGGCTTCGGTCGGTCTTCGGGGCGCACGCGCTGGTGCACGTCGGCAAGCACGGCAACCTCGAGTGGCTGCCGGGGAAGACCGTGGGCCTGTCCCCTTCGTGCGGGCCGGATGCCGCCCTCGGCGATCTGCCGTTGATCTACCCGTTCCTGGTCAACGACCCGGGGGAGGGGTCACAGGCCAAGCGCCGGGCGCACGCGACGCTGGTCGACCACATGGTGCCGCCGATGGCCCGCGCGGACTCCTACGGCGACATTGCGCGGCTGGAGCAGCTGCTCGACGAGCACGCCAACATCGCGGCGATGGACCCGGGCAAGCTGCCCGCCGTCCGGGCGCAGATCTGGACGCTGCTGCAGGCGGCGAAGCTCGACTCCGACCTGGGGCTGAACGAGCGTCCGGAGGACGACCACTTCGACGAGATGATCCTGCACGTCGACGGCTGGCTGTGCGAGATCAAGGACTCCCAGATCCGCGACGGCCTGCACGTGCTCGGGTCCCCGCCTACGGGTGCGAACCGCGTCGACCTGGTGCTCGCGATGCTGCGCGCCCGCCAGATCTGGGGCGGCTCGGTGGCGCTCCCCGGCCTGCGCGAGGCCCTGGGTCTCGTGGAGGACGGCACCGCCGGGCTCAAGGCCACCGACGCCGTCGAGGCCCTGGCCGACGCGCTGGTGAGCGGCATGGAAGAGCGAGGCTGGATCGCCGAAGCCGTGGACGACGTCGTCCGCGACGTGCTCGACCGGGACGACGACGGGGTGGCCGCCGTCCTGCGGTTCGCCGTCGCCGAGGTGGTGCCCCGGCTCGAGCGGACCACCGACGAACTCGACGCGACCCTGCACGCCCTCGAGGGCGGCTACGTGCCCGCGGGACCGTCGGGCTCGCCGCTGCGCGGGCTGATCAACGTGCTGCCGACGGGCAGGAACTTCTACACCGTCGACCCCCGCGCGGTGCCCTCACGGCTGGCCTGGGAGACCGGGCAGGCGATGGCCGAGTCCCTCGTCGACCGCTACCGGGCCGACACCGGGGAGTACCCGCGCTCGGTCGGGCTGTCCGTGTGGGGCACCTCGGCGATGCGGACGTCGGGGGACGACATCGCCGAGGTGCTGGCCCTGCTCGGGGTGCGGCCCGTGTGGGACGAGGCATCGCGGCGGATCACCGGCCTGGAGCCGATCCCGCTCGACGAGCTGGGACGCCCGCGGATCGACGTCACCGTGCGGATCAGCGGTTTCTTCCGGGACGCCTTTCCCCACGTGGTGACCATGCTCGACGACGCGGTGACCCTGGCCGCCGGACTGGACGAGCCCGCCGACGTCAACTTCGTGAAGGCGCACGTCGAGGCCGACGTCGCCACGCACGGCGACCGGCGGCGCGCGACCACCCGCGTGTTCGGCTCGAAGCCGGGGGCCTACGGGGCGGGGCTGCTGTCGCTCATCGACTCCCGCAACTGGCGCGGGGACGCCGACCTGGCCGAGGTGTACGCGGTGTGGGGCGGCTACGCCTACGGCCGCGACCTCGACGGCGTGCAGGCCCGGCCGGACATGGAGGCGGCGTACGAGCGGATCGCGGTGGCGGCCAAGAACGTGGACACCCGTGAGCACGACATCGCCGACTCCGACGACTACTTCCAGTACCACGGCGGCATGGTCGCGACCGTCCGTGCCTTGACCGGTCGGGCTCCGGCTGCCTACATCGGGGACTCCACGCGGCCGGAGTCGGTCCGGACCCGCTCGCTGACCGAGGAGACCGCGCGGGTGTTCCGCGCGCGGGTGGTCAACCCGAAGTGGCTCGCGGCGATGCGCCGGCACGGCTACAAGGGCGCCTTCGAGCTCGCGGCCACGGTCGACTACCTCTTCGGCTACGACGCCACCACCGGCGTGGTCGCCGACTGGATGTACGAGAAGCTCGCGCAGACCTACGTCCTCGACTCGGAGAACCGCGAGTTCCTGGAGACGTCGAACCCATGGGCGCTGCACGGGATCGCCGAGCGGCTGCTCGAGGCGGTCGACCGGGCGATGTGGGCCGAACCGGACCCGGCGCTGCTGGCCGAGCTCCAGCAGGCCTACCTGGACACCGAGGGCGACCTGGAAGGTGGCGAGGCGCCGGCCCGGAACGCCCCGTGACACCGACGCGGTGGCGGTGATTGCCCAGCCGCGTCAAGGGCGGTGGAGCCAGCTGAGGGCCCACCGCCCTCGTCCCCGCAGGTGATGTCAGTGAGTCTTGACGGACGCTATCACTTGTCTCATCGTGGTGCACATGACTGCGCTGACCGCCCACTCCATCGCGACCCTCACGGGCGCGATGGCCTCGAAGGTGGCCGCGCAGTGCCTCAACCTGCGGCGGAAGACCGGTCAGCCGGACCCGTTCGTCGTGGCCGTCGCCGCCCGCGACGCCGAGGAGGCCGCGGAGCTGACCGACCTGCTGCACGTGCTGTACCTCTCGATCCGGGACGCCCACAGCACCCGCGAGGAGGTCCTGCGTGCGCTGTTGCCGGCCGGACGTCTGACCATGTCGCCGGCGGTGCTCGAGCAGGTGCAGCGCAACGCGCAGGCACAGGCCGAGCTGGCCGACGAGTTCGGTCTGCTGTCCAGCACCCAGGTCGCCGAGCTCACCGGTTCCACCGCGAGCAACCGGGCTGCCACGGCGAACCGGCTGCGCAACCAGCGGAAGGCGTTCGCCGTCGAGGTGGACGGGGCGCAGCGCTTCCCGGGCTTCCAGTTCGGTGGGAACGGCCGGCCGCGGCCGGTCATCGCCGACGTGCTGGCCGCCGTCGGTGACCGGCTGTCCGGGTGGGAGCTGGCCCTGTGGTTCACCGGCAGCAGCGACTGGCTCGGCGGGGAGCGCCCCGTCGACGTGCTCGACAGTGACTCCGAACTCGTCGTGGAGGCGGCCCGTCGCCTCGCTGACGAGATCCTCACCTGAGCACCGAAGGTGCCTGCTGCGCGACCGCATTCGCGGGTCCCGGCGCCGGTCGCCGTGCCGGCGCCGGCTGCCCCGGACAGCCTGGACCCGCTGCTGACCACCTGGGGGGCGGGGGAGAGGTTCCACCGCTGCTACGACATCGGCTGGGGTTCCCGCCAGTTCCACGCCGGCGACGACGCCCACCGCGGCCGCTTCCATCCCTTCACCCCGGACGGCGACACCGAGCCCCTGCCGGTGCTCTACGGCGTCGGCGACGTCGACGGGGCCGTGTTCGAGACCGTGTTCCACGACGTGCCGACCCGCGGGGTGAAGCGGGTGCCGCACGCGAAGCTGCTGCACCGCGTCGTGGTCGCCCTCGCCCCCAAGCGCGATCTCACGCTGGTCGACCTGACCAGCGAGGGGCTGCGCCGGCTCGAGCTGACCCGCGGGGAGCTCATCGATTCCGACGCGCGCAGCTACCCCGACACCGCCGCCTGGGCCCGGGCTCTGCACGCCCACCCGCACGGCGTCGACGGGCTGCTGTGGGTCTCCCGCCAGCGCGACATCGGCCGTGCCCTGGTCCTGTTCGGCGACCGGGTCCAGGTCGAGGAGCTGGAGGTTGCCCCGGAGGTCCCGCTGACCCTCGGGGCCGGCCGCGGACTGGACCTCGTCGCCGAGGCCGCCGGCCGCGCCGGTATCACCATCACCGGCCTGGTCTGAGCCCCGGCCGGGGCAACTCGTCAGCCGGACGTCGCCCGGCGCTGCGGCACCGACCAGCCGGAGCCGGGGCGCCCTCGCTCAGCGACCGGGTTCCTCCGGCGGTCCGGGAGGGCGGTCCACCGGGAGGACGTGACACACCATGTCCTCCGCGCAACGGGCGGGGTCCGAGCCGTCGGCGCGGTCACGCAGCCCCCGGATGTCCTCGCGGAGGGCGGTGAGCTCGGCGATCCGCTGGTCGAGGTCGGCGGCGTGGGCATCGAGCAGAGCGGTGACGTGGTGGGGGGGCTCGCCGCCGTCCTCGCGGACGGCGATGATCTGCCGGCGAGCAGCTCGACCGGTGGGTTCACCTCGGCCTGCGTGGCTGGCATCCCGCTGACCGACTGGACCGACATCAGGGCCCTCGGCCGGTGCAGGTCGCCTGCCGTAGCGGTTCCTGAGCGGGCGCACGCGCGGCGCGTCCCCGCGTACGACGCCCCGGTGCCTCAGTCGAGAGCTGTGCCGTTGCGGTGTCCTCGGGTCTCGACCTCGTCGAGGAGGAGCGCGGCTCCGCTGTCGGCGGCGGCGTGGAAGGGCCGCAGCACGACGTCGACGCCGGCGGCCTCCAGCTGCTCCGCATCGTGGTCGTTGTGCGCGGTCAGGGCGACCTTGCCGGTGAAGTCGGCCTGGTCGAGCCCGTGCAGCAGCGCCAGGTTCACCGACCGGTCGGGCACGGTGCTGACCACCCAGGAGGTTCCGCGCAGCGGCAGGGCGTTGATCAGCTCCGGCCTACGGCATCACCTCCAACGCCATCCACCCCGGCGCCGTCGTGGGGGGAGCGGATCGAGCGGGTCCTCGCGGGGCGGGTCGAGGCCACCGGCCGGTCCCTGGACCAGGTGCGGAAGGAGACGCCGGGTCGGGCTGCTGACATCGGCGGCGTGACGGGCTTCGGCCGGACAACGATGGGCACGGAATACTTCGCCGGCTACGACAGCCGCTGACCGAGTTGATGCGAGGGGTCGCGGTGGACGGCGTCCCAAGTGCCGTCGCGGACGGCGCCGGAACGGATGAAGGCCCTGGTCAGCGAACTGACCAGGGCCTCCACCGCGTGGGGTGAGTGACGGGGCTCGAACCCGCGACACCCAGGATCACAACCTGGTGCTCTACCGACTGAGCTACACCCACCGTGCCTCCGCCCGGACGCAGAGCGCCGGAGGGAACGGGCCAACGATACCGGAGACCCGGCGGCGGTCCACCGGGGGAGTCGCCTGGGTCAGGCGTGCCCGGCGTCCCCGGCCGCCAGCAGGTCGGCGAACGAGCCGACCACCGCGTCGGAGGCCTTCTTCGCCCGGTCGCTGCTGGGCCCGGGCGCCGCGACGAACAGAGTGCGCCGGTAGTACGCCAGCTCGCGCACCGACTCGATGATGTCGGCCAGCGCACGGTGGGCGAGCCCCTTCGGCGGCTGGGCGAAGTAGACCCGCGGGAACCAGCGGCGGGCCAGCTCCTTGATCGAGGAGACGTCGACCATCCGGTAGTGCAGGTGGTCGTCGAGCTCCGGCATGTCGCGGGCCAGGAAGCCGCGGTCTGTGCCGATCGAGTTTCCGCACAGCGGGGCGGTCCGGCGCTCCGGCACCCAGCGCTTGATGTAGGCCAGCAGCTGCTGCTCGGCCTCGGCGACGGTGAGCGAGGAGGCCCGGACGGCGTCGGTGAGCCCTGACTTCCGGTGCATCTCGACGACGACGTCGTCCATGCCGTCCAGGTCGGCGTCGTCGGCCGCGATGATCAGGTCCAGGCCCGGGTCCAGGACGTTCAGCTCCGAGTCGGTCACCACGACGGCGACCTCGATCAGCTTGTCCTTGACGATGTCCAGCCCGGTCATCTCGCAGTCGATCCAGACCAGGTGTCCCGCGCTCTCCGCCACGTCGCCCGACATTACGCACCGTGTGCACCGCGCGCCCCGGGTGTCCGCCTCCGTCGCGCCGCCTGCGACGGCACGGCGCGGAAGGCTCGGCATCGGGCCGCATCCTCGCTAGGGTCGCCGGAACACCCGCCGTCAGGAAGCCTCGCCGTGTCCACTGCTCCTGCCCCCGCCGCCCCTGCCGTGCCGCAGGCGCCGGGCACGCTCCGCGCCGGCCTGGTCCACCCGGTGGCGCTGGTCCGATGGCTCTGGTTCGCCTACATGACCCCCGGCCGCCCCGGCCGCGCGACCACTCAGCACGAGCTGCGCTGGATCTACACCGCCTGGCTGGCCGCCTTCCTGCTGAAGATGGTCGGGTCGTCCTGGGACGTCTCGTGGCACTTCATGTGGCTGCGGGACGACCTCGCGCCCCCGCACCTGCTGAACACGGTCGGCACCGCGGGCGTCGTCGTCCTGGTGCTGTTCCACAGCTACAGCGGCTACGGCGTCGACCAGCGGGCGCTGCGGCTGATGCAGGTGGGCATCGGCACCTTCCTGGTCGCGATCCCGGTGGACATCCTCAACCACCGGATCAACGGCCTGGACATCACCAGCTGGAGCCCCAGCCACGCGCTGCTCTACCTGGGGACGGCCATCATGCTGGCCGGGGCGCTGCGCGGCTGGTGGCTGTACGCCGCACCCGGCCGCCTGCGCGACCTGGTCTCCCTCGGCCTGTGGCTGTTCTTCGTCGAGAACGTGGTCTTCCCCAACCAGCACCAGGAGTACGGGGTGCTGTCGCTGGAGGCCTACAACGCCGGGCGGACGACGGCCGAGCCCTCGCTGCTGGACTTCGCCGCCGCGCAGGGGCAGACACCGACGATGTTCATGCTGCCGGTGTCCTCCTGGGTGCACCCGGCGTGGCTGGTCTGCGCCGGCCTGCTCTCCCTGGTGGTGGCCCGCAAGGTGGTCGGCCTGCGGTGGACGGCGACCGTGGTCGCCGTCGTGTACCTCGGCTATCGCGGGGTCATGTGGCTGGGCCTGGTCGCGATGGGCTTCCCGCCCTCGGTGCTGCCGGTGGTGCTGATCGTCGGCGCGGTGCTCGTCGACGTCGCCGTCACCCGCCGCATCCCCGGCTGGGCGGCCGGGCTCGTGGTCGCCGCCGGGGTGTACGCCGTCGCCTTTCCGCTGGAGATGCTCGGCCTGCTGCCCCCGTGGAGCTGGTGGTCGGCGCTCCCGGTCGCCGTCGCGTTCGCGGTGCTGTGGGCCGGGGTGGACGCGCTGGCCGGCAGTGCGTGGCTGGCCCGCTGGCGGGCCGCCGACGAGCCGGCCGCCACGCCGGAGCGTGCCGTCGTCTGATCCGCCGGACCGGCGCGGAGCGCCGATTCCCTCGCGCCGATGACGTAGCGTCGGGCGTGGCTGCGTCACGGGGGCGGTCGCCGCGCCGGTGACCGAACCGCGCGCGGAGGCGGCCCGACCGCAGGATCCGACCGCCCGGAGGACGACGACGTGCTGGCCCTGATCCCGGCGCCGCTGCAGACGGCGGGGGAGCGTGCCTTCTTCGGCGAGCTCGCCCGGTGGGACACCGGCGGCTCGGTGCGCGCGGCCGTGGTGGCCTCCCTGCCGCTGGTCGACGGGCCGCTGGGCCGCCGTCAGTCGGACGCGGTCCTGCTGGTCCCCGAGGGGATCGCGGTGATCCGCGTCGCCGAGGTGGTCCGGCAGTCCGGCGTGGTCAGGGCGACGCCCGAGGGCAGCTGGACCATCGCCGCCGACGACGGGCCCAGCCAGGTGCTGCAGCTGGCCGGTGGTGGATCGACCCCCCTGGACGGGCTGATGCGCGCGGGCATGGACACCGCGGTGAAGCTGCGGCGCGCCGGCCTGGAACCCGGGCGGATCGCCCGCCTGACCGTCCTGGTGGGCGAGGTGACCGGCCTGGACCCGGCCGACGGCGACCTCGGCGAGGGCGACCACGTCGCCACCCTCGACCCTCGCTCGCTGCTGCTGGCGATCGCCCGGGCCAGCCGGCACGCCGGCGTCGACAACCCGCGGCTGTGGACGACCGCCGACGTGCGCGCCGCGCTGGAGGCGCTGGA